>JBMOPL010000025.1:0-195650 GCA_049323535.1 Spirochaetota bacterium | reverse complement strand
GACGGAATTCGCGTTTAATGCAAATCTTCGGTACTTTTCGCTCGATGATTTGCTGCCAGATTCAACCAATACAACGCATTACCAATTGGATGACAATTGGGATTTGCGAGGATTGGAGAGTATAGTGATGCACGGTAAATCACAGCCTCTCCAAGACCGAATTACTGCACTTGAGTATGAAGCGAAGTCTTTGGTGGAAATCAAGCATCTGGAGCAGCGGAGTAAAACTCAAATCGTTAAGGATGAAATTGCCAAGGAAGATAATCCTGACATGGCAATCCTGCTCGAATCAGAATACAACCGATTGCAAAGGTGGTTGAAATCAAAACCGACCCAAGATGAACGCAAGAAACAGCGATATTATGAAGCCTTGGCAGAAAAGGTCTGGAAAATCATTCCGACTCATGGTTTCATTGAGATACATGAATTGGCGCTAATCGCAAAAATCAGCGGTAAGCACATTTTCCGCTTGATTTCAGTCTGGACGAAGGCAGGCTTACTTGAGACAGTTGATCTGAATAGAAAAGGCAAAGCCAAAACAATCGAATATTTTGATATACGCAGGTATGGTGAGGTTCTGGTGCCGATTCGGTATACGATAAAAAAGAATAAAATACCGTCTTTCAACCGAGATTGGCGCAGCAAAACGAGGTCTGTAGCATGAGCAAATGGAGAATGACCGCCGCACATTTTCGATATTTACTCGAAGACGTGCAAGATTACAGGTGCAACATCTCTGGAATGCCTTTGGAACCTTCGACTGTTTGGATTATGCCGATAATCCCACGTTCAAAGGGCGGCAAACCAGGTCCAAATAATGTGCAGTTGTTGCATGAGTCAGTCGTTAAACTCGCGAGAAACTACACCAAGGAAGAGATCATTTTCATTTGCAAGACAGTTATGGAGCACAACAAGTAATGATTTTCAAACGCTCGGAATGGAACGCATACCCATCCCAATTACTTAATTCCAAGATCGCCCAATTCAATGCCATGAATAGCCGACCGAAAGCTCCACCCAAGAAAAGGCTGACAACCACTTGGGGTAAGGCATTTACGAATGCGCTCCGCTATTATGAGAAACAGATGGATAAATTCGCTGAAACAGATGAATGAATTCTGGAGGAACAAATATGTATAATTGCCCTTTATGCAAACAAGAAGTAACCAAAGAATTGTATGAGAAAATTACTGGACTATGGTCGGCAAAAGAGAAAGCTCTTAAAGATTTGAAAGAAAAAGAGAAGCAGATCGCCAGGAAATTCGAGGCGAAACTCAAACAACTTACCTCAAAATCAATCTCCGACCAAGCCCGCCAGAAGAAGCAATTTGAATCCTTGCTCCTGAAAAAACAGCAAGAAGCCGAAAAGAAGCGAAAGCAAATCGAAGGCTCATTTCAGCAAAAGCTGGCTGCGGAAACCAATAGGATTCTCAAACAATCGCAAGCTGCTTTGAAAGACCGCGAAAAGGCATTAAAGGCGACTATCGAGAAATCTATGCGGAAATCTTTGGACGCCGAAAAAAAGGTCATCCAGAGCAGGACAAAATCGCTTGAGAAGAAAGAAAGGATTCAAAGAGATAAGAATCAAAAGCTACTTACCTCGTTCAATGCACTCAAAGACAAATCACAGAAAGATGTGACAACGCTGAGAACCAAAGTCGAGAAACTTGAAGAACAGCTAAAAAAGAACGAAACGCCACAAATGCTGGGATTACTTGAAGAAAAGCGGTTCCTTGCAGAACTCGAAAAGAACTATCCGCACGACAAATTTTCGCACACAGGAAAAGGCGGCGATATTCTTCATGAGGTCATGGATAAGGATGAGAAAATAGGCACGATTATCTACGAGCTTAAAAAGGTCGGCAAATGGGACAAAAAACATGTTGAACAGACTTATCAGGCGAAGCAAGACCGCGAAGCCGATTATGGATTACTCGTTACAAATGCAAAATCATCGAAGAACGACATAGGGTTCAGTACAGTCAGAGGGATAATCATCATTCATCCTGCTGGAGCGATTGTGCTGATTAACCTGCTTCGTTACCAATTACAGAACATCGCCAAGCTTCGTCTTTCAAAAGCAGAAAGGAACAAAGCGATTCAAGCCGTCATGACCTTCGTAGAAAGCCCAAAGTTCACCAACTCAATATCCAACATTATCGATGACACCATTGAACTATACAATAACTTGCAAAAGGAGACGAAGGAACACATCAAAACTTGGCAGTATCGATTGGAAAAATATCGCAATATCAACTCGAAAGCAAATCTGATCGATAGCAGCGTAACGAAGTTAATAGCTACGAGTCCGACCGAAGATGTAAAGAGAACCAAGATAACTACGATTGCCTTGCCAGCGGAGATCAGTTGACTAAGGTTTCCGCGTACTGGACTGACATGCAACGCAAAGTACAGGCAAACACAAGAATTCACTTTCAGGGGAGAAGCGCATGATATCAAAATTCATACGATTTGTAACAGACAAAGACCATCTGATGGACGATATTGAAAATGGATTTCGCCTGAGAGAGCACAAAATCACATTCCGCAGCTCACTTAGTACCATATTACCGTCTTTAATTGAGTTCTGGGAAAACAGCAAGATTTCTTCGCGTGAAATAGATGAGATCAAGCAGATGTTTCGCACTTTGAATGAATCTGATTTCTGGCAATGGCTCGCAGATAAAATGCAGCAAGATATAGATTTTAATTTGCACTTGAGCCTTTTTACAACTCAGATGCGCGATGCAAGAATCAAGATGAAATGCTTCACCGAACTGCGGGACAATCAAAAACTACATCCACATCACAGAGATTATTTCGGTTCTTATGGCATTGCGTTAAAGCGCGATTGGTTGCTTCGCAATCACGGAGATCGAATAATCTATGTAGATAAGAACCTTGAAGTAACAAATAGAATCGCCCGTTTGACCAGCATGTTATCCAGTAGCGGCTTATCCACAAAGGATACAATGAAGGCTATGTTTGACGTACTTTCATTTACCGAGATTGAAGATCATAGCCATGAATTTGAGTGGCGCATTGTTGGCAATCATCACTTTGCTGGTCAATCATATGGTAATTATCCTGATATAATTCCATTTTCATGTGAAGATGTGCTATGCGTATTTACTCCTAACGCAAATGAAGTCACTGAATTTGATGCAAAACTAAGGGCGAAAGCCGCAGCCGAAGGGATTTCGCAAATTCCCGAGGTGCGCTTAACTGATAGTATTTTTCTGACAAGCCAAGAGGTCGTCGAAATCGAGAATATATTTGGACGAAGATGATTCTAACGCTGATATCGCCGTAAGACACTATGCGCATTCGGATACTTAACATAGCCCCAGAAAGTGTTGATGTCATTTTAGACGACCAGATATCTGATGCCGTAGAAAACCACAAACTGTTGCCCAACAAATTACTCCAAGAATATCAGGATGATTGGTTGAATTTTTTCGAAAAGGTGCTGGCTGAAAAGAATAGTCGCCCTTCGGATAAAGCGTTTGATCAGGAAGTCTCCGCTAAACTAAACCGTTATAGCAAGACTCTGGAATCTCTTTTGTTTCCGATAGGATTCGATCTTTCTGACACAAAAACTCTTGTTTTCTCCGTCGATGCCAATTGGGTGAGGCTACCGTTTGAATTATTGCCGACGCACAATAATCCGCAAGATTTCATTGGTTTGAAGGTGCCGATTTTGCGACAAATAAGAACGATCAAAACGGGAGCAGCCGAAGCGAATCAGTCAAAGAAGAATGGAAAGCGCTTTCTGTTGCTGGCAAATCCAGAAGGTTCTGCTGATTTAACGCCTATGACGGACGCGGAAAAGAAGTCACTTGAAGGCATTGCAGGTAAAGCAACTCAACTGAAAGCATTGGGAAAACTGGCAAGTACGGCACAGATTCTCGAAGAACTTGTGCATTGCCGCTATTTACATTATTCAGGTCATGTGCGCGAGCAGTCACTACAATTCAATCAGGCGAGGCTTAAACCCACGGATATCAGCGCGTTAAACCTGGAAAACATGGAGTTGGCATTTGTTAACGGGTGCAATTCTGCGAGCAGACATGACGGTCTGGTGCAAGCTTTTTTATCTGCTGGAGTTAAAAACTACATTGGTTACAATCATAAAATATCAGATCAAGTTGCCTTGTTTGCAGCAGATTTTGTATGGCGGAGTTTTTTTCAATCAACAGGAAAATTAAAGAAACTATCTGGGCTTTTTGGATTTGAGAATAAGGGGTTAGCGGAAGTTTCTCTGCTATTGAGACAGCAGATATTCAAAAAGTTCGGAGCGGCGGAACTTGCATGGTTAAACATACAGTTTTTCATCAATCTCGAAAGAAGCTCAAAGAAGCGTTCGAGCTTGAGGTTGTTACCTGCCGCGATGGTATCTGGGGCAGTAGCATTGTTGGCGGCGATTATCTGGAAAACAGCCTGGAATCCCGCGAAATCACCTGGAGAAAGCATACCCAATAAAGTCACGGAATCGCCACCCACAACCATCCGCAAATCCAAGCCTTCCAAGATTACCCAACCAGATATCGCATATCAAAAGCCTGTTGTGCCTGAGTCGAGGCAGCAAAGGGAAAGCCCGCCGCCAATTGATTCACCAGTTTTAGCTGATCTTGTAGCAAGTTTTCGCAAAACTCCTCATCCATACTATACGAAAGAAGATAAAGAGCGTATTTTATCGGAAGTGCTGCATATGTCTGTTTCTGAGTCAGCAAAGATCACGCGGTTACGGAATGAAATGCCATGAGAGTTTTTCCGCTGCACTTATCTCTCGCCCTCACCCTCATAACTGTCGCAATTTATGGCAACGAACCCCAAAAATGCAAAGACGAAAAATTGGTGAGTCTGGTTGAAGAGAACTGTACTTTGGTAAAAAAACTTACTGGAAACGAAGAAGGGTGCAAGGGATACCAGGAGATTTTGAAAGTATGTTCGACACAATCGCTGAACGACGTACAACTCAAAAGTCTGCGTGAGTCCATGGAAAAAGCCAATGTAATGTTAAAAGGCGCCAGCAATGAAGCTAAAGTTATGCAGCAAAACCAGCAAAACCAATTGCGGGATGAGTTTACGGAATCCAAGAAACTATGCAAGAACACCAGCTTAAATTCTGCTCTGGATAACTATGTAACATATTCCAAGAGCTACGCCATAGCAATCGAGTATCTGAAAATCTGTCGCGATGAAAGGAAAGATAACTCGTATTCAAATGAACTCGCACGGCAAATTCAAGCAGGGTTGAGAAGGATTCGGTTCAAGGAAGAAAAAACGCCAGATTTACGCCCATATATCGATCAATGCAAGGACGCAGATATTCAGAAGGCTGCGGAAGCTACATTGGCTGAATTAAATGTTTTGAAGCATCGTGGTGTTGATCCTGTATCGGTTGCGGTTGGTTACATCGGCTTGGAAGAAATTCTGTTTCAATTGGAAAAATATACGAAAACAGAAAACCTCGAAAAACTGAACAGAATGCGGGAGCGGATTATTGCTGTCCAAGAAGTCTACGCGCGGAAAAAGCTGCTGGACTCAAAATGAGCATGGAAATCGACACGCGTTCGTTTGTCTCGAAATGCTGCACAGGCTCAGAATCTGCCTGGAGCAAATTCTTTGAATTGTTCCATCCTCTTATTGCAGGAACGGTAAGAAAAATTGTCGAATTCGATCAGGAAGATGTGGTTCAAACAGTATATTTCAAGCTCATCGAAGACAATTACAGGTTGCTCAGAAATTTTCGTGGCGATAGTTTTTACGAACTTCTTGCGTATATTCGACAAATTTCACATAATGTGGCGGCAAATCATCGTCGTTCCCAAGGTGTCGAAAAATCTCAAACTACCAGTATCGATGATTTTCTGGAGCTTCTTACCGCCAATGATACGCCAGAGACGCGTTATCTGCAATTGGAAGCTTCCAGCGAGATTATGGCGGCTGTAATGAGCTTGGACGCAAAATATCGCGAGCCTGCGTATTTGTTGATGCAAGGTTACAAACACAAGGAAATTGCTGGCATTCTGGCAATACCTATCGACACCGCATCCACAAGAATACGGCGAGCGTATCAGAAATTGGAAGAAAATCTTAAAGAATTGGTTAAAAAATGAACGAAAAATTGGATATTGTAACACCTTATGAATGACAAACATCTGAAAGAACAGGAGCTATCAGCATATCTCTCAGGAACGGTAACTAAAACCGTCCGCGAAGATATTGAGCGTCATTTAAAACTATGCAATACTTGTTTCCAGAATTTTATGAATATGAAAGAAGCAATCTTCCTACAAAAAGGCGGCGAGAAAATATCTTCCAAAATGAAGGATTCTGTGTTGCAACGAATACGAGACAGTCGCCAAAGTCATATCAGCATAATCGTTCGCTTTTTGAAAGACAAGATTGTGGTATTTTCAGGCGACCAAGATTCTCTCAGTTATCAAGGACTCAAGGCGACCTTTGCTTTTCGAGACGGTGAGGCAGACATTTTGACTCGTAGCAAAGAAGGGCCAATAAGTATTACGCGCGTTATTGATGATCGCGAAGTCACGATAACAATCCACCCTCTCTCGCAAAAAGATAGGATCGGCTTATCGCTGATTGTAAAACCCAGTGAATCATTGCAGGCAGCAGTCTCTTTCAATGGCGAAGAAATCGAGACAATAGCCGATATTTCCAATCAATCGATGCTTTCCACACATCTTCCAAAACAAGGCGAACTGGATATCAAATTCTCAAAGCAAAATCAGACGGTTTTCACGATCACATTGAATCTGGAAGCTGGCGAATAGCCTCATTCAATCCTGTTCAAAAAAATTTCTCCTTTTTGAACGAATTTCCTGATTCTTCAACACTCTACTATTACAAGTAACAGGAGATTGTTGCTTGAAGGAGTTATTATGAAGACACTCATCCCGACGCTCAGCTTATTGGTTTTAGCAGCCAGCCCAACTTTCGCGCAAAATTATTCGGCATACAAGATTGTCGCTTCAAAAAGGCTCAATGCTTGCTACCCCGCAAATAAATTCAAGGGGAAGGATATTTCACCGAATAAACTTCTGGCGAAATATCCTTGCGAGATAAGAAACCAGAACGATTCCCTGGGTGCAATTTTCATTTATTGCGAAGAAAGCCCTTATGGAGAAGGAAAAGCTGCCTTCCTCTATATACGCGACGCAAGAGACTGCGATAAAGCACTTGAAGCATTGCAGCAAATGTAATGGTTTAAGGGAAAGTCAGATAAAAATGCGACTAAACGGAGATAATATCAGTCATTTTGCAGTTGAGCTTTTTTGCCAATTTGAAGAGAGTTTTGACCGTTATATTTTGCTCACCCGCTTCAATACGCTGGTAGTTCCTGAGTTCGATTGGATAGGGTGCCTCCGCCATGTCTTCCTGGGTTTTACCCGCTTTTTGCCTGATTTCTTTGATGCGATTGCCGATCTGAATGAGGACAAATGAAAATTCAGATTTGCCACCTTTTTGCATGGCATTTTGTATCGAATTTCTTGACTAATTGGAACGGTACTATAATACCGTACTCTTTGAAGGCGATATTCAGCCCAAGCATATCCAAACCGAAATCGAACGAGATCGGTAGCAAAAAATCATCTCGCTGGAGGAACAATGGCTAATCTTGCAACAGCAGAGGCGCGAACCAAGCACCGACTAAGCCCTGACATTATAGCTGGTGAGTATCAGGTGCGCTACGGGTACAGTATTTTGCAGGTCGGCAGTGACGGTGTTGAAATCGACGGGAAAGGACAACATGTTGTAATTCTTAAACGACCAAATTTTCTCGCAGGTGACATCTTTGATATCAAGTTAATTTCTTCTGGCAGTGGTGCAATATCGTCGTTCATGGGGAATCGATTTGCAAGCCAACATGTTCGCATTCTGGAAACCATAGACATGATCCTGGATCAGATTATTGAATATGTCCATGACAATCTCGATGATTTTCCTGAACTCCAACGCGATTCGGATTTTGATACCTTGAGCTATGATAGTTTTTCTCGCTTGAGTCAGTTGGTGTTGAAAAATCGCAAAGATAATCCAATTGCCGACGATTCCGAATTGTACGATGAGCGAGATTCGGGCGGAAAAAAAGCCACCAAAGGTCAGTTAATAGCGATCCTTGTCGGCTGTGGAATCGTTGGAATCATTGCCTTTACTTTTCACGCACTACTTGGCGTAGCCATTCTGGCGTTTTCTGGTATCGCGGGTTACGCATTATCAACTGGATACTACAAAAGGTAGCAATATATGAACGAGAAAACAAGCAGTGCGTTGGCTTTGACGGGACTGTTTTATTTCGGTTGGCAGTTTATAAAATATGGCTGCATATTTTTCTGGCCAGCCATAGCAGTGACGAGTATAGCGAAGATTTTCGGAGGAACACCAGAGAAATGGCAAGACTCGACCGTGAACATCTTACTGATCGGCAGCCTGGTCATCACAGTTCCTCTACGCTTTTGGTTAAAGAGGCACAGAGTAGGCTGAAATAATTGTCGTGATGAATTTTTGTAAATCTCAAGCGGAAAACTACAAAGTATGAAACAATTACCGATGTCCGATCATGCGGCGGATTTGCGTGGAGATTTTAAAACACAATTGCGGAGAAACAATCATGGATAAGGAAAAGGTAGAGGCGATTCAACAGGCAGTAAGAGAAAATAAGAGATTGAACGAAGAAGAAATTCTCCAGTTCAGCACCGAAAAATTCCCCGCAGATTTATTACAAAAATTCGATTCAAATACACTTGCGGTCATTTTCAGCTACATGAATGAAGCGGCGCAAACAAGGATATTCGCAGCTTTGACGCCCGATGGTCAGATTCAATTGGTGAAGGCGTTGAGTAAATTACCAAATTTTAGTTCGTCGGAATTCGTTTCCATCATGAAGGCAACGCTCCAAAATGTCATAGCAGCGATGGAGAAGAGTCATGTTCCAAGTTGGGATACCGCAATGACTGCTAATCTGCTGAAACGGCTCGATCAAGAATCGGAAGACAAGTTTCTTAACGCACTTGGTCAGAAAGAACCAGAATTGTCAGAAGCGATTAAAGAAAACCAGTTCTTCTTTGAAGATATTGTAATGCTCGATGATAAGTATCTTCAAAAACTTCTGAATGCAGTCGAGCAAGGAGAAATCGTAAGAGCTTTGAAAGCAGTTGATGCAGAAGTGCAGGAAAAGTGCTTTGCCAATATGACCGAGCAACAAGCGTCAATTGTAAAAGAGGAAATGGAGTTTATAGGTGGCGTATCACTGCTTGATGTGGAAATGAGCCAAAAGCGGATTATGTCAGAGATGAGGAAGCTCAAAGATACCAGAGAGATTGTCTTTCCACGCGGCATAGCTGGAGAATATGTGCAATAGGATTATGAATTCTGGGGTTGCAGAATGACAAAGTTGATTTCATTCATCACCGTACTTGTGGTAATTGCAAACACGCAAAGCTTTGCAAAAGCCAAAAAGGTGCCTGTAACTTGCATACACGCACTTACACAAGACCCGAACGATTTTGATGGAAGTGCCGTAGCTCTATGTTTTGAGCAGTTGGAAGAACCAAACGCAGAATTCCAATGTTCTCTAATGACCAGTATGCCACATTACAAACGAATGATTGGAAGACATTGCAAGAAATTGGGATTTGGAAATAAGCATAAAGGCATGTATCGACAGTTGCTGAGTGAGTATTTAGCTGGATCGAATAGACAAGAGAGCATTCCTGCTGGAGAAACACCGCTAACTTTTGCTGCTCGCAACGGGGATGCTGGAAAAGTCGCGGAACTCATTGAAAATAAGACCGACGTGAATAAAAAAAACAAAGAAGGCGATACAGCGTTGATACTCGCCAGTTGCGCAGGTTCTATCGATGCCGTCAAATTGCTGCTCGATGCCAAGGCTGATGTACACGCAAAAAACAAAGACGGAGTGCCCGCCCTCTACTGTGCGTGCCGACAGGGCTCGGTTGAAATTGTTAAGCTTCTCCTCGAAGCAAAGGCTGACATAAATGCCAGAGACAGAAATGGTAACACTGCATTGATTGATGTCCTAAATTCTGAGGAGATATCGGTTGAAATTGTTAGGACTCTCATTGGTGCCAATGCACATGTGAACGCAAAGGACAATGATGGTATAACCGCACTGATCATATGCGCTGCGAGCGGGCATACTGAGGCTGCAAACATTCTCATCGAGGCAAAAGCTGATGTCAATGTCAAAGACAAACTTGGCAATACGGCTTTAGCTCATGCGTCCAGTAAAGGGCATGTCGAAATTGTGCGGATGTTAATTACCGCCAAAGTTGATTTGAGCGGAAGAATAAAGGATGGCAGAACGCCTCTCATTATCGCTGCGAAGGAAAACCATATTGCAATAGTTAAACTCCTCATATCAGCAGGTGCTGACTTGGAAGCGAAGGAAATGCACGGTAATACGGCTTTGAGTATTGCTGGGGCAGAAGGTCATCTGGAAGTTGTAAGGCTCCTCATCGCGTCAAAAGCAGATGTAAATTCAAAGAACACCACGGGTACCACGGTACTTATGGGAGCATCGTTTCGGGGCAGAGCAGATGTTGTAAAGGCTTTGCTGGATGCAAATGCAGAGATTAATGCCAAAAACAAGCATGGCGAGACCGCACTAAAGATCGCCAGAGATACGATGAAGATTGCCTCTGTGGAACAACTTCCTCAGGTTATTGAACTTCTCCAAGCGGCTGGCGGGAAGGAATAGTTCGTGACCAAAAACAATATGGCCAGAAAGATACTTGCGATCTTACTATTTTCCAGCTTCGTTGGATGCGCGACTACCTATTATGCTCGCTATGATAGTGAGTATGGCGGGCAAAACATCGTTGAAGAAGCGAAGAGCAGACCGCGCATCGAAGAATTGATTAGGGAGAAGGTTAAATCAGGTGAGTCTGTTAATGTTCCTGATGACTACGGAGCGACTTTACTTGGTTCTTGTTTGACTCTTGGTTGTAGTGACGAAGCTTTTAAGCTACTGAAAGATGCCAAGGCCGATCCACATCAACCGTACACAACCTATTTGTGCAAAAGACAAACGAATTTCCAAGATCGAAAGGGGCTTACGGAGTCTGACAATTGCCAACCCGACCTGCCCATTTTTTCCTGCATCTCAGGTTCTTTGGCTTGCAAAACAAAAGATGAGAAAAATCGGATGCTTGATCACTTATTCGATATGAATGTAAACCTTGATTCAAGGGATCAGTTCAACCAATCGATTCTATGCGCCCTCATAAGCAAACTTGATGAAGAAAGCGTAGCTTTTAAGTTCTTCGGGCGATTACTAAAATCTGGTGCAAAACCAGGTGAAGAGTGTTATGACACTGGCTCGGGAACCGCCTTGCACAGCGCAATGTCAAAGGGTTGGTTCCAGATTGCTGAATTGTTAGTTCAGAATGGTGCTAACATAAATGCCCAGGATGGTTGGGGACATACTCCTCTGATGGAATGGGTGAAAGATGGCGGCTCTGGAGAAACCACACTGCCAAAATTTGTTACCAGAATGAAAAATAAAATTGCAATCAACGCAATTAACCAAATTGATCCTGGGGAAACGGCTTTGGACATCTGCATAGCACGAAAGGGGTACGATAGCGACCAATGTAACCAAATTCGCAAGCTTGGCGGCAAGGAAAGTAAAGGAGGACGACTTAGAAGATTGGCAAAAGAAAAAGAAAGCGGTCAACCTTCGAGCAGTTCAGCATCCAATGCGTCGTCCCAATACACAGAACATGAGGTCACACATCGCAGCGAAGGCTCTCCCCCTAACGAAGAACAGGCCAAGCTATTTTGTTCAAATTCGCTCCGACAGACATATCCATCCTATTGTGCCCGAAATGGTATGAGGGCTTGGGATTCACATGGCAGGAATTTTCAATACTTTAATTGTGGTGAAATAGGTCCGCATAAATGGACCTGCTCATGTTCAGTGGTTGTTCGCTGTTCCACGAGATAGCCTAAAATTCCCGAAGATGAAGGATTCATTCCCAACAAATTCTGCACACCGCCTCAAATTTCTTGACGCCCGCTCCAAACCTGTACAATGAACAGGCAACTTTGGAAGAAGATCAAATCAAAGCTGAACTGCTCAAAGCCCGCGAGCAATACTTTCAAGCCGCTGATGCTGCTCTGGAAAAAATTAGACTGGGATACGGCGAAGGTAAAGAAGGTTTCCGCAATTTTCTCAATGGCAACAAAGTGGAAAAGATTCGGCCCAAAAAACTCGATAAGAATTGAGTTTTCGAGACTTATCCACACCGCTCTTGTTGCTGCTGAATCCTGTAATCTCTGAGATGAGCTAAGGCCAATATAAAATTCACGAAGCTCATCCCAACTCAAATAGTGAATCATTGACGCGAAAGCTCAAAATAGAGAACGCCCTATTAACATGCAAAGCGGTCTGGCAACATTAAGCGAATTATTTGATGGTGCGAAGAGATTCATCGTCCCAAAATATCAAAGAGCATATGCATGGGAGGAAGAACAGCTTACAGATTTTTTTGATGATTTGTTATTCCATTCTTCCGACCGAAAGTATTTTCTCGGCACAATCCTATTGAAAACAGGTGCGGATTCAGACGATTTTGAGGAACTTGAGTTAGTAGATGGTCAACAAAGATTAACCACGACGGTTATGTGTGTTGATCAACTATTAAAGCACATCAAGGGAGACAGCAAAATCAAATACGAGAAATATATCAAATATCACAATACCTATAAATTACACGTTTTGGATGTTGATAATGATTTCTTTCAAACTTACATAATCGAGGAACGCGGACAAAAGAACATTACGACAAAAACTCCGTCACAATCAAGACTGCTTTTTGCACAGGAATATCTCAAGAAGCGATGTTCAGCACTCAAGCAAGAAGATTTGAAACGCATGCTCTCAATCCTGGAAAAATCAGAAATCCTGGTGTATTCTGTCGAAGACTCTGCGGAGGCATCGCTCATTTTTGAGACTACGAACGACCGTGGTAAGTCGCTAACATATCTGGAGAAAATCAAGAGCCATTTGATGTACAAAGCATACTTGGCGGGTGGAAATAAATCCATTGCATTAATTGATAACATATATTCACGGTTTGGAGAAATATATAGCACTATCGAAGCCTTGAAGGTGTCCTTCGCAAAGGTTCATCTCTCAGAGGTTACTGAGGATCAAATTTGCCAATATCATTTTATCACATATCATAATTGGCGCAGCAAAAGAGAATACCAAAACTTTTTCGATACACTCAAAAACAACCTCAACGAGATGCTTGTTGCAAAAAAACGGGAGAGGCTGCTCGAATATATCAACGAGTATACACTGTCGTTGAAGGAATTTTTCAATAACCTGAAATCTTTGGTCGAGTACCAAAGCAAGCCTCTCAAAAACATTTTCTTCATCGGATATGTGGCAGCTTTTTATCCGATTATGACCGCTGCTTTCCGATATGCCAACAAATCAAAGAGTCACGAATTTGAAGAGTTTCTCACATGCTTGGAGAATTTTAGCTTTCGGGTTTTTACCATGAAGTTCAAAAGAACAAACGATGTGGATGTCTTCTTAAATGAGCTGGCTTTTGATTTCAAGGGTGACTTTAAAGAAACTATGAAAAAGATTCGGGCCAAAATCAAGGAACTCAGTCCAAAGAAAGCATTTGTGGCAAATCTCAAGTCAGAGAATCTGTACAATGAAATTGATCTTACCTATTTCTTCTGGAAATATGAAAATGTACTGCGGACAGCGTATCAGCCAAAAGTCGCGGAGATGCCTTACGAAGAGATCACTGATCCTGATGAGAGATTTAAAATTACCATCGAACACATTACCGCACAAACCCCAAAGAATGGCCTAAAATACTCTGATACGTCGGAAGATTTTGAAGAAAAATACCTGCATTCATTGGGAAATCTTACCATTGATCCTCGGTCTTCAAACGCCAGCAAGGGAAATGAGGCATGGGAAGCCAAATCCACATACTATTTTGAGCGAGCACCGTTTAAAACTCAATTGGAATTGAGCAGCTTTGTGCATGACAAGAAATGGGATGAAGCCAGTATCCAAAACCGTGCGAAAACTATCTTGGCAGTCATGAATGATGTATGGGACTGAGGAGCTTCTTATAACAGTGAAGAAATTTATCAATTTGATTTCATGAGTATAATTGTAGCATATACATCGAAAACAAATGGCGTCGCGCTTATGATAGCGGACGACAAGAATCAGGGTAGCGCACATCCTACGGATAAGATAAATAAATTTGTCTGCACAACAGGCACGTTTGTCTACGGCGCTGTTGGTAATGGTAACTTGATGACGTTTGCGACCTACGTCACAAATGCACAAAATTATGCCAACCTTCAATCGGTCGGAAATTTGAACGATTTTCTGACGATCCTACAAAGAGTCTCCTCTGACACTATGAGAAACGCCATGCCAGCGCTTGAAAAAAAAGCCGTAGATGCTCCTGAATACGCAGGGTACTTGGCAACCCTAAAGAGCCAGAAATCAGCCATGTTCGTTATTGACATTGCAGATTTTTCGCTGACAAAGGTTGAATTTGGAGATTTTTCCATACTGCCGACTGCCGACATCTTGGCTGATGAAGTTATATGGACATTGGGATGGAAAGAGGGAATAAAACATCCTGTGGATGCGAACAAAAGTCCATCAATGATTTTTTCCGTTATGAAATCCTTGCTGCAACAAGCGCATCAGGAAAACGCGGAAGTCTACGGTGTCCCAGGTAGCAGCTATGAGCATTATTCAGGGAGAGGTTCATTGAGAAGCGTTTTTCCTGATACATTGCGATATTTTCAAAAGATATATGGTTCTGGTGAGGCAGCAATTGAATAAATTGCATTTCATTTTGGTTGAATGGAAAAGATTTAACTCCAGTGACTTAACCAGAGGCTTGCCAAGTAAGCCTGAGTTGGCACCGTACTCGCATGTCCCAAAGCCTTTGAAAGCATAAAGATGTCCTTATGCCGTTTGTAATGTTGCACAGAGAAGTGGTGTCTTACTGCATGAGCTTGAAACTTACCACCACTTTTTCTTGCAAGCCATATCGAGAAGGCTGCTGCTGAATAATCTTCAAACGGCTTTCGCGCATCAAGTTGAAGTTTGGCGAAGACTTTTAACGCATCCCTCGACAATCTTCCAGAAGCAATTGAACCTTTGCTTTTCGCCTTGTAATAACCGTTTAAATCAATTGTAAGTCCTCGCAACGCTCCAACCCTCAGACCCGTGCTGCGCAAAATAACCAGAGCAGCATAAGCCATTCGTCCCGCACTGTTCATTCTTTGGGTATTTGTTTTGTGATCCTTAACCTTCGCAGTCATTGAAGTCAGTGCGATCTTTTCAATCGCGTCCAATTCCTTCGCCGTGGGTATTTGTTCAGAAGTCTTTCTTTCAACCAGCTTCTTTGGTCGAGAAACGCCATTGAATGGGTTATTTGGAACAACACGCCATCTCACCAAGTTCTTAAAAAAACTGCTGCAAGCTGCAATCCTTTGGAGAGCCGTGTTATCTGAAATTTTAGCGCTACCTTTGGATCGGCTTGCGGATGTTCTCAGGTACGCAGCATAATCATCTGCTACTTGTGCATCTACTTCGGTGATCGATGTGTTTCCAAGCCATACAAAGAAAACTTCAATGTTTCTTTTAAAGGAACGCTTCGTGTGTGTTGACTGAAACTTATTCAACCACCTTGTTTTCAGCTTTTCGATTTCCTTGTCGACCTTGGTTTTTATGACTTCGTGCTTGAGTTGATCCTTCAAGCCATCGACGACAACGCTTTTTGCAATGGCTTCAAGCTGCCCATCGGACAAATTTTGCAGTGTCGGTTGGACTGTAAGCGATTCGACGACTTTGCGAACCCTTGCATTTTGGATGTTCTGGATGGCGTTTAACTGCATAATGACTCCTTTTTCAGCGTGTTGTTGTGATAATCTATACTATCACACCACAACTAAATTTGGCAAGCCTTTTATTCGGAAAAATCTCGGAAAGTTTTTACAAGCAACCCACGGCTTCGGCTTATATGAGAGTCGGTTTTTAGGCTGCCCAGCGGATTTTGGAAAAAAACATATTAAACAAGTTTAGTTTTTGGATAGAATAGTACATATGGAAAACAAATCAACACCCAAAATAACAGTCCTCGAATATATGAGGAACATAGCACCGAATTCGATCTTTGCGAGGCTGGAAGATTCTGACACCAATCAGAATGGTCCGCAGCCAGCCGAAGAGACCGATGAGGATTACGAAAGGCGAATCTGGTACGGAGAACACCACTTATGGTTTCAAAGAAAACCCGATGCTGAGGCATTTGCAAAATTGCTTTCTGACAAGGGTTTTGATACGTACACCTGGGATGGTAAAAGATGTGACGATGACGGTGCGTTAATGGCGGTGTTTTGTGTCCGCGTTGATTTTCAACCAGTCGGCGATGAGGAAAAAATTAAATCTCTGCTTAGTAGGCTGGCAAAGAATTATAACGGTGAGTATTCGAACTATGATACTTACAGATACGACCCAGATTGGTACGCTTAGAGTCTTTTGAATCTCGCCAGCCGTCTGCGAGAATCTTGCGGATAGTTGGCGAGCAATATAGATCAGAACAACTGTTTTTTGACATCGCCACTATTTGAAGCCCGTATGTCGCCAATTAACTTGCCTGCCGAATCGTCCAGAATAGCCGCCGACAAAAAGCCACCGCAGGAAATTCCAGTATCTATGCTAATAACTTCCCCGCGTTTGATTGCTCTTTTAACAACACGGTGTCCTCTCACAATCCGCTTACCTTTCCACTCTTTGGCACTTTCATAAGTCCATACGAGTTCTTCTACAGGGTGATCTTGAATCGGCAAGTGGAGATTCTGCTTCTCAATACCCGCATGAACATAGGTGAACGATTTCGATTCATGATAAGGCTTTAGGTTTTTCAGGAACCGTAAATGATCATCTGGAACACCCCCAAGCCTTCGGTATTGCGATATAGCCGAGTTAATTGCGAATAAATCAATGCCAGTTTCCAGGCTTTCAAAGAAAAGAAGCTCGTGGTTGCCTGTGAGAAATATAACCTCTGGTCTTTCTTTTTGCCATTCGATTAGACGCGATATTACGCCAGGACTTGAATTGCCTTTGTCGAGCATATCACCGAGAAAAATAGTCTGACAGTCATATTTCTTGATTTCGTTCAGGATTGCTTCCAGAGCATTGTCGGCTCCATGAATGTCGCTTATTGCCAGAATATGCCTGCCCCGATTCAGACGCATTCAACCTCCAAGCTCAACGCAACACCTGGCATGTTAATGATGGATGGTCTTATCCGCTAAAGCCGCGAAGCCAAACTCACCCAACCATTCCCTCGCTTTTTCGGCTATACTTTCCTCACTCGCAATCTCTAAAATTTCCTCGAAGCTATAATCAAAGCCTGCGTCGAAATATCCGCGAAAACAATCCATTGCGATCTCGGCTTGGCATGGTTTACACTTTTCTTCAAGCTCGATTGCGGCGATTAAGTAGTAGATCGGCAAATACTCTGCTGAACAGGTTGAAAGACAGGATTCCAGGATCATCTCATCAAATTTATTCGTAAATTTCTCGGCTTTTGACAGTGGATACTCTCCCAAGCCATTCGCGGTCAGGTGCTTCATTGCTATGTTATTTGCGATTAGCTTTACTGCGAAATTGTCAGAGTTTACGACTTCGCAAAGACTGTCATCAGACTCCGAGACTATCGCGGAGAATTCTTCAAGAGCCGTCTCAAAGCTGTATTTGCATGATGAACATTCAAATCGATTACAGAGATAGTGCCAACCGTTTGATTGATCGAGGAAAGTTTGATCGCTGCAAAGATTACAGCACCTTGGGCAGACTCGATTGAAGATGTTCTTTTGGATCATCATAGCTGGTTCGGGATTGTCATACCCCTTACATAACGATACTCCGCGTTTTTGTCTTGGTCAAGTCTTTTATGAAATTTTATTAAAGTCATAATCCCTGCGTGACCTTCCAATTTTCAAAATTCGGAAGCAGTTCTTTCATCAAGTCGGTAAGGTTCTTTGCCCAAGAAATCACCGTTCCGTCCTCAATCAGGTATTGAACAAAATTAGTAAAGTCCCTGGCGTCAAAGGTGTGTTGGAGTATCTTCTCGATTTCTTCGCGTTCAAATCGGATTGTCAAAAATTCGTTATCGAGTGAAGTAACTGCGTGGTATTCGGCGTCGTTGGTCTTGCGGAGCATACATTATTATATTCTTCGGTGCTGGCTTTTTTCTGCCTGGAAAAATTAATGCGCTTTTTTTCATTATGCTTGTTTATTGGCTCACTATAATAACGTAGCGGCATTCCAACTCCGCTCAATAAGAAACCAACTAAGGAGAGCTTATGAAAACAAGCGACGCGATACTTTTTTCCAGCACAGATAAATACCGTGGCAAAGTACCAGAAGACATAAACTATACTTATCCACTATCAAACCATTCTGGTGCGATTGATAATTTAATAGAGGTCATATACGAGGGAAATCCTGTCCTGCCATATCATCTGCGAAATTCGTATCGGCGAAACGATAATTGGTTAAGGACAAACCTTCTCTTTGTGGATATTGATGATGGAATGACGTTGAGGGAAGCATTGGAAAAATTCAAAAATTCCGCCGTATTGATTTATACCACTTCGAGCCACCAAATGTGGAAGAAAGGCAAGAAATGCGACAGGTATCGGATTGTCTTTCTCCTGCCTGCTGTTGTCGAAAATCCGATCTTGATTCTGTTGTTTAACCTCGGTACTATGGCTTTTTATGGTCACGACAAGGAAGCCAAGCCTTATCTTACTGGTTATCAATCTGGATTAAGTTCACAGGTATTCCGCTTTAATCCTGAAAACCGCCTGGATGTTATCGCACTGGTTAATCGATATTTGTCAGAGACACCCCTGGAAACCGCCCACAAAGAGATAGCGGAACTTTCTGGCAGGAACGAGCTTGGACAGGCTTCATTAAATTCTGTTGTGGATGTGTATTTTGAGGCGCTTAAACATGATTTTCCACAGTCCTATAAAGACTATGTAGAACTGCGGAAAAACACATTGCGCCTCTCATTGGAAGACCGTTCAAGCCCGAAGTCGAAGAAACAAAAAAGGCATCGAAATATACCTCATTTTGACTTTCCGTTCTTCTTATCAGTGTGTACGCTTGTTCAGAATATTAGATTCGCTACATTCGACGAGCTATCACATTTGGCAAAGAACCTGCTGACTATTGAGCGCGGTCGCAAGCATTTTCTGGCAATAACCAAGAACCGCCCCATCACAGAAGACGATTCATTCCGTTCATACGCAGATTTACTAAAGTTTTATCGTAAGCTCTCGTCACGACCCTCAACCTGCAAAAACAATTGCAAATACTTTGGAAAGGAATGCCAGGTATCTCCATACAACATTACCAGGGCGCAGAGGTTGAAGGTTGGGCAAGTAAGAAGAATCGAAAGCGACGATGCTGCTTATGCTACTCTTGAAGATGCCCGAAGATGGTTGAATAAATCATTGATTGCAGCCATTCAAGGAGTATAGCATGCCAGGAAAGATAAAAATATTTGAAGTTCCAGTAGGTGTGGGTAAAACTCATCTCGCCAGCAAAATTGAACTCCCTGAAAAATGTACAATCGTTACAAAGACTCATAAGGCAGGGCTTTATTACACAAACGGCGTCCGATTTCCAGAGCACTCAGAGGATATGAAAAAGATTCTCCAACCGTATTATGATCTTGGTTTGAGTCCTTGGTCGCATATCAAAAAGAAGCATCTGCCAGGCTTTGAAGAGTACCAGAGACGAAAGAAAGCGGCTAAGGAAGCGGCAATCAAGATAATGACTCAGGCGCGATTCTTCCAGGACGGCGAACTCGATATCGGAAACCTTTTACTGTTTGATGAATGCCCATTGCCTTGGCTGTTGCAACCGTTCAGCATAAATTTGAGCGTTATCGAAGCCATCATATCAAGGTTGGATAATTCAAACTCAGACCTGGCGACGCTTCTGAGAATGCTACAAAAGCTGGATAGGAATCATGTTATCGCAATTGATCAAAACAACAATAAATCCGATTACGCAGCCCTGCAAAATGCTGTGAAGCGAATCGGCATTGGATTTTTCCGAGGTGCTGGTAATGTAATGTCACTGCTGAAAGCGACGAGAATTACGAGCGACGGCAACTACTTGCATTATATAGTACGGCGAGAATTGCGTCCGACGGTTGATTCCATTATTCTTTCGGCAACACCTGACATTTCAACCTATCAAAGGCTTTTCGGAGACCGCGTGGAAGTGCATTCAAGTCCTGCAATCAAGCCTGTGGCGAGGATGCACCAGAGATGCGACCTTAGTTACTCGAAATCGTCCCTTGAGACTGTAAAGCGGCAGGACGATTTTGCTGCTATCGTTCAAAATAAGTTCGTGCAAGAAAACTTCAAAGTAATCTCACTCAAAGATATGGAAGAACAGTTTTCTGGTTTAATTTCAGGACATTTTGGTGCATTGGAAAGCATCCGCGACTTTGAGCAAGAGAATTTGATCGTTATCGGAACTCCGAACATTCCAGAACCACTTTTGCGATTGAAGGCTTCGATACTTGATTACCCTGTAGAGACAATCGATTCTTACAATGATGTCGATATGTCCTTAACCAATTTTCGCGGGATGGAGTTTTACTACAAAATCCTTTCGACGGATGAGCGGATTAAGAACTTACAACTGCATTTTACCTGGGAACACTTGATACAGGCGGTTGGTAGAGCAAGATACTATGGCATTGATTGTCTCGTGATTCTGCTCTCAAACTTCCCGCTGGTGGAATTTGAGCATGTTGAAAAGTCGATGAACAATGAGGAATTCATCGAATTTCTCAAAAAGCTGGTGCTCGATGAATCAGAGGAAATGCCAGTCATGCGTGCCTGAATAGGTTAGTCCGCAGTAGCCTGGATTATCCTGTTTTCAAGCCCTGTAGATGGTCAAAAACGACCTCAGAATCGATTTTAAGGCTTATTTCGGCATATGGTTAAGAGCAAACCCGATGGGAATGCTGTTCTATTTTCATTCTACTTTTTGCTTTTCAAAGTATCGGATTATGCCGACTCTGATCTCATGCGCAAAGTCTCTCATTACTCTCCTGAAAACCGAATTCTTACCACCAAAATTTACCACGGCGACGATCTTATTGGCACCGAGCGTGTTGAAGTTTCGCGAGAGGCTTTTGTGAAATCTGACTTGAAAGGTAATCAGATTCTTGTTCACAATATCGGTTCAGATATTTTTTATGTGCCGTTGGAAAAGCCTTACGGGTTTTCTGCATTCATTTCTCATGCTTACGCGGCAGAGAACCGAGAACTTTTTACGGTACTCTTTGACGCCCACGAAAACATTCTTATTGAAAAAACTGTAAAACTGCGTGACCCCTTCGCAAAATTGCAAAGACTTTCGAGCGGACAGAAGGTGCTGGAATTTAATCAAATCCAACCAAATCAGCAGGTGGCGCAGGTGAAAATACTCCTGGATTGCGTTGAAAAGATTGGCGAGGATCGGTGGGTGAATATGGCGAGGTAGCAGCAATTTCGGCGGCTGATTAACATGGTCATAGCAACCCGCATTTTTGCTCTTGCGCAGTCACTTTCCTATGCTGCTATAATTGATCGTGGCGAGCAAATCTGAGTAGCGGCGAATCACCAAATTCATTGTTAAATCTCGATTTATCCTTTTGGCTTGCGGGTCGAAAGTACGAACGAATGTCACCTTCGGGTTCATCAGATTTTGGATGTTGGAAGACTTCATTATCGACTATTTTGATATGAGGGTCAATTTTAAGCAGGACAGTACCATTCGTATCATAGTCCTTTGAAAGAAACCGCCATGTCAGAGCGGTTTCAAATATGATCGGTGGGCATTTAATAAAGAAATCAATACTGCGAGAGTCCTTTTGGATTAAAGGATACAAATTATTCACATATCGAATGCGCGCAGAGTCAATGGTTACCATCGGTGATGCTTGATCGAGAAAAGACGTGCCAATGCCATCCGACATATCCGACTTCTTAAACGATAATCCGTCAACAGCATGCTCCAGTTCGATTTTGATATTCTCCAACGCGCCTCCGCCTATATTGCTGAATTGTAATCTAACAGGACAAATGGTCGAATCATGCCACCTGGTACTTTCATCGATGAATGGAAGTTTCAAATCATCTTGCATTGGTATAGTTTTAGTAACAGCATCAACCAGTTCACGCTGATTTCTCGCCTTGACGGTTTTCATACGGTATTCAATAAATTTTGGTCGCAGGATAACTTGATCCTTTGATCCGTTAAACTCGATTTGAATCTCATGCGAACCTTTGAATTTTGCAATCTCCTGATACCAATTATAAGTTTGCCGATTCTCTTCGATCAAATCAACAATATCT
Source organism: Spirochaetota bacterium (assembly GCA_049323535.1). Classification (GTDB taxonomy): domain Bacteria; phylum Spirochaetota; class Leptospiria; order Turneriellales; family Turneriellaceae; genus Turneriella. The sequence goes on along the minus strand of JBMOPL010000025.1, from coordinate 173,162 downwards.
TCCCAGCAGTACAATTCAACAGCAAACAAATTATTGTTCAGGTGAAGGATATTCTTCTCGCGCACATATTCTTCGAGTCTTGCGTCTTTATTTGCAGTAGTTGCAAATATGAGCTTTTTCAATGGCGGCTTGAAACTCTTTGCTTTCTCAATTTCCTGATCAATCTCCGAGGTCGATAAAATGGCATTCGAGTAATCGTCCTTACCTTTGCATTGAATTCCAGAGAAATCTGTCGCTCCGCTTGGTATTCCAGATATATCAACGCCATGCTGGGCCTGACCCGAGCGTCCGTTTTTTTTAATGTCAGTAGCCTTCCAGATTTCGCCCCACAGCTTTTTGCAGAGCGATTCAAAATCTTGCCAGTTCTCAGGTTTGCGGAGTGACTTTTTCATGCTTTCTATATCTCATAAACATAGGCTTTAGCGACGTTCCATGAGATCACATCCATCTCGCCCGTATACTATTTAATGGGACATAATATTTGCCGCATATTCAACGATTAAGTAGTTTAAAAAATGGAGTGCGCCAATGAAAATTATGAAGAAACCAAAACGCCTACGAATCCGAATGGATGGGAAAGCTCTATTTGGTTTCGGCGAATTCAACTATTCTTTATTCCAAGCGGGTGAAACAAGAAAGAAGAACTACCATCACACACTTTCCTATAGCTTTGACCGAAAAGATTTTGATATTCACATCACTCGGGAAAATCCCAAGCGAAACTTTAGCTTACTCAAATTTGATTTTGCGGCGCTTGATCGGATTACTGACAATTTTATACAGCAGGCGGCAGAGTACATTAGGGACAATGTCATGACTATGAATGTGTCGCCAGGCTTGGAGCGAGATGGGCTTTTTCAATTCTCAATTCCGAAAGGCAAACCAGTTAAGGAGATGATGCAGAAATATGGTGAGATTTTCACAGAACATAAGAGCGGTGAAATAAACATCATAACTGAGGATGATGCGCTTCTTAAAAAAGCCCGCAAATCAGGAAAATTTAATCAGTTTATGGAATCGGTGGAACAAATCCAGCGAGAGGGTTTCAAAATGCGGCTCTGGAATTTCCGCTCTGCAATCGTTGAATACAAATCCCTGCATTTGCTTATTCTCTCATACGACAAAGACCTAAGATTGATGAAATGTTTGGATTTGAACAAGATAATGAATGGTGGCATTTTTACCCTTATGATAAATAATGCTTTGGGAGTTGGCGTTTGGGAGCAGATTCAAGATACGTTTGCTGTTGCCAGCCAGGCTGTTGACAATGGCAATCTCGATCAAGTGCGCGAAGATCCGATATGGCTGAGGTAATTTATGTATTTGTTTGTCGAACTGAGAACCAAACCTGAGTAGTGGGACAATGAATTGTATGCAGTGAAATACTCTACACCTGAAAGTAATAATTCGAGATGGGCGAAAATCATGTCCCTTCATTCCGCACACCAAGGTTACGAATATCAGGATTTATTAACCGCTTTCTTTATTCTGCGAGAAATGTTGGCGATGAACGACTCTGAATTCTACATTGATCAAAAGCAGACTGCGGAAGATCGCTTTGATGATCTAACCATCATCAAAACCGAGGGCATCTTCAAAAAGCAAATCAAATATGGCGCTCCTGGGGCGTCACGGGATTTATGTAAATCCGATTTGTCCAATGACTCTGTGGAAATGGCAATCGATAAATTATTTCAATCCTGGAAATCGTATGATGATACAAGTCCTGTGGAAATGCGTCTCTGTCTCGCGTGGGCAGGTCCGAACGATGATTTACTACCATACCTCACAAAATTTTCAGATCAAATCCCTTCATTTGATTCCCATCCGACATGTATTTTTAAGATCAACTTGGAGAAAGTTTGGCACAAAATAAATGGAGTCGATAGTTCATGGCGGCGACTACGAAGAAAGCAAAGTTTCTTTGATCGTGAAGAATTTGCTGAATTCTGCAATAATTTGATAATCGAAATAGACTTTCCAAAATTTAGCGGAGATTTCGAAAATCCAGGAGAGTTAGAGCAAATTACTCTTGATTTGCTCAAAAGAATCGGCATAGGAGTTTATCCCAATGCAAATCTTAGTACCACTCAAGTTGCCCTCTCATTGTTGCATCGAATCAAACAGGGTCGATCAACTGAATCCCAAAAGCTGAATGTAAAGAACATATTACATTATCTGCGCATATCCACAGATTTAGGAGCAATCCCTCAAGATATTCCCATCGATCATGCGTTGAATATTCTCACAGATACTGATTCAAATGGCTTGCTAACGAATTTACTATCGGAGAAAAAAGTAATTCTCCTGGGTGAACCTGGCGCAGGCAAATCATGGTTCATCAAGCATTTTGAAGAATATTTGCACACCAAATCCATCGCCTGTATCAAGCACTATTGTTACACCGATATGCAGGATAATTTGCGTCAAAGTCGCATTTCGGTCGATACATTGTGCGGAAATTTAATCTCTGGGATTCTAAACGGTTTTCCAGATTTAAGATCAAAAAAGCATGTTGCTTATGGTAGTAATTTGTTGGAACTCAATAATTTGATCCAACATGTCCCTGAGCAGTTAGTTATCATAATTGATGGGCTTGATCATATTCAAAGAATCAGGGAATCTTCGGGAAATCAAATGCCGACTGTTGACAGTAATATTATTGGGGCGATTTCCAGTTTAGAGCTGAGTTCTAACGTTTGCCTATTGCTGGCGACGCAAAAAACAGTGGAATTGGAGATCCTCTTAGGATTTCAGAATTTTAGAATCCCGAAATGGGATATAGTTGCAATTCGTAAATACTTGGAGAAAGCGAATCTCGCCGATCTTCAACTCGAAAGAGAGGTTACATTATCAGGGGTCATTCTGGAAAAAAGTCAGGGAAACGCTTTATATGTCTCGTATTTAATACGTGAGTTACGCAGATTGCATCCGATCACAAGCAAGGCATTAGAGACACTTCCGCCACATGATGAGCACTTAGTTCAATACTATGAATATATGTTGCGTAGATTGGGACATGAAACTCAAATTCCGCTCATCCTTAGCGGAGTCAGTTTTGGTTTGACTGAATCGGAGTTGGCAGAGATAACTGGATTGGGTGATATCGTTGGCGGGAGTTTAGAGATCCTTTATCCCGTCCTCAAGCAGAATGAGACGGCTGGTGGCTTTTCCATTTACCATGAAAGTTTTAGAAGATTTTTAATAAACAAAATCAAAGCGCGAAATATTGAGATTACTGTCGCCTGCCTTAAACCCGTCACAGATTGGTTATTGCGAAAGGATTTTTACTCAGACGCCAAAGCACATCGATACTTATTGTCATTACTGCTGGAGCGGAATCAGCTTGATGCGGGTCGAGACATATTATCAGAGAAAGAGTTCCTAAGTCTGAGTTTATTGAATGGACACCCTTGGCAGGTAATTAAGCAAAACGTCCGATTATTGCTCCAATTCGCGATATTAAACCAAAATTATCCGCAGCTTGTGAGGCTAATCCAACAGCTCCATACTTTAGAAAGTACAGAGCATGAATTTGAAGAAGCCTACGGATTGTTCCTTACCGCCGTCGGCAACTTAAAGGGTTTCGAATATGTCAGGAGTTTTTTGGTTTTTGACGGAGGTCCAGCTATTGAAGAACGATCTGGGCTTGAGGCTTGTTATCTATGCGAACAAAACAATATTGCAGCACCGTGGCATCTCTATATTAATCATTTTAAGAAGAACGAAAATATTGCAATCGAGGATTTCAAATATTATGTGAAGTATCTGATACTGAAAAAAAAGTACAATAAGCTGCTGGATATCCGAGAGCAAATTGAAAAAGGCAAACTACGCGAGTATGAGAGCATATTCATGGCAGAAATATTGGCTATTGCTGATTTTCCTGATTCCGATCTAACCTCAGAACAGTACACGAAACTAACTTCCGTATTTAAATATGACAAGGAAAATGCAGAGTTTGATTTAACTTCTTTTACTTCAAGGGTGTCCAAAATTCAACACATTGGCGAAGATGAGACTGCGGAATTTGAGTTGTTTTTCCAGGAAATCAAAAGGCTATCAGAAGAGGGGAATTTCGCAAGTGTCGCACATGCTCTGAATTCATTCAGAGGCAAAAATTGGTTCTACAATTGGATTGTCTATTATTCAGAGATAATTAACATTTCTATTCAGGAACCAGACAACTATTTTGAAATAAGAAAGACTTTCAACTTGTTAATTCAAGATCTTCAAGTTTTCAAGGGGGAAATTCGAGTTTCTGATCTATATCAAATGAGACATCTTATCAATGAATCGATTTCGAAAGGCTTATCCCTGCTCACGACGCCCGAGCAATGGAGTCAAACTATTGATCTTCTTCTCAAAGTTCATGATGAAACTGCTATCACGCTCGGAAACGACGCAGGCACCGATGCTGGTCCATTACCCACAGAGACTCTGATCCATATTCTTTGCTCCTATGCGACAAATGAAAATTCAGCATTGATCGTAAAAGTCGTCGAAGGATTAGTGACCAGGTCGGAAGAAAGGGGGTACTTCTCAAGTATTGCAAATTTGTGGTTTGTCTTATCTTCATTACAGAGCAGATCGGGATTACGCGAGAAAGCCCAAGAAAGCCTGTTGAGGGCATTGAGATTTAAGCTTGCTTATACATTCAGAAAGGACAGGACTTTAGACGAACTTCTATCTGCCATTCAAAGTGTCGCAAAAATCGACAGACAATATGGCGTTGAATATGTGAAGCGTATCGCGAGTTTAGCTAATTCCGTCGTTAATCATACTGACGGCAGAAGCACCAGTAGGTTCACAGTCGAGTGGTTTGAAGAATTTGCTCGCATAAAAAGAGACGAAGCAGGCAAATATCTTGCTGAACAGCTACTCACCAGCTCATATGATTGGAGACTTGAAGAAAGTTTTCATGAATTGCTTCTAATTGCAAATGGTGAAGTGAGTCCCGAATTGGAATTTGCGCTACTTCAAACTTGTCCTTTAAATAATTCAGAGGCATTCGTTCGATATGGCTTGATGCTGCTGAGAACCGATCCGATACGAGAAAGCATCCATGCCCAAAAGTTCTCCCATCATGCAATCAATAGGTTCCTCCGTGGTAAACACAACGAATTCTCTCAAGATACAAAGGACCAAGCATCGCAACTATTCGCACAGCTTAACATAGTTCCTTGTGCCATCCTGGATGATTCTATTATTGAAGAAAATGGAAATCCATCAAGATTCTCCAAAAACAGAATGGCGCAGATAGCAGACTCGGAGAATCGAAACAATCTCCAAGATATGAAGCCTGCCGAATTGGCAGATTTTTTCAGTGATCACCCGCTCTCGGATTCTCATCTTCTCTCTCTCCAATATTTGTTCTCGGAGAGAACGAAGTTGGACTCCGATACTAAAAGTCTTCTGATTGGAATTACGAAGCGCGATTCTTCTGACGAGGCTGCCCTGCTTGAGTCTTTTGATCTGTTGTTCAATGAGAACTCTGAAATTTCAGTATTTTATTGGGTTTGCCGTTTTTGTTTCGGGCGCGGGAATTGGGTTCAGCGATTTGTTAATAAGCGGGCACTTGCCATTGCGCATCAGCAAGACTCTGAATTATGTATGAAATATCTTGCTGAACTTCTAAAACATGAATTCAGTCAGGATGCTTACGTTATTACCAGTATGTTTGCTTCAAATCTCATAAATGCTTTCGCCTCAATAGGCTATAACACGACTATCATCAAGGAGATGTGGGGCGAGCTTTTCGACTCGATTTCTTCACGCTTGCCAGTTCAGGAGGAGATAGGTTCGATTGCATCCGTCGAGCAACTTGAGAATTTTTCAGAAGTTGAAATTTTCGCCTGCATACTGTTCACGCGCCTTCGAAATAGCACTACGGAACGCCATAATCAAGCGCTCTCAGGTTTGTATATGCACATAAAAAATAATGCTCCGTTGATGCTAAGACCAATAGGCTGGTTCTTAAAGAATCGCAAATACTTCTTGGAAATAAGTCAGATTTGCATAGTGGAATTGATTTGCGATGTCTGCGAATCGGACGAGATTTTGAGGACTGGAACAGAATCGGAGTTGAAGGCAATTTATCCGACAGGAATATTCAATATAGATTTTCGGATTGAAGCGTTGCTCGGGCTAAGCCATGATTCTTTGGTGCTTGAGGAGCTTAACGTAACTTACCCGATAGATAATGAGGGTTACCATTTTCATCTTGTATTGAACCGCAGACATTATCGATTGGAAAATATCGGGTTTTCATTGCGGAATATATTCGGGGAGTTCTGGACAAAGAATAAACAAGAGAATCAGGAGAGGTCAAAATTATTCTGGAACCACTCTTTTCAGATGAGTGCCCGAAACCTTCTGGTTCCGAATTATTTGGTAAGACTGATCAATACACGACTCTATAATGACTTTCGTCAAAGCATTATCCCCATAGAGGATACTTATACTTCGGTTTACATTGAATATCCTTTACTGATTTCCCAATGGAATTCTCGCGAGAGTAGACCAATGGAATTGATTGGACCAAAGGATTTTGCTGCGCTGACCGATAAGAATTTGAGTTTTTCAACTTCGGGTGAATGGATCAGGATAGCTTCTTTTGAAGAGCAAACCTATCGTGAAGATTATGGGAAAAAGGTAGAAAGATATTCACTCTTCACGTGCATCAATCTCAATAGTGATTCAACGGAACGCCCATACATTGATACGCATGTGAGTCCGTTCGAATTCGAAACATGGATGAATTCGACAGCTCCCAAGATGGATTCTCATGTCATTACTCGATTGTTTCATGATATGGATACCTTTGAAGCATTTCGAATCTTGTGGATAAACCCTGGCATCTTCGCAGCCTTAAATCTGAGGTTGGGAAGTTTTGAAAACGGTTTGTATGCAGTTGACGCCTCCGACACTAAAGTTCTGAAATATCGCTCCTGGGTGACTGGCTATGTTGGCAATGAGAATGTTTATGATGAAATACCCAAATTAATGGGCGCGGATCTTCTGATGCGTTCAGATGCTTTCGCCAAGATGATCAGTTTCTTCAATCGTCAGCCGTCATTGTTTACAAATCTGACTACAGATAGTCTTCATTAGCAAGTGCTAACATTTTGAAAAAATCCAATATTTCAAGAATTACAAGATTTGGATAAAAGACTTGGCAAGTTTCCAAAGGCAGTTTATGATCTTATATGCTTAACTCCCAAAAAAATGAAGGCTCAACACCCTATTTGAGCCATGCCTTCCTTCTCGAATCCTCGCAACAACCCCAAAACCCCTCGCCAATCAAAATCGACACAACCTTCTACACCACCCTAACCGACTCCATTTTAGACGCCTTTTATCCCAAGTTTTGCTGCAATGAAAAGCTCACCAAAATCGACGGAAGGCGTGAATTGGTACTTCGCTGCCCTACCTGCCACAAAGGTTACAGCAGGCTCTCTGGAAGCCCCCTAAACCACCTTAAAATTGATCGCTGGACCTTTTCCTATTTGTTGAAAGAAAGCCAGGTTCAGTATCCCAAGGTGCTGACCATTGCAGAGATTCGGAAGCGTATAGGTTGTTCGATTTCAACGGCAGTAAGATTGAAGCGAAGATTGCAACTGTTCGCGGCGGATATAATGCCCAGGATGCAGCAAAAGTTTTACACAGACAACAAGTTAAAATTCCAGGGGTTCAATTTTCCCAAAGACCGCGAAGCTGACCTTACGGATATTGTGAAGGATTTGAAGGTTCCAAGTTGTGACACGGTGGTTTTATTTTCGTGCGGGACGCTTGCAAACAAAGGGCGAAAACGCTTCAAAAGGTCGGGGCAAACTTCAAGTATTTACCGTTCAGAAAGCCTTGGTGCGGATCAGGTCGGGACGCTCGTTCAAACTTTGGGAATCCGCCAGGGAGCAGTTTTTTACGATTCAATTCCCAATCAAAAAGCCGAAACAGTTATTCCCAAGATTTTTTCAAAAATCCCATTCCACACTCCCCTCTTCACAGATCAAGGTTATAGTCTTCCAAGTAAGAACCATCGCACTGTGAATCATTCGCGTAAGTCATCGGACAGGCGTTACAAGTGGGCGCGGAATCGGTTTTCAAAAAATGGAATTCATAACAATGTTGCAGAAGGAAAAAATGCGGTTCTTAAAAAAGCCTTTGGAGCCCATACCTGGATCAATCCGAAGCATTCAAATCTTTACCTGACGGAATTCGCGTTTAATGCAAATCTTCGGTACTTTTCGCTCGATGATTTGCTGCCAGATTCAACCAATACAACGCATTACCAATTGGATGACAATTGGGATTTGCGAGGATTGGAGAGTATAGTGTGGAGACGGCGGGAGTCGAACCCGCGTCTTACCGCTCAATCATTCGCTTTCTACATGCTTAGTCGATAATTGTTTTTCTTCTTCGCATCGCCCATCGACAGGCAAGTACGAAGCCTAGCGGCTTAACTTGGGCCACACGCACGCCGCGCGCGCATGACCTATTCTGCTGTAGGTTTAAGGCAATAGCTTCCGCAGACTCAGGCTATTACCAGTGCATCGAGCGATTAAGCTGCGAGTGCGTAAGTTTCGTTTTCTGCAGTTATACAGATTGCCTTTTGGATGGAGGCTACCGTGCATGCTTTTCAAACAACCAACGCGGCAATCGAAGCCAATGCGTCCCCTGAAGCGACCCGGCTCGTTAGCCGAATCGCACTTCTAGGTTGAAATTAATGTACCAAAAGCTCCGGCTTTCGCCCAATTTATCTGAAGTTGAAGGAAGTTTAGAGAGAAAGAATGTGGCCAGAGAGAGAATCGAACTCCCGACACGAGGATTTTCAGTCCTCTGCTCTACCGACTGAGCTATCTGGCCAGCAGGAAAAAATTTCCGTACGGAGGAAACACACGGCAAATCAGCGGGTAAAGCAAAAAAAGCCATTCAGAGTGAGAAAAAACGGGCATTTCCTGGTATTTAAATAGTAGAGGGACAATGTTGACTACCAGCGTATCACTACCAGCCACCGAGGCACAGACCTGGCGCAGACACCAGAGGGAGGTCATGCGCCTCGCCATCCGCACCCTGCGACTAACTATGTTCCGAAACGGGGTTCGCCGCGGGGTTAAGCGGAGCTACAACCGGCAGCAGGGGCCGTTTGAGGTGGTCACGACGCGCTTCACCATGGCGGAATACGACACCCTACACTGCGCGGCAGCAGCAATGCGCGTCAGCGTTTCATGGCTGGTGTACCGAATGGTCAGACTATGGCTCAAACCGGAACGGCGGTGGCAGGGCAATACTCATGTGACTAACTATGACTGCGATTCACTCAAATGGAACGAAAATGCCGGTGTCATCACGGAGTGTCTGCTTTTTTGGCCAAAATTCCCCAGGGCTAGCCACTCCGCCTGCCAAATAACCTGACTAATACCCGACAAATCCATCCATTGTACTTGACGCGCAACCCCATATGGTATGGCCACGCACAAAGGCGAACTGTGCACCGCATTCGCCGCTCAATTCACAGGAGGATATATGAGCCTACTCAAACCATGGACACCTGAGGGCAGAGAAGCCCTCCTTTCAGAAATGAACAACCGCATGAACGCGCTGCAGCGCGAATTCAACACGCTTTTCGACAACCTGTCGGGCTGGCGGTCGAGCCCCATTGTGCTCGAATCAGAAAAATTCTTCAACCGATTCGTACCGTCGATCAACGTGCGCGAAAACGATGAGTCGGTCGTCGTGACTGCCGAGCTCCCCGGCCTCGAAGAAAAGGACATCCACGTCACCCACTCGGACAGCGAGCTGATCCTCGAAGGCGAAAAGAAGATTGAAAAGCGCGATGAAAAGGATAAAGACCACATCATCGAAAGCTCGTACGGCACGTTTCGCCGCGTGATCTCGATGCCGGGCTACATCGACATGGCGAAGATCGACGCAAAATTCAAAAACGGCGTTCTCACCATCACCCTGCCGAAATCCGACAAGGCAAAGTCCAACTACAAGAAAGTCGAAGTCAAGGCCGGCTGATAATTTCTCCTTTTCGGGGCTTTCGCCCCGAAAAGGGGGATTTTCCGCTCAAGCTATCGCGCGATGCGCCGATACTAATTATGTCACATGACACGCGCCAAGGACGGCGCGCACCGGTGATAGCTGAAAAGAGATGAGTAACTACTCGGCCCTTTTCAGGCATTACCAACAGGCATGGATGCCGCACCTAATTTCCAGGAGTATCCATGCGCAAACCTTCTATCGCGGCCAGCCGCAACAAGTTCAGAAAAGTACTTTCGCAATACGTCAAACACCAGGGGCTCGATCTCGAAGTAACCCTTAAAACGGGTGAACGGGTGACCCTGTCAAAAATGCGGGTAATAGAGGGAGATAATGTTGTTTCGCTTACGGCCCGCGGCGGCCGCTCAATTCTCGCCATCCGCGATATTCAGCATTTAGAAGTGTATGTGAACTAATTTCGCTCGTTTCGACTACGCGCACCGAGCGTGAGGTCACTGAGCGCAGTTGAAGTGACCGTTTAATCTTCCAAAAGAGCGTTCAGGCTAGCCACGAGCGCATCGATGGGTACACCATAACCCATGCAGATCTGCTCGAGTGTCTCGATTTCATTGATACCACAGTGCGAACAGCCACCCAGGTGGTAACTTGCCAGTACCAGGCCAGCTTCGGGGTGTATACGCAGCGCCTCGCCTACAGTCGTTTGAGGAGTAAATTGCGGCTTTTGCGCAACGCCTTCTGCGGGGGCACTCGTCGTAGCTTCCATTGACCTAAATATAGCAGATGGAAGGTTGACTGACCAAAAAATCTGCCAGACAGGCTTACGACTTCATTGCTTCGCGGAGCCCTACTTGTTTCCCGGTATGTCCGAGACCTTGATCTCCTGTACCCAGAGATCGTATTTGTTCCATTTCACAAACGCCTTGATTTTCCCCGACCACGGTATCAGGTTCCAGTCGAAGTAGGCATAAGTCAGGGGATTTCTCTCTCTCTTGATGGTTGTAACCGCAATTTCGCTGCCATCCATATTCATCACACCGATCTTCTCGATGTAGGTGCCCTGGTCCACCTTCGCATTCGGCACTTCGACCAGCAGCGCAGGTTTTCCTTCGTTCACTGACTTACGCACCTGCGGCGCGAGACGCTTTTCCATCTCAACCCACTCACGCGAGTTGCCGATGGAGTACTCTTTCATCGGGCGAATCGGGCCGTCTTTGGGTAACTGGTTGCTGTCTTTGCAGGCGCTGGTTAGCCATGGACTTAAGCCCATGGCTAACAGGCATGTAAGGTTGATTGTCTTAAACTTGTTCATACAGAGGCTCGCTCCTTAGCTATGGGCTTACCTGTGGTGAGCGTAGTCGAACCAAGCCCATAGCTAACGCACTCTCTAGTTCTGATCATTCGCCGTACGGTAGATCTTCATCGCATTCGAGCCGTCACGCGTAATAATAATCAGCCAGTCTTTGCCAGCGTCGTTCACCGTCACGTGGCTGAAGATCTTCTGGTTCGTACCACCGCCACCTGACTCAATGCCCGGCAGGTTCACAATCGAAAACTGCGTCTCTGCCGGTTTGTTACCCGAGACCATACAGCTTGCAGAACCGGTGCACGTGGTGGAGTTAAAGTCGACACGCCACACGTTCGCCCCGTCTGTCGCATTATCCCAACCGACATAGAGCCAGTTGCCCACAAATTCAAGCAATGTGATGTGTGTATTGTTGAGGCACTTGTTCGGCGCAGAACCGCACGAGCCAGTGTTCGATGCCATGTTGGTCTTGCCCGTAGAACCGTACTCAGCAACCAGCTGCCATGCCGCTGCACACGAAGCTGCACTACCGCAGTTTGCTGGCATCATCCAAAGTTGTGGCACTTCACTTCCTGAAGGGCAGACCTGGCGGAGTGTGCGGAAATTGTTCGCACCGCCATTAGTCGCATAGCTGTTTGTGCTACAACCGTTGCGGATCATGTAGAGATCGCCATTGGGCGCTGTCCGCATATAGGGAATGGCTTTGAGTGCCGGAACAAAGACGTTATAGGGTAGTACGCAATCCATTTCTACAAAACTTGTTGTACAATTCGTCGACCCTGTTGCGCCAGTATTCTGCGGATACGGAATCGAGTAATAGTTGTTCCATTTCGTCAGGCTATCCGGCGTGATATCTTCCCAAAAAGTTAGGCAACCATCGCTACCGCTAGTACAATTGCCGGGTAGACTGGTTTTGGTCGAATACGCAAGAACACTGCGCAAGATTCCTCCATCGCTGTTTGTAGACCTCGCAGAACCCAGTGCGCTACTCGAGTAACCACCGTTCGCCATGTACAACTGTGACTCATTGGCACCCGCCCCGTCGTTATCATGCTCAAAAACCACATTTATCGCGTTAAAGGCCTGATTGCCAAGATTAGTATCACCGTATGCACCCCCGTTGGCCGAGCCATTTGGCAGAAGTGATGTTCCGGCTCCCAGACGCTTCAAGCGCGAAGCATTCGGAAAACCGACATAACTCAAGTATGTAGAATTTGACGCACCAGTACAGCCAGCGGGGTTTATGCAGACGCGACCACCCCGACCGCCGCCACCGAGCTCCGCACCAAAGTTCATGAAGAGCTGATCTTTAAAAACAATCAGGTTCATTGCGCGAAATGCTGCGGTACCGCCTGTGTCACCGGAATACCCTTCGGTCAGAGTAAATGTCGTCGTTGAACTCGACTTATCCGTTGTTTGCCAAAACGAGCGATAGAACGCATTACTCGTCACATCCGTGTTGTTGGCGACCATAAAAAGGCGTTCAGTACCCGCGGCCCCAGTACACGCAGTGCCTGTCATCGTCGGCGTCGATGTACCTCCAACACATGCAGCATACATGGTATCGATTCCCTCGACGTCTCGCTCATTGGTTGAACCAGTTGAACACTGCTCAGAACCACCGGGAGGGTTACTAAAGGTATCATTGCAGCCAGTGTATTTGGTACCATAGCCGCTGAATGCACTGATTGGCGCCCCAAAGGTGCCGTCTGCATCGAGCGTTATTGTTTGTGCGGTCGTAAGACCGTAATTCACCTCGAAAAGCTTGCTCGAAGACATATCTGGCCCCAAGTATAACTTGCCATCATACTTGACAATTGTACCGGCCGGCGTGCCATCACCGAATGGATCAGTGAATACAGGACCACCGGTGAAACCCGTAGGTGCATTCACGATCACCGGCTGGACGTTGTTGACTCCATTGTCCAGAATCGCGTTGGTCTGTAAATCCTGGACATTTTGCACCCGAATCTGGTGGCCTCCGTTCGAGAGCGCAGGCACAAAAGTCAACTGCACTTGTGCAGTATTGGTCTGCCGCGCAGCTGTACTCACACCCGTACCGTAAGCCTGCGCGTCATACCTGTAATTACCGGATACGTTAGCAGTGACGTTTTCCACCGACTCACTGAACGTGAGCAAAATAACTGTTGAACCTGCATTCGCTGCTACCACACTCGCGGCGATCAGGCTCGGTGGGGTTGTGTCCGTACCGCAACGGAAAGACATGGTACCAGGCAAGGCAATCGTATTGCCGTTTGCATCCTGAACCCCCGTCACCGTCAGCTGATACTGGCTGGTATCCGTGTCAAATGACTGTGTAAAATCCACCGCATACTTGTTGCCGCCCATACTCGTCACAAGTGAAGCTCCGTTCGAGTTTGGTGCTCCTGTGCCGCTGGCACAGTCAGTACCTGTCATACAACCTGTTATCTTGTAGTTTGTCACAGTAGTAGCAGTTGCTCCCACCGTCTGATCATATTGAACCACTACACGCGTCGCAGCCGGTGCAGAAGGAGGAATGTTCGTCGGCGTCGGGCACTGTGTTTGTGTATCGGGGCTGATATTCGCCGCCGGCCTTCCATCACCATTAAACGTCGCAGAGTTATTGGGTGAAGAAACGTAACGGCCTGCAGGTGCTGCAACACCCTCGATCTTGGTGGCAAGAACTGTCGTTGTGTATGCCTGGCCCTCGATCATCGGGTTCACCGTCAGCGTGTAGCTCGCAGAGTTATTGCCAGAACCCGCGGTAGAAACCGCTGACAGAACCGGCAGAGAAAGGTTCTGGTATATCAGAGCGCAGGCTGTTTGGTTCGCACACTCCGCAGTGGTCGCTTTCACCGACTCGTTAAACGTAATCGTCAGCGTCGTAGCTGATGCGGTCACAATGCTCGACACAACAGGGTCAACTACACCATTAAAATTCACGCTGTTCGCAGAAGAGTTCAGGTTGAAGTTCGCAAGGTCTTTCACATTTGTGTTCACCGTCAGCGTATAAGCCTGCCCGCCCGTCTGTGTGCCCGTCGTCAGGTGTACGATGTTCGTGTTCGTGCCATCACGCGTAGCAGCTGAAACCGTCGGTGCTGTGCCGCCGGTAATCACGTAATTCGTCGCGGTCTGCCCCTCTACAGTATCTACCGGTTCACTGAAAATCGCATCCAGGCTGGTCGCACCCAGGGAACGCGCAGCAACCAGAATCGGGCGCGCACTGTCGGCTTCTACAACCCCGGCGGCTCCACCGGTCGTCACCTGTGCGATGACTGGGTTCGGGAATGCGGCATCTTGCAGGCCGGGGCTTGAAGTGGTCGTCAGGTCGGGTTTGGCATCCGTATCACAACCTACCTGCGTCGCAACAGAACAATCAAGAACGTTTTCGTCAAAACGAATGTAAATGGTTGCATCATTCGCCGTATCGACACCACCAGGGACCAGGGTACCGGTAACGATTCTCACATTCGTGTAGCCGGCAACCAGCCAGGCTGTCGTTACCGTTCCCAAAGCGTTATGGCCGGCATGCCCGGGAAACGTCGAATCGGTAACCGGCTTGTTGAAGGTTACGCGATAGGTATCGATCTTCCCGTCATTATCTGAATCCAGAGTCTCTGCAGATGCAATACTCAGGCTGCCAGGTGAATATGTAACGTTCGTACGCGTGACGGTCGTCGCGACGTTACCTGCACGGTCGGTACAGTTAAACGCCACAGAGTAGATCGCACCGTCAGCAAGTGTAGGGTTGTTCGTAATCGAACCGGTAAACGCACCCGCATTCAGCTCCGCCCCGGTAAGAGCCTGCGTGTGTGTGCCCGCCGGCGAACCACCAGTATCTGCATTACCGCCCGTACGCGTCCAGGTAATCGATCCCGACTGGCAGATCTCTGAATTACTATAGTTAACAGCAGTGCTGGTAACCGACGATGAACTGGTCGGGCTTGTGACCGTGATCACCGGCAGAGTCGTGTCAAAAGTCACGTTCGTGCTTGATACCGCTGTCGCGGCATTGCCCGCAGCATCGGTACAGGTAAAAGCTACCGTATAAATAGCGCCGGAAACCAGCGCCGGCGCATTGGTCAGCGCGATATTGGTTTTTGTACCTGCAGTCAGTTCGCTGCCCGCCAGGTTCGCCGTACGCGGACTGCCGGGATCGACCGTACCACCTGTCTGCGTCCAGGTTACACGGCTGCCACTGCCAGCGACGCAGTCCTCATTGATCGTGTAGCTCACATTCGCAGTGTTTACAAAAGCATTCGTTGCAGGGGCAACCGATGAAATAGTCGGCGCGGTATTATCCACAGTCAGCGTCGCCGTTGATTCTGATGAAATATTACCCGCAAGGTCCAGTACAAAGAGTTTGTAGCTGCCCGCTGTCGCAGGTGCATTGATTGTCAGTGCAGTACCTGAAGCGGCCTGCGTCATCGTCGCACCCGCAGTGAATGTCGTCGTGCCCGATGGCGCAAACCAGATCTGATCGCTCGCAGGCCCCTGACCCGCAATCGTCACCGCACCGCCGCCGGTGCGCGAAGAAGAAGTGCCATAGACTGCATTCTGGGTCGTCGGTGCTGTCGTATCAATCGTCAGACTGTATGCAGGCGTCGAAGCACTACTCACATTACCTGCCGCATCTGCCGCTGTCGCCACGATGCTGTAGGTGTTCTCTGCAAGCGAAATGTTGTCCAGTGTCCAGTTGCCTGAACCATTGGCAGTTGTCGTACCAATAAGAGTACCCGCTGTGTTCGGATAGTAAAGGCGCACCGTTGCATTGGCTTCTGATGTCCCTGTAAACGTCAGGTTGGTCGTGTTCCGGGTTATGCCGTCGCTGTTCGACGAACCCGTATCATCGGCAGAAGCAAGCGCGATCCCGGCCGGCGCATTCGGCACAACGGCATCGACATTAAGCGCTTTGTTGGCACCCAGAGAACCTGCCGCCCCTGGGTTAGCCAGGTTACGGTTAGCGTCATTATTCGCAGCATCACGTATCGACGTGCCGGCACTCAGCGCAGCGTTTGAAGCATAGTCCAGGTCGGCATTCAGGTTATTCGCAGCTACCGTGTAGGTAAAGTTCAGCGTATTGCCACCGGTAACATTGACAAAGTTTACTGCGGTTGTTGCCGGGCTTCCCGTCGAAAGCGTCAGCTGCGGCGTACCGGTGACCGTAACCGCCTCGCTGAACACAACCTGTATGGAAATTGTGTCGCCCGCCTTGAAATTGCCGTCTGCTGTCGAAGAAGTCACGCTGCTGACAGTCGGAGCAAGGCGGTCAGGAAAAGTCAGCGTACCGGTATTCACCGTCGTCGGCGTAACTCCGCTGGTGGCACTGTAGATCGCATTTGATGCCGCGCTCACCTGTATCGTCTCTACACCGCTCGTTGCACCGGTGTTTGTAATTTGCAGACGCATAGAAGTCGCACCTGCGGCAGGCGCTGTGCCCGGGCAGCTTGTGCTCGCAGTATCTGTTACGCAGCTGACCACTGCATCAGTGGAGTTGCCACCGTTACGCGTAAAAACAACAGTAAAGTCACCGGCCACAACTGCGCCCGATGCAGGGCTGCCGTTCGTGTAAACGCCCTCGCTCCATGTGATCTCTATATAACCAGTAGTGCCGCCCGTAACCGGGGCAACAGCTGTATACGTCGGAGTACCCGTGATACTCGCCACGCCTACTGCTGCAAGAGTCTTCGCTCCCGTATTGACCGAAGCAGCATTGCCTGCAGCATCCACCACTGCATTCGCAACAGATGTAACCGTGACCGTCTCTGTGCCCGAAACCGTACCCGTGATCGAAAGTGTCAGGACCACTGTACCCGAAGGCGCGGTGTGCGTGATACCCGTAATCGATGCACCCGTCGCTGTACCGCCATTCGCCGCGAAGGCAAGCGCGAAGTCAGTCGTCGCCAGGTTACCACCGGTTGAATTATAAACATTCTCTGAAAGTGTCAACGTCAGCGTGGTGTTACCCGTAAGCGGGCTCGTGCTCAATGTCGGTGCTGTTGTATCAATTGTCAGTACCAGGCCGGGCGAAGGATTCACCGATGTGTTACCAGCAGTGTCACCTACACGGTAAGTGATAGTATGATTACCGTCAGACAAACTGCTGCCAGCCGCGGCATAGGTCTGCTGGTCTGCAGGTGCACCTGACATCGTCGTATCACCCGGGGTCAGCGTCCACGTCCAGTTACCTGAACCATCGACCAGCGCAGCACCGATCAGCGTTGCACCGTCATAGATATAGACATAGTCACCTGCAGTCAGGCCAGAACCCGAAAGTGTCGGGGTCGTATCGCTCGTGATATTATCGGTCGTCAAAATACCGGTGTCAGAACCGGCAGCAAGATCAGCAGCAGTTGCCGGGTTGCCAGGCGCTGTCGCATCATAATTTACCGTCAGGGGTGTTGAAAGGTCACTCACCAGGCCTGTGGGCCCTACAGTTGCAACAGTAAAAACGTTGTTACCATTCGTCACCGTGCTGCCCGCGCTCGTCAGCGTGATCGTATAATTGCCGCTGCTGTCTGAAACTGCCGTACCAACAACAACTCCGTCATCATAAAGATAAACCGTCGTGTTCGCCGCAACAGTACCTGTGAAAACAAGACCCGGTGTCGGGAAAACAGAAGGGTTCGTGATATTGTCTGAATTCGAAACACCCAAATCTGAACTGTCGCCCAGGTTGGTCACAGCAGGCGCGGTCGCTGAACCGCTGAAAGTGGCAGAAGCAGGTGTACCCAGAGCATTGCCCGCAGTATCTGTCAGACCCGTCGTGCCAGTCACCGTGTAGCTGTTCGATGAACCGTATGCACCTGGAGAAATCGTCAGGCGAACCTTGGTTGCATCAGACTGCAGCACTGCCGCAGAAACAGTATTGCCGCCGGAAACCGTATAGTGCGCAGTGTTCTGCGCTGCGGTCAGCGCCATCTGTTCGCTGAACGAAAGCTCCACAGTCGTCGAATTGATCAGTACTGCCTGGTAAAGAGTCGGTGCGGTCACCGATGAACCGATACCAGAGAAATTCACCGTCTGCGATGCCATCGTGTTCGCAGTCGTTGTCGCAGTATCCTGCACGCCCGAAATGGTCAGGCCGTATTGGACTGCACTTGTGCCCGGGGCATTCAGCGTTATCGTACAAACCGTGCCACTGCACACAATGCCGCTAACCCCACCCGTCAGTGCAGGCGAAAAAGTATAGTTCGCCGTGTTCTGCCCCGAAGCAGTTGCAACTGGCTCGCTGAAATACACACGCACCTCTGTATTAGAGGAAGCTACCACAGAAGCAACAGTGGGAGCTGTGCTATCCGTCGTGCCGGTACCCGTATAGCTGAAAGTCGCCGTGTTATTCGTTGCCGCAATTGTATTGCCTGCAAGGTCGGCAACATTGCCGGCACCGACAGTAACAGTACAGTTACCGTCTGCGACTGCACCTGACGCCAGTACCAGCTGCACGACACCTGCCTGAATCTGCGTTGCGCTGTTAATCGTCAGGGCATTGCAGGCACCGGAAAGAGCGAAGTCACCCGTAGCAATCGTCGAATTGTTCAGCGGCTCGTTGAAGTTAACAATCAACGTCGTCGGTGAAGGCGATGAACCACCAGTCACCTGCGGTGCAGTCGTCGCCGAAGGACCCGTAAACGTGCCACCATTCGGCACCGTACCCAGTGTGCCGTTGCCAGTCGAATCAACACTGCCCGTCGGGTTGTTGACACTCAGGGTATAAGAAGTGCCCGATGTCAGAGTCGGGTTGATCGTCAGCTGTACATAGCGCGATGGATCGGTGCCAGCAGGATAAAGTGCCGCACCGGTGATAGTAGCGGCGGTGCTCGTCGCGTCGGTAATCGAATAGTCCCCTGCCCCAACAGATGCTGCATTGCCAACAGGCTCTGACCATTCTACCAGAACCGTGCCATTATCCACAGGATAAATCGCCACAATATACGGCTTGCCGTCGCCCGTAAAAGTCGTCGTCGAAGACGGCAGGTTATTGCCCGCAACATCCTGGATGCCAGAAACCGTCGCTGAATAACTCTGCGTCGTCTGGTCGGTAGATGTCGTCACATCGCAGTACGTATAGTTGCCTGCACCTGTGTAGCAGGTAACACCTGTCACCGTCAGCGAAGGCGAAAAAGAAAAATCACCAGTACCCACGGTCGAATCGTTGATTGGTTCTGTAAATGTCACACGCACTGTGTTCGAATTCGTCGCCTGGACAGAGGCAACCGCCGGTGCGGTCGTATCCGTCGCTGCTGAATAACTAAAAATTGCCGACTGCGTCGCTGCGGTCAGTGCTACCCCCGCAGAAGAAGTAATCGCTGTGTTCACGCTTAACGTACACGTGCCTGCCGTGCCGGTAGTCAAAGGTGCAAGAAGAACCTGGGTACCGCTCACCACAGTCACAGTCGTACCCGCATTTGTTGCCAGTGCACCACAACCCGCAAAAGTATAGTTTGTCCGCGTCGTCAGAGCGGCATTGTTGGCCATCGCCTGGTCAAAAGTCACCAGCACGGATGTTGGTGAACCTGACAGGGCGCTCACAACACGTGGCGTGCTTGCATTGTAAACAAATGCCTGTGAAGAAAAAGAAGCTGCATTGGCATTGCCCCAGATGTCCCGCACATTCGTGTTCGCGCAAACATAGTACGTTGTCCCGGAAGTCAGGGCTCCTGAAGTCAGTGTCACCTTAGCGAAATTTGCCGGATCACGAACCGCTGCTGAAACCGCAATCGTGCCACCACTGCACGAACCCGTACGTACCGCATAGTTGCCAGCTGTCTCTGCGCTCGCCTTATCCACAGCTTCGCCGAAATAAACTTCAAGGCTGGTCGACGATAACGCAGTCACTGAACTGAACTGCGGACCAGTCTGGTCGGCGTTTGTCGGCGCAGTGAACGTCGCAGAGTTGGAGCTCCCCAATGACGAACCATCGACACCCACGATATTCGATGCCGTAACTGTGTAGGTCGTACCGCCACTCTGCGGGATAGTATCAACAAACACCACCCGTGAGTTGTTCGGGTCGCGCGATGCAGCAAGGATATTCAGAAGATTGCCATTAGAATCAGTAATACGGTAGTTGCTCACCAGCTGGCCCGATGACAGGGATACAGGCTTATTGAACGTCAGCATCACCCGCGTGTTCGTCAAAGGAGTCGCCGTAAGAAGCGAAACGTTCACCGAAGAATTGCCCTGCGACCCGAAAACAAGGTCAAATGGCTGGAAGAACGTGTTGTAAGTTCGACCAGAGCAGTTCGCAGCAAAAAGGCTTAAAGCTAAAAGGCCTCCGCGAACGAAAGTGGTTATTGCTGGTGAAGTTGCGCGCATAGCTATCCCTGTGTACCCTATCGGGTTCAGACGTACTCTACCGTACTCTTTACGACACAAATTTTCGGCCAAAACTGCCCTTCCGACGACGCCACGAAAAGGGTTCCCGGTCATTTCCCCCTGCAGCTTGCTCTCTTTATAATTGACTAAGGGTCCGCTGGTTATGTCCTTTGTGTATGCTACTGAATCGCCGCGCATTCTTGTTGGGAGCTTTCTCGGTAATGGCTGCCTGTAACCGTTCGCAGAATAACTCCGACCCTAACCAACCTGGCTCTGACGCGCCAGCGACCAGCCAGGTACCCGCCGATGCCTATTTTACCCCCGAGAACCCGGGAAAATGGAAAGACCGTGCCCCCGAGCATGTTATCGACGTGCGCGACGGCCGCATTTTTAGCCAGGGCAAGAATAAACTCCGGGAACTCATTGTCCATGTACCGCTCGAGGGTGACGACCGGCACTACCTAGAGGCCGGCATCGCCATGGATCACTCCCTAAAGAAGGAATACGACAAAGTTACCTTTGCCCCAAAGACTGCAAAATTCGATTTTAAACTCACCGTGCCGGGCGATTCGCCCAACGCCGTCTACGTGATCATTAAGTGCAACCAGCACGACATGTGGCTGAAGCGGGTCGAGCCATTGGTGAAACCCGACAGCGACGGCTAAGCCGTCGCTGTCGGTATCTTCTCAGTCTACCTGTCGCAGAACCTTGATCGCCACGAGGTTCTGGTCACCCACTGTCACGTAGATGAAGTTCTGTGAACCTTTCCTTAGGCTCGAAGAAGAGAAGAAGAACTGGTTATCGGCTGGCGCTCCAAATCCGGCGGTTCCCTGCTGTTCGAAACACCTGTAACCATCTCCGTTATTCGCTGTCCCATCTCCACCAGTACAAGCTGTGGTTCCGTCAATCTGCGTTATACCTGACTGGCTGCGGTAGATCTGAGCACCATTGGTCGGGTTATCAAAGCCTATGTACAGGAAGTTACCATTGACCTGCAGCAAACTGATCGCCCGCAAATTCGCCCGGTTCGCAAAGGTATTGTTGGTGTCTGTGGTCGACAGAACTTTGTACCAGTTCGCTGACGCAGTACAAGTAGCTGTACACTTCCAGAGTTCTGCTCCTGCATTGACCTCGGAGTTTGCGGCCGAAGTGCCTGCGGCCAGGTTGCGTGCGGCATAGAGCGCACCGTTCCAGACAACTACAAGCGGCATACCCTTCTGACCCGGACGCACCTTTTCAAGACCGGTTGCTGCCGGATACGTCAGGGTTGTACCTCCGAAACTTGCCTGCGTCTTAACGCTGCTGAAGCTCGTATTGCTGGTCGGTGCACCAGTCGAAGCCGCGACACCTCCGTTGTTAAAGAGATAATAGGTATTCACAGGTGTAGGTCCACCACCAGTTGGCACATACATTTGCGCATCAATACCAATGGTCGTACCATTAGGCGCCGGGTTATTTCCACCTGTACCCTTGCCCATATTCACGATTTGGTTACCTGCTAGATCGGTGAAGCTCCCGGTACAACTGATGACGCCCCCGCTTTCAGTTAAGGCTATCTTGTTCAGAATAGGAGCGTTAGTATTGTGAGCAGAGGCAATACCTGCGTAGATATTGGTACCAAAGATATACAGACTCTGAACGCTCTTACTGTTTACGCCGTTCGTACCCGTAAAGGTGCCAGCGCATGTTTTCCAATCGAGCTGGGTGTCGACATCCTGGGTAAAGTACATCTTATCAACGTTGTCTTTCACCACACCGGCCATCAGGACAGGAACCTGGGTCGTGCCGTTGTCGTACGTCCCGGCGTTGAATCCAACGATACCCCGTTCATTATTTGGTCCGATCGTCTGCGCACCGCAGGTGCCTCCGGAAATACCAAAACTGGTGGCAGGATTACAAGTTGCCCCACCGGTAATACTGAACGTGATGCCCACGGGATTCAGACCATCGGCCTCAAAGCGAAAGGCGGCGTTGTTCTTGTCGTTTGGCCCAAGGTATATCTTGTTCTGGTAGCTAAAAGCGAAGTTGAATTTCGTTCCGTCGGAGAACGGGTCGCTGAAGACCGCCCCATCGCTGAAGCTGAGAATCGGCGTACCTGCACCCTGGAACACTGCCTGGTTACCCGGGGCAGTTTCAAGGTTATTCGCGTTGAGATCCCGGGGAATCCGGTTACCTGTGCTGGTCGCGTAGGCGTTGATCGTGTAAAAGTTACCCTGCTGCGCCGTGGTGTGCGTCAGCACGTATACCGATTTGTCGGCGGTTGATGCAACAGACGTAACATTGCCGAGGCCTGACGGCGTCAGCCAGTACTTTGACTGAGAACCACCAGCGGTGCCATCGGCATCTTCGGTCGCACAGACTGCAGCAGTCGCACACTCCGCAGAGTTTGCACCGGTACCGGTTAGCATAGGCTCACTGTACGTTAATTCAACGGTCGTTGCGCTGAGAGAACGCGCCAGCAGCAGTCGGGGGGCTGTCACGTCCGTTGCCGCAGTACCCTTCGCGAACGCAAAGTTCGGCGTGGTGATATTCTCAAACTCATCAATATCCTTGATGGTGGTCGCTGCCGTAATCTTGTACGTCGTTGTCGAGCACTGCGCACCGGTTTCGAGGTCGATCACGCGGTTCGAACCGCCCACGGCAGTTGCGCCGGCAGGGGTTGTGCTAAAATCGGTACAACCCGCATCAGCCGGATCTTCTGCCACCGTATAGTTCGCTGTGCGCAGCGCTGAATAGGCATTGCTTGCGGCCGCGTTGCTGACCGGTTCTGAGAAGAACACCCGGGCATAGTACTTGTAAACTCCCCCACCAAGGTCTGTCCGGTATGTACTGGCCGCAATAACGTACGGCGCAGTCGCCTCGGCGATGACTTGTTGGCGTGCGGTACTCATCGCGTTACCGGCCGCATCGTAAATCGATGTGGCTGTGGCTGCCTGTACCTTATCGATGTTCAGGTCACCGGTGTTATACGTACCGTTGGCAGTCCCCTCGATAAACGCGTCACCGGTCGCACAGGTATCAGAGCTGCTAAATGCATTGAAACCGTTCGGTGAAGCGGAGTTACCGTCAACGTATGTGAAGTCGGCGGCAACCATCTGGCCACCCGAACCGCAGGCAGAGAAAGCTGCATCAGAGGCCACGTTCTCAGAGAAGCTGATGAACACTGAGGCTACCCCGGATTTCGCTGTCGCTTTCACGATGATCGGATTAGCACCGTCTGCTTCAACCACGTTCGCAGTCAGGACGTCGGAGGCGGTCTGTGTTGCGCAGTTGCCCGCACCTACACTCGTGTTGACGTAACATGCGGTAGCCGAAGGTAGAGCCGATACTGTGCCACCAGCCGGCCCATACAACGACTGGTCGGTCGCCGTAAGGTCAGGCTTGACCCCCGTATCATAAGTCGATCCCTCGGCAAAACGCAGATAGATGGTGTTATCGTTCTGGGTGTCAGAAATCGAGCCACCGACCGCAGTCCCGGTTACAATACGCACATTGTTGTAGCCCGAGACTGACCACTGTGAAGTCACTGTACCCAAGGCGTTGTGGCCTGCATGACCTGGGAAAGAGCTATCTTGCACGGTGGTACCAAATACCACCCGTACCGTATCAATATAGCCATCCGCATCGGTATCGAGGTACGTCGCGGAGCTAATGACCGGGCCAGCCTGGCCAGGAGTAAACGTCCCGCCGATAGTCGGCGGTGTAGTGACAGTCGCGACTGCGGCAGCTTGGTTGGTCGCATTGTCAGCCAGGGTTGCCTGCGGCTTCAGCTTAATGGTCTGACCCACGGCGACTGGCGTCCCGCTGGCCGCCGCAAAGGTAATGGTGAGTGTATCGTTCGTGAAGGTGGTCGTCGACCAGTTTGCAGAAGTTATGTTGGTTGAAACACCGAACAAGCCCCCACCGCTCAGTTCAAAGTAATCATCCAGACTTGAGGCTGTGAGCGAGCCCGGCGCATTCGTCCGTTCTGAAAAGCGCAAGGTTAATGTGTCCCCGGCATCCAGCCCCGCAGCAGCACCGCCAGAAGCGGCCGTTGCGAGAAATATGTAGGCGCCCGCCTTATCGGTTTCTGTAACGTCGGTCGTTGTCCAGTTACCGGTGTTACTGAAGAGTTTAGTCAGACCATCTGAGTTAGCCGCGAGGGTATCGTTCGTGCCGGTAATATCGGGCGTTACACCCGTATCGACAGAAGCTCCCTGGTTGAACTTGATGTAGATCACAGTGTCATTCGCGGTATCAGTACCGCAGGCCGCCGCCAGGCCTGAACCATGATCGAGGCGCACGTTGCTGCGACCTGCGACCGCCCATTTGCCGGTTGGCAGACCTTCGTCGTTGGCCACATAACCGTCGAATGTGTTATCGCGCGCCGCCGCACCAAAGGTGATGCGGTAGTGGTCGATAATACCATCGACCGGGTCACAGTCGAGTGTTTCAGCAGTCGTGATGCTGAAGCTGACAGCAGCGTTGATGACGATCTCTTTGTTTACGCCGAGTGCCCCCGCGGCCGCTGTGCCTGGCAAAGTCAGTGCTGCGTCGTTGAGTGCTGCGTCACGAATCGTACCACCACCGGTCGTCAGTGAGTTGGTCGCGCTGTAGTTGAGATCGCTGCTCGTGTCACCAGAAGCAACCGTGTATTCAAACACAAGAGTCGAAGTGCCTGAGCCCGAAACGTAGCTCGCATTTTTGGCTGGCGATGTATTCAGAGCCAGTACGGGCGTTCCGCCACCAGTATTGACCGTTACTGTTTCGCTGAAAGTAATTTGCACCGAGATTACCGCGCCAGTACCGTAAGTCGCATTTGCGTTCGTTGCAGTCACATTGGTCACTGTCGGAGCCGTGGTATCAATCACAATCGCCTTGTTGGTACCCAGCGACCCGGTCGCCGTAAGCCCCGGCAGGGTCAGCGTCGCACTGTTGGGATTATTCGTGAAGTTATCGGTGATTGTGCCAGACAGTGCCCCGGTCGACGCATAGTTGAGATCTGCCGTCGTGTCGCCTGCCTGTACCGTATAGTTGAATGTCAGTGTTGCGGTACCATCGCCGCTCGTATAATCAATGGCCCGCGTCGTTGACGGATCTGTAGTTGTCAGCGTGATCTGCGGCGTACCGGTAATCTTGACAGCCTCAGAGAATGTTACCTGGATTGGAACAACCTGCCCTGCTTTATAAGTACCATCGGCCAGGGACGAGGTAATGTTTGTAACAGTCGGGGCAACACCGTCAATGACGATGGCCTTGCTTCCGCCCAAAGAAGTACCGCCGCCAACAGGTAGTGTCAGGGTTGCATTGTTGCCCGCGGCGTCGCGCAATGTACCGCCGTTCGCACTGAGAGCCGAGGCATTATTGACCTCAAGATCACTGGTCGACTCGCCAGCCGCAACCGTGTACGTGAAGTTAAGCGTGGTGCTGCCGCTACCGGAAACGTAACTAATGGTTTTTGCACTCGGGGACATGCCCAGCGTCAGTTGTGGTGTCCCACCCGTGGTATTCACAGTTACGGCTTCGTTGAAAACCACTTGTATGCTAATCGAGGCTCCCGTTCCGTAAGTGCCGTCAGCAGTCGAAGAACTGACGCTCGACACTGAAGGCCCGGTCACGTCATACGTAACAGACGTGCTCGACACTGCTGTCGCCGCGTTACCTGCGGCATCTGTGCAATTAAAGGCGACGGTATAGACCGTATTGCTGACCAGCGTCGGCGGGTCAGAGAGGGTAATATTGGTTTTAGTCCCTGAGGTCAGTTCTGAACCACTAAGCGTCGAGGTATCGCTCGTCGGGTGTCCCGTACCGCTGGTGCTGGTCCAAACTATGCTGCCGCTGGCGCAGGTTTCACCGAGCGTATAGCTCACCTGGCCATTGGTGATCGTCGTCGAGCTTGCCGGTGAAACCGATGAGATCACCGGTGCGCGGCGGTCGATAACACTGAGAGCGCCAGTCGTCGCAGAGCTGAGCGTTATTCCGCCCGAGGCGCTGTAGATTTCATTGGAGGCCGCATTAATCTGCACGGTCTCGCTGCCGCTTGGTACTGCGTTGAACGTCAGAATGAGGCGAACCTGCGTTGCACCGGCGGCCGGGGCTGTGCCCGGGCATGACGTACTGGCAACCGTCGCGACGCAGAAACTCGCAACGCTCGTAGCAGTTCCGCCGTTTGCCACAACAACCGGATTCTGGAAATCCGCGCTCGCAACGGCACCAACTCCTGCACTCGTACCATAGGCTGCCTGGCTAAAGGTAATATCTACGTAACCCGTAGTTGAACCGGTGCCCGCTGGCAGTGCGGGCGCTGCATACGATGCAGCCGAAATACTCGCAATAGAAGCATTGCTGAGTGTCTTCGTATCTGAGGAGAAACTTGCCGCATTGCCTGCTGAGTCATACACAGCATTGGTTGCAGTGGTGACAGAGATGGTCTCGACCCCGGTCGGCGTTCCCGTCAGGCTGAAATTCACGCGGATCGTGGTTTCACCGCCAGCGAGAGCCGCGTTTGTGGTGGTCGTCAGGCTCGTAATTGCAGCGGCAGTGGTGCCACCGCCATTGCTCGCAAAGTTGAGTGTGAAGGCGCTGCCTCCCAACGGGTTGGCCGCAGTGGCGCTACCGTACACGGCTTCGCTGATAGTTACATCGACGTAGCCGGAGGTGGTATTGTTCGTGAGCGCATCACTGACATGCGCAGGCGCTGTCGTATCTATGGTGAAAGTGGTCGCCGGTGCTGCTGACGCTGGGCTTTCATTACCTGCAGTGTCCGTCTGCCGTGCGCGAATATTGCTGTAGGACCCTGCAGCCAGCGTGCCCGCAGTGAGTGTGACGGGACTACTTGTGCAGCTCTGCGCGGTTCCCGTCGCCGAAGAGCCATTGTAAAGTTGCACAGATTCCCCGACCACACAGGTGACGGTAAATTGGGGCGTCGTAGCATTCGTGATTGTATCTGAATTCGAAATTCCCGTATTGCTTCCGGCTACGAGTACTGGCGTGCCAGGGGCTGCCGACGCGGTATTGTCAAATGTGATCGTGATCACGGGTGACGTGTCGCTGACCGTGCCGGTTGAACTGACTGTAGCTACAGTATATTGACCCGGGTTCGGTGTTGAACTTGCAGTAATCGAATAATTGCCCGATGAATCAGAAGTCACGGACCCGACGATCACTCCACCGTCATAGAGTACCACTGTCGTGTTAGGTGCCACGGTGCCAGTAAACACCAGGCCCGGCGACGGGAAGGTAATGCCATTGCCTGTAATATTGTCGGTATTTGAACTACCTGTATCAGACGAGGCCGCGAGGTCGGGTGCGGTCGATGGTGCCGTGCTCGAACCGCTAAAGGTCGCACTCGCAGGCGTACCAAGCGCGTTGCCCGCAAGGTCGGTCACTGCATTTGTTACTGTGACCGTGTATGTTGTCGAACTGCCAAATGCACCTGGTGAAATCGTCAGGCGCACTTTCGTTGCATCTGCCTGGCGCACTGCACTGCTCACCGTAATAGTGCCACTGCCTGTGACGCTATAGCTTCCGACAGTCTGTGATGTCGTGAGATCCATCAGCTCTGTGAAGGTCACCTCGACGGTGGTGGAGTTGATCAGAGTTGCCAAGTACACCGTCGGTGCAGTAGCACTGCCCCCGGTACCGTAGAAACTCAGCGTCTGCGACGCCATCGTGTTGGCAGTAGGCGTCGCCTTATCCTGTATGTTGGCAATGGCCAGCGAGTATTGCGTACTCGTCTGTGAGACTCCCGAACCCAACGTCAGCGTACAAATCGTATCGTTGCTGGTGCAGGTAATTGCTGCACCTGTCAGACTGAGCGCAGGCGAAAATGTGTAGTTTGCGAGGTTCCGCGCAGAACCTGCAGAGGTCGTGTCAGAAGCAGAGACGGGCTCGCTGAAGAACAGGCGGATTTCGGTGCTGCTGAGGGAGACAACCGACAGTACGGTCGGCTGCGTCGTGTCTGATGTCGCCGAACCAGTATAAGTGAAATCACCCATCGTCGATGCATTCACGACCCCATACAGGTTAGTCACATTGCCGGCCCCAACAGTCATGCGGCATGTGCCGTTACCAGTGTTGGCAGTGACTACCAGCTGTATTACACCAGCCTGAACCTGGCTTACAGAAACCGGGGTCGCCGAAGGGCAAGAGCCAGAAAGGACGCTGATCGAAAAGTCACCGGCCGCGAGGGAAGAATTATCCAGCGCCTGGTCGAATGTAACACGCACAGTAGTGGGATTCACTGCCGTGACTGAGCTGATGATTGGCGCATTGCTGATAGTCGGGCCCACAAATGAACCGCTGTTGGGCAGGGTCATCGGTGAAACAGGGTTGTTCCCGTTCGCATCGGCTGTCGCAACACCTGCGTCGGCGTAGGTCAAAGTATACGATGTACCGGCAGTCATTGCTGTGTTGATCGTCAGATCATAAGAATCGGACATCGTTGCACCCGAGGGATACACGTTAACTGCATCAACGGTTGCACCGTTCACCAGGTAATCCTGTAGCTGGTTGCCGCTCGCAGAAACTGGCTCAGACCACTGCACCCGTACAGTATTCTGGTCTATCGGAATAATACCGACAATATACGGCTTTCCATCACCGGTGAAGGTCGTCGAAGCGCTCGTCATGGTGTTGCCTGCTGTGTCGCGTATACCGCTGATGGTGGCCGTGTATGTTTGCGTTGTCTGTGTGCCTGTCGTAATGTCGCAAGATGTCTTGGAGGTATTGCAGGTGATTGTACCCACAGTGAGCGACGGTGAAAATGTGAAGTTACTGGCAGAAGGATCCTGGATCGGCTCGTTAAAGCTTACGCGCACAGTCGTCGCATTGACGGCTGAAATGCCGCCGACTGAAGGTGATGTTACATCCGGTGCCGGGTTATAGGGAAAAGAAGCGACGTTATTCGTTGAACTGAGCGTCGCACCGTTTGTGCCGGTAATTCCGGTTGTTGTTACAGTGAGCTTGCAGGTACCCGCCGTTACGCCCGTATTGCCAAGCGACGTCAGCACGACCTGGGTCGAATTGAGAGAAGTTGCGGTGCCCATCGTCAGGTTAGCACCGGAGCACTGGCTGAAGGTATAATTGCCAGCCGTTGTCAGGGCAGCATTCACCGTCATAGCAGAATCAAATGTAACCAGAACTGAGCTGGGTGATACTGAGATCGCACTCGACACTTTTGGCGCCACTGCGCCGCCAAAGCCGACCCATGCAGGGCTACAGACGTTCGACATCACGTTGCCCCAGATATCTTTCACAGCATTAGCACGCACGTAGTAAGTTGTACCACCGGTGGGGTTAGGCGTGTTGAGATCCATGCTCACTTTTGCGAAGTTCAGCGTGTCACGGCTCAGGTTTGAGATGGTGAACGTGGTACTGGTCGTACAGGTTGAGTTTGTGTAGAATGTATAGTTACCGCTGGTCTGCGCCGTCGTCAGGTCGACTGCCTCGCTGAAGGTGATATTCAGCTTTGAAGTCGAAGACATCGAAGCTGCGTTAATCGTGGGGGCTGTTGCGTCGACATTGTTGGGTGCAGTATAAGTGCCACGTGAAGCTGACGAGCTCAGGGTTGCTCCGTCGACGCCCACGAGGTTTGCGGCCTGCAGGGTATAAGTACTGCCCGCTGTGTGCAGGCTGGTGTCGAGATAGATTACCGAACTGTCAAACGGGTCACGCGTTACCGCGATGACATCGATGCGAGTGCCGTTTGCTGCGGTAATTGTGTAATTGGCAGAGGTTTCGGCAGAGGCAAGACTTACCGGCTTGTTGAATTTAACGCGTACACGGGTCGGTGAAAGCGGGGTGGCGCTGGCAAGACCAACATCGACTGCTGAGTTTGCAGATCCAAACACAATGTCGAATGGCTGAAACATGGTACTGTAGGTTTTGCCCGAACAGTTTACGGTAAATGCCGCTGCAAAGAGCGCGATACCGATTTTTGACTTTAACCCTGATGTAATCACATGATCCCCCGTTTACCTTAACTGTTTTCCTGAAATTCCGTTATTCGATGCCTGTTTCTGCACTCGCAGCGAGTTTGCGATGCGTTGTGCCACCAGCTGCGATAGAACTGTTGAATACTGCTGGCACGAGCGCGATGCGCTGTCTTTGCAGGCACCTGATGCCAGGTTGATGAATAGCTGCGCCAGGTTACCCTGTGTCGCAGAAAAATCGAACCAGGTTGAAGCATCAAAAGCCAGCCCGCTGAGTGACACTGCCCCCGGCTCCATTGGTGACTGCGCGGTTATCGTTTCACCATAGCTGAGGCTCACCGGGACTTTATGACGGGAAACGCCATTCGAGACGACCAGGTCGCCGCTGATGAAATACGTTGCAGCATTCATTACTTTTTCTGAACCAAATTGCAGTGTCGCCGTGATCACCGCTGAAGCATCGACCGTCTGGTTCAGGAAAACCGGCGCACCCGAAAACAAGTCAACCTCGGTGGTCACGAGCTGCTGTGCGTAAGGCTCGAGCGTGATTCGCTGCAAGAGCATGCGAGCCTCTGACATCTCAAAGGTAATCCCGTCCGTTCCGTCTGCCAGCCGGACGGGCAGCGAAGCACAGCGCGATGAACTGCCTGGACACACTTCATACGGGCTTAGACTCAGATTGAGGCTGCTGAGTGCTGAACGGCGGCCAATGCTTTCTCCGTCACTGTCCGGGTTTCCTACTTCGAGGTTGCAGTCAGAGACTGTCAGCCCCAGCAAAAAGATCGGCAACATTCGATAGGCTCTCATTACCATGGAATCTCCGTCGCGTTGAAGAACTGCATATTGAGATAATAGATAGACCTATCCTTTTCGTAAGGCAAACCCTCTGGATTGTCGTCGCGCTTCTTCTTCAGAAAATCGAGCAACTCCGCCCGGAAGGCAGCTGTGCGGCGCTTGATGAAATCAAAATCAGACTTTCCCAGGTTCAGCGTCAGAGAAGAGATATCGCGGTTCTTGGCGGGCGTTTCGTCAATCGACCTCGCGGCGAGCGCGAGTAGCTCTTTGTGGTACAGCGCTACAGCAAGCGACCTGACTTCTGCACCGGTAGTGAGATCTGCAGATGCCTGAACCAACCTGCCCTTACGGTCGCGCTCGAGTAATTTTGCGTCGATCAGGGTCTGCAAGGCGCGCTCTGCCTGCTGCGTGGTTATCTGCGGACGCAGCTGGCGAGCGATCCATTTGGCATCTTCGCGAAAGTCTGGTAAGGCCACGAGCTCCCTGATCGTGAGCACGTACGGGTAACGAAAAATTTCATAGTACTCAGAACCGATCTTCCGTATTTCGGACCTCGGCATCGCCGCACACATCTGCTCGTAATAATCATTCTTTTCATCGGTCGTACGCGCATTCGCGAATTTGACCATTAACTCGAGGTAGGTACGTTCAGCCGCTTTCAGCCCCAGTCCACGAGCTACTTTGCCTGCCGACTCAGAGGTCAGCGAGCGCTTGTTGTCCATGACGTTCGCGATAAAGGTGTGCGTATTGAAGCCGGCCTTGCGGGCAAATTCCCGCAGGGTTACTTTTCCCTCTGCCTTTTGCGCGGCGTAGCTGTCGCGAATAAACTCCCGATAATCGGTATATGTATAAATACTTCTTTGCACCTCTGATTAGTGACGGCGATTTACGACGCTAAACAACGTCGGAATAGAAAAATGTTGTACTCTAGAGAGTACAGGGCGTCGCGTTCCCGTGGAGCAAAATCGGCAGAAAGATGCTTATTTCTGGGTTTTTTTGATTTCTTTTGGCTGACCAGTAGCGCGCAGCGAGGAGGAAATGCGCTTTTCAACCAACTTTGAGAGTACAGCACTCAGTTGGCCGCATTGCAGACTGTCAGTGGCACGACAGGCCCCGGATTCAAGAATTTTGCTGACCTGCGAAAGCGCAGGATCGCCCGACCAGTCAAACCAGGCGGCGGCATCAAACCAGATAGCTTCAAGCCCGGTCTCAGGCATTGCCACACTGCCCGTAATCTCGCCGCTACCCGCAAGTGGTAGCCGCAGCGCCACCCGGGCACCATTGATCGTACCAACCAGAGAGCCGTCGATCTGCCAACTTTCATTGCCGGCAGCGGGTGCGACAAAATGCAGCTCAAGGTCTGTAATATTCGCCGCAATAAGCGGGGACGGGAGTGCCAGGGTCGGGTCAGAAAATAAATCTGCTGAAACACCCATCAACTGCTCTGGCGCGGGCCTGGGCGTTACACCTGCAACGGCAAATGTTGCACTCGTAAGTTCATAGCGCAGGTAAACCGAAGCAGAACCCGTGGAAACCGGCACCGAGTTACACGGCGCTTTTGACTGTGAGCAAGTATCGTACGGAGTCAGCTTCAGCTGCACTGAATGCAGCAGAGAAGCCGGCGCATCCCCCGTATCGGGGTTGCCGACTTCCATATTGCACGCGGTGGCCAGTAGCAGGGACGCCAGCAGCGACGGCAGAATTTTATTATTTTTAAGATCGGTCATCATGTCGGTTCTCCTGCGCGGCTTGGGGCGGGGCAGCTGCGCCCCGGCTTCACGTGCTGCCGAGGCCAGCTGATTCTTTAATCTACAAGTATCATTACCTCAACCCGGCGGTTCTTTTTCGCGCCGGCATCGGTCTTGCCATCAGCAATGGGTTTTGAACCGCCGTAACCTTTCGATGTCAGGCGACCACCGTCGATTCCCTTTGTGATGAGGTACTTGCGCACGGTCTCTGCCCGGCGTTCAGAGAGCTTGATGGTCGCCGGGTCGTCGTCGCCGCGCGCAGCGGTGTGGCCGCCAATCTCAATACGAATCTCAGGGTTTTTCTTCAGGAATTCCACAAGTTCGAGGAGCGCTTTTTCCGGAGCCTTGCCTGTCACAAGCTGGTCTGAATCAGGCTTGAAGTTAACTCCCTCAAGACTGTAGCTCAGCGGAGCGAGAATGAAGTCGCGTTCCTGAGTCTTTTTGTCGTTCGTGGTCAGCGGCAGTTCTGCGTTGGCGTTCGCGTAGCCATCTTTGTGAACCTCAATCGCATAATCAAGACCCGGCTCAATCTCCATCGCGTACTGGCCCTTCTCGTTGGTGTCGACCTGTTTTACGACTGCAGTGCTGCCTTTCGCGCGCAGCTTCAGCGTCGCATTCTGAATCGGGCTACTGTCAGGATTTTTGACAGTACCTTTGAGGTTCAGGACCACGCTTTTTACACCGAGGTATTGAATCGGAATCATTTTTGGGTCAGGCGGAGTTACCCCGTAATGCCAGGCGGCACCGACATTGAACATGAAGTACTGGCCGGTAATATCCTGTGAATGCATCAGGTAACCGCCGTCGAAACTGAAGGCGACCGGCCACTTGTCGGGACGCACCTCAACACCAATGGCACTGGCAAAGCCGTGACCAATATAGCTGCCCGAGCGACTACTCTCTGCCCCTGCTGCGAGCAATGAGATATATTCAGGTTTTACCTGGGTGCTGACCGAACTAAAGATAATTCCATCTGCGAGACGGACGAACGACGAAATCGTCATGCCCCATCCTTTGGGCCTGAGGTCCCAAAAAAGTGTAAGCTGTGCCAGTACCGGTATAAGGGTTATCTTTCCCTCGCTCACCGCCTGGCCATTCTGGAAGAGATCCTGCGAAAAGCTGTGAAAACCAGCGTTGATACCACCCCGCAGCCGCAGGCTGTATTTTTTGAGTGGTAAGAACTTGAGCTCGGGAATCGCTACCGAATTCTCAACAGTAACTCCGAGCACACCGAACTTCAGCAGGCTGATGTCACCCGTAGGTAACAGGGGTGAATAGTAGACCCCTACCCTCGGATCGAGTTTGCTCCACTTGTGAAAGAGATTGTGGTGCGGGTAAAGGGTTGAACGTGTCCCACCCATATCCACAGTCTGCATCGTATCCATCGAAAGATCTTTGGCAAAGGGACGGACCCCGAGCACGGGGGCTTCGCCCTTTTCTGCGATCGGGTCGGCCGAAAAATCAAAGCCGCGCACTGCATTGCCTGTCTCATCGTAGAACGGCAGCTGTTTTTTCTCGCCACCGGCCGACATGGTCAAAAGGGCTGTATCATAACGCTTCTTGATGTCGGTGGGGGCAAGCGTTAGCGAGCGCGTCACAAACGGTTTGCCTATGAAACGGCAGTGCCCAGTTTCCATTTTAACCGGGTTACCAAACTTGTTCTTCGGCATGTATTTCGGCCATTCTTTTGCCTCGCAGATTCCCGGCGGGACAATCGCCGCCCGCACATCGACCACAGAGGCTTTGTCATTTTCTGACACATACTCGACGTGCAGAAGAACCGCGTCGGTAGTTTCCAGGACCACGTCGGTTTTCGGTGGTGCGGCATTTAACAGCGCCGGAAGAAACAGGGCCAGCGCAGGCATAAAGAGGCGTGATTTCATAACTATATTGAGTCTCGACGTCGGTACTACGATATTTGCAACAAAAAAAACCTGCTCAACGCCTGGTGAATTACAGCGCGGTGGCAGCTGAAGAATCTGGCGAGGCCAGCACCCGTGTGACAACGCCCAGTCTCGCGAGCAGCCGGTGCACAATGCCCACGGGATCGTATTCTAATCCTTCTTTATATGCACCCGGAGGTGCTGCGGCCAGCATTGGCAGTGCGTGTGGCTCGACGAACTGCTCACCCCAGAGAAGATCTACAAAGCGTCCTGACCGAATCAGGCCAGCCATTTCCATCAGGCGGAGTTCCCGAACAAGCTCGGGCCAGGGCACGCGGAAAAAATCCAGCTCCGCCGCATAGCGGTAGAGCACGCCCTGTCGCCGCAGCAGCATCTCAGCTATCGCACGCCTTCGGCGCGTTTCATCGACAGTATCGGGAACGCGAACCAGGGCAAACCGCCCCGCAGGAAACAGTGCAGCCATACCAGGTCTTGTGCGGCTCTGGAACAGGCGCTCCAGGCTGAAAAACTGGTCTGAAGTGACCATACCGCGCGCGATCAGTTCGCGCACAGCGCGCGTCGTCTGCTCGGAGAAAAATTTCCCCGAGTGGTGTATGTCTGCCAGAAACGAAGCCCCGTGGCGTTCGAGATAGTCGTACATGCGCCGCGCATCGGCACCCAGGTCAGCAGGATTGGGCCAAAGATCGGGCGTCGCGACTTCGAACCAGAAGTCGCGCGGCAGCAGCATGAAACGCGTCTGCAAAGTGATGTTCTTCACTTTGGATCCCGGGCGCGCGGGATGGTACCAGAAAAATTCACCCGTGAGCAACAGGTCTTCGAGCATCTTCTCCTGAAAATCAGAGATGCGCCGGCGCAGGGTATTTGCCCATTCACGGCGCGACAAGGCAACCCCGGTGAGTTGGCGCAGCACGAGTGGCAGCGCCTGCGCAGACTGCATGCGCGTCTCACCAGCGACCCGCTGCCAGTGCACCAGGAAATCGAGATACCGTAAGGGGGTCAGGCGAACAAAGTCCCTGCCGGGGCGGCGGTGAAAATGGCGCAGTCGCTGGTAGTAAGCGCGCTCGACAAACAAGGTCTCGCTGCCGCGCTCCAGGCGAAAAACACTGCCGTCCGTCTCGAGCTGTGCGAGCGCAATTTCAATGGCACCCCGACTGCAGGGCAATGACTCGGCGAGTGCTGCGACCACCATCGGGCCAAGTAGTTCCAGGTGAGCGAGAATAATGGAAGCACGGGCCTCGGCACCGCGCCGCAGCGAAACTTCGTCACCGGCGCTGTCGGCGAAAAACGCGACATCCACAAGACCAGACTTGTCGGCACTGGTAAAAAAATTCTCGCCCCCCGTGAGCGGTGAGGTAATCAACTTACCCTGTGCAAGCAACAGCTCTATTCCCGAAGCAAAACCCAGTCGCCTGAGATCGGTAGCCGAAACAATAGAAAGCTGGGTGATGAGATCATAGAGCTCATGCAGGTTGCGCGCCGGGTAGAGCGTTTCAGCCTGTACGGCTGAAAGAGCTTCATCGGTGATAAGTACCGGCTCATCAGAGACTCGGTCGGTGCGAACCGCCCGGGTGCGGCGTTCTTCGAGCGGTGCGTCGTCGAGAAAGGCATAGGGGCGTGCATTAATGATCTCGTGGGTCAGCGCTGACGGTTCATTGCTCTCTACCGTCAGGGTCTGCAGCTGACGGTTCTCGATGCGCCTGAGCAGTTCCAGCAGTCCCTCGACATCCATGGCTTCGTTCAGGCAATCCCAGATAGTCTGCTCAACCAGCGGGTGGTCGGGGACTTCGCGCGGGCCGCTCAGGTTTTCTGCGCAGGCGATCTGGTCGGGGAACAACAGCGCAATGAGATCCTGCGAGTTCGATTTCTGCCATTGCGCGGGTGTTTTTCCGCGGCTGCTGCGGCGCAGAATCGCCAGCGCGCGCGAAGCGTTCCAGCGCCAGCGGACTTCAAATACCGGCGCATCCAGCAACGCCTGAGTCAGTACATCCGGCACTGAGCGCGGGGTCAGGTACGAAAAGACTTCTTTCAGGGCAAAACTATGAGTATGGCTAAGTGAAAGAATGATCGCGTCGTCGGTTGCCGCAGCCTGCAGTTCGAAATTGAACTTGCGGCAGAAGCGCTTGCGCAGTGCAAATCCCCACGCGCGGTTCACCTGCGCACCAAAGGGGGAGTGCAACACGATATGGCAGTTGCGCACCTCGTCAAAGAATCGTTCGAGGACAACCTGCTGCTGCGTCGGCAGACTGCCCAGAGAATTTTTTGCCTGCAGCAGGTAATCGGCGAGCAGAACCAGCGGGCGCTTTTCCAACCCTGTCTCCCTGGCGATGGCAGTCACGAAATGGTCCGCTGATTCTGCAGCGAGAAAATCCTCGTTCAGGCGGGCGACAGCAGCGCTCAGAGTGTCCGATCTGCCAGGCACATCGACAATCCAGAACGGAATGGTGGGATGCTTGTCGGGTGCAGCAATGACGGAGACTCGGTTGCCGCTCACCTGCACGATCTGCCACAGCCGGTTGCCCAACTGGAAAACATCACCCCGCATCGACTCAATGGCAAAATCTTCATGCACGCTGCCGACATAAACCTGGTCCGTTTCATCGACCACTTCGTACTCAAAATTCTCGGGAATCGCCCCTCCATTCAGAGCAGCAATGAGACGCGCACCGGGTCGCGCATGTAAGGTTCCTGCTGTCTGGTCGAAGAACAGGTAGCGGGAGCGCCGGCCGAACCGCAGGGAAAACCCGTCATTCAGCATCTGCAGAATCTGCAGAAATTTTGACCTCTGAAGGTCATGGTAGACAAAAGAGCCAGTGAACAGCGCGAACAGCTCATCGACAGCATAGTCGCGCGCAGAAACCTCTGCAACAACCTGTTGCGCCAACACATCGAGGGCTGGAACACATAACTTCACTTCTTCAAGTTCGCCCCTGCGCAGTGCGGAGACCAGCGCCACGCATTCGCGCAAATCGTCGCGCGTCAATGGCACCAAAATGATTCGCGAGGTCCCCTGCTTATGGTGTTCTGAACGGCCAGCTCGCTGGATGAAGGCATGAATAGAACGCGGTGAAGACACCTGCACCACGAGGTCAATAGACCCGATATCGAGACCGAGTTCGAGTGACTGCGTCGCAACCATAACTTTGAGAGATCCCGCCTTGAGTCGCTCTTCACCGCGGCGCCTCTCTGCATGTGATAACGAACCGTGGTGGGCGGCGACAAATTCAGCACCGATAAGTTCGCTGAGCGAACGTGCCATGCGCTCACACAATCGCCGGTTATTAACAAAGACCAGCGTCGTTCGCCTGTTGCGGATTTCTTCGGTGAGCTTCAGGTATATTTCGTTCCAATGGTCGCCGCTCATGACGGCGCTGAGCCCTTCGTCGGGCAAGAGCAGGCGAATATCGAATGGCCGGCGGCGTTCATCGGTACAGAAGCGAACTGGCTCATTGCCCGCAAGGTACTGGGCCACCCGTTCGAGCGGGCGCACGGTCGCCGACACCCCGATACGCTGCAGCGGCCGGCAATGCGCATCGTGATCACGGCGCAATGCTTCGAGACGGGCCAGAGACAAAGCCAGATGAGCTCCGCGCCGCTCGGCGACCAGGGCATGAATCTCGTCGATGATCACTGTTTCAATTGTCGAAAGCAGGCGGCGGCCCGATTCACTTGTCAGTAACAGGTAGAACGATTCGGGCGTGGTAACGACGATCTGTGGCCGCAGGCGAACGAGACGTGCCCGTTCACTCTGCGAGCTGTCACCCGTACGCACCATTGCCTGTATTTCCGGAATTTCGATGCCCATTGGTGCCAGCTCTGCGCGAATTCCCGCGAGCGGCTGCTGCAGGTTTTTCTCGATGTCGTTGGCCAGTGCCTTGAGCGGCGAAATGTACAGTATCCGCGTATTGCCAATATCTTCCCCGGCAGCTGCCTGCCTGACCAGCCGGTCAATGATTGCCAGAAACGCCGCGAGCGTCTTCCCCTCGCCCGTGGGTGCGCTGATCAGTGCATGCTGCCGGCTCGTTTCACCGTGGAGCACCTGCCATGCCTTCAGCTGCACCGGCGTCGGGGCACCAAAAGTGCGTTCAAAGTAATTACTGACTGCCGGATGAAAGATTTCGTGCACTTTCCTGCCCTGTGGATAGAGTATAGTCAAAGTCTGCGCGCACAGGCAAGAACAAAGACCTTTCGGGCAGCACATGGTAAGTCTTTACGCCCGCGCTGCAACCAAAAGACAAGCGCCATGCGCAGCGCAGTCTACCCGGGCAGCTTCGACCCATTTACCAACGGCCATCTGGATATTGTACAAAGGGCCATACGTATTGTGGACAAGCTGACCATCGCGGTTCTCAAGAATACCTCGAAAAAAGGGATGTTTAGCCCCGAAGAACGCGTCGACATTATCCGCGAAGTGGTCCGCGACTACCCACAGGTAGAGGTAGAGACATTCGAAGGGCTGCTGGTCGATTTTTGCCGCGAGCGCAAGACGCGCATAGTTATTCGCGGCTTGCGCGCAGTTTCTGACTTTGACTACGAACACGCAATTTTCCTTATGAACCGAAAGCTCCTGCCCGACCTGGAGACGATGTTCCTGATGGCGGGCTCTGAGAACTCGTTCATCTCGAGTACGATCGTCAAAGAGGTGGCACACTTCGGTGGCAATATTGCTGACCAGGTTCCGGCAATTGTCTTCGAACGCATGCAGAAGCAGAAAATGCAGAACCGAAACGACTAATGCGCCGCATCCTGTTCCTGTCGGCTGTTTCGGCCGTAATGACCTCGCTTTCGTTTGTACCCTATAACCTGTTTCCGTTGGGATTTATTTCGTTGCTGCCGGTTTTCTATGTATTTGAGACAACTCCCCTCACCCGCCGCCAGGTAATATGGTTCTGGCTGGTCTGGATTATGATTCTCAACCTGGTGGGCTACCACTGGATTATGCATACGATTGCGGTGTATGGTATGATGCCGCAGGCAGTCGCCTTTCCGCTGTTTCTTCTTTATTCGCTGGGGACAGGCACGAAGATGCTGTTCTTCTTCTTTTTTCTGAGGCTACTCGCGCAGCATCGGGATTTTTTCTCCGGCACAGTTTTCCGAACTACAACGGTGGTCGCTGCCTTCGGGTTATTTGAACTGATCGGCTGGCAGCTGTTTCCCTGGTATGGCAGCAACCTCGTGAGCGGCGACCTGCTGTTTGCGCAAGGTGCCGACCTTATTGGTACGCGAGGACTTTCGCTCATCTGGATTCTTATCCAGTATCTTGCGTGGAATGCCGTTCGCGACTATTCGGGCCTCGGCCGCAACTGGCATTTACTGCTCACGAAGAGCCGCAACCTGCAGCTGCTGGGTTTGCTGTTAGTTGCGACTCACCTGTATGGCTTCATTCAGTTGCAGCGCTTCTCTGCCCGCGAAGAGGCGGCACCAAAGATCAGTGTCGGCGTACCGCAGGGCAATGTGCCGCTGATTACGAGCTACCACGAGCGGCCCTATATCATCGCGCGTATGATTGCGCAGACACAGCGGCTTATCAGTGACGCCGCTGCACGCGGCGAAAAAACCGACCTGGTAGTCTGGCCCGAAAGCTCTATACCGGCAATGGAATACGAACGCTCGGCCGAACTGCGCACGGCCATCACCGGGCTGCAGAAAGAAACCCAGACACCGCTCATCATCAACGACATCTACCACGACCCTGTGACGCGAAAGGACTACTCAAACATGTGGCAGCTCGACCACGAGGGCAACCCGCTCGCGAGCTACCAGAAAAACTTCCTGCTGCCATTCGGCGAGTTCATGCCGCTGGGCAACACTTTTCCCACGCTCAAGAATCTTTTTCCCGCGGTTTCGGACTTCTCTCACGGGCAACGGTTCAACCTCTTTAACCTGGTCACGAAACACGGGCAGGTCAGGGCCATGCCGCTCGTCTGCTACGAGATCATACTTCCCGACTACGCGCGTGGCTTTGATGCGCGCACCATCCACGGGGCCCAGTTCATCATCAATATTACCAACGATGCCTGGTTTGGCGATTCTTATGAGAGCCTGCAGCACATGACGTTGGGCACAATGCGTGCGATTGAACTGCGGCTGCCGATTCTGCGGTCGACCAATTCAGGTATCAGCTCGTACACTTCGACGACGGGAGAGGTATTCGGGCAGACAAAGATGTTTGAGCGCGTGAACCAGGTCTACCGCATACCCGTCATGGAACGCAGCGTTACCGTGTTCGCTCTTGCCGGCAACGGGCCTTTCTGGCTCTACCTGCTGTTCACGGCCGGCCTTATTGCCTATCGTTTCCGGAAAAATCGCGAAAGGCCCTTGTAGCTCCCTTTGTCGGGAGCCTGAGGTCAGCCTGAAACCAGTTGCCCGTCACGCATCAGCAGGCGGCGCGAAGCGGCCATCGCCAGCTCTGATTCATGTGTCACGACGATCACCGTCAGGCGGTCTTCGGCCTGCAGCGTGTTGAGCACCTCGATAAAGCGTGCACGGTTGTCTGAATCGAGATTTCCTGTAGGTTCATCAGCCAATATCAGCGGCGGACTTTTGACGACCGCCCGGGCCACAGCGACCCGCTGGCTTTCACCACCGGAAATCTGCGAAGGGTAATGCTCCATGCGATGGGCCAGGCCCACCCGCGTCAGAACCCGTGCGGCGGTTTCTTTCG
This sequence comes from Spirochaetota bacterium, assembly GCA_049323535.1. Taxonomy (GTDB): domain Bacteria; phylum Spirochaetota; class Leptospiria; order Turneriellales; family Turneriellaceae; genus Turneriella. The sequence continues at coordinate 131,535 of JBMOPL010000025.1, read as the reverse complement.
CTTCAGCATAACTTTTGCCCTGCACGCGCAGCGGAAGCATGACATTTTCAACAACCGTGAATTCCTGCATCAGGTAATGGTTCTGGAAGATAAAACCTATCTTGTCCCGGCGAAATACATCGATTCGATCGGCCCGCACCGCTGATGTGAGCTCGAGACCGTCAATGACGATCTTACCCGAATCGGGTTTGTCGAGTGCGCCCAGCAGGTTGAGCAGAGTGCTCTTGCCCGCGCCTGAAGGTCCCTGTATAGCCACAAACTCGCCGGCAGCGACGGTGAATGCAATGCCCTTGAGCACTTCGGCCATGATTTCGCCATCGCGGTAGGTCTTATGAAGGTCACTCACCTCGAGAATGGGCCGGTCGGGATTATACTGCGAATCCATCAGACCTCCGCCTTGCGAATAATATCAATCGGCTCGAGTCGTGCCGCCTTGCGCGCAGGAATGACCGACGCGAGTATGGAAAGAATGACTGAAACATAACCAAGGACGCGCAGCAGACCCCAGTCGATATCGATTGGCAGATGGTCAAAATAATAAACGTCACGCGGTATGAGGCGGACCTCGGTCCAGATATTGTGACTGATATTTTCGGCATAGAACTTGCCAACGGGGTTAATGACACCTTCAATGGCGTGCAGAATATTCTCGAGGTTATTGGCCAGCCCGACGCCGGCGAAGATGCCGAGTATAGACCCTAACACGCCCATGGCCATGCCGGTCACAGCGAATATAATGAGAATGTGGCGGCGTGAAAAGCCGAGTGATTTCATAATGCCAATGTCGCGTCGGTGCGCCCGCACGATGTTAAATGTGGCAATGACGATGCCCACCATCGCGGCGATAATAAAAAGAAAGACTATAACCACCATGATGGTTTTTTCGAGTCGCAACGCGGCGAAAAAATTGCGCTGTTCGTCTTCGATGGTGCGAATGGTATAAGGCCAGGCGCGCGCCACCTTACGCCTGATTTTCGTCAGGTGATCGGTATCTTTCACGCGCAGCACAAGCTGCTGGACTGCATCGGGCAGACCATACAGGTTCTGCGCAGTCTGTAGGGAGAGCACAACGACCTTGGTGTCATAATTGTAATGCCCGGTTTTGAACAGCGCTGCAACTTTGAACGTTTTGATTGAGGGAGTTACCCCTGTCTGCAGACTAAACTGTCCCCGGGGCACGATGAGCTCTATCGTATCGCCGATACTCAGGCCGAGGTTGAGTGCCATTTCGCGCCCGATAATCGCATAGTCACCCTGCGGGATACTGCGCACAAGCGCCGGTTCTACAATCTCGGGGAAATAGGCCGGGACATCATACATCCTGCTTTTTTCGTTGATCGGAAAATCCACACCGCGCACGAAGACGTGGTCGAGAAACTTGCGGCGGCGAAAAATTGCGGGCGATTGTATGCTGCCTTCAACCGAATCGACATCGTCTTTCAGGTCTGCGGTCAGCCGGTCTTTCCACTTCTGCCAGCCGGCAATCTTTTCACCGCCGGTAATGCGGTCGACGGTGAGCATCACGTGCGGATCAAACTGGAAAATACTTTTTTTGAGCTGTGCCTGGAAACCGCCGAAAATGGACATCACGACGACGAGAAGGCTCGTACCGACAAACACTCCCACAAAAGCCAGAAAGGCATTCATGCTGAGAAAATAGCGGCTTTTGCCACGCGAATAGCGGTAGCTGATGGAAAGCGCAAGGCGCAGGCGTTCAATGGTTTCTTTTCTGGAGACGGACATGACTACTCGTCAGCAGGGTTGATAACGGCAACAGCGTGGCGAGAGAAAAGCATTCGGGAAAGGTAGATGTAGCGACGCAGGGACTCGAACCCCGGACCTGTGGATTATGATTCCATCGCTCTAACCAGCTGAGCTACGTCGCCAAATATGGGTTATTGGTGGGCTACGCCCACCAATAACCTAAATTTTAGCGCGGGCAGGACTTGAACCTGCGACCTTTGGGTTATGAGCCCAACGAGCTACCAACTGCTCTACCGCGCGGTGTGCGGGCAAAGTTGCCCGTCGAGACAGGCTGACAACACATTTAGGCTGTTACAGCCTGCGCCGTGCCTTTGAGATACAGTTCTTTGCCTTTCTGCGTCATCACATCGAATATGTGCATGTTCTTCGTGTCGACCCGAGTACCGATATCATAGAGCGCACCGTCGAAGGTGCAATCAGAAATTTTTGCACCCAGCAGTTTGGCAAAACGCAGGTCTGCCCCGGCAAAGTTGGTTTTTTCGAGCAGGCAATCATTCAGAAACGCACCGCGCAGATTCGCACCCGCGAAATTTGCACCGGTCAGGTTGCTTTCGCGCAAGAAAGCATGCTGCAGGTTAGAGCCGCTGAAGTCCACACCGGAGAGGTCGAGCTTGTCGAGCATGACAGAATTCAGGTTGAGGCCGCGCAGGTGGCCATGTTCCTTCAGGTGAGCCAGCGTCTTATCGCGGCTGATAACCTGCTCGCCTTTCAACCCCGATTGTTCACGGTAATCGCGGATTGCCTTTTGTAGTGCCTGCACAGCTGTCACGGCATAGTTCTTGCGGCGCTCGGGGTAGCCCTCGATTGCCGGTTCGAGCTCTTCGGGCGCTATCTGCATCGCCGCGTCGAGCGTCTTGCCCTTTGCCAGGTCACAGATGATTGCCAGGGAAGCGAGGGAGAAGCTGCAGCCGGTAGTCGTGTAGCGCGCATCACGGATCTGGTCTGCCTCAATATCGAGGTACAGGCGGTAGCCGTCGCCACAGCCGATATTCTTGTATTCCGAGACGACGGAAGCCGTTTCCAGTTCGCCGTAATTTACCCGGCCCTCGACCAATGCATTAAACTTCTCAAAGTTCATTTGGGGGTAAGATACATCAGTGCTGGCAGCCAGGCAAGTATTGCGTGACCAGCCATGGGACAGGAATGGGGCTGCGCGGCCCCGAATCAGAATTCAATGTTGGGGCGAAGCAGTATCTGAAAGTGCTCTCCCCCGGGGTAGTTATCCAGCGGGCCTGAATAAAGGCTTTCGGATTCCCAGGTGAAACCCAGGGCTACCGAAAATGCAGCAGCGGTTTTTACGGGCCACTTCTTATTCACCTCGAAATACTGCCGCACGGGCTTCAGGTTCGCCAGCTTGAAATCGATGCGGTATTCGAAACCGCTGTTGGCGAGAAACGACCAGGCGTCGGCGGTGTAGTCGAGCCGGTTACGGCGAATACCGATGACGGCAACGTCGGAGATAAATGGGTTATCGTGCAACTTCACCCCAATCTTGTAATCCCAACGGAGTTTTTGCAGAGTGAAGAGCTGGTCACCTTTGACCTTGAGCTCGAGCTCAACCCAGTGGTCCTGGAAGAGTTCGTTGTCCTTGATGTGGTGCGTGCCATAACTCACCAGGTAACCACTGTAGCCAAGCGAACTCTGGTAGCCCGAAGCCTTGTTCTTCTCGCGCTCCTCAGGTGTACGCGCCAGTGGACGGTAACGCACAACATTCCCGAGAAAGAGCGAAACCGCGTAAGGCTCCTGAAAACCCCGCGTGGCCGAACGGATAAGGTTAAAACTCTCACCTCCGACCTGCGCGCGCTGGTAGAAGTCGTTAGCGTTTTCGCGAATGACGACGCCTGCGACAGGCATGGGATTAACACTCGCCTCGAGTATCGCATAGCGCGGCACGAAGGGTTTGATCAGCAGGTGCTGGTATACTTTGGCTTCGCTCTCTTCGCCAAGGTTAGGAATCGGCTTCTCGGTGAAGTTGAAAATCATGCCGCCGCTGGTGTAGTACGCATCGAGCGTATAATCCCACTCAATACGGCGGTGCCGGTGGTCGATACCCAGGCTTTCTGCCAGCTGCAGATAGACCCCCAGGGGATTTGCCCCGCGGCGTTTGCCTGCCACCGCAACAGGTTGCGCCGTCAGTGGAAAAGCTCCCACAAGCAGCAGGATTACACACAGGGCCCTAAGCCGTAACAGCCGGGCAGACATAAATCAATACACGCCGGTATGCGCTGCGATACGCTTGAGCAGTGTTGAGCCGTCGACAGGGCGGCCGACAACTTCGTGTGCCCCCGCCTTGATTGCCTTCTGCTGCAGCTCGTTCGTGAATCGGCCGGCGGTGACGAGAATGATGCTGCGATAGTCGCTGTCTTTTTCCACTTCATACGAGCGAATCGCCTGGATGAGGGTGAGCCAGCTTTTTGCCGGCAGGCTCGAATCGATGACGACAACCCCGGGAGAAAAATCGCTGAAATGCGTCAGCGCTTCGGTGATTTCGGTCGCGCGCCTGACGGTGTATCCGTTGAGCTCCAGAAACGAAGCTAGCTGCAGGGCGTCGCCCTCGTCAACGTCTGCCAGCAGCACCTTGTCTCCGTGGGGAAAATGGGTAGAAACCGCCATGCGATGGCAAATTCCGGGCGGCGAATGCTGCGGTCTATTAGAATAGCATGCGGGGCAACCGGGCAATGCAATAACCCGCCCGGGTAAAGATTGGCTGCACCGCAAGTCGATAATGATCTGGGGAAGTACCCCACACGCATGCCCGCCCGCGCTTCCATCGTATTTTCCCTGCTGCTCATCGCCATGGCTGCGACTTCATTGCAGGCAGCCCCGCCGTTTACAGGGCCGGCCGAAATTGCGGCTGCGGAGCAGGTTCCTGCGGGTGAACGCGCACTGCGCTTCGCAGACACGCTGCTGCTTGAACCAGGCTACCGCCGGGCCCGCAGTCTCGCGGCTGAATGGCACCGCTATGTTTCGGGCTTTGTCTCCGATGAAAAACAGGTGCAGCAGATCGAGAACCTCGCGAACGAAAGGGCCATTCTCTATTTCCTGCGTGAGACCGAAGGAGCACTGGCGCCGGTCTATGCGAAAGAGGCGGAGCGCGTACTGACCCAGTTTGGCAATGGGGCACTGGTCGCCTGGCGCCTGCGGTCGCTTGCCGGCAAAATTGTCCTGTCGCATAACAGCGACCGTCTCAAAGACCGCGACACGAGTGAAACGAAGCGCGAAATCGGCGCGCGTTTTTTTACGGTACCGATTAGCGGGGCGGGTTTCAATTTCAGCCTCGACGCCGAATGGGATATAACGCGCCTGGGCAACTACCCGCTGGCAGAAGCAAACTCGGAATTCCTCTTTGTACAAACGGACAGCGAACTGCGCCTCACGGGCCGCGCTGAATTGCGGCAGTTGCCCGACTCTGCCTACCGGTTCATCTCGGGTGATAAATTCACCGCGGTACCGTATCTCGTGCAAAATGGCATGCGCATTCTGCCGGTAAGCGCTGGCGATATGCGTCTCTTCATCTGCTATCCTTTTGCGGGTTATGTGTTTTATGCGGTACGTGGTACCCTTGCACTGCTCTTGCTCGTTGCACTCTTTTTAGCCCTGCGCGGCATTCGTTCGCTGCGCGCCACTGCGCAGGATGTGCTGGAAAACCGGCAGGGCCGCTGGTTAGGTGAGCACTACGAAAAGAGCCTGAGTCTCAATGAACAGGCGCTCAAGGTGACTGACCGCTCGGTTGCCCTCGTTTCGGAAATCAAAGACCGCGATGCAGCGCTGATCGGCGAACTGGGCCGTAAACTGGGCGAAATCACCTCGGGCATCGAGGAACAGACACGTTTCCTGATCGAAGAAGCAGTATCAAAGCAGAAGCCTGCGTCAGTGCCTGCTGCAAGCACGGCAGTTGTGCAGCGACCGCTGCATCGCAAAACCGTACCCAAAGCCCCGATACTCATAGACGGCTCTGCACCAGGCGAAGTACAGGTATCCATTGAACTGGACCTGCCGCTCACCGATGAGAAGCAGTTAACCCCGCACGCGAAGGCGGAGTACGTAAGCTCGCTGAGGCGCAGGGCGATGGAAAAAACAGGGCAACGCGAATACGTTCACGACGAAAAGATCGATAATTACGATTTTACACCGGATGAGCCGGTTGCGCTGCCGCAGAAACCCGCATTTGAACCCCGCGAAATACCCGATGCGAGTGATCTGGAATACGTACAGAAGTTCAGGTACACAGGAAAGCCCCGGGTACTCCCTCTCGAGGTAAGACCCGCCAGCGCAGCGTCTCTGCGCATGCGCGAAGACCTGCACCAGCAGGAACTCGTGGTCACCGGCGAAGAAGAATAACGCAGCCCTGCGGGGCCATTTCGTCTTGACAGAGTGACGGCGCGGCGGAGCTTCAAAGGACTATGAAAAAGCTCCTCACAATGGGCCATGCGCTCATTTTTACCCTGGCGATGGTGCTCACCGCCAGCATCTCTGCCGACTCACCCTGCAAAGGTCTAAGCGAAAGCGAATGCTCTTCGAATGACAAATGTACATGGGTAAGCGGGTACACGCAGAAAGACGGCGACAAGGTCAAAGCATACTGCCGTGCAAAGCCCGGCCAGGGCGACTCTGACAAATCAGAAAAGAAAACAAAGAAAAAGAAAGAAAAGTCTGATGACGCAGTAAAGGCTGATGACGACGACAAGGCAGAGAAAAAAGACAAAAAGAAAAAGAGCAAGAAGAAAAAAGACAAAGAAGACAAAGCTGACGCAAAAGAAGACAAGAAAGACGACGACAGCAAGTCTGAGAAAAAAGAAAAGAAAGCCAAAAAAGACAAAAAAGAGTCAAAGAAAAAGAAAAAGTCCAAGAAAGACGAATAACATTTTTTCTCCTTACGGGGGGCAGTCTGCTGCCCCCGTATCAATCCACCCGTGAAAGTAACCGGCTTCTCTTTTATTCGCAATGCAATCCGCTATGATTACCCGGTCAGGGAATCACTGCTTTCACTTCTGCCGATTGTCGACGAAATCGTCGTTGCAGTCGGCAAATCTGACGACGACACCCTCAGGCTGGTGCAAAGTATAGCCCCTGGCAAGATCCGTATTCTCGAAACCGAATGGGATGACTCACTGCGCGAAGGCGGTCGCGTGCTGGCTTTGGAAACGCAGAAAGCTTACGACCAGATTGAAGGCGGTGACTGGGCGTTCTATATCCAGGGCGATGAAGTGCTGCACGAAAAGGACTACCCGCAGATACGCAGCGCTATGCAGAAGTGGGCAGGCGACGCCCGCACCGATGGCTTACTTTTCGATTACCGGCATTTTTATGGTTCATACGATTACACAGGGGCTTCGCGCCGATGGTATCGCCGTGAAGTGCGCGTCGTACGACCTCCCCGCTTTTCCCTGGACCCGCAATTGCGCATTTTTTCGTACCGAGACGCACAGGGTTTCCGCAAGAATGACAACGAAAAGCTGCGCGTGCGGCATGTCAACGCGGGCATTTACCATTATGGCTGGGTAAAACCCCCTGCCGCTCAGATGCAGAAACAGCAGACGTTCAATAAATACTGGCACGACGACAACTGGATGAAAAAGAATATCTCATCAGCCGCCGAATTTGACTATAGCAATATCGATTCACTGACCCGCTTTACCGGCACGCACCCGGAAGTGATGCACGAACGGATTGCTCACAAAAACTGGCAGTTTGATTTTGATATCAGCCGCTCTCGCTTCACGTTCAAGGAAAAAGTCTCGGGGCTCATCGAGCGCCTCACAGGTTACCGACCCGGCGAGTATAAGAACTATAAGAAGATAGGCTAACCGGCTCCAGAAAGAGGAGCCCTCAGCAGCTCTGCGCGCAGTGACGCAATGTCGTCGCACAGCACTATGGGGTTCATTTTCGCCAGTTCAGATTCTGCATGTGCACCGTGGCACAGCCCTGCAATGTGCACACCGGCGTTTAGTCCCATCGCCAGGTCATGCGTCGTGTCCCCAACCATGAGAGTCCGGCTTTTTTCAGCCTGCGCTTCCAGGACGATTTCATCAACCATCTGTGGATCAGGCTTCGGCCGGCACTCCTCGGGTGTGCGCGACCAGGAAATGAACCGGTCAAGCCCGGTCGTGGCCATGGCGCTGTTGATGCCCGACCTGCTCTTGGCGGTTGCCACCGCAATCCGGGTCCCGCGTTCAGCAAGATCGCGCACCAGGTCGTACGCGCCCGGATAAAGACTGATGTCTTTTTCATGTGCTTCGTAATGCCTGCGGTAAGCCAGGTGAAACTCGCGCAGGAATTTTTCGTCCGGTTGCTCACCCGGGAAAAGTATGGATTGCGCGGCTTTCAGACCCAGGCCAATGATGTGCCGCGCGGTGGCAGGGCTAATGAGGCGTCCGACCGACTGACCGGCGGCCACGATCGAAGCCTCGATGATGTCAATGGAACGGTAGAGTGTACCATCCCAGTCAAAGATGATCAGGTCAAAACGCGGCAGAAAAAATCCGGCTATTCGTCTTCATCGCCATCTTCTTCTTCGTCGTCTTCGTCATCATCATCGTCATCCGGCAACTCATAGTCATCGTACGCATAACCATCTTCGCCTGGGTCTTCCTGGCCCACGTACTGGATGGGTATGATCTTATCGAGCATAACCACATCGAAGGAGCTCTTGAGTTCGGGGTTGGCATTGATCACGTTGAGCCTGCCATCCGTACGGACAAGAATGCTCTGCAACTCAACGAATTTGGCAATCAGTTCAGAGTTTGCCGAATTGAGTTTTGCGAGGTCAATCTCCAGCAGCAGATTTGGAATTTTCGCCATTTCGAGCTCACTCACCACCTTGTCGAGGTGACGTATCATGTTAATGAGACCGAGTTTATTGTCCTGGTCTTCGATGACCACGAGCCACTTGCTTTCGCTTTTGTTTACCTGCATAATGAATGTTAGCGGGGCATAGATTTTTTTTCTGCCCTCGCGTCGAACAGAAATCGGTTTTTCCGGCCCTGCGAATAAAAATCAATGTACAGCCTGCAAATGACTGAATATGTCGCCTGCACCTACAATTCAAGGAGACAACTGATGAAAAAAATACTGACAATTCTTCTGCTGGCCATGCTTGCATCGGGCATTGGACCACTTTTTGCCGCAAAGGGCAAACCCGCAGCGGCAGCCCCCGCAACGGGCCAACCGTTCCAGAAGGGCGCATTTTTCCTGGGCGGTGCACTGGGCCTGGGTTCAGGTCTCGGTTACCTCGGTGGGGTAGCCGTTATGGCCAACGCTGAATACGGCCTCACCAATGAAATCGGTATCGGCGGGTCGATCGGTTACTGGGGCTACAGCGAATCGCTCTCGACTTTCGGCGCAACCGTAAAGTACAGCTATACAATCATTCCGATTATTGTATCGGGTGCCTACCACATACCCATCAAGAACCCAAAGCTTGACGTGGCGGTTGGTATTTCTCTCGGATACTATATGGTGAGCTCTTCGGTAGAAAGCTCGATTTCAGGCCTAAGCTATGCGTCTGCGACGGGCAGCGGTGTTGCCTGGGGAGTATTTGGCCTCGCACGCTACTTCGTGACCGACGTCATTGCCCTGCGCGGTAAGCTCGGCTATGGCATCACGCTGCTCGAAGTCGGCGTTGATTTCCGCTTTTAACTGAATTGCTGGGTTGCCCTTTCGGGCAACCCGTTAGTCAGACCGGGCGCCAGATCAGAATAAGGCAGACCAGCGGGGCAAGCCCCTGCAGTAATACGCCACGAATCATCTTCTTTCCTGCTGAAAAAAGCAGAACCAGGGCAGCTCCCACCATGCTACCCAGGCTCACCGTCAATACGGCCACGCTCACCGCAATGGGCACCTCTACGCGATACATGAGCACGACGCCCGCAATCGCGGCGAGCGCCAGGAACAGATTATAGTAACCCTGATTGAGCGCGAGCATGCGAGTAGTCTGTGCATCTGCCTCTGACTGGCGGAATATTTTTCTGACTGTGGGTGTAGTCCACAGGAGGCTCTCGAAGACAAAAAACACAATGTGTAGCAGCGCCGCAAGCAGCGCCAGTATGGTAATGGCTAGCATGACTGAGCCAGCGTGACGCAGAGCGGCTGTCAAACCAAAAGAACCGTGAGTACCTATGGTAACCGAACCATGAAAGCCTGCTTGCCGCGCTTAAGGCAGATCCGGATGTGTGGACGCAACATGCAGGAAACGATAGCAGCAGCGGCACGACTGCTCCAGCGTGCCAGGCACCCGATATTCCTGAGTGGGGCCGGCATTTCCGCCGAAAGCGGGATCCCGGTGTTCAGAGGTAACGATGGCCTCTGGAAAAACTACCGGCCCGAAGAGCTGGCGACCCCAGAGGCCTTCGCACGCGATCCGCATCTGGTGTGGCAGTGGTATAACTGGCGCAGGAGACTGATTGCAGAATGTAAACCAAATGCGGCGCATTATGCCACGGTCAGGCTTAAACAACTGCTGCCGGGATTGCTCTGCGTTACGCAGAACGTCGACGGCTTTCATGCGCTCGCGGGCCTGACAGAAATTCTCGAGATGCACGGCAATATTTACCGGACGCGGTGCTTAAGCTGCAAAAAGGTCGAGGAAAACAGAAACGAGATAGATCCCACTACGCCCTGCCCTGCCTGCGGCAAGGTGCCGTTGCGGCCCGACGTTGTGTGGTTTGGTGAAGCGCTGCCGCGCGCTGTTATGGACAGGCTCCATGAGCGCCTGCAGTTCGCCGACGTTATTCTCGTAGTCGGGACCTCTGGAACGGTCTACCCTGCGGCAGGTTTTGCGATCGAAGTGCGGCGCCGGCTCGGGAATGTGATTGAAATCAATACCGACGAAGGACACCGGCCTTATGCAGAGGATATTTACCTGCGTGGCAAGGCGGGCGATTTGCTGCCCGCGATCGTGCAAGAACTCGAGAGACTGCCTTAAAAAGGAATAAACACGACTGGCGACCAGCTCCAGTCGCTGCTCTTGTAGCCCGCAACTTCATAGGTGAAGTAACCCACCGATATACCCCAGTAGGCGCGGCCGAAAAAGCGCGTCATCAGGCCAACAGACGGCCCGTAGGCCCAGCCTTCAGCGCTAATATTGCCACGCAGGAAATGCCGCGTCGCGCTCAGCGAGGGAGTTATCAGGTAACCACCGAATGGCCCGATATAATAAGTCAGCGCCGGCCCGACGGAGTAATCCTGGAAGCCATTACCAAAAACAGCACCGCCGTTTGCCCCCAGGGCGAGCCGATCAAGCATGAAGTAGCTCAAACCTGCACCCGCGCCGTAGATCAGGTCTTTGCCATCGCTGGTAATCAGCGGCCCGAAGCCGAAGGCGAGACAACCTTTGCCAAAAGGAAAACGGTTGCAGTCCGGCGCTTTAGGTATTGCGCTCGTGGTCACAGTCTCTAAGCCGTCGTCATCATTTTCCTGGGCCTTTGCCGGCTGCAGGGAAAACCAGGTGATTGCAACGAGGGCCAGGAGATTATTACAGGTTTTCTTCATTTTTCCCCCACGGCTTCAGATCGCTTCGGCTGCCATGTTTTCTTTCAGTGAGGTCACCATCTGGCAGAAAATATCACAACCTTCTTCCAGTACTTCTTCGCGCGTTGCATAGCTGATGCGTATCGACTTGCGGTTCGCACTAAAGATATAACCAGGTACAAGCAGCAGCCGGCGTTCGATAGCCTGCGTCACGAAATCTGCCGAATCAATCGGAATTGCCGGGTAAACGTAAAATGCACCGTCAGGTACAGGCAGCGTTGTTACTGTCTTCAGCTTGTTTACAACCAGGTCGCGCCGCCGGCGCATGATCTTCAGCTCTTCTTCAATTCCGGTTTTCAGCGCAGTAATAGCCCCCCACTGCACTGCGTGCGGGGCGCAAACCATGGTGTACTGCTGCAGGGTTACCATTTTTTGCACGATACCGGCATACTGCGGGGGCGCTGCGAGGTAACCTACGCGAAGACCCGTCATGGCATGGCTTTTCGAGAAGCCGTTGAGTGTCAGGGTGCGCGCCGGGTTGAGGCTGGCCATGCTGACGTGTTTCGTTTCGTAATCAAATGCTGCATAAATCTCATCGGAAGCAATGACCGCATCCTGCTCATCGGCCAGGGCCGAAAGCAGACCCAGCTGCTCGCGGCTAAGAATCTTTCCCGTCGGGTTCGAGGGCGAAGCGAAGATGATCAGCTTGAGCCGCTTGTTGTCGCGTTTTAACTGTTCTTTAAGCTGCTCAATATGCAGCGCGGAAAAGTCTTCCGGTACCGTGTACTGCCGCCCTTCATGGTACCTGACCAGCGCCGGGTAGATGAGAAAATACGGATCCAGCAAGAGGACAGCATCGTCTTTGTCGACGATGGCCTGAAAGAGCAAAAACAGAATCGAAGCCACACCGGTGGAGACAATGACGTTCTCTGCCCCGTAGCGAAACTGTGTCTTCGGTTCGAGATAACCGGCGATTGTTTCGCGCAGCTCGATCAGGCCTGCAGTGGGAGTGTAACCGGTTTTGTTATCGGTCAGCGCCTTCACCATCGCTTCTTTCACGGGCGATGGCACCGGGAAATCGGGCTGGCCAATTGAAAGATTCAGCGGGTTTTTTATCTTTGCCGCAAGATCAAATACCTTGCGGATCTCGCTCGTATCGATGCCATGGATGCGCGAGGCAAGAATGTCGCGCATTATTCAGTAAGCTCTTTGTCGAGTTTCTTCGACTGCTCTTCGATTTCGACCTGGTTGCGCTCGATACGGCATTTGTCTGCCGACCAGTCTTTGCTGCGCTCTTTTGCCTGCTTACACGCTTCGCTGCTGGCATCGGCGCAGAACTTTTCGTTGTAACGCTTACATTCCGATTTGCCGCAACCAACAGCTGACAGGGAGACCAATGCAGCAGCAACAGGTATCACCAACCGCAATCCACTTTTTCGCATGACTGCCTCACAGGGAATTTGATTGCTGCGTCAAGTAAAAGCCGGCATCGTGAATTTGGCCGGTTTCTCCATCCGATGAAGATAACGAAGAACCACAGGCGGGCGATAAAGATGATTGCCATTGCCCTGCTGCTGCTCATTGCAGTATCGGCAGGCGTGCTGCTGCGTGAGTACCTGATGCTGAAAAAAATACAGGCGACGCTGCGACAGTCGCCATCGCAGGTGAAAAACGAACCGCAGCGTAATGTGCCTGCCGAGGATGTGCCAGAGACACCACTGGTTTCAGCGGTGAGCCGTTCAGCCGACGGCCGCCATGTGCGCGCACGCGCAAATTTTTCTGTCTTCAAGAAAAAAGTGGAGGCTCACCCGGAACTCCTGCGCCAGTGGGGCCGTGTAGGCTGGAAAGTTCTTGGCGATGTACCCGCCCTCTGCGTGCGCAGCGTGGCCGATGATGCTCCTTTCCGGCCACTCGGGGTACAGGGCGGTGATTGCATCACGCATATCGATGGCGAGAGCATTAACCAGCCGATGCGCAACATGGGTATCTGGCTCACGCTGCCCGCACGCAGCCGCCTGAAAATCGATACCGTGCGCGGTGAAAAACGTATCTCCTACGAACTTGTCCGCAAATGAGCAGGCGCTGGCTGCAGCTCTACCTGGTAGTCGCGGTCTCCCTCGGTGTCGCGTGGATTTTCAGCCGCATCGCGCGCGACATGCTGATAGATTTCGCGCGTGTGACAAATGAATCGATGCTGCCCTACCTCGCGCCGGGCCAGCGGTTGGTCATCAGTCGCCTGTCACCCTGCCTGCACCTGCCGTTCAGGCATCGTGGTGTGGCCTGCCAGGCCTGCGACCCTGGCAGCGCGTATGTATTCCGTCCCCCGGGTCGCGGCGGTCCGCGGCTGGTCAAATTCGCCGTATCTAAGGAAGAGTTTGATGCAGGCAGCGCGCGGATTTCATCAGGAGACATAATCTCCTTTACGCCCCGAACCCCGGCCGAGAGTCAACTGCCGGAAACAGGCAGGCCGGTCTGCTACTTTGTGGGCAGCAACGGTGAACGTTCTGTAGATTCGCGGCACTTCGGGCCTGTCCCAGCAGACGAGGTAGAAGGCAGGGTGGTCTACCCGTAAGACAGATGATCGACGCCAAACAGAACCGCTCGGCTTCACCATTCGCGCTGCGTTACAAGCTCGCCCTGCTGCTGCTCATTATCCTTTTTTTCATACTCGCTTACCGGGCGGTTGAACTCGCGATCGCTTCCCCTTTGCCACCTTCGGTGATTGAACAGGCGCAAAAGGTCAGGCGCGGTGTCGTGTTCGACTCGCGGGGGCATGAACTCGCGATCTCGCGCGACACGGTTTCTGTCGGAGTAAAGCCCCTCGAAGCGCGACAACAGACTGTCGGCTGGGACATCGTCGCCCGCGCGACTGGTACACCCAAAAATGAGCTGCTGCAGCGAATACAGGCGAGTGAAAAGTTTTTTTACCTGCGCCGCAAGATGCCGCCAGACGAGGCCGCTCCCCTGCGCAAACTCGACCTCGCAGGGCTCGTACTGCAGAATGAACCCGACCGCTACTACCCGAACGGCCGGCTGGGTTCGCAGATTATCGGTTTCACAGGCCTCGATGGCGAAGGCCTTTCGGGGGTCGAGTTTAGCCAGAACCAGACACTGAGCAACACGCGCAAAGGCGCGCACGACTTCATTGGCCAGAATATTCATTTGAGCATTAACTCGTTTGTGCAGCACCAGCTTGAAAAGACACTGGCACAGGGTTTGGAAGAAAGCGTGTCGAAGCATGCGATGGGAGTCATCATCGAAACGCAGACCGGGCGCGTACTCGCGATGTCGTCGCAACCTGACTTTGACCCTAACGCTCCCAATAAGTCGCCCGACGCAAACTGGAAGAACCTGCCGATCAGCTTTCAGTATGAACCAGGCTCAACGTTCAAGATATTCACAATGGCCGCGCTGCTGCGCGAGAACATGCTCGATGACCGCACCGGGTACGTTTGCCCGGGCTATTACGAATACAAAGGTCGCAAGATCAATTGCCCGCGCCAGCATGGCAGGCAGAATTTCACAGAGGTGATGAAGAACTCGTGCAACTACGGAGTCATCGCAGCTTCATGGCAGTTACCCGTGCTGAAGCTCTATGAAAACCTGAAAGCTTACGGCATCGGCGCGCAGACCGAAATTGCGCTGCCCGGCGAAGCCAAGGGCTACCTCGCCAGCCCCAAAGACTGGGATTACTATCTGAAAATGTCGATCCCGATCGGCCACGGCGTCAGCGTCACACCGCTGCAGCTGGCCATTGCGGCAAATGCCATCGGCAACGACGGCAAACTGATGCCGCCGATGGTCATCGACAAGATCACCGACGCGCAGGGCCAGGTGATCGAGCGCTTTGCGCCACAGGTGAAGTACCGGGTTGCGAGCGCCGAGAATGCACAGACGATCAGGCGAACACTGCGCGAAGTGGTGAAGAGCGGCACCGGTGCGGGAGCCGACCTCGGCCTCAAAGAGTTTGATGTCTGTGGAAAAACCGGCACCTCGATTAAGTCGACGAGCAAGGGCTACGACGCCAAGAAGTACCAGGCATCATTCGTCGGCTTTTTCCCCTGTGACAAACCGGAAATCACGATCATGCTCATGTTCGACGAGCCCCGCGGAGAATACCACCAGGGAGCCACCGTTGCGGCCCCTGCATTCCGCCGGGTGCTCCGGGAAATTATTCCAGCAATCCACGTCGGTGACCTGAATGAAGTACGCCCGCTGGTGACGCCTGCCTACCGCTCGGCAGGGCAGGATAAGGCAGTAATGCCTGATTTTCGCGGATTCAGCAAAAAGGAGCTGCTCTTCCAGGTGCTCTCCAAATTTCCCGGTGACCACCAGCTGAAGGGTGCGGGTTATGTCACCGCGCAGACACCGGCCCCCGGTACCAGGATAAATCCCCCGTACAGTTTCAGTTTCACCCTTGGCTTTCCCGATGAATAAAGAGAGGAAACAGCCTGCATCGGTGGGCGGTATTTTTGTCTCAAAAAGCAGTAATTTACCGTCACAACATTGAAAGCAGTGAAAACAACCGTGCGTATCCCCTTCTTTCCGCTTGCCGGCAAATCGCCATATCGGCCTCTGGCGGCAGTCGATAGGTCGTCTGCTGTGTTCTACCCTGTGTTTTCCCCGTCATTCAATCACCCATGGAGCGCCATCTGAAACACCTGCTGCAATTCTGTGCGGCCCTCTGCCTCTTCCTGGGAGCTTTCTCTCTGGCGGCGCAGGACGCTGCGCCCACTGAAGCGCCGAAACAGGTCGACCAAATGGCGGCACCGGTCAAATCAGAACCTGCACCGGCTCCTGCAGAAAAAAAAGCCGAGCCTGCGCCGCAGCCAGCACCGGTAGCACAACCTGCAACGCAACCGGTCAGAAAACCACCGGTTCTGCCTCCTACAAAGAAGAATGAAGCCGGAAGTGAATCTTCACCGAGCGGCAACCCTTCTGATAGCCAGCTGGAGAAGCTGGCAACCGAAAGTGATAAGGATACTGAAAGCGAAGCGCCGGTCAAAGAAAAGCCAGGCAAAAAAGGCAAGGGCGCTGAAGAAGCTGACAAGCTGGCAAAAGAAGACAAGAAGAAGGGCAAAAAAGATAAGGGCAAAGACAGCTTTTTTCGCCCCGACTTCCGCGATCAGGAAATCCAGGATATCCTGAAAATCTTCTCGAAGATTATCGGTAAGAACATCATTGCCGACGAAAAGGTGAAGGGCAAAATTACTGTCATTTCGCCGTACAAAATTCCCAGCTCCCTTGCCTACCCCTATCTCTACTCGATGCTCGCGATTAAAGGCTTTGGAATTGTAGAAGAGAATGAAAACCTGATCCGCGTGGTCGCCATTAAGGACGCGCTGGCCGGCAGCCCGCTGATTTTCCTGGGGCGCGACGAAATCAAAGATATCGAAGCCAAGAGCGATGTCCCGGTAACGCAGATTCTGCCGGTCTACGGCAGTAAACCTTCACGGCTTTCGGCAATTCTGAAACGCCTGACAAGCGCCAACACAGACCTCGTCGACTACGACGACATCAGCATGCTGATCATCACCGGCAGCCTCTTCGAGGTTAACCGCCTGATTCGCATCAGTAACCTGATTGATTACCAGGGCCCGGCACCGGAATGCGACGAGAAAAAAGATCCTGACTGTGGCCGCGTGCGCGTCGACGGCAGCGTACACGTCTACCGCCTCGAAAACATGCAGGCCGAAAATATCGAAGCGACACTCAAGAAAGTGCAGCTGCCGGTTGAGCCCCTGCCTGCAGCACCCGCAGCGGCCGGACAGGCCAGCGCTCCGGCAGTGACACAGGCGAACGTGCAGAAAAAACCGATCGATGTGATCGCGCACAAAGAGACCAACAGCATTATTTACGTTGGCACCAACGATGAGTTTGAACTGGTGAAGAGCCTGATCAAACGTATTGACCTGCAGCGCCAGCAGGTATTTCTTGAAGTCCTCATTGTCGAAGTGGGCGTTGATAAGAACAACCTTTTTGGCATCGACTGGATCATGGGTAAAGGCGGCAGCGCGCAATTCAGCAGCGGTGTTGCACTGAAGTCAGGCCTGATTGATACGACTTCCGGCAGATTCAAAGACGGCGCACTGAACCAGAACAGTGGTTTTTCACTCACCTTCCTGAATGATTCGGTGGCTAACATCATCGGTATTCTCAATGCGCAGGTCGGCAAATCGAACTTCGTCGTGGTCTCGGCACCGCAGGTTCTGACGCTGGACAACCAGGAAGCGGAGATCAACGTGGGCCAGGACGTCCCGGTGCGCGTGAACAGCTTCACCAACGTAACCGGCACACAGTCGAACAGCTTTGAATACCGACCGGTCGGCATTAAACTGAAGTTCACTCCGCAGGTGAACAAAAACCGGATGGTAACGATTAACCTCTTCCAGGAAGTCAAATCGCTGATTCCGTCGAGCGATCCGACCGCCAACCCTACGATCGCCAAGAAGGATATCAAGACCTTTGTGCGTGTGCAGGATGGCCAGACGATTGTGATAGGTGGCCTCGTGAGCAATGACCGCACGGCGACCATCTCCAAGGTGCCGATTCTCGGAGAGCTGCCGCTGGTCGGCTGGATCTTTCGCCGCACGGAGACTATTACCAAGCGCCGCAACCTGATGGTTTTTATCACTCCGCATATTCTGACTAACCGCGCTATTGCCGACAAAGTCACAGAAGATCTGCACCAGGACCAGATCAAAGAATACAAGCGCAATAGTATCGACTAGGGTCATGCGCAAATTCGGCGACATACTTGTCGAAGAAGGGCTGATCGAAGCCGATGAGCTGAAAAAAGCCCTCACGCTGCAGCGCAAGTCTGCTTACAAGCTGGGGCAGATACTCATTAAGAAAGGCCTTATCTCTGAAGAAGACGCGCTCAAAGCGCTCTCAAAGCAGTACGAGATGTCGTTTGCCGACAAGCTCGAGCCGCTGAATATCGAACAGCTGATTGAAAAGGTGCCGCTGAAATTCGTACAGAAATACCGGGTGGTGCCGTACTACATTCACGACAGAGAAATCCGCATTGCGATGACCGACCCGTCGATTCTGCATCCGCTCGACGAGTTTCGCCTGCTTTTCATCGGTTACGAAGTAACGCCAATACTGACGCGCGAAAGTGAAATACTGCGTATCATCCACAACTTCTACGAGGCGAAGAGCCGCGCCGAAGATACCGACCTGGAAATGGGCGACGGTCTCGAGATTCTCGATGACATACAGGACCTGCACGATTCTGCCGAACTCGCCAACCAGGCGCCGATCATCAAGCTCGTGAACATGATCCTGTCGAACGCGGTGAATGAGAAAGCTTCGGATATTCACTTTGAACCCATGGAGAAAGAATTCCTGATCCGGTTTCGTATCGACGGGGTTCTGCATAAAATGATGTCGCCGCCCAAGTCGGTGCAGAATGGCGTGATCTCCCGCGTCAAGATCATGGCAAATCTTAACATCGCCGAGAACCGACTGCCGCAGGACGGGCGCATACGCCTGCGCTTCAGCGGCAATGACATCGATATCCGTGTTTCGTCGCTGCCGACACAACACGGCGAGCGGCTCGTTTTGCGTCTCCTCAACCGCACGGCGGCGAAATATGACCTCGCGACAATCGGGTTCGAAAAGCGGACGTACGAACAGTTTGTAGAAACCATCAATTATCCCAACGGCATCGTACTAATTACGGGCCCCACGGGATCAGGTAAAACCACAACTCTTTATGCTGCGCTGACGCGCCTCAACAGCCCAGAGCGCAACATCATTACTGTCGAAGATCCGATCGAATACCAGATCGATGGTATCGGCCAGGTACAGGCACGACAGAAAATCGGCTTCACCTTTGCCGAGGGTCTGCGCTCAATTCTGCGCCAGGACCCTGACGTGATCATGGTCGGCGAGATTCGCGACGAAGAGACTGCGCGTATTGCTATACAGGCATCTCTCACGGGTCACCTTGTGTTCTCGACGCTGCACACCAACGATGCGCCTTCGGCAGTCACTCGTCTGCTCGACATGGGCATTGAGCCATTTCTTGTTACCTCGACCTGCCGTGGCATCATGGCGCAGCGGCTCGTCCGCAAACTCTGCGTCCACTGCCGTAAACCAAAAACCGTAAATGCGAAGGACCTTCAGTCAATCGGCCTGCACTACCACAACCCCAAAAAGGGTGAAGTACCGACAGGCAAATTACGTATCTACGAACCCAATGGCTGCAAAGAATGCATGAACACGGGTTACCGGGGTCGGATGGGGGTATATGAATTCATGCCCATTACGGGAAAGCTGCGCGAGATGATCATTACACGCGCTTCACTCGATGACCTGAGAGACCAGGCGATCCACGAAGGACTCATTACCCTGCGAAACGCGGCGCTGCGCCAGGTTGTCGCCGGCGTCACCTCGCTTGACGAAGCGATGCGCATCACCTGATGGTCTGCCCGGGACGGGTCACCAGGTAAATCTTCATGGCGCACTACCAGTATACCGCATTTAGTCCAAAGGGCCAGAAGGTCACCGGCGTCATTGAGGCTATATCGCCGCAGGCCGCGACGCAGAAACTCAAATCACAGAACCTCTACGTACGGGAAATTCGTGCCGATTCGGCCAGGCGCGACCGTGAGCTCTTTCCGTTCTTGAGCAATTTTCTCTACCGCATCAAGCGCAAAGAAGCCGGCATTTTTGCCCGCCAGCTGGGCACCCTGCTCGGCGCAGGCATTCCGCTCAATGAAGCGCTTTCGGATATCAGCGACCAGACGGAAAACCCGCACCTGCGCAAGATTATCCAGGAAATGAAGCAACAGGTGATCGAAGGGCGATCACTCTCCGAAGCGATCAACCAGCACACCAATGTTTTCCCCCCCGTGTACGAAAGTATGGTACGCGTCGGCGAAGCGACCGGTAACTACGAGCCTACACTGAAGCGCCTTGCTGATCTCGAAGAACGCAATGAAGAGCTGAAAGCCCGCGCGATCACCGCGATGATCTACCCCATGTTCATGCTGCTCATCTCGGTTGGCGTGGTTTTTTTCCTGATGACGTCGGTCGTGCCGCAACTCTCAGACCTCTTCAGCGGCTTTAAGGCGGAGCTGCCCCTGATAACGCGGGTTGTGATCGGACTTTCAAAAGTCTTCTCTTCGTTCTGGTACGTGATGATTCTCGCTGCCTTCGGCGGCGTCTACGCATTCGTTCGATACCGAAGCACCAAAGAGGGGCGTCACAAAACCGACAGGATGATCATGCGCATACCCTTCTTCGGTAGCCTGCTGCGCCGTATCCAGGTGGGACTCTTCTGCCGCAACCTGGGGATTCTCGTAGAGAGCCAGGTACCGCTGCTCGACGCGCTCAAGATTGTTTCAGGCACAGTGACAAACTCGATTTTTGTCGATGAACTTACCGCTGCAATACAACAAATCAAAGAAGGTTCTTCGCTGCGCGAATCTCTGAAAGATTCAGTTATACTGCCGCAGATGGCGCGCGGCATGATCGCTGCAGGTGAAAGCACCGACCGGTTAGCCGAGCTTCTGATTAAAGCTGCCGAAATTATGGAATCAGAGGTCGACAGCGCCGTCCGACGCATGACGCAATCGCTTGAACCGATCATGATCGTATTTCTTGGCGGCATTGTTGCCGCCATCATGGCAGCGGTAATGTTGCCGATGTACAAGATGACCGAATACATCAAGTAACACCCGCGCATGCTGCTGAGACTTCTCGAAATTCTTTCCGGCGCGCGGCGACGCCTCGTGAGGCTGCGAAGGATTTTCCTGCGCAAGGTGATTCCGCCGAAGATCCTGGTGATCCGCAACGACGGGCTCGGCGACTTTATCCTGACACTGCCGATTATTTCGGCGCTGCGCGAGCAGATACCGCATGCGCGCATCCACGTACTGGCCTCCCGCAGCCTGCATAGCATGGCAGCGTTTCTGCCCGAAATTGATGGCTGGGTCACAGACCCGGGCTGTCTGCTCAAGCGGCACCGGCGCGGGAAAAGTGCCCTGCAGCTGGATACCGAATACACAAACCTCGTGCGCGAGGTTTCTGCGTACCGTTTTGACCTCGCCATTTTCTGCTACGCAGAAAAATATTCTGCAAAGCTGGCCAGGGATGCAGGCATTCCGTACCGCCTGGGCCCGCTGAGAAGGTCATTTTTCACCAGGTTCAATCTCTGGTATTACATACCGCGGCGCAAGACCGGCCAGTCGGAGTTTCAGCTCAATCTGAAAATACTCCGATCACTGCGTCTCGAGAATATTTTCCGGTTTCCACGGGCGGAATTGCCTTCCCTGTCACAGAAAATCGAAACCGGCAGCTACGTGGTGATGCATCCGTACAAACGTTCAGGCACGGCGCTGGTCTGGCCGATGGAGAACTTCCAGGCGCTCGCGCGCCACTATTCAGCCGAAAAGCGTAAGGTCGTTGTCATCGGTGATCGCGACGACGCAGAAGTGCTGCATGCTTATTTTGGTGCGATTCCTCAGGTCAGGATTCAGACCGAGCTCAATCTTGTACAGACAGCTGCACTGCTCAGGGGTGCAGAGCACTTCTTTGGCAATTCTTCAGGCCCGCTGCACCTTGCAGCGCTGGTCGGCACCCCCCATACCGGCTTTTATCCACAGAACAAAATCGCCGCCCCAAGGCGCTGGCGAACGCTGCCGAACGAAAGAACTCCCCGCCTTTCAGAACACCTGCTGACGA
Source organism: Spirochaetota bacterium (assembly GCA_049323535.1). GTDB lineage: Bacteria > Spirochaetota > Leptospiria > Turneriellales > Turneriellaceae > Turneriella. The sequence continues at coordinate 109,608 of JBMOPL010000025.1, read as the reverse complement.
CGGACTTTCCGGTCGATTGTGTTGGTTGCAGACTGGACAAGTGTGAGTATTACCCCTGCACGGCACGCATCGAGACCGCAGCGGCTATACGGTCGGTCGCCGCGTGGCGCAAGACGGCACCTAAACGCAAAGCCCGTAAGCCGGCGACCAAGAAGCGTCGCCGCCCTGCACGTAAGCGAAAAAAGCTCTGAAATCCGCCCGCGCAATTTTGACATATTCCTGACAAAAGGAGCGCAATGCGTTTGTGCGGCGTGAGCCTTTTCGGGATATTCCTGTCAGATCATGAACGGCGCGGGCCTAATGGACCATTTTCGGGCATACTCGCTGAGTATTGCCAGCCACGCTCTGGAAGAGCTTTCCGAATTTCCCGATTCACGCGCGTTCTATTCCGATGCCCGCACGCTGCCCGCGCCCGCCCCTGAAATACGCAGCCTGCTCTATATGGCGACCTGCAATCGCATCGAATTGTACGTCGAAGCTGAGCCAGGTGTCGATAGTGCACTGGTCGAAAAAAAGCTGACGGCAGTTTCGCCGGTATTTGGGCTGATGCTGGCCAAGGCGCCCCAGGTATACGCGGGCGGAGAAATGCTCGAGCATATGATCGCGGTAGCCAGCGGCCTCAAAAGTCTTGCACTCGGCGAAACCCAGATTGCGGGACAGCTGAAGCGCGACATGGCTTACGCCCAGGAAACCGGGTGGCTCGGTGCGGGCATGATGACTGTCATACGTAAAGCCCTGGAAACACAGAAGAAGATCCGTACTTCCACCGGAATCTCGGAGAACTCTTACTCCCTGATGAGCCTTGTGGAAGATGCCATCGGCAAACGGGGCCTGCAACCGCTTTCCGGCAACCTGATACTCGTCGGAGCCTCAGAGATGTCGGCAAAGGTGGCGCGGTTTGCCCTGCGCCGCAACGTGAACAAGTTTCTGCTTGTGCGCAAAGACCTTTCCCGGCAGATGAACGCTGATCTCAATGCACTCATACAGACATACCCGGAAAAATTTTTGCAGGTCACGCTGGATAAGCTCCCGGTAGAAAGGGAGAATTTTAACGCTGCCGCGATTGTCCTGGCGTCTTCTTCTCCGCACCCACTCTTCTCAGCACAGGATATACAGCGCCTGCAGTCAGCCTCTGTCCTGCAGGCAAACTCGGCAATTGTCGACCTCTCGCTGCCCGCCAACGTGCACGCCGATGTCGGCGCAACACTCGGTGACCGCCTGATCAGCCTCGATTCTCTGAAGAATGTTTCTGATGAGGCCCGTGCCGATCGCCTTTCATCGGCGGCGCAGGCAGAACCCATCATTCGCCGCGCCGTTTACCAGTTCTGGCTGGATACTCTTTACCGCGATAATCCCGAACTCGTGCAGGATTATCTCGATGCCAAGTCGCAGCAGACCGAGAGCGAATGGCAGCGACTTGCGCAGGAAGCGAGCCTGAGCGAAAAACAAAAACGCATCCTCTATGATTTCCTGAAGAAAGAACAACGCCGCGCCCTTTCATCACACCGCGAAATGATTCTCGATCTGATGGCAGGTGCGGGAAAGACACGACAGGCTTGAGCGTGCCTGCAAAAACTATCACACTTGCTTCGCGCGATTCGCTTCTTGCACTGACGCAGACCATTGAGGCAGCGATGCGCCTCGAAGCTGCCGGGTTCGCGCCGCGTATAGTCAGCATGAAAACCGCGGGCGACATCAAGCTGAATGCCCCGCTCTACGCCGTGGCCCAACAATCAGGAAGCAAAGAAGGCAGGGCATTCTTTACGCGCGAACTCGACGATGCGCTGCTCTCAGGCCGGGCAGATGCAGCGGTACACTCTTTCAAAGACCTGCCCACAGAAAAAGTTCCCGGAATCAGTGAACCTGTTTTTTTCTGCGAAGAGCATGGCTCTGATATACTCCTTCTGGGTAAGGAAACGCAGCTAACCCCCGACGGCTCAGGGCTGGTTATCGGTACTTCTTCGTTGCGACGCATACACCAACTGCGACTGGTTCTGCCGCGCGCCACAACGGTTACACTGCGCGGCAACGTGATCACGCGGCTGGAAAAACTGCTCGCAGGCGAAAACGGTATCAATGCGATTCTGATCGCCGCGGCAGGCCTAAACCGGCTGACCGCTTTCGCCGAAATTCCTGAGGAAAGATATACTCACCTTGTTGACCCAGCGGTGCTCGTGCATATTCGCCGCGAACTTATGCGCCTGGCAGCAAGCACGGCTGCCCGTACAAAGGTGATCGAACTGCCCGAACGCTATTTCCCCACAGCGCCGGGACAGGGCGTGCTCGCGCTGCAACTATCTGCTGCAGCTGAGGCGCGGTACGCAGAAGATGTAGCCGCAGTATTTGGCGAACACGGGCAGATCGCGGGGCGTGTAATGCAGGAACGGCGTATCATGACCGAACTCATGACGGGTTGCCATGCGCCATTGGGTGTTTCGGCGCTGCGCGGCAATGGAGGGCGCATCGTGGCCTGCTATAGCCGCAATTCTACGACTGAACCGGTCAGTTTTTCTGATTCCGTATGGTTTGAGCGCGAGCTGGGCACAGACAGTGCGACATTCGCGCGGGAGCTGAAGCTCGCCAGGGAACAAATCTACTGGTGGGGGTTTAAGGCGCCGCCGCAGGAAGCTGGCCTCGCGCTGCAATTTGTGCCTGCCGTGGAGCAAGAACCGCTGGACGTAGAGTGGTCGGGCGCTTTGCCTGAAGCGGTATTTGTTGCCTCACCTCGCGCGGCCGAGTGGGTTGCTGCGCATGAAAAGCTGAGAGCATTGCCCCTGTATGCAGCCGGGGCCGAAACCGGGCAGGTAATCCGATCGCTCATTGCCGGTGCGAACCTGGCTTCGGCAGAAGGGAAAGGTTTCGCGGCAGCTCTGGCGGCACTACCTCACCAGGATATTCCGCTGCTCTGGATAGGGTCTGCTGACGGCGAAGCACGTGCCCGCAGAGCCGCGCGCAATTTTTCTGCCACCAGTTTTCTGCCAGTCTACAAGAATCTGCCGGTCACTCCTCAGCAGTTAACTGCCCCTAAAGACGCGCTGCACGTACTCACTTCGGCGGTCGCCGCAGAGGCTTTCGTGCGCTGGGCCACCGGATCAGGCAAAGAGAACCTGCTCATATGCTGTTTTGGTGAATCAGCGGTGGACATCGTCAAGGCAGCCGGGATGCTGGTGTATTCTGTCAGTGAGGCAGAGGACTTCACTGCTCTCTTACGTGAACTGAAAGGAGATACAGGCCTGCTGCGCGAGCGCTGGCGGCTCAAGGAGTTCTAAACGATGGAAAGGAAAAAATCTGATAAACTCTGGCAACGCGCGCTGAAGGTCTTTCCTGGGGGCGTCAATTCTCCCGTGCGTGCCTTTCGCTCCGTCGGCGGGAATCCCGTCTTCATCGAGAGCGGCAAAGGCAGCTATATCCGCGATGCCGACGGAAACCGTTACCTGGACTTCCTCTCGAGCTGGGGACCGCTCATTCTGGGACACGCGCCAGGCCCCGTTGTGCGGGCAACGCGCAAGGCGCTGCGACGCGGCTCTACCTTTGGCGCAACGACAGAAGCGGAAGTAAAGCTGGGTGAATTTATTCTGCAAAACATTCCGTTTCTCGAACGGGTGCGCTTTGTGAGTTCGGGTACCGAGGCTGTCATGACCGCACTCAGGCTTGCGCGCGGTGTAACCCGGCGGCAAATGATCATCAAATTCGAGGGCTGTTACCACGGCCACAACGATGCCCTGCTGGCGCGCGCTGGTTCGGGGCTGTTGACACTTTCGGGCAATATTGCTGAAGCCAGTTCGCCTGGTGTACCCGATGAAATTGTCCAGAACACCCTCGTGCTTCCACTCGATGATTCGGCCGCGTTTGAGCAGGCCCTGGAAAAGCACGGTGAAAAGGTCGCCTGCGTCATTCTTGAGCCCGTACCAGCGAATGCAGGGTTGCTGCTGCAGCGCCGGGCATTCATCGAGCATGTTCTCACCTCTGCCCGACAAAAAGGTATACTCGTCATATTCGATGAAGTGATCAGCGGCTTCAGGTTATCGTTCGGTGGGTACGCAGGCAGGGAAAACCTGAAACCGGATATCATCACTTATGGCAAGATTATCGGCGGCGGGCTGCCCGTCGGCGCCATCGCGGGCAGCGCTGCCATCATGGATAACCTTGCACCACAGGGTCCCGTCTACCAGGCCGGTACGCTTTCGGGCAATCCGCTGGCGATGGCGGCAGGCCATGCCGCTCTCAGGTGTCTGGCCGAGCGCGATGGTGCAGCATACGCACACCTGAAAAAACTCGCCGCGCGCCTAAAGGAAGGTTTTGAAAGTGAAATTCTGCCGCTGTTGAGCAGCAATGAATGGACGGTACAACTGGTTCAGGAAGAATCTCTGTTCTGGCTTTCCTTCAGAACGCAGGGCGATAACGCCCCCGTGCGGCGCGTCGATCGCATTGCCTCGTTTTCAGCCAACGTTTACAAACAGATCTTCCACGCGATGCTCTCGCGCGGCGTCTACCTTGCCCCGTCGGCATACGAAGTGGGATTTCTGAACGTGGCAATGCGCGGCCGCGATATTGAGCACTTTACCGACTGCCTGCGCAAGACTGTACGCCTGCTTTCAGGCTCTATAAAAGATTTTACATGAGCACCAGCCGGCAAAAAAAGAATCTTTCCGGATTTTCTTTTTTTTCCGGCTCAGCCCTTGCGATGGCCTTCTCGCTGCTGTCAGTGATCGGCCTGTTGTTGTGGTGGCAGAGCCTCATCACGCGCCACCTTGAAATACAGTATCGCTTCTTTTCTACTCAGGTCACGGCAGGTGCGCCTGTCTCAGATGACCTGTTGCGCCTGATTCGCGACCAGGACGAGCGGCTGGCTCGTGAACTGTTTCCGCAGGCCGAAAATAATCTGGCCCCGGAAAATGCCCGCGAGCTTATCGAAGCGCGGCTGGCAAACCGCCGAAAAATGGTGATCTACGAGCGCACGTTCTTTATTCTGCTTCTTTTTTCAGGACACCTGTTTTTTCTGTATATCTACTTTCGCGAGCGGCAGCGGCGCAAGCTGACTGAAGAGACTATACTGCTTGCCACACATGAACTCCGCCAGCCGCTGCAGAGCCTTTCGCTTGCACTCGAAACAGTGCAGGATGAGGCCAAAGGTGCCAGCAAAGTCGCCATCAGCGCTGGTCTCATTGACATCAACCGTCTCGGCCACCATATCCGCTGGCTGGCTTCAACGTTTGCAGAAAATAAGCAAAAAAATAACCTGACTGAAATAATCAGTCTGGCATCCTGGTTTGACGATCTGCTGCGCGACGAATTCAATGAGCGTGAGCGGCAGCGGGTGCATGTTAATTTGCCCGCCGGCGTGTTTGCCCTCCGCATCGAAGAAAATCTCCTGCGTTTTGTACTGCGCAACCTGACGGAAAATGCCCTCCGCTATGCGCAGGGTAATGTCGAAATTTCTGCGGAGGCCGGTCGCAACGGTCTCCGCTTGACGATAGCCAATGCGGGCGCCCGCATTCAAAAGGCGGATTTCCGCCGGCTGGGGAACCTGTTTTTCCGTTCGTCGGCGGCCGACATCCAGAACAAATCAGGGTTTGGCCTCGGTCTCTATCTCTGCGGCAGGATAGCCCGCAGGGTGCGAGGCCGTCTCACACTTTTAAACGAGGGTGACAGGCTGGTGGCAGAACTGTTCGTGAGAAAAAAATGAGTAACCGCAGCAAGCACATAGCAATAGTTGAGGACGACGACAACATCAGGGAGCTCCTTGCAGAAAATCTGCGTCGGGCGGGTTACCAGGTTTCGGCCTTTTTTACCGCAGAGCAGTTCGAGAGAAAATCTGATGCAGGGTACCACATGCTGCTGCTCGATATCATGCTGCCCGGCAAAAGTGGCATCGCACTGCTGAAGGATCTCAAGTCGCATGGTTTGGACTTTCCCGTGATTCTGCTCACGGCCTCAGAACAGGATGCGCACGTCGATGCCGCTTTTGGGTCTGGAGCCATTGATTATATCATCAAACCCTTTAATCTCAAACACCTTCTGCAAAAAATTGAGAATCTGTTTGAACAGTTGAAACCACCCGGGGTTGGAGAAAATCGCAGCGATTTCGCTATTGGAGCAGGCCGTTTTGAACCAGAAATGAACCTTGTCATACGCGAAAAGAGAGAGTACAAGCTGACACCGGCAGAAGCCGCAACGCTGCTTTACTTTATCCGAAATCCGAACCGGATTATATCGCGCGAAGAATTGCAGGCAAGCCTCGGGGATGAAAGCAGCAGCCTGACCTCGCGCAATCTGGACAACTATGTGCTAAAATTCAGGAAACTGTTCGAGACAGATCCAAAGTCTCCGGTACTCTTTGTGACAATACCCCGAAAAGGATATGCGCTGAAGCGCTAACAGCTATGGAAAACCACAACAATCGATTTGATCGCGCCCTGCGTGGCTTGCCCGTTGACCGCACACCGATCTGGTTCATGCGTCAGGCCGGGCGTTACCTGCCTGAATACCGCGAGGTGCGCAAACGCCTGAGCTTCGACGAAATGCTGGCCGATGCGGATGTATCGACCGAGATCACGCTGCAGCCGATCCGGCGGTTCGACCTGGATGCCGCGGTGATTTTTGCGGATATTATGACGATATTGAATGGGCTGGATATACCCTTCAACTTCGCATCGGGTGGCCCGGCGCTGGATTTCCATATCCATGATCCAGCCGAGACGAAAAAGCTTAGCCCGGAGCGCCTTCTGGCGAATAAGGCGAAATTTGCCCCGTTCCTGGCAGCGATTCGCCAGACTCGTGCCGCCCTGCCCGCGGAAAAATCGGTGATTGGCTTCGCGGCTTCCCCTTTTACCCTGCTTAGCTATCTCATCGAAGGCACGACTTCAAAGACGCACAATACGGCACGGGCGTACATGTTCAGTTTCGCTGCGGAATTCCATAGCCTGATGGCTTCAGTCGCAAAGTGCACGATCCAGTACCTAAAGCTGCAAATCGAAGCAGGAGCTTCGGCTGTACAACTCTTTGAATCCTGGGGGGATGTGCTGTCGCCAGCTACGTATTCCGACCACATTTTGCCCCATGTACGAGAGATTGTTGAGGCTATCCAGCCACTTGCACCGGTGATACTGTACGAAAAGGGCGCCTCTATCCACATGCCCGTGCTGCGGCCTTTCGCGCTTTCCACAGGAACGATCCTGTCGGTGGACTGGCGGATTTCCCTCACTGAGCTGACCGATCTCAAGGTCCAGGGGAACTTAGATCCGGCCTGCTTGGAGAGCGACGCAGCCTCGGTCCGTGCTGAGACTTCGCGGATTCTGAGAGAACGTGCCGGGCAACCGGGACATGTATTCAATCTCGGCCACGGCATCTCGCCTCAAGCGAAATTGGAGTGCGTGGAGGCCATGGTGGAGACAGTCCAGCAGTCGAAAACGCACTAATTGCACTGAAATTCCATAGCTCCGCCTTTTTTTGCGCAAAACTTGAGAAAATTTGCGCATTCTTCGGTATTTAATATATAGAGGGACTATGAAATGCAGAAGACAACCAAGATTCCTGGAGAATCGCCCAATTGCCATCAATGATGTTTGGGAAGTGCGCCTTCCGCCTCGCATATGGCGACTAATCAAGCAGGTAGCTAGAGTTCGCGGCAGCACGTTCACGGCGGTGACTCGCTATTGCCTCTTTCGCTTGGTCGAATGCGAAACCCTGCGAATGCGCCGGCATTTTGCCCGGTGCCTGCGCTCCGTGCAAAGTGAATCCCGGGTTGCTGAAGATCTGCATAGGCACATGGTTTGTTTCTACGGAGAGGATATTCTCCTGGTTAAGCTTGCGGCCATGAGATTAAATATCTCAGTAACGGGATTAATCCGACTAGCCCTGGGGCTGTGGCTCCCCCGTTTATTGCCCTCCACACATCACAGACGTATGGTTGCCCAAGCTGACTTTAAAGTTCTCAGCATCAAGCGGTGGATGCACATCAAGCCGTCTGGCCTGAATCACGGACGCGTTCCTATGTTGAGAAACTTTGCCTTCGCAGGTTTTCCTCCCTGGCTGTGCTGGTAGCACTTATGGCCTTACGAGGTACGAAACAGTTTCATAGTGATGCGTCCAGGGAAAGAAATCAAACACCTGTGTCTGCTCGACCCGGTAGCCTTCCCGGGTAAAGGTCGCCAGGTCGCGCGCCATCGTGGCAGCATCGCAGGAAGAGTAGATGATCGGGCCCGCAAAATTCTGAAGGCAACCTTCTCTTAATCGTAACCAGGTTTCTGGTGCAAGTCCCGCGCGGGGTGGATTGATGAGTAAGACCTGCGGGCCGAAAGCAGCAACTTCGCTGAGAAGAGAGTCGGGTATGCGCGCTGGCAGGAATAAATCCACCTTTCTGAAGTTAGCCGTGAAAGTGTCAGGTAATGGCACGCCATCCTGTGCGAACTCGACCGATTTTACCTGGTCGCTGCTCAGGATATCCATAGCCAAAATCTGCATGGGCTTCACCAACGACTGCATGCGTGAAATAAATCCAAAACCTGAAAACAACTCCAGCACGCGCGGATTCTCCAACCCCGTAAGCTCAAAATAGCGACGAATCGCCGAAAGCCAGTGGGGTAACGCCCTCAAATTCGCCTGGAAGAAGCCAGTAACCGGGAACTTGATATCAATCTTTCGGCCCTCTGGCCATCTTACTGAATACTTCGCGAGCACATTCTGCTCGTCCTTGGAATTTAGCACGGTGAACACAGCCTCTCCATCTGTGTTGAGGCGAATTCGTGCGGCGCGCACTTCAACGGGGTAACGGGGAAAACTGTCGCGGAGCTTCTTCTCTTCAAAAATCAGGCATCCGTGGTCGGGAAAAGCGCGCGTGCGGTAGGAGACTGGTTCGTAGAAACCGTAGGTGCCGTACTTGTTGATATGAACCTGTACGTGATTGCGGTAGTGCCAGCGGGTTTCCTCGGGCATGCTGTGAAATTCCATAGCAGCCACCTCGACTTTGTTTCTCTCAAGTTGGGCGCGAAGCCATGACAGCTTATACTCCAGCGTACGCTCGTAGCTCATGTGCTGCATGCGGCAACCGCCGCAGCGCAGGTAATTGTCACAAGGCGGCTTGTCCCTGTCGGGGGCAAGATTACGCAAGGCCCAGGTCTCGTGCGCGAAACTCCCCTCGTCTGAAAGCTCCGCGGGCAGCTCGTCCAACCGTGCCAGCACGCCATGGGCAACCTTGGACTTAACCTGTGCCAGGCGGGCAATAAAACGCTCACCAGGCAGAACACCCCAGATAAAGAAGACGTGTGGCTTGAATTTCTCTTTCAGGGATTCGTCTGCAAAATACGAGAGCCCAAGGCCTTCAGCAACGAAGTGCCTGCACTCCAATTCGACGAACGTACCGGGTTTGAATCTACGGATGTTCATGAAACCAGCAGGTCAGCTATGGAAATCCATAGCAATACCTGGCTCAATGCCTAAAGTGGCGCATGCCCGAGAAGAGTAGCACAATACCGTGCTCATCGGCAGCCGTGATACTGTCCCCGTCCTTGATCGACCCGCCGGGCTGCACGATCGCGCGCACACCGATTTTCGCGCAGGTATCGACGCTGTCGCGGAAAGGGAAGAATGCCTCTGACGCCATGACAGAGCCCTTGAGCGTGAGCTTTGCGTCGGCCGCCTTGGCCTCGGCGATACGAATACTGTCGATGCGGCTCATCTGCCCGGCACCGATGCCGAGCGTCCGGCCCCCAGAGGCAAAAACGACCGAGTTCGATTTTACAAACTTCGCCACACGCGAGGCAAATGCCAGGTCCTTCATGGTCTGCTCATCGCACTGCGCCTTCGACACCACCTTGATGTCAGCCTCGTTCCAGAGGGGCAAATCCTGGTCCTGTAACAGGTAGCCGCCGGCACCGGGGACAGAACGCAGGTCCTTGGTCCTGGCTGCGTCGAGTTTACCAAAGTCCACGGTGATCAGGCGGAGGTTCTTCTTTGCTGCGAGTATCTCGAACGAACCTTCGGCAAATTCGGGAGCAATAATCAGTTCAAAGAAATGCGGGGCAAGTTTTTCTGCGGCTGCTTTGCCGAGCGGGCGGTTAAACACCACGATGCCGCCAAAGAAGCTCACCGGGTCGCAGTCCATCGCGTACTGCAGAACCTGCGCCTGGTCGTTGCCGGTCGCCACGCCACACGGGTTCGTGTGCTTGAAGATCGCGCACACTGGTTCGCTGAAATCAGCCGCGAGGCGAATCGCGATATCGAGATCGAGAATATTGTTGAATGAAAGCTCTTTGCCCGCGAGTTGTTTCCACGGTACATCTTTGCCGGCTTCAACGAGGTACGAGGCATCCTGGTGCGGATTTTCCCCGTAACGCAGGCCCTGTTTCTCAACAAGGCTTAACCGCATGCCTTTCACGCCACTCTTCTCTTCGAGGTAGGCTGAAATCGCGGCATCGTACGCGGCGGTGCGCCGGTAGGCATTCAGGCGCAGCTTCTCGCGCAGTGCGAGCGACGTCGCGCCCTTGTTCTGTTCAAGTTCAGCAAGTACTTCACTGTATTGATCGGGTGAAACGACAATGGCGACCGAGGCGGCATTCTTCGCCGCAGAGCGCACCATCGCCGGGCCACCGATGTCGATATTTTCTACTGCTTCTTCGAACGATGTACCCGGCTTTGCCGTGACTGCTTCGAAAGGATAGAGGTTGATGACCACCAGGTCAAAGAGTTTGATGTCGTGTTTGCGTGCAGCCTCGAGATGCGATTCCAGGTCGCGCCGTGCGAGAAATCCGCCATGGATCTTGGGGTGCAGCGTCTTCACGCGGCCATCCATCATTTCGGGAAAGCCGGTGTAATCTTCGACAGCAATCGCGGGAATGCCCTGCTCGATGAGGTACTTGAGCGTACCGCCTGTCGAGAGCACCTCGACACCGAGTGCATGGAGTTTTTTTGCAAACTCACCGAGGCCAGTTTTGTCAGAAACGGAAATCAGCGCACGCCGAACAGGAACTAGATCCAAGAGTGTATCCTTTCTGGCCGGGCCCGGGGGCGCCCGGCGCTATCAAAAAATCAGATCAACATTGTCTGGCCTTCAAAGACATCTTTGCAGGGGCCAGTCATGTAGACGTGGTTATCTTTTTCAGACCAGTAGATTTCCAGAATACCACCGCGCAGCTCAACTTTCGCCTTGCGCTTGATCTTTCCAGAAAGCACGCCGGCAACAACTGCCGCGCAGGCACCGGTACCAGATGCGAGTGTCTCACCGACACCGCGCTCCCAGACGCGCTGCTTGATGTGGTCTTCGTCGACCATCTGGATGAAATGCACGTTGGTCCGGTTCGGGAACAATGAATAGTTTTCGATCATCGGCCCGTACTTCTGCACCGGGAAGTTGTCGACATCATCGACCCAGATTACGACGTGTGGGTTACCCATCGAGAGCGCCATAAACTCGAACGTGTTATGGTCTTCGAGGTAGATCTTTTCTTTGAGGACTTTCTTCTCTTCTTCGCCCGCGGCACAGACCATCGGGATCTTCGCGCGCTCGAGAATCGGCTCACCCATGTCAGCTTTCACGCGGTAAACGCGGCCGTCGCGCACCATGAGAATGCACGGGATGATACCGCGCAGGGTTTGCACGTTGATTTCCTGCTTCTTGGTGTTACCGCGGTCGTATAGGTATTTGCCCAGGCAGCGAATCGCGTTCCCGCACATCTCTGCTTCAGAACCGTCTGGGTTAAAAATGCGAATCTGGAAATCTGCTTCGTTCTTGTTGTCTGGAGGCATGATCAGCACGAGGCCGTCAGCACCAACGCCGTAGTGGCGGTCGCAGAGCAGGCGGGCTGCGCGCTGCGGGTTCTTGGGAGAGTCTTCGGTAAAGAGGTAATCGTTACCCAAACCTTCTAATTTAGCAAATCGTAATGCTTTTGAACCGCTCATTCAGGCCTCCGATACGGAAAATCTGGTAAAAATTCTTGCAAATGCTTCAAACTTTCGCAGAATGCCGGGTATTCCAACGGCCAGTTCCTATGAATGAGACAGAGTTTCAAGCCTTATTTGACTCGTATCAGCAGGCTTGCAGGACCGGCTCAGACAATCCTATCCCGCAAAAACTCCACCTGCTTGTCTACAACTACGCGCAGCTCAGGCACCAGCAGTCGAGCGACGTTTCGGCCGATTTTTACCTCCACGTCGCCGGGAAACTCGAAGGTATCCTGCAGCGCTATGATGCGCGCCGTCTGCCCTTTTACCAGTACATGGCTTCAACTCTGAATTTCGAATTCAGCCACTTCCTCAGGCGGCGCAAATTGCCGCGTACACAGATTGAACTGCTTTCGGTCGAAGAGCTGGCCGAACGGCGGCTCGAATTGCAGTACCGGGAAAATCCCACACCCGACCCGCTCTCGCCGCTGCTGGCGAAAATGCGCCCCCCTGCCTCTGCTTATGCCCGGCTGGCGCTGGCCTGCCCGCTTACTTATGGGGAGCTGCGCTACCTGCTGCAGCGGGGCCGCCAAAAAGACGGCTCTCACTGGAAGATGCTGCGGGCCTACCGTGGATTCCTGAGATTTGCCGAAGAGAAGCGCGAAAACTTTCTCCGGGAACGCGATCGGCTGCTGCAGGTACTGATGCGCACCGAGCAGGATGAACGGGCCTCCGCCCCGGCTGCGCGCCGGACGATCAACAAGCGGCGCGACAGTGCGCGGCGAAAGTTTTTTTCCATGGACACCCGCATTCCTATACGTATCGTGGCAGAGGTGACCGGCGACTCCATTGCGACCGCGCAGCGACAGCTGAAGGCGGCGCTGGAAACACTGAAGTCGGTTTACGCCCGGTGGGAAAAACAAAACTTGTTGGAAACACAGAGGAACAGGTAGAGGCGTAATTGAAGATTAAACGCTCGGGTAAGACCAAGAATCCCTCGCGCAGGGCCAAAAAGACTGTTCTGCGCGCACGCAAGCCGGTTCTGCCGGTCAAAAAAAGCAAGAAGGCAGTTACCCGGACGAAAAAAACGCCCGAACCTGTATTGGCCCCTTCGGTAGATTTTGTCCAACCTTCGACCCAACCGGCCGAAACACTTTCTCCTTTTGCCGCGCTCGTCTCTGAGCATACGATCGCCAATGCATGGGATGTGCTGGGCGACGAAGAGTTTGTGCTCGATGACGAGGTCTGGAACACCCTTTATAACCGCATCAAACTGCAGCTTTTGCAGGCAAGTTATTCGTTCCGCGTCGACACCGACAGCGTATCGCTTAGCCCATGGTCGGTGACCCCCATGCCCGCCTTTCGGGGCGACAATGAGCCCGGTTTTCTGAAGGCGGGGAGCTTTACCGTGCTCAAGCCTGAATTGCCAGGCGTCATATTCGATCTCAAGATCAGCGCTAACGACCAGGCGCTGCTCATGGACTGGTCACTGCGCCGCAAAGATTCTGCTGCCAGCACAGGACACATGGCGCTTTACTGCGACGGTGAGCTGGTTGAGGCAGTCAACCTGAACCAGAGCCGGTGCCAGCTCGAACTCACCCGTGATGACCTGGGTGACATATCATTCTATTTCCTCGATGCCGAAACGGGCAGACAGACCAAAATTCTCGAACTCAGTGTATAAGCAGGAACAATGCAGGTAGCCAGAAACAAAGTAGTGACGATCAGCTATGAGCTGAGCGAAAGCGGCAAGGGTAAACTCGAAGACGGGACCCTGGATTACCTGCATGGCTTCAAGAACCTGATGCCTGCGCTGGAAAAATTTCTCACCGATAAGAAAGAAGGTTTTTCCGGTAAGGTCGAGATGGGGCCGCGTGACGCTTTTGGTGAATTCAGCCAGGATATGGTGATGACAATCCCCAAAGACCAGCTGGAGAAGCCCGAAGAAATGCAGGTCGGAATGCAGATTGAGCTCGAAAGCGAAGAGGGTGTCATTCCTGCTTTGGTCACTGCGGTTTCCCCTGACAGCATCACGGTTGACGGCAACCATCCGTATGCCGGCAAGACGCTCACTTTCGACATCAAAGTACTGGCAATCCGCGATGCCAGCGCAGAAGAACTGGCACACGGCCATGCGCACGGCGCGCACGGCCACCATCATTAAGCCCATCCCGCGGCCTGGCGGGCCAATACGTCAGCCGGTATTTGTCCAAAGCTGTAGGTATTAATTGCATGACCCGCCTTTTCGGCCGCCGATTGGTGTCCATGGGGCAAAAACTAGCCCGTAGTATTCAAAAGATAACGGAATTACTGATTGCTTCCCCGTGCACCGCTCTTTGCAGCATGGATGACAAGAGTGAATTGTGCACGGGCTGCTACCGTACCCTCGATGAAATTATGCACTGGTCGCAGTTCAGCGGTGAGAAGAAACACGCGGTGAACAAGGCAGCCGCAGACCGTCGCGCGGCAGCGCAGCCGATTACTCCTCGGTAAATTTCAGGTCGGGCCGCTCAAGCGCCGCATCACGGAACACCTGACGCAGAGGCGCAAGCAATGCCTCGCGGTCAACCCGCACAATCGCAGGCTTCTTCCAGACGATTTCGACCGGGCCGGGCAGATCGGTTGCCAGAAAGTCAAAGAGCGCGTCCAGGTTGCGCCCGAAATAGTCTGGCAGAGACGCCTGCAGGGCGAACTCACGAAATAAAGAAGCTTCATCAACGATGCGCGCTGTGTCCAGGATAATGCGCTTCACGGAAGCACCCGCTCGAATGTCTGGTAATGGTCTGCTGTCACAAAAATCCACCTGTCGCTGGAATATAGCAGGCGCTTAGCATTGCGCCTGCCGCCCCTGTAGGCCAGGTCTGCCTCGAACCAGCTCCGCCCGGCCTTAACGGGCAGACGTTTTTCGCGATTACCAAACCGGTCACCGCCGATGCTCTTGCCTGGGGCAATGCGGCCGAGCGGCGTCCCCGGACGCCAGCCCAGCTGTGCTGCCTCTGCCTTGGTAATCCACTTGGCCGGCAGGCGTCCCGTGTTCTGTACCGACTCAACCGCAACATAGAGTTCCTGTGCGTCAAGCTGGTATTCTTGCGCCAGTCTGGCAATGCGCTGCCGCAAATCACTGTTTTCGGCACGGGAAGAACCCGCCACAAACAGCAGCAAGCACAGTGTGGCCCGCAGTACCGCTGCCCTCGTCATGTCTCTTCGCTGATGTGGGGAGTTTTGGCGCGCACGAAAAAAGCGCCCGTGAAGATCAGTACAATAACGAGGCTCGTCTGCCAGTTTTCCACGTGCCACAGCCTGATCTTCAGTGTGTCCTGCGCGGCTTCGAACGCCATCTTGGCGCCGACAAGCAACACCGCGAGCATGGCTGCTCCTTCGAGCTGCGGATAACGTTCAAGCAGACGGATGAAAGATTTGGCGAACAACCTGAGGCAGGTGACCCCAAAAAAAGCTCCCCAGAACAGCACCCAGAAGTCGCGCGTCATCGCGACGCCGGCACCGATCGAATCGAAGGAAAAGAGGATATCGGTCCACTCGACGGCAATAATGGCCGCGAGTACAGGGTAACGGGCCAGCCGAAAGCGCGAGATGTGAATGCCTTCTTCGCTCTCTTCAGTATGCGCTGCATGCCGGCGCCGCTGCGCGATATACCGGTATACAGAATAGGCGACCAGCGCGGCAAAAAAAGCCCAGACCGGTAACCGAAAACCGGCGAGGTAAATGGTTTCGTGCGAAACGAAAAAAACGGAAAACAATACCCCGAGCACAAGAATATCGGTAAAGAGCTGGGACAGATTTTTCAGGAAAAAATCAGCCGCCATATTGATCAGGTAAAAGCCTCCGATCGCCATGATCCATTTCTGCTCGAGAATGAAGCCTGCGGCCAGCAGAAAGATAAAGCGAAAAATGAAAGCTCCCCATATGCCCCAGGTTAGCGCTTTGTGAGCTTCGGCCGGTTTCAGGTGCCGCACCTGTATGGCGAGCACGGTAGCGTTGTCGATACCCAGAATCCCCTCGAGAAAGGCAAGCGTCACGACCGTGACAATACCGGCCGAAACAAACAGGTCAGATTGCCGGCCCGATGTAAGGCTGGTGAAACCGGTCATGAATCCGGTGAAATAATCGGCCACCATGAGGGAGAGAAACACGACCGCCGAAAGCAAAAGCGGCCACTCTTTGCGCAGGGCACCCATCAGCGAAACCGGTGGACCTCAAACTGGTCCGCAAAGAGTCGAATACCGTAAACTTCACCCGACAGGTTCTGCCAGACAGAACGCCATTCGCCCGGGCGGCCACTGAGTTCAACAACAATCGAGTTACGCAGGTCACCATCGAGCGAATAGCGTGCGATGCGCATACGCCCTCCTTCGAGATTCTGCCAGATACCAACACTGTCTTTTCCCTGCGGCAGGTAAGGATGGTCTTCAGCGTTACTGAGGCGCGAAAACACGGTCTCTGCCGTAGCATCGCTCAACCCCTTCACTTTGACGATTCTATAGGCCAACGTCAGCTGCTTTTTGTCTGACTCAGGGTCGACGCGGTCAATTCGCGATGAGAGCATGATCCGCTCGCCGGAATAGAACGGGTAAATATACTCGCAGTGCACGATGGAATTGCGGTCTTTCAGCATATCGATCTGCTTTTTGTCCAGGGTCATCGCCTCACAGTCCGTCTGGCGGTATTCAAAAGCCAGGCGATTGCCTTCATAACGATCGAGGTGGAGCTCGTCAAGATACCGGTAGAGCACCCAGAGATAACCTTTTGTATCGGTATCAAACCAGAGGATGTTCTCAAACACCAGCTCTGAAAGACCCTTACGACCAATGGAGCGGAGCAGCTTGCCCTTGAAGTCGAACTGCAGAATCTTGTAACCGCCGCGACTCGTCGCGTCTTTATTTTCACTTTCGGGCGGCAGATAGTTCTCGACGAAAAAATCATCGTTACCGCCCATCACGATGCGCCCCGGAATCCGCAACGCTTCGAGGTTCCTGGTATCCCCTTTTGCCTTGCCCGGGTCACCACCGCGCAGGCTGAAGACAGGCTTACCTGCCCGGTACAATTTGACAGAACGCTGCGAGGGCTCAGAGAAGGCTACCCAATCCTGGATAACCCCTACCCGACCGGGAATCTCGTGGTACACGCCTCCCTGGCGCGGAAAATTAGCCTTCTCTTCGCCTATAGGTAGTGAGAAAACTTTCTCTGGGCGCAGCGTGCTGGTGCGAAACCGCGCGCACCCGGTGAAGGCCACTACCGATAGAATGAGCCAGCAGGCTACCCGCACGTCTAACCGTTGCCAATTGTCGAGTTCAGCCGGGAACTCAAAACTTCCTGCCGTCGCATACGGCGCCGCTGGCGCGCTCTCAGGTGCCTGAATTAGTGCATGAAGGCCTGTCTCGCTCCCCGGTTCTGCCGTATGCCACTACAATGCGGAATCGTGGGCCTGCCCAACGTCGGTAAATCGACTATCTTCAATGCACTGACCAAATCGCACAGCGCAGAAGCGCAGAACTACCCGTTCTGTACGATTGACCCCAATGTCGGTGTAGTTGCAGTGCCCGACCCGCGCTTCGATTACCTGGTGGATATCGTGAAGCCCAGGAACAGCGTTCCGGTGGCCGTCGAGTTCGTGGATATTGCTGGCCTCGTCAAGGGTGCCTCGCAGGGCGAAGGCCTGGGCAATAAGTTTCTCGACCACATCCGCAAGGTCAATGCAATTCTGCACGTCGTCCGCTGCTTTGAAGACGAAAACATCACCCACGTATCCGGCGCCGTCTCGCCCAGAAGCGACGTCGAGATCATAGAACTCGAACTTATTCTCTCGGATCTCGACCAGGTAGACAAGCGCCTGCAGAACCTCAGCAAGAAAAAAAAGAGCGGAGACAAAGAGGCTCTGGAACAGAGCGCTGTCCTTGAACGTGTGTACGACCTGCTCAAATCCGGCAAACCAGCGAGTGCTGCCGGCCTCAGTGAAGAAGAGAAGGAGCTCATCAAAGACCTGGCGCTGCTGAGCCTCAAACCTGTGCTTTTCATCGGCAACATCGACGAATCGCTGCTGGCAAAGCCAGAGGAGTCACCACAGTTCCGTGAACTGGTCGCTTTGGCGCAGGAGCGCGGCGCGCAGGCGATTCCCCTCTCGGGGAAAATTGAAGCCGAACTGGGCCAGCTTTCTCCCGAAGAAGAAAAAGAATTCCTGAAAGACCTTGGGCTGAGTGAACCGGGCCTCAACCGCGTAATCCGCGAAGCATACACGCTGCTGGGCTACATCACGTTCTTCACCGCGGGTGAAGTCGAAGTGCGCGCCTGGAACATTGTCAGGGGTGCTACCGCGCCGCAGGCGGCGGGTACAATCCACAGCGACATCGAGCGCGGGTTCATCCGCGCCGAAGTCACGCCCTTTGCCGCCATCGAAGAATACGGTACGCAAAAGAAAGCACAGGAAGCCGGCAAAATGCGCCTCGAAGGCAAAGAATATATCATGCAGGATGGCGACGTGGTTTACTTTCGCTTCAACGTCTGATTTTCCGTAAGGCAGAGTTCACCCGATCCTTTTTTGCCGCGCAACATTCACCCCTTGCATTCTGTAGCCGACAATAAGATATGCGCTTTTCTGTTCCTGCCGCGGCCCTCGCGCTGGCAGCGCTGACCTTTCAGCCTGCCCGCCCTGAGGTTTTTCCGGTCAACCAGCCGCCGTTGCTGGCTTCAGACAGCCGGCTCAACCCCCTGCCCCCCGAAGTCCTGGCTTTTCCCGAACACAGCGAAAACTACCGGGAAAAGATCATCGCCGGTGACTACGAAATCTGGTCTGAAGAGCGGCTGCAGCGCTGGAGCAGCGCACAGGGTCTTTCGGTAACGCCTGACAATAATGCGGCAGGGCTCAATTACCACCGTGCTGCGATCATCAGCGCACCGGGGCTCACCTTTCGCCTGCGCAGACCGGTAACAGAAAAAGGCAGTGAATTCGCCAACGGCTGGACACTCAACCTCGATATCGCTGCCATCAGGGCGCGCGACGGCCAGTCGCACCTGGCGCGCTACTCTAACCTGCTCGAATGCGAAGTACTTGTCGACGAGGTGCTCTACAAAACGATACGCCAGGGCTCACACGCCTCCGCCCCCAGCCCGGTGAAAATACCGATTCCGCATATTCGCAGCACAGAGGGAGTGATAACGGTTCGCCTGCGCCTGGCGAACCACCCGCGTAATTTTCTCTTTCTCTACGACGCGTTTCTCAGTCGCTGAAACAATTCACGATTTGCCGTCGAAGTGCAGTTCGACGGCCACGGTAGCAAATGCTTCCCACGATGTACGCGTCCGGTGCTCGAAGCCGCCATAATTCTGGTCGGTAAAGCCGCTATCCGCAACAAAACCCGTCCGCACGAACCTGTCTGAGCTGTAAGGATTTGCCTGCCACCAATGGCCTTCATATCCTGCACTGACGATGAGCCCGATATTATTAAAGCGAATCGCATAGAACTCGAGTGCCGTGTTGAGTATATATTCTTTTTCGTTGAAATACGGCGACTTGGCCATTTCACCGAAAAAGCTCAACGCGGGGAAGTAGAAGTGTGTGCGCAGGCGTACCAGCGGGTGAAACTGGATGTACTGCCGGTACACGATCATGAAGGTCGCGCGCGTCCAGTCATCGTTACGCGTGGAAATCCTCACCGGGTCAGAGTAGTCACGGTAGTACCAGACGCGCAGGCTCGGCCCAACCGATGAGTCGAACCAGCGGAACGCACTGCCCCAGTTCATCAGCATATTGAGAGGGGTGAAGTGGTAGTACGTGTTGGCGTAGACCATCGTACCTTCAAACGCAGTCTTGCCAACCGACTGGCGCAGGTCGGGTGAAATACCCGCCTGGCGCAGGCGTTGAGCGTCCGGTGCAGTGTTCGCAAGAAAAGCTGCCGCCGTGTAGTCGTAGCCCAGGTCTACCGGCAGATCGGTCGCCGCGCCGTTCACGGTCTGCCTCACATTAAAGCGCGATGGTTTGTCTTCGGTCCGCTGCGTTTTGAAACCCAGCTCAAAGTCTGTGAAGATACCGCGGTTTGAGCGATAGTAATGGAAACCGTTTCCTGTATCGTGGTCGTCTTCTTTGTCTTTCCCCATGCGCCACGCAAGTTCCATACCCAGCATTGTGGTTGCATCGAACTGCAGTGAATACTCGCGCGTGGTATTCTTCGCCACGTTTTCGGTCTTCGTGTTAAAGTTGTAGAGCCCCGCCGACATGCTCAGCGTGAACGTACCGCGTGTCGGGTTTTTGTTGATGTCTTCGTACTGGCGCTCGACCTCTGGCAATTTCGCTGCTGTGGGTTTTGGCACTGCCAGCTCGCGCTCTTCCTGACCCGCTGCCGGCTTTGCCGCAGCTTTGCCAGGCTGCGCGGCGGGTTTTGCGGCGGCAGGGCGCACCGGGCGTTTCGGCGGTGCTGCTTTTTTCTGTCCCCAGACCTGGCCCAGTAAGCCTGCGCAGAGCAACAGGGGGATTATTCTGAGTTTCAGGAGCTCTTTCATTGGACCACCACAAAATTGGAATAAAAAATTCCTGCAGCCGTGCCGGATTTGCCGGTATAGCGATAATTGAACTGGATGATAAAATATCCTTTAGGGGCGCTTGTCACATCGCAGTTGCCCGCATAACCAGTACCAGTCACCTTGACAGTGCATTCACCGACTGCGGCGAAAGCGCCTGGGATAGTTGCGCGGTTCTTCACCGCAGTCAGGTCGGCAGCCGAAGGCGCTGCAGCGCTGCGCAGAATCGTCGCGCTGGTATTGAGCTTGAGCTCCGCATCACTCGCTTCGCCGTCTTCGCTGTGAAAAACATTGCTCCAGGTTAGCTGGGTGAGGCTTGCCGATTTTGCTTCTGCAGTCAGAACCATACGAAACTGGCCACTGTCGTAAATTCGGTCGAGCGGGTTGTCGTGCCCCAGGGGAACTTCGGTGATCGCGCAGCCGGCAAGCGTCGCGACAAGTGCGGTAAGAAGAGCCAGCCTCACCATTTTGGCCTCGTGTTCTGCATCATGAACCGCTGGAAAAACGAGATCTGCGGCTCATAGTTGAGTTTACCCTTGAAGTACTTCTGGTGAACCTGGTAGAGAACATCGTCTGCACGTTCGCGGTCTTCAAAGGCTTCCCAGATAGAATAGGCCCATGTCAGGGCGCCGATGACGTACATCGTGCGCGCAACTTCCTGGTGGTCGCGCATCTGCTTATATTTTTGCTCTGCTTCGGCCGGCGTAGCCGCGTTTTTGTACTCATCGCGCGCACCCGCGACTTTCACTTCGCGCGAGTAACCGTAACCGATCGAACCGTACGTAATGAGCGCCATCGCAGCGCTCGTTACATAGTTCTTGTTGTAGAACTGCCCCCAGCCAGAGAGCACAATCGAACGGATGCACGCGCCTTCTGCGGTCTTCATGATCTCTGTGGTAAAGTAATCGAGATCGAAAAAGCTGACAGTTACCGTGCAGTCCATGACCGCTACGTGGAACGGGTCAAAGTTCATGCCGTGATCCCATTTGGGTTCATTGCAGCGCGCCTCTTCGATGACCTTGGCGTTCACGTCTGCGATCAGCTGTTCGTTGGTAACGACAAAGTCCTTTGTCTCAACCAGCATGTGCCGGAAACTCGAGACCGAACGCTCGAGCGCCTTGCGGTGCGCATCGATACGCGCATTCTGAATGGCGATTTCGCGCGAGCGACCTTTGCCAATGGCATCACGAACGCGCACTTTCTTTTGCGACGAAAAATATTCTTTGTCGAGGCCAAGGTCGACACTCGAAGGTTTGGCCGCAATACTGCCGGTCAGCAGCGCGGCAGCGAAGAGCAGGAGAATTGGTTTTGTGTATTTGACCATATTGCCCTCAAAAACTGAACTCATAGAACACGAAGTCGAGCTTCCAGCCGCGTTCGGTCATCGGTACGTACTCGTGTTTTGCGTCGAGCCGGTAAGCCTGCCGCAGGTTCTCAAGTCCCTGGCGGCCCATGATGCGCGACGTTGCCGCTTCAGAGACGTTGAAGCTCCACAGAATGAGCGCCGGCAACTGGAAGTTGAGCGCAGCCGTCGAGATATCGCCGCTGCTGTTGGCGTTCTTCACACCCTGGATGAACATC
Organism: Spirochaetota bacterium; assembly: GCA_049323535.1. Taxonomy (GTDB): domain Bacteria; phylum Spirochaetota; class Leptospiria; order Turneriellales; family Turneriellaceae; genus Turneriella. The sequence goes on along the minus strand of JBMOPL010000025.1, from coordinate 87,621 downwards.
ACGTAGAACGTCCAGAATGCCGCCCCATAAAGTATACTGGTGGTGTACTGCCGGTTGTAGATCTGCCCCCAGCCCGGAATCGCCATCGAACGGTAGGTTGCTCCCGTAATGGTTTTTTCGTAGTCTTCGGTGAACTTGGGTACGTCCACGTAGTCAACCTGCATCTCAACATTCATGCTCACGCGCACCGGCTCGCCCGTAGGTTTCCAGAAGCGGTATTTCTTTACCTGCAGGTCGGTCACCTGCAGGTGCGCTTCTTTCTTCACCCACGAATCGGTCAGCACGAAGTCCCTGGTACGGCTGCCGCCGATCAGTTCGGCCTCACCGAGGCTTTGCCCCGTTTTCATCGCTGCTTCGACGGCGTTGTTAAATGCCTCAACGGGATCTTCTTTAAGGCTTTCGCCGACTGCATCTTCTTCACCGATTTTGATTTTGAAACTGTTGGTGTATTCGCCTGCGCTGAGGCTGCCGGCGAAAAAAGCTGGCAGCAGCAGCACAAGTGCTGTTACGCGGCGTTGAATCGTACTCATACTATTTCCACTCCACAGGTGCCCACATGTAACCGGCACGGTATTCTGTTTCCCAGTTCAGCTGGCCCGGGTGACCAATAAAGACCACGGTCGAGGTGAAACCCCAGAGCTCTGCTCCCATCATGCCATAAACTCCCCAGCGGTCGTAGTACTGCTGGTTATAGCGCAGGTTCATGCCAAAACCAAAATGCATCTTCAGGTAGAAGGGTGTGTAAGTCCTGAACATGATTCCGGGGTAACTGGAGAAAATCCACTGCTTGTCACCGGGGTAAGTTTTGCCCGGGTTAAACTGCGGTGAAATATCAAAATCGAGGTAATAGTAAAAGAACCTGTGGCCATCCCACTGTGAATCGAGGCGTGAGTTGACGAGCAGGCCTACCCCGCCGCCGACCTGGTCAAAGAAAGAAGCGTCTGACTGGCGATCGAGCCCGCGCGACGACTTGTTGCCATAAAACCAGGGTATAACCTTTGCCGGTTCATGGTGAAACTCGGTCGCGGGCAAATTCTCCCGCGGCGCCTTGATCTGCGGGCCACGCGAACGACAGTTCCCGGCCACAAAGGCGCTTAAAGCGATGAGGGCGAAGATGCTGGTTCTGCTCATATGTTCAACATCCGGAAAGCGTATTTGAACCCAACCGCGACCGACGTACCCGTCGGGTACCGGTAACTGTCAGCGTTGTTGTCCATGTAGCGAAAGAGGTAAAAGATGCGCCATTCTTCAGAAAAGAAGAAATCCATACCTGCGGCAAAGTGGTAGGCATAGGTTTTCGGCAACCAGGGCATAATACCACCGCCGACGAACAGGCTCATCTTGTCGGTGCGCAGAAAGTGGAAGTAGCCCGAGAAAGCGACAAAAAACAGGCGGTAATTATCGCCGAGAAATCCCTGGTTATCAGTGTTGCCGGTAAAGACCGTCGGTGCAACGAAGCCCTCGATCTCCGCGTCGAAACGTTTGTTCGAGGTAAAGAGACCAAACCCCATGAAACTGGTTTCTTTGGAGTTCATGTACTCAAACTTGCCGCCGCCGAATTCTACGGCGGACACCGCAGTTGCTGAAATCAGCAGCAACAGCGCGATGAGTAACCTGGTGAATAGATTCCGCATATTATTTCAGCTCCCCGAGCAGGGCTTTGTGCTCCGTCGTGAATTTTTCCGTCGCCTCGCGGACGAATTTGAGTTCCTGCGAGTCGACACCCTCAACTTCAGTCTGCGCGGATATGCCGTTGTCGCCGCGCTTGTAATAGATGGTGACCAGCTTCAGCTGGCCCGTGTTGCCGTCGGCATAAAGCTTGTTGAAAACAATCAGGTCGGCGCCGAGGCTCTGCTGCAGTTTCTTGAGGTAAGCACTTTCAAGTTCACGGTCACCCTGCACCGGCGACCCGCTCATCTTGCTGGCATTGATCAGGCGGCCCGCACCACCACGATTGACCTCGATCAAAAAGTTGCCGCGCAGCTTTTCTTTCAGCGAATAGTTCTTCACCTTGCCGGCGATCACTTCCATGTTCACCGGGTAGACCGCGACGATGTACTTGCCCACGATGGTCTCAGGCTTTGGTCGCTGTGGCTTCTTTTGTGGGCCCGTGGTGGGAGCTACCTCGGTTTCGGTAGTCGCAACGTCCAGTGGCCCGGTCGGGCCCGTTACCGTGCTGGATTCCTGCGCAACCTTGATCGCGTTGTCGTAGCCAACGTCTTCAGACGGCAGGCTGGTTACCGTATCAGCGATAATTTCACGTGGTGCAAGCTCGCGCGCAAACCGGTAGCGGTGCGTGTAGCGTTCGGTAAAGCGCACCGGTGTAATGCGGCCCTTCGCGTTGACCTCGATCGATTCAAACGAATGGTGGAAGGCGAAACGGTGGTAAGTTGCGTTCGGACGTTCAAAGTTCACACCAAAACCTTCGGGAAACTCTTTTGCCGCAGCGTATTCAAATGAAAGTTTTGACGACTGCACGGTTTCGCCAAAGCCGACACCCCAGTGCAGCGACTGGAACGCTTCGGCGCCGCCCGAGGTGGTAACACCGCCGCGCAACGCAAGAAAATGCACCGGCCAGTACTCGAAGCCGGTGCGAAAGCGCGTCGGGTTGATGGTCGAGTTGACCACGTCAAAATTGAGCATGAACTTGTAGGGAAAGTGCATGCTGATGCCAGCATTGTATTCTTCGCGGTTATCGGCGCGAGCGACTTCGTTGTCTAGCTTCAGCAGCGGCTGCAGGTTGCGCGCGGCAAAACCTGCCGAGAAGCGCGGCAGCCAGTGCAGCCATTCATAGAACAGGCCTGGATCAAAAGTACTGAGGAGTGCAAAGTCGAAGAACAGCCCTTTCTGCTGCTGCTGGTATGTCGTTACCTGCGGTGAGTCAAGAAAATTGGCGCCAAACCACTTTACCGTCATACCTCCCGCGAGCACGCGGGGCAGAATCGCCCGCCCATAAGACAGACCGGCAATGTACGAATACTTGTTGCGGTCAGGCAGAACGTTGACGCCGTTCTGCACATACTGGTTGTCCTGCGCGCGGTTAAAGACGCCGGTCACACCGAGATTACCATAACCATTCGGCAGCGGAATCGACATCAGGAATGAATGGCCCGCAACGTCGTTTGGGGCGCCGTGGTAAGACAGCGCATACTCGACATAGTTCATGTGTGCCAGTGCGGCAGGGTTGTAGTAGAGCGCCGAAAGGTCGTTGGCATTACCCGTCTGCGCCATGCCCATGCCGTACGAGCGCACACCTAACGGTGTATTGAGCGCACTCGCTGCCGAAAGGGTCGGCACCGAGGCACCGTCGGTGCGCGCGTGCAGGGCTGCATTTGCTGCCAGCGAGACCACTGTCGCAACAAATAATATGGAACGCGGTAAAAAGGCCTTCTGTTTCAAGAAATACTCCATTGCCGCCTTTTCGGCTGTAGTCGGGCTCGGCACCCTGCAGCAACTGACGTTGCCGTCAACAAAAAAGACGTGCATACCCCGAAAAAGCGGACAACCATACCGGCACCCGGTACTGTCCGGTAAGCTGGAGCGTTGACCGGTGCGGGCTATTCGAGACGCAGCGGCAGTTCCCTGAAGCCGAATTGGGCAGTCGGAGAATAGTCTTCAAGAAAGTAGCCGGCGTCTGTCTTCTTCAAGGTAAAAAACTCCTGGAATATTCGTTCTTTCTGTGTTGAGTCCTTACCCCCGAATTGCAGCTTATTGCAATCGCTGCCACATCCATTACAATCCCCGCCAAGAGGAAAATCCGAGACCTCTGCCCGCATGCGGTACGTACCAAACACGCGTATCTTCACATGTGCCGGAGTACTTTCTTTTACCTCGTACATTCCCAGAGCAGAGTATTTCGAGGTTTTCTCGCCTTCGGCGACGTAATCGCGCGCAATGGCATCAAAATAAAAACTGCCGTCACCCCGAAGCCGCATGGTAAATTCAGAAGGCTCAGCCTCTAGCGGCACAAGGCTTCGGTTCAGCACACCTTCGACCGATGCTTTACGGAAGGTATCTTTGAAGTAGCCGATGGTCTTCTGTAATGCTGGTAGCGGGTTAATGATCAACCATTCTTTGCCATTAAAAAAGCGGAGTTCGCTGATGACCAGATCTTTGTAAAACCAGCCTTTGTACACTTCGGTAATGTGCAGTTCGAGTTTTGTACCCTCATATGGCCTGGGCAATTTAAGTACCTGCCCGCCCATTGCATCGGCAACCTGCAGCTTCTCCTCATAGCCGCCATCTCCACGGACCACCATCGTTTTTGCCCGTGCATTGTTGAGGCATAGCAGAAGCGACATCTGGAAGCCATTCCATATCTTGATTTGTTCAATCTTCTGCTTTTCCCTGAAGGTGAAGTTCAGCCTGACACCCTCGCCCGGAAATCCATCCGCAGAGTAGGCATAATGAAAACGCGAATCGAAAAGGAACATTGGCTGGTATGCCTCAAGCGGCTTGAGCTGGCTCGAGGCTGTCACTTCTCCATCGACAATTTTTGGAGTGCGGAATTTTATTCGCTTTCCATTCTCATCGTAAATGCCAAAATCATTAACGCAGACACTCTTATTGCGTCCCATATTGATCGTGACAGAGCGCACGACAACGGGCGAGCCGAAGTTATGTACAATTTTGGCAGAAGGCTTAAGCGGTAGTTCTATTTCGTCGAAGTTAATGAACATCGCCACTTCGTGCTCCATTGCACCGCACATCGCAACCTCGATCTTGCTGACCGTCAGTGCCTCATCAAAGTACGAGTGCAGTTTGACAAACTGCGCCTCGGGATCCGCCTTCCATGTTTCGCCATTAAAGACTCCGTATGGCAGGGTTGTTGTCGAAGCGGTACCATCAACCATCGATATAGGTCGCCCCTGACCACAGTGCAGGGCTATGAGCATCAAAAAACTGATATAGCAGAGATAGATGATTTTCATTTCATTGTCCTCCGTTCATCGTTCATTTTTTCGTAAGAGAGATGAACTGCCTGAAGTTGTCGCAGGATGCCCGAACGTCTTTTCCTGCTCTTCGCCGGCCCCTACCAGCGTATGGCGTATGGCCAGCACCGAGCCACGGTATTCCTTGTGCAGCTGCAGGCGCACGACACGGTACCAGGTCTGGCCCGGCCCCACAGTGAAGACATGGTTAACGCACAGGCAGCTGAAATGGAAGCCCAGGGAATGCTCCGGCGGCTCCACATGGTGCGGTGCGGCAAAAAACCTGACAGGTTTTGGACCGGGGTTTCTGACCAGGAGCACAAATACCTTATTGCCGCCCGGCCGCTGGATAAACTGCGAATCGGCAATCGCTACCGAAACAGGCGCACTCTCCGGTTCAGAAACAATGCCAGTTTCCCAAACCTGCACCGGCCGTTGGCTGGTGGGTTCATATAACTCCATCCGCAAAGGAAAATGTTTATGTTCCCAGAGTATCTGAACCTTTACCTCACCGTACCGGGCGGGTAAGGTGGGTTGAACGCTGGCCTCGGAAATTGTACCCACCGGACGCTGTCCGCATCTGCAGAAGGGCGAAATGACGCCCGCAAACAATAGCACCCGAAAGACTATAGGCACAGCCTTAACCGATTGATCCGCCCAGAGCGCACAGTAAAGCCATTTTGCAATAGGACTAAAATCCCATTTGTTCACCAGTGGGGTAATCCCGCTTTACCCCCTCTTTAACTGGCATCACCTGCACCGATGCGTCGCCAGCTGTTTGCCTTGCTCATTGCCCTTGCCTTATGGGCCACGCCGGCGCAGGCGCTCTACCAGGAATACCAGCTGGCAGGCAGTATTGCGGCGGCACCCTCTTACAGTTTTGCCACGGGGCAGTACCGCCTGTACGACAACCAGGTACTGCTGCGGCGCGACTTTCTTGCGTTCGAGTATGACCTCGATTCGCTGTACGCCGACTACGCCTACGGCATCAGCCAGTACTTTCGTGCAGGCGTCAGCGGTAAGGCACACGTCTTCGACTACCAGAACCTGAACCACATTGTCGACAGCTCGACCGGTGCAGAAATAAAATCGGTCGCGCTAAACGCTCCGTATTACCGCGGTAATGTTTTCGCTGAAGCGCGTTACCGTGAACTCGCGCTGCGCTACCTCGTCGGCGCACAGAAGTACGATCTGTCACGGCGCGAAAGTGCAGACCGCACACTGCGCGTCGAATCACCCGGCACTGCACTGGTAAACCAGGTCGCGTTCGGTTACTGGCACATTGTCGCACCCCGGCCTTACGCGATCAATGGCATTGCGGCGTTTGTTACGACCGAGGCACAGCAGATGCAGTCGGTGTACGTGTGGGAGCTTAACGGAGCGCCACTCAGTTCGGCGCGTAAAGAAGTCATCATCCATGAGCTGCACATACGTGCCGGCGACGAGTTTGCCGGCGGCGCTCTGCGCCTGATGGCCGCAGCACGCGCGGGTGCTACCAACTTTTCTCTGCCCGGCGAAAGCCAGGACGTGATACAGTCTTTTTCCGTCGGCGGGCCCGAAGCGCGCTACCGGCGCGTCGCGGGTTATGCGTTTTCTGAGTTTCGCGCTCCGGCATTCGGTCTGATCAACCTCGACGCGATCGTGCATGCGGGCGGCCCGGTGAACCTCTGGTTTGTTGCCGATGCAGTCACCTTTGACCGCGAGTTTAATGGTCAGCGCTTCCACGCCGGTGCGGGCGCGGGTCTCATCTTCGACCTGCCGCAGGGCATGCTCGGCAGCCGCAGCGCGCTCTTCGCCCGCGCCGAGGTACCCTTCTTCGCCGCCGGGGGTAACCGTTTCCAGGTCTTCATGGGCATGAACGGACAGGTATTTTGATTTTTCCTTTTCCGGCCTGTTGCACCGAAAAAAAACAAACCCAGCATGGACAAAAAAATCAGCGCAGTGCTCGACTCAGTGCTTGCCGGCAACCGGCTGAGCGACGATAACGCCCTGCTGCTCTGGCGTGAAGCCAACTTCCGCGATCTCGGCAACGTCGCGGTCGAAATCCGCAACCGCCTGAACCCACCCGGCGAGGTGACTTACACAGCATTCCGCGTCGTCAACTATACCAACTACTGCAATGTCGAATGCAGCTTCTGTTCTTTTATGGATGAAGTGGGCTCTGGCAAGGGCTACAACCTCAGCAAAGACGATATCCTCAAAAAAGTTGAAGAGTCCATTAAGCTCGACGCACCCCAACTCTTCCTGCAGGGGGGAGTTAACCCTCTTCTGCCGATGGACTACTACTTCGATATCCTGTCTGCCGTACGCAGGGCGTTTCCCGAAGTGCACATCCGGGCCTTTTCACCCGTCGAAGTGCTCTTTATGGAGAAGCTCACGCAGAAGCCGCTCGAAGAAGTTTTTAACGACCTTGCGGCTGCAGGGATGAACAGTTTTCCCGGTGCAGGCGCCGAGATTCTCACCGATCGTATGCGCGACATCCTTTCGCCAAAGAAAGCTTCGACTGCAGAATGGCTGCGCGCGATGCGCACGGCACAGCAACAGGGTATGAAGAGCTCGACCAACATCGTCTGGGGCAGCGAAGAAGAAGACACCGAGATTATTGCACACCTGTCGGCGCTGCGCAGCCTGCAGGACGAAACCGGCGGCATACTCTCTTTTGTACCATGGACTTTCCAGGCGCAGACAAAAAAATTCCGCATACGCCGGGTACCGCCGCACGAGTACCTGAAGATGGTGGCGTTAAGCCGCATCTACTTCGACAACATACCACATATCGAGGTTTCAGTCATGGTTGCGGGAAAACAATCGGGTGAAATTGCGCTCCACTTCGGCGGCGACGACATCAATTCACCGGTAATCGAAGAGAATGTACTGCGCTCGTTTGGCCTCAAATCGGTGGAAGAGTCAGAGCGCTTTATTGCCGACGCCGGCTTTTCACCCGTGAGGCGCAGTTTCAGTTATATAAGAGGGAAAAAAACCGATCTCGGGGGCCTCAGCCCTACAACGCCTTGACAGTGCGTCTCAAAACGCATCTCTCACGCCATGTCATATAAGTTTCTGTCGATCGAGAATAAGACCGCGACGCTGAAATCAGGCGCAACGGTTGGCTATGCCATCGTCACGCTGAACATTCCACCGATGAATGCGCTTGCTTCCGGTGTCTTCCACGACCTCGACGCTGCGATTACTGCACTCGAATCTTCGCAGACGCGGGTGGCAATTGTCACAGGCGCCGGCAAGGCGTTCGTTGCAGGTGCTGACATCAGCGAAATGAACGGCATGGATGTCGCGCAGGCAAAAGAGTACTCACTGCTCGGCCACCGTATTTTTTCACGCATGGAGACCTCACCCGTCATCTTTATCGCTGCCGTGAACGGCTTTGCACTGGGCGGCGGGCTCGAGCTCGCGATGGCTGCCGACATCCGCATCTTTGCTGAGGCCGCACAGGTCGGTCTGCCTGAGCCCACCCTGGGTTTGATTCCGGGATTCGGCGGCACACAGCGCCTGCAGCGCCTCGTCGGGCAAAGCAATGCAGCATACCTTTCGCTCACCTCAGAGCGCATCAACGCACAAGAGGCGCTGCGCATTGGCCTTGCAGCAAAAGTTACCAGCGCCGAGAACCTGATGCCAGAGTGCGAAGCCGTGGCGCAGAAAATTCTCACTTCGGGCCCGCAGGCGATACGCGCGCTGAAGCACACAATACTCAACGGCGCCGACAAACCCATGCCACAGGCACTCGAATTCGAGGCGCACGAATTTTCACAACTTTTTGCCGGCAGCGAGGCCCACGAGGGACTCAAGGCATTTCTCGAAAAACGCCCGGCTAAATTCTGACGGGCATTATGGCATTCGGCAGAAAGAAAAAAGAAAAACCGGCTGAAGAGCCGTCGGTTCTCGACTCGGCGACATCTGACGAACTCTTCATTGTCGACCAGGTGCGAAAAGTACAGGTGCAGCGCCTGCACAAGACCTATGCTGATTTTTTTGAGAATCCCGAGTACACGAAGATCTCGCGCTATTTCTTTGACCAGATCTACGGCGCGGGTGACAAGGCAAGCCGCGACGCAGCGTTCAACAAGATCTACGAAAAACTCTCGGCCGCCGTGAACCCCAAACGCATCACGCGGGTGACACAGCTCAAACAACTCAACGAGCTGACCGACGAACTCGACCTGCGTGTGGCCCGTGAATTTATCCGTTCGCGGAAAAAGCATGCGATGACGCTCGAAGATTTTGAAGCCTGCTACAAGGCCCTCAATAACAAAGAAGAGCGCGAAATACAGCTACAGCTGCTGATCGATACGACGCGTTTTTTTCACAAGCTGGCACACGTGCCCCTGCTGGGCTTCGTCATTAAACCCACCCAGTTGGCCGCGAGGGCGCTCGGCGTAGAATACATCATGGAATTTTTCATGGAAGGTTACCGCTCGTTCAAGTCAGTCAAGAATGCCGAGCCTTTTATGCAGGCCATCGAAGACCGCGAACGCGCCTATCTCAACTCGCTGCTTCCCTGATCGCGGGCTGAAGCCGGCATTTCAGGCACCAGCCAGCAGGCGCTGCACCAGCAGCACATCGTTCTGCCGGGCCGGGTTGCCGAGGAAACCATGGCGCATGCCGCGGGAGTTATTCACCCGGTAGAGCTGTGCTCCATCATACGCATCACTCTGCTCTGCCGCGATATAATCTGCGAGTGGATCAAACACAAAACTCGTGCCGTCAAAGAGCACGCCGTCTTCCACACCGCCCCGGTTGCAATAAATGTATTTCTGGCCGTATGATTCGGCAAAGGTCTGCAGCCGGTGACGCCAGCGCGCAGACGAGGTGAACTCCGCAGCCTGGGTAAGCCCCCGCGCAGGTGAAGCCGAAATGACGATGACCGCGTCGGCTTTTTGGGCTGAGACCGCGAAAGCAAGTTCCATGTGCCAGGCGTCTTCGCAGATGAGCAGGGCCGTTTTGCCGAGCACGCCATCAAAGCTATTCAGCTGAGTACCGCGCGCAAAATAGCGCGATTCATCAAACATGCCGTATGTCGGCAGAAAAAGCTTGCGGTGAATATGGCAGACCTCGCCCCCACGAAACACCACCGCGCAGTTATAGATCTCACCCGCCTCGCGCAGCGGCAGACCAATCACCCATTCAGTGTGCGCGGGCATTCCGGATGCAGCGAGAACATTGGCAATTTCGCTGAGCTCAGTTTCTACCAGCGCCACTTCGCCCACGAGGCTTTCGAGCAGGTACCCGCTGAGTGCGAGTTCAGGCAGAACGACAACATCCGGCTTATGGTCAAAAGCCGCGATACGCGCTGCCAGATCGGACAATAGCGCCAGGTTGCGTGACCTTGAGCCCAGAACCGGGACAAAAGGAATGCACAGAACTCGCGAATTTTCTGACATCTTACCGTACCTCGATATCGTACGGCATCAGGAAGAGTACCTTTTCGTCTTTGATACTCTCGGTGCGGCCGACGAGCCGCGCGGCTTCACGCAGTATGCCAGGCAGCATGAGCTTGCGCGGATCGCCGAGCGACAGAAGGTTCTGCGCGTCGCTCGGGAAAACCTGTAGCTGGTAGTAGTTCTCATCAATTTCAGCTTTTTCTCGGACGAGCTGCAGGGCAAGCAAGAGGCCACCGTGCTTGTCGACGAGTTTTTTGGCGAGCGCATCTTTTCCGCTCCAGACACGACCGCCCGCAACAGGTTTTACCTGCTCGGGGCTTGTGCCCCGGTTATCGGCAACACGGCGCAGGAAGAGGTCGTAGAATTCAGTAAGGTGTTCTTTGATCAGCAGTTTTTCTTCATCGGTAAAACCTTCCGATTCGCTGAAGATGGCACCATTCTTGTGCGTTTTGAACGTGTGCTTACGAACTCCCAGCCAGTCATAGAGACCCTTGACGTTAAACTTGCCCGTAAAAATACCAATCGAACCGGTGATACTGTTGTGGCTCGCGAGAATTTCATCGCCGCCCACCGCAAGGTAGTAGCCACCCGAGGCCGCCATATTGCCGATCGATACCACAATCGGGAAGTCGGCACCGCGCGCCTTTTTGACCTCGCGGATCTTGTTCCACATGATGTCTGAAGCAAGGCTTGAGCCTCCGGGCGAATCAATACGCAGCACGAGGCCCTTGATGTTGCCGTCGTCTTTGATCTGTTCGAGCACTTTTTCTATCGTGTCGGAGCCTACAGTACCGTTGTTGAACAGACCTTCAGGACGCGATGAACCCGACATGATTTCGCCTGCGAGTACCAGCACCGCGATGGTGGGTTTGGTGCCCCATGTGTCGTCGTAAAACCGCGTCTGCGCATAATCGTGCGCCGAGACGCGCCAGCCAGGTGCAGAAAAGCCCTGCGCGGTCAGCTGGTTTTCGACATCGCTCATATAAGCAACTTCGTCGATGAGCCCCGCTTCCTGCGCGCGCGTCGCCGAGAAAAAGCCTTTGTCCATGACCTCGTCGACTTTTTCGTCTTTGACGCGCAGCCGGCCCGCGCTGATAGCCGCCTTCATTTCTGAGACGCCCGACTTGAGCAGGCCTTCGAGCTGTTCGCGGTCAAACTTCGTGGGTTCTGAACGCGTCAGCCGGTCGGGAGCACTTTTGTAATCGCCCAGCGCTACAAAGTCAGCCTTCACACCAACCTTTGCCAGCAGGTCTTTGACGAAATAGGTTTCGGCTTTCAGGCCTGATATGTCGAGCATCGCCGACTGCGGCATGAAGATTCGGTCTGACATGCTCGCGATATAGTACTCTTTGTTTCCGGCATTCTCGAGGTAGGCGTATACAGGTTTTTTCTGCTGGAAGCTAAGCAGCGCGGCGCGCAGCTCTTCAGCCTGGCCCCAGCCACCTTTGAATTCGCGTCCCGTGAGAAGTATTCCCCTGATCTGCGCATCTTTCTTGGCCATCTCAATGGTACGAACCAGTTCAAGAAAGGTGAAGTTTTCCGACAGGAAGAGAAATCCCTCTTGCTTGCGCTCTGGCACGGGATCTTCGAGGTTGATCTCGAGAAAACGCCCGAGCGCCGAAATGCCGGTGGCATAACGCTCGCGGCCGATCAGCAGACCACCGCCCAAAAATGCACCGTTGTCTGTGGGAGTGTTGGCCTGCAGGGAGAGCTGGCTGATGTACTGCGCGAAGCGCAGACCGAAAAACGCGCCGGTGTTCTGGTTATAGCCGCCGTAGATGGTATTTCCCGGCCAGAGCGAAGCTTCGGCGATAAATTTGGGTGTAACGGTTCCCCAGTTCGTCGTCGAGTTGAGATTAGCATCGATTGAGAGCGTCAGGTTCTCGACATACTTGCCCGGCAGAGGACGTATACCAACGCCGAGATCCCAGTTGGTCTCAAAGATTTCGCCGCGGAATAGCGGTTTATTGAGGGCGCGGCCGACGGCACCGATCGACAACCGGCGCCATGGCCTGAAGATAAAACCGAGATCCCACTGGTTGTAGCGGTCGAGGTATGCGAACGATGAATCGTACCAGCTATAAGACGTACCGACGGAAAATGACCCCGTATTGATGATGCCCATACCTACCGTGTAGCGCCGCGCGTAGTCGTCGCTGTTCCCCAGGCGCCATTGCGTAGAAAAAGCAATACCGAGAAGATTCAGAAAGACCATGTGGTCGTCGAGCTGGTTCTTGGGATTGCGGCCGTAAAAATAACCGAGCTGCAGCGCGTGGTAACCCAACCCGGCAGGGTTGAAATAGAGGCTCGTGGTATCGTCAGAAGTTGCGACAGATTTCTGCGGCAGATTAGGCGTATCGATCATGCGGTTGGTCTGCAGCGCGTCGCTCTGCCCGGGGGCAATCTGCGCTGCCGCGGGAAAAAGCCCCGAAAAGAGCAGCGCCGCGAGCAGCACCAACAGCCTCTGCTTGCCGATCCAAACAAACCGGCGCCCGGTAATCTGGCCAGGCGTGGCTGCCGCGACGCAGCGCAGGTGAGATTCGATCATTCCCGGAAAATAATGGCCGCTGAGACAGTGTGTCGAGCGCAACTTAAGCGGCGTCGGGCGCGCTATCAGCGCATTCGCGTGCAGGCCAGGAACCTAGTTCGCCGTGAAGGAAGCGGCGACAGCGCTGACTGCAGCCCCGTGTTTTTCGTGCTGCCCGATTCTCAGCCTCTGCTCCAGCAACCAGAGTCGCTTACCGCTGGTATAGAGTCCTACTCCGCTCAGCACTTCGGTATCGCCTTCGACGATCTGGAAGGCACCCAGGCAGCCATCCTTGACTCCCAGGTAGCGCAGCTGTTCTTCTGTCACAACGCGCTTGTCATCGGGCAGCAGGTTAGTCAGTTTCTGTTCTTCACTGCGCGTCCGCAGAATCTCGCAGGCTGAGACTTTTTCTTTTGTTGCCAGCGCACGAATACTCACGCTGGCAGCGCCGTCGGGGCTTGCCACCTTAACGCCATCTGCGTCTTCGCTGACTGACCAGTCAGCCGGGTACTCGAAGGTAATGCGGAGCGTACGGTTTTTGAAAATTTTCTCCTCGGCTGCAAGAGCAGAGACGAGGAAACCGCCCAGGAGCAGTAGAGTAAATGTATTGCGCATTGCCTGAACAAGATGCGATAAACAGAATGGCAGCGGCAAGATTTTTTCGTGCTTGCCATGCTACGCATGGCATCGAAAAAGATTTATGTCGACTGACCACCACGCCGGGCTTGAAGATATCGAGGTACTCGAATCGGGCATCTGCGAAATCACGCAGGACAAACTCTCCTTTCGCGGCTACAATATCACCGACCTGGCAGAAAATGCGGGTTTTGAAGAAACCGCATTCCTGCTGTGGAACGACGCCCTGCCCTCAGCTCAGGAGCTCAGCGACTTCAGGACAGCCCTGCGGGCTGAATACAGCCTGCCACGCGAAATTACCGAGCACATTAACCATGTACCGCGCGAGGCGCACCCGATGTCGGTGCTGCGCACGCTGATCTCATCCCTCGGGCTCTACGACCCCGAAGCAGCAGATAATTCTCCGCCCGCACTGCGCCGGCGCTCGACCAGGCTTCTGGCAAAGATTCCGCTGATTGTGGCAGCTATTGCCCGGCACCGCAATGCGCGCGCGCATGTCGAGGCGAACCCTGAACTCGACATAGCTGCCAACTTTCTTCACTGCCTGTACGGCGAAGCCCCCGATGCAGAGACTGCCCGACTGCTCGAGACGGCACTCGTCCTCTACGCAGAGCACGAGCTGAATGCCTCGACTTTCACTGCCCGGGTGACAGCGGCTACGCAGGCTGACACGTATTCGTGCATCGTTGCCGCCGTCAGCGCGCTGCAGGGCAACCTGCATGGCGGGGCGACTCAACGCTCGGTCGAAATGCTGCTCAGTATCGGTCGCAGCGAAGACGCCGAAGCCTACATTATGCCTCGGCTCAAAAAGAGAGAAATTATCATGGGCTTTGGCCACCGGGTTTACAAGAAAGGCGACCCACGCGTGCCGGTCCTCAAGCGCATGTGTGCGCAGCTCGCACAGAAGACCGGCCAGCAGCAGATTGTCGATACGGCGGCAAAGGCAGAAGAAATCATGCTGCGCGAGAAAAAACTACACGCCAACGTCGACTATTATGCCGGCCTTGCGTTCTACCTCCTGGGCCTGGGGGCCGATCTGTTTACCTGTGTCTTCGCGCTTTCACGCACGGCAGGCTATCTCGCTCACATCGCCGAGCAGTACCGCGAGAATAAACTGATACGCCCCCGCGGTGTCTATACGGGTAAAAGCAATCTCGCGTTTATACCGCTGGCCAGCCGGTAATGGCAACTGGCAGGGTTTAACGCCCGCTGTAGTCAGCGAGCGGCACCAGGCAGACCGAGCGCCGGCCCGCATTGACCAATAGCGCATGCAGCGACACCGGCAAAGAGTTGCCCGCTTCGCTTTCGATTCCCTCGACAGCGGCAGCGAGTCTTTTGCGCTGCGCAGCCGACACAGCAGGAAAAGCATCGCGCGTTTGCCACTGTTTCACTTCGAAGACCAGCAACTCTGTACGCGTACGACCGACAATATCCATTTCAGCGCCAAACCTGCGATCGTTGCGCGAAAGAACGGTGATGTCGCAGGCCCGCAGAAAACACGCGGCTATATCTTCCGCTTCGTTAGTATAGCTGCGCACGGGCATGGGCCCGGTGAACAGCCATCGCACCGACGTAAACCAAAATGCTCCGCCATCAATGCACTTGAAATTCTGTCGGTAGCAACAACTTAGGAATATGCGCCGTCTTTTTCTGCTTTCGCTGCTTTCTGTACTGCCAGACTGCCGCTCGGTCCAGGCAGGCGCGCCCGGTTTGCGGGCACAGGCACCTACAAGCACGAAATCCGATGAACAGGCGGCAGATCCCCAGGCAAAACCGAAATCCCCACCGGCAAAAAAAGAGGTACTGCCCGGGGCATCGGCCAAAAAGCCAAATCAGCCCACATTGCCGAAAGTATTAAAACCGCTGCTTAACCCTTACGAGGCATCTGCCTTTTTTGACCACCAGGCCACCGAACACAAGCGCTTTGGAATTCCGCGCTATGCAAAAAGCCAAAAGAAGAAAAAGTATGGCAATACCGTGGTGATGCAGCGGTCGGGTCGCAAACGGCTCTACGATCACAACATTCTGCTGCGTGCACTTTTTGCCGGGCACCTGCATTCCGAAGCCTACGGCGACCTCGCAGAACAATTCACAGGTGGTATTTTTTTCGACCTTGGCAGTGCAGTCCGATTCGGCGAGGGAGCTGAGACGGTACGCGACCTGCACGAAGATGAAAAAATCCGCAGTAACCTGACGATCATTGCCAGCGACATCAATGACCCGGCTGGTAAAAAGAGCATGTTCGTCGAACAGTACCGCGAGTCCGACGAGCAACTGCCCTTTCCTGTAGTCGAAATACCGCGCCTCATGGACAAACCCGAACACTTTTCACGGCCGATCAGGCTTTTCCTGAACAACGAAAGCGGCATCATACTGCGCAGCGCCAACTCAGGCCCTGATCTGTATTACGACACGAACCAGGTAACCCGCCACTTGCGTGCTGCCCTGCAGGCTTTTCACTCGCGCAGCGTCCTCTACCTCTTCAATAAATTCATTCTCTACAAGCCCGCCAACCGGCTGGACTTTCTGCTGATTGGCGAAATCGACGAGGAGGTAGGCACAAACCATAAGCAGCCCGCCTGGGAAGAAATCGACTGGTCTAAACGCACATTCGCCGAAGCGGTTCGGCTCAATACACAGCATGTAAGATACCGCTGACAGGCCTATTGCGGAATTTTTTGTCTATAGTTCGTCTGAAAAATAACTATCCTTTTACAAGGTGGTTTAGTATATTTATGGCAGATGTCGACCGCCGCTGTAGAAGAACTGAAAGGGGAATACAAATACGGCTTTGTCACCGATATCGAGGCAGAGACTCTGCCCGCCGGCCTCAGCGAAGAGACAGTGCGCAGGATTTCTGCGCTGAAAGAGGAACCGGAATTCATGCTCGAATGGCGGCTCAAGGCCTTTCGCGCCTGGCAGACAATGGAAGAGCCCAAATGGGCCGAGGTGAATTACCCCGCGATCGATTACCAGAAGATCAGCTACTTTTCCCGCCCTAAGAAAAAGCTGCAGTCTATCGACGAGGCAGACCCCAAACTGCTGGAAACCTTTAACCGGCTGGGAATTCCGCTGAGCGAGCAGAAGTTTTTGGCCAACGTCGAAGGTGCCGAGGTAAACAGCCGCCCGGCTACGCCTGTGGCAGTCGACGCGGTATTTGACAGCGTATCGGTCGTTACCACCTACCGCGAGACTCTGGCAAAACTGGGAATCATCTTCTGTTCGTTCTCAGAAGCCGTCCGCGAGCATCCCGAGCTGGTCAAAGAATACCTGGGTTCGGTAGTACCGGTCAAAGACAACTTCTTCAGCGCGCTCAACAGCGCCGTCTTTAGCGACGGGTCTTTCGTTTATATTCCCCCCGGCGTGCGTTGCCCCATGGAGCTCTCGACCTATTTCCGCATTAACTCCGCCAACACCGGGCAGTTTGAGCGCACGCTGATCATCGCCGACAAGGACAGTTATGTCAGTTATCTTGAAGGTTGCACCGCGCCGCAGCGCGATGAAAACCAGCTGCACGCTGCCGTCGTCGAACTCGTGGCGCTCGACCGCGCCTATATCAAGTATTCGACAGTACAGAACTGGTACCCCGGCGACGAGAACGGCAAGGGTGGTATCTACAACTTTGTCACCAAGCGGGGCCTCTGTAAGGGAACCGACTCACGCATCTCATGGACGCAGGTCGAGACTGGCTCGGCGATCACCTGGAAGTACCCCAGCTGCATATTAAAGGGAGATAACTCCAAAGGCGAATTCTATTCAGTGGCCTTTACGGGCAACTACCAGCAGGCCGACACTGGTACGAAGATGATTCACCTGGGCCGCAACACTTCGAGCACCATTATCTCCAAGGGGATTTCTGCCGGTCACGGCAAGAACACCTACCGGGGCCTGGTGCGTATCGGGGGCGCAGCAGAAAAAGCGCGCAACTATACGCGCTGCGATTCGCTTATCCTGGGCGGCACCGCGGCGGCGCACACGTATCCTTACATTGAGGTGAAAAACGAAAAGTCGCAGGTAGAGCATGAGGCAACCACTTCAAAGGTGAGCGACGCACAGCTCTACTTTCTGCGCCAGCGTGGCCTGACCGAAGAGGATGCAGTCCACATGGTTGTGAATGGATTCTGCAAAGAGGTATTTCGTGAACTGCCCATGGAGTTCGCGGTCGAAGCGCAGAAACTGCTGGAGATCAGCCTTGAAGACGCGAATGGCTGAGGCGAGTTGATAAATCCACTGAACTATTTTTTAGAGTATAAAGAGACGAAATGAGCGAACCACTTCTGGATATAGCAGACCTCAGGGTCAAGACGGGTGAAAAAGAAATTCTGAAAGGTATCAACCTGAAGATTCAACCGGGCGAAATACACGCCATCATGGGCCCGAATGGTTCCGGCAAAAGTACACTCTCGCATGTACTCGCGGGCAACCCGGATTTTACGATAACCGGTGGTTCTGTCAGCCTTGCCGGTAAGAACCTGCTGGAGCTGCCCATAGAAGAACGCGCGCGCGCCGGCGTCTTTATCGCATTCCAGTACCCCCCTGAAGTTCCGGGTGTGAATAACATGCAGTTCATGCGCACAGCGGTGAACACGGTGCGCAAGGCGCGCGGTGAGAGCGAACTGTCTGCCGGCGACTTTCTGGGGCGCGCGAAGACTGTAATGGCGCGCCTGAACATGCAGAGCGAAATGATCAAGCGCTCGCTCAACGACGGCTTCTCCGGCGGCGAAAAGAAGAAAAATGAAATCCTGCAGATGTCGCTGTTGGAGCCGAAGATAATGGTACTCGATGAGATCGATTCCGGTCTCGACGTCGACGCACTCGAACTGGTAGCGAAAGAAGCTGTGAATGTGATGCGCGAAGGCAAGGGTGCGCGGAGCATGGTGGTAATCACGCACTACTCACGCATACTGAAATACATCGAGCCGCAGCACGTGCACGTACTCTCTGGTGGAAAAATTATCGAATCAGGTGGCATGGAGATAGTACACCGCATTGAAGCCAGCGGGTACGACTGAAATGGCGCTCATGCAGGAAGCACAAACCATCGCATTGGTTTCCGGACCGGACAAGGTATCTGCCCACACCTGCACGGTTTCGGGCAGAGTGGCAGAAATATCAGTATCCGGCACGGGTGATCTCTCTCTCGATGCTGGCGCACTCGCCGGGTTAGATGAGCTGCGCCTTAACATCAGCGCCGATGCAGTGCAGGTCTTTCTGCCGCTGGCGCCTGCTGAAAAGAGACTACTGGTATCGGTTGACCTGTCTGCCAACGCGGGCGCCAGGATATTCCTGCTGAGCAGGGGTCCGGCACGCGATCTGCAGGTGGTTGTGGGGGCCGTGAACCACGCGCGGGCAGATCTTTACTCGCTGCTCGATGACACAGCCGCGCATTTCGTGTATGAGGCCAACGTGCATAAAGCTGCGCAGGTCACCTTCACCGGTCTTACACGCGCCCAGGGCAAGACCGCCACAGGCATAGAAGTCAACGTCAGGCACCTGGCGGGTAACAGCCGCACAGAGCAGAAGTTCTTTTCTTACGCCCGTGACACCTCGCAGATCAGCTTCACCGGCCGCATTGCAGTTGACCCCGGCGCGAGCGGCACCGAGGCCCACCAGCTGCACCGCGGCGTTGCGCTTTCACCGGGTGCACGCATTGACGCACAGCCGTTCCTGAACATCATGCACGACGACGTCCGCTGCACCCATGGTTCGACAGTAGGTTTCATCGACGAAGAAGCACTTGCGTACCTGATGGCGCGCGGTCTGGAGCGTACCGTCGCAGAGCAGATACTCATCCATTCGTCAGAGCGGCAGTTTTTTGACCTGGTACCTGCCGGCGCGGCACGGGAATTTTATGGTTTCGCGGAGGAGCAGCTGTGAGCGAAACACTGTCGAACGATGACCTGAAAGAAAATATTATTGCCGTCATCCGCACGTGTTATGACCCGGAAATACCCGTTAATGTCTATGACCTGGGCCTGATCTACGGTATCGACATCGACGATGAAAAAAACGTGCGCATCGACATGACACTCACCTCTCCCAACTGCCCTTCGATTGAATCATTGCCTTCGGAAATACAGCAGAAAGCTGAGAGCGTTGAGGGTATAAAATCAGTTAAAATTGAATTGGTATGGGATCCTCCTTTCCATACCGGCATGATGTCCGATGAAGCAAAACTGCAACTCGGACTCATGTGATGAAGCAAATCCCCTTCGCGCGATACATTCTTGCAGCAGTTGCTGTTTCTGCCACACTGCAA
This sequence comes from Spirochaetota bacterium, assembly GCA_049323535.1. Taxonomy (GTDB): domain Bacteria; phylum Spirochaetota; class Leptospiria; order Turneriellales; family Turneriellaceae; genus Turneriella. The sequence continues at coordinate 67,872 of JBMOPL010000025.1, read as the reverse complement.
TGCGCGTCTCTGGCAAAAAAGATTTTTGATCCCCCGCAAATAGGCATAGACCGGGTCGAGATCCGCAACGTTGCCCTTACGGGTGCAGACCTGGTCGTACACATCAAGATCAACAATCCCAATTCCGTGGGCGCCACGCTGAACCGCCTGGAGTATGCCCTCGATGTCGACGGCGAAAGGCTGGTGCGCGGGCAGAAAGACGATAAGACGACCATTGCGGCAAACGAAGTCAGCATCATTAACCTGCCCCTCACGGTGAACTATGCCGGTATGCGTGCCGGCATTGCCGGGGCGCTGACGAAAAAGGCCCTGCCCTTCAGCTTTTCCGGAAAGGTCGTGCTTGATTCTCCCGTTGGTGACCTGAGTTTCGACATCGTCGAAAAAGGGGAAATTCCCGTGCCAGACAGGCCACGATTTGAACTCACCAAGATCGCGCTGGCAGAGCTGGGAGTTTCCTCGGCGACTCTGATGCTGCACATAAAGGTCACCAATAACCATGACTTTGAGCTCGATATCCGTCGCTTCCGGTATGAGTTTTCCCTGCAGGATAACCTGGTCTCAGCATCGGATATCGCTGTCGAACGAATGGTGGGGCAGGATAAATCCATGTCTGTGGTACTGCCGGTAACGCTCAAGCTGCTCGGGCTAAAGAAGGGTGTGGTGGATATGCTCCGCTCTGGCCAGCTGAAATATGCAATGAAATTCCACCTCGACCTCAACACGAGGTTTGGGCCGATCACGGTTCCTTATGAAAAAGACGGCTTAACTTCCCTTTACTGAATATTGACCATATGGAATTGCGTTCTGCGTTATGGCGCAGTATAATCCCGGAGACAAGGTAAAGATCCGCAAACCCCCGCATATTTTCGAGGGAGTCATCATTATGCCAGGCTCACCGGCCGAGATTGCAGAAGTACACGCAGATGGAACCTTCAGTCTTTTGTACCACGACCGGGAAATGATGCCGCACACAATGCCTGGCATTAAAGCAGACGAAATCGAAAAAGCGTGAGGACTTACGAATGAATACAGCCCAGAATTATTTCCTGTCGCTGCTGCCGCAGGCGACTGCCATCAGCCGCGAGGTATCCGGAAAGTTTTTCAAAAAGCCGCTTGAAGAGATTGGCATGGTCAGCAAGGCTGATGAATCGCCTGTGACAGCGGCAGATATTGAAATCGAGTCGCGCCTGCGCGACCTGATTCTGAAACAGTTTCCTGACCATGGCCTTATCGGTGAGGAACATGGTAACCACCGGACAGACGCTGAATTTGTCTGGGTACTCGACCCCATCGACGGTACAAAAAGTTTCATCACCGGGGTACCACTCTTCACGACGCTGATTGCCCTGATGCACAAAGGTGAGCCGGTTTGCGGCGCCATCTACCAGCCGGTACTCGACGAACTGGTTTGGGGAAACAACAAAGAATGCTTCTTTAATAACCGCCCGGTGAGAATGCGTTCGGCCCAAAAGCTGTCCGATTGTACGCTGCTGGTCACCGATGCGCGCCACGTAGCCGAACACCACCCCGCGGCAAATTTTTCGGGTCTCTGCGCTGACGTGAAATTCTGGCGCACCTGGGCCGACGGGTATGGCTACGCGCTGCTGGCAGCAGGTTATGCTGATATCATGATTGATCCGGTCATGAACCCCTGGGATATTATGGCTGTAGTACCTGTCGTGCGAGGTGCCGGTGGTACGATCACAGATTTTGGCGGGGCTGATGCTGTAAAAGGCAAGTCCATCATTGCCGCCAGCCCAGACCTGCACGCGCAGGTGCTGCAACGCCTGGGCAATGCTCGGTAAGGTATTCAATTTTCGCTTTCGCCTGACTGCGGCAATCTTCCTGGTCGCAGTGGGCGCCACAGTTTCGGGCCTCATCTATTACTACCAGATGGCGAGCTCGCAGATCTGGGCGCAGATGTCGAACCGCGTGAAAGATTTTGGCAAACTGGGAGTCACCCTGCTGACGCCGGCCGATCTCAAATACCTGCAGACCCTCGATACCGAGCTGAACTCCGCTCGGCACGCACCCTCGCTGCCACCGGGACTGACAGGTCCCGTTCTTTCAACGCTAGCAGAAGATGAAAAAACCGCCATCATAAGAACAACTGCATACCAGATCATTGTGCAAAAATTGCGCCGCCTTCGTTTCGCCTCGGGCAAGATGGCCGCACACGAGACTATTCTGCCCGCCGAACGCCACAGCGAGGGCAACGAACCACAGATACACCGCGCCTGGATTGCCGGTGTGAAAATGCACGAGATTACTCCCATGCACCTGCGGGTTCTGGCAGCTGATGAATTTGAGGAAATCGACCGGGACAACAATGGGCACATCGATCCACACGAAAAACTGTATCGCATAGGCGACATATTCGGCGGCAAACACCAGTACGGGGTTGCGGCCGCCCTCAGGGGTGAGGTCTCTGTGGGTAATGGCTACCGTTCAGAAAGCTCAGGCGTCTTTATCTCCGGTTATACACCCGTTCGCGACTCTATGGGCCGCGTGATCGCGCTACTGGTCATCGACTTTTCGGCGGCAACGGAATTCGACGCATTGTTTCGGCTCAAGGTCACCGGTTACTACATCATTGTAGCCGTACTGCTGCTATCCGTTATTGCCGCATCGGCCACGAGCAGATTGCTGCTCAAGCCGCTCGAGGCAATGCAGAAGGCGGCTGTGCGTATCGGGCAGCGCGATTTTTCCATTCGGATAGAAACGGGCAGTAGCGACGAATTGTCTGATCTCGGTTACGCCATGAACCTGATGGCACAGGAACTCGGAGAATATTCGACGCAGATGGAACGCCGCATTGCAGCACGGACGCGGGAAATATCGGGAATACTCGGTGCGCTCGAACAGGGCGTGCTGACCATAGACCGCAGTGGTGTCATACAGGCAGAATACTCTGCGGCAACGCTGGCCATCTTCGGCATGAAAGAGATTGCACACCGTCGTTTCAGTGAACTGTTTAATGACGATAAACTCAGCTCGGCGATAGACCGGTACATTGAAGTTTATTTCTCCGGTAAGGACATTAGCGCCCCGATGCTCGAAAAGGCGAACCCGCTGCGCCAGATCACGTACAAGAATGCGCAGGGCGAAACGCGCCACCTGCGGTTTTCCTTTCGGCCACTTACCGGCGATGCCGACGGGGAAATTCACCGGTTGCTGGTGACTGTGGTCGACGAGACATACGGCGTTACCCTGCAGGAAAAAATCTCGCTGGCAGAGGCTGACAAAAGGTCCGAATTCGACGCCATCATCAACATGATGCGCGTCCCTGCACCTATTCTCGAAGCATTCATGACGCAACAAAAGGATTTTCTGCGGGAGGGCAAACACCTGATTAGCGCCTTCGGCAGCGACCGCAGCCTTCTGAGCGCGTTTGCCTCAAAGACGCACGCTCTCAAGGGCAATGCTCTGCAACTGGGCTTTCTCTCCCTGGCGGAGCGACTGCATGAGCTGGAGGATTACCTCGCGCAGGCAGCGGGTACGGGTGACTCCGACCCGAGGTTCCTGCGCCACGAAATTTCCCGCTGCGTCAACGCGTGTGAAGCCCTGATTCTGGGACGTGACAAACTGGTGGCCCGCATACGTGAACTGGTCGGAGAATCAGACCAGCAATCCGGGGCAAACAGCCTCGATCAGCTGCGGCATTTCTGGCTGAAACAGATAAACCGCAAGGCAGCCGAATATTCAGTATCTGCTGCCGTTGAAGTAAACTTCTCGCCGGGCACAGAGCCTGCAGTCCAGAACCTGCATAATGTCATTGTGCAGCTTCTGCGCAATACTTTTGCCCACGGTATCGAAGACGCGCGCGAGCGTAGTCAGCGCGGCAAGCAGCTGCCACTCCATATTTCGCTGGTCGCAGAACTGACGGCAAATACCGTCGAACTGACCTACCGTGAAGATGGCCGCGGTATCTCTGGTCTTCCGGCAGGGCAGGCAATGCCCGTTCAGGAAATGCTCCAAAAGGGATTGACGTCCTCCCATACGTCTGCAACGCTTGAAGCAGGACGCGGCCTTGGCATGGAGTATATTGCATCGAGTGTCGCTGCCTTGCGTGGTTCGGTGACCGTTACCACCAGTGATCAAGAGACAGTCTTTCGCATTGTGGTACCGGTTTGAAGATGCAGCTGCTCATAGTCGACGATTCTGAACTGATGCGCACTATTGTGGAGCAGGTAATTCGCGAAAACCTGCGGGATTCTGCTGACAAAATCGCTTTTTTTCACGCAGCCAACGGCAAAGATGCCATGGAAATTTTCCAGAAGAATGATATCCGGCTGGTCTTTCTCGACTGGAATATGCCCGTACTCGACGGGGTAGAATTCGTCCGCGAAATAAGGGGCAGCGGAAACAAAGTGCCGATTATCATGATCACTTCGGTAACCGACAGCGAACGTATTCTGCAGGCTGCAGCGGCAGGTGTAAACAGCTACGTGGAAAAACCCATCAGGGGCCCGCAACTCTGGGATCAGATTGCGATGTTCTTCAAAAATGCTGGATTTTGAAGTATTCACATCGACACTGCGGAATGTCTTCCTGCAGTTTATCGGTATCAAAGACCTAACGAGCGAGGCCCTGCCGAAGCTCCCGGACAAATTCCAGAGCGTGACGGCCCGCATTGACATAACCGGAAGCGCCTCAGGAACGCTTTGGCTCAATATATCGCACCCAGGTGTTGTTCTGGCGATGCAGAGATTGAATATCCCGAACAGCGACGAAGACCGCATGATGATGGACGCTGCCGGAGAGTTGCTGAATATTATAGTGGGTGCGGCACAGCGCAACTCGCCGGTGCGATATGATTTTTCGCTTCCCTCGGCATACAAGGGTGACGCCTACCCTCTGCGATTTGGTGAGACCTCGCGCAAGGCAGCACGGCGCTTTATCTACGACGAATTTGAAACAATTCTGATTCTTGAACAGAATCCCTGAAGACCTTCTGAGAATCGTGCAGCAGGCAGTACACGCCTGTGAATTGACCTGGGCACACAATGCAGTAAACAGCTGTCAGCTCCTCATGCAGCGGCATTAATGTGACATAATACCTGTTTCTAAAGTATACACTTTCACCGTCCGGTTTGCATGCGAAAGCTCTGTTCGTGTGAAAACCTTTGCTTGTAATTTGCAGCCACATTTCCAGAAATTTCCCCATGCTCCACACCGAACAGAACGCCCACCAGCATCCTGCCGAAACGCTACTTGCCGGAAAAACCGATTTCTGGCCGACGATTAAGGAAAGAGTTCGGCAGAAAATACCTGCTCAGGTATTTGCGATCTTTTTTGCGGAGCTTGAAGCGCGCTGGGAGAACAACACCCTTTTCATTATCTGCCCAAGCAGCGAAGTCAAGAAGCATCTCCAGGGCCAGTACCGCCGCCTGATAGCAGAAGAGATAAAGGCGCTCGGCCTGCAAACAGATATCCAACTGCTCGATAACACTCACGTTACCGCAGAAAGTCCCATTGTTGCTCAGCCCAGGCCGTCTGCCAGGGCAGAAACGGCGTTTCCGAACAAGATTGACCTCAACCCGAACTATACATTTGACCGTTTTATTAAGGGGCCTTCGAACGAGCACGCTTATGCTGCGGCGCTGGGGGCCGCAGAAAAACCTAACAACTACCATAACCCGCTCTATATCTATGGCGGCGTAGGACTCGGTAAAACCCACCTGATGATGGCGATCGGCAACTATGTTGCAGCAAATTACCCGTGGCTCAAGGTGAAATACTGCCCGTCGGAAATTTTTCAGAGTGACCTGATCGAGGCGATGAAAGACAAGAACCTGTCATATTTCAGAACCCGCTACCGCAGCGTCGATGTCTTCCTGTTGGATGATGTGCAGTTCATCAGCAAGAATGCTGATTTCACCCAGGAAGAAATTTTTCACACTTTCAACTATTTCTACCAGAATAAGAAGCAGATCGTCATCTCAGCAGACCGACCTCCGCAGGCACTGCCACAACTACACGACCGCCTGCAGAGCCGGTTTCAACAAGGACTCATTGTCGATGTCAAGGCGCCGAATTTTGAAACCCGTATGGCAATTCTCAGGACCAAAGCCCAGGAATCAGGAATACAGATCGGTGCAGATGTGATTAAGTATCTTGCCACGCGCTTCACTTCACAGGTACGGCCGATGGAAGCCGCGCTGAGCATCCTGCAGTTCACCTCGCAGCACGAAAAGCGCCCGATAGACCTGCAGATGGCAAAGATGTCGCTGAAGGCCCTGCCGCAGGAAAATGGCATCCACCAGGTTACAATTGAGGATATTCTGCGCGTCGTTTCCCGCACGCTTCATGTTGATGAGTCACTGATTGTCGGTCCGAACCGAACTGAACACGTAGCCCTCGCGCGTCACGTCTGTATGTACCTGGCTAAGCAGTTAATCCAGGGCGCAACGCTGAGCTATATTGCCAGCGCGTTTGGCAAGCGGGACCACACAACGGTACTGCATGCCGACCAGAAAGTGCGAGAACTGATCGACACCGATGCGGCGCTACAGATGCAGATAGAAGAGATGCTCGAAGAACTGAAGTTCTAGGGTGTAACGTCCGCGTCGTCGTCCAGCGTCAGCTCTTCAGAAGGCTGCGCCTTTGCGACCTTACCGGTCTTTTTTGGCCGGGGGGCAGCTTCGTCGCCTACTGCCACGGATCCGAGGACATCGTCGTCATCATCATCGCCGTCGTCCCCGTCGTCGGGCAGGGTCTTGATTCCTGACTTGTCGCCCAGCAGCCGGCGGGTCTCATTTTCCCAATCGGCGGCGATCTGGGCGTATTTGCCGTTCGGATAGTGTGTGCGCACGAACTGGAAGACATGCGCGGCACGCTCGAGCTGGTTGTTCAGGTAATACGCTTCGCCCTTCTTGATGTACGAGGCTTCGTCGCGACCGCGGAAAGAGTTACCAACGGCCTTATTAAGGTAATGCACTGCGTTGCGGTAGTCTTTCTGTTTCAGGTAGGCATTGCCGACATAGTACAGCGCTTCTTCAGAATCGGGACTTGTCGATCTCGCGGCGGGCAGTAGCAGGCTGATCGCCCGCGCATAATCACCCTGTGTGAACGCTTTGATTCCGGGATTCAGATCAAACTTCTGGTCTGCAGGCATATCTTTCTTTTCTGCAGCAGGTACTTCCTGTTTGTCGAGTATGCCATGCAGGGCGACAGAGTTCGTGTAATCGGCATCTGTCATGCCGAGTGCTGCTCGTGCTTCACGGTTCTCCGGATTTTCTGTCAGCGCATTTTCGTAGTTGCGGCGTGCATCCTTCGCCAGCCCTTTGCGCTGGTAGTATTTGCCGATCTCCAGGTATATTTCGGAGCGCAGCGTCTTGTCGCTGGTGGAATTCAGGAGATTCAGCAGCTGGTTCATGCCTTCATCAGAATAGTTGCGCATGATCTGCAGTTTTGCGATTTTGAAGCGCACCCGCGCTTTGAGCTGGTCAGTAAGGGGCATCTCGGCCAGGCGCTTGTACTTGCCGAGTGCAACATCCCGCATGCCGAGGCGTTCATAAGCTTCTGCGAGGTGGAAACGCGCCTCGCGGGCATGGACACTTTCCGGGTAGTGCGCCACTACGGCTGTCAGCTCATCAATACCCTTGCGCAGGCCATCTTCGTCAAAGCGCTCGAGCTGTAACTTGCCCTGCTCAAGCCTTACGCGCGCAATCTTGTCGCCGGAAATATATTCTCGTTCGATGAGAAAAACGCCGGCCCCGATCGTAAAAACGATTGCTCCTATCCAGACTGTTACACTACGCATATTACCTCAAGTTCTCCGTCGTTTTCCTGATCCAGAATTCCGCATTGCGGCGGTAAAATTTCTTTGTGAGCGGGTGATTAAAATACTTAAGCGCGCGGTCGTATTGCCCCATGCGGTAGCGCGAAAGCCCGGTATAGAACATTGCCTTTGCACGTACCCGGGCAGAAGAGTTGCGCAGGAATGGCTTGAGTTCACGCACTGCCTGCTGGTAATCACCCCTGAAGAATGTGCGCCTGATGGCTGCGTTTATGCCGCGTGTATGCTTCTCTTCTGCCGTAACTTCTGCCGCAGCTGGCTCATCCTCTTCTTCGTCACCCTGCACTTCTTCAGATTCAAATTCGGGACGCGGGTATTTCTGTGGTGGCGGCGCCGGCTCTTTTGAGCCAGCCGGGGCCGCAGCAGAGCCGGCCATTAAGTTGAAGGCAACCGGGCCTACGAGGTTGCGCGATATATTGAAGGACGCGGGCTCAAGGCCACGTACGCTTTCGACGAATATTGCGTAATAGTAAGTACCCTTTGCCGGCGGCAGGTCTTCATACAGATTAATTTCGCCGGATAGTTTGGCGATGAGCGTACCCCGCGAGATGTCATGAATAACGCGCGGTTCTTCTGTGAAGCGGTAAATCTGGATCCGGCGCTCGATAGTGCGTCCGCGCGCAAGGTGCCAGGTCAGAATGATATTCTTTTCCCGGCTATAAGCTGAGAAATCGGCAAAATACGCATCGGCCTCAGACGAAACGGGCGCGGGTGCCGGGGGCGCAGTGTTTGGCTGTACCGGCGCAGGATCAGGACGCGGGGCCGCAGCCGGCGCGGCGGGTACTTCGGCAGGCGTGGGCAGCTTCACCGTCTCTTCGGGTGTCAGAAATTGCGCAGAAAGCGCAGTACAAAGGCCCAGCAGAAGACCTAACAGAGACATAATATTACCGCGCGGGCGTAGCATGACAGAACCTGACATTTAAACTTCGGCATCCAAGAGGCGTAATATGAGACCGATTAAGTTATTTTCCGCCTGAGGTCGGCGCCAGGATTATCGGGAGAATGAAAATCATCTCCTTTAACGTCAACGGTATTCGGGCAATCGAAAAGAAAGGTGAGTTGCAGAACCTGATAAAGAAAGAGAATCCTGATCTGCTGTTCCTGCAGGAGATTAAGGCAAAACCCGAACAACTGAGCGATGACCTGCTAAATCCGCCGGGATACGATGCACACTACCATAGCGCCGAGAAGCCCGGTTATTCCGGCACCGGCGTTTTTATCCGCAAGGGACTGCTCGAGAAACCGCAGGTTCTGCGCGGAATGCCCGAATGGAATGACCATGAAGGACGCGTGCTCGGTGTACAGTCGGGCAATCTCACGGTTTTCGGCAATTACTTCCCGAACGGGGGTAAATCCCCCGCTGCCTGGAAGGAGAAACTACAGTTCTACGACCACTTTCACCAGTACATTGCAGCCCTGCGGAAAAAAAAACAGCGCATCGTTTTCACCGGCGACCTGAATGTGGCGCATAATCCCATCGACCTTGCACGCCCGAAAGAAAATGAAAAGAGCGTTGGCTTTCTGCCCGAAGAACGCGCCTGGGTCGATCGGTTGATTGCCGATAACTGGGTCGACGTTTTCCGGGCGCGTTACCCTGAAACCGTAAGCTACACGTGGTGGCAGATGCAGTCGCGCGCGCGGGAGCGCAACATCGGCTGGAGGATCGATTACTTCATGGTCGATAAGCCGCTGTATGCCGCCGTGAAGGACATCTGGCACCTCAACGATCACATGGGCTCAGACCATTGCCCTGTCGTGCTGGATATCAGCCTGTAGTAGTGCGCCGCACAGCCAAATTACTGAAAAAGGCGTGACGAACCGCATAGAATAATCCTCCCATGTCGTATCCGGTTTCCTCTTGCTCACTCACCGGATACTCGCTCACCAAAAGGAGGATCTCATGCGTTACTCTGCTTGTTTCAGGTTGCGCCCGGCAATCTGGCTTTTTCTGCTCGTGTACATACCGATAGTGGCTATCGACGACGCCTTCGTTGCCGGCAAAGCAACCGGTGCTTCTGAAGAGTTACAGCGACAGGAAAAAATTCTCGACGAACGCATCGCGGAGCTCTGCAAATCGCTCGGGCGTATGCATACGCTGCGCAATATTTCTGCGCATGTAACACAGACACCTGTGCGCACTATCTTTCAGGCAGGCAAAGACGACGATGGTGAATATATCGAACTGCTTGCCTACGTTTCAGTAGCAGGCGAACACAACGGGGGCAAACCGGTCGGTACCAATGCAAAATTCATGCGGCTATATTTTTCGGGAGATCAGCTGGTGCGCATACGCACAGTCGTGAACCATAGGAATTTTCAGCAGGACTCCGATTTTTATACGACGGCTGTGCACCCGCAGCCCCTGCAGGGGACTGAAACCATAGTGGTGACCACTTCGCTAAACCGCAGTGCTCCCAACCCCGAGAAGGCGCCCGATTACCAGCAGAACCTGAAGAGCTTCGAAAATAGTCCGGCAAACCCTGCAAGGCTGAAGTTTAAGAGAGATTTTTACGTTCCGCATTTGGCGGTATTCGAAAATCTCTTTCGCCAGACTTTTGAACTGCAGAAGCGCCAGGCTACGGGCCGGGACGTGGCAACGGTGCGCCGGTTACAGCGGTCATTGAACCGCTAGAAATGTGGGCAGGGAAGGATTCGAACCTTCGTACTCCGGAGAGACCAGATTTACAGTCTGGCGCCATTAACCACTCGGCCACCTACCCTATTGTTTCTGGCCACCTGCCCCAGGGGCAGGCTAACCAGGGTTACTGAGCTGCCTGTCAGAATCGAACTGACGACCTACTGCTTACAAGGCAGTTGCTCTACCGGCTGAGCTAAGGCAGCAAAATTGCGCGTGCAATTCGCAGAAGGAAAAAACGGTAATTTAGTCAGTACGTCAACCTTTTGCCGAAAGATCGTCGATCAGCCGGGCCACGTTCTCAGGGGTCAGCAGCTCGTGGAAGTCGTTATTGAGCAGCATCGCCGGGGCAAAACCGCAGGCCGCCAGGCACTCTACCTGCCGGGTGTAAGTGAACTTGCCGTCCGCTGTGGTCTCACCGTCGCTGATTCCAAGTTTTTCCTGGATCACCTGCTCAATCTTGTCTGACCCCATCAGCTGGCACATCAGGTTGCTGCAGACGTTCAGGTGGTACTTGCCAATGGGCTTTTCCCTGAACATTGCATAAAAGGAGACTACTCCCTTCACCCATGCCGGCGAAACTCCGACTCTTGCGGCAACATAATCCACCGCAGCCGGCGTAATGTAGCCGATGTCTTCTTGCACCAGGTGCAACGACCAGAGTACCAGCGAGCTGCGCTTCGGAAATTTCTTCTCGAGTTCGAGGAATCTCTGTTCAAACGGCGGGGAAAACGAGTATGCTGACATCTGACCCTGCTTTTGTCCTCTGCTTCTGTGACCGTCTCAAAAGGGGGGACGCCGTGGCGAGCGAAACTGCCGGTTAAGGCAGGTCACCATTCAACTATTTGCCAGTTTTTTTGCCGGGCATAGTCGCGCAGATGGCGGTCGGGGGTGACACAAACGGGATTTCCCACGGCCTCCATGACAAAGCGGTCGGTGAAGGCATCACCGTAATAATAGCAGGCAGACAGGTCAAAACCGTGTTCCTGGCAATACGAAAGTGCCGACAGGTATTTCTGTTCGCCGAAGACGTAAGGGCTCGAAAAGTCGCCTGTGAAGCGCCCATTTTCGACCCCGAGTCCGGTGCAGAGCACATGGTCCATGGCCAGGTGCTCGCGTACCGGCTCACAGACAAAGCGAGTGGAGGCAGAGAGTATAACGGTGCGGGCACCCTGCTCTTTGTGTCGGGTGATTTCGTTCTTAGCCGGTTCACGAATCAGAGTGCGGATTTCTTTGTCAAAAAGCTCGCGGGTGATCTGCTCCATTTTGGTTTCTGGCCAGCCGCGAAAGCATTTCGCCCAGTTGCGGACAAATTCTTCGGTCTCATCAAACCCGGTAATGAAACGCAGCAAAGAAAGACCAAGAAAGCCAAGCTGGTCGAGTGTATAGATGCCATTCTGGAAACAGTAGTCCCAGAAGACTTTGCCACTGTTCTTGCGAATGAGCGTGTCGTCCAGGTCGAAGAAGGCGACGTAAGGGGGAGAATCTGCCATGACAAAACGAGGCTGCGGCTGCGGGCATCGCGGTCAAGCAGGTTTGATTTTCGCGTAAACGAGACGATAGGTTTGCCTTTGGCTAGAAGAGCGAAAGTTGATCGTGGTTTTGCGGCCGGGGCATTGCCGGTACAAACGGGGCAAAAATTTCGTAGAAAGCCTCGTAAAGCAGTCTGCCGTAGTAGCGCCGGTCGTAGGGTAAAACTTCTTTTCCCGAAGCAGCGGCGCGCTCCTCTGAGACGAAACGCCTGAGCGGGTCTTTGGCTCGAAGTTCGGTCGCGAGGTAACGGACCTTTTCACCGGGTGAGACGGTGATGCCCTGATCTGCCAGTTCGCGCATGGTCAGCGAAGTGCCATTGAATACCTGGTAGTCGTCGAGCTCGTGGCTCACCGTGCGGCGCAGCAGCAGCGCCTGCCACGGCACCGTACCTGACAGAAGTTTGTCGCGAGACAACTCGTACATGCGCTGTGCCCCGGTAAATGCGGCAGCGACCTCGCTGCTGCTCTTGCAGTCGACCATCAGCTGCAGCAGCGCCCGCTGGAAATCGGCAATGTATTGCGGAGTGTCTTTTCTGCGCACAGCGATACCGCGCAGCTTGAGTTTACCCGTCTTGAAGCGACCCAGGTAGCGGTTTGCAACCGGCATACGTTCGTCGGTGCGCGACGGCAGAAACAGCGCCCAGGAATAGATTCCCTCGTTACTCATCTCGACAGAGGTGGCCGTGTAGATTTCGTCGCACAACCGGCGCAGCGCTTCGGCCGGTATCTCTTCATCGTCACGGCGCGTGATAAAAATGCAGTCGGTGATCGCGTGCACCAGCTCAAAACCATGACGCTCCGCCAGCGCGATCGCCGTCAAAAGTTTGTCGCGGCCAAATGCCGTAACACTCTCATGACTTTCGAGCTTACCAAATTTTGCATTACGAAAACCGAGATAACCAAAACTCACGACATTCATCCATTTAAGGCTGTCGACACGCTGCTCATAGCGAAGGCGGTCGGCTGCCGACAGGTTCTCAGTCAGCTTTTGCTTATAGTAACGCCGGCGCTCGAGAATATGCTGCAGCGAATCAGAAACCACACCGCGGCGTTGGACGCAGATATGATAACCGGTTTCAGGTACTCTCGGTACATCGTTCAGATCCGCGCAGCAAGGGCAGTTGATTGTCTCGGGCGAGACGTTGTGGATATTCATGATCGTCGGGTACATCTGTGAAAAATCAAGCTGCGCCACATTATGGCGAACGATGCCTTTGCTCGTGTCGGGCTGGAAGATAAGCCCCCCCTTGTCGTAGAGCTGCAGTTCGTACCAGGTCTTGCGGTTTTCGAGCGCACTCTTCTGCCACGGCACGAGGTAGTTCTTGCGCATCGCGACCTCGGTCTCCATTTCGGTGAGCGCATTGCCGGTCGAGGCACGCGCGAGGCGCTGCACCATCATGCCGCTGATGCGCGAAAGCTCCAGCGTGCCGGCAAGATCGGTATGCTTAAACGTGAACGAGTTCTGCTGGTCGATATGCCAGCGCCCATACAGCGGGTATGAAGCTGCGCGGAAAATCCAGCTGCCGTAGGTATTGAAGCTCGAGCCTTTGGTTTTGATGCTGCGCGTTACCTGTGTTGTTAAGTCGCGGTCGAGTTCGAGTGGCTCGCCCGATTGCTGCGCAGCGCGAAAGAGAAACGGGAAGATCACCTGGTCGCCGTAAGCTGAGATAATGCAGTCGGGGTCTTCGCGGCGCAGCACGCGGTTGATTTCACGCACCCAACCGGCGGGAGTTTTTTCTGCAATCGTATAGTGCCGGTCTTGAATCTTTAGCTCCAACGGATTGCTTTCGCGGACACCGAGGCGGTGGCTATAACGCAGGCTCACCTGCAGAATGCGCAGCTCTGGCAGGCTGTACTCGAAACTCCATGCCGACTCGGTCGCTTCGATTGCCGTAACGCGGTTGCGGCGATTTTTGATCTGGGTGCTTAGCCTGACAGGTGCAAGTGGGTAGAGGCCGCGCGACGTAAGATAGCCCGCAACCGGGTCTACATCCGAATGGTAGATATCAAACCGCCCGTAGAGGGTAAATAGCCGGCGTTTGAGGCGCGGCAAAATGCCCGGGTCGGTAATTTCGATGCGCAGGACTTCGACGGAGCGATTTTCGTAAAAGAGCACTTTGCTCTCGAGACGGGGTTGTGCCGCGAGCGCACCGATCTGCGCGAGGCGGGCGGTAACGCGGGCAAAAACTTCGCGGCTGCCATGGATGTAGATAACGGGAAAATAGGTGTCGGTCGCCAGAAAGAGACGGCGATTTTCACCGATGATCCAGAGCCAGACTTCGTTACCGACGCTATAGGCGTCGAACAGGAAACCTTCGAAGTTCCAGGCCCTTGCGGGTAGCTGCATGGTTCATGCGGCGGGTGGTTCGGGGGGGATTTCGTATTTTTTTGAGGAATAGTGGATGCCTTCTTCAAAGAAAATAGCCTCAGGCGACCATTCCCGGAAGTAAATGACATAGTTACTGAAATTCTGTGTTGGTTTGATGGTGATTCCGTCGAGCAGGAACAGAAAAAGTCGGTACACAAGGTACGAAACACTGACACGCTGCGACGCCGCGACAGCGTGCAGCTTGTTGTACACTTCGAGCGGCCAATAGACCTGCACGATTTCGAATTTTGTCTCGATATGATTATACTCTGTCGCGCGGTCACGGCGCGGCTGTGCGGCGAGTGCCGAAGGCAAGAGCAGGTGCAGCGCGTGCGGTAACAGCGAGTGGTATTTTTTGAAGGTCTCTAAAACACCGGTCGGCACAGAGACGGTAGTCTTGATATTGTTATTTTTCCAGGTTTCCATAAAGTTCACCATTGTTTTTTATTTGTTTTTTGAGTTCGTTGATTTCGCGCTTGAGATGCACGAGCATTGCCATGCTCATCGAATCGAACGCGTTCGGGTGCTGTGCCATGACACCGGCCTGCACCTGCATCCTGGCGACACGCATGAGTTCGTCGAACGCCTCGCGATCTTCGCGGCGCAGCGTGCGCCTGAAGTTATCGAAGCGCGAGAGTACCTGCTCGATGACAAGCGAGTATGGGGCAACGGTACGTCCCATATCAGCCGTGGCGCTCGCGCATGCGTGTCAGGTACTCGACCGAAAGCGCGCGATTGATCACATCATTGGGGTTCACCTTGAAGGCAAAGGAGATCGGCTGCTTGCGGTCTTTGTTCAGGGAATCCCAGAGAGAGATGCGCAGCAGTTTCTGGTGCAGATCTTCGGCATTTTCACTGCGAATAAGGCCATTCTTCTGTTTTTTCATATATCCTCCAATTTTTCCTAACTATTGGCGCTAACGCGCCAATAGTTAGGAAGATTAAAAATAAAATTGCATCTGTGCCGGTGGCATATTGACCGGGGCGCGTACCGGCAGCAGTCGCGGTTTGCTGGCTTCGGCAGGCACGCTCAGGATATCGCGGTATGCATACCCCTCGGTGATGCGTAACCGGCGCCCGTTCGATGCGCCAAATGGGCTGAGCTCCCAGCGGCTGCGCTGGGTCAGCTGCTTCATATCAGAGAGAAATGTGCTGAACGCGGGTGCGGCGTAAGACGGCCTTTCGACGACGAAGAGAGCCACCCCGCGTTCATGCGCATCGGCGAAAAACCTTACCAGCTTCTGGATTAAAAACAGCCCCTCGTCGAAGGCGACATCGCCGTCAAAAAACTGTTTCGCAGGTGCAAGAACGAAGACGACTTCATTTTTTTTCAGTTCTTTTACTGCGTCGAGAATCTGGTAGGGTGTGAATGCGCGGGTGACAGTAATGCTGTCGGCGATACTTTCGGGGGCGACCGACTGCCTGAGGGCCTCTTCGGCGATGGCATAAGTATTAAAGCGTACGGCGCAGTCGATGGTATGCGTGCGCACGCCTTCGATTGCCATGCGCGCCTGCCATATCTGCGTGAGCGGAAAGATATCGGAAAGCCCGGTAAGGTACGCGACCGAGCGGTTATTGCCCCTGTAGTTCCAGAGCTGCCACGCGTCGGCGAGCGACAGGCCCTGCGTGGGATTTACCCCGGTTCTGAAATTACTTGTCTGGTGCCACATTTTCTCTCCTCCCCGCACCCCGGGAACCAAACCCCTCCCCCGGCCCCTCCCCTTATCAAGGGGAGGGGAGGCCGAAGGCGGGGTGGGTCGGGATGAGGTTTTTACTTTACAACCAATGTATAGAACAAGAATAGAAAAGCAACTATTTTGTTCTATTTTTGTTCTATGAAAAAACTCCACCCCACACAAAAGCAGCTTCTCGACCTGCTCAGCAAACTTTCAGGCGAAGGTTACACGATACGCGAATTGCAGGAAAACCTGGGCCTTTCGACACCGAGCCTCGTGTTCTTCCACCTGCAGCAACTAGAGAAAAAAGGTCATATCGAACGCAATCCGATGAACCCGGCAGACTACCGGGTGCGCCAGCCGCCCGAAGAATCGGGGCTGTTCCTGGTGAACCTGTACGGCCTCGCGCGCTGCGGCCCCTCGGGCACTATTCTGAGCGGCGACGTCGAAGAGCGCATCGAGCTGCCACCGCAGTTTGCCGGTATCAACCTGCGCTCCCCCTTCATGGTACGCGCGCACGGTGACTCAATGGAACCACGTATTCTCGACGGCGACCTGGTGCTGTTCGAGGCACGCACCGAAGTACCCGACGGCAGCATCATCGCCTGCTCAGACACGGGCCGGGCATACATCAAGCGTATGGTCCGCTCGGGCAAGAAGATCCTGCTCTATTCACTTAACCCCAAGTACGAACCGTTCCCCGCGGACCCCGAGACATTCCGCATCGAGGGCCTCGCGCAGGCGGTGTTGGGCAGAATCTGACCTGCGTCAGAACCGCCAATTAAGGGGAAATCCCACCAGCCAAATAAATCGACACCCTGATTTCGCTTATCAAATGTGCCCATGGCTAAAATCTTCGTCGACGGGGCTGAATACGAGGTCGACGAGAAGAAAAACCTGATCGATGCGCTCAAAGAAAAGGGCCTCGAGATACCCCACTTCTGCTACCACTCGAAACTGTCTGTCGTCGGCATGTGCCGCATCTGCCTCATCGAGGTAGAGGGTGTGCCCAAGTTCCAGGCCGCGTGCAATACCCCGGCCAAAGACGGCATGAAGATCAACGCCTTCGGCGAGAAGATCGTCAAAGCGCGCGAGGGAGTGATGGAGTTTTTGCTCATCAACCACCCGCTCGATTGCCCTGTCTGCGACAAGGCCGGTGAGTGCCGCCTGCAAAACTATTCGTTCTCACTCGGAAACGAGACCACGCGCTACAAAGAAGTCAAGCGCAACATCCCGCAGGAAAAAATCGGCACCAACCTTTTAATCAACCACAACCGCTGCATTCTCTGCTACCGCTGCGTGCGCTTTGACCGCGAAGTGGTCGGCGTCAACGACCTCGAAATGCTCGCGCGCGGCAACGATACGATTATCGCGTACACTCCGCCTGAAACCGAAGGCGAAAAATCGACGTACCTCAACCACAACTACCAGGGTGCACTCGCCGACATCTGCCCGGTCGGAGCTCTGCTGAATGAAAATACTCTCTTCCAGTCGCGCGTCTGGTGGTACGAATCGAAAGAATCGCACTGCCATGGCTGCTCAACGCTGTGCAAAGTGACAACCAACGTCAAAAACAATGCGCTCTACAGGTATATGCCATCATCGAGTGTACCACAAAGTGGTGCACTCGATGATGGTACATTTATCTGCGACTACGGCCGCTTCTCGGGCAAAGATTTTTCCGAAGGTCGCCTATTCCACTACGCGCTGAACGGCAGCAAAGTGAAAAGTGTTGAGGCACTTGCAGTGTTTGCAGACAAAGCGGCCGCGGCGAAAAAAATTCTCGTGCTCGGCGGCGCGACCGAAAGCTGCGATGACGCAGACGCACTCGAAGCGCAGGTCAAAGCATGGCGTGCGCAGGGCAAGGAAGTGGTGTGGGATTTCAGAACTGACCCGAATGCCTTCCATGACGGAAAGACCCAGTGGGATTTCCTGCTGAGCCGCGACCTGCGCCCCAACGCAAAATACCTGCGCGACAAGAATGCCACCCAGCTGGCGGACTATGCGGCACTGGAAAAAGAACTCCGCGCGAGCGACCTCGTCGTCGTCGTGGACGAACTTGCAGCACCGTATGCCTACCAGACGGGTGAAAAACATGCGCACGTGAACGGACTCACCGTCGCCGAAAAAGTCGAAGACACCAGCCTGTTCCAGTCTCTCAACGCGGCCCTCGCCTGGGGTAAGACGGTGCTCTTTACCACCCATGCGAATACCGCGGCAGACCTTGCGGCCATTACTGTGCCCGTTCTCGCGTTTCCCGAAAAGGCCGGTCGGTATATCGACAAGACGGGTACAGCGAAACAGACAACGACAGTACTCAACCATGTGCAGGGCCTGCAGTCGCCCAAAGAGATATTACTCCGCCTGAATGAAGTTACACCCGCGGCAGGAGCGGCAGTCTAATGGCAACCATCCAGGTATCAAAAAAGTACGCGTTCAAGTGGTACGAAAAATTCTACTTCATGTCGGTTTCGGCCGGCATGTGGGTAACGCTCAAGCACTTCATTAAGTCAGCGGTACTGCGCCGCATGGTTACGGTGCAATACCCCGAGCAAAAAAAACCACTCTCGTCACGCTTTCGCGGCCTGCACCGGCTCAAGCGCAATGAAAAAGGCCAGGAGCGCTGCACCGCGTGCTACTGCTGCCAGTGGGTCTGCCCCGCTGACGCGATACAGATTGTCGCGGCAGAAGTGACTCCCGAGCGGCAGTACCTGCACCCCGAAGACAAGTACGCCAAGACCTTCCAGGTTGACCTGCTGCGCTGCATCTACTGCGGCCTGTGCGAAGAAGCCTGCCCCAAGGGAGCGATCTACCTCGACGGTGGTATGCCAATGCCAGCCGACAGCCGCGATGGGCTGATTCTCGACAAAGAGAAGATGCTCGAAGAAAAGGGCGGCCCGATTCTCGGAGAGCGCGTTTGACGATTTCCAACCGCATCAGGCGCAAGTCTGCCGAAGTCCGCAAACGCCTGCGCGAGAAGGGCAATGAACGCATTACCTTTCTCGTAATTCCGCACAACGACAAGGCAACTGTAAACATGCAACTGTCCAACTACGTGATCGCTCTTGGTATTTTTTCCCTCATCTTCATCATCGTGGCCTCGGTCTTCGCCGTCAATATGCAGCGCAATATACAGGGCGAAGCCGATAAACTGCAGGATCGTGATAAAGCGTACGTCAACGAACGCGAGCTCTACGTCCGCAAGTACCACGAAATGGTCGTGCAGCAGGACCTTTTCAAGAAGCAGTTCGGCAAGGTGATCAAACAGGCAAGGTTGCTTGAAGGCGAAGAAGAGATTTTTATCGACGACGACGTACTGCGCGACAGCGCCGTGCAGATGCTCGACGCCGAGGGTGAAGACTATGCCCGTTCGCTCAGCTATAAAGAAAACCGTACGATCAAATTTCTCAACTTTGAAACTACTCTCAAAATCGCGCAGGGTAAATCGCAGGAAGAAGGATTTTACTTTTATCCCGAGGTCACTCTCTACCGCAAGCTGAAGCTCGACATGAAACAGACGACCGGTGCTGTCGTCATGCTGCAGCAGTTGCTCAAAGAGCGCGAAGTCGTGCAGCAGGCACTACCCTACCACTGGCCGCTCGCGGGCGGGCACTTCACCTCGTTTTTTGGCGGGCGCATTTCGCCGTTCGGCCATTCGCGTGACTTCCATACCGGGGTAGACCTTGCGGATGCTACGGGAACTCCCATCTATGCCGCGGCAGACGGCCGGGTTGTTGGCTGCGGCTACAGCGGCGGTTATGGCCTTTCTGCCAAAATCTCGCACCCGTATGGTTTCCAGACACTCTACGGCCACATGAGCAGCCTCTATGCCACTTGTGGCAGCTATGTCAAAAAAGGCCAGATGATTGGCCGTGTGGGCGCCACGGGCCGCGCGACAGGCCCGCACCTGCACTACGAGGTGCGCATCATGGACCACCCGGTAAACCCGATGCCTTACTTGACGAGCGGCTAATGCCGACGACGAGCGGGTAATGCCGACGACAAGCGGCTGACGCCGCGAACCAGCGGCTAAAACTGGCGTCGAGCGGCCTTGACACTGCTTGAATAGGGTACAGAATACAATGAAAATTTCTGCGTGCATCATCGGCCTCAACGAAGAGCAGAATATTGCTGATTGTTTGGCATCGCTCAAGGGCGTCGCAGATGAAATTGTCTACGTCGACAGCTATTCGGACGACAAGACAGTAAAGATCGTGAAGAAATTCACGAAGAAGGTCTTTTTCCGGAAATTCGATAACTACGTCGCACAGAAGAACTTCGCCGCGAGCAAGGCAAAGTATGACTGGATTCTCAACCTCGACTGCGACGAACGCTTAAGCGACGAACTGCGCAACTCGCTGTCAAAACTCAAAGAGACTGGCACCGACAAGGCCGGCTTTCGGTTCAACCGCCTGACCTGGTACCTCTACCGTTTTATACGCCACTCGGGCTGGTACCCCGATGATAAGGTGCGCCTCTACGACCGCCGCGCAGCGCAGTGGGAAGGTGAAAAGGTCCATGAAATCATCAACACCCCAGCCGAGAAAACAGGCAAGCTCAAGGGCGACCTGCTGCACTACTCGTTCCGCTCGGTTGACGACCACCTGAAAACAATTCGCAGCTATTCTGAGATGGCGGCGCAGGCGATGTTCGCGCGCGGACGCACGGTATCCCTGCCCGGTGTTTTTGCCCGCTCGGGCTGGGTGATCGTGCGCAAATTCTTCTTCGAGCTCGCATTCCTCGACGGCACAGCCGGCGTCATTATTACCTACTACTCTGCCGTGGCGACTTTTACGAAGTACATAAAATTATATGTACTGGGCAAGACCCCTCCCCCCCTCGGGCTTGCGCCCAAGCGCAAGCGCCCTCCCCTTGCTAAGGGGAGCCGCTGGGCTGCCGCCCAGGCAGCGCGTGCCAAAGGCGGGGTGGGGTTCGGAAAGAAATAATGAGCAACCAGTCTGTCTGGGATAACCACTACACCCGCGACCGCTCGCGGCAGCAGTTTCCCGACGAGAACGTCGTCCGCCTGCTGCGCAAGACATTTTCCGGCAAACGCCTGCCCACCTGCCTGGACCTCGGTACGGGCAGCGGTCGCCACCTGCCGATGCTTGTGGAGCATTTCGAAAAAGTCTGCGCCTGCGATTTCTCGCGCGAGAGCCTTTTGATTGCGGCGGGCGACCGGGTAACCACCGCACAGGCTGCCCTGCCAGAGCTTCCCTTTGCCGCAGAATCGTTTGACTTCATTCTCTGCTGGGGCGTGCTGCACTACCTCGAGAATGCAGCGATTGTACCCGCAATTGCGCGCATACGCGAAGTGCTCAAACCCGGCGCCGGCGTATTTCTCACCCTGCGCTCTGACCAGGATACGCATCTTGCAATGCAGCTGAAGCGCGGCGACCTCGCGGGCGGTCATGCGAAACTGTACTCAAAAGACGAGGCATTGGAATTGTTTTCCGGCTTTGGCTCGGTTGACTATGGCTTTATCGCGCGGCAACCGCTTGGCGAAGCAGGCCTTGTCGCGCACCATATGCTCTTTGCGCGCAGATGAAAAATAAGCAACCAGTATGCCCTGTCTGCGGCTCTTCCCGGGTCGCGTATAAGTACCGTATCGAGCGTCACAATTTTTCGGTGCACGCCTGCGCTGGTTGTGGTTCTGAATTCCAGTACCCGCTGCCCAGGAACGCCGATGCCTACTACGATGAAGGTTATTACACGGGCAGCGCCAGCTTTAGCTACCAGGACGAACGCAAGGCGGAGCGTTACCACAACTACGTACACTTCGCGCGGCTGAAGACTATTCTCGCAGTTTCGGGTGCCATGCGCCTGAAACTGCTTGATGTCGGTTGTGCCTTCGGCGCCTTCGCGCGCGCCGCGGCTCGCTTTGGCGACGCTTACGGCCTTGATGTTTCAAAATTTGCTGTCAGCGAAGGCAATAAGATCTGCCAGGCTGTGCAATCCCCGGCAAAACTTTTCGAAGGGGACCTGGCCCACCTGCCCAAAACCGCGCCGGCAAAGAAAATTTTCAGACCTGGCACTTTTTCCGCAATAACGCTCATCGAAGTCGCAGAACACCTGGCCCAGCCTCGCGCCGCAATGCAGGCAGCCTTTGAGCTGCTTGCACCGGGCGGCGTGCTGGTGCTCCAGACGGCGAACTTTGAAGGCCAGCAGGCATTGCAGGCTGGCGCAGGCTACCACTACTACTTGCCGGGTCACCTGGTGTACTACACAGCGACCGGTCTCAGGCGCATGCTCGCCGAAATCGGTTTTCGCGAATTCCAGGAATTTTTCCCGACCGATTTTCCGTTATGGGCAAAGTGGCGCAAGGCATGGGGTGACGTAAAGAAACCGGGGGATTTACTCCGGTTCTGGCGCATGTCCGTCTACCATATCCAATCGAAGTTCAGACGCGGCGGCCGGCCGCTGACGAGCAGTTATGTTCTTTATGCCATCAAATAGATGCGTTGCGCGCATCTATTTGATGGCTAAATGATTTTCAAACTCGAAATGGCAACGAGTGCCAACAGAACTCCCACAATCCAGAAGCGGATCACGACCTTGTTCTCGTGCCAGCCGCCCAGTTCAAAGTGGTGGTGCAGAGGCGCCATACGAAAGATGCGCTTTTGCCGCAGTTTGTAAGAACCCACCTGCAATATCACGCTCACCGCTTCGGCAACAAAGATACCACCGAGTATCATCAGCAGAATTTCCCGGTGAATCAGGATAGCAGCCATGCCCACCGCGCCACCAATTGCCAGCGAACCAGTATCGCCCATAAACACCTCCGCAGGGTGCGCATTGTACCACAGGAAGCCGATGCAGGCCCCGCCCAGGGCCGCAAGAAAGACCGAGACTTCGTTCGCCTCGGGTACATGGACGAGCAACAGGTAGCGCGATGCCTCTTCCAGGCCGGTAATGTAGGCAAAAACCGCAAGGGTGCCGATTACGATGACCGAAATTCCCGCGGCGAGACCGTCGAGGCCATCGGTCAGGTTAACCGCGTTGCTCGTACCCACCACGACCAGCATCCAGAAAAAAATGGCAGCGCCACCCAGATTGAGCACAGGACTTTTTATGAAGGGCAGATAAAGATAAGTCGCCTGTTCCGGCGCTCCTTTGGCAGTATAAGGAAACATGTAGACCAGAACAGCGAACGACAAGGCGATGACGATTTGCCAGAAGAACTTGGTACGTGCCCTCATACCACCACTGATCTTGAGCACCGATTTGCTGTAGTCATCGATGAAGCCGAGTGTACTAAGTGCCAGCGTGCCCAGCCAGATCAGAATGACGTACAGGTTGCTCAGATTTCCCCAAAGCAGAATCGAGATACTCATACTGGCCATGATCAGAAGGCCGCCCATGGTGGGAGTTCCCGCTTTACTCTGGTGCGACTCAGGACCGTCGCTGCGCACCGACTCACCAAACTTTAACCGCCGCAAAAACCTGATGAAACGCGGCCCGAATACCCATGCCAGCAGCAGCGCTGTGATCGCTGCTGCAACCAGCCTGAACGATGTGTAGTTGAATATCCTGAACCAGGAAACATGCTTTTGCAGCGGTGTCAGCAGGAGTTGCAGCATTAAGGAACTTTTTTAGCGGACGGATACAGGCTGAAAATGACTTTTGCCCGGTAGAAAACCTCTTACCAGCAGCAGCTGCGCCAGATAGTAGGTCAGCATGATGATATACCGGGCCTCGGCAAAAGTAGAATAGAACTTGTTGATGGCCAGCACCGCGTCAGAAACCACAAATGCGGCAGCCCCAGCCACCAGCGCCCCGTTCAGAGAAACGCGCGTGAGCGAGGTGTATAACATCGTGCTGATGACTGCCACGTATACCACCACGGGAACCTGCATCGGCCCCAGTCGCGGCCAGAGCAGCGCTGCAACAAGCGCCGGCGGTACAAAAACCGGCAAAGCAAATACATAGCGGTTCGGCTCGCGACTCGGCGAAATTAACATCAGGCGTATATAGAAGAGGTGCGCAACCAGGAACGAGACAAGGCCCGCGATAAATGCTCCGCCATAACGAAACTCGAGTATCACGTCACCTGCACCTGAACAGACAAGGGCGAAGAGCAGAAGCCAGCGCCCGCGAAAGTTAGCGTGCGCATTGACCAGCCAGACCAGCAGCAGTATCGGCAATACTTTGGGCAAAAAACTCAGGTCGTACGGCGTAAAAGGCAGCGTGGCCATAAAGCCGGCACACAGTACCGCATAAAGTATCACCTGCCTGCTATTCATTCCGCCTAAATGCCGGTCAGTGGCGCGGGCGCAAGAACTTTTATGCGTGAAACTTCTTGTCCCCCTGTTTCGGCGACAAACTCACGCGCGTGTCTGCGCAAGAGATGAAAGCCTGGTTCCAGAGTATCAATCCCCAGAATGAGCAGCGTTACGCGCTGGACGAAATACTGTATCGCTGCCCCCAAACCGGCGACCTGCTCGAAGTGCGCCACGACATGGCAGCGCTGAAGAAGAAATCGGCGCAGGAATGGCGCGACCTGTTCGAGAGCCGCTGGCGCTCGCAGAACCGCGCCGATGCCTCGGGAATCTGGGGCAAACGCGAGTGGGTGCTGCCGCACATGCCTGTCGAAGATATCGTCACACTCGGCGAAGGCGCGACGCAGCTTTTCTCTGGCGCCGAACTCTCGCGCCGCTTTAACCACCGCGAGCTCTACGTGAAACTCTGCGGCAACAGCCACACCGGTTCGTTCAAAGACCTGGGCATGACTGTCCTCGTCTCGCAGGTCAACCATATGATCAAAAAGGGATCTCCTATCCGTGCAATCGCCTGCGCATCGACCGGAGACACCTCGGCCGCTCTTTCAGCCTATGCGGCGTACGCGGGAATTTTGAGCGTCATACTCCTGCCAAAAAACAAGATCTCGCTCGCGCAGCTGATGCAGCCGATTGCCAATGGTTCGCTCGTGCTCGCACTCGAAACTGATTTCGACGGCTGCATGGAGATCGTGCAGCAGCTCACGCAAGAGAAAGACATCTACCTCGCCAACTCGATGAACAGCCTGCGCATCGAGGGGCAAAAAACTGTTGGCATCGAAGTCGCGCAGCAACTTAACTGGCAACTGCCTGATTGGTTCATTATTCCCGGTGGCAACCTGGGCAACGTATCTGCACTCGGTGCTGGTCTCAAGATGCTCTACGAACTTGGGCTCGTCAACTCGCTGCCCCGCATCGCAGTCGCGCAGGCCGAAGCGGCCAACCCGCTCTACCTTTCGTACAAGAAAAACTTTGCAGAGTTCTCGCCTATCACGGCAGGTGAAACACAGGCTTCGGCCATTCGCATTGGCAACCCGGTATCGGTAAAGAAGGCGATCGCGACACTCAAAGAATTTGGCGGGGTCGTCGAACAGTCGTCAGAGAAAGAACTCGCTGACGCTGCTGCACTCGGCGACCGCGCCGGGTTACTCGTTGACCCGCACACGGGTGTAGCACTCGCAGCGCTCGGCAAGCTCAAAAAAGGCGGAGTGATCAAAGACAACGAATCGGTCGTTGTGGTTTCGACTGCACACGGCCTGAAGTTTGCTGACTTCAAAGTGGCCTACCATTCGCCGAATGCGCAGAATGAACACCGCAACCTGCCGCAGGACCTCAAGCCGACCCTGGGTGCTGTAAAGGATGCAGTAGCCCGCTTCCTGGAGAAACAACGCTAATCCAATGAAAAAATCTGATCTAAAAAAAGGACTATCCACCCGCGCGATTCATGCGGGACACGACAACTCTGCCGATCCGCACAGACCCATAGTCACTCCCATATACCAGACTGCATCTTATGCATTCGATGAAGTCGAAGGCCTCTGGGCCTTCTACCAGAAGCGAAGCGACCGCCTCGCAGAATATGCCCGCTATGGCACGCCGACGCAACGCGCGCTCGAAGAGAACCTCTGTGCGCTTGAGGGCTCAGAAGACTGTGTTGTGACGTCGAGCGGCATGAACGCCATTGTCTCTGCGATATTTGGTGTAGCCAATGCCGGCGATCACATGGTGTCGCTGCGTGAAGGCTATCGCGGGACGTTCAAGATGTTTGACCAGCATCTTGCTCGCTTTGGCATAGCGACCAGCTACGCAGCGCTCACAACTGAAGATGTCAAAGCTGCCTGCACCGGGAAGACGCGTGTAATCTTCATCGAGTTTCCGACGAACCCTTACCTACGCCTCATTGACCTGGAAGAAATCGCCTCTTTCGCGAGGGCGCGCAGTATCACCACCATTGTCGATGCCACGTTCGCCTCGCCGATGAACATTAACCCGCTGGAGCACGGCGTTGACCTGGTAGTTCACTCGCTCACCAAGTTTATCAGTGGGCACAACGACGCGATTGCGGGAGCGGTGCTTGGTTCAAAAGAACTCATCGAAAAAGTGCGTAGTGTGCGCGGCCTGTTTGGAAGCAATGCAGATGCGCACCTGTGCTTTCTTGTCTCGCGCGGGATTAAATCGTTCGCGGTGCGCATGCGCGAACACAACCGCTCGACATTGGAAATAGCACAATGGCTGGAAAAGCACCCCAAGGTCGAACGCGTCTGGTATCCACTGCTTGAATCTCATCCGGACTATGGGCTGGCAAAACGCTATCTGCGCGGCGGTGGCGGGGTGGTCAGTTTCCAGGTCAGGGGCAAAGACAGCTCGCAGCAAGCTGGCCTGGCGGCGTCGACGACGCTGCTCAACACGCTGAAGATTCCGGCCATTGCAGCTTCACTCGGTGGAGTTGAATCGCTGATCCACCAGCCTTCGGTGATGAGTTACCATGACATGGACGCAGAGGCCCGGCTTACGGCCGGCATACCCGACGGACTGATACGCTATTCCGTGGGTCTTGAAGATACCTCAGACCTGCTCGCCGACCTGGAGCAGGGGCTGGCCCGGATCGAATAGACGGCTATCTGCCGCCCTGCAGAACAAACACTTTCGGGCCACGCGCCGCGCAGAGCAACGAATCGCCCAGCGCCACGACAAATTCCTGCGTCTGCGCATCGTAGGCCATTCCATAACTGTACGCAGGTTCAATAGAACCTTTGGCGCCAATCATCTTCCAGGCAGAACCATCCCACGTCCAGGTTTCGTTGGCAAGGCCAACCGGTCCTTCACCGATATCGCGCTGCCCTTTCTTGCCCCCCACCAGTAGAATCTTTTTCAGGCCGGGGTGATACGCCATATTATGCCCGTAGCGCGCCGATGGCCGTATCGGCGTCACGACCTGCCGCCAGGTCTTGCCGTTCCAGGCCCACGTATCATTGTAGATTCTCGGTTGCTTTGTGTATGGATTCGTGATGCCACCAAACAGGACCATTTCTTTTCGCGCTTCGTCAAATGCCAGCCCTGCGTAACTGCGCGCAGGGGGGACCTTATCCGCGGGTATTTCGAGCCACTCTGAGCCGTCCCATTCCCAGTGGCTGTGCGTGTCCTGCATGCCTCCGTAGAGCATTACCCGACCCGAGATCGGGTTAAAAGCCATTGTGCCGTTGATGGCCGAGCGAGGCGATTTGGTGGGCTGCGCTTCGCGCCAGTCTCGCCCATCAAAAACCCATGTGCTGCGCGAGAGCTTGCCCCCCGAAAAGCCGCCAAAAAGTACAACTTCGTTTCGCTTCGCGTCGTAAGCCATCGCGTGGCTGTTAATGGCGGGCGGTCTGTGGACTGGCTGCAATTCGCTCCAGGTCAGACCGTCCCAGCTCCAGGTATCGTCATAGCCCTTGCGGTCGTAACTGCCGCCAAAAAGAATCATTTGCCTTGAGGCTGACATATAGGCAAACGCAGTCGCGATACGCGACTCAGGCGCTTTTTCCGGAGTCCTCAGCTGCCAGACTCCTGATCCTGCCGGGTCATTTGCGGAAAGCTGCAAGGCACACAGGACAGCTGCCATACCGGGCACCGCAATTCTGCTGAGGCCAATTCGTGTATTGTTCATAGTTTTACCGCCAGTGCTGCTTTATCCGGCGAACGCTACAGCGTATAGTGAATTTTTCCGGCTAGACCAAAATACTATGTGGAATCCTGCGCTCCGCCCGGCAGCGCGTCCGCTACTTCCACCACAGGCTCAGCCAGGGTACATACGTGATAACAAGCTGCGCGAATACCAGGGCAATGAGAAAAGGTACAATCGAGCGGTAGATATCGGCCATCGGCCTCTGGAAACGCAGGGAACTTAGAAACAGGTTCAACCCTACCGGTGGGGTCAGGTAACCAATTTCGAGGTTCGTCAGAAACAGAATTCCCAGGTGAAGCATCGGAATCTGGTAGCTTTCGGCGATTGGTATGACGAGCGGTGCTATCACAATTATTGCCGAGAAAATATCCATCAGTGCCCCAACAATCAGCAGGAAGATGTTGAGCAGCATCAAAAAGGTAAGCGGCGAGTGTATATACTGGCTGATGAAGCCGAAGAGTTTTCCGGGTACTCCATCATAAAGCAGGGCGTTGGTAAGAATCATCGCGAAGAAAATGATCAGAATGATCGAGCCAACCATGGCGATGGCCTCTTCGAATACTGCGAAAAGCTTCTTTAGCCCCAGCTCGCGGAAGATCACTACCTCGAGCAGAAAGTAGTAGAGCAGGAAGAAGACCCCGAGTTCCGTAATGACCATGAACCGCGAGTGCATCAGCACATAGAGCAACGGTATCGCAGCGAGCTCAAAAACCAGCTTGGCAGCATCGCGCCCGCTGAATTGCGCCGCCTGTAGCTGTTTTGCCAGGAGATCGCTGGCACGCTGTGTGCGTCCAAAAGAGAAGATGACGACCACGATCGTCAGGGCGACGATCAGTAGTATACCCGGCAAGATGCCCGCCCGGTACAACTCGTTGATATCGGCGCGGTTTTCGCTCATGATACCGAAGAGAATCACCGGCAAGCTGGGGCTGAAGAGAAGACCAATGGAACCGGACGCGGTAATCAACCCGAGCGCCCTGCGCTCGGTGTAACCCGCACCGGTCAGAATCGGAAAGAGAATGCCGCCGATTGCGACAATCGTCACACCCGATGCACCCGTAAGAGGCGTAAAGAGCGCAGCGATAAGTACGCAGATGACTCCCAGCCCGACCGTGCCAAAAGCACCGACCCGGCGCATTACGACAAGGTAAAGGTTCACGACGCGCGCGGCAAACTGTGAATGGGCAATAAGGTAGCCTGCCAGCGTGAAGTACGGTATGGTCAGAAACAATGCGCTCTGGTCGCCGGTCAGCTTTGAGAGCGGATCGCTGAAGACGACAGTCAGCTGTCGGCTAATGTCGCCCAATGACTCAGCACCCAGCGACATCGCATTGCCAAACTGGTAGAGCGCGCCCAGCACCCCGAGCCCGATGAAAAGCGGCATGCCAAACAGCAATGCCGCCACGGCAACCGACGAGAGGAACAGCGTCATTCGTCTTTCAGCAGCTTTACCTGCTTGCCGAAATCCCGGCTAAAGTCACGTACCAGTTGCGCTGCTTCTTTGTCCTGCGTCGCCCGCTCTAAGACGTCGGCCATTTTCTTGAATGCCTGGTAAAAGAAGATATTCATGTCACCCACGAGCATCTCTTTCGTCCAGAGGTCTATGCCAAGAGTGGTTTTTTCGCCGCCGCTGAAGAGCGAGAGCATGAACGCGTCGGCTTTCTCTTCACCCTTGGAAGCCCCGGGTGCCTCCCAGGTAATCGACTCGGGTATCGCGTTCTCGTCAAGACCAACCCGGATAATAATTTCTTTCTTTTCGTCTGCGCTCATGCTTCCTACTTTTTTTTCTTGTTCTGTTCGCTGAGGATCTTCAGCGCCTGCTCGCGCGTGATTTTTTTTCTCAGCAGTACCTGGTAACTGATGCGGAAATCTTTCGGCTGTATTTCGTTCTTCGCAAACACGAATTGCCAGCGCGTGATGTCGTCACTCATGATCTTGTCGGTTTCTTTCATAATCGATGGCTTCGACTGGCGCACCCGGTAAAACTTTCCGGTCGTCGGGTAGAGCTCTACCCTGATCTGGCCTTCCTGAAGACTGTTAACCATGTCGAACTTACGGAATTCGTCGGCAATCGATTGATCACCACCCGTATCTTCTTTCACTGCCACCGCTTCGTTGTGCGCGATTTGCCTGCGCACATAACCGTCTGACGTAACAAAGACGCGAAATACCTCTTCTGGTTCCACGGGACGCGCGAAAAATGCATCACGCATTGCCTGCACTTCTGCATCACCTGGAAAAACGGTTACGGTGCTGTCTGCCTTTATCGGCTGGTTTGCGACAAGCGGAGGCAGGCCCGAAGATGCAGATGTTGGTCCGCCTGCCGACTTGCAGCCTGCCACCAGCGCTGCTGCCACGAAAAAAATCAGGAACAAAAAACGCATGCCATGAGCTACCGGAAAGTTCTATGCTCCGTCAAATCTAAAAGACGGGTATTGTGGCCGGTTACAAGACCTTGAGCACCGGAACTTCGTAAGGCCGTTCGGCCCAGGAAGGCTGGAAAGTCCTGATTTCCGGCTTCAGCCCCACCTGCCGCAGGTAAACACCGATCCGCGGGTCCTGTTCAAAATCACTGCTGTAGGCAATTTCGCGTTCGCCTGCAAGCTGCTGCAGTTTGGCGGAAAAATTAACGGTATTGCCGAAATAATCGACGCCGCTGTTCAGGTTTACCGCCAGGCAGGGGCCTGCATGTATACTGATGCGCAACAGCACATTGCCTGTCGCGGCATTGCCAGTGAAACTTTTCTGCAGTTCAACTGCAGCCTTGAGGCACTGCAGCGAGTCTGTAAATGCCACCATCGCCGAATCACCGATTGTCTTAACGACTGCACCATTGAACGCGCGCACAATTTCGTAAGTTTTCTGAAAATGCAGGCGCACAGAGGTGAATGCCTCACCATCACCGCGGCTCAGGTAAAGATTTGTCGAACCGACAATGTCAGTAAAAAGAATGTTTTGCCGGCCGAGTTCAATTTTTAGCCCCGGGGCGAGTGTCTCCTTACCGAAAAGATCCCGAAAAAGCTGTACTCCAAAAACCTCGGCAGGCCTGAGCGCGTCATTGTCCTCGTCTTTGCGCTCTATGATCAGAGTCCGCTCCACCGCGCCGCGGTTCGGGTAGACAAACACGGGCTGCTCGGCTGACTGCAGCGGTGCACTGTCCTCTGCTATCACGATGCGGCGTTCAGATCCCGCTCCGACGGAAACGGGCACATAGCGCTTTTCGCCACCGAAGCGTACGCGGTATTCACCCGGTGCGAGCGCGGTTTCGAGGTCGAGTGCTGATCCCGGCCCCACACGCCGCTGTACCAGGATATGCCTCTTGGTCGCGGGTTCTGCGGCGCAGTAGAATTTTTTTTCGGCCCGGCGGATTTCCGGGTTTACGTGAAATACAACCTCCAGGTTCGATATATCCTCCGTTGAAAACGTGATATCACAGGCCTCGCAATTTTCTTCAGCGGGCACATCACCGAGCGATTCTGCCGACTTTCGCACGCCACGGCAGTGAGGACAAGTGACATCCCACGAAAGTGTCAGTATGCCTGCATGCGATGCGTACAGGGCGGTGCGTACCAGATCACCCAGCGGTATTTCCAGACGCCGGCTGACAGACTTCAGCCTGACGCGGGCAATTTCTTCTTCGGGTGCAGTGACGAGAAAGTCGGCGAGGCTGCGCAACAGGTGACTGTCGGCGCCGGCCTGAATGGCTTTCGCACTCAAAACGCGCAGTCGCTCGGTACCGGCAGGTTCGGCCGCTTCATGCTGAGCAGCCAAAAACAGCGCGCGCTGCCGTGATTCAAAGTCGCTGCGCTCCCTGATGATAGAAGCAACCTTTGCGAGTGCTTTTTCATAGTCTGCCCGAAGGCGCGGCATGCCAACCTTGAGCAATAGCCTGCCTGTCAGGCTGCGCGGCACCCACCCAAAGTAGACATACAACTCCGTCCCATGCGCCGTTCTTTCGAGTATATAGCGCGAACGCACGTACGTGGCAAAGCCGCGTGAATATATTCGGGCATTGTTCAGTCCCTTAAGGTACTCCCACTCCCAGGGCACCTCTTCCCATTCCGACAACACTCCTGCATTGACGCTTTTGCCGAAAAGGCGCCCCTGCCTTTCTTCGTAGGTCATCACCGGCAGGCCAAGCAGTTTATTAAAGGTGGAGGTATCAATGAGAAACGGCCAGACCTCTTCCGGGCTGACTGGCAATGAGAACTTCCAGAGATAGTCCATCGGCCTGCGGCCACCGGTTTCGTCCTGCCGCCATGGGTGCCGTTCGAGAAGTGCGGAAAGGGAGAGCTGCTGCTGGCTGGTTGTCTGCATCGCCATTAATCTACTGTAAACCAGCGCAATTAGCAAAGGATTTGTCGTCCCGGTCTCATCGCGGCCTGCCCGTAGCTGCTGAGCCCTTACAGAAAAACTTGCTGTGCGTCTGCGACCGAAACCCGTACCGGTACCGCATGATGATGACCGACGTACTCGCCACGATGACGGGCGCGGCCGAAATAGATAAGGCCGAATACAAAGAGCGCGAACAGAAAATCCGCATCCGGCTGCTTGAATTGCAGAAGACACTCGCGACTTCCGGTAAAGCTGTACTTATTCTCATGAACGGGGTCGAAGGTTCAGGCAAAGGAGAGACGACGAAAAAGCTGCTCGAATGGATTGATGCGCGCGGGGTCGAAACCACTGCATTCTGGACGCCGGCCGCCGAAGAGTCAGAGTACCCGCCACACTGGCGCTTCTGGAACAAACTGCCAGGGCACGGCCGTATTGGTATCTTTTTCGGCTCGTGGTACACAACCCCGATCATCGAGCGCGCCTTC
Organism: Spirochaetota bacterium; assembly: GCA_049323535.1. Classification (GTDB taxonomy): domain Bacteria; phylum Spirochaetota; class Leptospiria; order Turneriellales; family Turneriellaceae; genus Turneriella. The sequence continues at coordinate 35,103 of JBMOPL010000025.1, read as the reverse complement.
AAACAGATCAGCCGAAACAAGTACGAGGAGTACCTCGACGACATACGGAAGCTCGAAGACATGCTTACAGCAGAGGGAATCATCCTCGTGAAAACATGGATGTATCTTTCACCCGACGCACAGAAGGCCATACTGAAAGATGCAGAAAAAAAGTCGGCGACCAAGTGGCGGGTTTCAAAACTCACACGCAAGTTCGCCAAAAAGCGAAAACGCTTCCACAAGGTCGACCTCGAGGTACTGAACGCAACACATACAGGACACGCACCCTGGACACTGGTCGATGCGCGCTTTCCCCGTTACCGCGAAATCTTCGTGGGCGAGACGCTCATCAAAAAACTCGAAGAGGCACTGATCGAAAAGCGGGGCACACCGCAATACGCGGCTGTTTGGTCGCCTGCGCGCTCTAACTACCTGACAAACCTCGATTCAACGCTCAAGCTCACCGACGACGAGTATAAAGAGAGCTTTGCAGCGCTATCGACCCGGATCGCCAAATTAAGCGACGAACTCTCGGTGAGCAAAAAGAGCCTTCTGCTCGTCTTTGAAGGCCCGGATGCTGCGGGAAAAGGCGGGGCAATCCGTCGCGTGATTCACGGTATCGACCCGCGGCACTACCGGGTGAATGGCGTCGCGGCGCCGACCGATGAAGAGAAAGCGCATCCATACATGTGGCGTTTCTGGCGGCGCATTCCGCAGCACGGCCAGGTGTGTATCTTTGACCGGTCGTGGTATGGCAGGGTGCTTGTGGAACGCATCGAAAAATTCTGCACCGACGCCGAGTGGCAGCGGGCATACGGCGAGATGCGTGACTTTGAGCACGAACTGACGCAGGCGGGAACGACCATCCGCAAGTTCTACCTTTCCATTACCTCAGAAGAACAACTGACGCGCTTCAAAGACCGGCAGCTGACACCATATAAACAATACAAGCTGACCGAAGAAGACTGGCGCAACCGCGATAAATGGCATGCCTACGAAGCTGCGGCCAATGACATGTTTGAGAACACATCGACACCGTTCGCGCCGTGGGTCCTGGTCGAAGCCAACGACAAGAACCACGCGCGCATCAAGGTAATGAAGACCGTGGTTGAAGCTCTCGAACAAGCGCTGGGTTAGGGCAAAAAAAATCCGTCGCCTGCGCGACGGATTTCCCTTTCGGCTTTTGCCCCTTCTTACTTGCCAATCATGGCAGCGAGGTCGATCACGCGGGTTGAATAGCCCCACTCGTTATCGTACCAGGTAAGAACGCGGACCATGTTGTCCTGGATCACCGCAGTCATCTGGCCGTCGACGATCGACGAAAGGGGATTGCCTTTGAAGTCATTCGAAACCAGTGGCTCGTCTGTGTAGCCAAGAATGCCTTTCAGTGGCCCCTCTGCTGCTGCCTTGAGCGCTGCGTTGACGGCTTCTTTGGTTGTAGGCTTTTCGGTTTCAACGGTTAAGTCTACTACCGAAACATCAGGGGTTGGCACACGAATCGAGATACCGTCGAGCTTGCCCTTCAGTTCGGGAATAACGAGCGAGAGGGCCTTGGCTGCACCGGTCGACGTCGGTATCATGTTGAGCGCGGCGGCACGTGCACGGCGCAGGTCTTTGTGTGGCAGGTCGAGAATCTGCTGGTCGTTGGTGTAGCTGTGGATCGTGGTCATCAGGCCTTTTTTGATGCCAAAATTTTCCACGAGCACTTTCGCCACCGGTGCGAGGCAGTTGGTTGTGCACGAAGCGTTCGAGATCACCGTGTGCTTTGCCTTGTCAAAATTCTTCTCATTCACGCCAATGACGAATGTTGCATCTTCATTAGTTGCAGGGGCTGAAATGATCACCTGCTTGGCGCCACCCTTATCGATGTGCGCGCGTGCATGGGTCGCATCAGTGAAACGGCCGGTCGATTCGATCACGATATCGCAGCCGAACGAACCCCATTTCTGCTCTTCGAGCTTTGCGATCGCGGTTGCGTGGATCTTCTTGCCATCGACTATGATGTGCTCTTTGTCGTGTTTCACATCGTGGTTCCACACGCCGAACACACTGTCGTATTTGAGCAGGTGCGCGAGGGTTGCTGTGTCAGTCAGGTCGTTGACCGCCACAATCTCGACGTCCGTGCGGCCCCAGGCAGCACGAAATGCATTACGGCCGATACGGCCAAAACCGTTGATACCAATCTTTATTGCCATAGGTTCGAGTGAAAATCAAAAACGGCCTGTCGAGCCGAATAAGACACGGTTGCCGGGTGGTCCGGGGCGGGAGGGCTTAACGCGAGCCAAACCGGCCACGAATCGTCAGGCCTTCGGTCGCCTCGGTGCGCTTTTCCTTACGCATGATCTGCTCAACGTATGTCCAGTGCATGCCATACTTGTCGCCGACCTCACGTGAGGTCATACCGGCGTTGTAGTCACGCACCATGCGCACAATCACCTGGTCGGTGAATTTTGAGCGCGGGTGATTCTGCCCCTGGTGGCTGAGAGGGTTTTTGGGCACCATGCGCACGTGCCTGACGTTGACGCAAAGCGGGTTTCCGCACAAATTCTCGGGTATGGTGCGGAGGCGCCTGCGCCGGCCCTTCGGCGGGTTTTCGATTATGTACACCCGCGCATCCACCTGCATCCGCCGACGCTCCTGTGCGTTCAGCGTGGTCACAGTGGGAGCTCCCCCCCTTACTGCACCTTTCCACACCAGGCAGGCACCCGTCACGCCCTTACGCTGCCTGCCCTCGGCGCGCGTAAACATGAAGAAGATATGGTGCGCCCGCAGCTGCGCCGGCCGCGGCAGCGCGAGCCTGGCCTGCAGGATCTTTTCGGCGATCTCGAGCAGGGTCAGTTTGTCGGTGCGATAGCGCTGCGGTGCCTTGTAGATCTCCTTACGCACTGCTTCGATGGCTTCTTTTTGCAGTGACGGCCTCACCACGTAGGGTGAGGCCGAACGACGGCCAGTCCGGGGTGCGCGCCTGCGCTTGGTCTTTCCGGGGGCGGGCGCAGCGACCGGGTTGCGCGTGGCCGGGTGTGCGGTATCGGAAGGCGTTTTCGGCGGCTTACTGCCGCCGAAAATTCGTTTGAGTCTATCGAAGGCCATCAGTACATGCTTTCAATCAAGGCCGCGTACTTGTCTGCTATAACGTTACGCTTCATTTTGAGCAGGTTGGTGATTTCATCGCCCACCTCCATCGGTTTGGGCAAGAACCGGAAATCGGTTACGCGTTCAAAACCTTTGAAACCGTTTTCAGCCGAAACCTGCTTTTTAATTATTTTACTGAAGTGTTCGCGCAACGTCGCGTGCGCGTTGAGGTCGCTTTTCGGGTCAGCGGTAATACCCGCGACATCTTTCACCTTTTCGAGGTTGGGCCAGATGAGCGCAGTGAGCGTTTTTTTATCTTGCCCCACGACGATGACCTGGTTGATCTGTGCATCTTCGAGCAGTTTGTTCTCGATCGGCACCGGCTCGACGTTTTCACCGCCGAGCAGTACTATCGTTTCTTTGGCGCGCCCACGAATGGAAAGCGTGTTGTTAAAGCTGAAAAAACCGAGGTCGCCGGTATTGAGCCAGCCATCTTTACTGATCGCCTTTTCTGTCGCTTCGGGATTCTTGTAATAACCTTTCATAACCTGGGGACCGCGCACATGAATGACGCCTTTCTCACCGGTGCGCACGCGCTCGCCCTTATCATTCAGTATCGCCACTTCGGTACCGTTCGGCACAAAACCGACGCTGCCCTGAACAATACGTCCCTCTGTGCGCACGGCGATAATCGGAGAACATTCTGTCATGCCGTAACCTTCGTAAACGGGGATACCGATCACGTTGAAGAATTCATCGACGTGGGCGGGCAAAGCTCCACCGCCTGAAATACTGCCACGGAATCTGCCACCCATTGCTTCGCGAATTTTGCCGAAGACCACGCGGTCAGCAAGCTGCGCGGGAATGTAGAGGGCTGCCGCCATCGCGACTGCCTGCGCTGAGCGCTGCAGGCGCTCCTGGTTGCTTTCGGGTTTTGCCATGAGCTCGTTGCCCGCAAGGTAATCGACCGCTTTCTTGTATTCTTTAGTGATACGGTACGCCGTTTCGAACATCACCTTGCGTGCAGGCTCTGACTTCTCAATACGCTGCTGAATACCCTGGTAGAGGCTCTCCCACAGGCGCGGGGCTGAAGGCATGAAAGTGGGCTTTACCTTCACAAAGTCGTCGCGCACGTCGCGCACGTTTGTATAATATACGGGTATACCTTTGGCTATTGCGCCATAGTCAACGGCGCGCTCAAAGATGTGCCAGACCGGCAGCAGCGACATCATGCTGTCGTCAGGCCTGAGGCCAATTGCCTTGGGAACTTCGTTGATATTGTAAACGATGTTACCATGCGTGAGCATCACGCCTTTGGGCAGGCCGGTTGTTCCAGAGGTATAGATGATCGTATAGAGGTCATCGCTTTTCACCGCGTCGGCGCGCTTCTTCAACTCAGCGAGCTTGCTGTCACGCAGTGCCGCACCCTTGTCGACCAGCTGCTTGAGCGTCAGGATATTCTCTGAACCGTCTTTGAATTTTGGATCGAGCACGATGACTGTTTTGACGGTCGTATCAGCGATCACGGTCTGCAGCTTGCGAAGCGTTGCTTCGTTTTCCACGATACAAAGCGCGCACTCAGCATGCGTCATGATGTACTTGATTTCTTCGGTTGTAACGTCAGTACCGCGCGGCACGTCTGCAGCGCCGTTCAGGATAACCGCCATGTCAGCAATGATCCATTCAACGCGGTTGTCCGCCAGCAAACCCACGTGATCTCCGGGCTTGACGCCCAGGTCCATGAGCGCGACACCCAGGTTTTCAGCGGCCTTGAGCGCGTCACCGAAGGTGGTGCCGACAAATTCTTTTTTGTCGTTCTTGCCGAAGAACATTTTCTTCGTGCCATAGAGATCGTTCGCCTGGTAAAAAATCTCGTTCAGGTTGTTAAATGCCATCGGTCTCATTTGTAAGGCAAGCGCGGCGGTCAAGAGTTGTTGGATGGTCGCACTGCCGTATTCTTTATCTGCTGTACGTCGGGCCCCACGATTCCTGAACCTGCCCCGAATGGCTGCACTCCCCTACCGTCCCAATGTCGGCGTGGTTATCTTTAACGCCGAGGGCCTGACACTGGTCGGCGAACGTCTCGACAACCCCGGCGCGTGGCAATACCCGCAGGGCGGCGTTGATGAGGGTGAAGATTTCGAACAGGCGGCCGCACGCGAACTTTTTGAAGAGACCGGCATCCCGATGGCTGGCAACATATCGGCAGAAACTCCCACTGCGCAGCTGGTCACGCGCACGCCAGACTTCCTGTACTATGATTTTCCATCGACACTCAGCATCCCCAAACTCACTGACCGCTATCGCGGGCAGAAGCAGATGTGGTTTCTCGCCTTCTGGAACTATCCCGTTACATTCGCCAACCTGAAGACACACACCCAGGAATTCAGTCGTCTGCGCTTTATGCCTATGGCTGAAGCAACCAACCAGATTGTTCCCTTTAAGCGAGAAATCTACTCAGCACTGGAAAGGGAATTTCTGCCCAGCATCGCCGATTTCCTCTCCAGGCGAAGCTTAACTTAATACCGTTGACCATGACAGTCCCTGACAGATAGCGCTGTATGATAACACAATTGGTCGGATTCGGCCTCGAAGATAAAAAGCGCCTCAAGAAGTTCGTCAGCTTTCCCTGGAAACACTACAGCCTCGACGAGAAATACATCCCACAACTCAATGCCGAATTACTTGGCAACCGTCTGCTGGGGGTCAAAGGCCTGCTGACAAAGGAGCATCCGTACCACAAGAACGCGATCGTGCGACACTGGTTGGCTTACCACGAAGGAAAAATTGTCGGCCGTATCTCCGCTTCGGTGAATGCAGTCTACAACCAGCACCACAACACATCGATTGGAAACTTTGGGTTCTTCGAATCGATCAAAGACGACACCGTTTCATCAGCACTTTTCGGCGCTGCGGCCGATTGGCTGCGCGAACAGGGAGTCAAAACAATGCGTGGACCAGGCCAGTACGGCAATGCCACGCACGAAATCCAGTCATGGGCAATGAACAGTTTTTATGACGCGCCCACCGTGGAACTCACCATGTCAAAATGGTATTATCCCAAGATGGCCGAACAATTTGGCATGTACAAGGCAAAGGATTACTACGCATACCTCAACCCGGTCGAAAGCGTCGAATGGGACCGCGACAACAAACTGCTCGAGCGCATGCAGACCCGTTCGCGCTTTCGTATCCGCAAGATGAACATGAAAGACATCCACAACGAGGTCGACAAGATTATTGAGATCTACAACGAAGCGTGGAAAGACAACTGGGGATTTCTACCCCTGACGAGCGACGACGGCCAGGCGATGGCCGAAACCCTTAAAATGGTGGCTGACGAAAACCTGCTGCTGTTTGTCATGGATGGCGAGCGCGAGATTGCAGTCATCGGCACACTGCTCGACCTCAACGAAAAATTCCTGCGCAAACGCAGCATCTTCGGCAATTCTGATATCGTGCGCCTGCTGCGCTTCTTCCTGGGAAAAAAATCCATCAGCCGGGCGCGCATCATGTTTTTCGGCATCAGGCCCGAATACCGCAAGCAGGGCATCGACGCCATGGTGCTCTTTGCGACGCGCAATTATCTTTATGAACACACAGCCGTGCGCGCTGTCGAAGCTTCGCTCGTGCTTGAAGAAAACATGGTGTTGAGAAACCTCTTCGGCCATTTCAGTGGTATTGAATACAAGAAGTACCGCATCTACGACTATGACCTCTGAAGTATGATCATCAGCGTGCGCGTCAAACCCCGCAGCAAAAAGGCCGGCTTCGAATTTGAGGGCGACGGCACGCTCGTGCTCAAGATCCATGAGCCGCCGGTCGACGGCAAGGCCAATAAGGCAGTCATTGAACAGATCGCCGAAATCTACGATCTCTCAAAATCGGCCGTGCGCATTGTCAGTGGCGAGACCGGCCGAACGAAGCGTGTGGAAATTCCCGACGGCAGCACGCCGCGGCGCGTTTAACCGGACTGGTTTCCGGAATGCTGTTACGCCGCTGTTGCCGGGCGCCGGTTGACTTTCTGCAATTCTTTCACCCGCTGCTCGAACTCTGCGCCCCCAGCCGGTAGCGAAAGTGATATGGAATCAAGAAAACTTCTTAATTCGGCATCGTACTTGACCGGCCTGCCTTTTTGCGTATCGACATAAACAAACTCGATCCAGCCTACTGCATGAACGCGCGAACCATCGGGGCTCTGCATCACCGCTTCGGGCACCAGCCTGAAGTTATCCACGTGTAGCAGACGGGTGCGTATTGTTACCGTTTCATTGAATTTCGCCGGGTAAAGGTACGCAACGTGGGTCTGTGCCACAACCCAACCCCTGCCCGTCTGTGCAGTATGCTGGTAGATGTCGAAACCATAGGCTTCTTTAAGCTGCTGCGTGCGGGCATGCATGAAGTAGTTCAGGTATTTCGTGTTGTTCAGGTGCCCGAAGGGGTCACAATCCTGGAAGTCAATCCAGGCCTGCGATTCCACCTCGCGCGGTAAGTCAGTTGTCAGCATAAGCCCTCCATATAGTGTATATGCACTATATATTACGTGCATATACACTATATGGCTACTTTTTTTCCCATTTTCTCAGGTGCTGGCGATAGCCCAAATTTGTGCCCAGAACTTCAAGTTGGCTGTTACCGCCACTCGAACATAGAATATGAACCTAGACCCGGTATCAGACCTTGCTGCCAGCATGGCCGATATGAGCCAGATGCTGCTCAAGCTGAATGATGCGAAGCTGGCGCTCGACGACAAAATGTTGCGCGTCGCGGGCGAAGAAGCCGCGCAGTCGCTTAGCGCTGGTTCGGTTGATGTAACGGCCTAACGCGGGCGGCCGGCGCTGCCCTTTAGAGGCGCCCTATTGCCAGAGAGCTTCGACGAATTCGCGGACCCGGCCTAAGCCCTTCTCGATCTGCGCTTCGCTCGTTGCATAGCTGATACGAAAACCGTTTTCATAACCAAACGCTGAGCCCGGCACAACCGCGACCAGTTTCTCATTCAGCAGGCCGGTGGAAAAAATCTTGCCGGTATCGCTTTCACCCGTTCGCTTTGCCAGATCTGCCCAACCCGGAGCATCTTTCAGCCCGGCGATATCGGGGAAGAGGTAGAATGCCCCCTGCGGCTTAAAGACGCGCAGGCCCTTGAGTCCCGAGAGCAGCGTGAACGCGAGATCACGGCGCTTCTCGAAAACCACGCGCATGTCTTCGACGCATTTCTGATTGCCGTTTAAGGCGACGACTGCACCCTTCTGCGAAAAGCTCGTCGCGTTCGAAGTCGACTGTCCCTGGATCATGTCCATGGCAGCGATGATCTCTTTCGGGCCGCCGGCATAACCGAGGCGCCAGCCGGTCATCGAGTAGGCCTTCGAGAGACCGTTGATCACCACGGTGCGCGGGCGCAGTTTTTCGGAAGCAGTGGCGATGTTGAGGATCTCAATACCGTACGCCAGTTTTTCGTAGATGTCGTCAGTCACCACGAGCAGGTCGGGAAATTTCTCGAGCACGGCAGCAAGCGCGCGAATCTCGTCGGGTGTATACGTCGCACCCGTCGGGTTCGAGGGGGAGTTCAGAATGAACACGCGTGTCTTGGGCGAAAGCGAACGCTCGAGCTGAGCCGGTGAAACTTTGAAGCCGCTCTCGAACGAGGTGTTGATCAGTTTCATTGTACCGCCCGCGAGGCGCACGATGTCTTTGTAACTCACCCAGTAAGGCGCAGGGCAGACAACTTCGTCACCGTCGTTGATGACTGCGAGAAAAAAGTTGTAGAGCACCTGCTTGCCGCCGGTGCCGACGATGACCTGGTTGGGCTTAAACTCGAGCTGGTTGTCGCGCTGGAATTTTGCGATGATTGCCTGCTTGAGTTCAGCAATACCCGAGACCGCGGTGTACTTCGTGAACCCTTTGTTGAGCGCGTCGATCGCTGCGGCCTTGATGTGCTCGGGCGTATCAAAGTCGGGTTCACCGGCACCAAAACCAACGATGTCTTTACCTTCGGCTTTGAGCTCGTTCGCGCGGGCAGTGATCGCCAGCGTCGGTGACGGTTCAATGAGATCGAGGCGGGCAGCAAGTTTCATGGCTCGACGCAATTCGCGGGCGAGACATAGCGTCACGCATACAATGCGCCGATGGCCCCACGCCTCCTGCTCAGGTGTGCGGTAACGCTCTTAGTAAAGATGAAACTCCGCGCCGTGCGCGAAAACAAACGCCCGCATCGCGTGCCGCTTCACCAAACCCTGCTTCTGCCAGTTCGTGGCAGTTTCGCCCGTCTAGTGGTGGATGCCGAAAACCGAATGTGCGAACAGGTGCCAGAGCCCGTGAGGACTCGCGTCGGGCGGCACAAATGTAGGGTCGGCAATGATCGGCGAGAAGCCCGGCGGCTCGATCAGCGGTTGGTCGCTCAGCGGCCGCCATCTCAGGCGCAAGAACTCCGCGACGGTCGGCAGGCCTTTTTCGCGCATGCGACCTGCCGTAACGTTATCAACGGGTGTCAATGCTGATGCCGGGTTGCGGTCGCGGCCTTGTTCGCGTTGAACCAGCGTTCGCGCACCACCTCGCCCTGGGTGACCCCAGGCTCTTTTTGTGCCCCCGTGGTACTGCCCGCAAGCTCGCGCGCAATCTGCCGGTCGAGCCACTGCCTGATCTGCAACGGGATATGTGAGTCGGCCTCTTTCACACTCATGCCTTTTGTCTTGTTAGACGCAGCGAGGTACCGCCTCACGACAGGTCGACCGCGGCCCTGCATTATCCTTGCTGGATTATGTCTCATTGGCGCAATGCCGCATGGATGTCAAGCTCGTCTCACTCTACGTGATGGCAGGTTTTTATGCGATGGCCGGCATCGCTCACTTCGTCATACCGAAATTCTTTCTGCGCATCATGCCGCCGTACATTCCCTGGCACAGGCCGATTGTATACCTGAGCGGTCTCGCAGAAATTGGTCTCGCGGTACTCTTACTGCTGCCCGACTATTCCTCGTGGGCGGCTTGGGGCATCATTGCCCTGCTCGTTGCGGTGTTTCCCGCGAACCTGTACCATTTCACGAGCGGCGGTGCCGGCATGCGCATACCCAAATGGGCGCTGGCGTTGCGCTTGCCCCTGCAGGCAGTCCTGATTGCCTGGGCGTGGTGGCACACATGAAAATAGCGATCGCGGCAGACCATGGTGGTTATGAGCTGAAAGAAATCCTCAAACGGCACTTTGCAGCATACAACATTACAGATCTCGGCACCAACAGCAGTGAATCGGTAGATTACCCTGACTATGGCGCTGCGCTGGCACGCCGCGTGGCGGCGGGTGAATTCGACCGGGGCATACTGATCTGCGGTAGCGGCATCGGTATCTCAATTGCCGCGAACAAGATTAAGGGTATTCGTGCCGCACTCTGCCACAACGCGTACACTGCAGAAATGTCGCGCCGGCACAATGACGCCAACGTCATCGCAATGGGCGGCCGCGTGGTCGACGAGAAGACGGCAGTCGAAATGACAGACATCTTTTTAAAGACGGAGTTTGAAGGCGGACGCCATGCCAACCGAGTGGCAAAAATTTCTGCTCTGGAATAGGCGCAGCCACCTTGCGCTCGCGCTGATTGCCGCGCCGGCACTGCTGCTATTTGCACAGGACGGTACACGTCCAGACGCTACCCGAAGAAAAACTTTCGCTGCGGGTACCGCCTTTCTCTGGCATTATGCAGAAAACCTCGAGCAGATTCGCGAGGGTAACACGACGGTCATACGCCTCGAACGCAAACCCGATAGCGCCAGCGCTGCCGACGATCTGCTGATCGACTTTGAACATCCGGCACTTTTTCGAAATCCAGCAAACCAGTCGCTCGTATTGAAGCAGAGTCTTGAGCGCACGGCGGTAAACGATCTCTCTGGCAAGGCAGCCCAGTTCAACCTGCCAGGCCACCAGTTGAAGCTGCGTTTGCCAGCTTACCTGCACCTGTCCGGAAACACCGGCGAAGGGCCTGCCGGTAATTTTTCTTTTTCGTGCGAACTCAAACCGGCAACTGCAGGCGGCGAGATACTGCGGAGGGAAAACTTCTTTCAGGGCCGGCAGTACCTGCTTTCGGTTTCGCTGCGCAACAGCCGCCCGGTAGTACGCTTTGAGAACCTGCTGGTAGCCACCGGCAGCGACGGCAAAGACCTGCTCGATTCAGCAGAGCTCCGTTCGGTGGATAAGCTGAAGCAGGGAGAGCGCAACTCGCTTCTGGTCAGCTACAGTGAAGCTACCGGCAGGCTCGAACTGCGGGTCAATGGCCGGGAACAGGCAGTCTACGTGCTCAAACGCAATGCGCAGGAGCATTTTGCGCTCAGCTTCGCACCGCTCAAATCAGCACCCCTGACGCTCTTTTCACCCTACCGGGGCTACGCGGACAACGTGGTATTCAGTAACCGTGTGCTCGGCGACGAAGACCTGTTACATTTCGGCGCGCTGAAACCATACGGTGACCGCTACGAGCAGCGCAGCGGCCTGCTGCTAACCGAAATATTTGACCTGGGCTATTCGCAGAGCAGCATTGTGTCTGTCAGAGCAGATTTCGAACACGACCGCGAGAACCTGCTGCGCGTTGATTTCCGCTGCGCAGACCGGCGCTTCACCGCTGCTGAAAGCGACAGCAGGCTTCCCTTCATGGCGCATGATAAGGCAGCAGGAAAAAAATGCCGTTTTGTGCAATTTAGGGCACGCTTCACGGCAGACAATGCCGGGGAAAAATCGCCGGTATTGAGAAAGATTTCGATCGAATACCGCGAAAATCCGCCGCCGGCAAAACCGCTTGCACCGAAGATACTGTCGGCGCGAGATGAAAGCCTCGAAATCGACATCGCTCCCAATACCGAACTCGATGTTGTGAAGGGCGGTCGCTATATCATCTACTACGGGCACACGAAAATGCAGCCGGAGGGTGCCTTCTATTTCAGGCAGGTGAACTTCGGCGCCACCACGCAGGCTGAACCCATCGCGCACAAGGTACCGCTCAGGCTCGTGCTCAACAACGAGATCCTGGCGCAGAACAAAAAATGGTCAGATGCAAAGCCGCGTTTCAAAAACCGTTACCCGGTTTTCGAGAAAGGCATCGGTTATTACTTCTGGGTTACCGCCTGCGACAACGCATGGAGCGAGGCACAGGAGCATGCAGACCACTGTTCTGAGCCTTCGGTTCCCGTGTTTGCACGCTTCGAATAGCCGCAGAAAATTTGCCGACACCCTTTGCGCAAGATATTTTCTGCCATAATAGACGGTCTGCCTGCAAAGGCAACCGCGGAGGATAAATGTTCAAACGAGTTTTCTTGTTCATACTGACCAACATCCTGGTCGTTGCAACGATCTCGATACTCTTGAGCGTATTCGGCGTTACCCACTACGTCGAGCGCGCAGGTCGCGGCTATGGCCTCAACCTGCAGAAGCTAATGGTGGTCTGCCTTGTCTGGGGTTTTGTCGGCGCATTTATCTCACTCGCGCTGTCGAAAGTCATGGCAAAGTGGATGATGGGCCTGACGATTATTGATCCGCGCAATGCGAGCGGCATCGAATCTCAGCTTGTCATGACCGTCCATCGCCTGGCGCGCCAGGCCGGCCTCACGACGATGCCTGACGTCGCTATTTATGAAGCCGAAGAAGTGAATGCTTTTGCCACCGGCCCCACACGTTCAAGCTCGCTCGTTGCCGTTTCAACAGGCCTTTTGCGCAGCATGAGCTGGGAAGAAGTAGAAGGCGTCCTGGGACACGAAGTAGCTCACATCGCCAATGGTGACATGGTGACTATGACCCTGCTGCAGGGAGTGGTGAACGCGTTTGTGATGTTCCTTTCGCGCGTGCTGGCATTTGCGATTAGCACTGCAGTCAGCCGCAGCGATGATGAAGAGAGCGCTTTTCCTCGGATGCTCAACATGATCCTGACTATTGTTTTTGACATCGTGTTCACGCTGCTGGGGTCAATGGTGGTTGCTGCCTTCTCGCGCTACCGCGAGTACCGTGCTGACGCCGGTGGTGCCAGCCTTGCGGGTAAACACAAGATGATTGCGGCACTCGACCGCCTGCGCCGCACGCATGAACTCGTCGACAACTCGCAGGCACCTGCAATGGCATCGATGAAGATCTCGAACAAGGGGGGATTTCTCGCTCTGTTCTCGACCCACCCACCGCTCGAAGACCGCATTCGCCGTCTGCAGCAGGGCGCATGATAACCACTCGTTGTGGTGCCCAAAAGGCGCCACAACGAGCTATGACATTTTTTTCACTTTAAAGATCAGTTTCTTATACGAACGCCCGAGGCTCAGGAACAAAATAGTCAGGGCGACCCCGATACCGATGCAGGCAGCCATAACTCCCCCCAAAGGAAGGTTCGCGCTGATAAAAAGTATCTGCACAGGCACGCGGTGGCTGTTGACCAGCAGCAGTAGCACAAGCACCACCGCTGCAATCGCAAGGGAGTTCAGGCGATAAGACATATTACTGCCTTGACGGCTACTGCACGGTGTGTCCGGCCGCGTAACGCGTCTTTCGCGCCCGGGGCCGGCCGCTTAGCATTATTCCTCAGATCTGGCTCGTGTTGGCGCTGCCGCACATGGGGCAGTACTGCGTATCGTCGAGCTCGTCGTCCTCTTCTTCGAGGTAGACCTCCCAGCGGTAATCACAGTCCTCGCAGGCATAGCTGACTGCTATTTCACGCTCGCCGCCGACTCCTTCTTCGTCCTCTTCAAAATCCTCTCGTTCTTCTTCCTGTTCTTCGTCGTCATCGGACGCGAGGTGGAGCTTCGGCTTGAGCTCGTCTTCGCGTGGGTCATATTTCGCTGGCATGGTGACGCGTGGCCCAAATAGCAAAAGGCGGGTCAAGTATTTTTGGCAAAATGGACGTTTTTTGTTATCCTGTTAGTGAACGAAAGTCAGACTGGCATTAGAAATTGACTGCCTGTCGATGGAAAGACTTTGGTGGGGAAATCTGATTCCGTAAATCTGAGAGGTTTCCCTACGAATGGAGAAAAACAGCGATGACACCACAAAAGCCCGGCCCACTGGGATCAGGAAGCCCCAATAAGACTATGAAAAATATTGCACTCATTCTGCTGATTGTTATCATGGCGGCCCTGACCTACGAGGTATTCCAGGAGCAGCAGGGTAAAGTCCAGGAAATCCACTACTCGCGTTTTCTCGAGCTGGTTGAAAAGCAGGCGCTGGTCACAACCGAGCAGGCGCCCCTGGTCATCCAGGGACACCAGATCAGCGGCAAATTCAACAACGAGAAGAACGAGCCGGTTCTCTTCAAAACAGTCATTCCTTATCCCGGTGACGCTGAACTGCTCGAGACCCTCAAGGGCAAACAGGTGAAATATTTCAAGGGTGCCGCTGTCGAAGAGAGTTTCTTCTGGCGTACTCTCATGCCTTTGCTCCCCTGGATTGCGATCGTCGGCTTTTTCTGGTTCATGATGGCGCGGCAGGTGCAGTCTGGCAGCAACCGTGCGCTGACCTTCGGCAAATCGCGGCCGAAGGTTGGCCCCGACATGAAGAACCGCGTAAGCTTTGCTGATGTTGCGGGTGTAGACGAAGCCAAAGAAGAGCTGAAAGAGGTGGTGGATTTTCTCAAGGCCCCGCAGAAATTCCAGGCTATTGGCGCTAAAATCCCGCGCGGCGTTCTGCTTGTCGGCCCTCCGGGTACTGGTAAAACACTTCTCGCCAAGGCCGTGGCCGGCGAAGCAGGAGTTCCCTTCTTCTCTATTTCGGGTTCTGACTTTGTAGAAATGTTTGTCGGTGTCGGAGCCAGCCGCGTACGCGACCTGTTCGCGCAGGCCAAGCGTCAGACGCCCTGTATTGTATTCATCGACGAAATTGATGCAGTGGGTCGCCTGCGCGGCGCGGGCCTCGGTGGCGGTCACGACGAACGCGAGCAGACGCTGAACCAGCTGCTGGTTGAAATGGATGGCTTTGAAGAAAACGAAGGTATCATTATCATCGCGGCGACCAACCGCTCTGACGTACTCGACCCCGCGCTGCTTCGTCCGGGCCGCTTTGACCGCCAGGTCGTCGTCGACACCCCTGATCTGAAAGGACGTGAGGCAATTCTCAAGATACACGGCCGCAAAGTACCGATGGAAGAAGGTACCTCGATGGAGAAAATTGCACGCGGCACACCAGGTTTTACCGGTGCCGACCTGGCAAACCTTATCAATGAAGCTGCGCTGCTCGCAGCACGCAACGATCGCAAGAAAGTGACTGAAGATGATCTGGACAATGCGCGCGACAAAGTGCTCATGGGACCAGAACGAAAGTCGTTCTTCATCATACCTGAAGAGAAAAAGATCATTGCCTATCACGAGGCGGGGCATGCAATCCTGGGTGAACTGCTCGAGCATTCTGAAGAAATCCATAAAGTAACCATTATTCCCCGGGGCCGGGCCCTGGGGATCACGCAGCATTTGCCCGAACAGGAAAAGCACATGCGCTCACGCAACTACTGGCTGGACCAGCTGGTGGTACTCATGGGTGGCCGCCTTGCAGAAGAAATTGAGTTTGAAGACGTCACCACCGGGGCATCAAACGATATCGAACGAGCCACGATGATCGCGCGCCGCATGGTCACCGAATGGGGGATGTCTGAGCGCGTGGGACCAATTCGCCTCAGCGGTTCCGATGCCGGTTCACCTTTCCTGGGCCGCGATTATACGCGCAAGGGCGATCACTCAGAAGAGTATGCGAAACTGGTAGACACCGAAGTGAAACGCATTATCGACACGGCTTTTGAGCGCGGGCGTACACTATTGAAAAAGAACAAGAAGAAGCTCGACCTGGTTTCACAGGCACTGCTCGAACGTGAAACAATTACCGGTGCCGAATTGCGCGAAATTATGAGTGGCCGCAAGCTGAAACCGCTTGCCCCAAGTGCACCGAGCGGCAAGACCGACGATAAAAAACCCTCGAGCACTGGCACGCCTGCTTTCGGAGGGGACCTCCTCTCCGGCGCAGCGCCAGCATAACAGGATGTTCTCCAGGTTTTCGGCTGCCAAGGATGGCATCGGTGCCGAAAACCAGCCTAACACGATGTTACCAGGGTTTGCAGCTGGCAAGGATGCCATCCCGGCTGCAAACCAGCATAACAGGATGTTACCAGGGTTGGGGGAAAAGGTAGCTCACCAAAAGAGCTCCCCCGGCCCCATCATCTATCTCTTTCTGGACGGGGTTGGCTTGGGCACCCCCGACCCCGCCATCAACCCTTTTGCCCGATTCAAAAACCGGTTTTTTGGAGCTCATGCGGGGGGCAGCTATACGATGCCCGGTGAACTCATTACCACCGACGCGCACATGGGCATTCCGGGGCTACCGCAGTCGGCGACCGGCCAAACGGCACTCTTCACCGGTTATAACGGCCCGCAAATACTGGGCAGGCACGTGAACGGATACCCAACATTCACTCTCCGTCCCTACTTCAAAGAGAAGAACATTCTCAAGGTCATGAACGAATCAGGCTGGAATGCAACTCTGCTGAATTCGTACTCACCGATGTACCTGAAGCGACTTGAGCACCCCCGCGCAGAGCGCATGCTTTCGGCTTCGTCGCTGATGCAGAAACATTCGGGAAAACCCTACTTTACTACCGAAGACTATCTTGCCGGTCGCAGCCTGTATATGGATATGAGCAACTGGTTTCTGCGCAAGCACGGACTCAACGTGCCACTGGCAAAGCCATACGACAACGGCAGAAGGCTGGTAGCAATTGCGCGGCAGTATGACCTGGCTGTTTTTGAGTATTTTTTTACCGACAAGGTCGGCCACGAACAGTCGTGGGGGGCGGCAAAACGTATACTGAGCCATGTCGACGACTTCCTGCAGGGCGTCTGGGACGAACTTGACATCCAACGAGAAACAGTAGTGATCAGCTCAGATCATGGCAACATGGAAGACCTCTCGGTCAAGACCCACACGGCGAATCCGGTGGGTACCTGGGTGCACGGACTGCACGCCCGCAAATTCACCGACCGCGTGAAAAGCCTGCTGGACATTCCCAGGGTGATGCTCGATATTTTTGATTTGCCTTTTGCCTCGGATTTTAGACCAAGCGCAGGTAGCGACCCCGTCGAAGAATAGCCCGGTTCGCCGGTGTTTTCGGCCCGGACGACAACCACAGGTAACCGCATTGAATATAGCCATCGTCGACGTTGGGTCGAACAATATCAAACTCGAAATTTTTGAAGTGGCCGCTGACGGTCACTCGCATCTTGTATTCAGCGAAAAATTCCAGGCGCGCCTTGGTGCAGATGTATTTCTCACCCATCGCCTGCGCGCAGAAAACGCGGAAATCGCGATTGCAGCACTGAAGCAGATTCGGCGCATCACACAGGAATTCAAATGCCGGAATACGGTCGCGGTAGCGACAGCCGCCTTACGCGAATGTGATAGTACTGATTTTATCGAACGTGCCCGGCGTGAGGCCCAGATCAATGTTTCCATTATTTCAGGTCTCGAAGAGGCGCGGCTCGTCTACAGCGGCGTCAGGGCACACACGTCGCTGGGACAGGGTAATGTTCTGATAAACGACATCGGCGGTGGCTCAACCGAAATACTGGTCTGCAACGATAACGACATCCACTTCGTCGAGAGCCTGCGGCTGGGTACCGTACGCCTGCGTGAGATGTTCGACAGCGACGCCAAAGACCTGGTGAAGCTTATTGATAGGTACGTACAGCGTTCGGTCGAACCTCACCTCGAAGACATACGCCGATTTGGCCCCGAAGCGGCACTTTGCACCGGCGGCACCTCGCGCACGATACTGGAAATCCTGCGTGAAATGGGTGTTTCACTGCGCGAACACCTGCGGCTGCCCATGGTCGACACGAAAGATTTCGCAGAGGTTGTAGACCAGCTCTCACAGATGAGCCGCAAAGAACTGGCCCGCATCAAGAGCATCGACGAAGGCCGGCGCGATATCATTCTGCCTGGTGCAGCCCTGCTGCTGGCTCTGCTCAGGCACACGCGCATGAACCGTTTCATGGTTTCGCCGAACGGCCTGCGCGACGGTGCGCTCGCAGACTACGTCTACAACAAGGTCAATAAGAATGTCTACCTCAGAAGCCAGACACAGTTTCGCGAGACAGGCCTCACCACAATCGTGGACAAATACAAGATGGACCGGGGGCATTCAGAACATGTCGCCGCGCTCTCGGTACAGCTCTTCGATCTCTTCGCTGAATTGCACCGCCTGCCTGTCGAAACCCGGGATCTGCTGAAAGCAGCCGCCATGCTGCACGATATCGGCAAATTCATAGACTACTCGCAGCACCACAAGCATGCGCTCTACATACTCAGTAATATGAATCTTCCCGGCTACGATAACGACGAACGCGATATAATTGCGCACACGGCACGCTACCACCGCAAATCGAACCCAAAGGCTTCGCATCTCGAATTCCAGCGGTTGAGCGGGCGAAAACAGGATGTAATTATCAAACTTTCGGTGCTTCTGCGCATTGCGGACAGCCTTGACCGCAGCTATGCGAGCGCGATCACCGGCCTGCGCGCGCGCAAGACCGGGGAACGTGCATGGCAAATTGGCTTTGACAGCGCAGTCGAAAGTCAGCTCGAACGCTGGGCCTTCCAGCGCAAGAAAGACCAGTTTGAAAGGGTTTTCGGCGCTTCGATCGAGCTCGAATAAGCTTCAGCCCCGCTTGCTTTGGGGAGGTTTAGGCGGTAACCGTTATGGAATCTTGTTCTGCAGCTGCTGCAGCAGCACCATTTGCCCTGCGGAGTATTTGATCGCCGACTCCAGTGAGTCTGCTCCTGAATCGCATGGAAGCGGCAGCTTCTCAGCAGCGTCGCTTTTCAGATCAAACATGCGGCAGCTCGTGTCACGCAGGCGCTGTACCTTTCTCAGTTCATTGGTATAGACGGTCACGGTACCCTCATTACCGTAGGCAAAGATGTGCGGCCGTCGGTAATTGCGCAATACAGAAACTCCCTGAAAATCGCGCGGGTTATGGCCGATCTCCAGCAGGTCGATCAACGTGGGGCCCAGGTCAACATGCGAAGTCGGAAATGTAATCTCGCGCGGCCGCAATTTAGCAGGATACCATATCATCGCGGGCACCGCGAGATTTTCTTCGTAACTATGCAGAGAATGAATGTAGTTACCGGGGTGCTGCTTAAAAGCTTCACTGTGATCACCTACCAGGACAACGATCGTGTTTCCAAGACTGCCGCGTTGCTCCAGTGCCGTGAAGAACTTTTTCAGCTGCTCGTCGAGCAGGCGCAGGTTGTCGACGTAGCGGTCAAGGCGCGAACGCCCCGGAGTGATACGCCATTCGGGACCATAGTCATGGTACGGGTAATGCGGTGCGAAGCTGATATATACGGAAAAGAATGGCTGCTGCAGGGTTTTCAGCCGTGCGGCAAAATAATCTGCAGTCTGAATTTCATTGCGCGCGTCAGCTGGCTCAGTGCGGCTTTCACTAAAACTGAGCTGGCTCTTGCCAATGATTTCGCGCAGGCCGTTGTTCCTGAAGAGGCCATTGGGAAAATACCACTCGGTCACGCAGGGTGTCACCACGATACCCCGGTGTTCGGGCAGGAACCGGTTCCAGGTTTTTATCCTGAGTCCTTTCTTTAGCGAAAAGAATTCATCAGACGGTTCAGGGTAAAGCCCGGTAAAAAGGGAAAAGAGCGCACGCGGGGAGCTATTGGCGGTCGCATAGTGCCGCGCCAGGTAGAGGGATTCACCTTTCAGCTTCTGCAGGAAGGGCATCGGAACACCCTTACCGGGCAGCGTGAGCGCCTGATCGAAAACATAGCGGGAACCGGTGCTCTCGAGCACGATGAACAGGATATTCGGTGTATTTCTGTCCGCGCTGCGGCCGATGTGCATTTCACGCGGCAAAGCGGCCGGCAACGGATCGAAATGCGCAGGTTTAGAGGCAACGAGGGTCGTGGTATTTTTCTCCGCTATGTGAAGCGCCGCCACGGCAGGAATACGCAGAACGGGAGAGATCGCCGCATAACCCGGCATCGCACCGGGAAGAGTGAAAGCTCCCACGACGCAAGTGACCGCAGCCACGGCCAGCGGGAGCTTCGCCGGCAGCAATTGCGGCACAGGGACAGTACGCCGGATGAACGTGGAAAAAAGGGCAACGGCAACGATGCCCCAGTCGTACCAGCGGAAAAGAGAGAGCATTGTACTGACAGGCATGGCTGCTGTGCCTTCACGGTAGAGCGGCAGATCGAGCGGACGATGAAATGCTGCTAGCACCCGCAGGTCAGTGACGATCAGGAAAGCATAGGCGACGTTGGCAATGGCCGCGGCAAAAGGCTGAAAACGCGGCGGTATCGCCGGGGTGAGCCAGCGACGGACAGCCAGATAGAGCGCGAGCTCAGCAATGCCCGGTAACAGGACCAACAGCGCAAGCGTCGTGTTGTCGAGCCGCTCAGAATAACCGGCCAGCAACGTCGCTGCGCGGGCGATGATGAACAATAAGGGAAACACGCTGGCTGAGAACCGCTGTGCGAGACGCGGCGAAAAACCTTTTTCGGCCTGTCTCTCTCTGGCAGTTCTGCCAAATGGCGCTTGGCCTCGCTTTTGAATCAAGCTGCGATGAAACCGGCGTGGCGCTTGTTGAAGACGGCCGGCGTGTGATCGCCGCCCCGCTCTACAGCCAGCTGAGCGAGCACCGGCCATACGGTGGTATCGTACCCGAATACGCGAGCCGGGCACACCTCGAGAAGTTCACACCGCTACTGGCAGAAATTCTCCGCGAGCATCCGCTGAAACCCGGCGATCTCAGCTACGTCGCGGCTACGACGCGTCCCGGCCTGGTAGGAGCGCTGCTGGTCGGCTACCAGACCGCCCTGGCCTGTGCGCGCCATTTCGGAGTGCCGCTGATTGGTGTGCACCACCTGGAAGCACACCTCGCAGCAGTCTCGCTTTCGGGCGCCGCAGTGCCGTACCCCCATTTAGGTCTCATTCTTTCAGGCGGCAACTCGGCAATCTACCGCCTGCACTCGCCGGGCGAAGTGGCCGTGCTGGGTGATACGCTCGACGATGCTGCGGGAGAAGCCCTCGACAAAGCGGCGCAGATACTGGGACTCGGTTATCCGGGCGGCCCGCTGATTGAACGGGCCGCGCGACACTATGCTGAGCGGCATAATGTGAAGCCCGGCGATGAAGCCCGCCTGGCAGCAGAAAATCCGTTTCCCCTTATCCTCAAGAGCCTGCCCCGGGAAGAAATCAGTTTCAGTTTCAGCGGCATCAAAACCGCGCTCCTGCGCGCAGCAAATTCACCGGGCAAGACTCCCGAATTCTTTGCTTTCCATTACCAGGAGCGCATCGTCGAACATATCGTACGCAACCTGGAACACGCGATAGCAAAGTCTCCTGATGTACCAGTCGTCGCCGCAGGTGGAGTAATGGCGAATACGCGCCTGCGCAGCGCGCTCGAAGAACTCTGCCGGAAAAAACAGGTTACACTGCACGTACCCGAGCTGCGGTATTGCACGGATAATGCCGCGATGGTTGCAGCCGCAGCCCATCTGTATTTTGACCGGGGTATCGAATCAAAATTCACCAATATCAGCTCTTCGAACAGCTTTTCGGGTGCTACGAATGCGGCAGCGGATCGCGCAACCGATTCAGGGAGCCGATAAAAAATGGCAACTGTGCGCCGGGCAGATCATAAACTTACCGCGCTCTGCCGTAAGATACAGTCGATGCCTGCCATTCCGCGCTTTGTATTCTTTGTTGCCGACCAGAATGAAGACCTTGCAGAATTGCTCGGGACACTGCGCGAGAAGCTCGCGACCACATATGGCAGCTGCGACGAGGTTCACCTCTCAGGCTACGACAACGATGCGGCAACGTGGCACGCCGAGATGATGACGATGCCGATGTTTCCGAGCGGCAGGCTGATACTGATACGCCATGCCGAGGCGCTGCTCAAGCGAATCGACGGACAGGCCCGGGTGCTGGCAAACTACCTGCATGATTTTCCGCAGGCACCGGAATTTACAGTGTCGGTGCTCCAGTTTGGCGAAAAGAAGGTACCTAAAAAACTGCAGCCGCTCGAAGAGCTGGCACTTGTCTACGAAGACCAGCCGCTTTCACCCGAAGAACTCGCAGACCATCTGGCCGCCCGAGCACAAGCCCTGGGATTTGCTGCCGAACGCGATGCCCTCGACCTGCTGATCGACAAATGCGCCGGCAAAGAACGGCTTGTCCTGGCCGGTTTTGATCGTCTCATCACGTTCAGGCTGCACGAAAAAAAGATCTCTGTCCCGGACGTCGAGGAGGTTATCGGTACCGCTGAAAGCAACATGCACTTTAGACTGCTCGACGAGACCGCGCGGCGTAATATCGGTGAATGCCTGCGTATCTTGCAGGTACACGCCCTGGAAAGCGCTGAGCAGCTGATTGCAGCACTCGCGCGCCTTTTCAGTGAAGCATTGCGTTACCACTACTATGAACGCAGCGGTATGTCAGCGGCTGAAATCGGCCAGGTAATTGCCCAGCGCCCGCTGACCGGATATCCGCTGAAAAAAAGTATCGAACGCTGGTCAATACTACTGCAAAAATATTCTCCTGCCGGAATACGCGTCGTCATGGATGCGCTGGTGAGGGCAGACACGCTCATCAAGGAAAACTCCGATGCGGGCCAGCAACAGGTTATCCTGACGAGTTTTTACCTGATGCTTTCGAGAGCCCTCTGACAATTGCGCAGGGCAGCCCGGTGCCGGGGCGGCAGATCAGACAATATTGAAGTACTCGAATATCTTCGGCGAAAACGAGATATATTGTTTGCCGGCAATATCCTTGCGGATGTGCAGCAGGTTCTGGTTGCGCAGCTTCAGCAGGCTCTGGTTGGCGTCCTCAACGGTGATGCCGGCCGTTTTTTTCAGGTACTCGCAGAAACCGAGGTAAGGCAGCAGCAGGACCTGCCCCGAGGCGTCCTTGTGCCCCTCGACATTCCAGTACCCTGCCATCGCCTTGAGCACCCGGGTTTCGCGACTGAAAACCAGCAACTCGCTGATCTGGTTATCCGCGTTGCGCAACCGCTCACAAAGTTTGCGTATCATGTTGATGGCAAACGAAGTGTTATTATTGATCATGTAATCGAAGGATTTCTTGTCGATGCGCAGAATAACGCTCTCTGTCGCAACTGTCGCCGTCGCAGAACGGGGCGAATCGGTAAAAAGTGCCATTTCGCCGAAAAAATCACCGTCGCGTAGGGTGGCTAGCACCTGCTCGGCATTGCGGGCGCGCTTGGAGATATTTACCTGTCCCTGGTGGATAATGAACATCTCTTCGGCATGATCACCTTCTTTAAAGATGGTCTGACCTGCGCTGTAAGTTGAACCAAAACGTTTAACGAGCTCTGCACTCATAGTTTACGAGCCTTACTGCCCGCCCATTATATCATCGACCTGCGGCAAAACGCTCTTAAGTTTCTGGAATTGTTCATAACTGAGCGCGATACCTTTCTTCGTCGGTGCAAGTTCGCCGGCATCATTGGTATACCATGTCCGCAGGTGCAGAAGTTTCTTGCCTTTGAACTCCCCCACTTCTACCCTGATCACTTCTCCACGGCCCTTTTCAATATCGATGAGTACCTTGTTTTCCATGGCTGCTGCCAGAACCGGCCCGTCCGCTGCGACGGATAATCCTTTTTCTGCCCTACTGCGGGCCTGGCCCTAGAACGGCAGCACGGGAACTTTCTTTTTGAGGTTGACCTTAACCTTGCTGGTGAGTGCTCGCCGAAGGTCTGCTGTGAATTCCCTGATCAGCTGGCCCTGGTGCGCTTCTGTTTCAAAATGGAAAGACAACAGGCCTGGAGAATCTTCAACCATGGGCCAGACGTTTTCGGGGGTCAGCTGAAGCAGTCCCATCGGCATACTATAAAATGGCTCGCCGCGCAAGCGCACCTTGCTGAGGTCAACATGTGTAAGGATCTTCCAGTTTCCCTGGCGCGCAGTGGCAGTGAGACGAATATCAGCATTACCTGCGAGCACGGTCAGCCGGCGGGAACTCAGCTTCGGTATCTTTTCGAGCTGCTTGAGCCCGAGGACGGCGGTAAAATTGCCCGAAACCAGCTGCCACGAGCCATTGGTCCGGTTGAGATCTACCGCGAGCTGCCGCGCCTCACCCTGGATCTTCACGCCGCTCAATGCCAATTGTGCCGCTCGTAGCTGCAGCGTATCTGGCTGCGGTTCAGCGAGCCGGAAAGATCCTGTGGCTGAAGCTTCGCCCAGGTACGGCAGGCGAAAGCGCACCTGCCGGAAATTTATCTCCAGGCCAGAGGCAGAAGCAATTTCGGAAAGGCGCAGCACACGCGATTGGGGAGTAGCAGCGAAGCAGGCCTTCTGCCAGCCCTGGTTGTTGAGTTCTGCACCGCTGACCGAAAGATTAGTCAGGCGGCGGTCGCGGATAACAAAACTCCCGGTCAGCTCTGCGATCTCAAGAAGCAGCCTGCCTTCACAGGGGGAGCCCACGCGTCCTGAGACCCTGACACCTTTGAGGATGAAACTCCGCCCCAGGAAAGAAACTGAAATACCCGCGGCCTGAATTTCCCGTGGCAGACGTGAGAGAATAATCTGCTCTGCGCGCAGGATAAACCATAGTGTTGTTGCCGTGAAGCCAGCGGCGATCAGCAATGCGCCCAGCTTAAGCCAGAAACGCGGGCGCCGCCAGCGCCTGTGTGGGTTGGCTAAGACTTCAGGCGCCGACATCAACCGGGTGGCCAGCCCATATGACGGCCGGAAAGAATATGCCAATGAAGATGATACACAGTCTGGCCACCATGCTCACCGGTGTTGGCCACAACACGAAATCCCTGCGAAAGATTTTCCTGTTCGGTAATTTTTTTCAGGCTTGCATGCATCGCCTGCGCGAGCGCGGCATCGAGCCCGAGAATATTCTCCAGGTGTTTTTTCGGCACCAGGAGGATGTGGACAGGAGCAACGGGATTTATGTCGCGAAACGCCAGCGTCTCAGCATCTTCATATATTACCTGCGCCGGAATCTTCTTCTCAACGATTTTACAAAACAGACAGTTATCCATTCATCCTCCAGTCCGGCGGGCGAAACCAGTATTTCCCTCTGAAAACAGTGCCATCAGGGTCCCATTCTTTTTTCGACCATACCGGGCAATATACCGAGCATTTCGTAGCGCTGCTCTTCGTAGTGCAGGATAATCTCCCGCGCTCCGATGCGACCCATTTCGCCTTCGACGTACGGGCTGCCATGCAACAGAATTATCTTGCGATCG
Organism: Spirochaetota bacterium; assembly: GCA_049323535.1. GTDB lineage: Bacteria > Spirochaetota > Leptospiria > Turneriellales > Turneriellaceae > Turneriella. Next base: position 9,817 of record JBMOPL010000025.1, on the reverse strand, counting down.
CGCTGCACCTCGGCCCATTCAGAGCCCATTTTTACAGGCGGAGCAGAGCTGTCACTGCTGAACTGCATGATACTGACGTCTCCACGCGCCTGCGGGTTCGCTTTCTCTCTTGCCTTAGTCAGTGTTGTCGCGGCGATCTCGGCAGTCGGCACGGATTTTTTGTTGTAGAAGACGGTTCGCGTGCGATTCTGCTTGCGGCCCGCAAGGATCATCGCCCCAGTAGCCTTTGTCCACTCAAAAGTATCGCCGTAGGAGCGCGTATTCTCTTCCCGGTTAATGAGCGTGACGTTATCGCTGGCCCGCACGAGCTCTGCCCCCGCACCAAACACCTCTGCTGAATCGCTGTAGGCAGAATATGTCTTTCGGTCGAGCGACACTCGGCGCCGGAGCGTCAGCTTCTGCCCAAACGGCAGGCTGTCGTCCTTCTGCAGGGTACCTTCTTCAGCGCGCACAGCCGATTCGACGGGCCGCTTCCGCCGGTCGTCGTTGTCGGGCCGGCTGAAGTAGGCACGAACATTACCCCGGAAATCCGAAGTGTTGCGCGTGAGATCCCACTGGATCTTATCGGCAAGAAACACATCAGAATCGGAGAATATGCGCGGACTGTCTTCAGAGCGCACGATCTCCTGCGTTTCGAGAAATTCAGCGCTGTTGGCGTAGAGTATGGCAGAGCGGCCTGTTGCGACAACGTTGCCGCGCGCCAGAGACACCGAAGTTTCAAAGTTGCGCTCCAGCTCCTGCGAAGTCAGTTGTATTTTTTCTTTGGTGTTTTTTTTATCTTTTACCTGCGTTACGAGCCGGGCGTTACCGCGCAATACAGCCCTGTGCTCTGATCGGATAAAGAGCGCCTCATCGGCCGTGATACGCGTCGCATTTCGGGTATCAACGATTTCGACGGGGCCTCGTGCGTAAGCCAGGTGCCCGTCATCACCGTAAATTTCGATAACGGGCGAAGACATCTTCACGTTCCGCGCTGAAATGCGTGCATGTCCCCTCAACTTAATGATCGTATCATTCTTTTTTTCAAAGGGATTTGTCCCGCTCTCTTTGATGAATTCGTCGCCGCTGAACTGGAACCTGCCGCGCTTCTTTTTCGCTTTCTTATCAAGTTTTGGCGGCGCTTTTCGCAACGGTTCGATCGCCGGCGAATCTTTGGGTTCGGGGGGCGCCGCAATATCGGCCGTACCGTTGATTTCTTCAGCTTTAACGGCGGGCAGGTCGGTCGACTGCGAAGGCGCTTTCAGTAGTTTGCTGCCGCACGCAGGTGCGAATAACAGCAGCAGCACGGCGGATGCTGAGCGCAAGGAGACTACTGGTGTGCGGCTAGAGGTCATCTGCCGTGATCAGCCGCACAGCGCGCCTGTTGGTGATATAGCTGTACATCCACAGAATCATCACCGCAAACCTGTTGCGAAAGCCCACAAGGTAAAGCACATGAATCAGCGACCACATGAGCCAGGCGATGAAGCCAGTAACATGCAGGCGGCCGATCTTGGCAACCGCCCGGCCACGACCAATCGTCGCCATCGAACCCTTGTCCCAGTAGCGGAACGGGGGGACTGTTTTCCGCCTGGTTTCAGCAAGAAGACGCTTCGCGAGGTATTGTCCCTGCTGTATCGCCACGGGGGCAACTCCTGGCAGCGGAGTACCGGTTGCGACATCAACGCAGTGCGCTGCATCACCGAGGACAAATACCTCGGGGTAAGCTTCGAGAGAAAGGTCACCGCGTACGATGGCACGGCCTGCGCGGTCGAGTGGTGTTCCCAGCGTTTTCAGCAGCGTTGAGGCAGTGTTCCCCGCGGCCCAAAAGACATTGGAGGTAGAAACCAGCTCGGCAGCATCTGCCGGGCCACCGCTGATCTGTACTCCATCGTACATGACATTGCCGACTGTCGCGCGGACACGCACCTCAACGCCCAGTCGTTCGAGTTCTTTTTTCGCGTTCTCACCGAGCGAACCGGGAAAAGCCATCAGCAGGTGATCACCGCCTTCAACCAGTATCACGCGCGTAGTACGCGGATCAATCCCCCGGAATTCTTTTCTAAGAGTCTGGTGCGCAATTTCTGCAATCGAACCGGCGAGCTCAACGCCGGTGGGACCGCCCCCGACAACAACGAAGGTCAGCAGCTTCTTCAGTTCTGCAGAATCTGCGTTACCAATAGCGAGCATCGCTTCTGCTTTTTCAAAACTCGCTAGTATTTTCTGCCTGATGCGCAGCGCGTCAGCGAGACTCTTTAATCCCGGGGCGGTTTTTTCCCATTCTGGATGGGCAAAGTACGAGTGGCGCGCCCCTGTGGCGAGCACGAGGTGGTCGTAGCTGAATTCATCACCGGTGACCAGGCGGATTTTTTTTTCCGCTGCACGCACCTCGCCAACGCGGTTCATGAGCACACGGACATTTTTTTGCCCGCGGAAAATTGCGCGAAGGGGCATCGCAATATGGCCCGGTGAAAGCGACGCCGTCGCCACCTGGTACAGCAGCGGTTGGAACAGGTGATGGTTTGCTTTATCGATGAGCGTAATATAAACGGGGGCCCGTTTCAGGCGACGAGCAAGTGTGAGGCCGGCAAAACCACCACCGACAATGATAATGTGCGGCCGTGCAGGCTTATGGCTGTTTGCAGGCGGCCATCGGTGTGACTGCCCGCCCTGTTGCGTTATGCCTTCAGCCATCTAGAATGTGCCTGGCAATACGCTGTTGTACTTTTTGCGCAGGCGCGCCGGGCGCTTGTCGGGTGCCGTGATGACACCGAACTTTACCGACCCCTTCAGCGTATTGAGGCTGCCTTTCTTCGCTGCCAGTAAAGGCAACGCTGCCTTGAGAACCCGCTGCGCATTGTCCGAGTTTTTCTTTACCACGGCCATAATTTCATCGGCGGTTACTGCATGATCATGCTCACGCCATGAGTCATAGTCTGTTGCCATGCAGATCATCTGGTAAGGTAACTCGAGCTCTCGCGCCAGCTTTGCCTCTGGTAGTACGCTCATGTTGATGATACCCGCACCCCAGGACTTGTAGAGTTTGGACTCAGCGCGTGTGGAAAACTGCGAACCTTCCATGCAAACCAGCGTTTCTTTTTCGTGGAGCGGCAGCTGCAGCTTCTGAATCGCCTCTTTCAGAATGCCCGCCAGGTTAGAATCCATCGGGTCGCCGAATGACACATGTACGACGATACCTTCATCGTAGTAGGTATCGCGGCGGTGACGTGTACGATCGATTATCTGGTCAGGCAGGACGAAATGCCCTGGAGCGATTTCTTCTTTCAGCGAACCGACTGCAGAAAAAGCAATCACTGCCTCACAACCGAGCATTTTCAGCGCTGCCATATTGGCATGCGCCGGTATCGCCGTCGGCGGAATAAAATGCCCCTTACCGTGGCGTGGCAAAAAGGCAAGGGTTACGCTTCTGCCGTTTTCTTCATAGGTGGCAATGGTGACAGCGTCAGAGGGCTTACCCCAGGGTGTTTTCACGTTGATCTTGTCGACGACCTTCATGCCTTCGACGCTATAGACCCCCGTCCCGCCGATTATGCCGATATCTACTTTATGTTTCATACTCCACCTGCCATCTGCCGCGCCACTTCTGCAAGCAGGCGCACTCCATAACCGCTTCCCGATGCCGTGTAAACACTGAACGGTTTCTTGATCATGCCAACGCCGGCAATGTCAAGATGCACCCACATCTGCCCTTCGTCGACAAAAGCGTTGAGAAATTCTGCGGCCGTACACGCCCCGCCGTACCGCCCGCCGATATTGTTGAGGTCCGCGATATCCGAATTGAGCAGTTCACGGTAGCGTGGCCCGATCGGCAGCGCCCAGACGGGTTCACGCGACTCGGCGGCCGCCTTTTCGACCATCGCGCGCGCCGCGCTATTATTGCTGAACAGGCCTGCATAAAAATCGCCCAGGGCAACCACACAGGCGCCGGTCAGCGTGGCCATGTCGATCAGCAGGTCAGCCTTGTAATGCTTCTGCACATACGTCAGCGCGTCGGCCAGAATCAACCGCCCTTCGGCATCAGTATTCTGTACCTCGATTGTTTTACCGTTCAGCGCGGTATAGACGTCGCCGGGTTTGAAGGCATTGCCCGAAGGCATGTTCTCCACCATGGCAATCGCGCAGACAACATTGACGGGTATTTTTTGCTCGGCAATCGCCGCCAGCGCATGCAGCGCCATCGCGCTGCCCGACATGTCGTATTTCATCTCGTGCATGTCGGCGCCAGGTTTCAGCGAAATACCGCCGGTATCGAATGTTACTCCTTTGCCAACCAGGCCAAGGGTCTTCTTTGCCTGTGCGTGGCGGTACTCAAGAATAATGAGTCTTGGTTCGCGATCAGAGCCCTGGCTGACGGCCAGGATTCCACCGGCACCCATGCGCGTCAGTTCAGCTTTGCCAAACGATTTGCGCGTTAGCTTGTACTGTTTTGCAATTGCCGCTGCGCGATCATCCATTGTCTGCGGGGTCAGGTAATTTCCGGGTAAGGCCTGTGTCTGCCTCATGGCGTTGATGTGGCGCGCCTCGACAAGCGCAGAAGCGAGAATTTCTTCGGCAACAGAGGTGAAACTCTGCGGTACAACAATCTCCGTCTTCTTGACGACTACCTTCTTCCGGTTCTTTTCACCCTTGAGGAAATCGGACGGGTACTCTGCATTGCTCTGCGCCACTACCAGCAGGCGCAAAGCCGTCCGAAAGCCTACCTTGTCGTATGCCGCACGGTCGATCAGTATCTGGTATTCTTCAAGCTTCAGCGCTGCCTTCACCAGCGCTGCGGCGACCGCATCGGCAAAAGTCTCACCATCGAGTTTTTCGAGTGCGCCAAGACCCACGACAAAGCCTGTCGCCTGCGTGAGTGTCTCACCCGCGTCTCCTTTGAAAAAGGCGGGCAAACCCGTGGTCTTTTTTACTTCGTCGTGCGTGACAAACTGCACAGAGTGCCACTTGCTGTTGGGTTTACCGGTTATTTCACAGCGGAGTTTTGCCGGGTATGTAAAAACTCTTGCCGTGTTGTGTTCTTTGCGGGGGGATTTCCCCTTTTTCTGCGCCATGGTTTTGTTTTGAAAAAATGCTCAGCGCGGAAAGTAAAAGCGCAAAAGAAGCTCCCGTTCGGCGGACGAAAACGCTTAACAGCTTATTGCCCGCGAAGGGTGGTACCGCAAATGCGCAGCGTACGCAAGCTGAGACGCCGGCAGGGCTTTACCCTTGTGGAGCTCATGGTCGTCCTGGTTATCGGTGGTTCGCTGCTGCTGATGGCGTACAACCTGCTCACGGGCTTCATGCAGGCACAACTTTCGGGTAACCAGGACATTGCCTTTGAAGGGTATTTTCAGGACGCGCGCCGGCAGGCGCTTATCCAGGCGAAGACGCTCACCCTGGAAATCAACCTCGACAAGAAGACCTTCGGCCTGCGCGAGTACGATCCAAAACTGGAGCTCAACCCCGATTCATCACTGCAGCAGCTCGCGGAACTCAAGCGCTACCGACTCGACCGTGCAATCGATGAAGAACGGGATAAAGAGGAAAAGCCCAAACCTAAGTGGGTCAACGCGGAAAAGAAGATTCCCACCATCCTGACCAAGATACTCAGCAGCTCCGGCCTTGAGCTCACCGGCCCGATTCTCTATATCCATTTTTATCCGACCGGCAACTCCGATGCAGTTATACTGCAGTTTGGCGAGACAAACCCCAACTATGTCTACATACCGCGCTACAACCTGCAGCCGGTGCACCTCAACCAGCTGACCGCCTTCGAGCGACAGAGAGTGGTCCGGCAATGAGAATTTTCTACCGATTCAGGAGGTACGCACGTCACCGGCGACGCTATGGCTTTACCCTGATTGAAGTGCTGACGGCGATGATGCTTACAGCTTCGATGACGGGCCTTCTGATATCGAGTGTCGTTAATGCGATGTCTATGCGACAAAAGGCGCTGAGCCTCGGCAAGGCAGTGACCCTCGCGAAAAAGAAAATGCACGAGATCAAGGCGCTCAACAAGACAGACAGCGGCCAGGGAGAATTTCCCGGTATGCCCGGCTATCGCTTTGCCTACACTATACGTGAACAGGAACTGGATCTGCAGAAAATTGCAGACGAACTCGGTGCTGGAAAAGAAGTCGCTAACAGTGCTGCTGCCAAGTACTTCAAAGAACGGAACAATGCTGCCAAGAGCGCGACAGGCCTCACGTTCAAGCTGCTGCACTTTCATGTCGAAGTGAGCTGGAGCGAAAAGGATAAGTATGCGCTCGACTATTACCGGGGCCTCGGCATATGAAAGTTGCGCGTAGTCACCGCGGTTTTACCCTCGTAGAGCTTCTTATCGTCATCGGTCTCGCCGGTTTTATCTTCACCACACTGATGGCAGTCTACCTGCAGATAAAGAAGCTCGCGTATGAACAGACGCGCGTCTCTAACCAGTCGGCTGCCGCTATCGAGTTTGGGACAGCGATCAGCTACGACCTGGCAAACCTGGTCTTTGAAAAGTACAACATCCGCCAGGTGTTTCTCGTCGAAAAAGAACTGCATGGAGGCAAGCGCTTCGACGCCTTTGTTTTTCCTTCAGCAGCACTGCATGCCAACCCCTCGGTGCTGCAGGCGCGCAGCTTTATGGTCTCGTATTTCGTCGAGCGAGACGCCGACGGGCAAAACTACACCCTATACCGGGCAGAAGATATGTACATCGACTACCGCAACCTCTATCGCGGCGTCGCCGTACCCATGGTCAGGCTGGTCGACGAATTTAAAGTCGAGGGTTCAAACAATGGAGTCGATTTTGAGGAGTCCTGGGATTACAAGAGCCGGCGCCAGGTACCCCGCTATGTGAAAATCACCGTCCGGTACAGGACAAGCCCCAATACGAACGAGATCAGCGAATACATCACGGAAGTGCGTCCACCGATTCTGTGGAACTGAAAATTCAGGTATTCCATAACTCGGCGAGCAGAGAATCGCTCTGTTCAGCACCTGCAGGTGACAGGCGCAGCAAAGGGCCGCAGCGCAGCAGCCAGCCGCGCTCCACTGCCCTGCGAAGCACCTGCTGCACCGCAGGGCGCTCTGCTGCACCGTAGAGTGCGGTGATGCGCTCGGGCCTGAAGGGCTCAAGCAGGCGCACGTACCCGAGAAGGGCGTCGCGCCGCTGGCTATCCTTATCTTCGGTGGGCGGTATACCCGGTACGAGATATTTTTCGAGCGAGCGCGGATGCAAAAAGCGCCGGCGTCCGCTAAAACTGTGAGCCGCGACCCCCAGGCCCAGGTACGGCCGGTGCGTCCAGTAGATGCGGTTATGCAGGCAGGCATAGCCGGGGCGGGCAAAATTCGAAATTTCGTAGCGTTCAAATCCCTGTCCCGACAACCAATCGCAGGCAGTTGCCATCTGCTGTGCCTGCTGGTCGTCGCTGATTGCGGGACGCTCGCCGCGCAAAATGCGCTGCCTGAGCAGAGTACCGGGCTCAATGGTCAGTTGATATAGGGAAAGGTGCGTCACGCCTTCGCCCACGGCAAATTCCAGGTCGCGGAGCGTACTCTGAATACTCTGGCCAGGTACGCCCGTGATAAAATCCGCGCTGAAATTGTCGAACCCGGCTGCACGGATTTGCGACAGTACTTCGCGGTATGCCTGCGGACGATAGAGTCTGCCCAGGTAGCGCAGAGTCTCTTCGTCAAGACTCTGCATACCCACGCTGACGCGGTTGAGACCTGCATCGCGCCATGCGGCAAGCAACCCTGGTGTCAGCGATTCGGGGTTTGCTTCGGCAGTGATTTCGAGACTGGATAACGCATGCGGAAATGCGCTGCGTACCGCTTCGATTACACCTGCAATGACTTGCGCCGGTGCTTTCGACGGAGTGCCTCCACCAAAAAAAATGGATGCCAGTACGGGCTTAGCAGTATCAGCAACAAGCAGCTTCAGCTGCGCTGCGAGGTCGTCCTGCAGCCGCTCAAGGTAACTGATCCAGAAAGGCTCGCCGACGTGGCGCAGCGCTATCGAATAAAAATCACAGTAAGCACATTTGACATCGCAATAAGGCAGGTGGATGTAAACCCCGACAAGGCGGGGGTTCTGCGATGCTGTGGCGGCAGTACTCAATACGTGAGCAGGCTCTGGATGTTCGGAAAACCCGCAGTACGCAGCTTTTCCCTGCCGGGCAAAAAGCTGAGTTCGATGGCAAATACGGCCTGGCGCACGTCGGCACCCGCATCACGCAGCAGGCAGGCAGCAGCAGTCGCAGTCCCGCCGGTCGCCAGAAGGTCGTCGACTACGGCGACGCGGTCCCCTTCGGCTACTGCGTCTTCGTGGATTTCAATCGCATCAGTACCATACTCGAGCTGGTAGGTGGCACGCAGCGTCTTCCAGGGCAATTTGCCGGGCTTGCGCAGGAGGATCATTCCAACGCCAAGGCGGGTGGCGAGCGCACTGGCAAAAATGAACCCGCGTGATTCGATTCCCGCGACATACTTCAGATTTTCCGCCTGAAGCTGTTGCGCCATTGCTTCTATAACTTCTTTAAACAGATTTGCATCCTGGATCACCGGCGTGATGTCTTTGAAGATGATTCCGGGTTTGGGAAAATCCGGTACGTTACGGATCTGTGCATCGATTTTTTTTCCGAGCTCTGTCATGTCGTTTCCTTTGTCTTTCAGAATTGCCGGTCCTGCAGCCGCAGTTCTCCGGACATAAGATAGTTCTTCACGTAATCAGCGACCCCGACTTCAAGGCTCGTCTGCTTGAGACGAATACCCGCGGCCTGCAGTTTCTGCATACTGGCCTGCGTAAAGTACTGGTAACTGCCAACCAGCTGGCCGGGCATTTCGATATATTCGATACGTTTCTCTTTACCCATTGCCGAAAATACTGCTGCTGCCAGTTCATTCCAGCTGCGTGCAGCGCCTGACCCGAGGTTAAAGATACCATTTGCCGCGCGGTTCTGCAGCAACTGGCCGATCACGTCGACACAGTCTTTGATGTAAACAAAGTCACGCTTCTGTTCGCCGTCGCCGAAGTCGGGGCGGTGCGATTTGAAAAGTTTGAGAAAACCGTTTTCCCCTATCTGGTAAAAGGCTTTATAGATCACACTCGACATGTCTTTCTTGTGGTACTCGTTGGGACCGTAGACATTAAAGAACTTGAGTCCTGCAATCTGCTTTGTCCAGCCCTTTGCAATGGCAACTTCATCAAATATCTGCTTTGAATATCCGTAGCGGTTGATGGGCTTGAGCGTGAGGCTCGTCGCATCGTCGTCCTCAAAACCGCTCTCAATGCCGCCGTACGTTGCGGCACTCGAGGCATAGACAAACCGCACCCCTTTCTCCAGAGCGTATTCAGCAAGCATGCGCGTGTAAGCGTAGTTGTTCGCCATCAGGTAGTCGCCGTCTGTTTCCGTCGTTGAAGAACACGCGCCCATGTGCACAATTGCTTCAGGCCGGCCGAAATCACCTGCTTCGAGGCGTGCGAGAAACTGGGATTTATGGACGAAGTCACGGTATTTTAAAGAGACAAGATTCTTCCACTTCGCCGAATCTGCGAGATTGTCGACGATGAGAATGTCTTTTTCGCCGGCCGCGTTCAGGTATGCCACGACGGCGCTGCCGATAAACCCCGCCCCGCCAGTCACGACGATCATGGTGCAAAAAACAGTCTCAGTTCAGCGTGCAAAGCACAAAGCCCTTGTAGCAGCTTCGGTACCGCTTTTGGCCAATGTAGAGTCCGGGGAGATATCGTACACCTAAGCAATCTTTGCCAGCCGGATGCCATAGAACCGCTCATGGGGTGTCAAACCGTTCAATGACCAGTGAGGGCGTCGCCTGTTGTACCATTTCAGAT
>JBMOPL010000024.1:0-214600 GCA_049323535.1 Spirochaetota bacterium | reverse complement strand
CCGATAGATTTCCTGGTAATCGTACATTTGCCCGTCCCTTCAAGTTCAGTTTTGTCGTAAAAACCGCTTAAGGGCGGGCGCTTATTTCAGCAATCCCACTGTAACATATGTCCCCGGACTAAAGAACTGCTTAAGCATTTTCCGTTGACGTTCTGAGTAGCCCGGTTTTGCTCCGCGAAATTGTCAGCACAGGAGAAGTCATGAAAACGAAGCAGTCTTTTGCCCTCGCGCTCGTCGCGGCGTTTTTTGCCTTGAACGGATCAAGCAGCAAACCCAAACCCGAATCGCCCGTCGATGTTTACCAGCGTTCGTGGGAGAAAAAATCTCTCGGGGCGCAACGCGCGCTTGAGGCTAACCTGCCTCTCAAAGACAGCACTTTTCTGCACTCGCACAATACGTATAACGCCGCAGCCTATGCAACGGCCTTCAGCTACATAGACCCCAACCACGATTTCTCGATTAAAGACCAGCTGCGCATGGATATCCGCGCGGTAGAGTTCGATGTGCACTGGTACTTCAGCATGGAAGGCTGGCCCTGGCAATGGGGTATGCGACCTCTGCTGTGCCACGGCCAGGGCAACCATGTCGGCTGCAGTTCATACGATCGTCACCTCTCGAAAGGTGTTGCGGAGCTGAATGACTTCATCCGCTCTAACCGCTCTGAGGTGGTCATACTCTATCTCGAAGACCATCTCGACGGTCGCCACCAGGAAGCACTCAATGTCCTGAAGGCTGCATTCGGTGACCTCATCTACCGTCCGACAACGACCTGCCAGGATGCCCCCGTAAACATCACGCGGCAGCAGGTTCTTTCAGCGGGCAAAAATATCATTCTCTGGAGCGGCGGGTGTGGCACAGGCGAATGGCAGAGCTGGGTTTACGTGAAGAATAACGTGCCTGAAGCCAATGTTTCGAAGTTCACCTCATACCCCGATTGCGGTTCGGCTTCGATGAGCGCCGATGCCTATGCCAACAAGATGGTCCGCTTCTACGAAGACCGCACCAACCTGACCGCCTGGTTCGGAGGCGGTTCAGGCAAAACGACAACGGCAAATATGCCTGAAATGCTCAAATGCGGCGTGAACCTGCCGGGCATGGACAAGATTAATCCTACCGATGGCAGGCTTGCCTCTGCGGTTTTTTCATGGGCTTCGGGTGAACCCAACAACTACAACAATAACGAAGACTGCACCATGCAGTATTCGAATGGCCGCTGGAACGATGCCAGCTGCACCAACCGCTACCGTTTTGCCTGCCGCAATGCGCAAGGTGTGTGGCGGATTTCCAACGCTGCCGGTACTTTTGCCGACGGCGCAGCCATCTGTAGTAACGAAACTGCCGGTGCATTCCAGTTTTCGGTTCCACGCAACGGGCAGCAGAACCAGAAGCTGGTCGAGGCTAAGGCCGCGGCTGGTGTCGCCGAGGTCTGGTTGCGTTGGTCAGACCGTGTGACCGAAGGCACCTGGGTCGAGTAAACCTTGACAGGCACCACAGCCGGAACAAAGCCGCAGGGCAGATGAAGAAATACCTCGTTCCGGCTGGCCTGCTCTTGAGCGCTTTGCTGCTCTACTTTCTTTTCAGGGGAAGTGATGAGCGCCGCGCCAATCATGCGGCCAGCGGTATCGAGCGCTTTCCTTACCCGACTGACCGGCTCGCCGAGTCACGCAGCGAATACCTTCTGCAGGATATCCAGGCCGGTAAGATTGATCTTGCGCTCGAACTGATTCGCCTGCGCCGCGACTGCGCGGGTGAACTCGAAGAGGCAGCGTGCAACGAGAGAATACGGCAGATCATTCTCGACCTGCCGGGCAAAGACAGGCAACGCCTGGCCGAACTCTTTGACCAGTACCTGCAGTTCGAGACAAAAATGCGGCAGAACCTGCCCGAAAATTTCGAGCGGCTCAGCTACCCGGAAAAGTACCGGCTGATGAAAAAGGCGCGGCGGGATTTTTTTGGCGATGAGGTTGCCCGCCTGTTGTTCGGCATGGAAGAAGCCCGCATCGCACTGCAGGAAGAACAGGCAAAGTTCAGCTCCCCCGAATACGCGAACCTGGCCGCTGCCGAACGCATACGCCTGTACGAAGAGCGTAAAAAAGACATACTCGGACCCTACTACCAGTCGCTGCTTGAACGCGAGCCCCCGGACATCAAATATGGCACCGAGCTGATGCTGGTACAGACTGACATCGCAAAGCTGCCCGAGGCGGAGCGCACAAGGCTCATGGCCGACCTGCGCGTGAAACATTTTGGTGCGGTCGAGGCGCAGCGCATGGAGAGTGAAGAACGGCAGGCATCCCAGGCGACCAGCGAAGCCATCTCGAAAATGGACCAGTTCCTGGCCGCGGAAAAAGAGTACATCAGGAATAATCCTTCCCAAACTGATGAAGAGCGCCGTAACGGAATCGAAGAGCTGCGGCGCAGTATACTGGGCCGCTGAACCTTGAGGTAACCCTATGCGCTATTCTGATGCCCTGACAGTGGGCGACATCATGTTGACTGACGTTGTGACGACGCGCATCGGCGAGAACGTCGAAGACACGTACCGGAGTATGCTCGAAGGCCGGTTTCGCCACATGCCGGTGGTGGGTGAGGGAGGTAAGCTGGTCGGCATCGTGTCAGACCGTGACCTGCGCAACGTGCTTGTCTTTGTCAATGACCCCGAGGGCGGTCGGTCGGTTGTAGGGGACAAGAAGCTGACGATCGGCAAAGTGATGACGCGCGACCCGCTGCGCGCCGATCGCGAGGACTCGGTGCGCACCGCCGTAAAACTGATGATCAAGCATAAGGTTGGCTGTCTGCCGGTATGCGATGAAAACGACAAGCTGTTGGGCATCGTCACAGAAACCGACATGCTGCGCCTGCTGGAGGAGCTGCTCGGCAAGGGCAGAAAGAGCCCCAAGTGACATAATTTACCCGGTGCAGCTGGTGAAAATTATGGTGCCGGTCAGCACAATTCAATTTAAGATTTACGCATCGAACGCCGACAAAGAATATAGTGTATTATCCACAGGATTTGGTTTTGCAGCACAGCTGCCATACCAAATCCTGCGGAAACTGACACGACTTGAAGGCGACAGAAGGAGAACTATTATGAAGAAAATACTGGCAGCGACTACACTGCTCGCAGTATTCGCGACCTCTGCAGCGATTTTCGCGCAGCCGGCAGCGAAACCGGCAGATACCGCGAAAAAAGAGGAAAAAAAGGATAACCCGGCTGACGAAAAAGAAGCCAAGTGGTACAATCCTGATTACCGCCCTTACGTGGCATCCTTCGACGAACTCTATAAACTCGGCGACGACTTTGCAAACAACAAGTTCCGCCTGGCCCTGTCGAATTACCAGACCGGCCGTTCACTCCTCGACAAAATGCGCGAAGAAGTCCAGCGCAACAAAGAAGAGTGGGCAGACGCAAAGTACCTGAACGAAAAGTGGTATTGGCAGACCATCGACCGTAAAATGCGCGAAGAGCGCATTCTGCTCGAGAAGAAAAACCGCGCCAAAATCAAGGCGGTAACTTACTTCACCCGCGCGATCAACCACCTGGACGAAATCCAGAACCGCTCGTTCCGCGAAAAACAGCAGATGAAAGATCTGACAGCGGCAGTATACCGCGACTGGATCATTGCACAGTACGACCTCGGCAACCTGCCGCAGACCATCGACCTGCTCGAGCGTTACCTGAAGATCGATCCTGCGTTTGAAACAGAAATTTCACCGCACAAGTACCTGGCTTCAGCGTACGGCTTCAAAGAAGCAGTTGCTGACAAGTACAACAAGGGCACAGAAGCAGAGCGCATCTTCTACAAGAAGAACAAGAACAAGCACCTGCTGCGTGCGACAGAGCTCAAATACAAGAAAGACTCTCCAGAGTATGAGCACATTCTGGAGCTCGTGAACCGCGACGAGATCATCGCGACAAAACCGTCACCGTAATGTAACCCTTCGCGCCGCAAGGCAGTTGCCCGAAGGTCAGAACCCCGCGTGAGCGGGGTTTTTTTATGCCTGCACGGAAGAGATCACCCTGAATTCTACTTTACGCGCGGCGTGCTGACAAGGGCATCTGACCGCATGGCACGCGTTGTTGAGCTGAAGATTCCTGATATCGGGGGTAACGACGGCATTGAAGTCGTGAAGTGGAATAAAAAGCCAGGCGAAGCCTTCAGCGCCGGCGACGAACTTTGCGAGCTCGTTACTGACAAGGCCGCGTTCTCCCTCGAAGCACCGAAAGATGGCAGACTGCTCGAAATCTGTGTTGCTGAGAAATCACACCCGAAAATCGGCGAGCTCGCAGCTCGCGTCGAAGTTGCCGACTAACGCGCTTCAGAGCTCTTCGTCGACGCGCTGTACCGAGCAGAATTTCTGCTCGAAACTGCAGTAAAAGATTCGCCCGGTGACCCGCACCTTGCCGCTCACCGCAGGCAGAGTTACCGGCTCGAGACGGCTGAAGTACTTCTTATCTTCTGTTGCGATGCTGCCTTTGAACGCTTTGACGGTCTTTACCACTTTGCCTGTAACAACAGAAGTGAAGACCAGTTCGTGTTTGCCATCGCGCTGTACGCCGTAGCCCTTTTGCAGCGAGAAAGCCACAGCAGCCGGCTCGCGCACCAACCGCACGACGCTCGAACCAAAAGCAAACAGGCTAGCCCCGAAAACCAAAAGCACCCCTGCTGCAGTTAACGAAGGGGTAATCCTGGCTGTTCGCTTCATGTGTTCAGGATAAACAAACCGTGCGCGGGGCCGCCACAAAAAGTCAGGTCCGTCGTAACGAAAGCAAGACATTCGAAAACAGCACCAAACCGGCACCCAGCGCGGCCGCCGCCGTAAAGGCCTCGCCGAACCAGAGTACGCCGAAGGCCAGTGCGATGAGAATGCGCGTGGATGAGAGTATTGAACCCTCGACAGCGCCGACCCAGGCAAAACCATAGGTAAAGACCCACTGGCCCAGAACTCCGCAAAGACCGGATAGAAGCAGAAGTTGCCAGAAACCCGGTTGTGTCAGGCCGGTCGCCGGCTGCACCCAGACAAAACTTTCCAGGATTACCAGCAGAAGCGAAGCCAGCGTACCGAGCAAAAATGTATAGTAGAGCACGTTGAACGTTGAATCGGTCTTTCGTATCTGCCGCAGGCTCATCACGCCAACGCCTGCAGTAATGCCCGATGCCAGGCCCAGCAGGTCAGGAGTCTTGAGCTGAAGCTCTTTGCCGCCCAGCGTGATGAGCGTCGCCCCGGTAATCGCTGCTACAACAGATACCCAGCTGGTCCACGAATTCTTTTCGCCGATGAATACCGGCGATAGCAATGCCACAAAAGCCGGGTATGTCATGTTGAGTATGTTTGCATTCATCACTGAGCCAAAGTGCGCCGCGTACAGAAAGAAAACCACTGCGACCACATTGCATACCGCCCGGACAAAAAGCCAGGTCCGGTTATTGACCTCAACCCGTGCGCGGCGGAAAAAAAACCAGAACAGCGGTAATCCGAGCGCGAAGCGCGAGAGCGTGTACCATGACCCGGGTATAGTGTAGCGCTCGCTTGCCAGCCGCACAAAGAACGTTGCCAGGTAGAAGAGCAGGGCAGAGCAGAGAATGAAGAATGTGCCGCGGGCCCGCTGCAGGTGCATCAGGCGGGTTTTCCTGCTGCGGCAGTTTCTATTGCCCGCTGTATGGCCGACGCAACCTGGCGCCGACGCCGGTGAACCAGGAAGAAATCCCAGATGCCAAAGCGAATGATTTCAGCCACGCGCAGTCGACCTGAAGGCCTGCGTGCCGTGAGATCTCGCAGGTGCCGTTCTTTGTTTAACCAGTTCTCTTCGCCTGGCAGGTCGTCGACGACGCGCACAGCGACAAACCGGCGCGTGGCGAACTCTGCTTCGCTCAGAATTCGTACGAGCGTCCAGGTTTCCATGTCGAGCACATCTGCCCCGGTTCGCTCGCGCAGCATTGCTTTTTCTGTATCGTCTTTGACCAGGCGCCCGACGGATACGCACTTGGCTGTGCCGCCCTGCAGCTGCAGCCATTCACGGTCGGCATTGGTAACGGAACCAATCGATACTGCCTGCAACCGACGCAGTTCGCTCGTCAGGCTGCCGCAAGCACCGGCCGAGATGACGAGCTCGGTCGTGTAGAGACGCAGAAAGCGCCGTACCTGCTCACGCGAGCCGACACCTGGGCGCGTGAGAAAAAGTGCGGCCGGTTTACCGGCAATTTTGCCGCGGTAATGAAAAATGCCCTCTTGTTTGACGGCGGTCAGGTGGCGCAGCAGTTGTTGCGCTTCAACCCGGGTAGCGACAAGCACGGCAATCACGGTTGCTGTCTGGCGTATTCGAGGACACAGTCGATGATTTTTTCACCGAGCTCCTCTTTGATGGCATTTGCCAGCTCAAGCCGGCGGCCGTCGCGGTAGAAGACGGTGAATTCGTTCGTGGTTGAGGCAAATCCCGCACCCTGCCGCGAGACATCGTTCAGGAAGATCATGTCGAGCTGTTTGTCGCGCAACTTGCCCAAAGCGTACTTTTCGGTTTCATGCGTTTCGGCGGCGAAACCAATCAGCAGGGCGCGCGGCGAGAGCGCGCTATTGCGCCGCGCCATCTCTTTCAGGATATCAGGATTCGGCACCAGGCTGATCTGCGGGTTCTCGGTTTTCTTGATTTTCACGGGAGATTTTACCGCGGGCTTGTAATCTGCCGGTGCGGCCGCCATCACGAGTATTCCACCCGGTTCAAGGGCGTCACCCACTGCTGCCAGCATGTCGTCGGTACTGATAACCGAAACATTACGCGCTCCCTCAACGGTCGCAAATTCGGGCATCACGGGCCCCGATATGAAGACCACTTCGAAAATGCCGCGCCTGACAGCCGCAGCCGCAATAGAGTGGCCCATTCGGCCGGTACTCGGGTTTGAGAGAAATCGTATGGGATCGAAAAACTCGCGCGTGGGTCCCGAGGTGACTACCAGCCTGCGCCGCATGTTACCCCGGGCCTCAAGCCCTTGCGTCAGATAATGCGGCGCACGTCTTCAGGTGGACGCCCGAGTACTGCGCGCTGGCCTTTCACGACAATTGGCCGTTCGATGAGAATGGGGTATTCATTCAGGTAGGTCAGCAGCTCATCGTCCGTCAGGTCTTTGTTCTTCAGGCCAAGGTCTTTATAGAGCGGCTCTGATTTGCGGAAGATGTCGCGCGGACGGCGGCCCATTTTGCGCAGTACTTCGGAGAGTTCAGCCTTTGAAGGAGGCTCTTCCATGTAGTTGCGGATTTCAGGATCGATGCCCTTTTCTTTGATGATCTGCAGCGCCTCGCGGCTCTTGCGGCACTTCGGATTATAATAGATCGTAACTTTTGCGTGAGCGCCGGCTGATACGTTTGTTGTCCCCTGTGGGGGAGCACCAGAAAGTTTCGCCATACCGGCAGAAATCGCGTTTGAGACATGCCGTCAATGAGAAAGAGCTTTTCAGCCAGCCACCAAATGCGCAGGGAATAGACAAATTGCCGGGTATTTAATCCGGCTTTACAGAAAGCGCGCAATTATAGGGAACGAAAACCGGTGATACGCGATAACACTGGCAGTGAAATGATCGCAGAACAAAGCCTGTGGAAGGTGCGTCTGCTCAGGCGTGCGCTGGCGATTGTCCTTGCGGGAAGCACTGTCATGATTGCGATGTGGGTGACACGCCTCGGCCGCGTCGATGCCGGTGCTACCCTCGCAATTGCGCTCACAGTGCCGATTGTTGTTGTGCTGCATCCGCGCTTCGGCTGGCGCGCAAAGGGAGCGCTTCTCGTGCTGCAGCTCACGCTGGTCGGGCTCTATTTTCCCCTGCACCTTGGCGTGCGGTATACGGCACTGAGTATTGCCGGGGCCGCCGTCATGATCACGGCAACCTTTTTTGGCCGCACGGTCGCGCTGGTGCTGCTCGCATTTGATGCGGCTGTCATCGCGCTCTACGGTTACCTGGCACAGTGGGGGCATATTGGTGTCGAGGTCCATCCGCTGCCCGGCGATACCGTGTTATCCACATGGCTGAAGGTCGTGGTCGTCTTTGTGACAGTGGGAGCGATGCTCGTTATGCTTATTTCGGGTATAGTGGATTCCCTGCAGACGTCGATACGCAGGTTACGCCGTGTCTCAGAAATTGCCGCGACAGACCGGCGCTACATCAGGCAGCTCATCGACTCGGCGCCCGAGGCGATTGTGGTGTTCGATATGAAGCTCGGCCGCTTCATCGATGTGAATCCACAGGCAGAGAAATTGTTCGGCCTGGGTGCTACCCGGCTGAAAGAAATGACCCCTGCCGACGTGAGCCCACCGTTGCAGGAAAACGGCAGATCATCTGCAGAGATGGCGCGTGAATATCTATCGCGGGCTGCAGCCGGCGAGATGCCGGTTTTCGAGTGGCTGCATGTCAACAGCAATGGTCAATCGATACCTTGTGAAATTCGCCTGCACCGCATGCCGGTCGAGGGCGCCGTGCAGATACGCGGGTCCATTACTGACATTCGCGAACGCAGAAAGTCACAGGCGATCATCCATTCCCTCGCCCTTTACGATAACCTTACAGGGTTACCGAACCGCAAACTTTTCCAGGATCGCCTCAGGCACACGATCGCAGCCAGCGAACGCGACCAGCAGTATGGTGCGTTGTTTTTTATCGATGTTGACAACTTTAAGAATATTAACGACACGAGCGGTCATGCGAGCGGCGACTTTTACCTTACCGTTGTCGCCGAGCGACTGAGCGCCTGCGTTGCCGAGGGTGACACCGTCGCACGCTGGGGCGGCGACGAGTTTGTCGTCATTGCAGAAAATCTCACCGGTTCATTGTCTGAAGCCGCGCGCAGGGCCGAGTTGCTCGGGGAAAAAATCATCGCTTCGCTGGCAGAACCCTGCGAAAACCCCTATGCACGCGGCCAGTACTTCCAGAACACGGTGAGCGTCGGACTGACGCTGCTCTATGGTCATATCCATGCGCCTGAAGAATTGCTGAAGCGCGCCGACATCGCGATGTACCAGGCGAAGATGTCAGGAAAAAACCGCCTGCGCAATTTTGATGTGCGTATGCAGCGCGAGATCGAAGAGAAACTTGCGCTCGAGAATGACCTGCGCCGCGCAGCGTCGGGCGGTGAGCTACAACTGTACTACCAGCCGCAGGTCGACGCGCAGCGGGTTGTCTTTGGCGCCGAAGTACTGCTGCGCTGGTTTCATCCGCAGCGCGGCCAGGTCATGCCCGGTGATTTCATCGCCCTCGCCGAAGAAACCGGTGACATTCTGCCGATTGGCCGGTGGGTGATCGAGGCAGCCTGCACAAAACTCGCGCAGTGGCAGCAGCACGAGGCGACGAAGCACCTGGTATTGTCGCTCAATGTTAGTCCACGGCAGTTCCGCGATCCGCAGTTTGTGGAATACGTCACCTCAACCGTGCGCACGACGGGAATCAACCCGCAGGGCCTGAAACTCGAGCTGACTGAGGGCCTGATGCTCGATAATATCGAAGAAACAATCGGAAAAATGGAAGCTTTGGGTAAGGCTGGCCTCAGTTTCTGTCTCGATGACTTTGGAACAGGGTACTCTTCGCTGTCTTATCTCAAGCGGCTGCCGCTGAGCCAGATAAAGATTGACCAGTCATTCGTTCGCGACATCGAAATTGACGCCAACGATGCAGTGCTAATACGCACGATCATCGGCATGGCAAGTAACCTCAACCTCGGCGTAATCGCCGAGGGAGTTGAAGCAGAAGAGCAGTGGCAAATGCTGCGTGCCATGGGCTGCGGTGCCTACCAGGGTTACTATTTCGGCAGACCGATGCCTGCGGCAGAGCTTGAAGCCCTCATCGTGAGGCCGTGACCCGGCTCATTTTTTCAGAATGGTCTCGTTGCCCAGAAGGTCAATGGCTCGTATTTCATAACCACTTGCAGCGGGAGCCCTGACGTTTTCGTTTGCCTTCCACTGCTTGAAGTAAATATCCTGCACCAGGGCGCCGTTCTGGTAGATGCGGACGACAACGGGAAAATGCTCGTCGGCAAAAGTGAAGCCAGCTGAGCCATCTTCGGCAGCGCGTTCTTCGATGGTCGGGCCGCGCGAATCGATGAGCATGCGGCGAATCTGCGGTGGTTCGACGCTGCCGGCGACGTTGGTTGCGCGATATTCGATATTGTAATAACCATACTGGCCCTTTGCAAACGACGCTACTTCAATATCGTCTTCGTATTTCTGCCAGGCGCCTGGCGTGCTGCCCTCGGCGAATACCCGGTAATCGATGCGGTCGATTGCCGCGCCCGCAAACTGAGAGCTCAGCGAAATTTTGGTTTTGCCGCCGACGATAAAACCGCCACGGCCATGCAGAAACGGCGCATAGAACTTCACGTAGGTGCGCGGCACGTCTGTATATACCCAGAATATCCACGTCTGCAGGGGCTTGTTTTGCGTCGTGTCTTCTGTATTGTACAGGTTCATGCGGTATTGTCCCGCCCGGGTGAAGGGCACCGGGCCTTCGTAGCGACGCCTGCCGTTGGTATTCTCTGGCGCGTCTTTTTCACTCAGGCATTCAACATCATACCACAGCGGGCTGGTCTGGTCGAGGCGCTCGGCCGCGACCGATTTTCCGCGGAGAACCCATTTCTCTTTGCCATCTTTGTCGATGACCTGCGCAAAGACATCCTGCGGCTCAACCGGCTTTGCATCTTCGCTGTGTTTTGCCGTACTCTTCTTTTTGACTGGCTTTGCCGCCGCCGTGGTGTCAGAGCCCGGTTTTTTTCCGCTGCCAGGTCTATCCGTTTCCTTTTTGGTTAGGCGCGTCGGGCGCTGAATTTCGACGACTTCACCCCAGGGGCCGTACAACCCGTCGCGGTACGCCGAGCGCAGGCGAAAATAGCGAAAACGCAGCGGGAGGTTGCGTTTGATCTCGGTCCGCGTGACTTTTTCCCGCAGGCTGCTGCCAGTGGGAGCTTCTTCTTCGCCGCTTATTTCATTGCCTTCAAGCCATTCGACCTGGTAGAAACGAGCGTCGGGTCGCGGCTCAAGGATAATCCGTACGGGGTAAGTGTCGTCTTCTGGCGCATTATCCTGCGGGTGTGCCAATGTGACCAGCAGCAGTGTAGCAGAGATAACCGTGGTCAGCCAGTAAGAAGCCTTCATGGCGTGCATGCAGCCGCTGATCACCTCTTGTCGTCAAGGAATACTGGTGGCAGCAGGAAGCTGAGGCCCGGTCGCAAAATGTTCCCGGTCGTTTGTTAGGGCCTACTTTACTGTGTTTGCGAACGCGTCATAGCCCTTGCCCAGGGTTACCCGGACACGAGCGTTGCGGTCGGGCTGGTTGTTTTCGAGGGCCAGCATCGCAATCAGCTGGTTATTGTCGGTTTCGAGCAACAGGTCACCCGTATCTGTGACTTCGACCAGGCGGAATTCAAGGTTGTTTTCTGTCGCAGCCAGGTCGACCGGCGCAATCACCAGCTGGTCTGACAGATCGCTCCCCTGGGGTTTGAGCAGAAACTCTGTCATAAAGAGTTCGTTGCAATAGACCTTCAGCTTGTATACGCTGCCTTGCTTCATGCGTTCACTTTCTTTGGCAGCTTTCAGTTCAACTTCCACACCGTCGGCAAGCTGCGGAAGATCGCGGACTTTCTTCAGGAAAACGATCTTTCCCGGCACCGTAGAGTTGCGCGTTTCTGCCGCGGGCTTGATGCGCTGATACAGATCAGACGCGACCAGGCCAGCCAGTTCAAACCGCGACCGGTCGCTGAGTTCTACACCGGTAACCCGCAGGGCGCCGTTCTCCCACAGCAGGTCGAAGCGCCTGAGCAGCGCGGCCGAAAGCCCCATATAGGTCGGAGCTCCCTTCATTAAGACTGCCAGTTCGGCATTGAGTGTCAGCTTGCGCTGAATCTTTTCCTGGTTTTCAAACTGTAGTTCGACAAGAAACTCCTGCGCCTGCACGCTCGAGGCGGCAAACGAGACACGGCTGATCTTTGCCTGTTGTTTCGGTGCCTTTGCCGCAGCGCTGGCGTCGTCTCCTGACTGGGGGCTGCCGGTCAGGATGCGCGCGATCGCCTTGGTATGAAAGGCCTGGGTGACTTCGGCGCTACCGGTCGCCTTGCCGTTGCGGTAGAAATAGATTTTTTTTCCCAGGGCAAACGCGCCGGCCTTGCTCATGGTCACGGTGACCTGGTTGCGCTGCAATGCAACGTCACGCACCTTGCCTGAGGCAACCGCCGTCGTCGCGCAAACGACCAGGAGTAGCGAAAATAAGACGGCGTGCTTTACAGCGCGCATTTGCCCTCGAGGCATTCGCGCGCGAACTCAGCTGCGGTCGTGCCCGCATACTGGTCGGTCAGCATACGAAAGATGTTGTTGGCCTTTTCTGCATCACCTTCTGCCTGGTAGCCCAGCGCCATACCCACGTATGCTTCGCTGCGGATTTCGGCATCGGGTTTTCGTGCGATCACGTTTTCGAGTATCTTTCGCCCTTCAGCAACCTTCTTGAGCCGCAACTGTGTCACGTAGCCTTCCCGGTACATCGCGTAAGAAGCCATGCGGTGACGCGGGTATTTACTGTAGAATTGGGAATAGAGCGAGTTTGCCTCCCCGAAATTGCCTGCGCTTTCTGCTGCCGATGCATTGCGAAAGAGTGACAGGTCGATATCCGGCAGCTGTATTTTTCCCAGTTTCAGTGTCTCTACCGGTTTGATGGTAATCGTCTTGCTGAGCGTGTTGCGGTCTTCGTGCCTGAAGACGATCGTGTATTCACCGGCCGGAATATCTTCAACGAGCAATGGCGATTTGCACTGTATCTGTTCAGGGGCTCGTGCGGGGTCTTTGAACTCAAAAGACAGCATCGCGTCAGCCGGATCACAGCCTGTTATTTCGAGTTTGCCGAGCACACGCATCAGATCGTTCTCGGTATAGTCGGCTACTTTATCCAGTGCCTTCTGCGGGCTTTCATCGGCGCGCCATTCGATAATGTCGCTGATTACCGCAACACCGGTTTTCCGGCTGATGACCTGGTATGCGAGAATGCGCGCTTCGTCCTGCACCTTGATTGTCGCGGTGACGAAATGTGTGTAGTCGCCGCCGACCGGCGCCATTGCACCTGGCGCAAACCCTGAGAGCACGAGCATCTTTTCCGCTTCGACAATATCATCGCTTTTGGTTTCCACAAGATCGAACGAGGCTTTTTTGCTGAGTGCTCCGAGCAGCATGGAGTCGAGGCCTGCAAGCTCGGGCAACTTCTGCGCTGCTTCGTTAGCGGCACGCACGGGCTGTACCGCAAGGCGCCAGCGGTCAGAAGCTCCGCTGTCACCCTGCGAGAGTGTCGCCATTTTTTTACGCAGTTCAGCGGCAGCTGAGGCCATGCTCTGCTCGAGGTTATCGCCGTTGCCGACCGCAATTGCCGCAATTTTCTGGTCGTTCGTCTTTACTGCCCGCAAGATCACCTGCTTCTGCGCCGAAAGCGAAATGGCCTCACCGGTGACGTAGACGTCGAGTGTTTTGGCTGAACCACTCAGGTCGGGGCATGCCTTGTAGCCCGCGGCGCATTTTTCCTGTTGTTCGATCATGGTTTTGATCGAAAGCCGGTCCCTCAGCGTGAAAGATTTTTCGCCCTGAATTTCGCTCTGCGCGAGGTCGGCGAGTCTGCCGCCTTCATTGCCGACATCACCCCTGATATCAAAGACCCCGACAGTCAGTGCGTGGACAAATACCGTCGGGATAAAAAGTGAAAGAGCCAAAAGAAGGTTGCAGCGCATGTTCAATCGGAGAATTCTTCTATAGGATTGCAAGGATTTTCGGAAACGGACAACGCGGAGGGGCGCAGCAGCGGCCAGCCGCGTTGCCTGACGAGTGAAGCTCCCCCTTTAAAAAAAGCTTGCCCTCTCTGCTTGGCTCATAGTAAAGCCGGCCATGGTAACTCTCGAACAGCTGGAGCAACTCGAAGGCAGAATTGTCAAGGCTCTGGAACTCATTTCTGACCTGCGGGTCGAAAACAGCCACCTCGAATCTGAGGCTGAGCGCCTGAAGGCAAGCAACGACCAGCTTCGCCTCACGGCAGAAGAGCGTGAGCGCGAAGCGCAGAAGTGGCAGCAGCAGCTGCAGGAAGCAACGCAGGAGCTCAGCCGCCTCAAATCAAAAGAGCAGGAGCTCGAAACGCGCATTCTCTCTATTATTGCGAAACTCGACAACCTCAAGGGCGCAGATAAACCTGCGCGCAGTGAAAACGTGGTGTCAGCTACGCCGGCGAATGCGCCGGTTCCTGCCGCCGAACCTGCAAAAAGCGAATCGTCGCCTGCGCCTGTCGCTGCTGCGGCTGCGCTGGGGGCGGGCGCCGGTGCAGCTGCTGTGGCCGGGACTGCGACATTGAACGAGAAAGACGAGATCGTCATCGACGAAGAAGATGATGAAATTATCCTGCTCGAAGATGAAGAAGAGCTTGTTTCTGAAAAGAAAACCGAAGAGAAGAAAGAAGCAAAAGGTCCGGCTGATGAGATCATCATTGAAGATGATGATGTATTGGGTGTCTTTGACGACGATGATGATGAAGATTTTCTGATCGTTGAAGAAGAAATGGCAGACAAAAAGAAGTAAGGGAAAGTTATCGATGAAATTTTTCACTATTTTTCTGCTGGCTGCCGGTTTTTCCGGCGGCCTTTTCGCCGAATCGCGCTCGAACCTTTTTCACATTAAGCGCAACAAGAACCGTAACGAAGTACACTATGCGGTCCGTTACGACGAGAAGACCTGCAAGCCGGTCGACAATGAACCACTGTACGGCTACTGGCTGATGCTCGAAAAAGGTCCCAACGTGTTCGAGCCGATTGGTCGCCTCGAAAGAATGGCGTATGGCATACAGTCGCAGGAAATCAAGGGTAACGACCTGGTCGTTCAGCTCAAGGCATTTCCCGACCGGGTAATTCGTATTACTTTCAACGCTGCCGGTGGCTGCAAGATTACCCCATTTCTGCCCATCAACGGGCAAGAAGCGGTGTTGAAATTCATTTCGGTTTTTGCTGAAGAAGGCCTGATTAAGCCCACGGTGAAGCACGTCGACATTAGCGGCGTTAAGGGCGGCGCGGCGGTGTCTGAGCGGATCAACAAGTAATTGCTCGGCGCCTTTTTCGGTTTCGTTTCCGGTTTCCTGGGCTCCATGCCGGTTACCGGGCCCATTGCACTGATTGTCTTTCGCAGCAGCATGCGCGGGCACTTTTCCCGCGCGCTGCGCGTAGTTGCGGGCGCTGCGGTAGCAGAAGTGATTTATTGCGCACTTGCCACCTTTGGTTACGTGCAGATTATTGCATCGTACCCGTTTCTGGCAAAGTACATTCGCTACGTTGGCGCCTCATTTCTCGTGGTGCTGGGCATTGTCTTCATGTTTCAAAAAGTGCATCTTTCTGAGGAGTCTGCACCGGTTTCCGAGCGGAAAAGTGCAGGGCTTGTGTCAGGTTTTCTGATCGCCATCCTGAACCCCACGCTTTTTCTCACCTGGGGCAGCGCGAGTTCTACAATCTTTTCGTGGTTCAACTCCATTAGTTTCTGGGACATGGTTTTGTTTCCGATCTGTGCGGGTCTTGGTATTATCACCTGGTTCACTATCCTGCTCGAGATATTCAAGAAATACCGCGAACAGATCGGTGAGAAGATCGGCTTTTACGCGATTCGCGGCGCTGCCGTAGTCATGCTCGCTTCAGGTACCTACTTGCTGACGCAGGCAGGTAAATGAGAGCCGGCATTCGCCGCCTGCCATTGCTGCTTCTGGTTGCACTGTGGGAGTGCCCCCGTTACGCTGCGCGACAAATCGATTGAGCCTGTTTACGAGCAGGTACTGCGTGATTCGGCCATCAGGAAGCGGCTGCACCAGATTGATTTTGACAAGAAATCCTTTTCCATTGAAGACCTGTTTCTTCTCTCGCTCGATCGAACAGAACAGCTGGTCATCGCCGCCGAACGCGGTGTTGCAGCCGACGCAAAAGTGCGCCGCAGCTACGGCGCATGGCTTCCGCGCGTCTCGCTTGTTGCCACACAGTATGCGCCGGTAAGCCCGGGGTTTGCTGTTCCCGGTATCCGTTTTGCGGCGCGGCAGAACATCATGACCGGCCTCAACGAGTACACGGGTATTGTGGGCGCGCGGCTTGAGCGTGTCGCAGAGGAACAGTCGCTGCGCGCCGAGATGGCGGCGCACCTGCTCAATATCGCCGACGCGGCGCTGCAGTACCAGTTGAGCATCCAGCTGTTGCACGAAGCGCGCGAGGCAGTGCGCATTACCGAATCGGGCCTTGCCGAAATCCGCCGCCGGGTTGCACTCGGGCGCAATAAACGCGGCGACGCGCTCAAGACTGAAGCCCGGCTGAGGCAGAAGCAGGCAGACCTGCTGGCGGCCGAAGAGCGGCAGGCTGCAGTTTCTGACCGGCTACCAGGACGAATTCGAGCTCGTAGCAGCCACCGGTCTATTCGCGACCGAAGATGTCGATGCGTCGAAGGCCGACCTCAGCCAGCGCTCTGATATCGCGCTGGGAAAAACCATCCTGTCGCTGCGCAAGAACGAACTTGCCGCCGCGCACGGCGCGCACCTGCCGAATATCTACCTCGACGGTTCATACCGTCCCGCGCTGGAAGAAAACCAGCGTACATCCTATTTCGGCGGTGTCGTGGCAGAGCTCCCCCTGTTCCAGGGCGGGCAGCTGCTCGAGAACCAAAAGATTGCGCAGTCGCGCCTGCGGCAGGCGGAGCTGGAGCTGAGCCTCGCGGAACGCAAGGCGCGCACCGAACTGACCGATGCGCGTGAAAGCCTGTTGAAAGCCAGCGCTGAAAAAGCCGCCTACGCAGAATCGGCCAGGGCAGCCGAAAAGAATTACCTTGCGCAGCTCGGCGACATGCGCCTGAGCCTTGCGACGATTCTCGACGTGGTGCAGTCGATGGAAGATCTGCAGGCCGCACGTATTGCGCGCGCGCAGGCAGAATACCGCGAAGCCATTGCACAGGTACGCTTTTTTGTCGCAACCGGCCGGCTTTTCCCGGCGAAGCAGTAGAATCCTGTTATTTGCCTGTCTGGATAAAGAGCAGCTGCGAGAGAGTTTCAATCGCTTTGCCGACTTCAAAGTTGGGAGTGCTGACCATCGTGGCGATTATCTCGAACACTGCGCCAAAGATGGCAATGGAGACGATCTTGACCGGCACCTGCGGAATCATGCCGTTCTTGACGCCGTCTTCGAGCGCTTTTTCGAGATCGCTGAGCATACCGTCGAAACGCCCCCGGCTGCGCAGTTCGCGCAGGTACGACTGGTTGCGTGAAAGAAATTTCATCAGGCGCGGGTTGCCGAGAAATATCTGGAAGAATTTTTTCAGCGACTTGTTGATTTCCGTCCGGTCCATTTTGACGTTCTTGTAACTCTCCTGGATCTGTGTGCGGACTTCGTCGATAATTTCGTCTGTCAGGACTTCGAATATTTCTTCTATGCTCTGGAAATAATTGTAAAAGGTACCGGGAGAAAGATTGCTTTCGTGAATGATGTCGCGGACATTGGTGGCCTCGAAGCCTTTTTCAGCGAACAGGGTTTTTGCCGCCTCGAGAATCTGCTGCCGGTTGAGAATTTTTGTCTGATCGCGTTTGCCGATAGGTTGGCCGGCGGCCGATTTTGCCATGCCCGATGTTTTTTTCTGCGGACGGCCTGTATAGCAAAAGTGAACGGGCGTCATGAACCTCGGTGCAGTGCGCAGTGAGTACAAGGGTGACTCCATCAAAGACCTTCCGGCAGACCCGCACAAGGGTGCGCAGCTCTGGCTCGAACAGGCCTTAAAGACCGAAGCGGAGGCCACTGCGTTTTCGCTGGCGACGCACGATGCTGCGGGTGAGTTGTCGGTACGTGTTGTGCTGGCCAAAAGTATCACCGAAGCGGGCGTCACCTTCTATACCAATGGCCTCAGTCTCAAGGGGCGGCAGCTTGAAGCAGCGCCCGTTGCTGCGGGGGTCTTCTTCTGGCCTGCGTCACACCGGCAGTTACGTTTTGAAGGCAAGGTCACTCGGGTAAGCGACGCGGAAGCTGACGAATACTTTGCCAGCCGCCCGCACGAATCGCAGGTGGCATCGAGTATTTCACAGCAGAGCACGCCGCTCGACGCCTATGATTCCCTGGTCAGAAGATTTGAAGCGGCGCGCGCCGAGTACGCAGGCAAGAAAGTACCGCGGCCCGCTCACTGGGGCGGCTACCAGGTTTCTTTCGAAAAGGTGGAGTTCTGGCAGGGACAACCAAGCCGGTTGCACCAACGCCTGCTCTACACGCAGAAGCCGGACGGTACTTACGCCCGCACGTGGCTTGAGCCTTAGCTGGGTGTTGAAAAATGCTGCGCTCGGTTTAACACGCTGCTGGTTAGCCGACAAAACCAGCGACGCCGAAGCGGTCAAGGTTTGATGAAATTGCTTTGGGTGGATTGTTATTGATGATGCGGGCAAAGGCTGCCTTGCGAGTGAGTTCCTGCCATTCGCCAAAGCCGGGGTTCTCTGCCCAGTAGCGCACGGTGACCGGCTGCCGGATTTTCTCCGGCACCGGTTCAATCTTGTCGCCGAGCGTCAGGCGCAGCAGGTTACCGAAATAGTCATAACCCATGCC
Organism: Spirochaetota bacterium; assembly: GCA_049323535.1. Taxonomy (GTDB): domain Bacteria; phylum Spirochaetota; class Leptospiria; order Turneriellales; family Turneriellaceae; genus Turneriella. The sequence continues at coordinate 196,018 of JBMOPL010000024.1, read as the reverse complement.
CCGCGGTATCAGGAAATCGGCTACATGCTCACCGGGAATCTGCGCGCTCAGTTCGACCAGGTAGATACGATCGGCGACAACCTTCCACTCACTGACCACGGGTGTATCTGACAGCTGCAGGCGCATGCAGACCTGCGAGTGAATCTCCTGTATTTGTGGAGCAAGATGTGCGTAGCGAGAAGGAAAACGGTGCTCGAGATCGATATACGGTGGTTCTTTCGCGGCAATGCGGTCGTGCACCGAGATAAGATGGTAGTGAAAGTTCTGCGCGAAACCGCAGACAATAATCTCGTCGCCTTCAATAAACTGCTCGAAGATGAAGTCGGGACCGCGTACACCCAGAGACTCCAGGTTTTTGCGTGACAGAAAATTTTTCACTTCGTACCAGTTGTGCAGCAGGTACACGCGTCTCTTCGACGCGCCGCGCCTTGTTTTGGCAATCAGGGGAAATCCCAGCTGCTCAATCTGTTCGCGGTGCATGCTGGGCAGGATTTCCATGAACAGCGGCTGGGCGAAGTTCTGGTGCTCGAGGCCGGCAAGCCGGCGGCGCACCTGCAGCTTGTCGAGAACGGTCTCGATCAGCGTGCGGCTTAGGCCCACAATGCTCAGCCGTTCACACAGAAAGGCAAAACTTGCCAGCGCCTCGCCATAGCTCGCCGCATAACCACCGGCTATTTGGCCGGTTTCGACGAGGCTCGAAAGTTTGTAGAAGATTTTGCGGTAGTTGAGAATCGATTCTTCGATCTTGAGGTCGCAATTCCTCAGACCGACCGCCTCGATATTGCGGTCGACGCCGATAACCTTGAGCCCCGCGGCTTTTGCCGCAAGAATCAGCGGTAGCTGGTTTTCGCCAGCCCCAAGAGATAAATACCAGGCGTCTTCGCGCGCTTTGCCCACTATTTCGAGTATCGGCGGCAGCCGGTGTCTTCTTGTAGCGAAAAAAATCCGCCTAATCTGGTTGACACTATAGCCTGACGGGGCAGGGGTTCGCTATGCATTCTCTCTCCACCCGGTCATTTGTGGGAGCTTTCACAGTGACGAGCCTGAGCCGCCTGCTGCGTGGTCTGGTCGTCAGTCTTCTGGTGATGACCGCCTTCATGCGCGCGGCCTGCCAGCAGCTGCTCGAAGAAGAGACCGACGTGCGCGTGGTGAAGCAGGTGCCCGAGGCGGGAAATTGCGGTAGTGCACCCTCGACAGTTTCCGTCGAATTTTCTGTCGCGATGGATGCGAGTTCACTCACCGCTCAGACTGCCAACGGTGCCTGCACTGGAACTTTTCAGGTGTCATCCAATAATTTCACGTCGTGCCTGGGCTTGCCATCGGCAAATCCGACCAGTAGTGATAACAAGCAATTCACTTTCAGCTCAACAGGGTTTGCCGCCGGTTCATCTTATAAAATCAGAATCACAACAGGGGCGAAAACCTCATCTGGTAAGGCACTCTCCAGCGAATACATATCGCCATCGGGGTTCGGTGACGGCGATCAGTTGGTTATTTCCGAAGTCGGTTATTGTCGCTATACAAATCAGTCCTGCTGGTTCGAAATTCACAATAAGTCAAGTCAGTGCACGGCGAATCTCGGTAGATATTATGTCAGGTCGACCTATACGCCAAGTTTTGCTGCTAACACAGTTGGCAATTTTGAGTTTCCGGCAACTGCCAGTGACACGCAGGGCGCCTCCATAGGCCCCGGAGCGTATGTTTTAGTTCGCGGGCTGGTCAATTCGGGCAAACATTTTAACAGTCCCGGTCAATACGTCCTTTACGATGAGAGCAATAGTCGACGGCCGTTTTGGAATGGTGGCAACGGAGCAATCGAGCTTGTGAGCAAAGGTCCTGATGGTGCCATTGGCGGTGTTGATGACACGACAATGGACTTTGTGCGTTTTGGCACAAGTACGGCAACCTCAGTAACCGGTTCCGAGATGTCTGGTGGCGCTGCGGGGATGTGGCCGGCGGGCGATGACGCACATTTCGGAAAGTCGATTGCCCGGGGTGCAAATCTGGCAGACACGAATGCCGCGGCGGATTGGAATCAGCGCGCTTTCGGTACTCCAGGGGCGCCCAACGATGTGACCTGTGATACAGACTCGGACAACGACGCGATTCCTGACTGTTCTGAAGTGCAGGGCGCGACCTATGCCGGACTTGACCTCTATGCGATGGGGGCACGCGTAGGCCAGCGTGATGTGTTCATTGAGGTTGACTATATGGATAGCGCTGATCCGGGTGTAATTCCCCAAAAGGCCGCGCTCGATAAGGTCAAGGCGGTATTTGCCACGAAAGGCTATAAGCTCCACTTTGACGTGGGTGACCTTTACCACCAGTCGCCCGGCATCAATGAAGCGCTCCATGACCTGGGTAATGCGTCGGTCAAAGTGCCATTCGCGCAGGGTATCGAACTGGGCGGCTCGGCTGACAAGGCAAATTTCTATACTTACAAGTATGGACATATGGACCCTCGCCGCCGGGGTGTCTTCTATTATGTGCTCTTTGCATATTCGCGCAATGCCGACGGCAGTGCTGGTTCGAGCGGCGTCGCTGAAGTCCTTGGCAATGATGCAATCATTTCACTCGGTAACTGGGGCCTTGTAGCCGACAGCAACCAACTGATCAACTTTCAGGCATCGACACTGATGCATGAATGGGGTCATAATCTGGGCCTGTTGCATGGCGGGAATGATAGCGTTAATTACAAACCGAACTACTTGAGCATAATGAACTATCACTACCAACTAGCTGGATTACCAACGCTGAACATCAATCCGGGTGACAGATATTACCTGTATCGCCGCAACTATTTCGGTGATTGCTCGCTTATAACGAGCTCAAATCAGTTGACGAATAACTCCCATTCTGCTACTTTCAAGATGGACTTCTCAGACGGCACCAGTACTGGTCTCAATGAGGCCAGTATTAACGAGGGTTCTGGCTTGTATCGCTCCGGCAGCGCGAGCGTTGACTATAACTGCAACGGCTCGACAAATTCAGGAATAGCAAAAAACCTGAACGACGACGCCACGAATACCACCCTTGGTGATTACAATGACTGGGGCAATATCACAATCTTTTTCAATCGGCAGTTCAGCGGTACCGATTCTGGCTATTTTCAGCTGGTCGACGGCGAAAAAATCCGCATCGACCCGGTGGGTAACGACCGGCAGCCTGTGGCAGACGAACCCGACATTGCATGGGCTCGTAAATGACGTACCTTCTGCGCCATTATTTTGCGGGCCTCTTGGTATTCGTCGCCTGCATGGGTGAGAAACCCAACGGCCTGCGTGCTGACGGCAGCGCTTCGGTCGGGGCAGGCCTGGTTATCTCGGGCCTTAAAGGCGATCAGCTGAGCGGTCGTCTTTCAGCTGCCAGCGGTGGCCAGCGTTCGGGTGGTCAGGCGTATGCACAGTTTACTGTTGCGACCAGCGACGGCGCGCGGCATACGCTCAGCGTTGAACCCTGGCCGGTGGCGCTGCCCCAGTGCCAGGCGGGTCAATGTTCGGTCGAGGCTGAACGGCTGCATTTTCCCGACGGTGTCGAAAGCCGGCTGACGATTGCACGCAAGGGTAAGGTCGTAGCGCTGGCGGTGAATAAAAGCCGCCTGCGCGCTCTGCCGGGTGGTACCGTGCTTAAGCTGCTCGTACCCTCAGAGCGCAAGTCATCCGGAGAACGTATCGGCATCGATTTGCGTGCCGGCGAGACGCTCATCGAGCGCGGCAAGAGTACGAGCCTGCAGCTCGAGGGCCGGCAGTGTTCCCTTTACCTGTTCGATGCGAGCGTTGCAGCCGAGGGCCGCCCGGGTATTGCTGAAGAATCAGCGGCCTTTCTCGCGAGCTGGGTTTTGTTTTGTCCGTAATTATCTCTTCTTAGCGGGAACCTTCTTGCCCAACGCGCCGGGGGCTTCTGCCGGAGTCTCTGTAGCCGCCGGTGCCGCGGGGGCGGCAGTCGCTGAAGCCGCAGGCGCGGACGTCTCGCGGTTGATCTCTGTTTCAAAAACGTAATCTACACCCACCGATACGCGGCTGACATCGACGCGGTCTGTCTGGCCCACCGCATCAGAGTTGGTGATAGTGGTAAAGAGCAGGTGAATCCTGAGCCGGTTGACCGGAGTATAGGTTAAGCCGGCCCCGTATTTTTCGACGTTGGCCTGCAGATAACGCTGGCTCTTGGCATCGACCGTTTTTGCCGGCGTCACCAGGCTGTCGGTCTGTTCGCGCAGCGCGTCGTACCATACCGTGATTTCGGGATACCAGCCTGCCTGCAGCGTCAGGATATTCGCTACAACCGGAAGCTGGAACACAATCGGCAGATTAAATTTTGCAGAGATCGCGCGGTTACTCTCCTGCAGTCGCTGGTTATTACCTGTAAAACCGAGTAATCCGCCTGTGAAACCCGATGCACCGTTTGTCGCCATCGTTGTCACCGTGGAGTACGTCGCACCAAATTCGGGCCCGATGTAGAATCGCGCAACGTCTGACAGCGGCCATGCCATTGCGTAACCGAGGAACAACTCGCCGCGGTCATCGTTCTCGTCGAGCTTTGCCGTTTCGACGGTTGTACCCGAAGTACGGCGCACATCGACGTCACCCTTCAGCTGGTGAGCATAGTTGCCGCGCCAATAGAGGCGTTCGCCGCGCTGCGTCAGGGTAATCCAGCCGAAGGTCGAAGCCTCAAGGTACTGCGTGTTCTGCGGTCTGCGCAGTGCACCGGCTGTCAGAACAGTGGGGAGCGTGCCTGAATTGATGGCACCGGCCGTGGTCTGGTCAAATGTTCCACCGTTCTGGCGAAACGCGACGCCCAGTGACCAGACCAGTTTCTTGTCGAGGCTCTGGCCGAGGTTGATACCTGCACGTATGCGGTTGTTGGTTTTATCGTTCGTTTCGGCACCGGCAGAATAGGTCGTGCCGTCTGCGGTGTTCTTGCGCAGGATACCGTTGTCGAGGTATTCACCAATCAGCCCCACACCGAAGCTGCCGAATTTTGTACCGAGCGAAGCACGAAAGTGCGATTGGCCTGTAGTGCTTTCAAAACTCGCTTGTTGCGTCGGGTCGTAATTCTGTGCCTTAGAGCGCTCGTTCTTAAGCCCCACTGCCCAGTAAAGCGGCAGACCGACAGTGTTGCGGCCGCCCAGGACAAATGTCTGCCGGTCGTACTGGTCGGGCGTATAGACGGAAGAAATCGCGTCTTCGTTCTGCCAGCTGTAAAAGGCAGGTGTCACCAGGTAATCCCACGTGTCGAAGACAAAGACTGAATTCACACCGGCCTGCGCGGGCAGCGAGCTGCGGAAAAGGTTGATCGACGCTTCTGCTGGCAGCGTTGCGAATACCAGGGCCAGAGCGGCAAGGCGGAGGTTCTTCATGAGGGTAGTAGCTTGGCAGAGCATTCTGTATTGGCAAGTAAAAATACAGAAACAATCCGGTTGAGATTTCTTGGCGTACCATATCAGACAAAATTACTGGTAGTTCATGCAGTTACCGCAGTGGCATCTCGGCTCTGTGGCTGCGCAGGCGCAGCGGCTGCAGGCAGATACGCAAAAAGGCCTCGGCACTGCCGATGCGGCGCGGCGTCTGAAGGAGCATGGTCCCAACCGGCTGACCACGCGCTCGCGCCGTTCACTATTTGAACTCCTCGTCGAACAGTTCAGCAATCTGCTGGTCGTTCTCCTGTTGCTCGCCTCCATTCTCTCTTTTTTTCTCGGGTCTTTCAACGACGGTATCGTGTTGCTGACAATCGTCGTGATCAACGCTCTTGTGGGCTTTTTCCAGGACTGGAAATCGGAAAATATCGTGTCGCGCCTCGGTGGTCTCGTGACCGACACGGCGATTGCGGTGCGCGATGGCCGGCGCATCGAAGTGCCGACGGCCTCACTGGTGCCCGGTGACCTTGTCTGGCTGCAAGAGGGCGAGGGAGTGCCCGCTGACTGCCGTATTCTCAGCGGTGAGAGTATCATGGCGAATGAGATGGCGCTGACCGGAGAATCGGTTGCCGCAGAAAAAGACGCCGGTTACGCTACTGAAACTGACGTACCATTACCCGAGCGCAGGAACTCCCTTTTTTTTGGTACGACCCTTGCGCGGGGCGAAGTGCTGTGCCTGGTCTGCGCGACGGGTGACCATACCGAGCTCGGCAAGATCGCTGTGTCGTCGCAGAGCATGGATCGCGAGGCGTCGCCGCTACAGAAAGAGCTGAATATCCTTGGTCATCAGATCACGCGCTTTGCGCTGTCGCTTGCAGCGATTCTTTTTGTTGTGCAGGTGCTCCGCGATGAACCCATTAAGACGGCGCTCATCTTCGCAGTGAGTGTAGCCGCCGCGATGGTGCCTGAAGGGCTGCCTGCACAGATCTCGATGGGTTTGTCACTCGGTGTTGCAAGACTTGCGCGCAAGAATGCAGTCGTCAAGAGGCTTTCATCGGTAGAGGCGCTGGGCGCGGCGACCGTCATTGCATCAGACAAGACCGGCACCATCACCCGAAACGAGATGACCATCACCTCGGCGTTTTTCGAAGGTCTCAACTACCGCATCACGGGTCATGGCTATAACCCCAGGGGTGAAATCTTCGATGAAACAGGGGTCGTCATGTCACCGCAGAATCTCGGCGAGCGCAAGATCCTGTTCCTCGCGGGATTTCTCTCTTCGACGGGTACGGTGAACCCTCCCGACGAATTCCACCAGGACTATTATGCGCTGGGCGACCCGACCGAGGCCGCTTTTGCCACGCTGCTGATGAAGGCCGGGTTTGACCCGGGCCAGGTTTCGGCCGATTACCCGCGGCTGCGCCTGTTCCCTTTTGATTCAGAGCGCAAGCGCATTTCGATTGTGCGCGAGCACAACGGCCGGCAGATTTCGTTCGTAAAGGGGTCGATTGAGTCGTTGCTGCCGCTCTGCAACCGGCACCGGGTGCACGGCAAAGAAGAAGAGCTGACAGCAAAAGAGCGCGAAGAATTGCTCGCGGTTTCGCGCGCGTATTCGGCGCAGTCGCTGCGGGTCATTGCGCTTGCTTACCGCGATATGCCGGACGCCGAACAAATTGCGCAGGACACGGCTGAACGTGACCTTGTATATTCTGGTTTCGTGACGATGGTAGATCCTCCGCGGGCTGAAGTGAAGGAAGCAGTGAAGGCAGCACACAGTGCCGGAATTCGGACGGTGATGATCACCGGCGATCACGCGGCAACAGCGCGGTCCATTGCCATCGAGATCGGCATGGAACAGGACCTCGAGCGTCCTATCGACGTCATCAACCGTGACACCCTGAAGGCGATGGACAACCAGCAGCTGGCTGAATTGCTCGCGCAACGGTCAGTTATTTTTTCGCGCGTTTCGCCTGACGAAAAACTGCGCATTATTGAGGCACTGCAGAAGCAGGGCGACGTTGTCGCAGTCACAGGTGACGGTGTGAACGACACCCTGAGTCTCAAGCGGGCAGATATCGGCGTTGCGATGGGGGTCGGTGGCAGCAAAGTGGCTCAGGAAGCAGCGAGCCTCGTCCTCCTGGACAACAGTTTTGCCACAATTGTCTCGGCGATTCGCGAAGGCAGGACGATTTTTCGTAACCTGCAGACGAACGTGGTGGCGACGCTCTCGTCGAACATGACCGAATTGCTGTGCGTGCTTGCTGGCTTTGCACTCATACCATTCGGCATACCTCCGATTATTCTGCCGGTGCAGATACTCCTGGTAGACCTCGTCGGTGAAATGCTGCCGCTGCTGATGCTTACCTACGATCCGGCCATGCCGGGAGTCATGCAGCTCAGGCCGCGCCGCAAAGGTGCGCTTCTGGACCGGGAAAAGCTGCTGACTATCGGGCTTACAGGCCTGGTGCGGGGTCTGATTTCGACCGCTGTGTTCATCGCAGTTTTCCGCGCACATGCCGGCCAGGAAGGTGCGTGGGAAACCGGGCTGTCAGCCACGTTTGTCACCATTGTGCTGACCCAGTTTGTCGGAATTTTTTTCCTGCGAGGTACCGGCCGACTGCTCAGCGCAGAGTTATTCTCCAATCCGTGGCTGTTTGTCGGTATCGGGATGTCAGCACTCGCGATGCTGGCGATCGTCTACCTGCCCGCCCTGAACCTTTACCTGCACACGCGGCCACTCGCGACAGGCGATCTCAAAGTCATTTCTGCGGGCATCGCAGTGTTTGCGCTGTTCTCCTCAGTCTTTCGTTTGCTTACATCGCGCAGGCAGTTGCGTGCGCACCCTGTCGTGTGATCCTTCACCTGGACCAGGACTGCGGGCCAACAAACGTCGGGCATTCACGACAAAACTACTGGCCTTTTCGTAGAACTTTTTGAGCATGGGCGGTGCTCCCGCTTTCCGCAGACCTGAAAGCCGAACTACAACACGGCTTTCACCGCCACCTCAACTACTCTCTGGGCCGCAGTCTCGACGAGCTGACGCCCGAAGACGCCTACATTTCGCTTTCATTGTCGCTGCGCGACCTCATGATGCACCGCCTGATTGTCAAGCGTCACCGCATACGCCACAAGAAGCGCGTCTATTACCTGTCGATGGAATTCCTGATGGGCAAGATGCTCAGGACTGCGCTGGTGAACATGAACATGTCGGCGATTGCCGCAGAAATGCTCGGGCAATATGATATACGCCTCGAAGATCTGTACGAAATCGAGCCCGATGCCGCGCTCGGCAACGGGGGGTTGGGCCGCCTCGCCGCCTGTTTTCTCGACAGCATGGCGCATCTCGACCTCGCGTGCATCGGGGCAGGCCTTTGCTACGAATTTGGACTGTTCAAGCAGTCGTTTCGCGACGGGGCCCAGCAAGAATCACCCGATATCTGGCTCGCCGGAAATTATCCCTGGCTGATCGACAGGCACGACAAACGCTACGAAATCCGCTTTTACGGTCATGTACACCGCGAAGGCGACAAGGTTACGTGGCATGATGGCGACGTCGTGATGGCGCGCGCGCGCGATATGCTGATTCCCGGCAATGGCTCAGAGGGCATTGCGCTGCTCAGGTTGTGGTGGGCAGAACACAGCGCCGACTTTGGTCTTGATTACTTTCAGCACGGCGATTATGTCAAGGCGATGGAGCACCAGATCTATTCTGAATCCATTTCTAAGGTACTGTACCCCAACGACAATAACCTGCGCGGGCAGGAGCTGCGCCTGAAGCAGGAATATTTTCTCAGCAGCGCCACGATACAGGATGCGATTGCAGCTTTCAAGCATGAAGAGGCGGATTTATCGCTGTTGCCCGAGCGCGCCTTTTTCCAGTTGAACGACACGCATCCCGCGATTGCGATCGCCGAATTGATGCGCATTCTTATCGATCGCGAAGGCGTCAGCTTCGAGAAAGCCTGGGAAATGACGCGCAAGTGCACCGGGTATACCAACCACACGATTATGCCTGAGGCGCTGGAAAAATGGAACCTGGACCTTTTCGGCCGTGTACTGCCTCGCCACCTTGAGATCATCTATGACATCAACTTTCGCTTCCTGGCCGAGCTGCGCGACCGGGGTTTCGAACACGACGCCATCGCACGTGCATCCATCATCGAAGAGGGACATCCCAAGCGCATACGCATGGCAGCACTGTCGGTTGTCGGCTCGTCGGCAGTGAACGGCGTTTCGGCCCTGCACAGCGAGCTGGTGAAGAAGAATCTCTTTCCCGAATACGCAAAACTCTGGCCCGAAAAATTCTCGAACAAGACAAATGGCATTGCCTTCAGGCGATGGCTGATTGCCGCAAACCCGGGACTCACATCGCTCATTGAAGAGGCAATTGGCCGCGATTGGTATGCTGACCACGGTCTGCTCAGCAACCTGTTGCCCTTCGCGCAGGACGCCGGATTTCGCAGCTCGTGGCAGCAGGTGCGCGATCACAACAAAAAGTTGCTCTATTCTATCATCAGGGAGCGCAACAATATCACGTTGCCGCCCGAGTCGTTTCTCGACGTGCATGTTAAGCGTATACACGAGTACAAGCGACAGCTGCTGAATCTTCTGCGTATCGGCCGTATCTGCCTCGATATCATGGCGGGCACGTACAAAACCGAAACCCACCGCACCTTTATTTTTGCAGGTAAGGCAGCGCCTGGCTACCACCGGGCAAAGCTAATGATTCGGCTGGCCAACGCCCTCTCGGCTTATATCGAAAAGAATCCGCTGATCCGCAAGCGTATCCAGGTGGTTTTTCTGCCGAATTTCTCCGTCTCGCTGGCCGAACGTATTTACCCGGCTGCTGATCTCTCTGAGCAAATCAGCACCGCGGGTACCGAGGCATCAGGCACCGGCAACATGAAGTTCATGCTCAACGGCGTTGTGACCTTTGGTACCCTCGACGGAGCGAATATCGAAATCGGCGAAGAAGTAGGTGAAGAAAACATCTACATCTTTGGTCACACGGTTGAAGAATTGCACAAACTGCAACGTGAGGGTTATCACCCGGTGGCGCTGGCTGAGCGCCGCGAGATGCGCGAAGTACTGCAGTTTCTCGAGATGCTGCACGGCGATTTTCGCGAGTTCACCGATGCCCTGACCTACCAGGGCGATGGTTATTTCCACCTCGCGGATTTCGACAGCTACTGGCAGGTGCAGAACCAGATTATGGCCGATTACGACCAGCGCGACAAGTGGATCGCCAAAGGTATCCATAACACAGCGCGTTCAGGTAAGTTCTCATCCGACCGAACGGTATTGCAGTATGCCAGAGAGATCTGGAAAATTGTCGAGTAGCAGCGCATGATATTTCCCGTTACGGGGTTTCCCGTCGCCCGCCAGGTACAGCAGAAACTACCTGGCTTGTCGTTTCACGACGGGCGCATCGGGCTTGCCGGTTTTGCTGACGGAGCTGTGCTCATAACGGAGATAGCTCCCTCTGTGACCGAACTTTTCGTCGCGAAGGCTGCGTGGCTGAGCGACCTTCTGTACCGTATTCTGGCGCGAACCGACTTTGGTCTGCAGATAGGGCGGCAGACACAGCAGCAGCTGGCCCGTTATCTGGACGTGGCCGACGAAAAGGCAGATCTCGCCCTTTGCGGCCTCTTGTGGTTATCTGCGGCCAACCCGGTGTTGGTACCGCTGCGCACGTGCTTTGTGCAGAGCGGCGGCATTGCGCACCTCGACTTTCTTGCAGTCACCCCCGCCGGGCGTCGCCTGCTCGCGCTGCTGTTGCGCAGCCGCGCTTCGCTCGATGCCCAGCTTGAAGAGCTGCTCACTCACTTTCCCGATCTGTTGACAGATGCCGAACGCCGGCTGCTCCTGCAGGTGCTCTACTATGAACGTACCGCGCAGGCAGCAGGTGGCATGGGGCCCGGCGAACCGCACTACGGTCACGCGCTGCCCGCTGGCGGCATAATTAACCGCAGTAACGACCGTGACTGGATGCAGTCGCTCGTACTCGTGGCGAAGATTGTTCCTGTCTGGCTCGCCGACATTCGGCGGCGCTACAGGATCGACGCGTGGCGGCTCGACCAGGTGCCCGCTGAGGAGCTGGAACACCTCAGGAGCCTCGGCATCAATGGCATCTGGCTCGTCGGTCTCTGGCAGCGCAGCGCGGCCTCGGCGCGCATCAAAAGCCTGACGGGCGGCAAGAATTATGCCTCGGCCTATTCGGTGTTTGACTACCGTGTTGCCGATGAATGGGGCGGCGAAGCAGCGCTGGCGCGGTTTCACGAACTCTGTGCGCAGCACGGAATACGCCTTGGGTGCGACATGGTGCCTAACCACACGGGAATCGATTCGCGCTGGATGCGTGAACATCCTGAATGGTTCTTACAGGCGGAGTTTTCGCCTTTCCCCAATTACCGGTTCGAAGGCGAAAATCTTTCGGGCGACGCTGCGATGGAAATTCGCATTGAACAGGGCTACTACTCACGTACCGATGCCGCGGTCGTTTTTGCCCTCGACCGTGATGGTCGGCGCCGCTATATCTACCACGGCAACGACGGCACAGGCCTGCCCTGGAACGACACGGCACAGCTCGATCATACCCGCGCCGATGTGCGGCAGGCAATCATCGAAACCGCTTTGTCGCTGGCGCGGTACTTCTCGGTTATTCGGTTTGATGCCGCGATGACACTGACGCGCGATCACTACCGTCGGCTCTGGTTTCCCTCGCCCGACGAAGCGCCGGCGATTGCCAGCCGGTCGGCGCATGCGCTGGTGCAGCATGAATTCGACGCGCGCATGCCGCAAGAATTCTGGCTCGAGCTCGTTGAGGCGTTTCGTGGACGCAGCGCCGACACGCTGTTGATTGCTGAAGCTTTCTGGATGACAGAAATGTATTTCGTCCGCAGTCTCGGCATGCACCGGGTATATAACAGTGCGTTCATGCACGCGCTGCGTGATGAGCAGAACGGGGAGTTCATGCGGACCCTGCGCGAGTTTCGTGAGCACGACCACGCGACGCTGATGCGCTTCGTCAATTACCTGAGCACGCCGGATGAAGAATCGGCACAGGCGCACTTTCCGCTGGCGGACAAGTATTTCGGCGCGATGGTGCTGATGGCGACGCTGCCCGGGTTGCCGATGCTCGCCCCCGGGCAGACCGAAGGATACCGTGAAAAATATGGTATGGACCAGGATGCGCCTCTGCGCGGTGAACCCGTCGACGAATACCTGGTAAACCGCCACCGTACACAGATTACTCCGCTGCTGCAGAGGCGCGCTGAGTTTGCCGATCCCCTGTCGCTGCAATTTCCGGCTGCCGAAAAGCCCGACCACGTGATTCTTTATGCGGCAGGGCGCCCTGAGCGGCACATCGTCATCTTCAATAATTCACCGCATCCTGCACAGGTAAGCTTGCTCAACTTCTCAGACTTTTTTCCGGGCGGAAGCGTTTTGCTTGGCTGGAAAGACCTGCTGAGCGGGCGAAGGTACCGAACCGAAAGAAACTCCCTCGGTAATGGTGGCCTCAAAATCGAGCTGGAACCCTATGCGAGCAGGGTTTACACCGGGTTTGCCGATGCGGCCGCAGAGTACACTGACACCTCGCGCCGTTATCCGCAGCAGGGTCAGTACCTGTCAGGGGTTGCCGTGCCCGTTGCGGCGCTGCGCAGCGAGCACAGCTGCGGTATCGGGGAATTTTCAGACCTGAAGCTGCTCGTCGATTGGTGCTGTGCGACCGGGCAAAAAATTATTAACCTGCTTCCGGTAAACGACACCGGTTACAACAGCAGCCCTTATTCGGCCCTCAGTGCGATGGCTCTGCACCCCGTTTACATTTGCCTCGAAGAGCTGCCCCTCACGCCGGCGCTCAGGCAGGAAGTCGAAGCCATGCGCCGGCAAACAGTTTCACAGGCCCGTGTGCGGTTCTATGAAATTGTCCGGTTCAAAGAGCACATTCTGCGCAGGCTCTACGAAACTGCCCCCGAAGCCGAACGGCATTCTGTGCCGGCAGAATTTGCTTCGCAGCCATGGCTGCATGATTACGCGCTCTTTCGTGTTCTCAAAGAGCTCTTTGGTGGCTCTGCGTGGTTTGACTGGCTAAACGCCAGCACTCCGCCTGACATTGCCACACTGCTCCGAGCACCCACGCCGGCGGCCCGCGCCGAATTTATCAGCAGGCACCAGCACCTGGTCGATTACCATATCTGGGTACAGTACCTGCTCGACCAGCAACTGAGGCAGGTGCGGGACTATGCCGACCAGCGCGGCGTGTATCTGAAGGGTGACATGCCGATCATGCTCGAACGCGACAGCGTCGATGTCTGGCTGAACCCCGAGCTGTTCAACCACCACCTGCGTGCCGGTGCACCGCCTGACATGTTCTCGCCCGACGGGCAGAACTGGGGATTTCCCGTCTATAACTGGCCGGCACACGAAAGGGAAGATTTTTCCTGGTGGCGTGCGCGCATTGCGCAGCTCGACCGCTATTTCGCTGCCTACCGCATCGACCACGTGCTGGGCTTTTTTCGCATCTGGTCCATCGCGCAGGGTAACCGCAGCGGTCTCGATGGTTTTTTTCTGCCCTCGCTTTCGGTCTCTGCCGAAGAGCTGCAAACCCTTGCCGCAGGTGAGCAGAATGCTGCACGCCTGGCGCGGGTGCCCCTTTATCCGCACGAACGCGATGCATTACCAGGCCCGGTGCAGGCGGTGCTCAGCCAGTACGACGGTGTGGCTTTTTTGCCTGACGAATACAACACCGAGACCGCGATTGAATCGCTGCATGTTGAGGCGGAGCTTAAACGTGAACTCTTGCGCCGGCTACACAGCAGGCCTTTTATCCGCTTTGATGATCGCTTTTTCCCGGCGTGGGAGTTTGAGCAGAGGCTCAGTAAAGCTGAAAGCCTGCCGGCTGATGTGCGAGAACGTTTACTGGCACATGTGCACAAACTCAAAGAGCAGGAACAGCCCATACAGCATGAACAGGGCCGGCGTATCTTAACCGCGCTCAAGCAAGGTTGCGGCATGCTGCCATGTGCTGAAGATCTTGGTGTTGTGCCCGACTATGTGCGTCCTGCGCTCGCCGACATGGGAATACTGTGCCTCAAGGTCTACCGTTGGGAGGCCGAGAACAACATTCCTAAAGATCCGGCAGGCTATCCTTATCTCTCGCTGGCGACCAGCTCGGTGCACGATTCATCGAACCTGCGCGAATGGCTCGCCAGTGAGTCACAGCAGGTAACCGGCATCGCCGTCGAAAACGGGCAGGCGACGCCGCAGCAGGTTTCAGATTTCCTGCGGCGGCTCTATACTTCGCCATCGATGATCGTGATGATCCCGCTGCAGGATCTGCTCGCACTCGATGGCGCCCTGCATGGCGATGCCCGTGAAGAACGCATCAACGTTCCCGGCACAGTGTCTGATTTCAACTGGACTTACCGCATGCCGCTGCCACTCGAAGCGCTGCTCGGCAACCAGCACCTTGCAGCGCAGGTACGCGGGCTGGTTGACGCACGGCCTCGGTAAGATCCTGGCACACAAAAAGCCGGGTGCGCGGAATCAGGCCGCGCCGCTGAGCCCGTTATGCCTGAGCAGTGCGTCAATCGTCGCATCGCGGCCACGAAATTCACGGTAGACTTCAAGAGGGTGGCGCGAGCCCCCAAGCGAGAGCACGGTGTCGCGGTAGCGCGTTCCCAGTTGTTGCAGCGCTTCGGCATTGTTCAGCCCGGCTTCTTCAAATGCAGCAAATGCATCGGCGCTCAGGACCTCGGCCCACTTGTAGCTGTAATAGCCCGCAGCATAGCCCCCGGCAAAGATGTGCGAGAAAGAACACAGGAAAGCGTCGTCTGGCAGGGGCGCAATGACCGTGTAGTCTGCAGCGATTCGACGTTGTATATCACGCACAGATTCAGTGCCGTCATACTTTTCATGCAGTTCAATGTCCAGCAACGAAAAATAGAGCTGGCGCAGCATCTGTGAAGCTGCCATATAGTTTTTTGCCGCGATGATCTTTTCAAAAAGCGCGTTGGGCAGAACCTCACCTGTCTGCCAATGACCGGAAATGCGGTCCATGACACTGCGCTCATAAACCCAGTTTTCCATGAACTGGCTTGGCAGCTCGACGGCATCCCATTCGACATTAGAGATTCCTGAAGCTTCGTACTCGGCAATAGTCGTCAGCATATGCTGCAAGCCGTGGCCGAACTCGTGGAACAGTGTTTCGACTTCGCCAAAGGTCATGAGTGAGGGTGTCCCGCCAACGGGCCCTTCGGCTGCGCCCAGGACGGGCGGCGTGCCGTTGCAGACGAGGTAAGCGACGGGCAATACCGTCTGGCCCGCGGTCTCTTCGCGCTGGCGGCAGACGTCCATCCAGGCGCCGCCGCGTTTTTCGCCTGACCGCGCATAAGGATCAAGATAGAAAGCGGCGATCTGGCGTTCACCCCGGTAGACTTCAAAGAACTGCACGTCGCTATGCCAGAGTGGTGGCATTTGCACTGCCGGTCGCACGGTGATGCCAAATAGCTGCTCTGCCAGGGCAAAGAGGCCCGAAAGCACGCGCGGTAGCGGGAAATAGGGTTTGAGCTCTTCATCGGTGTAGCTATACAGCTCTTCACGTCGCCTTTCTGAGTAGAAGGCGATATCCCACAATTGCAGATGACCGGCAAGCCCCTTGGTTTTCGCATAAGATTCGAGCTCACTGATCTCTTTGGTAGCAGCGGGCCTGGCGACCCGGAAGAGGTCGGTAATCATCGCGCGGATTCTTGCCGTATCGGGTGCCATCTTTCCGGCGAGCGAAACCTGCGCGAAATTGCCAAAACCAAGGATCTCTGCTTCTTCGCGGCGCAACTTCAGTATCTCGTCGATCAGCGGCCAGTTGTTCCATTCTTTTGCAAAGCCTGTACCGCTGGCGCGTGTCACACTCGCGCGGTAGACCTGCTCGCGCAGGGGGCGGTTCTGCGCATGCTGCAGAAATGGATAGTATGAGGGGAAATCGAGAGTCACCAGCCACGGCCCGCGCTCTGCGGTTGCCGCATTTTCGCCGCTGGTACGTGCTGCCTGTGCAGCCATTTGCCGCCACGAATCGGGGAGCCCGGCCACTTCGTCTGCACTTCTCAGCAGCAGGCGGAACGCCTTGGTGGAATCCAGCACCGCGTTGGAAAATTGTGTGGAGAGCGCGGCCAGCCGGCGCTGGATCTCGTTGAAGCGCTCGCGTTTTACTCCCTCGAGCCCAACACCCGAGAGCTTTGCATCGCGCAGTGCGCTTTCGGCAATGCGTTTTCTCGCCGGCGTTGTCAGCTCTGTTTCCGCTTTCTGTACCAGTTTCTGCCAGAGCCGGTAGACGGTCTGGCTTTGGCCCAGCTCCAGCCTGAATTGCACGATTTCCGGTTCTGCTTCTTCGTGTGCGGCGCGCAGTCCTTCTGAATTCCTGACACCCATCAGGTGGCCGACAACCCCCCAGACACGGTCGAGGCGGCGCGAAAGTGCGCGCAGAGGCAGAACGAAGTTTTGCCACGTCGGGTCGGTTACCTGTTCGAGCCCGGCGAGGCCGGCGCGACCGAGGCGAATCGCTTCGCGTACTGCGGGCAGCACATGCTTGGGTTCTATAAGGCTGAAATCGGGGAGCGTACCCTGTTCAAGCAGCGGGTTCCGTTCGGGGCTAGTCGTCGTCATTTACGTTGGTAAATTACAAAAAAACAGGAACAATGTCTATCGTAACAGAGCGGCGGCACTATGTAGCCATAATCTCGAGCACGACGGAGCTTCGCTGCTGCAGGTAAAGAATTTCGCTGATCACTTCGTCCTGGGCCGGCCGGCCGGTATGCAGAATTTCCCGCACAGTAAGGCCGTGCAGGGGGAGCATCACATTGTCTGCAGCAGCATTCACGAGCAACAGGTGCCGGTCAAACCGGATACCGAAAGCCTGACCATTGTGCGTCGGGGCTTCAATCGCCTGCGGCAGACTGACGGCCAGCAGCTGCTGGCGCAGGCCGGGCAGCTTCTTCACAAACGCGAGCAGGTCGCGGTCGGCATCTTCCCAGTTGAGCCACGAAATGGGATTATCCTGGCAGTAGGCGTTATTATTACCCTTTTGTGAATTGCCCAGCTCGTCCCCTGCCAGCAGCATAGGGATGTCCTGGGCGCAAAAAAGCGTCAGCAGCAGGTTGCGTACCTGCCGGGCGCGTAACGATAAAATCTGTGTATCCGTGGTTTCTCCCTCGGTACCGCAGTTAAAGCTGTGGTTGTGGTCTGCACCGTCGCGGTTGTCTTCGAGGTTGGCCTCGTTATGCTTCTGCTCATGGCTCACCAGGTCGGCAAGGGTAAAGCCATCGTGGCAGGTGACGAAGTTGATCACCGGGCGGCCGCGGTGCATCATCAGGTCTCGCAGCTCGCCCGCACAGAACTCACCTTTCCAGAAGCGCCGGGCCGTATCACGAAAACTATCGTTCCACTCGAGCCACGGCTGTGGAAATCTTCCGCGCTGGTATCCATCGGGGCCGAGATCCCAGGGTTCGGCGATTAACTTGCGTTCGCGCAGTACCGGGTCATTCACAATCGCCGCGTGCAATTCGTGCTGAAAGTCTACCGCGCCATTCTTCCGGAAGATTGCCGGAGCCAGGTCAAACCGAAATCCGTCGACGTGCATTTCTTCTGCCCAGTAACGCAGGCTCTGTAGTACCATCGCGCGGGTATGCGCGTTGTCTGTATTGAGCGTGTTGCCACAGTGTGTGTAGTCGATGTAGGTACCATCTTCGGCAATGCGATAGTAAGCTCTCTCGGCCAGCCCACGAAAACTCGTCGCTGCCGCATCTGCGTGGCCCTCACCTGTATGGTTATAGACGACATCGAGAATGACCTCGATGCCGGCGCGGTGCAGCTCGCGCACCATGGTCTTGAATTCGGTCACCGCATCGCCGGCAGCATATTCGCTTTCGGGAGCAAAATATGCGAGGGTGTTGTAGCCCCAGTAGTTAGTCAGTCCCTTTGGGGCCAGGTACAGATCTTCGCTCTTGCCATGCACCGGCAGCAGCTCGAGTGTCGTAACGCCGAGGCTTTGCAGGTGAGCGACAAGGCGTTCATGGCACAATGCCCCGTAGGTACCGCGCAGATCTTCGGGTACAGCATTGAACTGCTGCGTGAGTCCCCTAACATGCGCCTCGTAGATGACCATCTGCGGGACAGGTATGCGCGGCAATGAATCGTCTCCCCAATCAAACGCCCTGGCCGGAAGCCCTGCGACAGGTGCAGGCCAGGTTTTGCTTTTGCGCCACAGGTGCAGGAAGTTCATGTTGCGCGCAAAAGGATCGGCCAGGTATTGCGATTGGCCGGTACGAGTGATTTCAAAGCAATAAAGCACGTCGTTTCGCCCGGGATTCACAGTGCCCTGCCAGTAGTCACCGGATGAATCCAGGGGGTATTTGCCCAACAGTTCGCCGTCGTGCCCAAAGAGACAAACCTTCACGCTCTCTGCACCGGTCGCAAAAACGGAGAAACGCAATCCCTGTTCCGTTTCTCTGATGCCGAAGGTTTCTTTGCCGGGGTCTTGTACCATCAGGGACGAAATAATGCGAGGTAACTCTGCGCGGCTTCTGTCCAGGCAAAATCTGTCAGCATTGCATTTCGCTGCATCTGCAAAAACGCCTTGCGGTCGTCATGCAGCATTTGCAGTGCATGCTGAATTGTGCCGAGCAGGGCTTCTGCTTTGCCGTGGCGCGAAGAGCCCGAGTAAAGAAATCCGTTGTGGCCGTGAGTGACGGTGTCCTTTAATCCGCCGACTGCAGCGGCAATGGGCAGGCAGCCGTAGCGCATCGCTTTCATCTGGCTTGTACCGCAGGGTTCAAATTCAGACGGCATGAGCATCGCGTCGGCGGCCGCGTAGAGGCGTTTCTCCAGTTCATCGTCAAAGCCGCCAAAGAGCAGAATATTGGGTGCAGCGGCGGTCTGCCCGCGCATCAGCTGTAGCAGGTCGCCTTTACCAAGAAATATAAGGTGCATCGGCAGGGAGGCTATATGCTCGAGGACGGTTTTGCCGCCGACTGTCTCAAAGAACTGCTGTATTTTTTGTCCCGTTAGGCGCGTCACCGCGACGAACAACGGTTGGTGCAAAAATGCCTCATGACGGATAGACTTCAGTTTTTCGCGCAGGGCTATTTCGGTATGCGCAATGAGGGCACCGCTGTTCACCATGTTATCGACGATGCCGGGCATGTCGTGCAGCAATGCCGAGCGGTTGTGGTCGCGGCCGTCGGCGCGGTTCTTGTGGGAGTACGGGTAGCGCAGTTTCTGCGCATCGTAGTATTCCTGGTCGATACCGTTGGTAATTCCTGACAGCCGGCCGTGCGTGTGCAAATCGGCAAGATCTGACTCGAGCCCACGGCCGCCAAAGAAATCTTCTGCGGGAATATCCGGCTGGCAAATTTCTGCCGCATATGAGGGTGAAACTGTCGTAACGCGGTCGGCCGCATGCAGTGCCGCGCGCATGGGATTGATACACGGGATATCGGCGTGCCGGTCGAGGTATGGTTCAAAAATCTCGCGCTCGAAGTGAGCGAGATCGGTGTACCAGTCCAGAAATCCCTGCAGGTTGCCAAAAGCTTCGAACGGCCGTGTACCCTGGTATTCGAGGTTATGTATTGTGAACAGCCGGGGTATCCCGCGCAGCCGGTAGAATGCCGGATGCAACTTGATCAGCAGGGGAATCAAACCCGTGTGCCAGTCGTGGCAGTGGATCGCGTCGATCTGCTCGTTCATTTGCAGGTGGAGCAACAGCTGGCAGGCAGCCATGGAAAAAAAAGCGAAACGCTTTGCGTCGTCTTCGAAATAACCCCGGTGCAGCTTGCCACTGTCGATATAGACATCGGCATACTCGCCGCGGAAAAAATTATCATTGTGCACGAGCAGAACCCGTATGCCGAAATGGTTTGTCTCAAAGACCGAAACCGGCAGCTCCTCGCCGCCGTAGAAAACATTCAGTGTCGTGGAAAAGTGCACCTCGTGGTGGATTTCGGCATAATAGGGCAGTATGATGGTTGTCCGGTGTCCCATGCGGCGGAACGCATCGCTGATGCCCCAGATCACGCTGCCGAGGCCGCCGCGCTGCGCAAGGCCAGAACATTCACTGCTGATTTCGATGATGTTCATAGGTGGTAGCTGGCACCCGCATAGGGCATCGCACCTAACATGACGTTGTTTGTCGGCATGATGATCACCTGCGTGCCTGCTTCGATACTCACTGAGCTCCCCAACCGGTACTGATAGCCAAAGGAAAAAGCGCCCGTTACGTAGGTACCAAGATCGAGTGAGCGGGGTGAACCAGCGACTGAGTTCTGGATAAGCGGAATACCATAACCGAGTTCGACGCCGGCAAAGAGACCGCGCAGTGCCTCTGGCAGGAAAGCCGGAAAGTAACGGAAGCCGGCACTGGCCATAAAGAAGCTGACATGGGTTTCGGCGTTGCCGGTGGAGCGGAAGATACTCGCGCTGTAACCTGGCAGGTACCAAAGCCCGCCCGTGTATTCGATATTGCCCGATCGGACCCGCACATGCGCTCCGCCTGAAACACCACCGCTGGTGTAATTGATCACGCACTGCCGGCTGGTAAGGCCCAGGCAGCCATCGGGGTCTGAAACAAGCCGGTCGGCGAGCCCTGTCGTGAGCGGGCCAAACTGGAACATCCAGCCGCCCCAGAGCGTCGTGTAGATATCGTACTTCTTCGGCTTGCTTGGGTCGATTTCGACGCCTGTATGTACCTGTGACAGGCGCTCGGTCTGTTGGGCCAGGGGGGGAGTGTAACCTTCTTCCCAGCCACTCACCGAGAACCAGTGCTCGAACTCTACTCGCACCATGTGATGCCAGTGAATGTCGCGGTTGAGGTTGAACTGGTTACGGCGGTTGAGGCTTTCTTCAAAGCTGTTGCCGAACGCCGCCTGCACGTTAGAGTGCTGCACGCCGTAGAGTAGCCGAATTACCGGGCGTGAGTAGATACCGCGACCCGCGGGATTAATGGTGAAGCCGGTCTTGATCTGGTACGTATGCTTCGTGTCGGTATCACCCCACTCGAGGCCCTCGCTGTCGGGAATCCCCTGTGTGTTGCTCTTGATGGAGTTGAAATGCTCGCGATAGCGATTGCCAATATTCGACTTCTCCCGCGCATAGACCAGCTCAACGAGATAGTGCAGGTGATCGGTGATATACCACATCGGGCGCACGACGAACGAATAGCGTGTGCTGTTGTAATCGTCGGGTCGCAGTCGGTTGTCGTTATCCCAGCTCTTGCCAAAGCCAAAGCCGGCGTTCAGGTCAAAGTGGTTGGGTAGAAGGCGCAGCTGAATTTCATCGTACAGGCTGAATTCATAACGCTCGTCGGTAAAAGCTGCGATATAGATATCTTTGCTTTCGTTGTCGTAGGTCTCGCGCACGGCGATCTGCGGTGCTTTTTTCTCAAAGCGCACGCTCAGGTCGTTCCAGTATACCTTAATGGGTCCCAAATCCGGACCGCCAAATCCCGTCCAGCCGGTGTAGCGCCAGTAGTTCGTCGGGTGTGGCTGCGCCCAGGGAAAAAAATCAGAGTTGCCCGGGTTTTCGAGCATGAATTTCTTAAACGCCTCACCGCGCATGACATCGGCGTAAGCTACGTTCGGTGTCTGGTAAGGCGCACCCCGCATCGTCTCGTTGGCACGCTCCCACATTAGCTGAAAACTCGCCCCGACCTGCCAGCGGGGCATGAACTTGTTACTGAAACTCTTGAGTGCCTCGAGTTCGTACAGGTTGACCTTCAGCAATCCGCCGACTGTCGGAATTACCGCGTACTGGTGCCCTTCCCACCCGTCGTAGCTCCGGTTGCGGTAGAGTGACCAGCCTGAATCGCCTGCGCCCAAAAAGTACTCGAAGAGTTTCGTGCGCTGGCCCGCGCGAAAGCCGACAGTGTCATAAAAAACCTGCGCTGTGAAATTGTCGAAGATACCGATGTAGCCCATGTTGTACCACAGGTTACCGGTTTGGGTCACGAGAGTCTTGAAGAGTACATTCTCGGTCTCAAGCCAGACATGGTTGATGTTGAAGTTGCTCAGCGAGCCATTGCCCATGTTGTAACCACGGTAGCTGCCGCCTTCGATACGCATGAACAGCGTCGCGCGCGGGGCTCCCGGGGTTTCGGGCCTCACCACGTGATAGCCGAAGTCTGCCATGAGCCATGGAGTCTCATTCATCAGTCGGCCATAGAAGGGCGACCAGCCTAGCGTGGGGGAGTTATAGCCGAAATCGTCCTGCGCACTCGCGCGCACGTACATGTTAAAGAAAAACGGTTTGGGAATCTTGAAGCCGCTCTTGAGTTCTTCGAGTTCTGCGAGGCCTGGCTTTTTTTCTGTCGTGTCCGCTGCCGTCTCGGAGTTTGCAGCAGGTTGTGCAGTCTTTGTCGTTGAGGTCTGTGGCCGTTCGAGGCGTATTTTTTCGTCTTTTGCCTGTGCCCAAAGAAGTATGCCTGAGGTGGCAGCCGCCAGGATTGCTGAGAAAAAAAGAATTCGTCGCATACGATTACTGTTTCTGCAGAATCAGCACTGTGCGCGGCGGCAGAGAGTAAGTGCCGCTGACTGTCGTTGCATTGCACTTTGGTGCCGAAGGGTTAAAGGTCGCCTCGCTGGTGTTCGCACAATAGTTGCCGCTTAAGTTTGCATGAAAGCCTTCAAAATAGTATTCGGTATTCATGACGACGTTCCAGGTTCCGGTCGGCAGGTTGATCGTGTGTGTGTTCACTCCGCCCAGGTTGAAGACAACGAAGATTTCGGTTTTGCCGGTCGGCGGGTTCTTGTAGCAGAGTGAAATTACTTTATCGCTTCCGCCCCATGTCGTCCCGGTTGCCGGGCTGCTGTCGCAATTGTTGGGTGAAGCGCCAATATCGTGCCAGCTGAGATCGCTCATGTTGGGATAATTCGTCTTCGCAAATGCCCACAGGTTATCTTTCCGAAAGCGTATCAGTTTGCGCGTGAAATCATACATGCGATAAGCATACGGATCAGCAAGCCAGACACCCCAGCGGTACCAGTTGTACTGGTTATCTGAACCCGTGGTGTATGCGTTGTTGTTACCGAACTGCGTGCGCATCCACTCGTCACCGCCCAGGAGCATCGGTGAACCGTTCGCGACCATGAGCAACACCAGCAGGTTACGAAAGTTCTGCCGTTTGAGATTCTCGTTGAAGCCCCAGTCGCGCGAGTAGTTGCTGCCATCGTCTCCCGAATACGGGTCAACGCCGTCGGGGTTGAGCGGGCCCAGGCCATTGCGCTTTTGGTTATAGCTCAAGAGGTCGTACATCGTGAAACCGTCGTGCGCGGTGATCTTGTTGATGTTGTGGTAGGGTTGCCTTCCATCCCAGGTTTCGTTGAACTTTGCGGAGCTACCAGTGAGCGCCCCGCCAAAATCGACAGGCGAGTCGGAGTTCAGGCGGTAATCATCATTGTTCACGATGCGGCGGCTGACCCGTTTGAACAGGTCAGACCACTCGTACCAGGCATAGCCCGTTGTATACGTTGTATCCAGCGAGGCGCAGCCGGTTTCATAACCCGCGTAGTGCTGGCCGTCTGTGCCGTAACAGTACGCTTTCGGGTGATCGCCAAAGCGGTAGCCGCCAATCGACCACGGCTCGGCGATGATACGCGTGTCGTAGCGCTGCAGTACCGGGTCGTTCACAATCCACATCGAGGCAGACATATTACGCCGCGTGGTGTTGGTGCTGCTGTACGCTTCTGAACCCCATTCTTTCCAGTAATTGTACGAGCTCCAGTTGTTCGTCGCCTGGCCATCTTTTTTCTCTAGCACTTCACTTAAGTCAAAGCGAAATCCGTCGACGTGCATTTGCTCGACCCAGTAGCGCAGGCTGTCGATCACCATACGGCGTACCGGCGGGCTTCCGGTGCGCACCATGTTGCCCGTACCGGTGTGGTCGTAGTAGAACTCTTTGTTGGGGCCCGTGAGGGCATAGTAGCTGTAGTTGTCGATGCCGCGGTATGACATTATTGTGGCCGTCTCGGCCGGGTCGTACGCCCAGAAGTTCGAAGGATCGTTCGGGTTCACGGGCACATTGCCTTCAATCAGCGGCACTTTCTCGCGCCACAGGCCACCTTCGCCGGTGTGGTTGTAGACCACGTCGATAATCACCTCGATGTTGTACTTGTGGAACTGTTCGACCATCCAGCGGAACTCATTTACCTGCGAGCCTTTTTCCGGGCGGTAAGCGTAAGTGAATTCCGGCGTGAAAAAATTCATCGTCCAGTACTTCCAGTAACCGCCGTCGCTGCCCGCCTCGTGTATGGGCAAAAACTCTACTGCCGTGATACCCAGGTCAGCCAGGTACGGCGCCAGTTCACCCGCACCGCGGTACGTCCCGGGGAAGCGCGCGTGGTAGTCTGCCGGCAAACCGGGAATACCAGCGAGTGCCGCCGCAGAAATTCCTTTTGGGTGTACTTCATAGAAAATGAGCGAGTTGCGTGCGCGCCGCTGCGTCGTTGACTGTTTGCGCTGCCAGTAATCCTGCTCGGTTGCGCTCCAGCTGTAGTTGTCGTCGCGCACGACGATGCCTTTGGCTGCAGCAGCGGTGGTGTCTTGGTGGCGGTACGGACCCGATGCCGCCATGCCCTTCGACCAATCATGCTTGCGGTGCACTGCCTTGGCGTACGGGTCGAGTAACAACTTGTTCGGGTTAAAGCGGTTGCCCTGGTTGTCGAAATCAGATTTGAAGCCGAAAAGCGTGCCTGGATACCATGAGGGGTGATAGTCGAAGTTAGGTCCCCAGACACGGTAACCGTAGTAAGTCCCGTGGCCAACGCCGTTGATGAACACGCACCAGACGTTGCCAAAGCGCGACATCTGGAATTCCTGCACCGGGTATTTGCTTTCGGGGTCATCGAAGATTAACAGGTGTACGCGCGTTGCGCGCTCAGAAAAGAGTGTGAAGTTCACGCCACCATCGACGATCTTGGGGCCCATAACTTCCATGTTCTTGATCTGCGTAGTGCTGAACGACGGCGCGTGCGGTTCGGCGTCGTACATACGAAAGAAGTCGGAGTTAGGGCCGGCGCATTTTACCACAAATAATATGCACAGCAGAACCGCACGTATTATTTGTTGTGGATTTAATGTTCTCATTGTTTCACCAATACTACCGCGCTGTAGCAGGGCAACGACCAGCTGCCGTTCGTTGGGCCCCAAGCCGCGATCTCGTTGATGTCATTGTTCGGTGGGTTCGGAAGGCTACTGTCATCCGTGCTAATGTTGTTGTCGTTGCCGCCCAGCCAGCGCAGTCGTGCCGCCGACTGGTCGCCACAGTTGGTGTTGTCGTTGCCGCCGCTGACCGAAGCGACCGCGCGCCAATTGGCCCCACCGGTCTCGACGGTGAAGGCCTGCGCACCGCCGGTCATGTTGGCGAGAATCCGAAACTCCGACCTGGTGTTGATGTAGGTTGAAGCGTCGCCGCTGAAACCCGAGCAGGCAGTACCCTTGGTGAAATACGAAATTGTCTGGTTGGGGGTGGCGCCGTCGATGTTTGAATTGCCGTTACCAGGGTCAGAGGCGTAGCGCAGGGCAGGGCAGGCACGGCGGAGCTTGGTGAGAAACGAAACAAACCCGAGCATGTCGGCATTGGTCGCAGCGAGCTGCCAGTCGAGATTGTTGCCGATCTTGCTCTGGTCCTGTATCTGCTTGTTGCGCATCAGCTCCTGCCCCTCGTAGAGCATCGGTATGCCGTGCGCGGTCAGTAGCAGCAGCGAGCCAATGGCCGATTTTGATTTTGAATCGAGCACCGCGCGCGCCACTGTCTCTTCGTCATGGCTCTCAATGTAATTCAGCGTATCGAGCGGATGATTCGAGATACCCTGCCAGACACCGTCGTCGCGGCCCTTGCTGAAATAGATCGCAGTCTTGCTGCGGTTGGTCACTGTCACGTCAGTGTTACCCTGGATAAAGCGCTTGAGCGATTCGCGAAAGTAGTCGTTCCACTGCGAGAAACCGCGGTAGTCGCTGCTGAGCTGCCCGCTAAAGTTGGGCGAGGTCCACGTACTCTGGACCATGAAGCCGTGTCGCTGTGCGCCCAGCCAGTTCTCGCCGGTCATGAAGTTCGGCAGTTTGATGACGTTATTGAAGTTGTCGCGGGAATTGCCGTCTACGGCAGCCGTTTCGACCGCGCTGCTGCGTATGAACTCTGAGTCGATAATCAGGCTGGTTTGCGTCGCGGCTGGCGGTACGGTTGTTGTCCACGCGCCGGGCTGCGCGGCGTCATTGAGCATATTCTGGATATCGCGCAGGGTTTGTTCGCTGGTGCCCACTGCCAGATCAAAACGAAATCCGTCGACGTGGTAGTGTTTTACCCAGTATTTGATGTTATCGAGAATGAGCTTGTAAGCAAAGGGCCGCTGGTTGCGGTCGTCAAAGATGTGGTTACCTGTGCCGATATTCGACCAGTTGAGCCCGTTGGTGCGAAAGTAGTAACGCCCGTACGGGTCGGCCTGGTAAAGATAGTTGAATGCATTCGAGGTGTGGTTGAGTACGACATCAAGAATAACCGCGATACCCTGCGAGTGCAGCTTCTTGATGAGCCGTTTGAGTTCGAGTGCCTGGTAACCCGCGCGCGCATCGACATAGGTACACGCATCAGAGGCGTTAGCGCGCGAACAATACGACGAGTACGACGACTCGGGGGCAAAGAGCAGCGAAGGCAGGTAACCCCAGCTATAGCTCTCGGGGTTATCTTTGTTGTCGTTCGATGATTCGTGCAGAGGCATCAGGTGAACTGCATTGATACCGAGGGTCGCGGACAGGTGAGTCGCCATCGCCTCAAAGCCCGCATATTTTCCTGAGATATTGTCTGCGCTTGTTGCCCCCAGCGCGGTCATCAGTCCGGAGTTTCCGGCGAAATACGACTGCAGGTTTGTTTTGCAGCTTGAGCCCGCATGACTCTGCAGGCATGAGGTCGATCCGGTAAAATCGTCGAGGTGGGCTTCATAGACCACATACTGTGAAGTTGGTGGCCGTGCGGTACCAAACCAGTTGGCACCGCCGATATCCGACGCGACACCATCGGTGGCGTTGCTCCAGCCGCTGAAAACGGTGTTTGCGGTCCACTGGGTATCGATGATGATGCCGTGGCCGTGCGAACCGGCACTGGCCAGCGCGTACGGGTCAGTGATGTAACGGTCGCGTTCGGCGATCGTCTTGTTCTCGTAGTTCTGCATGCAGTTGATGCGATAGCGATAGTAGTATTTGCCGGCACCGGCTGCGCTCACGGGTTTTGCCTCTGCCGTCGTAATTGGTGCGCTTGACCAGACACCAAAACCTGCATTTCCCGCGGCGTCGCGTGTCATGTTGATCACGGCTGCAGGACTGAACATGCTTTGCGCTGCATTGTCATACAGCACAACTTCAACCTGCTGTGCGGTGGGAGCGAAAAAACGGAACGTGGTGTTGGTGCCGTCATAGACAGCACCGAGCTTCATATCGCGTATCGTCGGCCAATCGGCGGCAGTGGGTTGCCTGTAGTTGCTGGCAGCCTGCGGGTTGCTACAGGGTGTATCGATGACATTGCCCTGTGCGTCGGTGAGATCAATGATGGGTATGTAGGTGCGCGGCTTCTGCTCGCTGTTACAGGCGGTGGCCGACAAGAGGGAAGTGGCGAGTATGCAGCCCAGATGGTACGAACGTCGTGAACGCACAAAACCCTGCATATTCTAGAGCTGGAATCGTCCAGCTACCACACCTTCTACTGTCAGGTCTTCGTCGAGCTTTTCCCAGCGCAAGGCGGTACCGCCAGCCCGTAGCACTACCTCGTGCAGGTCACTGTCTGACGCCTGCTTGAGTATCTTGTATCGATCGGCAGGAAAGCCGACCGTGCGACCGTCGTACAATTCCAGGAAGATCTTGCGTCCTTCGACACGCACCGATGTCGCGACGATTTCGCGTTCTTTTGTGCGCTTATCTGCCGTGGAATTCATAATATTTCTCCAATAAAAGAGATTCGTGCACTATCTCAATAGACTGCAGATCCCGCAAGACGGGCGGAGCTATGCCGCGCGACTTAGCCAGCTCAACGGGATTCAGCCAGAATTTGCAGTCTCCCTCGGGGGTGTCAATATGAATATGCGGTGGTTCGAGACCTTCGTTGGAGTAGAAGTGAAAACGATACTTTCCTATGCGCAGTACGGTAGGCATGGCAAATACCTCACCGATTTGGCCTCAGCAAATCGCGCTCGATTTCGGTGCAGGCGCGGCGCAGGGCCTCGGCTACCGGCAGCGAACCGTCGAGTGCAGCGTAGAGGTACGGCGCGACAATGGTTTCGAGCGCGTCGTAGCCTGGCAACTGTGGTCGCATGACGGCGTAATTGAGTTGTTCTTCAAAAACCCTGAGCTCCGGCGAAAGTTTTGCGGCCAGCGCGCGGTTGGCGGCGAGGTTTACGCTCAACTGACCCGTGCCGGCGATCCATTTCTTCTGCGCGCCTTCAGAGACGAGGTACTGTAGCAGCCGATACGATTCTTCTTTCTCTTTGGAGCGCGCGAACACGACCATTGCCGAGCCGCCGATGTTGCTCGCCGAGCGCAGCGCGCCGTTACCGGGCACGAGCGCAATGCCGAAAGGAATTGCCTTGAACGTCTGCAGGTTCCAGGGCCCCGAGAGCACCATCGCGTAACGGCCGGTGGTAAAACCCTGGTCGGGGTTGATTGCCCCCGAGACCCACGCTCCGCCTTCGCTGCCCGACGTGTAGAGTTGCCGCAGGTAAGTCAGCGCCTCAACCGACTGCGCCGAATCGAGCAGACAGCGATCGAGTTCGGGGCTCAATATCTGCGCGTTGTGTAAGAACAGCCACGGCATCATCCACCACAGCGAAGCGTTCATCGCGAATGCCCTGTGGGATTTCCCCCGGTTCCTGAACTGTGCGCCCGCCTGCAAGAGTTCGCCGAGGTTCTTCGGTGCCTGAAGCCCGGCATCTGCCAGAAGCAGCTTGTTATAGTAGAGCGCGACCGTCGTGAGCTGGTCTGGTATTGCAAAGATCTGCTGCTCAGCCTGGCCCGGGACTTTCACACGCGATACGCCCGCGGCGACGCGGTGCATGCCCGCAACCAGGTCGCCGGCGCCAAAACGATCGAGCGGTTCGATCGCCTTGCCCCACGCGAGGCGCGGTATGTGACCGATGTCGACGCGCGCAATGTCGGGCGTGCGGTGCGCAATCGCGGCAGATGTCAGCTTCGGCAGCAGGCCGTCGAAGGGTACGCGTTCGGCGACGATCCTGATGTGCGGATTTTGTTTTTGGTAGTCGGCAAGGATTTCGTTGAAGACGCGCGTCTCGTCGTTGTTATAGGAATGCCAGATAGTCACTGTCCGTTGACCCGCTACCTGGCTACTACCGCCCCGCGCGCATGCGGCGCCCAGAAATCCCATCGCCGCCAATAGGAGCCAGCAGCTCGTACGGCAATACTTCATTGGTCTCTGCATCCTGTACCGTTCATAATGGCCACACTGCCCGTGCGCGAATTGTATTCTCTGCAAGATTTCTTTCGAGGTAACCGTTGCCCGCCGGGTAGTAGTACACTGAATAAGAAATCCAAACCAGGGGATACAGGTTGAGCCCGAAGCCACCATAAACACCGGAGAAGCGGCTAAAGGATGCGCCGGCATGCAACGAGGGAACAATCATCAGTGCGCGCGTAAAATCGCCGAGTGGAAACAATTTCGCCGCTTCAATCTCTCCCCGCAGGGCATCGGAATCAAGTTTCTTGCCGAAGTCGACGTTGACATATCCCGCACGGGTCAGGATGCCCGTGCTGGCGAAAACTCCCCTGTCGGTACGCTCATTGACGGCAGTGTAATCAACGCCACCACCGAGGTAGAAAGAAGCAGCAGTCATCATGGCAGAGAGTGGCGTCGCCCAGAGAAAAGTTATGGAAATACAGAGCAGTATTCCTTTTGCCACCGAATTCCTTCGACTTTGTTCAGGACAGGTCATTCGGGGGCAAACCGAGAATTTCCGGGCGCTCATTCTTTCACCCCGCCCTGCGTCAGGCCGCTGATGATATAGCGCTGCAGAAACAGGAAGAGCAATAGCACCGGCAGCACAGAAATCACCGAGGCGGCCATCATCTTCTCCCACGCGATGGAGTATTGTCCCTTGAAGAGTGAAATACCCACGGGCAGCGTGATCCACGAGCTGTCGGGTGTATTGACGATCAACTGCCACAGGAAGTTCGACCACTGGCCGAGAAACGTGAGCAACACGAGCGTGAGCAGAACAGGTGATACGAGAGGCACCACTACCAGTCGCATCGTCTGCCAGTCGCTTGCGCCGTCGACTTCGGCGGCTTCAAAGAGCGAACGCGGTATGCGTTCGACGGCCTGGCGCAGCAGAAAAATGCCGAACACATTCGCCGTGTGCGGAATCACCAGCGCCTGCCAGGTGTTCATCCAGCCGAATTCGGCGATCAGTGCAAACTGCGGCACCATGAAGATCATACCGGGCACCATCATCGACGCCATCAGCAGGCCATAAATGAGTTCCTTGCCGGGAAACGTCTTGCGCGCGAATGCGTACGCCGACATGAAGCAGATAGTCGTCGAAATGAGCGCAGTCGAGCCCGCCACGGTCACACTGTTCACAAAGAAGCGAAAGAATGGAAAATCTGGGTCGCCTAAGATCGCGCTGAAGTTTCTGAAGGTGTAGAGCTCGGCGAAGCCCGTGCGGGGGATTACCTGCGTGCTGAGCCCCATGCCCTCTTTTTTGAGTGCGGTCACGAACATCCAGAACAGCGGCAGCAATGCAAAAGCGGCGAGTGCAGCTATGGAAATCCAGAGCAAAATTCTCTTCACGTCGCTTTCTCCCGCAGAAAGCGCCAGTTGAGGTACGAGACAAAAAGCGCAAAGATCAGTAGGAAGTATGACATCGCGGCTGCCGAACCATAGTTCATCTCGGTGAAGCGTGTATAAAGAAGGTAACCCGACACGCGGGTCGCGCCGACGGTCTCGCCGGCAAACAGGGTCACGGGATTTCCCTCGGTCATGATAAAAAATTCCGTGAACGCATTCAGGCAGCCGAGGATGCCGGTGATGGTAAGGAACAGGATCACGGGTTTCACCAGCGGCACCCGGATGTAGCGGAATTTCTGCCACCAGGTGAGGCCGTCGAGATCGGCGGCTTCAAAAATATTCGGCGAAATATTCTTGAGCGCGGTCATGAACAGCACCATGCCAAAGCCACAGCCCTTGAGTACCATCGCGATCGCGACAGCCGCCAGCGCGGTGTGCGCATCGCCGAGAAAGCCCTTCGCGTGAAAGTATTCAATGCCCACCTTCATGAATGCGCTGTCGATGACGCCGTCGGGGCTGTAGATCAGCTTCCAGACGAGGCCGATCACCAGCATGTCGAGAATGTTCGGCAGAAACAGCGCCGAGCGAAAGAAGCGGCTGCCGGGTAGATTTTCGCTCAGCAGGGTTGCCAGTAAGAGAGACAAGAAGATGCCGAGCGGAATTGTCAGAAGCATGTAAAGGAACGTCGCAACCAGCGACCACCAGAAATCCGCGCGCGTTAAAAGCTCGCGGTAGTTCTGCAGGCCCACCCAGCGCATGTCGGAAAAAACTTCGTACAGGTTGGTCTGCCAGGTGACTTTCTTGAGGCTGATAATGAACGAGTAGGCCATTGGGTATGCGAGAAATATCGCGAATACCGCGAGGAACGGGCTGAGCCAGAGGTAGGGGAGGTATTTTTTCATCTTTGTCATACTGCGACGAGTTTGCGCGAGTCTCTGTCTTCAGTGCCTGTCGAAGTGTGCCTCTTAAATTAACCGCATTCCATTACCGTCAAAAAAATGGATGTGCTCGGGTTCGGCATAGACGCCCAGCGTTTCACCCGGTTTCACCACCGGTTCGAGCAAAGTGTCGTCGCGCATGACGAACGACGCTGCGCCGCTCTTGAGATACAGGAACACCTCGGGGGCTGCCGGTTCGACGACTTCGACCTGCGCGTGTATCGAAGGTTTAGCTGTGTTCGCGCGGGATATCTTGAGGTGCTCCGCGCGAATGCCGGCCGTCAGAGTGGGAGCTCCCACAAAATTCTTGAGTAACGGTTGCGCGAGCGGGTGCGACGCAGCAAGCGAAAGCGAGAAGGCGTCATTCTTCACTGTGACCTGGTCGTTCTCGCGCGAGACCGTGAGCTCGAAAAAGTTCATCGGCGGGCTGCCGATAAAGCCGGCGGTGAACAGGTTATCGGGTTTGTTGTAGACATCGATCGGTCGCCCGACCTGCTGAATCTTGCCCTGATTGATGACGACGATGCGGTCGCCCAACGTCATCGCCTCGAGCTGGTCGTGCGTGACGTAGATCATGGTTGAGGCAAGCTGCCGGTGCAGGCGCTTGATTTCGACGCGCATGCCGGTGCGAAGTTTCGGGTCGAGGTTTGAAAGCGGTTCATCGAATAGAAAAACTTTTGGCCGGCGCACGATCGCGCGGCCAAGGGCTACGCGCTGGCGCTGCCCGCCCGAGAGCTCGCGCGGTTTGCGGTCCATGTACTGCTCGAGACCCAATACTTTTGCCGCCGCCTGCGTGCGTGACTCGATCTCGGGAGCAGGGGTTTTGCGCAATCGTAAGCCCAGGCTCAGATTTTCGCGCACCGACATGTGCGGGTAGAGCGCATAGTCCTGGAACACCATCGCGATGTCGCGGTCACGCGGAGTGACATCGTTCACGACTTTCTCGCCGATCTTGATGGTGCCCCGGCTCACCGATTCGAGGCCCGCGACCATGCGCATCGTCGTCGACTTGCCGCAGCCCGAAGGCCCGACAAAGATCACGAACTCGCCGTCGGCGATATCGAGGTTGAAGTTCTCGACGCCGACGTAACCGTTGGGATAGATCTTGTAGACCTGGTCGAAAGAGACGGAAGCCATTCAGCGCATGAATCGGGAATGATCGGACTACGTCGATTATTTTTGGGGTGGCGCGAGTAATTACCTGACTATGATGCACCTCGACGTCATTCCCGCGTATGCGGGAATCTACTCACGGTACCAGCGGAAACAGATGCCCGCTTACTCGGGCATCACGAAGAAAAATCGGTGGATGACTATGGCTGTGCGGTACAACTGGTCGTCGGCGCATCCGACGAGTTCAGGTTGCAGCTGAAGAACTTTGCCGGGTTAGCCGCGTAGCCATCGGTGAATCCGGTTCCTGGAGCCATGCCGTAAGTCCATTCACCCCCGCCCTGTTCATTGATCATATTGGCCGTCACCTTTAGCGTCGAGGGCGAACCGATGTCAGTGCGCGGTATACGGAACTCGACATAGCTACCTGTGCGGAAAACATCCCCGGTGAAGTCCCAGGCTGCATCAGCCCATGAAGTGGAGTATACCTGCGCATTGGTGTAGGTATTGTCCGCCTTCCAACGGACATGGTACTTTGCGTTAAAGCCAGTAGGGAATGTTGGCGTCTGCGTATTGTACGTGATACCTGTCGAGGAACCTGCGCTGTCGCCAATGTAGAGCAACACCCACTTGTTCGCATTATTTGAGTTAACATCCGTGCCACTGTATCCTATGTACACGTAGGTGTTGTCCCAAGTTATATAAGTGGTGTAGCCACTCGACGACGTCGCGAACGTTTCACCCGCCACAAAATTGTTCGTACCATCAATTGCTTCGGTACGATAGTAACGTGTTTTAATGCCGGTTGTGTGCTCGAATGGGCTTACTGCAGCCGATGCCGTGTCAGTGAGCGTATTGGTAACCTTTACCTTGTAGGTTGTCGCACTGGCGAGGGAGGCCACAGGCGTCAGCACGAAGAAACCGGCATTGCCCGCCGGGATAGTGAAGCCAATGCAGTTCGTAAAGTTGTCAGCCGAAACCTGTATGTTCCCTGTGCAGGCACCGTTGGCAGCATTGAAGGATGCACTCGACCTGCTCATCGTCTTGCTGAATGTGATCGTAATCGTACCGGCAAAGGGATCAAATCCCGTCGCGCCGTCGGCGGGAGTTGTGCCCGTGACGATGGGTTGTATTGTATAAGTGCGCGAAGCAACGGCAGAGTTAGCATGACCAGCTTTCGTCGCGAGTACCTTGAGCGTCATGCTTGCGCTTACGGCTATAGACTGGCCCTCGTTGACATTGGTTGAACCACCATCGCAGGTACCCGGAGTCGAGGCCGCAGGATCTGTGCCATCGGTTCTGTAGCAGATCGTAGCACCCCCCTCTGCCGTTGTCACGCTCGCCGACTGCGTTGTGTTATAGGTGCCAGAGGCCGGTGTAAAACTGTTGATTGTCAGCGCAGGCGCCAGGGCAGTGGTGAAACCGTTCGCTGTCTGGAATTGTGCAGCCAGCGCATTGCCGACAGTGTCCTGCACGCCGGTAGTGACACGAATGTAGTAGGTTGTTGCAGTAGTCAACGCAGATGATGGAGTCATCGTGAACGTCAGGTTATCGCTCGTCGTGGGTGTAGCAGATGTCATCGGGATACAAGTGCTGAAACCAGCGTCTGTTGAGACCAGGAGGGTTGGCGATCCTACGGTGCAGGTCGATGTTCCTGTGAGTGCCTTTATCGTCGACGGGTTCATCGCTTCGGAAAATGTCACAGAGATTGTCGTGCCTGTCGCAACATTGTTGACATTGTTTGCAGGGCTGGTTGAAGCCACCGTCGGTGCGGTCGTGTCGATTGTGTATAGCCCGCTCGTTTCCGACGAATCAGAATTGCCGCTCTTGCAGGCGATCGCTTTGTAGGTTGCCGTGCTGCTCACCACAACCGCGGTTGAGTAGAGGGTGCCAGTGGTGCACCCTGTCTTGCCCGCATTACACACGGGGCTTGCAGGTGATGCTCCGGAAGTATAACAAACAATGGCACCGCTGGTCGACGAAGTCATCTGCAGGTTGGGTGCTGTGCCGAAAGTGCCCGGTGCAGGGTTAAAGACCGGCGAAGCGGTGGTGCCGGCAGCCGAAGTTGCCTGGCTTGCCGGCGTATAGATTGTTTTGTTGCCCGCTGCGTCACGTACAACGATTGCGAAAAAATATGTTGTGCTGGCAGTAAGACCCGTTACGTTTCGCGAGGTCAGGTTCGCTGTGTAATCATCGACAACCGTCACGCCTGCACCGGCAGCGTCTACTTCGGTCACGGTGTCGATGGCGGCACTGGTAGCCGCGCGGACCAACCGGTACTGCAGATTTGCCGCAGTTGTCCCAGCGTCCGATGCCGCCCCCCACGAGACCGTTATAGTAGTGTCTGAGATCCCACTAAAAGAAATAGCAGAGCCGAGGGTCGGCGCTGTCGTGTCAGTAGCCGTTGTGCCGCCACCTGAATCGCCACCGGCGGTGCCCGATGCGCTACCTCCGCCGCCGCAGGCGGCGAGCAGGGTTGCGATGATGAAAATGACGATCAGGCGTTGTTTTTCCATGAATGTTCCTCGGGGAGATAAGACGATGCGGGGCAGAAGGTTACGACGGGTCAAGTTTTTCTTGGGACAAGGAGCGTTGTCCCCCTCCCGGCCTCCCCCGCACGCGGGGGAGGTGCCCAACGGGCGAAGGGGGACACCCGAAGGGAAGCTACCCCACCTCGACCACCACCTTACCAAAGTGGCTGCCGCTCTTGAGGTAGCGTATCGAATCCTGTAGATCGCTGAAGCCGAAACTCTTGTCGATTACGGGCTTGAGCTTGTTCGCCGCAACGGCGCGGCACATGTCTTCGAATGCCTCGCGGCCACCGACAAGAATACCCTGCATGCGCACGTTTTGCATGAGAATTGGCAGCAGGTTGAGCTCTTTCGATGAACCGGCGAGAATGCCAATGAGGCTGATCACCCCGTCCATGCGCACTGCACGAATCGACTGCTCGAGCGTGCCCGCGCCGCCGACTTCGATGATGTGGTCGGCGCCCTGCATCTTCGTAATCTTGCGCACCTCTTTTGCCCAGTCGGGTTTCTCTTTATAGTTAATAACGTAGTCGGCGCCGAGTTCTTCGGCCTTCTTTAGTTTGTCGTCGGAGCTCGAAGTTGCTATGACTTTGCAGCCGAGCATTTTGGCAAACTGCAGCGCGTAGATCGAAACGCCGCCGGTGCCGAGCACCACCACGTATTCGCCTGGCTTCGCCTGGTTCATGGTCACAAGCGATGACCAGGCAGTGAGCGCCGCGCAGGGCAGTGTCGCCGCTTCGGCATAGCTGAGTCCCTCGGGAATCTCGACCGCCGCCCATTCGGGTACGTGCATGATCTCGCAGGCAGTGCCGTCGAGCGGGCCGCCGAGCGTGCTTTTACGCAAATCGTCGCTCACCGGGCGCTTCGCAATCCAGTTCTGCGAAAAGGTCGGCATCACACGGTCACCCACCTTGAAGCGCGTGACCGACTTGCCGACCGCGACAACTTCACCTGCGCCGTCAGAAAGCGGTACCATGGGTAGTTTGAGCTTCGGGTTATAATTGCCGGTGACCATTAGGTAGTCACGAAAGTTGAGCGATACCGCCTTCATCGCGATGCGGATTTCGTGCGAATCTAGATCCGGCACCTCGCGGTCGCGCAAGCTAATGTTCTCAATGCCGAATGAGTTTTCCAGGACGTGGGCTTTCATGGCGGGAAAAATCAGCTGCGCAATTCAGCGCGCACAGTAAAAAAGGATGCATGTCCTTTACAGGGCTCGCTAAAGGCATGTAGCCGAAGCCGCACCGCAGGGGCAGAGATTAGTCGCCAACGGGTATCCGATAGGCAAATGAAGCTGTTAGAATAAGAAAATGCGTATACCTTTCAGTGCCCACTTGATTGGAAACAGCGTCGAAGAACACATTCTTGAAATCGACAATCAGGTAGATATTCTCGGGAAACTGGATATTCAAACCGTAAGCAAGGTGCAGTCCGAAACGATCGACAACATTTGCTGTGCCGAGTGAGATGCCGAAATAATCGATACCGGCTCCGACAAACGGTGTATTGTACCAATCGAAGGGAAACCACTTGTAGGCCAGACCTCCCAGGGAAAGCGAGCGGTGGGTAAAGGCGAGATCGGTCTCAAATGCACCTGAGAAGGCGTGCTGCTTTGTGAGTTTCAGATCAAAACCGAGTGCGAACCGGTCTCCCAGTCCAACGGCGTTTGCCTTTTGACCCGTTGATGCAGATGCCCCCGATGAAAGTGGAGTGGACGCAGGCAGTGGTTCTTCATAGAGCTGCCAGATGCCGCCGTAGCCCAGCTTGAGAAAGACAGCTTCAGCTGAGATTGCCGTGGGCACCATAAGGCAGAGGATAAGCAGGCGAAATATGTTTCGCGAAATCACAGACCATTCACGTTTCTGATCGCCGATTGAAAAGCACTTGATTTCAAAATGGCGGTTGACGCCAAATCGGCTACGTTGCGAGCATGAGCTATGGCCACGCGTCTGCTGATCCAAAATGGTACTGTCTACGATGGCACCGGGGCACAACCGAGCGCATCGGATATCCTCATCGAGAACGGCAAGATCGCTGCGATCGCCCCCCGTGGCACCATCAAAGCCGCTAATGCGAAGCGCATCGACGCCAAGGGCATGTGGGTCACGCCGGGTTTTCTCGACACGCACACGCACTACGACGCGGAGCTTGCGCTGTCACCGGGACTCACCGAGTCAGTGCGGCACGGTGTGACGAGCGTGGTCGTCGGCAGCTGCTCGGTGAGTTTTGTCGCCTCGAGCCCCGAAGACTGTGCCGACATGTTCACGCGTGTCGAGGCGGTGCCGCGCGAAGTGGTTCTGCCCTTATTAAAGAAGATTAAGAAATGGGATTCGCCGCTCGGCTACCGCAAGTGGATCGATAAGCACCCGATTGGCCCCAACGTCGCGAGCTTCATGGGCCACAGCGATCTGCGCGCCCGCGCGATGGGGCTGCACCGTTCGGTCACGGGCGAACGTCCCACGCCGGCGGAACAGAAGCAGATGGAGACGCTGCTCGCCGAAGCGCTTGATGCCGGCTTTCTGGGAATGAGCTGCATGACCAACCCGTGGGACCGCCTCGACGGCGAGCGCGAGTGGTCTGCGTCGCTGCCGAGTTATTATGCACGCCGCGCTGAAAAAAAGCCGCTGCTCGAACTGTTGCGCCGTCGCCACCGCATCCATCAATCCGCCCCGAACCTGATCACGCGCGTCAACGTGCTCGGTATGGCGCTTGCGAGCGGGGGCATTGTGCGTGAGCCGCTGCGCACGACCGTAATCACGATGATGGATCTCAAGGCTGATCCGTACGTCTTGCAGCTGGCGCAGCTCGTGTCGTGGCTCGCGAACAAGGTCTTTCGTGGCAACTACCGCTGGCAATCGCCGCCGGTACCGTTCGATCTCTATTACGATG
Source organism: Spirochaetota bacterium (assembly GCA_049323535.1). Lineage (GTDB taxonomy): Bacteria > Spirochaetota > Leptospiria > Turneriellales > Turneriellaceae > Turneriella. Next base: position 157,372 of record JBMOPL010000024.1, on the reverse strand, counting down.
GCTGGGATTCTGTGCTCTTTGAAGAGTTTTTCGCCGGGCAGAAAATACGCGACGCCGCGAAGGATCTCGAAAAGCGCCATGCACTGCTTGAGGATAAATCATTTCGTCACCGGTTTAAGAAAGACATGCTGCGCAAGCTCGCGCCGAAAGTCTGGCACCGCGATCTTTCTGATACGACGATCTTAAGCTGCCCCGACAAATCGCTCATCGGTAAAAGTTTCGCCGATGTCGCCGCGGCACGCGGGCAAGATGTTATCGATACGTTTCTCGACCTGTTGCTCACCTACGACCGCGGCATTCGCTGGCATACCTGCCTCGCCAACCACCGGCCCGAGAAGGTCGCAGAGATCATGAAGAACCCGGCGACGCTCATGAGCTTTGCCGATTCGGGTGCCCACCTCAGAAACATGGCGTTCTACAACTTTCCGCTGCGCATGCTCAAGCAGGTGCACGATGCTGAACTCGCGGGCAAACCGATCATGCCGGTTGAAAAAGCGGTATGGCGGCTCACAGGCGAACTTGCCGGCTGGTTCGGCCTCGACGCCGGAGTTCTCAAACCGGGTGCGCAGGCAGACGTGGTGGTGATTGACGCGAAGCGCCTCGACAACTCACTCGAAAAAGTGAAGCTCATGCCGTGGAGCAAGGGCTTCAAATTCGATCGTATTGTGAATGAAGGCGCGGCCGCGCGGCACGTCTTCATCGCTGGCCAGGCAGCGATAGTAAACGGTAAGCCAGCCCCCGCGCTCGGTAAGAAGCGCATGGGTCGGTTTTTGGAGAGTGTTTTCTAATTGACAATCATTCTCAATTGGCTTGACGGCGCGTCAGTAAACGCGGGCTGAAAGTATGCTCGACTATCTGCTTGCCGGTGGTATTCTCGCGGTCGCCGCACTCTACCTGTTGCGACATTACCTGCCGGGCCGAAAGCAGGCCGGCTGCGCGAAATGTTCAGCAGCGGGCCCTCTCAGATCATAGTTCGCTCCTTGTCTTAATCCAGGTATCCTATTTTGAAAAAAACAAAAACCTCCGCAGCCAAAAAGAAAGCGCCGCGACCGACCGGGCGCAACCTGGCGACCCTTGCACCGGGCGATGGGGGAGTCATTCTCGCCACGCCGCTGCACTACGAACGGCTGGCTGAGATCGGTCTCGTGAAAGGCGAACGCGTCGAAGTGGTCAGGGTCGCTCCCTTCGGTGACCCGGTGATTCTGCAGGTGCTCGACGCACCCGTGATCGTACGCCGGGCCGACCTCGAGGGGGTTCTCGTTTTATGAAAACCACACCCAGCCAGGCCTTTCGTGTTGCCCTGATCGGCAACCCCAACGCCGGCAAGACAACGGTCTTTAATGCGCTCTGCGGTGCGCGGCAGCAGACCGGTAACTACGCGGGCGTGACGGTCGAAAAAAAGACGGGTCGGTTGCGCGGGCATGAAAACGTTGAGATCATCGACTTGCCGGGCACTTACAGCCTGAAGCCGAAATCGGCCGATGAAGAAATTACCGAACGTGTGCTGACGGGCCATGCCGGGCGCGAGCGTGTTCCCGATCTGAACATTGTGGTGCTCGATGCTGGTAATCTCAAGCGTTCTTTATACCTCGCGCTACAGCTCAAGGCGATCGGCCAGCCAACGATTGCCGTACTGACTATGCGCGACATTGCCTCGCGCCGCGGATATACTATCGACCTGCAGGCGCTCGAGAAAGCGCTTGGGCTACCGGTGCTTGAAGTCACGATGGCCACCAGGGCGCATATTGAGGCCCTGACTGAAGCGATTGTGGCTGCATGTCCCCACCCCGCCTATGGCACCCCTCCCCGCAAGCGGGGAGGGGCCGGGGGAGGGGAAATCGAACAAATCTACGCTGCCATCGACAAGATACTGCGCAAGGCAGTACAGAAAGCAGAAGTCACGAACTCCCTCACCAAAAAAATTGATGCCATTCTGACGCACCGTGTCTTCGGACTGATTGCGTTCTGTCTCATCATCGGCTCAATGTTTTTCAGTATCTATGCCGGCGCGCAGCCGGTGATGGATGCGATCGACAATGGCATGAAGTCGCTCGGCCAGTCGGCGCGCGCGGCGCTGGGTGCTTACCCGATTACATCATCGCTTATCGCCGACGGTGTGATTGCCGGTGCGGGCTCGGTGTTTGTCTTTCTGCCACAGATCATGATCTTGTTTCTCTTTATCGCCCTGCTTGAAGAAACGGGTTATCTTGCGCGCGCAGCCTTTCTCATGGATAAACTGCTCGGCTGGTCGGGGCTCAATGGCCGTGCGTTTATTCCGCTGCTGTCGAGTTTTGCCTGTGCTGTGCCGGGGATTCTTTCGGCGCGCGTCATGCCGACCGACCGCGCACGCATGGCGACGATCTTGATTGCGCCGCTGATGTCGTGTTCGGCGCGCCTGCCGGTCTATGTGCTCTTCATCGGTGCCTTTATCGAGCCGCGCTTCGGCGCGCTGTGGGCTGCTGTCGCGCTCTTCGGCATGCACCTCGTCGGTATTGCCGTGGCGATGCCGCTGGCATGGCTCCTGAACCGTAAGGTTCTCAAGACTGGCGAGAGCCCGTTTATTCTCGAGATGCCTGAATACCACCTGCCGCATTTGCCCAACGTGCGGCGTCGCGTTTACGACGCGGCGAAAGACTTTCTGCAACGCGTGGGTGGAGTGATCTTTGCGCTGTCGATTGTCATCTGGGCGCTGGCTTACTTTCCTCATTCACAGAAGACTGCCGATGCAGAATTTGCGCGCTTCGCCAGGGTTAATTCGCTCGAAATCGACCAGGTGTTGCTACTCGCCAACGGTACCGCGAGCGGCGAACAAAGCAAGGCGATGAAGGCGGAGCTCGATAGTTCGCTACGTGCGGCACATTTGCGCGACAGCTTTTTGGGCCGCTTCGGTCGCGCGGTCGAGCCGATCTTTCGGCCACTGGGCTTTGACTGGAAAATTTCGGTGGGGATACTCGCAGCTTTTCCCGCGCGTGAAGTGTTTATTTCAACACTGGGCATTATCTACAGCGTGACCGACGCAGAAGATGATCCTACCGCGCTTGGCAAAAAACTCACGGGCGAAAAACGACCCGACGGCACCCCGGTCTACTCGGCTCTGCTGGCAGTCACGATCATGGTCTTCTTTGCACTCTGCGCGCAGTGCATGAGCACGCTGGCGACGATTCGCCGCGAGCTCATGAGTACCCGCTGGGCGGTGATTGTGTTCTTTACCCTCACGGGGTTGGCGTACCTGGCAGGCCTGCTAGTCTGGCAGGTGGGCAACCTTCTCGCGTAAGACGGCTGTCGCAGACAGCCGTCTTACGCAAATACCACTGTCCTGTTCTTATAGCGAATGATACGCCGCTCGAGAGAGCAGCGTACGGCTGATGCCACCTTGCACTTTACAGCCACCGGAGCTTGCCGATAATGATACTAATGAATCAGCGCATTTTTTATCACTTCTGCCTCCTGGCATTGATTCCGCTAGCGTTTTCTTCCGGCGTATACGCTGCGAAGCGTAAGCCTGCTGCCAAAAAGGTCAGTACCGGGCTGGATGAGCTGATCAAGAACCCTGACATATTGAAAGGTCAACGCCTCGCGCTGGTCGTGAACCATAGTGCCATCGACCGCAAGGGCCGGCACATCATCGACCTGCTGCACCCCAAGTTCAAGGTGATGAAGATCTTCGCGCCCGAACACGGTGTGCGTGGCAATTTTGACGAACATGTTTCGGGCGAGAAGGATGACAAGACGGGTCTGCCGATTATCAGCCTTTACCAAAAGAACAAGAAAGCTCCCACCGTCGAAGAACTTGCCGACGTCGATCTGCTCATCTTCGACATCCAGGAAATCGGCCTGCGCTATTATACCTATGCGACGACCATGGTACTCTCTATGAAAGCGGCGAAGGCTGCGGGAAAAAAAATGCTGATACTCGACCGTCCCAACATGGCGGCACCGCTCGGGGTTTACGGGCCCGCGCTCGAGAGCAAATTCCATGGTGGTTTTGCCGGCTATTACCCCATCCCGATTGCGCACGCGATGACCATGGGGGAGCTTGCACGGTTCTATAACACGCGCTTCGACATTGGGGCTGACATCGAAGTTGTGCAGATGAAAAACTACAGCCATAAAATGTTTTACGACGAAACCGGTCTGCCGTGGCGCAACCCAAGCCCCAGCATCACGGGAATGCAGTCGGTGCTCGGCTACCATCTTGCGGGGGCGCTCGAGGCGCTGAATATAAGTGTTGGCCGCGGTACGAAAAACCCGTTCCAGCTCTACGGCGCGCCCTTCATCGAAGTGAAAAAAATTGTCAAAGCGCTGAACCAGGCCCGGCTGCCGGGCGTAAAGTTTTACGCCGCAAAGTTCAGGCCGACACGTTCGGCGTACGCGAAAGAAGTTTGCCGAGGCTTCAAGATGGTCGTCACCAACCGGCGCAGGGTTGACCCCATGCGCACGCTCGTGACGATTGCGCGCGAACTTTACAAGCAGCTGCCAGAGCAGTCGCGCGACAAGAACTGGCAACGCATTGCGAACGGCATCGGTGACCGCATGTTCATCGAGCAAATTGCAAAAGGCGAGAGCGTCGACAAGCTGGTGCAGCTGACGCAGAAAGATGTGGATTCATTCAAGCAGGAGAGGAAGAAGTATCTGATGTACCCTTAGCATGCTCCTGGAAAAGGCGCCTGCTAGCGAGCCTCGGCCCGTGCCGCCTCGTGTGCGATAAGCATACGTTTGCGCGCCGCGCCCCAGCGGTATTCGCTGAATGCGCCGGTCTTGCGTATCACGCGGTGGCAGGGAATCAGGTAAGCAACAGGATTCTGCGCTATTGCCGAAGCAGCTGCGCGAATGGCCTTGCCATTACCTGCAGCCAAAGCGACATCACTGTAAGTGACTAGTCCGCCTTCGGGTATTTGTAGTAAAGCCTTCCAGACCTTGAGCTGAAAATTTGTACCCAAAAGGTGTATCTTCAGACGCGGCAAGTCCTGAAACATCGTAGCCGCAGAAAAATCTGTCCTTTGCCGCGATTCTATGGCAGCCCGTGGCCAGCGTTCGCGCAGTGCCGAGACGAATGGGGCTTCATCGCCGTCGAAAAACTGCAGCTCGCAGATACCCTTGTCCGTTTCGGCAAGGAAGAGCCGGCCAAAGGTACATTCATGCAAGCTATAGGTGATGGAGAGGCCGGCGCCGCGCGATTTCCATTCACCCGGGGTCACAGCTTCTGTCGTTACAAAAAGGTCATGCAGCCGACCGGTGCTGCTCAGTTTCGAACGATGAGCCGCTTCGATCATGTTTGCTGATTCTGCGAGCACGCGCATTGCGTAATCGCGTCGCAGGAATTGCAGATATTTTTTGGGTGGAATGCCCACGTAGGCCGAAAACAGCCGGTTGAAGTAAAAATCCGAGAGACCGGAAACCTGCGCCATTTCGGTCAGATCGGGCTCATCGGGGTAAATAGAGTCGACGTATTCAATAACGCGCTTCATCGCCTCGTAGTGGGTGAGTTCGGTAGTATCTTTTTTGGCGGGCATAAAGCGTTCTTCGGGATCGGTTCGGTATTCGCGATTCGGGAGCAAGGTTTCTTTCGGCATCTTGGCCATAACCTAAGGCAGGCAAGGCGAAACGCCGACCCGAATCTTGCGAAAACTGCGCTTTGGGGGCCTGAAAAGCAGTAGAAGGGTCAGCGGACACGGTACAGTTGGCTAAACTGCCGGGTAAACTACCTGCTTGCCAACTGCGGTAGGTTTCTGAGTCTCAGCCAGTGAATTTTTACCGTGACTACATCTACCCGCGCTTCGTCGAACGCCGGCTGGAACACCGCTTCATTCTCGACAACAACGAAAAAGCAGCGCGGCAGGCGCGATGGGGATTCGCTTTCGGCACTTTCGGTTATGGCATGCTCGGCGCCATTGCCTACTTCATCGATGCGGCGATGTTTGAACGGACGAAGTGGCTGGTTTACGGGTTTATACTCCCCACTCATTCCTTCGCAGCGTTCGGTATTACTTACCTGGCGGGTTTCTTTTATCTGCAGTGGGTCCTGGTCTTTGCTAACGTCTTCAGCAATGCCTGCGTGATTGGCATACTGCATTATGCTCCCGAAGATTTCTATATCAAATACGGGTATGGCCTCGTGATCTGCATCCTGATCTACACTTTTGCGATGCTGCGCATGCGGACTTTTTTTGCCATCGTGGGTTCATCGCTGGTTATCATGATGTACCTTGTCTATCTGCTGTTTTTCAGGACTATGCCGATCAATGATATTGTCTACGGCCTTGCGATTATATCGTTTGTGAATACCGCCGGCCTGGTTTCGGTCTTCTTTTTTGAGCAGAATTCCCGGAGAGAATTCTTGCAGAGCCGAACCATAGAAGAACAGAGCCTGCTGCTTGCCGAAGAAAAGAAAAAGTCTGAAGCCTTATTGCTCAACGTCCTGCCCGAGAGTGTTGCCAACCGCCTGCTTTCGGGTGAGCGCACGATTGCGGACTACTTCGATAACGTTTCGGTACTGTTTGCTGATATTGAGGGGTTTACCAACCTCTCCCGGCGCCTGAACCCGCACGACCTGGTGCAGCTTCTTAACCGTATCTTCAGCCACTTTGACGCTCTGGCAGGCGTATTGGGGCTGGAGAAGATCAAGACAATCGGCGATGCGTACATGGTGGGGGCTGGCTTACCTGCACCGGTCAGCGATCATGCGCAGCGCTGCTTTGAAATGGCGTTAGGCATGCTCCGAATTCTCGAAGAACAGAATAAAGAACTGGCGGAACCCCTGAAGCTCCGCATTGGCATTGCAACAGGCCCGGTCGTTGCAGGTGTCATTGGCCAGAACAAATTCATCTATGACCTGTGGGGCGACACCGTGAACACGGCAAGCCGCATGGAATCTTCAGGCGTCGCGGGTGAGATCCATATCACCGAGTCGACGCGCATTGCACTTGCCGATGCGGCCAGCTATATCGAGCGCGGCGACATCGAGATTAAGGGTATAGGAAAAATGTCTACTTACCTTGCCCGGGCAAAAGAGGAATAATCAAAAAAACCATTTGCCGCGAGTGGTTTAAGGTTCTCTCTGGGTAATGGCAAACCACGGCGAACCGCTCGCCCGACGGATCATTTTGCTGTCGCTGGCAGGATTTCTCATGCCGCCGCTGGTATGGCTGGCTTCGCTCAAGACGGCTAACCTCGTTGAAACCTGGGGCGAGATGCTGGCTCTCGCGCTGAGTCCGCTCATGCACATCTACATTGCGGCATACATGGTTGCGGTTGTGTTCAGCATGCGGCGGCAGATCAGCAGAATTGGCTTAGCGATAGGGACGCGTGACGAAAAAATACTCGCACAGGGCAGAGTCGCCGCCCGGCGTATTCCGGCGCTCTTTGTCGTGTACATGAGCTTTTACTGCATTCTCGGGCCAAGTACTCCGTTGTACGGCAAGGCCTTCATCAGCAACACTGAATACCTGCTCGCGGAGCTCATGGCGATACCGATCATACTGATTTTCGCCATACCATTTCTCATAGCACTCGTTACAGCTACCGAACAGATGAGTGCTGCTTTGCCGCTCAGCGAGCGACAGGCATTTTTCCGAGTAGGAACAAAGATGTTTTTCTTTTCGATCGTGAGCATAAGCGGTGGATTGCTCTTTCTGCTGCTGATGGCTATCAGCCTGTTGCTGAAACTCCCCAGCCTTTCAGGTATCAATGATACCCTGGTGCGACTCATTGCCTGTTTTTTTCTGATCGTCACGATCACCCTGTTCAACCTCGTACGCATGCGAGGCCAGATCATACGGCCTGTGCGTGACCTCGATACCCGGCTGGCGCAGATTGCCTCGGCACAGGGCGACCTCAGCCAGAGGCTCAGCACTTTCAGCCGTGACGAATTCGGCAGCATCGCCGTCTCGTTTAACGAGCTGATGGGGTGGATCGCCGGCCTGATCGGGCAGATACGCGATTCTTCCCGGCAGATCGACCTCGCTGTCGAAACCCTTGTTATCACTGCGCGCGAACTAGGTGAGTTTGCCCGCAAACAACAGGCGGCACTGGAGCAGAGTATTGGACAGATTCATTCAGTAAAAGAGATGGTAGAGGGCAACGCAGCAACCGCTGGTGAAGCCAGAACGGGTATGGTGTCGACGCGCGAGCAGCTGTCGCGCAAAGCGCGGGATATTTCAGAATTGGTCTCCGTGATGGACCGCGTGGCCGAAAAAATGCGGACGATTGGAGGCATTGCCCGGCAGACGAACATGCTCGCGCTCAATGCAACCATCGAGGCTGCGCGCGCGGGTGAAGCAGGTCGCGGTTTTGCCGTTGTTGCGACCGAAGTCGGTAAACTGGCGACGTCGAGCCGCGAATCAGCCCAGGAAATTGAATCCGTTGTTGCCGCAGCGCAGGAAGCTGTGACCACAACCATGGGTGCCTTCAGGGAGCTCGACTCTGAAATTCGGACAGGTGCAGGTTTGACCGAGCAGATAGCTGCTTCCGGAAGCGAAAGCGCACGCAGGCTTTTTTCCGCCCGGGAAGATCTGGCAGAGTTAGCGCAGATTACCGGCAGGATCGCAGAGGCTGCCCGGCATATACACGAGTCGGCCGGCCGAATTCAATCGGGCGGGGCCGACCTTTCGGCGAGAGTCAGCGGACTGCGCACGAGCTAATTCACTTTATCGCCTGTCACCGGATACCGCTTTGCCTCCATGTCGGCAGTGCGAGTAACCATCGGTGATCAGAGCGGGGAGTTTGCCCCGGAGACGACCTTTACCGAGGTCGTTGAAAAGCTCGCGCCCACGTTCAGAAAGACTGCGCTCGGCATAGAGGTTGAAAAGGTCTCCTATGACCTCAGCCGGAGTATTGCCGACGTGATGGCAGACCTGAAGGGTAAATCTGTCAATGTATCGGCCCAGGTTACCGCCCGCCCGCTGACTTTCGATGATGAGGCCGGCAAAGAAATCTTCTGGCATTCGAGCGCACACGTGCTTGCGCAGGCGCTGAAGCGTGTTTACCCGCACGTCCAGCTTGAAGATGGGCCGGTAGTCAAGAACGGTCCCGGCTTTTTTTTCTATGACGTGCTGCTCGAAGACAAGATCAATGAAGAAGCGTTTGAGAAGATCGAGGCCGAAATACAGAAAGTCATACGCGAAAACCACGCAGTCAAAAGAACGGTACTCGAGCGCAATGACGCCGTCGCGAAATTCAAGGCAATGGGTGAACACCTCAAAGTAGGCATCATCGAGCGGCTTCCAGAGGGCGATGAAATACGCATCTACGAGCAGGGTGAATTCGCCGACCTGTGCCGCGGGCCCCACGTACCGTCGACCGGCAAGCTGGGCGTCTTCAAGCTCACCACCGTCGCGGGCGCCTATATCGGCGGCAATGCCGAAAACCAGATGCTGCAGCGCATCTATGCAGTCAGCTTTCCCGACAAAAAACTTTTGGCCGAGCACTTCAAGCGCGTCGAAGAAGCCAAGAAACGCGACCACCGGCGGCTCGGCGCTGAGTTGGAGCTCTTCACGACGAGCGAGGACATTGGTCCCGGGCTCATTCTCTGGCTGCCGCGCGGCAACATCATAAAAGATGAACTCGAAAACTGGGCCAAAGAAACCGAGGCGAAGAACGGCTACCAGCGCGTGACCACACCCGTGGTGACAAAAGAAAAACTCTTCTACACGAGCGAGCATTTGCCACACTACATGGATAGCATGTTTCCACCGATGCAGATGGATAACGAGAACTATTACATCAAGCCGATGAACTGCCCGTTTCACCACACCATTTTCGGCCACCGTCCGCGCAGCTACCGCGAATTGCCCCTGCGCATGGCTGAATACGGCACCTGCCACCGCTATGAAGATTCGGGTGCGCTGTTTGGTCTTATGCGCGTGCGCGCGATGCAGATGAACGACGCGCACATCTACTGCACCGAAGAGCAGGCGGTCGAAGAGTTTAAGGCAGTCATCAGGCTGCACGAGTACTATTACAAGGCGCTGAACATCACCGATTATTACATGGTACTTTCGCTCAGAAACCCCACCAACAAGAAATACCACGGTGAAGAAGCGATGTGGGCCAAAGCCGAAGCGCTTACCCGCCAGGCGATGGAAGAGTCGGGTGTGCAGTACATCGTCGAGAACGACGGCGCGGCCTTTTATGGCCCCAAAATGGACTTCCAGATTCGCAGTTCGATCGGCCGTGAATTCACTTCGTCTACCTGCCAGCTCGACCTCTTCATGCCGATGAAGTTCGATCTCAAGTACGTGGACAAAGACGGTACGCTCAAGCGCCCGGTGTGTATCCACCGCTCGCCGCTCGGTACGCACGAACGTTTTATCGGTTTCTTGATCGAGCACTTTGCGGGAGCTTTTCCGCTCTGGCTGGCACCTGAACAGGTGCGGATCTTGCCTGTCAACGAAGCCCACATGGAGTACGCTGGTAAGCTGCAACAGGCATTCCGGGATGCAGGTATCCGTGTGCACGTCGAAGTTCCCGAAGAGAGTCTCGGCAAACGGATTCGCACAGCAGAAAAGCTCAAGGTGCCTTACATGCTGGTAGTCGGTGACAAAGAAGCTTCGGGCAACATGATCAACGCCCGCAACTATTTTACCGGTGAACAGCGTGAGTACTCGCTGCAGGATTTTTTGGCAACAGTACAGGAAGAAATCCGCACAAAGCGCATCACCGAAATGGCGAAACCGGCGCCAGCGGCCAAATAGAGACAGATTCGATTGCGGCTGGTCAGTAGCACGGCAGCTGCTGACCGGTCGCTTACACGCATAGGCAACCCATGAAAAAACAGGAAAACCGAAGATTCACCGAGGCGGAGCTGAACCGGTTCTACGAACTGCTCGACGAGAGCCTGACCCCCTATGACTGTGGCAAACTCTGCGCCCCATCAAACGGCGGCGAACCGCTGTGCTGCCAGGTCGAAAATGCCGTGCCGATGCTCTACCGCGAAGAATTCGAATACCTGCAAAAACGCACCGAACTGTGGGATCGCTGGAAGCCAAAGACCACGATCGACAAAAAAATGAAGAAAGAAGACGAGACACGCATTCTCATCTTCTGCGAGTGCAAAGGAGTGCAGCACTGCGAGCGCGAAAACCGTTCGGTCGGCTGCCGTACTTTTCCACTCGAGCCATACTTCGACGAGAAAGGCGAATTTGTCGGTCTCATCTTCATGAAAGAATTTCGCAACAAGTGTCCGCTGATCGGTCGACTGAAGGATATCAAGCAGTCAGTGATCGACAAGCACTACGAATTCTGGACGCTGATAATGGAAATCAAGAAGGACGAGTTTGATCTCTATAAATCGACTTCGCGGGGCTGGAGAATTTCAGCGACCAAACGCGGGACAAAACTGCCGATTCTGTATCCATCGCATAAAAAAACCAACAAAGCAGTTGTCCGGTAAATTAGGCGAAATTCCAAATGCCCTTTACGGGTTGCCGCAATTCTCGCCTGACACAGTTGTTCCATGGCTGAACTGACGCTTTCTGAACGCATCTCGCACGCGCCCGATAGCTGCGGCGTGTACCAGTGGTTTGAGCATCCGGGTGACCGTACCCCGCTCTACGTCGGCAAAGCCCGCAACCTGCGCAGCCGACTTCGGCAATACCTGAGCTCCGACGATCTGAAAACGACATTCCTGATGCGGCGGGCCAGCCATATCGAATGGATTGCCACCGATAACGAGACAGAAGCACTGTTGCTCGAAAACAACCTGATCAAAAAACACCGACCAGTCTACAATGTTCGCCTGAAAGACGACAAGCAGTACCCCTACATCTGCATCTCGATGAGCGAACCGTTTCCGCGCATTTACCTGACGCGCAGGCGTCTGCCCGGAAACCTTTATTTTGGACCGTTTTCACGCGCCCAGGTCGCGCGCGAAAAAATACAGCTGACTCTCGACATGTTTCCGCTGCGCCGCAGGCCGCTAAAGCTGCCGCTCGCAAAGCCTGCGAAACCCTGCCTCAACTACCACCTGAAAAAATGCCTCGCGCCGTGTGCGGAAAAGATCAGCCAGGAAGACTATGGCAGGATAGTGCAGCAGGCCATCGATTTTATTTCAGGCAGTGACGACGAAATTCGCAGGCAGGTTGAGCTGAAGATGCACCGCCTCGCGACAGAAATGAAATTTGAAGAAGCGGCGCGATTGCGTGATATCCTGGCCTACTTCAACGAGCGCAACATTACCCCGCAGGTCGAGATGCGCGATGCCCTGCCGGATTTTGATGTGGTTGGCGTTTATTCGGCGCCGCTCGACCAGATTAAGCAGGACCTCTCGCTGCGTGACGAAGATCTCTCCTTACGCAAGAGCGCAGCGGGTATCGGGAGTCCGGGTACTGATCTGCGCATGGCGCAGATTTGCCTCCTGAAATTTCGTGAGGGCAGGTTAATCGCCAAAGAGAACTTCTCTGTGACCGAAACCGACATGAACGCGAATGCGCTCGCCGACGCAGAATTCGCCGAGACTTTTTTTCGCGACTATTACCTGGGCATGATCGACCTGCCACCCTTTATCGTCGTGCCCGATGGTCTCGACCTTGCGCGCTGGTCAGAGGCGCTGAAAGCCGGCACGCGTGTGCTTGCCCTTGCGGATTTCTCACAGGTTGTCAAAGATGCGAACCGGGAGATAAATCCTGCCGCGCTGATGCAGATGGCAACCAACAATGCGAGGCTGGTAATGCGCGAACGCCTGCTGTCAGAGAACCTGCGTAACCAGCGTGTCGGTCTGAAACAGCTGCAGAAATTTATCGGTCTTAAGGCTCCCCCGCAGATCATTGAATGCTATGACATCTCGAATATCCAGGGTACTGACCCGGTCGCGAGCGGGGTGATGCTGCGCGATGGAATGCCGTACAAGGCGGGCTACCGAAAGTACCGCATCAAGACCATCGAGGGAGCAAACGACCCGGCGATGATGCACGAGGCGCTATCGCGGCGCCTCGCACGGGTCAAGGCCGGCGAGGTGCAGCCCGCCGACCTGATCGTCATCGACGGCGGCAGCACGCAGCTAAATGCCGCGTTGCGCGCGCGCTCAGAAGCCGGATTGGCTATTCCCATGATCGGTCTTGCCAAGAAGCAGGAAGAGATCTACACTGAAGACGGACGCATTCTGCGCTTCGACAAAGAAAGCCCCGGAATGCAGATCATCCGCCGGGCGCGCGATGAAGCGCACCGCTTTGCCGTTTCGTACCACCGCAACCTGCGCATGAAACGGAACCTGCGCTCGGTGTTTGACGGCGTTGAGGGCATCGGTGAGAAAAAGCGCGCAGCAATTCTTCTGGCCCTGCGCAAGATCGACCTGGGCGACATGAACGCCGAAGCGCTGGCCAAAAAGATCCGCAAAGAATCGGCTGTGACCGCCGAGCAGTCAGAGGCGCTGGCGCAGAAAATCTTCGCAGGCCTCAAAGGGCAGTAGCGCGCAGCGGTAGCGTGCCGGCAGTGTATAGACTGCCGCCATGGCTCCCGGCAGGTGCGCGGCTTCGCTGTTGAACGATTCCTTGTACCCGGAGATCCACGCCAGTGCAGACGGTACATCTTTATCCCTGATGCCGCGTGCGAGATAGGCAGCGGCGGCTTTCAGTATTGCACAGCCCTCTGAGTGCCAGCGGAGCGCGACGATCGTCCCGTTCTGCATATCGGGTGAGACTGCCACCCGGTCGCCGCAAAGACGGTTGGCGCGTTCGACCACCGCAGCACCCTCGGGTATCGGGGTGGGATCTACCTCTGCGAGGCGCAATAATTCGTCTGAGTAGGTTGGCATCGGGTTTGCGGTTAGCCTTGTTCGCCTTTTGCAGCCTGTTCGAGAACCTGCCGCAATTTTTCGACCGGGTCATCGTAGCGCACAAGATGAATGACCCGACCCTCTTTGTTCAGCAAATACAGATAAAGCGAATGTGAGATGCTGCCATTCTCTGTTTTTGAATAGGCGCCGAAAAGTTTTTCGACGCGCCGAATTTCTTCAGCAGTGCCGGTAAATCCGTGAGCATAGGGGAAACTGGCCAGGTACCGCGCGAGCTCCGCCGGTTTATCATTAACAGCATCGACGCTGATAAACAGCAACGAAAGTTTTGCTTTGAGTGCGGTGTTGTCGCCAATGGCCGATTGCAGGCGGTGCAGGGTCATGGGGCAAAAATCAGGGCAGCGGGTGAAACCAAAGAACAGCAGGTTTACCTGTTTGAGATGACCGACCAGTTTTTCGCGTTTGCCGTTCTGTGCGGTGAGTTCTGTATCTGGCTTCAGCCCCAGTGGCATTTCCCGAAAGGTCACGCGTTCTGAACAGGCTGGTAAGAGTATGCCGGGCAGCAGCCCTGCCAAGAGGAGCGTTCGGCGGAAAAAACCAAAAGACGCAGACATCAGTTAGTCCTGTCCCTCACGGGAATCGCAAAGCTGATGGGGCGGTCCGCAACCGTGAACGTGGCCTGGCATTTTCCGCTGGCAGGCGATTTGAATCCGCTGACCATCAGGTGCTTGCCGCCGGGTTGAAAGGATATAGTCGCCCCTGCAGGCAGGGTGACATCTGCAAGACCAAGCATCGAGACCCGACCCGCGGACTCGACAGTCTCATGCAATTCAACTTTGTCGGCACAATCGAGTGATACGGTGGTGAGTACAGTGGTTGCAGACTGCCCGTTGGTAACCTGTCCATACGCCGTGGTCATGCCCCGATCGACCACTGGTTTCACGATATACCACCCGCCAAAGACCAGGCCATTTTCGCTGTGCTGCCCGCGGCCGCACGCTGCGAAAAGCAGCAGGATGATGACAGCCAGAATTCTGGCTGCGGCGGGGCGGGGCCACACTTGCTGCAGACTTCGGCCGATAGTCATACTTTTCTTACCCGCGGCTCAAGACCCGCCATCAAGCTTTTTTGCCCAAAAACCGAAGATATAGTATGGAAAGCTCAGGGCACGACGAATGGTCGCGGGTCAGTGAATACCTCGACCGCCTGGCATTTGAGAACGATCGCCTGGAAGCCGAGCTACGCGTGAAAAAGCAGCGGCGGCTGGAGCGCGAAGCCTCGCTCGAAGCGCATGCTCCTGAAAACCAAAACACGCGATTCGACGAAATCGCCGCAAACTCAGACTATGAGGCGCGCACGGCGACTGACGCGACCGCGGGTATGCATCTTTCGTACGACGCGCTGCGCCGTGACCTGTCAGGCCTCATGTCAGACCTCAACGACTTCAAGTCAACCCGCGCGGGTCTCGAAGCCCGGCTGGGCCCATAAAAAAGGCCCCAAAGGGGCCGGTTCTTTTTTTCCAATTCTGGGCGGCTGCGCGGCCCAGAATTGTCAGTGTTCTTCTTCTGTCTTAACGAACTTGTACTTCGCTTCTGCTTCGTCGAGCAGTGACAGTACCTTGTCGAGGTCTTCGCGTGTGTGCAGCGCTGACAGCGACAGGCGCAGGCGGTCTTTCTTGCGCGCAACCGCGGGGTATGGTACCGGGTTGACGAAGACGCCGTTTTCGTCCATGAAGCGGGTGATCTCGCGCATCTTGAACGTATCACCGATGACGATCGGGGTGATCGCGGTCTGCGTGCGCTCGATATCGAAATTGCGCTTCTTCAGCTCTGCGTGGAAGTACTTGATATTATTCCAAAGCTGTTCGTGCCACTTCGGCTCTGTTTTCAGAACTTCGAGCGCTGCTGACTGTGCTGCAACCTGCATCGGGGTAGGCGATGCCGCAAAGAAGTACGCGCGCGAGAAATAGCGCAGGTAGCGGACCACTTCTTTTTTCGCAGAGATAAATCCGCCGACGCCACCGAGTGACTTCGAGAAAGTGCCCATCACGATGTCGAGCTTGCCTTCGAGGTCGAAGTGTTCGGGCGAACCTTTGCCGGTCTTGCCGAGTACGCCGGTTGAATGCGCTTCGTCAACCATCAGCTTCGCGTCGTGTTTCTTCACGAGGTCGTAGATGTCTTTGAGTGGCGCGATATCGCCGTCCATCGAGTAAACTCCCTCAACGACAACGATGCGGTCTCCCAGACCCTTCTTGGTCTGGATGAGCACGCGCTCGAGTGAATCCATGTCATTGTGGCGGAAGGTAGTGATCTTCGCACCCGAGAGCAGCGCACCGTCGATGATCGATGCGTGCGCGAGCTTGTCGATGATGATGGTGTCTTTCGGACCGAGGAAGCACGAGAGCACACCCACGTTTGTCGAGTAGCCAGACGGATACAGGATCGTGTCTTCAGTACCCTTGAGCTCCGACAGCTGCTGCTCGAGAGCGCGGTGTACGTCGTAGTAGCCCGAGAAGTGTGGGGGCGAACCAGCGCCGGCGCCGTACTTCTCAGCGGCCGCAATGGCAGCAGCCTTAACTTTTGGGTGTGCATTGAGGCCGAGGTATGAGTTTGACCCCATCATGATCATTTCTTTCGCTTTGCCGGTCTTCTGGTCTTCGACGACCACGCGGTTGGCGTTTGCTGACAGCATGACGCGGCGGTACATGTGGTGCCCGATGGAAAGCTGGTAATCTACCGATTCAGAAAAAGGTCCGCACCAGGCAAAAAGATCTGGCTTTTCACGGCGCTGCAGAACGAAATCGGCCAGCGTCTTGTTGAGATGCTCCTGGTCGTATTGTGCCATCATTTCTTGTACTGAACTCATGTTGCTCCTTCAGTGCCTGCCCTGTGGCATACGCACCGCTACAATATAGACGTCTCGACTTTGTTTTCCGGCATTTTTTAGGCGCTGCACAACGCGTCAAGCTGATTGCCGGCGGGGTTGTCCGGGGCCAAATTTTGCTCCCTGTGAGGAGCGATTTCCCTGTTGGGTAGGCTGTGGATCCCATGAATTTGCGGTAGTAGTATAGCGGCTGATACCGGGTATCCTTACGGATTGATTTTTCGTCGGAATGGTGGTATCCCACACACCAGGCATGTGGTCCATTTCCGGGTCTTGTTCTCCCGGTGACCATTGCGAACGTCACTGGAGATTGAAGAGGATTAGAAAATGGAAAAAGCTCCCTTTAAAAACTTACAGGTACTTGTGGTCGACGACGAACCCGCGATCAGGCACATCATGAAGGCTAACCTCGATGGCGTTGGTTACAGAGTGTCAACCGCTGATTCCGCAGAGAGTGCACTCGCTCTCGCCAGTCAAAGGAATTTCAATATTATACTTTCCGATGTTCGCATGGGTAAACTCAGTGGACTGGATATGGCGCAAAAGATGAGAGAGAAAGATCCTGCGATTGCGTTTGTCTTTATGACCGCAAAGCCCGAAACCAGGGGTGTGAATGAAGCCAGACAAATGGGGGCTATACAATACATAGCAAAGCCCGTAAACGCGACAGAACTCGCTGAATACATAGCCCTTGCCGGTCGCTGGAATATGGCTCAGCTCATCATCAGGGCGGCCACGCGGTATCACGCAGCGCGGGGAGGTAAGTTCATACCTGCAGGAGATAACCTGCAGAGAGTGAAAGTGGAAATCAAGAATGCGATATTGGCTTCGAAAGATGCACACGGGATTACTGAACTCGCTTATGCAAAGTCTCTCTCTGACTCTTCGTTATTCAGGGTACTGGAAGAGCGTTTCTCGAGATTCATGAGGGTGCTGCACTAAATGCAGAATACAGTGGCTGACCATTGCAGGCATTTTCTTGAAGCACTTACTGAGCCCGCATCCATTATTGATGGCGGGGGGAATGTACTGCTGGCAAACCGAAGCTGGGCAAATTGGCGCGCCTCCCGGGAGCGGCGCCAGGATGGTCAGGCTGAGAACATTCTGGAGCATGCTTATGCGGGCCAATTTAAAATTTTCGGCGATCCTGAAGGCGATCTCGAGGCAGCGATCAAGGCGATCGACGCCGGACTTACCGATTCGCTCTCGCGTGTCTGTGAGTATGGTACGGGTAAACGGCGTGAATGGATTACGCTCGAACTATCGGCGGTAAATCTTCCTGAAAACCGCCTTGTATTGCTGCGGATTCCGAGCGCGCGACAGCCAGAAACTGGTGGCAACCGTACCCAGGAAAGTCTCTATCGGACTCTGCTTGAAGATATGCCTGTTCCCATGAGCATATGCGACAGCAGTTTTGAATTCGTATGGGTCAACCGGCGTTTTCGGGCTCTCTTTGGCCTGAAACGCTCTGATCTGATTGGAAAACATATCGACGAAACTGATATCAACCATGCACTTCCTTCTTTGCGCAACCTGTTGCGCAGCTGCCTGCTCACCGGTAAGGAAGAGCAGACTATTGCAGATCTTACAATAGGCAAAAAGAAACTTGTCGTGGACCAGAGGGTAATTCCCGTCCCGGGGGTGGACGGAAAGATCGAATTTGCCATCGCCGCCACGGTTGATATTTCCCGGCAGGTCAGAATAGAAGAAGCAAGGAGCGCGGCTTATAATCTATTGAATGAGCTGATACAGAATGTACCAGTGGGCCTGGTAATCACTGACGAAGTCTTTCATGTGCTCAGGATCAACGCTTCAGCCCGCCAGCTCTTCGGCAAGACGGTGGATGATGTTGTCGGTGCCCCAATTCTCGATCTGATACCCGCTAATCTTCTGGCTGATCGTGAAATTGACATACGTAACCTGGCTGAATCAGGCGGACCGCATACCGCACGACAGGTGAGCCTTGAACTGCATGCCCTGCACGCTGACGGCAGCAAAATCCCGGTCCTCGTTTCTGCGCTTGAACTCAAGATGGGTGAATATCCCCTCTACTGTTTCATGATTCTGGACCTGACGGCTGTGCGCCAGGCAGAGAGCAAACTGCGCGAGTCTGAAGCACAAATGCTGCAAATGCAAAAACAGGAAGCGCTAGGTCAACTCGCCGGCAATATCGCACATGATTTCAACAATCTCCTTGCGATCATTCGTGGCTATTCAGACCTCATGACAGAGATTGCAGATCTGCCAGCTTCTGCCAGACCGATGGCAGAAGAAATCAGCAGAGCAGTCCAGCGAGGCGCAGCACTGACGCGGCAGATTCTGGCTTATGCGAAGCATCAGGCGCTGGATGTGAGGCTACTGGATTTAAACCGCTTCTTGCTCGATAACCGTCTGATGCTTGAAGCGGCACTTACCCCGGCGGTCAGCATTCGTTTTGAACTGGCAGCGGCGGAGTCTATGGTTTTCGCTGATGAGAACCAGCTCACGCAGGTTCTGCTGAATTTGGCTGTGAACGCCCGTGATGCCATGCCTACGGGCGGAGTATTTTCGATTGGCACACAAGTGGTAAGGCTGAGTGAAGAGTTTTTTTCCGGCCGCGGTATTTCACCGCAGGTGGGCGAGTATCTTTGCATTAGGATTCGAGATACAGGACAGGGTATTTCATCCCACCTTGTTGATCGCATATTTGATCCGTATTTCTCGACGAAAGGCCGGGAAAAAGGCACGGGGCTGGGGCTTTCCGTAGTATATGGCATAATCAAGCAGCACAAAGGGTTCGTCTTCTGTGACTCAGTCATTGGTCAGGGAACGGTCTTCAGTATATATCTGCCTCTGACCATGTCCAAAGTACAAAACCAACCGCCGCAGCCTGATTCAATCCTTGCTGACCGGGCGCAAGGCATGACGGGCGCTAAGGTATTGCTCGTCGAAGACGAAAGCGCGTTGCGCCGTGTGATAAAAACCTACCTTGAAGAGGCAGGTCTTTGTGTCTTTGAGGCTGCCAGCGCAAAAGAAGCTCTCGCTTTCGTCGAAGGTTTTTCAGGGAATCTTGATCTTGTATTGACTGATATCGTGATGCCCGGTATGAACGGCCTCGAATTCGCTGATGAAGCACGTCTTCTGCAAAGCGATGCACCATTCATTTTCATGAGCGGGTATTCAGAAAACGCCCTCAAATGGCATGAAGCCGGCAGGCCATTTAAACTGCTGCAAAAACCGTTTAAGCGCCAGGTATTGATTGCCGAAGTCATCGAAGTCTTGCGAAGAAGGCAGGAGGTCACTAGCCAGTGACACTGCACTGCTCGTCCGAGAGAAGCCGTCACGCCGCATGAACCCTATGAAGACAGTTCTGGTTGTGGACGACGACCCGCAGATGAATCAACTCATCCAAGCCTGCCTGGAGCCCCTCGGCTTAGAAATTCAATTTGCTGCCTCGGGGCGCCAGGCACTGGGCATGACCACTGCCTTCAGGCCAAACCTGATCATCGCAGACATACTGATGCCCGAAATGGACGGCACGACCTTTGTATCAGAACTCTGGAAGCTGTTGGATTTTCGTTCGGTGCCTGTTATTTTTCTTACGGGTCTGATTTCAAAAGCCGAAGAGAGATTTCACACCGATCTGCTTGGTAATCATTGTCTTCTGGCAAAACCGTTTGCCCCGGCAGAACTGAGGGCGCTGGTCCAGAAACTGGTTGTGTGAATCGGGGCTTGGCCTGCGGCTAGAGCCGTAAGGCTGCCAAAGCGGCTTCTCGTGTTGAGAATATTTCTATGATAGTTGAAAAACCCGTGATGTCAAAGACTTCCCGCACATTGTTCGCGAGAGAGCATAGAATCATTCGACCTCCGCTTTGTTTCAGAAGTTTTTGGCTCGCAAGCAGTGTTCTCATGACCGTACTGCTGATGGAGACCACTCCTGAAAAATCCAGGACAAATTCTTTGTTGCCCGATTCAATCAGTTGCGTGAGGTGATGCAATAGCTCCTGCGAGGCGTCACTGTCAATGCGTCCGCTGAGAATCACTACTGTAATTGTATCTGTCTGTTCTGTATCTACCTGGAAAGGCCATTCATTACGATCGGTGCGCCACATTATTCTGCGGCAGAATAAGCTGGCGTTATGAATTGGAAAGTACTTAGTTCGCCTTGCTATTCTTCTTGATACCCATGTGCGTACTTCTCCATCAGATAACAGAGGCAGTCTTGCCTGATCACCTGCTCGTTCAGGGTAATCATCGCGGGCATGACACCACGCCTGAGGCGGAGCTCGTTTTCGGTACGCAGCAGGAATTCCGCTGCAGAGTCTTCGCCTCTTTCACCTGTCACCAGCAGCCGCGCAGCGGGCGAATGGACCGTTGCGAACGTGGTGCCGGGCGGTAGTTCGCGAAAGTTCCAGTCTTCGAAGTGCGCCGGGAATAACAGGTCGCGCGCGGCATCGCCGAACCCGAAACTGGTGCCATCGGGAATTTTCACTGTCGCGACGGTATGGTAGACCTCGACATCATGCGACGAGTGGTCCTGCTGCGGAAAGTGGTCGAGGTGCAGCGCTGCTTCGATCAGCTGCGCAGCCTGCTCATCACCCGCCGTCGAACCCGCCTTGCCGCACTCGACCGTGATCGAGGGGCAGAGTGTATTCATGGCACCGGCAGCAGTACCCACGGGCGTGCGAAAATAGACCACCGTGCGCGAAAACAATCGCGCGAGGTAGAGGTTGTGAGCGTTCACTTCCGTGACGCAGGCGTAAAAAGGGTTCTTGCCGGTGTTGTTGTGGATGTCGATGAAGGCAAACGGGCGCAGTGCTGCGACGCGATGCATGACTGCCTTCGCAAGATCCGTCTCGGGCACTTGGGAAAGAGTAGTCCCTGGCCAGATACGGTTGTAGTCGGGCTGGTCTTGCAGGCGCCGAACACCCTCGCGGGCAGCCACCACGTTGCCGATCAGCACGGTCAGGCTGCGCGGCAGAGTACCCGGTGGATACTTGCGCAATACCATTTGCAGCGCACGCCAGCCCGTGTCTTCATTGCCATGTAGTAAGACAGAAACCAACAGCGGCTGAGTCTTGCGGCCTTCGAGGTGCAGGAGAATCGGCTGTTCAGAGAATCCGCTGATTTCGCTCGCCTCGCAATCGAGAAAACCCGCAGGCAGGCCTGTCCACTCGGTAAACATCATAAATCCCACTCGTGCACCGGAAAGCCACTGCGCTGGTTCTCGAGGTAACGTGTCGTGAGCTGCTCCCATTTCTTGCCGTGCTTCGCCACGAACCGCCGCTGCCACTCGGCGCCGGTCTGCCGGTCGTAGAGCCGCTGGCGAATGATGCCGAGGTAAAAATCGCTTTCTTCCTGCGCTATGCCGTGTTCAGCAAGGCCCTCTGCCGCCGCGGGCAGAATTTCCTGCAGCAGCAGCTGCACAACGTCCAGCTCCGCTGCGGCACCGGGCCACAAGAGGCGCGAGCCGAGACCCTCTTTTGCTGCATGGTAGAAATTGTTCTCGCAGTCAGCGAACGGAAATGTTGCTGTGAGTTCTGCCATGCGCTTTGCATAGGTGGTTACTGCGCCGAAATACAGTGCGGCGTTCGCGACCATGTCGACAATCGAAGGTCCCGCGGGCAGAATGCGGTGCTCGATGCGCAGCCGCGGCGCTTCACCGGGAACAAACCCTGGTATGATCCGGTTCCAGCGCCAGATCGTGCCGTTGTGCAGGCGCAGGTGCGGCAGGCTGTCTTCGAGCTCTTCGAGCAGAATGGGCAACAGCGGTTTGAACAGGTCATGGTTTTCGCTGAATATCTCGTCAGCACGCTCAAGCCAGCGCGAGCCAAACAGCACGCGCAGCCGGTGGCGGTCACTGCCGTCGCTCGTCTCTACCGCCTGCTCAAACAGCGGCACGCGCGTTTCACTCCAGAGATCATGGTGGAACAGGTAGGGTGAATTGGCGCAGGCGGCGATGAGCGGTGCAGAGAGCAGTTGCGAGGCGTTATAGTAGTCGGCGAAGCGGCGCTGCGGCAGCGCGAGGTGCAGCTGAAAGGACGTGGTGCCTGCTTCGAGCAGGCAGTCTTCATGGTAGGTATCGAGTACTTCTTTGCCCTCGATGCGCACGTGGACAGGTTTACCGCCGCGCTCCTCAAAGATGCGCTCATTGAGAGCGTGGTAGCGGTTCATGCGCGAAATATTCTTCAGGCTGAGGTCGCTCTCGCGTATTGTCGGCAGTGTGCCGATGAGCAGCAGGATGAGTCCCTGCGCATGCGCGGCCTGCTGGCAGGCCCGCCAGGTCTCCTGCATTTCGGCGTGCATGCCGCGCAGCGACCCCGCCGCAAACGCGCGCGGTTCACCGTTGATTTCCATGTTGAAACGCGAGAGTTCGGGCACAACACGCGGGTGTGCGACGGAGCGCAGAAACTGCTCATTCTTTGCGGCAGGCACATAGCGGTGGTCGAGAATCCAACCTTCGAGTTCATAACCGATGGAAGGCTCGTCGCGTTCACAGCATTGGCCGTCTGTGATGAGGTTCCGCAGTACTTCGGTTTCGCGCCGGAGTGCTGTTGCAAAGAGGGAAAAATCCTCTGCGGTGAAGCGGCGCTTGTGGACCTCTTTGCCCATAACCTAAGGACAGAAATTTGTCCGTCGAGCGACCGCAAAGGCGAAACAGGTTACCGCGCTGGGTATTCAGGGAAACGCGCTTTACGTTGCCGCTCGCTGCTTTTTTTCACCACGTCCACAGAGGGACGACACGCCGTTTCTAAGGAGTTCGCATGACGAGTGCAAAATTTACCGGGCCAATCCATACCGTAACTGCTGAAGAGGCCGTTAACCTGGTCCAGTCGGGAAACCGCATTTTCTTCCACGGCATGGCGGCGACACCGCACCGGCTGATCGAGGCGCTCGTAAAGCGCGCCGGTGAACTGCGCAACGTCGAAATTGTCCACCTGCATACTGAGGGCGAGGCAAAGTACGCGGCAGCCGAGTTCAGCCAGAGTTTTTTTGTGAATAACCTGTTTGTTGGCGGCAATCTCAGACCTGCTATCGACGATGGGCGCGCCGATTACATTCCGGTGTTTCTCAGCGAAATTCCGACACTCTTTCGCAGAGGCGTGCTACCGCTCGATGTTGCCTTCGTCACCGTTACGCCACCCGACGCGCATGGCTTTTGTTCGCTGGGCGTCAGCGTCGATGTTGCCCTGGCCGCCGTTCAGTCCGCGAAGGTTGTCATCGCACAGATCAACAGACATATGCCGCGCACGCACGGTGACGGCAATCTGCACATCAGCCGTTTCCATAAACTGGTTGAAGCACACGATCCCCTTGTGGGGCATGAAAGCGAGCCCAGCGGTGAAGTTGAACGCCAGATTGGTGAGAAAGTCGCGACCATGATTGAAGATGGTGCCTGTCTGCAGATGGGTATTGGAGGAATTCCCAACGCAGTGCTCGCGAGTCTGAACAATCACAGGCGCCTGGGTATTCACACCGAAATGTTCAGCGACGGTGTTATCGACCTCGTAGAGCGCGGAGTGATTACGTGCGAAGAAAAGTCAATTCACAGGGGACGGATCGTTGCCGGTTTTGTCAGCGGCTCGCAGAGACTTTACGATTTCGTCGACGATAACCCTTTTGTGCAACTGCTTGATATCACTTACGTGAACGACACCAGCGCAATACGCAAGCTGAAGAAGATGGTTGCGATCAACAGCGCTATTGAGATCGACCTGACAGGACAGGTCTGCGCCGATTCGATCGGGATGCGCCAGTTCAGCGGGGTCGGCGGCCAGATGGATTTTGTGCGCGGGGCCTCGCTCAGCGAAGGTGGCAAACCCATCCTTGCGTTACCCAGCGTCACCAACAAGGGAATCAGTCGAATTACACCCATTCTGAAGCCGGGTGCGGGCGTTGTCACGACGCGAGCTCATGTTCATTACGTTGTAACGGAGTATGGCATTGCGCACCTTTATGGCAAGAACCTGCGCCAGCGTGCCAGTGAGCTTATTCGCATTGCGCATCCGAACCATCGCGAAGCGCTGGAGCGCGCTGCGTTCGAGCGTTTCAAGCGGCATGCCTGACCGGTCAGAAAGAACTTGGCCGCCGATGGGGTGTGGCTAGCGTATCCCACTGATACGAACGGAGGTATCTATGTTACCGAAGATTGAACTAAACTGGCTGGCGATCGGCCTGGTTGTTGTTTCCAATTTTGTTATCGGCATGCTCTGGTACGGGCCGCTATTTGCAAAACCCTGGGCCAAAGAAATTGGCATGGACATGAGCAAGAAGCCCGAAACAAAAGTGATGATCAGGGCGTTTGCGCTGATGATCGTTGGTTCGCTGCTCACGGCTTTCGTGCTCGCGCACGACGTGCAGGTATGGCAGCCAGAGCGCTGGAATGCCGGTGCAAACCAGCCGCCCTATGTCTATGGCTTTTTTGCCGGCTTCTTCGTCTGGATCGGCTTCCAGGTACCGCTCCTTTTCAATTCAATGGGCTGGGAGGGAAAGTCCTTCAAATTGTTTGCCATTAATGCAGGCCACCAGTTTGTCGCACTGCAGGCAGCAGCGATGATTCTCGCGTACATCAGGTAGTTTCTTACGTAGATCTACTTACTCTAAGTAGGGTTACGGATCGTAACCCTACCGAGCCCACACCGTAGGCTCGATAATTGACTTCAGACCCAAAATGTGCTAAAAACAGCCATTCCAATTGAGGGGAAACCCGGGGGAGGCTTAGATGCAAACAGTACTAGCAGTAGATGATTCGGAAACCATGCGCCAGATGGTCAAAATGACGCTCCAGACAGGAAGCTACAATGTCATTCTGGCAAGCGACGGTGAAGAGGCGCTGAATACTTTCATGAGCACGACAGGTGTCGACCTGGTAGTGACAGATATCAATATGCCCAAGCTCGATGGCCTGGGACTGATCAAAGCGATTCGCGAACGCAACCAGGATGTACCCATCCTCGCGCTCACGACAGAATCAGAAGATACTATGCGCAAGAAAGGGGCTGAAGCCGGCGCCAACGGCTGGATGACTAAACCTTTCAAGCCGGCACAGTTTATCGAAGTCGTCAGACGCATTATCTGATAGCCAATTCGCTTGCCGCCGACGTGGGCAAATCACTTTGGCGCTATGCGGAGTTTCCCTCTTCTGATTGCGGCATTGCTTTTCGTGATGCAGTGCCGCGGTCGGGAATATCTCACGGGCCTGCCGGCATACCGCAGTACTCCGGCAAAATCTGTTATCATCCTGCGCGCGGAAACCGAAGGTCGCAGAGAGGCTCGCCTTGTCATTGTTGAACCCGATACCGGGACTGCCACCGAGGTAAGCGCACCACAAGTTCCGGTCGCCCAGAGTGTAAAACACGAAGAGTTAATTGCCGAGCGCGATCTGCTGCTCACGCGCAGCGGAAGCATGTGGTCCCTGAAAGGTTCTGACGCAGCCGGCCGTACGTATACGGGGCATCAGCTCTCTCCCGATGGCCGGCATTTGCTTGCGCGTGGTGGAAATGCCGTATCTGTGACGCCGCTTAATGGCGAGGGCAGAATGCAGGCCACCGGGCAGTTCCGCGACTGCCGCTGGGTATCGGCAGCGTCCGTGGCATGCATCGAAGGACCTTACCAGAAAGAGACCCGCCTTGTGCAGCTCAGCCTGCCGCAATTGCGGCGCAGTATACTCGTCGAAACGCAGGGAGAATACCTGCGCGAGCTCGCGACTGATCCCGTGCGAGGCAGCATCGCGTACGCAACACAAGCAGAAAAGCTGGTGCGCTTCTGGCTGCGCAGTGCGACGGAGGGCAGAGCGAAAACCTTGGGCGAGCTGCCGGGGCATTACGTCTTCGCCCTCGCTGTTTCTTCTCAGGGGACTGTTGCTGCCCGTGTCGCTTCGGCCGAGCGCAGCGCCGAATTGCTGCTGCCGCAGAATATCTGGTTCTCTGGCACGCGTGACCACCGGCAGGGCCTGTTGCTGGATCTGCCGGCGCTGGCTCACCCGGGTTTTTTCAGTGGTGCGGGGTTTGAGGGTGTCGAAGCATTCGACTTTTCTCCCGACGGTGCGGCACTTGCGATACTCATGTCTTCACGCGATGGTTGCCGAATGGCAGACGAAGGAGGCAATCTTGCCTGTCGGCTCAATGTCTTTACTTATGAAATCCCCCGCGGGTCGTTGCGGCAACTCACGCACTTCAAGGCGAGCCAGCTCAACGGAATTGCCTGGCGTACCTGGTCAAGGTTGACAGAGTGAGGGAGTATCTTATGTGAAAACTGACATCATCGTCATTAAAGCTTGACCCCACAGGCCTGCTATGGAAATCCATAGCTATGCTGGGAATTCCCCTTGGCCTTCTGGCCGCGAACGCTTTTGAATGGTATGCGCACCGCTACATTCTGCACGAGGCCGGCCGCAACAAGCAGGGCCGCGCGCACTACCACTGGGACCACCACCGCGATGTCAGGCGCAACAGTTTTCGTGAGCCGATGTACGACCACCTGCTCGGCGAAGAATATGACCGCCACCGCTTCGAGATTGAAGCGCTTGTGAAAGTATCGCTGGCGGTCTCGCCGCTTTTTCCCATAGCACCGCTTTTCACCGCGACACTCTGGTATTCCGCGATTAACTACTACTACTGCCATCGTAAATCACATGATAACCCCGAGTGGGCGCGTGAACATTTGCCCTGGCACGTTGACCACCACCTTGGCCGCAACCAGGATACGAACTGGTGCGTGACAAAGCCCTGGTTTGACTACATCATGGGCACGCGCGTCTATACGGCACACAGCACGACCGAGAGCAACCCGCTCGGTATACCGCTGCCGAAGGAGCTCGAAGATTTCTTGTGGAGCCTTGTGCCACGCGCGGCGCAAGAACCTGCGCGTGTGAGTTCCGCTGCTTGATGAGCAATCCAATGTCGCAGAGCGAACCCTGGACGCTCGTTGCGCAGGGTTACCAGAGCGACACGGTGCCGATGTTCCGGCAGTACTGCAGGCGTGCGCTCGAACTCGTTGACTACGCACCCGGTAAGAGCGTCATCGATGTTGCCAGCGGGCCGGGTACACTTTCACTCATGCTGGCGGCAGAAGCCGCCTGGGGTTATTGACCGTTCAAACCGGAAAGGATCCGGCGCAGGTCATCGGCCTGACCAAACAATCTTGAAGCGTGCATCGCAAGTTCCATCGCTGTCTGGGTTACCTGGGTGGCCTTGATCGCTACCATCCTGGCTGTCTCGCTCAGCGTCTCCGCAGTTTTTTCCAGGATACTGATCTGTTCTTTGATTCGCACAATTATTGGTTCCATACGCGGTTATTTCTTCTGAACGATATCTGGCCTGAGATTGAGGGCAGAAAGGAGCAGCTTATCTTTGACAGCTGCCGCGACATGGCAGCTATCGAGCGCAGCGTTAAGGTGTTCCGCGATGCGCGAGAAGTGCTGGTCTTCGATAGCGAGATGCCTGTGTGCTTCGGCCATCGACTTGCCTTGGTACTCCTTGCCCGCCAGAATGCAGCTGAGAAATTCTACCTGGTGGCGTCTCAGTTCTGCCATTGGGACTCCGGCAAAGAAGGGCGCCAGAGTCATATCGAGCAGCACCCGGGCGTAAAAATTATCTACAACGGATTCAAAGACCTGCTTGCCGCCTAATTCGTCCGTGGTCATTGCAGACCTTCATGACGACCCGGAATGGGAGTGTCAAACAAAAAGGCGCGCGCCTTAAAGCCGCAGATTTGCCCCGATCAGAAACTGGTCGACGTTCCGGTTGACCGCAATGTATTTCAGGTTTGTACCTGATTGTGTATACTCGGCCTGGTTGTCAAAACCCCGCACCATGACGTATTCGAGAGAAAGCGAGAATTTTTCCGCCAAGAAGAGTTCTGTGCCAAACAGGAAGTTCCAGTCGATACCCGATGTCTTTGTTGAATACGTAACCGTCCCTTGTTTGGCGTCGGTGTTGTACGAAGAATAGCCCAGCCCGGCGCCGACGTAGATTGCCGCCTTATCGGTCTTTACCGGGTTTATGCAGAAAGAGAACGGAATCAAAACTCCATTGCCGCTTTCGACGTAAGGCGTGGCATTTGGCGTCGCGGTCGTCGATCTGCTATTGAAACGTTCGGGAGAAAATGAGTAGGTTGCTGCCCCACGCACCCCGAACGCTCCGAAATCCATTTTGCCCCGCACGCCAAACGACCAGATGGGAACTCCAAAAGCGTCTTCGCCTGATTGGTATGCCTGGCCGCTGCGGTCGAACTGGATATTCGGGTTGTAGCCAACTATCACGCCGACCTCGATATCCTGCGCGGCACCCTGTTCCTGGTGTTTATCAGGTTCGGTTGCTGTGGCTTTCGCTGTCTTAGTCTTCTGTAATTTCACCTTGTCGGGTGTGGCTGACCATACTTCAGCCGTTAAAAATAGCGCGCCGAGAAACGCCGTGGCAGCCATCAGCTGCTTACCAGTCAGTTTCACTTCTTGGCTCCCCTGGCCGGCGCGGCCTTTTTCGCCGGTTTTTTGCTCGGTGCAGGTTCCGGCGCTTCCTCGGGAATTGCAGCGACTCTCGGGGTGACTCCCCACCGGAAGTCATAACTCAGCGCGAGGTAGAGTGTATTATAACCGCTGTCCTGCGCCGCAGCTGAAGCCTGGTTGATGACGCTGCTGAGGGTGATGTTCCAGGGCACATAGGTGACATCGATACCAAACGAGGTCATCGTGAAAGACGGTATGCTGGATGTCGAAGAAGGGTAGTGCACATAGACAGAGCCCGAAAGGCTCTGGATCAACACGAACGGTGAAAAAGCAAAATCGGATGCCTTGATGGCAAACTGCGTACCGAATTGCGGGCCGCTGAGATTAACGTTAAAGCCATAAGAGGCAGTCGCCACTCCGCTGGTATTGTAGATGGTGAATTCACCGGGGGTGAACGACCAGACAGGCCCGGCAAACAGTATCCAGCTGACACGTTCGTTGCGGACGAGTTGCACTTCGAGATTCGGGTTCCACATGAGCATGTAGAGGGCGAGGTTGAATGTGCGCGGGTTGCGGGTGCCGCCGGATAACCCGACGAAGTAGAAACCGAAGTCAGCGGCCAGCACATCGTTGAAACCGTAGCGGCCGATGAAGTTCACCCCGCCGCCCTCGACGCCGACATCTTTTCCGGTGCTGGTGTCTTTTCCTGTCACGCTCGTATAGTTGCCGCCGACGCGCAGATCCCATTGGCCCTTTTCAAACTCAAACCACGGCAGTGGCGGGGCAGAAACCATGAAGTTGGTCTGGGTCGCGGCAGAGGCGGTGCTGCTGACCAGCAGCAATAAGGCAACCGGCCGCAGCACTGCCGCCCAGCGGGAAGTCTTTGGTTGGCGTTTGTCTGTTAGTATGGTAGATGGCATGGTATATCTCCTTTCGTCGTTGCGGCCGCGTAAACCGGGGCACTCCGCCTGTAAATAAATAATAAAAGATCGTCTAATCGCTATTTACAATTTGCCGACACTGCCCACCCGTCGCCCCGGTATAGAGCAGGCCTGCCTCTCGCCACTCGCTGATCGGGCTAAAATGCTGTGCACAACATGACGCCCTGCACAAAAGTCCCGCATGCAGATACACACAGAGCTCGAAATCAATGCTCCCGCAGAAGAAGTCTGGAAGGTCCTGGTGGATTTTCCCCGTTACGGCGAATGGAACCCGGTCATTACCTCGATCGACGGGGCGCCCTATGTCGGCGAAAAAATCAGCTTTAAGATCAGGGCCGCGCCGGGTGTTGAGATCCCCATCGTCGCCTGCGAGATTCTCGTTGCAAATGCGGCGCAGGGCGAGTTGCGCTGGCGCGGACCCGCAATTCCGGTGCTCGACCAGGTCATTGCCGGTGAGCACTACTTTATCGTGCAGAGCGCGGGCGAGGGCAAGTCGCGCTTCGTGCACGGCGAAAATTTTACCGGCCTGCTCGCAGCCCCCCTGGAACCACTGCTGCAGCAGCGCCTGACTGATTCGTACAGTGAAATGAACCGCGCCCTGCGTGCACGCTGCGAAGGCCGTAGCCGCTAAGCTTTAGGCGTAGCTGATGGACCTGAGCGGTAAAACCGTCGCTGTCACCGGCGCTTCGGGCATGATCGGCGTTTACATCTGCCGCGCACTGCTGAAGCGGGGTGCCAGGGTTGTGGGGGTAGTCAGAAACCCTGACAAGGCTGCGTTTCTGGCGAGCGAAGGCGTAGAATTCCGGCGTGCCGACCTGGCCGACCTGGCCGCGCTCGAAGCGGCATTCGCGGGTTGTGATGCCGTGGTCTCGAACGCCGCGCTCTACCGCCTGACCGCGCTCGACTGGGAATCGAATTACCGCCCGAATAAAGAAGGGACAGAGAACGTATACCGCGCAGCAGCAAAAAATGGTATCAGGCGCGCAGTACAGATCAGTACGATCGGGCTTTACCAGTTTTCACTCTTCAACGAAATCGACGAAAACTCGCCGCAGGTCAACGGCGAAGCACGCGAAGGCGGAGCTTACCGCGCTACCAAACAACTCTCTGAAGCTTTGGCCTGGCGCCTTTCGAGAGAGCATGGCATCGCGCTGACGGCCCTGCGACCCTCTGCCGTTTACGGTGCACGCGACAGCAATATCATGCCTTACCTCGCGAAGTTGATGCAGCTGCCGTTCTTGCCTTTTCCTGGTTTTGCGTGGCCGCTGGTCTACGCAGGTGATGTCGCCGACGCCGTGGTTGCCGCCCTCGAAAGCGATCGTACTGCAGGCGAAGCATACAACACTACGGGCGATACCTCTGACTTTGCCGACTTTCTGGCAGCGTGGCAGCGCGTATCCGGACGAGGCTACGTACTGAAGATAACTCCCTCTTTTGGTATTCGCGTCAGCCATGCAAAAGCGAGCCGTGATCTCGGATTTCGCAACCGCCCGTTTGACGAGGCGTTGGCTGAAATTTTCGCTGAAGAACCGGAATTGCTGCGCTAG
The DNA here is from genome assembly GCA_049323535.1 of Spirochaetota bacterium. Lineage (GTDB taxonomy): Bacteria > Spirochaetota > Leptospiria > Turneriellales > Turneriellaceae > Turneriella. Next base: position 125,851 of record JBMOPL010000024.1, on the reverse strand, counting down.
CTATGGAATTCCATAGCTAGTCCGTCTCGTACGCCCCCATGCTATAGCCAGCCGCGCTCGTGAGCGGTGAAGACCCCGTATTCACCGCCGTGCGGGATGCTGCGTTGTGGTCATCGGCAACGGAGCCACATGTAGCACTGCCAGTGCCGCAAGTAGAAAGGTTGGTATTGCGCCCGCCGTAGCGCAGGTCGCGCCATTCGTTGGCTGTGCAGGTATTTTGTTGCAGCTTCCAGTCATCGCCCGCGTAGTTTATGAAAGGCACGCATGTATTTGAGAGTGGCGTGATGTTACCGCTCACCGTTGCCGCTGCCCCGCCATTGGTCGCCGAAAACAAGTTAATGTTCGCAAGATTGCCATTGGCGCTTCTAATCGCGGTGCCGCCGCTGTTATTGTAGTGTATGCCACCCGAATCGCCTATGAAGGCATTGTTGTGCAGTGAAACGGGATTATCGTTTGAATTCCATTCATAGAATATACTGCCCCCGGCCGCATTGAACAGTATGTTGTTCGTGAGCAGCGGCTTGCCGCTGCCGCCGTTGATTGCGAAAGCATAGCTATTGCCAAGACTGGATAAAGTGGCAATTGTGTTGTTCGAATAAGTGCCACCAGTTGCGGAGAAATGGTATGAACCGATACTCCATGCTTCATTGCCCCCGCTGATAGAATTGGCAATAATAACATTATTTACTACCAACGGATCTGAGTTTACCACCAGCAGGCCTGAGGCCAGGGAAAGGAAATTCGTTATACCGTTGACGATTGTACCGGACTTAATGTAGTTATTGCGTAGCTGCAAAACACTATTCTCAAGCCTCACACCCGCGGTCGTGCTGCTTGGGGTATTCACGTCGCCGCTCAAGATTACATTGTGCCTGATAATGGGTCCGTTGGCATAAGTCGTTCCACTGTTCTGCACAAGTAATCCATACGACGGTCCGGGTTGCGTAACCGAAGTAAAGATGCGGTTATATTGCAGGGTCAGGTTATTGTCAGACCCGGCCACCAGGGCTATATTGCTCGCCGCCGCTGTTGAGATCATTTGAAACCCTTCGACTACAGTCGCAGAGGTGACATTGAGTGCAAAGAGTACTGTTCCCGCGTAGGCGATGCGCGTCTTGTTCGCATCGGCAGACATATCGCGCTCGGCTTCAAGAAAGGTGGAACTGTAGCCTCCTTTGACGTTCACGCCCGGTATGAGTATCAACGTGTCGTTATAGTCAGAAGTACCCCCACGCCGCGCGACAAGAATATCACTGACGGTGGCCGCGCGAGCATACGCCAGGGCCGCGCTGATCGTGCGGAATGGATGTGACTTATTGCCTGATTGACCGGTGTCGCTGCACGTCGTTTCGGTTGAAGCACAGTAGACGTAGACACTGGAATTCATTGCGTCGAAAAAACCTGTCGACCAGACGCCAGGTGCATTGTAGTTTGTGCGCACGCGCCAGTAGTAGCGCACTGCGTCGGGCAATGTTACCTCCAGTTCGGTTGTCGGAGCCGTCACACGAAACGGGCTGCCAGCAACCGGGTTCTGGAAACTGGCATCTAAGGTGAGCTCCACCTCATAGTACTTGGCCGGAATCTTGGTAGCCCAGAGAAGTTTTGCTTTCAGCGCGAGAGCGCGCCCGCCACCCGAAGGTGCAGGCGAAAGAATCGCGGGAGCAGTGATGTCCGCCAGTATTCCCTTAGCGTCGAGCAAGTCGTTGGTGGTCGCGGGGTTACTGCAATGGGTTACCAGGATCACAGCAAAGAGGACATGTGTTCGCAAACATTTTGGCACGCGAACAGATCTTAAATTCAGGCGAAAAAATCAAGCTGAACGCTATTGTCGTCAAGTAAGCTTTGTGATCGTCTAACCTAACGTATGGAATCGGATAGTGCATTGCTGGCAAGTCTGCGGATGGGGCAGAACCGCCTCACGGGGCTGCTGGATCAGTTGCACCTCGCCATACTGCTGGAAGACGAAAACCGGCAGGTGAGTTTCGTCAACCAGGCCTTTCTGGATCTCTTCGGTATCGGGCTCAGCGCAACCGAGTTTGCCAGCATCCCGTGCGAAGTATCCGCCGACGCGGCGAAAGGGGCTTTCGTCGACGAAACAGCATTTGTCGCTGGCGTCTCGCAGCGCCTGGCTGACCGCCGCCGCGTTACGAATGAAATCCTCGCGTTGAAGGACGGACGATGGCTCGAACGGCATTATTATCCTATTTTTATCCACCAGGACTACCGGGGGCACGTCTGGGTTTATTCGGATGTCACGGAAAAAATACGCATGCATCGCGCTCTCAAGCGCCAGGCAACGACCGATGCACTGACGGGCCTGCCCAACCGCCGCCGGCTCGACGCCGATCTGCGCCGCCAACTGCAAATTGCCCGCCGCTACAGCCGGCCGCTGAGCCTGCTGCTGTGCGATATCGACCACTTTAAACGTGTCAACGACGAGCATGGGCACCACACGGGTGACCGGGTATTGCGCACGGTTGCCAGCCGCCTGCAGGGCCTGAAGCGCGCCGCAGATCTGGCGGGTCGCTGGGGCGGTGAGGAGTTTCTGCTCATTCTGCCCGAAACAGACCTGGAAGCAGCAGTCACCTTTGCCGAGCGTCTGCGCCGGGCTGTGGCTGATGAGCCCGTCACCGCAGGTGGCCTGCGCGTCACGATGAGCATTGGTGCCAACCAGTGCAGCCCCGAAGACGACCCTGAAACAGCCATGGCCGCAGCTGACCACTGGCTCTACACCGCGAAGGATACAGGCCGAAACCGGGTCATGAGCTGCGTCGACCCGGTCGCGGCAAGTTGTTCGAACGGTTGACGGCCTGTCTGAACCCCAAAAATGGACGAATGCTCAACCAGATTCTTGAACAGCTGAACTACGACGTGGTCAACCGTCCGGTAGACTTTTCCGTAGGCGATACAGTCAAAGTACACTATAAAATCAAAGAAGGCCAGAAGGAGCGCATACAGGTCTATGAAGGCCTCGTGATCGCCATCCAGAACCAGGGTGCGGGCAAGACTTTTACCGTGCGCCGGGTTAGCTTCGATGTGGGCGTTGAGCGTATTTTCCCGCTCTATGCGCCCACCGTTGACAAGGTTGAAAAGATCCGTTCGAGCAAGGTGCGCCGTTCGAAGCTCTATTACCTGCGCGGTAAGTCGGGCAAAGACAGCCGCCTCAAAGAAATCGTCCGTAAACCGGTGAAAGACCCGCTTTTTGCCAAGGCACAAGCGTACAAAGCCTCTAAGCCGAAGCCGGTTGAAGCTGCTCCTGCAGCAGAAGCAGCGGCGGAAACACCTGCCTAACCTGTCACCGCAGGAAACCGAAGAAAACCGCGCCCTGGCGCGGTTTTTTTTTGAGCAAGGCGGGCGTTCATACCGCGCGGTCATCGGAGTCGATGAAGTGGGGCGGGGCGCGCTTTTCGGGCCCGTCACAGTGGGGGCCGTGTTGCTGAGCCAGCATGCCTGGCAGCTAATGCCCGGCGAAAGCTGGTTTGGTTCAGTGAAAGACTCTAAACTCGTCAAGAAACCAGACCGCGAAAAGCTCGCTCCCCTCCTCGAGGCTGCGCTGCCCTGTGCCGTCGCGCACGTTTCGGTGCGCTATATCGACCGGCATAACATCAATACCGCTATACGCTACGGTATCTACCGAGCGGTGCAGTCGCTGCTCGCGCGCACAAATTTCGCTGCGCACGAAATCCGCATTGTGGCAGATGGAAACTACCGCTTTGAATACCCCGCTGTCGGTATGGCGAAAGTGATGCCGCGGCTTGACGCATACGTTAAAGCCGATCAGAAGTATTTTCCTGTGTCGGCTGCGTCGATTGTCGCAAAGGTGAAGCGCGATGCGCTCATTGAGAGTGCTGCCCGGCGCTTTGCCGGTTATGGGCTCGAGCGCCATGCGGGTTATGGTACCGTGGCGCACCGCGAGGCGATTGCCCGGTTGGGTGAGACCATTTTTCACCGCAAATCCTTTCGCGGTAAGGCTGAGCACCTGCGTTCTGTTTGAATAACCTGCCAGGGTGGCGTATACTCTGTTTTTCGCATCGACAGAGTCTCTTGCTTTGCAGAATCCGATTCTGATGCCTGCCACGGGTCTGAATTTGCCGCGCCGCACGCGCTTTCGGCTGAGCCTGCTCGTCGCGATTCCGGCGCTTGTTCTGCTGACTGGTGGATTAATTGTTTTTTTCACTCTCTCCAATACCCGCCGCACGATGGAAGATTTTGGCTGGGCACTTTTCCGCGAAGCGACAAAAGAGAGCATCAACGAAACACGCAACATTATCAGGGAAGCGATACCCGACATTGAAACACTCGGGAACCTCTGGCGCAAGAAACTTTTCAGCCGTGAAATTAACTGGCAGGCCCGTTACTTTACCGAGCTATTGCGTTCACACAGGGAATACAGCTGGGTGAGTTTTGGGGACGAGCGTGGTACCTTTTCCGGTGCCTACAGGCCCGATACCCCCGACGCGCCCCCGCGGATCAATGTGAGCTGGCTGAGCAACGGTCGCACGATCAGCTATGATTACGAAGTATTGCCAAACGGACAGCAGCGACTCTACAAGTTTGAACCCGATACGGGATACGACCCCCGAAAGAGGCCTTTCTACCAGCTGGCGCAAAAAGCCGGCAAGAGAGTCTGGACTCCCCCCTACATATTTTATGAGCAGGCGGTACCAGGAATTACCTGCTCGCTGCCCGTCTATACAGGTACCCGCCTCGAAGGTGTGTTTTCAATCGACTTTGACCTCAATGCTTTGTCCGACATTGTCGCGCGGGCACGGGTTAGCCAGCGCGGTGTAGTTTTCATCTATACCGAAAACGGCGAAATTCTCGGGCACCCAACCATGAAGGTCGTCGCAAAAACCGGGCAGCGCGCTGAAGGGCGCATACTGACGGTTTCAGACATACAGGATGAAAACATCAAGGCATTCTTCGCTGCGCTCAAGCAGAACCAGGCAGAGCAGCCGAACGGTTCAGGCGAGACTAGCCGCAACTTTCATGTGAAGATCGAGGGTGATCGTTTTCTCGCGAGCTATTCGCGTTTTGCTATCGATGACGGGTTATTCTGGAATATCGGCATCATCGCGCCCGAAAGCGACTTTCGAGGCATTGTCGAGGTGCGCGAAAACTATAAGCGCGCGTACGCAATTTCCTTTGCCGCGATATTACTTTCCGGAATGCTCGCGCTGCTCTTCACGCGCATGATTTCTTCGCCGCTGCGCTCTATCTCGCTTGATATGGAGCGCGTCGGCAGGCTTGAGATTGAGAGTGGTGCCGGTAACAGTAGTCCGTTCAAAGAAATCTCTCTCATGGACGAAAACCTGCAGAACATGAAAGGGGGATTGCGTTCGTTCGCAAGTTATGTGCCGAAAGACCTGGTGCGCGACCTGCTGAAATCCGGCAAAGAAGCCAAGCTTGAAGGTTCGACCGAGACCCTGACAGTCCTGTTTACCGATATTGCAGGTTTCACCAGTTTCGCCGAGCAGCTTGAACCCGACGAGCTTGTGCAGAAGCTGGGTAAATATTTTGAAATAATGACTGCCCAAATTATGAAACACCGGGGCACAATTGATAAGTTCATAGGTGATGGTATCATGGCTTTCTGGGGAGCGCCCTCTGCTGACCAGAACCATGCCATCGGTGCGTGCCTTGCTGCGCTGGCCTGCAAAGAGGCGTTGCGTGAAATGGGTGAATCATCGGAACAAGGCCACTGGGCACGCCAGCTGAGCACCCGGTTCGGCATCGCAACCGGACCGGTTGTGGTCGGGAATATCGGTACACGTGAGCGCATGAATTACACGGTTATGGGCGACACCGTGAACCTCGCATCACGTCTTGAGGGAGTAAACAAAGTATATGGGACGTCCATATCAGCGAGCGATTCCACCTACAACCTCGTTCGCGCGCAGATTGTCGGCCGCACGCTTGACCTGGTTGCGGTAAAGGGCAAATCGCACGGTGTGCGCATCTTTGAGATACTCTGCCGCCGTGATGCTGCCAGTGCGGCCGACCTCGAACTGGAAAAGATTTCAGAGCAATGCCTCGATGCCTTTATTGCGCGCGACATGGCAACCGCCAAGAAGTTGTGCCTGCGCATCCTTGAACTGCGCCCCGATGATAAGTGTGCAACCTTGCTGCTGCGGCGTATTGCTGAGTATGAAGGTCTCGAGGACCAGAAAAGCTGGAGCCCGGTAAACGCCATGTTGACTAAGTGAGGCGAGACGGCCTGCGCCGGTCAGGCACTATGCCACTGAAGCGTTGTCGCCGTAAGTGACAGTTTTCGACTGGCGCATGTCCACACAGAGCTCCGCGCCCGCAGCGGAAAATTCAACAACCGGCCAGAACATTCCACCCCTGCAGAAAATTCTTATCGCAGGCGGTGGAGCCATGGGTGCCGGCATAGCGTATATTTTTGCGCGCTCGTATCCAGAAGCGCAGGTTGATGTCATGGACACCAACGAAAAAGTGCGTATCCAGGCTGCGGAGAGTTTCGAGAAGTGGGCAGCAAAAGACAAAGAACGCGACGAAAAATCCGGAAAAAACTTCGTGGATCCCGGCGGACGCCTGAATATCCTCGCTGGCTTTGGTAAAGCCCAGCTGCACTACGACCTGATGCTCGAAGCAGTCACGGAGAATATTGAGATCAAGAAAAAGATATTTAACGAATTCGACCTGCGCGCGCACGATTCATCTCTCTTTGCAAGTAATACTTCGTCACTGTCCATCACGACGCTTTCGACCGCTGTCAACCCGCGCCGGCAGGGCAGGGTCGTGGGCCTGCATTTCTTCAACCCGCCACGCGTAATGAAGCTGCTGGAAATTATCACCACCGAGGCGACTGAACCCTCGGCGCTGTCGCTGGCACGCGACGTCGCGGTGCGGCTCGACAAGACCCCGGTGGTCTGTAAAGACGCCCCGGGTTTCATTACCTCGCGTCTGGGTATTGTGCTGCTGAATGAGGCGATCTTTGCATTGCAAGAGGGATTGATGACTGCAGAAGAGATAGATACCTCGATGAAGCTCGGTTACAATTTTCCTATGGGACCGCTGCAGCTGGCAGATTTTATCGGCCTGGACGTCGTCTTCGCCGTAACCCAGACACTCTATGAAAACTACCAGGATACAAAATACCGCCCCTGCCTGCTCCTGCGCAAAAAGGTTGAAGCAGGTCATTTAGGCCAGAAGAGTGGCCGGGGGTTTTATACCTATGACCGCTGACAGCCTGATTGCCGAATTTCGTTCCATGAGTGAAGCGGAGCTGGAACGCCGCTTTTGCAGCGAAGCTGCGGCGCCGGCGCTCGCACCCGGTGACTATACCGGCACATGGCTCACGCGTATTGAGAACGCGGGAAAATACAAACCGTTCAACTTTCTCAGCCAGTGGCTGATGTTTGAGATGACGCCGTTTGGCATCTCTTTTCGCGGCGACGGCAGTGGAGTCTGGTATTTTTTCGATCCGGGACTTGCAGCCGGTGAGTTTGTGACGTCGAATACCCGTTCGCGCTGGCGCGATACCAACTGCCTGGCGATGGATTACTCTCAGGCAAGTCTGCCGGGTTTCGTGCGGGATCTTTTGTATGATGAAATTAAGGTGCTTTCTCCGCAGCACGCAATCGGCATCGGCGGCTTTAATCAGCCGGCGGGCGAAGGCGATAATTTCTATTTTCTGCTGACACGGAAAGATTAAGCATGCTGATCGCAGGCGTCACAGCCTATTTAGTCGTGACGTTGCTCATTGGCTTCTGGGCCTCCCGCAGGGTGCGCGACCACCGGGATTTCGCGCTCGCGGGTAAACACCTCTCGTATTTTATGGCCACCTCCACGGTGTTTGCCACTTGGTTTGGCTCAGAGACGATACTCGGCTCTTCGGCTAATTTTGTCAGCGACGGCTTCTCGGGCGTTATCGAAGAACCTTTTGGGGCGGCACTCTGCCTGATTCTCGTGGGAGCGTTCTTCGCCCGGGGACTTTACCGCATGAACCTCACCACTTTTGGAGACTTTTTTCGGGTACGTTTTGGCCTTCAGGCCGAAGTGGTCTCCTCAGTCGTACTGGTGTTTTCCTACGTGAGCTGGGTGGCCGCACAGTTTCTGGCGCTGGGCATAGTCTTCCACACAGTGACAGGTTTGCCCCTCGAGTTTTCTATCGTATCGATGTCGGTCCTGGTGACGCTCTACACTACCATGGGCGGCATGTGGGCGGTCTCGCTCACCGACACACTGCAGATGGGTCTCATCATTGCCGGCCTTGCCGCGGTTTTCGGCTACCTGCTGCAACAGGCAGGGGGATGGAACTCGGTTCTGGCACAAGTACCTGCATCGCATTTCTCACTGCTGCCCCAGGGAAAGGTTTCGTGGCTTGAATATGCCTCTCTCTGGATGGTGATTGGGCTCGGCTCAATTCCCGGACAGGATGTCTTTCAGCGTGTCATGTCCTCGCGAAACGAGCGGGTGGCGGCCGTTTCATCGATGGTTGCCGGTTTTCTCTACCTGACTGTCGCTATGGTGCCGCTTTTCCTCGGGTTGGTTGCCGTCAGATTGCTCTCTAAGGGTGAGCTGCCGCAGGACATGCAGTTTCTGCTGCCGCAGCTTATACAGCTAAAGACCCCCGTATGGGTGCAGATCGTCTTCTTCGGAGCTCTGATTTCTGCAATCTTAAGCACCGCGAGTGGTGCACTGCTTGCCCCCTCGGTACTTGTCAGCGAAAACCTGCTGGCAAAAATCGTGCGCGACGAAAAGAAACTTCTCTTTCTTTCACGCGTCAGCACCATCGCGATTGCGGCCTGGGCACTGCAGATGACACTTGCCCACCGCCATATCCACAACCTGGTCACAGAATCGTCAGCCATCGGCCTGGTGGCACTGCTGCTGCCATTTCTGTTTGGTTATTATGCGCGGCGACACAACCCCTATACAGCGGTGAGCAGCATGCTGCTGGGTTTTGTGGCCTGGCAGCTCTGGCCTTTTATCGTGCTGCAGTTTTCGCAGAACGCAGGACAGGTCCCTGCTGTAATAGCCGGCCTAATCGGCAGCGCGCTGCCCTATGCGTTGGATTATACCGGGCGGTTACTTGTATTGGCACTGCGCCGCTGGCGCGCTGCTGAAAAGCGCGTCGCTTAGAAAAAGTTCATCAGGTACCAGCGATCACCGCGCTTGCGGAAAATCAGGTTACCCATGATACCCATCGAGGGACGTCCCTTAAAATCGATGCGCACCTCGCATTCGGCTGGTGAGTACCAGAATAGACCAAGCCTGATTTCGCCTGCGCGCGAAAAAACCGACCGGTAACTGCGCACGCTGTCCCCAGGCGCCGTTTCTTTCCAGTACTGGTCGTCCCAAAGTACGCGACTGAGAATCGCCGATTTGTCATAGAGCGCGCTCTTGACCTGGGCGTAGCTGACGAATGCTTTCGCATCGATGATGGCACCCTCTTTGGGGTGTATATAGCTGAGCAGTTTTTCGCGGTCTTCTGCAATTACCGCCCCGATGACTGCGGCAGTGGTGGCCACAAGAGCGGCATTTTCACGCTGCGCCGCCGCTTCATCGGGTGCACCGACGAAAAAATATCCCTGCAGGACAAATTCAGGAGGTTTCTGGCACGAAGCCAGCGCAGGCAATAAGACAAGCAGAGTAAACGCGTTGAGTTTCCTGTACATAGACTTCAGACCTGCAATTGTTCGAGCAGTGCGGCCAGCGCATTGGGTTTTTGCAGTCTCAGCCGCTCAGCCGAATAAATTTCCGTTACCTGGCCGCGCAAGGCAAGAATACGAAAGCGATCGATACTGCCGGGACCTGCCGTACTTACCCTTAGGTTATCGCCCTTCAACGTGGGTATGACACCCTGTGGAAAAACCGCTGTCGCCAGCAGCTCGGGCGAGGCGGGCAGGGTGACCAGCTGCGGCTGGCCGTTGACTTCGATGAGCACACTGACCGGCAGCAGCTGCAGGCGCGCGAGCGCCCGTTTCGCCGAGCGTGCGCTGAAAAACGTCTCGCGGGGGTAATAGGCCCGCAAGCGGCTTTGCAGTCCATTCACAATCTTGTCGGTCTCACCAGCCTCAGTGCCGCTTAACCGGCAATACAGGGCTGCCCCGTTCAGAACGCTCAGAGCTCCCCCTAAATCGCCATTGCCGATCAGCAGTCGCCTGGCCGACAGAACCCTGTCGACAAAACCTGCCAGCACGTTGAGGTTTGCCGGAAGGTTTTGCCAGCGGTCTTCGGGCACCATACGACCAAATTCAGGTGTGAGCCACGGAAAATAGTAATCTTCGCCGCGACGCAGCAGCACCAGGTGTGGTGAGCCGGTATGGCGCGCCAGCGAAGCCATTTCACCTTTCAGTGAAGGAGTGCACACCGAGAAAGTCAGTGCCGCATTCAGGCTCAGCCAAGGGGCAGACCGCCTGCCGGAATAGATAATGATCGTATCATAGTCTGCGTCGAGAAAGCCGCAGATGCGGCTCAGCTCAGTGTCATTGAAACAGCGCAGGCTTGTGGCCTGCAGGTTGAGGTAATCGACTCCCTGCCACGCCCTGCTGATGCATCGGGTAAGATCAGTACGAAAAGACGATGGCTTTTGCAGGTTCTCGGTGAGCACCGGCGGCATATCGGCGAAACCCAAGAGCGAGAAGACAAACTGGTTCTGGTCGTCGGCATCGGCGAGCAGAACCTTATTGCCTGCTGCAGCCGCACGGGTTGCGAGAAAGATGGCGAAAGCCGCCGCTTCAGCACCGGCAGTTTCGGCAGACACCTGAATGAGCTGCGCCTGGTCGGGCGCACCGTGCAGCGCCAGCCGGTCAGCGCGTGCCTGCGTGAGATAAGAGCGGCAGAGAGCACGGTTTTCTGCCAGGAAGCGCGCCAGGTTGTCGCTGCGGGTCCACAGAAAACCGTCGGGCGACTCGCTCTTGCGCATTTCCAGAAATGGAAGCGCGCCACCGAGCCCGGTGATGCCCGCGGGCTTTTCGCTGCGCGCATAAACGGACTCACCGGCAAGGGGTGTCGGTTGCCAGTCCATGGCCAGTAAGGCATCGAGTTCGCCGGGCAGAATTGCCCGCAGCAGCCGGGAGAAATTTTCCGCGTCGGCAGACTCTTTTGCCACGGTCAGATTGCGCGCAGCAGCTGTATCAGCTGCTTGCGGTCATAGAGCTCGATCGGGCGGGACTGGATGAAGGCATGCGCCTGGCTGGAGAATTCAGAAGTACTGATACAAGCTCCCTTGTTGGCACCCTTGGTCCGCATTTCTTCATGCAGCTGCCGCACTGTGCGCTCGGGAATCATGTCGGTAGTGCGCAGAATGTAGATCAACCTGTTGGATTTCTTGCTGTTGCGGCGGTTGCCCTCTTCTTCGGTGGCGAGCACGTGTACTTCAGAGTCATCAATGACGTTGAGGTCAACCACCTTGAATGTCAGCGCTTCGACTATGGCGCGCGACTGCGCTTCAAACTTACCGGGCGGAGCGATCATGAAGTCTTTTATCGTGTCGTCGGTGCGGAATTCTTCGTATGCCTTCAGTTTATCGTTCACGTCGCGGAACTTGGGGTTAACATCGGTGATGCGCTCCCAGTTGGAAATCGCTGTATGAAAATCACGCTTACGTTCGGCGCAGGCAGCAATCGCGTAACGCAGGTTGAGTTCAAGTTCTGACCCCTTGGGGGCTGTCAAAAGACCTTTCTCGAGTTCGACCTGAGCAGTTGGTAGCTGGCCCTTTTCCATGAGGCTCAGGCCTTTTGCGAGCAGTGCACGGCCTTTCAATGTCTCGTCTTTAGATGCCAGGTCGAACTCGCGTACAGCCCAGTCATAGTCCTTCTGGTTCTTGAGACACATTCCCAGGTAGTAGTGCGCGCTGTGCAGGTTAGGGTTGAGCTTAACGGCTTCGGTCAGGGCGAGCTTGGCGTCATTCAGGTTGCCCGTATTGTACTCTATAATGCCGATGTGGTGAAAGGAATCGCCGTGCGTCGGTTTCAGCTTTGCCGATTGTTTGAAGTAAGGCAGCGCCTTGTCGTTCAGGCCGGCAGTTTCAAAGAGAATGCCCACCTGGTAGAAGTTCTCGTTATTGGAACCATCGAGGCGCGTCAGAATCAGGTATTCTTTCTTCGCTTCGTCGAAGTTGCGGTTCTGCATATAAATCTTTGCCAGACGCGAACGCACAACGGCTTCTTTTACCTGCGCACTCCACTTGCTGATCTTTATCGTCTGCCTGTACTCGGTCGCGGCGGATTGAAAATCGTTCTGGCGCGCGTATGCTTCACCGAGCAAAAAATGCAGGTACGGGTCGCGCTCGTTCTCTTCGATCATCTTCACCAGCTTACTGATCGCGGGGCCCGTATGGCCCTGCCTGATCATCTCGGCAAGTTCTTCGACGCGTTTGGGAACAAGGTAAGTCCTGACGACATAGTAACCGAAAATCGCGACGACCCCGATGATACCGCCGAGCAGCAGTACAGTTACTAAATCATCCATTTCAGCTGTTCAGTTTGCCGCCGGCTGCGATTCGCTGCTCTTTCAGACGCTTGTTTTCCATCTCGAGTTCTTTGATGCGGGTCAAGGCATCGAGCAACTCGGCACGGCTCATCTGCGAGACGTTCTCCGACGCTTCTACGGTTTTTTTCGCGCTCATCAGTTCGTCGCGTGTAAGCCCGGATAACTGTTCACTGGCCCGCCTCTCTTCGCGCGCCTGGATAAGTTCAGCGCGGCTGAACTCGATGATGCGTTCGTACATGGCCACCATCTGTTCCAGTTGGTTGATCTCTTCGTCGTTCAGCCTGACCACGGTCTCATAACCGCGGATCGTCTGCCTCAGCGAGGCGTTCTCCCGCCGGAGAGTTTCCAGTTCCTCCAGATCCATTAGAGAATCTGAAGAGCAAACGGGATTAGTGCGTCAAGTGTATTGCGCAGGCAGGTCTTTCCGGGAATACCCCTCGCGAGGTACCAGACATGCCTTATCGTGTGATCAGGAATATACCCCATTGAGCGAGGAGGTTCGGCCGAAAATAGATTTCTTTCTGGTTGCGGACGTAACGCTCGCTGAGAATACGAAAGCCGCGCTCGGTACAATAGGCCTTAAAGTCGTCAATCGTCAGCAGGTGCAGGTTCGGGCTTTCATACCAGGCAAAAGGGAGCGATGGCGTCACCGGGGTGCGCCCCGACCAGAAGAACTGCAGCCTTGCCTTATAATAGGCGAAATTCGGAAATCCGACGATCAGGTTCTTGCCGACGCGAAGCGCGTCCTTGATGACGTCGTCGGGGTACCGGAGTTCCTGCAGTGCATTATTCAGAATGACGTAGTCAAACGAGTTGTCCTTGAAGTCGGTCAAGCCGCTGTCGAGGTCGCCCAGCAGTACGTTGATACCGCGTTCGACGCATTGCATAATCTGTTCATGATCGATTTCTATGCCCTGCGAGCGCGTCTCGAGATTCTTGTTCAGCAGGTAGAGTAGTTCGCCATCACCACAACCCATATCGAGTACGCGGCTCTTGGGGCCTACCAGGGTCAGAATGATGCGGTAATCAATGCGCTCTGTCTGCAATTCAACGATGGGGAGTTCCATATTATTCTGCGGCATCAACGCGCGAAAGAAAGTGCTTCACCAGCCGCGACTGTGTTTCGGTTTCCACCAGGAAGGAATCGTGGCCGTAGTGTGCCTCGATTTCGAGGTAAGTCACCGGCACCCCCGCAATTTTGCAGGCCGATACGATTTCAAGCGACTGGTACGCCGGGTATAACCAGTCTGACTTGAATGCCAGGACGAGAAGTTTTGCCTCAAGTTCATAAAATTTCTCACTCAACGGGCGCCCCTCAGACACGTCAAATAGGTCCATCGCCTTGCTGATGTAAAGGTACGAATTGGCATCGAATCGCCGGACAAAAAAATCCCCGCGGTTGCGCAGGTAGCCTTCAACCTCGAAGTCGGCGTGGAATTTTGTCGGGTCCTGGTCAGACTTCGTGCGCCTGCCGAACTTTTCTGCCATGGACTTTTCACTCATGTAGGTGATGTGCCCGACCATGCGCGCAACCGACAAACCCGCCCGTGGTATCTCGCGGCTGTAGTAGTTGCCGCCATTCCAGTTGGGGTCGGCCATAATTGCCTGGCGACCTACCTCATTAAAGGCGATTTGCTGCGGCGAATGGCGCGCAGTCGTCGCGATCGGAATGGCCGACTTCATTGCGTACGGATAACTCACCAGCCACTGCAATACCTGCATGCCGCCCATCGAGCCACCGGCGATCGAGTAGAGCTTTTCAATGCCCAGGTGCTCCACGAGTCGCTTCTGCGCATTCACCATGTCCTTGATGGTTATCTGCGGAAAGTCGAGAGCGTAGGGTGCACCTGTTGCCGCGTTGACCGACGAAGGCCCCGTCGAACCTGCACAGCCACCAATAACGTTTGAGCAGATGATAAAGTAACGGTTTGTGTCAAAGGCTTTGCCGGGCCCGATCATATTGTCCCACCAGCCGGGCCGGTTGTCACCATCATGGTAAAATGCCGCGTGCGCATCGCCGGAAAACGCGTGCGTAATTAAAATCGCATTGCTGCGTGCGCTGTTGAGCTCGCCGTAGGTTTCGTAAGCTATGCGTACGTCCTTCAGCACTTCGCCGTTTTCCAGCTTCAGATCAGAAAAGTCAAAAGTCCTCAGGCTTGTGAAGATGCGTTGCTCAGGCGATGCCGTATTACTCACAGTTCTTATCGGGCCTGTAAACAATCAGGCTGCACCCCGACGCGTAAGGTGCACAGGTTGTCATTCAAAACTTAGCCCGGCGCGCTACGGACAGCACGCCCAGCACCTGAGCGCACGCAAGGGCAAAAATGCTCAGCGTGTAGAGCAGGTAAATCTGTTCGGCCTTGCCGACAAAGAGTGGCAGCGCAATCTCTGCAATGACAACGACAAACCCCACCACGCTGAGCAGCGGCACAAGATCCATGAGCTTGTAGCGTCGGACATCCCACGTGAACAGGTCAAAGAGAGCCAGTTTGACGCAGTAGAAGCTGAAGAAAGCGCCCAGGAGTAAACCGCCATAGTTGGCGACGCGCAGGATTGTCAGGTCAGAGGCAAACTTGCCCACAACAAACCAGCCGATAATCAGTGCAGGCACAGAATACAGAAATGATGGTATGAAATAGAACCATTTCGCATGCCGGCGTTTGCCCCGTATCCTATCAGTACTGATCTTGAGTCCCCAGGTTGCGATAAAGGCAAAGAGCCCGATACCAACTGCGAAAAGAGCAAAGATCAGCGCAACGTTTCCTATGATCAGCGGCATAACGATCAGCGGCGTGACGTAGCTGGGCCAGACAAAAAGCAGCATCGCCCAGTCCATAACATCGCCGTATTGCCTGCCTTCGATTGGGTGGCGTGGGCCGGTAATGAGGTAGCCCGAAAGTTTCATCGAAACCGCCATGACCACGATACCGATGTAGGTCGTGAGCGAGACCGCACCCAATGAGTCTTTGTTGAGCGCGACCAGGAGGTAACCGATAGCAGCCAGCGCTCCGGCTGTGCCGAGAATGAAAATCTGCGCCCGGTGCATTACTTGATGCGGACACCCATATTCAGAGCGCTGTTCATTTTTTTGCCAGACATCTTTTTTGCAGCCAGCACCCGGTCATCGAGGTCACGGATTGCCCTGAGCAGGCCATCGATGTAAATCGCGAGCAGCTTTGCCCGGTCAGTTGAACTCATGTTCACCAAGACTTCCGACTTGGGTGTGTCACCTTGCGCGTGGTAGTAGAGCAGCAGGTGTCCGTAACTTGTCTTGCGGATGTCGTCGTTCTTGATGGAGCGTTTGTGCATGAACTGGCGGCGCATCGCTGCCTCTTCGTAGCGCATTTCTACGGAGGAGATGTTTGAGCCGTTCATCTTCATGATGATTTCTTCGAGCACTACCGGGTTATCTTTATCGCCCGCAGTGCGCTTGCCGCCGCGTTCGAGTATAATGCGGAACTCATCGGCCGGGCCCTCGTCTTTTGCTTTGTCGCCCTGGGTTTTGGCGGCAGCCGCATTCTTGCGCTTCTGGTCTTCGTCTGCCTTGAAGCGGCTGACCAGCTCATTCAACTTCTGGTGCAGCTCGTCGACTGTCGGGTGGCTGAGATCGCCCGTGCCGTTCATCTGGGCCGTCACGGCGGCCACGGGAACCGCCAGGGAAAGGCAAAATAAAATAAATGCTTGGCGTCTCATGGTAATCTATTATCGACGTGACAGATGCAGATATGTAGTGTAAACGACATTTACACCACCCGCACAGAAGAGGTTATTGAATGGATATAAAGGTTCATGAAAAGGCCGGATATTATGTCGTCTACCTGAAGGGTAGCCTCGACATGTACACTTCGGTCGAGCTCAAGAGCCAGACCGACGCGGTACCGCTCAAAACCGGAGAAAAGCTGATCCTCCAGCTCAATGACGTTTCTTATATTGATTCCAGTGGCATCGGCGTTCTCATCAAGATTGTGAACGCCGTCCAGGCGCAGAGTGGCACCGTTCACCTGACGGGCATCAAACCGATGATCGAAAAAATCTTCAAAGTTGCCGGATTAATGAATTTCTTTTCATTTATCACAGAAGAAGAATTTAAGTCTAAATACCCGGTATAACCGCCTGACCAATCCGGCCGAAGGCCGGACTCGTTATGTGGGCTGGGGCACCCGCGCAAAGATCGTATCTACGTGGGTCAAAAACGACCGGGCGTCGAAAACCTCGTCCCAATCCTTCGCCGCTACTTTTGCCAGTCGCGCATCGCCTTCCAGTCGCGTTCTCAGGTTGCCTTCGGTCGGGTTCTCCCACGTTGCCATGGCCGCCGCCTGCACAATGGCGTAGGCGTCTTCGCGGCTCATCTGCGTTTTGGCAGTGACGGTCAGCAGTGCTCGCGACGAGAAAAGCAGCCCATGCGTCGCATCGAGCACGCGTTCGCAGTTCTTCTCGTGCACGTGCAGATTCTCCACCACAAACGCCGACTTGATCAGCATATATTCGATGAGTGCAGTTGCGTCGGGCAGAATGACACGTTCCGCGCCGGAGTGCGAGATGTCACGTTCATGCCACAGTGCAATATTGTATTCTCCCGTGGTCGCGTAACCCGAGAGCACACGCGCGAGGCCGCAGATACGCTCGGCAAGAATTGGGTTGCGCTTGTGCGGCATCGCGCTTGAACCTTTTTGCCCCTTTTGAAACGGCTCTTCGAGTTCGCGGCCCTCGGTACGCTGTAGCAGGCGAATTTCCTGCATCAGGCGGTAGAGCGCCTGGCCGGTCAGGGCAATCGCCTGCAGAAAGTAGGCATGGCGATCTCGGGGGATTACCTGCGTACTGACGGGTTCTGCCTTCAGGCCAAATTTGCCGAGTACATACGCTTCAAGCTCCGGTGGCATCTGCGAGTAGGTACCAACGGCACCGGAAATTTTTCCGTAACGGCAGTCATCGAGCGCGTGGCGCAGCCTGTCCCGTGAACGCGAAAGCTCCGCATAGTGGCCAAGAAATTTTAAACCCAGGGTCGTCGGCTCTGCATGTACGCCATGTGTGCGACCCGCTACGACAAGATCCTTGTGCTTTTGCGCGAAGTCATACAGCGCCTTGAGTGTCTTGCCGAGGGCCTTGTCGATGAGTGCACCCGCTTCCAGGATCAGCACCATCTGCGCGGTGTCGACAATGTCCGATGACGTGAGGCCAAAGTGTACATGGCGCGATGCCGGGCCGATATTTTCGGCGAGCGCTGTGAGAAAGGCAATGACGTCGTGGTGTATTTCGTTTTCGATTTCATTCACGCGCTCAACCGTGAAGGTCGACTTCGTGCGAATGTCGTTGAGCTCGGCGTCGGTTATTTTTCCTTTAGTAGCCCAATACTCACAAGCAGCAATTTCAATGTCGCGCCAGACCTCAAACTTGCGCTGCAGCGACCAAAGCTTGCGAATTTCGGGAGTTGAGTATCTGTCGATCATGACCCCACCCCGCCTTCGGCACCCCTCCCCTTATTAAGGGGAGGGGACAGAGGAGGGGTCACGCTCCCGCGCCCCCGGCAATTCTGACATCCGGAATGACTTCGTCGTCGAGACCCACGCCGCCGCGGTCTTTGCGGACGACGCGGTTGGCGAGCGACATGTTCTTGTCGAAGATGAACTTCAGCACGAGTGCACCCCACGAGGTGTGGTACTTGATGTTGTTATAGAACTCCGGCGCAGCCGCGCGAATCTGCGGCAGGTAGTTCCAGGCCGCAGAGGGAAAGTCGTGGTGCTCGTTGTGGTAGCCGACGTGGCAAGAGACGAGCGAGAGCGGGCCGTAGTAGCTGTAGGTTTCCTGTGGTTCGGCGACCATGTAGTGTTCCTGGATCAACCGGCCGCCGACGATCGAAAGACCGAAGCCGAACCAGAAAGACGCCGCGACATAGACAAACGCCATCGGGCCCATGAAGTAGAAAACAAGGAAATCCGTCGCAAAGGTGGTGACCCAGTTCGCGAGCACCCAGCCGTCAAAAAAAGCAACTTCGCGCACGCGCATGGTACGCAGGGTTTGAATGAGCGGGTAAAAGGCGAGCCACAGCATCTTGCGGTACCAGATATTTTTTACCGTCTTGACCTCCCACAGCGCGGGCAGGTCGGCATCGAGTTCATAAACACCCTGGAACGCGTGGTGTTTCATGTGGTACTTTTTAAACGAAACATAAGATGGCACGAGCATCGGCGCGTTGACAATGAGGCCGAAGACATCGTTCCAGAATTTGCCGCGAAAGATGAGACCGTGCGAGGCGTCGTGCAAGAGGCCGATGTAGCTGTGGTTAATAATGGTGCCGACCAGCCAGGCAGCCGGGAGCACAATGTACCATTCCTGTTCGCGCAGGAACCAGGCAATCGTCAGCTGCAGCGCAACGGTGAAGAGAATCACGACCGCGCTCCACGGGTTTTTTTTGCCGATGAATTTCTTCATCTCCGGGTGTTTCTTGAGTATCGCAGCCGTGCGTCCGAGGTGCGGCTCAGGCTTTGTATCAAAGAGGAATTCCGTTCTTGCCATGCGACCTTTTGTGCGTCGCAAACAGGTTGTAAAGATAATCCGAGACGGCCAAAGGCCGTCTTGCATTAACCGTGTTTAGTTGTAAGTGGCACTGAATGCCACACCGATAACACTGTTCGTAATTCTCGGGATGACGCTTCCGGTGACATCGTCGTCCATGCTGCTATAATGATAGAAGAGAGCTGCACCCAGCCCCCAGTTTTTTGAGACCCACCATTCCTTTCCAATCTGGACATTTACACCAATTCCAGATTTTGAACTCGTGTTTGTACTGCCCACGGTCAGGCGGGTGGTTGCTGTGCCGATATCCGCGCTCAGATATGCGTTGAGTGAATCCAGATAAAGCGCGAGGCCGCCGCCATATGAGCTGACGCCCAGGGTATTGCTGCTTGTCGCGGTCAGGCTCGTGCCATTCAATGAGTAGTCTGGGTTTGAGGCCGAGTAACCGTTCAACGCGCCGTACAGTATGACATTATCAGTCAGGCTAAAGCCCAGATGAAAGGCGAAGAACCCGGCTGGGCCAGATGCGCTCAGCGTTCCGGTTCCATTCGTGTATACCGGCGATTCACTGAAACTGAGGGAGCCCATGCCAAGCAAGAAACGCAGGTAAAGTCCGTCATGTTGATGGTACCCTGGTTCGGGTGCGGCATCGGCCGCTGCCGTGCTGGTGCCGGGAGTCGGTGTGATGAGTGCGGGCGACGTGTAGAGAACCTCGCCATTATCATCAAATATCTGAACGATGCGGCTGCGGTCTATGGTCCGCTCATTTCCGTCATCCATCTTAATAGTGACGCTGGCTTTCGTTTTACCGGTAATTGTTCCTGCAATGCGCTCGTTGCTTGTGACGATGGTTGCTGCACTGACAGCGGATGCGAAGATCAGCTGGAAGGCAAACAGCTTTGATGGGCTCATTATCCCGTCCGCCCGAATTTGGTTATAATGGCAAGCAATAAAGGCGAGTCGGGCGATTCAATCCGAGACGGCCGCATTTGCTTTCGACTTACTCAAATTCAATTATACGTAAGAGTAACGGCTAAACCATAGAGAGTGTTCGTTATTTTAGGGACTATGGACCCGCTCGCCCGATCATCCATACTACTTCTGTGGAAGTAGAAGGAAACGCCCAAACCTAAATTCTTCGCAATCCACCATTCTTTGCCCACTTGCAGATTAATGCCCAGGCCTTGCTGCGAATTTGTCGTCGTTGAGCCGAGGTTCAGGCTTGTCAGGGCTGTCCCAACATCTGCACTGAAATGCAGGTTCCACGCTGGGACATAATATGACGCGCCGGCACCGAAACCCGTTACGTTCATAAATCCTTGGGGCCGAAATCCGTTGGTTGCGCCATTCAACCGATACTCGGGAGCTTCTGCAGAAAGCGCATTGCGGGCGCCGTACACGATGAGATTTTGCAGTATCGAATACCCGATTTGGACTGAGTAAAAGCCTGCCTGCCCCTCTGCCGTGAAAGTACCGGTATTGTTTGAAAGGACAGGTGTTTCGCTGAAATAATAGCTGCCCCCTCCGCCCAGTAGGCGCAAAAACAGACCAACATGTGTGCGATCGGCGGCTCCAACCGTCGCATCCGAGTTTTTCTCATTGGTCGGTGGTCGGTTTTCGCTTAGTGCCGGAGATTTATACACTAGTTCCCCGTTATCATCGAATATCTGCACGATGCGGGTCCGTTCGATGGTTCGCTCTTGACCTTTTTCCATCTTGATGGTGACAGTAGTATTCGTTTTTCCCGTGATTGTACCCGCGATGCGCTCGTTGCTCGTGACGACCACAGCGGAAAAAATTCTGACATTAAATGCCATTACAGCAACAAAAAAAAGGAGCTGGCGCATAGGGTTAATCCAGCCCGCTGTCACAAATTGCCAAGAGAATTTGTGTGACCGAGTGTTACACGAGCAATGGCTTAAGTATTCAGCCGTTTACTAAAAACTATAACCGAACGACACCATACCGTAAAGGTCATGCGTCAGCACATTCTTTTCGACAGCATTCCAGATCTGGTCTGAGGCCATCGAGTAGGCAATCTGGTAAAAAGCCAGCAGGCGCATCTGCCAGGCGGGGCTAAAGCGAAAGCTGATGCCTGAGCCAATGCGAGCGGTTGGACCGTGAATCATGACACTGCCTGGTCCTGTGTACAGGGCCGGCGCCGGCGAAAGTTTCGTGCGGTAATCGCTATAGGTTGCCAGCGGGTAGTAGTTACCAAATTCATAGCCGACCTGGCCGATCAAGTCGATGGAGCTTAGCCCCTGCGTTGGGTAAAAGCGGGCTTCTTTACCGATCAGCAATGCATGGCGGCTTGAGACTGTCTTCGTCGAGATATCTTCGTACTTGTATTTTTGCCCGTCTCCGGCATAGACGCTGTGGACCACGCTGCGGAACGTATATGTATATAGGGTCGTCCAGCGCGCAGATGAAGCCTTCTGGTAGTTGAGACCGAAGCCGAAAGAAGTTAAGGTTGATTTTGAGTACTGGGTCGTTCCGTCGGAGAATTTGACGCTGATGCTGCCGTCGGAATAATCGCGCTCCTTGTCGTAAAAACCGCCATAGATACCCCCGACGAGGCCATCGATGATTATTGCATTATCGAGCAGCTTTTCCGGAGCGGGTTCGCCCTGTTCTGGCGCTTTCTTTTGGTCGGGCATGAGCGCTGGCGATGTATAGACCAGTGCACCATTATCATCGAATATCTGTACTACGCGGTCGCGCTCGATCTTGCGAATGTTGCCGTCTTCCATTCTGACTGAAACGCTGGACTTCGACTGTTCGGTGATGGTGCCAGCGATGCGTTCGTTGCTGGTGACTACAGTGGCGGCAGAGAGTTGGGGCGTGATCATCGCCAGAAGCAGTAAACCGGATAGGCGCATCGCGCCGCATGTTTCGGCCAAAACATCCCGGAAAGCGCATTTCATTGCCGCCGGGTGCTGCTCGCGCCAGCAAACAGCACCCGGCATTACTCGTTGACGACCTATGCGGCGCGTCAGGATTATGTCACATCAGATGGCGTATGCTTTTGAACGCATTGTGTTCTTCCAGGCATCCGCCGCTGACCGCGAGCGCATTCATGCGCTGCAAATGCTGCACCCGGCACTGACCCCTGCACGCACTTCGTTTGTGCACCACGCCGCCGAACTCGACAGTCTTGAACCCACGGCGCTCCTGGTCTGCTGCGGCGGCGCGGCGGCAGCTGCTTACCGCACTGCACTTGATCGCGGCCTTACCTGCCTCATCTCGTTCGACAATTTTCTCATTACCGCTGCGCAGCTGATACAGCTCACCGCTTCGGCGGCGTTCGGCGAGGTTGTCCTGGCATTCTTACCCGAGGCGTTGCGCAGGCAGGCGAGTGGGATTTTCTCTTTGTACGGGTTTAATCCCGTGGCTGTCGATTCTTCGCAGGCGCTGCTCAGGGAACTCAAGCACGGGGCAGCCATTGTCGTCTTCGATCAGGATATGCCTTCGCTCAGGGGGCGCGTCAACGAAAGCCGCGAGAAGATATTCTCGCTGCTGCGTGCTGAACGCCGCGCACACCGGCAGCTTGCAGTCGTCATCATCAAGGATTTCGACCAGGGCTCGCTGTTCGGCGATATGACAACCATGGCAAAAGATGTCTCGAACGCGATGCTCTCCCCGGCCGAATTTCTCGAATATATTCGCAATTACCTCAGCGACTTTCACGCCGCGCACGCGACCTGGAAACTGCGTATCGGGCACACCACAGGACTCGCGCACTCGACGTACACGGGCCGGCCTTCACCCTGCCTCGGTCTCGCCGACGTCAAATGCGGCTTTCAGCTGATGCACGATAAGGCATACCACGAATACACGCACGCGCGCGAACAGATGTTGATCGAAACACGCGATCTCGCCGCGCGCATGGCAGTCACCGAGTGGCTGTTCGACAAGGCGCTTGCGCAAGAGGCAGAATCAGTGGGCAAGAGTCTTGCGGTTAAGGCAGAAATGCCACGGCTGTTTGATATACAGCGGGCCTACACGCAACCGCCACAGCAGGGCCCGCAGCCACCGCTTGCAGATGGTGCGGCGGGAGAAGATATCTAACGTCTCGCCTGCAGCGTTTATTGACTGACCTCAGGCACACGCAGCAGGATATCCCGGTCAGGTTCAAAGTCACTGATCTGTATCTGCCACGTCTTTTCGTCGAGGCATTTGCCCCGGTAGCCATGCGTAATCAGGCGTGAACACACGGGTCGCAGAAACCGGATCTGCATCGTGAAATCTTCTATCTTGCCGCGCCATGCCGAGCCGGTGCGCAGTATGTATTCGAAAGTACGGTAGCTCTTTGGTGAACCTTTTAAGCTGAATTCGGGTGCTTCGAATTCAAATGTATTGACCATCACCCATTCGGCCTTATCGCTTGCGATGGCGTAGCGGTAGAGCAGCCCGAAACACTGGCCGGCAAGACATGCCTCGCGCCCGGCTAAATCTTCAACCATGACGGCGATCTCGCGCCCGCCCACGTATGCGCGAAAATTCTGCAAGGGCAGAGACCGCCGCACCGGAAACGCTCCCCGCAAGGTGGTCTCTGGTGCACCGTGCATGTAATAGGTCACCTCAACGGCAAACCGGTTGGGCCTTATTTCACGCGCATCGATCGTTTCGTGCTGCAGTTGCGGCAGGCCTTGCGAACGGTCGCGACCATCTAACGGGGCCAGGGTTAGCGCGGCGAAGAGCGGGCCGAAACTCAGTGCGCGCGAAAATCTCAGTTGCAGAAAGACGTGTCATCCTGCAGAGCGATCTCTGCAATGCAGGTGTCATGGTGCTGCTTGCCGGGGTAGACTTCGAGAATCGTCACGTCGATTTTCTCGGCGCATGTCTCTTTGAAGCGGGCGACCTGGTAGTCTGCGAGTGAAGTGGCACAAGGCGCTGAGGCGGTGGAGCTGCTGCATTTTTCGGCAAAATTTACAGTAGTGGTAAAACTCCGACCGGTCGAGCTGGTTATTTCAAGACGGGCCTTTTTGATCCTGTTGTTGGCGAAATAGAGCGACCGCGAAGCTGCGTAGCCGTTTACCAGGTGTATCTGTTTAAGTTGGCGTGCCCTGAACTGCAGTTGAATCGATTCGCCGACGCCATCTGTCGCGTTAGCGGTGGATGCGCACCAGGCGGTTGCGACAGACCCGTCGATCACCTTGTCGGCGTCGTACTTATCGGCCGGTTTGCCTTGCTCTTTCAGGTGCGACGATGCGCTCGCCGAAATGCGATAGCGCCACTGGTAGCTGTCATCTTCGGCAACGTCGGCAAAGAGCAGGCACGGTAACAGGAAAAGTACTCTGAAGAATTTCATGCGGCGACGCTGCGGACTGCCTCATGCGTTGCCAAGCACATTACCGCGGCGAAACCAGAACGGCAGCTCGATAAAGGTATGCGACGCAGACACGGCGAGATAGATGTGCAGGGTGGGAACAGGAAACAACAGGAAAAAAACTGCCGTCACCGCGATAGTTCCTACCAACAAGAATGCGACAATGCGGTGGTCGAGCGTGACCCCGAGAAAGAACAGAATCTCTTGGGGGAATCGGCTGAACTTCGAGGGAGCTTGCGCGCGCGGTAGGACAAGCAGCCACAGCGCATAGTGCAGTATCTGCCAGTAGGCAAAAAGCGCCATGAGCAGCGTGCCGGCAAAAGGCCAGGCGTGCGGCACGGTGCGGCGAAAGAGCGCTACTTCGACGGCCTCGGGCAGCGGCTCGGCCGAAAGCCAGCTCTGCCCGCCCACCAGCAAGAATACCGCAGGCAGTGCAAAGTAGAGCAACAACCAAACCACTCTTTCACCCAAGAGGTGATCTTTGCGTTTCCAGAGCGTCACCAGCGGAAACAGGTTGTGCGTGTGCACCACGGCGAAAAAGAACCATACGGGTGCCAGCAGTAGCAGCGGCATTGCAGCGAACAGCAACGGCAGCGAGAGCAGGTAATGCCTGTTTGGCTGTGCCGCAACGAGCACAGCGAGCCACGCAATGGCAAACAGGTAGAGCAGTGTCAGGGCCGAATACCCGTCGGTCGGCAGGCGCGGCGCAAGCAGCGCAATTTCTGCGACGCCGAACGCGAAAGCACCGGCGACAATCAGCGGTGGGTACTGCTTACGCCGGCGCAGAATGCGCACTTCGGCGAACCAGAATTCGTATTCGCGAAAGACATGCCAGACACCAAATACCGCGAGCGAAAGCAGGGTAGAGTGGTAGGGCCAGCGGAAGCAGAGCAGGGCTGCGCCGGTGGCGAGCAGCGTGGTGACAAAAAGCCGAATGCGCCCCCCTACTTCTTCTTCCTCTCTTCCGTGCGCACCTGCAGCAGAATCGGTACTTCGGTCATATTGAGCCGCTTGCGCAGTTCGGAGTTCAGGTGGCGCTTGACGGGCATCGCGACGGGTTTGTTAGTGAAAAGTATAAACCGGTTCAGCGGCGTGCCCTGCGTGATGTATTTCAGCTTCACGTTCTGGTTCGCGAGCAGGTGGCTCGTCGAAAGCTCTTTGAGCAGGTTGTTCAGCTTCGGTGTGCTGATCTTTTCAAATACCTGTGCTTTTAGCTCGAATGCCTTGGCGACAGCCTTGGTACAGTTTTCACCCGTTTCGGCGCTGATGAAAAACCAAGGGAACTTCCAGAAGGCCTTCTGTGCATCGGCGAGCGCGGCCGCGATTTCAGCCTTAGTGTCGTTGTCGTCGCGAATGATATCGTACTTGTTGATGAGTGCGATCAGCGGTTTGCCGGCATCGGCGATCAGAGCAAAGAGCGTCTTGTTTTGTTTGTCGAGGTTATCTGCGTAGTCCATCACGAGAAAAACGACGTCGCAGGCTTCGAGCGCCTCGCGCGCGCGCTTCACGCTGATCGATTCGACGTCTTCGACCACGTTGCGCTGGCGGCGCAGGCCGGCGGTATCGACAATCTCGATCAGGCGGTTTTCAAAGTGAAAAAACTCGTTGATACTGTCACGCGTGGTGCCGGCCACCGGCGAGATCAGGGCGCGCTCTTTGCCCGTGATGGTATTAAAGAAGGTACTCTTGCCGGCATTGGGTTTACCCAAAATGGCAATACGCAGTTCAGGAGTGTTCCTGGCGACGACCTCTTCGTCCTTGCGGTAGAATTTTTTGCCGCCGGTGAAGTGCTGCTGAATCTGCTCTTTGAGCTCATCGATGTTACGCTTATTGAGCGCAGACACGAAAAAGGTTTCGGCGAAGCCGAGCTCATAATACTCCGCCGCCTCGGCTTCAAGCCGCGGGTCGTCAATAAAGTTGACCACGAGCCATACGGGCTTCTTGTTGCGCCGCAGGCGGTCAGCGAGATCCTGTTCGAACGAGGTTAATCCCCCGCGTGCGACAACAAAGAGCAGCAGGTTAAATTTTTCCAGCTGCTTTTCTGCGGCCTTCACCGCCGCGAGAGTCAGTTCGTCAGAGCGGATATTCTTTTCGCGCTCGAAACCGGGAAAGTCGGTCAGTGTCCAGGTGCCTTCACCCCATTCGACCCTTTCGGTGATCAGGTCGCGCGTCACCCCTGGCTGGTTGTAGACGATGCTCTTGCGCGCGCCGAGCAGGCTGTTAAAGAGAGAACTCTTGCCCACGTTCTGTCGACCAATGATTGCTATAGCGGGCATTTGATTTTGTGGGCGAAAAATCCCCGCGTGTCAACTGTAAATTGCCTGCAGACTTCGCTTTGCAGCCCCTGTCGGCTATGCACTGCGGCATATGGTCGTCAGGCTTCTGGCGTTTTTTTCTGTCCTGTTGTTGTCTGTGCGGTCGGCTGCAGCCCTGCCAGCCTGTGACGATAGCAGCGCGCGCGATCGCTGCGGCTCGTGGACGCTCGGCGGTTATTATTCTGTCAGCCCCCAGGGTGAGTGGTTTTCGGGCGTGTCGGCCGGGGCGGAATATTTTGTCCTGCCCGAATTCTCGCTCGCACCTTCGTTGTCCCCCGGCCTCAGTCCCGGGTATTTCTACCTTTCGCCCAGCATCGATGCCAGCTATTATCTCTGGCGAAATGATGCTCTTGAGCTGGGCTTGGGTTATGCCGTCCGCTACTTCTACCAGTGGCCGCTCAGCGCGGCAAACGCCCAATCTTCGGGCACGATGCACGGCCCTGGCGCGTTCGCCGTGTTTTCTGTCACGCGGCAGTTCTACGCAGGCCTAAGTCTCAGCTACCAGTTTGTGCGCTTTGAGGGGGAGCTCTATCGCGAGTGGTATTTTGCCGTGCCTGTGTATTGGTACTTCTGACACTGAATCTAAGGCGCGTCGTGACGCGCCGGGATCAATATATCAAAAATGCAGCGACAGACCCACGTCAAAGAAGACGAAGCCCATTTGCATTTCGACCGGTCTGCCGTCCCCGCGTTTTGCAAAATCATAATTCGCGTACTTGGCAAACGTGCCGTTGCCATCGCTGTTTCCGCCCCAGTTTCGCTCGCCATTGGCCTCGTAAGTGTCCGGGCTAAACCGGGTAGAAAACATGTAACCTGCTGAGATGTAGCAAGATAACCGGTTTGAGATAAGAAATTCAGCAAGAATTGCGGGCCTGAAGATAGTCATGCCGGCCTTGCTGGTCGAATTGACGAGCACGCGCTGCGTTTTTGCTTCGGTAGCGCCAGTTGATGCGTTGTAGTCCCATGCCTTAATCTCTGCCACATCTTGCTCAAGCCTGATTCCCGGCAAATAGGTCACATCGCCGCGCGCACCAAGGTTCAGTCTAGGATGCACCGCCCACAGCAGATCGAAGAATAACCGGGGACCAGTGCCGCTCAGGCTGTACCGGCGTTTGTGGTTCATATTGTTCGTGCTTGCGGGGACATCTTCATAGAAGAAGTCATTCCAGTTCAGGTTCGCGAAGCCAGCGCCGAGCCGCAGCGGGCGAGCGACACGGTACGCGACGAACCCCGTGACGAATGAGGGCGATGTTGTTGTTTCGCCTCGCGGTCGAACCACCGAAGCGTCCAACCCGAGCGTGATGCCGTACTGGCTCTGGAATGCGCTGAAGCGAAACGCCTCGGCCGCACGCTCGGTGTTGTCGAGCGGCGCGCGTACCTGCGCAGTCGCGACAACAGTCCCCGTCACTGCCTGCACAAGGCGCGCCGTGATAACGAGGTTGCCTGCGTCTTCTGCCAGTTCACCGACCAGCAGGTGCTCCGCACCTCTCAGCGCATCATCACTGCTTTTCGTTTGGGTCAAACCTTTCTGGCGGAGCTCTATTTCGGCAATGACTTTGTCGAGGTTCTCGCGTTCCACAACTTCGAAATAGACACTGCGCACGAATTCTTTTTCAAACGCGGCTTTGACGAGTTCTGCGGTTGCATTCTTCTGCAGCCGCTCGCTCGCGGTTTTGAATTTTGCTACTGCGAGTGTGCTGCGAAAATCGAGCGCCGGGTTCTTCTTACGAAACTCGGCTGATATCTGCCGGGCAGCGTCTGTGAGCTCAAGGTCCTGCGCCGCGATTGCGCCGCAGGCGAGCAGGGCAAGTGCGAGGCGCTTCATATTTTCCCCTGGAAGTATTCGAGCATGCCGCCGAGTGTGAGTATATTCTTGTAGTCCGATTCAGGCGTCGTGTAGCCCGTATCTGCCGCGATTGCGCGCAGCATGCGCAACAGGTCGAGCGAATCGATGCGTAGCTCTTTCTTGAGCGGCCGCGCCGGGTTTACCTTTTCGACGTTGATCTCAGGCGCCGCCTTTTTCATTTTTTCTTGTAGGTATTTTTTCAATTCATCTGGTGTTTTTGCCATGTTATTCTCCTTGTCCCCACCCCGGTCTTCGACCACCCCTCCCCGCATGCGGGGAGGGGCCGGGGGAGGGGACACTCAATTAATCAATTCCTCAACCTGCTCCAGCAGGTCTTTCACTTCCGATAGAAACAACGCACCGTCGCGGCCGTCTGACACGCGGTGGTCGGCGGCGAGGGTCGCGTGCATAATCTCGCGTACTTCAACTTTACCATCAATGACCCAGGGTTTTTCTGACAGCATGCCGAAGCCGACCATCGCGACTTGCGGCGGTGTGATGATGGGGAAGATCTCTTCGACACCGAGATCGCCGAGGCTGGTGATCGTGATTGTCGGGTCGGCGAGTTCTGCCGCCTTGAGGCCACCGGTGCGGGTGCGTTCGCCGAGGTCCGCGAGAATCTTCATGAGTTCGGGTAGCGCCAGCTTGTCGGTATTGTGTATCGCGGGGGCGATTAATCCGCCTTCGCGCAGCGCAAATGCCATGCCGATGTGGACCTGCTCACTTGGTTTGAACGCGTTATTCACGTAGAACCCGTTCATGTTGGGGTAGCGTGCCACGGCGAGTGCAACCGCGCGTATCAGCAGCACGGCCGGCAACATGCGCTCTTCGAGCGAACGTTTTTCGTTCTCGGCGCGCAACCAGGCGAGCGCGGGCGTCATGTTGATCTCGGTGGCGAGGTAGTAGTGCGGTATCTCGCGTTTCGAGCGCGACATCGCCTTTGCGATCTGCTCGCGCATTGTTTTGGGTCCCGAAGACTGTCGTGATTGCGCAAATTGTTCAATGTCGGCGATGCCGTAAGGCCGATCGAGTGCTGGCAGCTCAGCTTCGCCTATCCCGAGTTCCTGCATGCGCCGCCGGGCTGCGGGGCTGATCATTAGGCGGGAGACCCCACCCCGGTCTACGACCACCCCTCCCCTTGCCAAGGGGAGGGGGCGGGGGTGGGGTATTGCTCCTTGCGTAGGCGGGGTGGGATTTTTCGCCGCGGCAGGCGCGGCTTCCATCACCACCGCCGGTTGTTCCACCGGCTTATCCGTTTTCAACCTCGCCAGTGGCGCTCCGACTTTGATTTTGCGATCCTTGTCGGGCTGCACGAGCAGCTCTTCGACCACGCCATCGACCCAGATCTCGGCATCGATCGCGGCCTTCACTGTTTCGAGCGTTGCGACGACCTGGCCGCGTTTGACGCGCTCGCCGGGTTTTATCTTCCACTCGAGCAGCGATGCCTCGTCCATGTCGGCACCGAGCGAGGGCAGAACGTAGATGAAATCGTTATTAGCCATGACTGCGTGCTCCCTTCTCAGCCACCTGTGGTGAGCGAAGTCGAACCATAAACAACCTTGTTCACCGCCGCGACGATCTTTTCCACCTGGGGTATCGCCGCCTGCTCCATGTGCGCCGAGTAGGGTATCGGCACTTCTTCTGAGCACACGCGTGCAATCGGCGCATCGAGTTCATAGAACGCGCCCTCGACAATCGTCATCGCGATTTCTGCCGAAAGACTACCCGAGCGCCAGCCTTCGTCGACAATCACCGCACGGCGTGTTTTGCTGACCGAGGCCAAGATGGTTGCGCGATCGAGCGGGCGGAGTGTCCTCAGGTCAATGACCTCGGCCGAGATGCCGGCTTGGCCGAGTTCTGCCGCAGCCTTGAGCGTGCGCGGTACCATGCCGCCGTAGCAGATGAGCGAGACATCCTGACCCTCGCGCCAGACTGCCGCACGATCTAAATCCGCCGCGACGAACGCCGCATCGATCTCCTGTGTTTCCTGGAACAGCAGCGCGTGCTCGAAGATCAGCACCGGGTCTGGATCTTTGAGTGCACTCCACAGCATGCCGCGCGCATCGTGCGCGTTCGACGGCGCCACGATGCGAATGCCCGGAATATGAGCGTACCAGCCCTCGAAGCTGTGCGAGTGCTGTGCCGCGAGCTGGCGCCCCGCACCGGTCGTCATGCGAATGACAATCGGCACGCTAAACTGCCCGCCTGACATGTGACGCAGTGACGCAGCGGTGTTGATAATCTGGTCGAGTGCCAGGAGCGAAAAGTTCACTGTCATGATCTCGACGATGGGCCGCATGCCGTTCAGTGCGGCGCCGATGCCTGCGCCCGTGAAACCCGATTCAGAAAGCGGGGCATCGCGAATGCGGTCTTCACCGAACTCGTCGATGAAACCCTTGGTGACGCCATAAGGTCCGCCGTACTTGCCGATGTCTTCGCCCATCATGAATACGCGCGGGTCGTTCTGAAATGCATAGCGCAGGCCTTCGCCCAGCGCCTCGCGGTAGGTGATGGTCTTTTTCATAGGAGTGTCTCCTGACCCCACCCCGCCGTCGGCACCCCTCCCCTTGCTAAGGGGAGGGGATGGGGGAGGGGGCTACACCTTAAAACAAACATATTAACTGCCCACTCCTGCAGGAGTCGTTACATCTTTCAGTAAATCTCCCACGTCCTCAACCGGGCTTTCTTCGGCGAACTTCACGGCATCGTCGATTTCAGCCTTCACCGAGGCTTCGACCTGCGGGCGAATCTCGTCGGGATTAAAACCCTGCTCGCGCATGTGCTGCTCAAAGATCAGAATCGGGTCCCGTTTTTGCTTTTCAGTCACCTCTGCCTTGTCACGGTAGAGATCTGGATCGTACATCGAGTGCGCGCGAAAACGGTACGTTTGGAATTCCAAAAACTGCGGATTGCCCGATTCGCGCACTTCGTTGATTGCGGCGAGTGATTCGCGCGCGGTAACGGCGAGGTCCATGCCGTCGACGCTGCGGACCTTCATGTGGTAGCTCGCGGCTTTCACTGTCAGGTTGGTTTCTGATTCAGAACGCGCGAGTGCAGTGCCCATCGCGTAAAAGTTGTTTTCGCAGGCAAAGAGCACCGGCAGTTTCCACAGTTTCGCCAGGTTCATCGATTCATGGAATTCACCTTCGGCCATTGCCCCCTCGCCGAAGAAGACAACGGTCACAGCCTTGCGTTTCTGCATCTTGTCGCCGAGCGCAACGCCGACCGCGAGCGGCAGGCCTGCCGCAACAATGCCATTGCCGCCGAAAAAGCGCAGCGATTTATCGAAGATGTGCATTGAACCGCCGCGGCCCTTGCAGCAACCCGTTACCTTGCCGAACATCTCTGCCATCACCGCGC
This sequence comes from Spirochaetota bacterium, assembly GCA_049323535.1. Classification (GTDB taxonomy): domain Bacteria; phylum Spirochaetota; class Leptospiria; order Turneriellales; family Turneriellaceae; genus Turneriella. The sequence continues at coordinate 94,026 of JBMOPL010000024.1, read as the reverse complement.
GTGCCGAGACGCCGCGTAAGAGTGCATGCGCGTGCTCGCGGTAGGTGGCAATAATCGAATCTTCGGGCTTCAGGAATGGGATTAACCCCGTAGCACAGGCTTCTTCGCCGATATAGAGGTGGAGAAAGCCGCGTATCTTGGTGGCGTTATAGAGCTCGGCGCACTTCTCTTCAAAGCGCCTCAGCAGCAGCATGCGCCGGTACCAAAGGGTGGCTTCTTCGAGGGTGATGGATTTCATTGTCCCCCTCCCAGCCTCCCCCGCAAGCGGGGGAGGTGCCGAAGGCGGAGGGGGACTCCGTACATGGTACTCATTTCGATCCCTCCAACGTCGACAAATCACCCTCGGGTAAGCCCAGCTCGCGCGCCTTGAGCAAGCGCCGCATGATCTTGCCGCTGCGCGTACGGGGCAGGTTGTCCATGAAACGAATTTCGCGTGGGGCGACGGCGGCGCCGAGGCGGGACCTTGCATGGCCGCGTATTTCATCGGCAAGGTCTTCGTTCGCGGTGAAGCCCTTGCGCAGCGAAACGAAAGCCAGAACCAGTTCGCCGGCGACATCGTCGGGAACGCCAATGACACCCGCTTCAGCGACGGCCTTGTGTTCCATGAGCACGCTCTCGACTTCGAATGGGCCAATGAGGTGGCCCGATGACTTGATCACGTCGTCGGCGCGGCCGATGAACCACAGGTAACCCTCGGCATCGCGTTTCGCCAGGTCGCCTGCCATGTAATAGCCGTCGACAAAACATTTCTTGTAACGCTCTTCTTCATTGAGATACGTACGAAACATCGACGGCCACGGTGTCTTGATCGCAATTTCACCTTCAACATCAGGCTGCGTGACGATTTTTAAGCCGCTGTCGGTGCGGTTCGCGAGCGCGATTTCCACGCCCGGTACTGCCTTGCCCATCGAGCCGGGTTTGATATCCATCGAGGCGAAGTTGACGATCATCATCGCGCCGGTTTCTGTCTGCCACCAGGTATCATGCGCGGGCAGGCCGATGTTCTGCTGCGTCCAGAGCACAGCTTCGGCGTTCAGGGGTTCGCCGACGCTGCACATGTGCCTGAGCGCGCTGAACTTGTACTTCTTCACTTCGTCGACACCGGCCTTCATCATCATGCGGATTGCGGTCGGTGCTGTGTACCACACCGCGACCTTTTCATTCTGCACAATCGAGTACCAGCGCTCGATATCAAATTCTTCTTCGTCGACGATCAGCGTCACGCCGCACGACAAGGGCCCTAGAATACCGTAAGAGACGCCGGTCACCCAGCCGGGGTCGGCAGTACACCAGTAGATTTCGCCGTCCTTGAGGTCGAGCACCGCGCGCGACGTCGCGTAGTGCGCAACGATTGCACCGTGCACGTGCTGCGCGCCTTTCGGCTTGCCCGTCGTGCCACTGGTAAAATGCAGCAGCGCAGGCGTGTCGGCATCGGTCGCCTGTGTTACATAGCTATCCGACTGCGCTGCGAGCAGTTCGTCGAAGTCGAGAGTACCGGGCCAATCCTTCTTCTGTTGGTCGGTGAGCGGAGTCGAACTGCCGCCCTCACGTAAAATTATCACATGCTTGAGATCGGGCAATTGCCCTCGAATACCCGCGACCTTGGCTTCATAGAGATCGGCGGTGGTGACGAGCACCTTCGCTTTGCCGATTGTCATGCGCGTCGCAATCGGGTCGGGACCGAATGCAGAGAACAAAGAAGAAAACACGGCACCGTGCCGCAGCGTGCCGAGCGCAGTCACATAGAGGCCTGGCAGTCGCCCCGAGAGGGCAAAGACCTTGTCGCCGCGCGCGACACCCAGCGAAGCGAGCGCATTCGCGAAGCGGTTCGTCTGCTTCTGTAGCTCGGTGTAGCTGAGGTCGACGCGCTCACCCTCTGACCCCAACCAGCGGATCGCGGTCGTGTTGCCGCGCCCTGCCTCGACATGGCGGTCGATCGTGATGCGCGCCATGTTGAAGTCGCCGTTCTTGCCGATTTCGGCGGCGATTTTGTCCCAGCTGAAGTCGCGGCGGTACGCATCGTAGCTGGTCAAATGGTGTTTTGCCAGGTCTGCTGGCTTCTTGATGATGGCATTCTTAATGTCGGTCATGTGATCTCCGGGCAAGGATTCAGTAACCCCTGTGGGTACACCCTGCGGTGAGCGTGTGATCTGGCAAGTGGAATACTGGATGTATAATTCTTTTGTCAGAGGGCCGTTGCGCTTTGCGCAAGAGGTCGCGGCAGCGAGCACTTACGCAATGTCTCTGTTAAGTATGCAGACATGCCCGACGAACCCCGGCAATTGTGGTAACGGTGCCAGGAGGCATTCTTTGCCGTCTGTTGTAAATTGCTCTCTATAGCTGCTATGGAAATCCATACCTGGCAGCGGGGCCGAAAAGCCTGTGCCGAGTGCCTTGAGGTGCGCCTCACGCGCGGTAAAACAGCGCAGAAAGGCCGTGCTCCGTTCTGCCTCTGCATGGTTGGCGATGGTTGTGGCAACAGTGGGAGCTAAAAAGTTCTGAGCCAGGTCTTGCCAGTCGGGTATGGGTCGAATTTTTTCGATATCGACACCGACCTCGTGCCGGCTCACGGCTATTGCCAGCGCGCCATGCGAATGCGAGAGGTTGAAGTGCAGCTTCGGCGCATCGGGCAGCCACGGTTTGCCTTTTTCAGAGATTTCCATCCGAATGTTTTTTGGGGCGATGGTCTTTATGTAGTACAAAGCTAGCACGATGCGCAGGCATGCCCGAAAGCTCAGGAACTCCTGTCCCTTTGCGGCTGGCAGCATGTTTTCTGCGCGCGTACGCTCTGCATCTGCAACAACCCCTTCATACTGGAAGTCTCGCGCATTCGAGAAAAACCAGACGTGCGTACCGCCGGCAGGCAGGCCGACGGCACCCGGCTGCTGCTGACCCCAGCCTGTCTCTTGGCCAAAACGCCAGAAGAGCTTATCCATGCAGGTTAGTCGACCAGTTTTCGTAGCTGCGGATTTCTGACGAACTCGGCGAGTGTCTGTTCGATCTGCGTATTCAGCAGTGCTTTGCTCTGTTCGAGATCAGCGCTAATCAGTGCTGGTAGCTCCGCTTCGCCGGTGCGGTAGAGCGAGAGCAGGCGTTCGTGCATGACGTCGATATCGCGCCGATCACCGAGCGTGTTCTGCAATCTGATTGCCAGTTCATAGATGGCCTTAAATTTTTTCGGCTTGAACTCTGCCGCGTAGAGTTCGAGCACGTAACGAAAGCGCCTGAGGGCAATCCTCAGGTTATGGAGATGCTCGGCTGTTCCGTCTTTGGAGAATTTTTTCGCCTGCTTCAATACTCGCTTGAGGTAATGGGATAGCACAGGTTGCTGCGCATCGGCGAAAGAGTCTGAGCGTTTGAGCCCCGGGACACGAAACTTTTTCCCGTATGCCATGGCTGCCTCTCAGCGCATTGCCTTTTGGATCAGCAGGAACTCGCTGATGTTCTCGACATCGATGACTCCCATCAGCTGGCCTTCATAGCCGACCGGCAGCATCGGCAGGTTCAGCTCATTCATCAGCTGCAGGGCTTCGGTTACCGGCATCTGTGGCGGCAGAATGCGGATATCACGGCGCATGATCTGTCCGATCGGTACAGTCTGACCAAAACGCGAGAGCCCGGCAAGCATCTCGTCGCGCGTAAGAATGCCGGTGACAGCGCCATTTTCCGTCACAACAAACTCGCGCTCCTGGCTGTCGAGCAGTGCACGCAGCGCGTGGCTCAGAGTCTCTTCAGCACGTAGAACGGTGAATTTGCGCATCACGAGGCTGCCGACATTGTGCACACCGAGATCCTGCTTGACGTATTCCTGGCTGGCTTCGGCTCCTGCGCCGAGATAAATAAAGATACCGATGAAGACGAGCCAGATATTGTAGAAGAGCCCGAGAAAGACGAAGCCGATCGCGATCACCTGGCCCAGGTTCGCGGCAATCTGGGTAGCGCGGGCACGGTCAAATTTCAGGGCGAGCAGTGCCCGCAGAATGCGGCCACCATCCATCGGAAAAGCCGGGATCAGGTTAAAGACTGCCATCAACACGTTCACGAGAAACAACGTTGGCAGAAAAAGCTCGGGCGTCATCGGCCCCTTCGGAAATTCAAGCATGTAGACTGTCGGTGAAAAATGCATATAAGCGAAGAGCCCAGCGGCAATCACAACATTGACCATGGGGCCGGCGATCGCGACGAGCAGCTCTTGCATCGGCTTCTCTGGCATTTTTTCCATGCGCGCCATGCCACCAATCGGGAAGAGCGTGATGTCGCGGGTGACGATGCCAAAGCGGCGGGCCATCAGCGCGTGGCCAAACTCGTGCAGCACGACGCAACCGAAAAGGGTGAGGATATAACCAATGGTCAGCAGCGCCTGGTCGGTGTTTTGTGCTGCGCGGTAACTGCTGAGGCCGATCCACGTTAAGAGCAAAAAGAAGGTCCAGTGGATGTAGACTTTGATACCGCGAAATTCACCTATAGGTATCGACCAGCGCATGGGTACGGAATAATGGCCCGCCACTGCGCGTCATGCAGAAACCATTTCTTCACGAACTGACAGACTGGCTACCGCCAGCCTGTCAGTTCGCGAGGTCAGAATAGAACTCGGGACAGTTTACGGCGGTAGTCAAGTGTCAGCGGATGCTCATTACCGAGGATATGAAATGCCCGTATCATGATCTCTTTGTCTTTCTGTTTGTCTTTGCCCTCTTCGATCTGGTTAATCCAGCCATCGAGCAGCGGGGTCGTGTTCTCCTCTTTGCCCGCAATAAGCGTTGCGAGTTCTTTGGTCTGTCCGTCACTGAGCATTGCCAGCGCCGCGGTGCGCGCCTCGCTGAATGCCGAACCAAATTCCGGTATCAGCTGCAGGCATTCTGTCGCCGCCTTTGTGTCGATGGCCTGCTGCATCAGGAAGCCCCGAGCGACCGCCCAGGCCGCCTCTTCGAGCCGTTTTCCCTTCAGCTTCGGCAGGAGTGCCTTTGCTTCGGCCGGTGAATTCTGGCTGAGGTTCAGAACCTTCAGGTAGTCCTCAGGTACAATGAACTGGTCGAGAATTTCGCGAATACGGTCGGCAGGTTGTGCCCCGACGAAACCTCCCACTATCTTGCCATCTTTGAAAATTTTTACGTCGGGAATGCTCATGACCTGGTACGCCTGGCCCAATTGCTGCTCGGCGTCGGTATTGACTTTCGCGAGCGCGAACTTACCGGCATATTCCACTTCGAGGCCTTCGAGGGTGGGGGTGAGTGTTCGGCACGGGCCGCACCACGGTGCCCAGAAATCGACGACCACGGGCCTTGAGTGTGATTCACGGATTACCTTCTCTTCAAATTCGGCGGTCGTAACGTCCATAGTTGCGCGGGCGGAGAATTTGACAGGTTGTAAACTGCTATTGCGTTTTCGGTCTGAACCGTGCAATAGAATTGGCGCGTGATACAGCGTGGTAGTTTTACCTTTCGAAACCTGAAGCTTTCGTACCTCGAAGCCAACCCGCAGCAGAAACAGAAACTCTTCATCGCGCACGCCAACGGCTATGCTGCCGGCATGTACGACTACCTGATCGAAGAACTCAGCCGACGCTACCATGTCTGTGCACTCGATTTTTCCGGCCACGGCGACTCAGAGAGCACCCTCGAATTTTCTTCGTGGAATTTTTTCCGCGACCAGATACTTGCGTTTTTTAAATACAAGGGCTGGCAAAAGGTGACTGCGATCGGGCACTCCCTGGGTGGCGGTAGCCTGTTGCGCGCAGCACAGGCTGAATCAGATGCCTTTGAAAAGATTGTTGTCTTTGATCCGGTGGTGCTGAACTTCGGTGCGGTACTCTATGTGAAGCTGTTGGGTAACCCGATGGCAGCGACCGCACTCGCACGCCGCGCTGATTTCAAAAACAAAGAACAGGCGCTCAAAATTTTCCTGCGCCATCCGTCGAACCGCAGCTGGCAGCGCGAGAGTGTCGAGGCATACGTGAAGTACTGCATACGCGACACAGAAGAAGATGCCGAGCTCTGCTGCAGCCCGGCGGTAGAGGCGCAGATCTTTTCCCAGGCTGAATTTGGTCATTTGTTCAAACTGAGGCGTATCACCTGCGAGACACACTTCATTCTACCGACAAAGACGCATGTGTGTCCCGGCCGCGTCGCACGGCGCATTGTGCGTAATAATCCGAAATCCACCATCGACGTTGTACCCGAGAGCGGACACCTGCTGCCGTTTGAAAACCACCGGCTCACGCTCTCTCTCGTCGGGCGTTATGTTTGACACCTGATTTCATACGGGCAGTGAAGTTCATGGCAGGCAGCGAAGGCACACCGAAGCAAAAGATCTTCATGCAGTTGCTGCTACTTCTTGTGGGAGCTTCCCTGGTGCTGTCGCGCAACTTCTGGGGCAAACCATTACCCGTGCTGCTTTCGGGCATCTTCTTTATTAACCTCTGCTGGATCACTCTGGTTCTGGGGCATGACCTGAAAATCTGGGCGTGGCTGCGCAACAATATCGTGGGCAACCTGGCGATGATTGGTATTATCGTGGTAAACCTTATTGCTGTCGCGGTGACGGCGTTTATTTCTTAGGGCTATGGAAATTCTTTCAGACATCTCGTTTCAGGCACGGCTGCTGCGCGCGGTGATACCGGCACTCATGGCGGTGCTTTTTGCCCAGTCGGGGCTCGACAAGGTCTTTGACTTTCGCGGCAACCTCAGCTGGATGACCGAACACTTCAGTAAAACTTTTCTGCGCGGGGTTGTGCCCATTTCGCTTGTTGCGATAACGGCGCTCGAACTCGCTTCGGCGCTTCTCTGCGCGGTGGGAGCTATTTCGGTTCTGACCGGTCAATCAGTAACGCCGGCGTTCTGGGGCCTACTGCTCAGCGCATTAACTCTGCTGGCGCTTTTTGCCGGCCAGCGCATCGCAAAAGACTACGCCGGCGCGGCGTCGATTGCCCTGTACGTTGGTCTGGCCGTGATCGGCATGCTGGGCCTGCATTGATTCTTGACCGGCAGGGGACTGCTGCGACCTCCCAGGCTGCCTCAGCCATTTCGCCTTGTCGCCGCGTCTCGCGTCCGGTTTGTACCCGCCATGGCAATGACAATCAACCAAATTGAACAACACCTCGGTTCGCACGCGGGTCTGTTGATCCACAAGTGCGAGACTATCCATAAAGAAGCGCTGCACCTGCCCTCACCGGACGTGGTCGATACGATTTACGCTCCCACAAACCGCAACAACAACGTGCTGCGCTCATTGCAGTCCATCATCGGCCACGGCCGCCTCGCGAACACCGGTTATGTCTCGATTCTGCCGGTTGACCAGGGTATCGAACACTCTGCGGGTGCTTCTTTCGCACCAAACCCCATTTACTTTGACCCGGAAAACATCGTGAAGCTGGCGATCGAGGGCGGCTGCAACGCCGTGGCTTCGACCTATGGCGTGCTCGCCTCGGTTTCGCGCAAATACGCGCACAAGATCCCTTTTATCGTGAAGATCAACCACAACGAATTCCTCTCGTACCCGAATAAGTTCGACCAGATCATGTTCGGTTCGGTCGAAGAAGCAGCCGCGCTGGGTGCAGTTGCCGTGGGCGCGACTATCTACTTTGGTTCTGACGAGTCAGCGCGCCAGATCGTCGAAGTGGCGCAGGCGTTCGAGCGTGCGCACGAACTGGGCCTGGCAACGATTCTCTGGTGCTACCTGCGTAACAGCGACTTCAAGAAAGACGGTGTCGACTACCACACCAGCGCCGACCTCACCAGCCAGGCAAACCACCTCGGCGTCACAATCCAGGCTGATATTATCAAGCAGAAGCTGCCAACCAACAACGGTGGTTACAATGCGCTGAAGTTCGGTAAAACCCACGCGAAGGTCTATTCAGACCTGACGACTGACAACCCGATCGACCTGACCCGCTACCAGGTAGCTAACTGCTATATGGGCCGCATGGGCCTCATCAACTCGGGCGGTGAATCAAAAGGTGCCACCGACATGGACGAAGCGATCATGACTGCCGTGATCAACAAGCGCGCCGGGGGCATGGGCCTTATTTCGGGCCGCAAGGCATTCCAGAAGCCGATGAAAGACGGCGTGGCGCTCCTGAACGCAATCCAGGACGTCTACCTCTGTAAAGACGTTACTATTGCTTGATTCGTCATTGATGCGCGGCGAAGCCGCGCATCAATGACGTTCCCACATCAGGCTTGAGCGCAGTTCGTGCGCTGTCTGCCTGATGCGGCGGGCGAGAATCTGCGCGAGATTGCGCATCGTCGTATAACCCATTTTCGTATTCTGGTCGAACAGTTCGTAGAGCGACCCGCTCGGTATCTTGAACACTGTCGACTTCTGGATTGCCACGGCACTCGCCGAACGGGGCTGGCCATCAATGAAGGCGAATTCTCCGAAGAGTTTTCCCGGCAGAATAGTGTGGATGGTCGCGCTGTCGGTTTTACCCAGCGCTCCAATAATCTGCACACGCCCTTCGGTCAGGATATACAGGTCTGATTCTGTACTCTGTTCGTGGAAGATTTCCTGGTTTTCTTCAAATTCAGCTTTCACAGCTTTCGAGGCGATGAGCGCAAGATCCTGTTCGCTCAGGCCCTTGAATAGCTCGAAGCTTCCGAGTAGTTTCTGTATGTCCATTGTTTATTCCTGGTTTTCTAATATGGTTTTGCTGATCTGGTGTACGTCGCTCGCAGTCACACGCAGACCGTCGAGTACATCGACGAATGTATTCATGGCGCCGCTGTCCTGCTCTGCTGCGGCCAGAAGGCTTTCGAGATTCTGGCTTTGGACCTTTTTCGACATGAATTTCAGTTTCTTGTAGAGCAGACCCGATTCTTCGGCCAGTGGTATGTTCTTATGCTCAAATGCCTGTAGGTTTTTCTCGAGCAGTTCGGCAATTTTGCTCAGAAGAAAATCAAGATCTTTTTTCTGACTTTCAGAGAAACTGCTGTATTTGTCTGCCGCGCCCTTCATGACCGGCATGACCTCGATGTGCAGCGAGTTTGCGAGCTGGCGCATGTCTTCGGCGAGGTGCAGGTAGTAGGTCGCTTCGCGCGATTCGCTGTTGGTCAGAGTCAGTTTGGCCAGGTCGCGCAGGTAGAGTTTTACCGCATCGGAAAGAATGGCCACCTGCCTGTTCGTTGTCTCAACGTGGTTTTCTGCTGCTACTGCGTTCTGCGGATTGAATATTTGGGGCAGATCCTTAACTGTTTCGAACAGGATCGTGCCAGCGCGCATCAATTCGCGCCGGGTCTGCTCGAGCGAAAGACTGGACGACTTGATATCACCGGGTTGTATGAATTGTGGCTTAAAGACAGTGGGTGCCGGGCCGGTGTCTTTGATAATCGCTCGAACAGCTTTCTCGAGCAGTCCAACGAACGGCAAGAAGATGATGGTGTTGATGCCGTTGAAGAACATGTGCGAGTTCGCAATGGCGCGCGAAATATTGCCGGGTTCCATCTTGTCAGACAGGTATTTCATGAGCTCAGTGAACTGCCCGATGAAGGGCATAAAGACAAGCACGCCGACTGTGTTAAAAATGAAATGAATCAGCGCAACGCGTTTGCCGTCGCGGTTGGCCTTCATGCTGCCGATCATCGCGGTGACTGTCGTGCCGATGTTCGCGCCGAACGCGATGACGATTGCGGCCTTCAGCGTGAGAATTCCCTGTGTCGCCAGCGCGATTGAAATACCAATTGCGGCACCGCTGCTGTGAATCAGGCCGGTAAAGACGGTTGCGACGAGCAAGCCGAGAAACGGGTTTTCGCCGAACGAGGCGAGCAGGTTCGTAAACGCGGGCACTGAGCGCATGGGGCTCATCGCCTCGCTCATCAGTCCCATACCAAAGAAGATCAGACCGAAGCCGAAAACAATCTCGCCTCCGAATTTGAGGGCCTGAGATTTCGCGCCAAAGATTACTGAAACAAAGAAGCCCAGCGCAATCAGCAACGGCGCATATTCGTTGATGTTGAACGCAATCAGCTGTACCGTTACGGTTGTACCAATGTTACAGCCGAAAATCACACCGATTGCCTGTTTGAGCGTCATCAGCGTCGAACTCACGAAACCAATCACCATAACGGTCGTTGCGGTTGAACTCTGTATCGCAGCGGTAGTCACCGTACCGACCAGAACTCCCATGACGGGCGTGTTCGTCAGCTTGCCCAAAATGACGCGCATCTTGTCGCCGGCGGCCTTTTGCAGACCTTCGGAGCTTACGTCCATACCGAAGAGAAAAATTGCCATGCCGCCAAAGAGGCCAAGAACCAGAAAAAAGATCCAGCCACCGCGCAGGGCCTTGGTGCGAATCTGGATGGGGGGTGTTTCCAGTTTGCCATTGTGAAAAGCTTCGACCAGGTACTCGCCAGGGGCATCACCGATCCTGAGCGTTGCTTTAATGATACCATCTTTGTCTGTGCGCCCTTCTAACGGGCTCACTTCGGCATTCTTTCCTGCGGCATTGCTCAAATGGAAGCGAACAAGTTCATTTGCAGCGGGTTGGCCATTCTTGAGAACCTTCACCATCAATCCCTGGTTGATAGTGCCTGACTCCAGGCCTGTCAGCGTTTTTTGGCCAACGGGGTAAGAATGGTTTTCGAGCTTATAGACGTCTGCCGCAGACAGCGGTAGGCCCAGAGCAAGGGCAGAGCTGATTGCAATTATCCTGGTGAGGTGGATTTTCATCGCGGGAGACTCCTTTCTTTCAGGGGCAAAATATACCCCGTACCATTTTACAAACGCAAAATGCCCCGTATATGCAATTTATCTACCTTTTAGTCCTTTTTTACCGGTTGTACGCAGTAGTCCTTTTGGTCGACCGCGAGTGGCTGAAGCAGATTGAGGAACGTAGGAGTAATTGCGGATGATGACAAACTTTCAACAGGTCGAAGACAAGATCCATTCATACCCGTCGCAAAAGATAGCGGTCGCATCGGGAACTGACGCCGAGACTCTGCATGCCGTGCAGATGGCGCGCGAAAAGAACATCGCCGAGTGTGTGCTGGTGGGCGACGAGAAGGTCATCAAGGAAACGGCAGAAAAAGAAAAGATCAGCCTCGCGGGCGTGGAAATTATCAACGTGCCCGACCCCGTCAAGGCTGGTCTCGCGGCCGTGCAGCTGGTGAGCGAAGGGAAGGCGCAGATCTTCATGAAGGGCTACATCCACAGCGACGATTTTCTGCGCTGTGTGCTCAATAAAGAAGTGGGGCTGCGCGCCGACAACCTGCTCAACCACGTCTTCATTCTCGAGGCGACGCACCTCGGCCGCCTGCTGTTCATCACCGACGGGGCGATGAATATTGCACCGAGCCTCGAAGACAAGGCACGCATCATCAGCAATACCGTGGCGCTCGCGCAGATCTTCGAGATTGAACAGCCGAAGGTAGCGGTGGTCTCAGCCGTTGAAGTTGTGACCCCGGGCATACAGTCGACGCTCGAGGCTGCAGCACTCGCCAAAATGAGCGACCGCAACCAGTTCCACGGCGGCATCGTCGACGGCCCGCTGGCGCTCGACAACGCGATCAACCCGCAGGCAGCGAAGTACAAGAAGATCGGCGGGGTTGTCGCCGGTAACGCCGATATTCTGCTGATGCCCGATATTGTTTCGGGCAATGCGCTCGCGAAATCGTTTGCGCACATTACGGGCGGTACGACTGCGGGTCTCATCTTTGGCGCGAAGGCGCCTGTGATTCTACCCTCGCGTTCTGATTCGAAGCAGTCAAAGCTGATGGGTATGGCGTGCGCTGTGTATGTCGCGGGTGCGAATGCACAAAAACGAGTAAAAATCGGGAAGGTTCATTTTTAGTTGGCCCACGGCCAACTAAAAATGAAAAAAATGAAGAAACTCCTCGTCATCAATTCTGGCTCGTCGACCATCAAGGCCGATGTGTTTATCGTCAAAGACAAAACTCCCGTTTTCCTGGCGAAGGCACTCGCCGACAAGCTCGGCAAAGCTGACGCGGTTCTTGTAATCAAAGACGAAGAAAGAAAAATTGTCGAGGCCTCCATCGCCGGGTTGGGCGTGCCGCAGGCGCTCGATCGCCTGTTTGCCGAACTGGCAAATGCGGGACTTTGTTCGGTGAATGAGCTCGTTGCGATCGGTCACCGTGTAGTGCATGGTGGCAGCCGCTATACCGCGCCTGTAGTCATCGACGACAGCGTCATCGCGGCGATTCGCGAGATGGCGGTGTTTGCGCCGCTGCACAACCCGGCCAACCTCGCGGGCATTGAGCACTGCCGAAAAGTGACGCAGGTGCCGCAGGTCGCGGTTTTTGATACCGCCTTTCACCAAACCATGCCGCCGGTCTCTTCTACCTATGCGATACCGCGCGAGCTCACGGAAAAACACCAGGTTCGTCGCTACGGCTTTCACGGTACTTCGCACGAATATGTTGCGCGCGAATGCGCACGCCGCATGCGTGTCCCATTTGAAGAATTCCATGCGATCACGCTGCACCTCGGTAACGGGGCAAGCGCCTGCGCTATACGCAATGGCAAGAGCGTCGACACGAGCATGGGCTTCACCCCGCTCGAAGGGCTGGTCATGGGCACACGCAGCGGCGATATCGATCCTTCGTTGCCGTTCTTTTTGCAAAACGTGGCGGGGTTATCTGCTGCAGATGCGGAGAACCTGCTCAACAAGAAATCAGGCCTCCTGGGCTTGAGCGGCATCAGCGATATGCGCGAACTGTTGAGCCGCGCCGATGCCGGCGACGGGCATGCGGCGCTGGCACGCGATATTTTCTGCCTGCGCATTCGCAGGTACCTCGTCTCGTACCTGGCCTGGGGCAAGCCGCATTCGGTGATTTTCACCGGCGGCATCGGCGAGAATTCTTCTGAAATCCGCCTGCGCGCGCTGCAGAATCTTGAACATCTCGACATACATGTACACGAAGTGAAAAACCGCCAGCCCGGTAATGGCGGATTGATCTCTGCGGAAAAGGGTATTGCCGTTTTTGTCATCAATACCGACGAAGAGCTGATGATTGCGCAGCAGGCGCTGGAACTTGTGCTCTAGCTCACGCTCGCCCGCTGCGGCAGGCTAACTCAATGCGCCAGCATCTGGCTGATCATGCCGGCTTCGCGGTCATCGTTAAAATCCCGCATTGTTTCGGGCCTCTGGAATCCTGCTAATCTATGGACAGCGCAGCTAAGTGTGCATTACACCCGAAGTGGAAAAAAATTTGTGATAATTTCAGAAAGGCGGTGTAATATTCGCCTTAGCAGATGGTCATGTTGGTAAGGGGCGTTGGTCAGGTTCGTGCCTGAATAAACTCCTTGCAACAAAATGGAGGATTTTATGAAAAATATCGAGCTGAAGATCGAGGGCATGACCTGCGGACACTGCGAGCGGACAGTCGAAGAAGCGATTCGTGCGGCTGGGGCGACGGGCAAGGCCGACCGGGTGGCTGGGGTTGCCCATATCACATACGACGAAGGCTCTGATCAACTGGGCAAAATCCGCGCAGCCATCGAAGAAAATGGCTACTCAGTGAAGAACTGAGGCCTTTATGAGCCAGCAAAAAACGCTCGATATTTCGGGCATGACCTGCGCCAACTGCGCGCTGCGGATTGAGAAAGGTTTGCGCAAAATTCCCGGTGTGCAGTCGGCAACGGTCAATTTCGCGATGGAAACGGCTTCAGTAGAATATGACGCAACAGTCTGTGATTTGCCGCAGTTGATCGGCAAAGTTGCGCAGTTGGGCTACGGCGCGGTAGAGCAAAAAGAAGAAGAAAACGACCAGCGCGCCGCAGAACGCTACCGCGAATACGTCCATACGTTTCGCCTCTGGCTGGTTTCGGCATTTCTGTCGCTGCCGCTTGCGTACACCATGGTTGCGCACCTCGGGATCTCTTTTTTGCCGATGCCCGCGATTCTCATGAACCCGTGGCTCCAGCTCGTGCTCGCAGCGCCGGTGCAGTTTATCATCGGCGCACGGTTCTACGCCGGCGCCTGGCGTGCTTTATTGGACAAAAGCGCCAACATGGATACGCTCGTCTCGCTCGGTACATCTGCGGCTTTTTTTTACAGCCTGTGGATGAGCCTCACCCACGGTAGCCATGCTCACCTCTACTATGAAACCAGTGCAGTCCTGATCACACTGATTCTTCTGGGCAAGCTGCTCGAGGCGCGCGCCAAGGGCAAGACCTCTTCGGCGATCAGCAAGCTGATGCACCTGCAGGCGAAGAGCGCGATCGTCGTGCGCGACGGGCAGGAACTCGAGGTGCCGATCGAAAAAGTACGTGTCGGTGATCTTGTGCTGGTGAAGCCCGGCGAAACGATACCCGTCGATGCAACTGTTGTCGAGGGCGAATCGGCGGTGAATGAAGCGATGATCACCGGTGAGAGTATGCCCGTAGAGAAGAAGGTGGGTGATACCGTTATCGGGGCGACGCTTAACCAGCTGGGCATGCTGCGCATTCGCGCTGAAAAGGTCGGAAAAGATGCCACCCTCGCGCGCATCGTGCGCGCTGTCAAAGAGGCGCAGGGGGCGCGCGCGCCGATACAGCGTTTTGCCGACCGTGTCTCCGCAGTTTTCACTCCCACTGTGCTGGTGGCGGCACTCATCACCTTTGCCGGCTGGTATGTGCTCTTTGATACGGGCAATTTTGCCAAGGCGCTCGAACACGCAATCGCGGTGCTCGTGATCGCTTGCCCGTGTGCATTGGGCCTTGCAACCCCGACCTCGATTATGGCGGGCTCGGGGCGTGCCGCCGAGGCGGGGGTTCTCTTTCGCAGCGGAGTGCACCTCGAGCACATGGGTAGTGTTAAGGTCATTGCGCTCGACAAAACCGGCACCATTACCCGCGGAGAACCCAAAGTGACGGCCGCAATCAGCGCACAGAGCGAGCAAGACCTTCTGATTGTTGCAGCTGCGGTGGAAAAACTCAGCGAACATCCCTTGGCTCAGGCGATAGTCGCTGAGGCGAAGCACCGCAAACTTGGCATTGGCGAAGTACAGAATTTCCGTGTCTATCCGGGCGGTGGCGTCGAAGCAACATACGAGGGCAAAAACGTCGTGATCGGTTCACCGCGTTACCTGTCGGAGCGCTCCCTCGACCTGGCGAATTACGCCGAGAAGGCAGCCTCACTCGAAGCCGAGGGGCAGACGGTCGTCGCGGTGGCGGTTAATGGCGCAACCGCAGGTCTTATCGCGATCGCCGACGAGATACGTCCCGAAGCGCGCGCGGTCGTCGCGGAACTCAAAGCCCTCGGCGTCGAGACTGTGATGATCACGGGCGACAACGAGCGCACCGCGGCGGCGATTGCGGCGAAGGCCGGAATCGATCGCTATTACGCAGGCGTGAAGCCTGAGGGCAAGGCGGAGATAATAAATAGTTTAAAACAGTCTAATAGCGCCCTCTCCGAGCATCCCGTAGGGATGCTCGGAGACGGCATCAACGACGCACCCGCACTTGCTGCCGCAGACGTTGGTATTGCCATGGGCGGCGGTTCAGATATCGCGATCGAGACTGCCGATGTGGCGCTCCTGGGTAATGACCTACATGGTCTGGTGCGTGCCGTGCGCATGTCGCGGCTCACGATGCGTAACATTCGCCAGAATTTGTTCTGGGCGCTGGCCTATAACACCATCGGCATTCCGGTCGCGGCTGCGGGGTTTCTCGCCCCCTGGCTTGCGGGTGCTGCGATGGCGCTGAGTTCAGTTTCGGTGACACTCAACGCACTGCGGTTGCAGAGAGTGAAGCTCTCTTAACCTTGTGCATGAGCGCCCGCCTGCCGGCGGGCAATTATTTCTTCCGCTTCTGCTGATTCTTCTTACCGATCAGAACCATGGAATACATGCCCGCGGCCGACAGCGTGAGATGGGTTAAGATAAACGTGTACGTGAAAAATCCGCCGTGCTGCGCATGCAAATTTTTCACCCGTGGCTCTGCAGCAAACATATAAATGGGCAATGCTACGCCAAAGGTCGCGATGAATGCGGCGAGCAGATAACCCTGCGGGCTGAGTTTCTGAAAAAACAGCAGCATCGCCAGCAGCGAGACATAGACCAGAAGCGTGGCATAGCCCGAACCGTACATCCAGTCGAACATGAACTGGCGGTCAAAGTCGGGCAGCGGAATTTCGCGATTGACCGTAGTTCCCACCACATAAAAAACGAGGGTCGTATAGAACACACCCTGTGCCAGCGCCGTGTATTGAAAGAGTTTTTCATACACTTCGCCAAGCGCCTTGAGAAATGTATTGGTTGAATCTTTGAGGTAGAAGCCGACGACGAAGGTGAAGGCAATAAACAAGGCGAGCACAAAGAGAGCGCCGAACGAGAGGTGGTAAAGCAGCCAGTATTGATACCGCCAGGTGAAGCCGAGCGAAAGCATGAAGAGAATAAAGACGAGTGTTCGTAAGTAGTTCAACATGGTGCACCTTGGTCAGGACAGCCATGCAGATTGACTACTTTTTTCTTGCTTGCAAGCGCGCGGAAGGTATGGAGCGAAATTTCTGTTGGTTTCAGTTGGCAGGGCCGGAATCGTGTGTCTGCCATGACAACGGATTAGGTGGGATGTTACTCCCCATACGCCAAAAGACAACAAATTCGTCGATAAACCCCGCCTCGGGATCCCACTTCCCGGCCTCACAGGCACAGTTACTCGCGAAGAAGCGGCGTATTGTCCGCCGGGATGGTTTTTGCCAGAGGTGAATCAGACCATAGATGAGCGACGATACACTCACCCTGAGAGACGCTGCCACAAAATGCAGAGTATCGTACTCCGCGCTTGTGAAGCGCGTCGTCACGCGCCTGTACTCTCCCTTGCCTCGGTTGTAGGTGCGAGTAACTCCTCGCCGCAACTCGTTGCGCATCTGCGTGCGTAGGTAGCGGCCAGCGAAGCGCATAATCTCACGCCTGTTGCGCTGCCATTTGTCCGCAGCTTGTACCGGCAAGCTTACACTCGTGGTCAAAACATCGTGCATAGTCCCTCTAACTATTAAATACCAGAAAACCGAAGATTTTTATCATATTTGAATGATTTTTTACTTTCGCGTCAGGCCAGCGAGCGGTGGCAGGTGGATTTTCAGCATTTGGCAGCGGTTTCGTCAGTGGGTTGCAACCGGGGTGGGAGCGTCTCTTTTTTTGGCACAGATTACGAATTAGTATATATTTAGAATAAATCTAAAGATGGAGGATCTTATGCAATTCGAGACAAATCCGCCGGGGCAGGATAAAAGCCCCAAACAGCCTCAAAGCTACAGTACAGGGGAAAATCCCAGTTCTGGAAAAAGATATCGCAGGGCTGGCAGGTTCGCTGTCGCGCTCTTACTCGCCGCTTTCGCGGCCACGGCCTGCTCGGGCAGCAAGGGACACGAACAGGCTTACGCCGAAGGTGAGGCGAAGCCGAATAGTTTCTGGTGGCCGAATCTGGTCGACCTTTCGCCGCTCAGGCAGAATAATCCCGATTCGAACCCCTACGGCGCCGACTTCGATTATGTGCGAGAGTTCAAAACGCTCGATCTCGCCGCAGTGAAGAAAGACATCGAGAAAGTCATGAAGACCTCGCAGGACTGGTGGCCTGCCGACTACGGCCACTACGGGCCGTTCTTCATTCGCATGGCCTGGCACAGCGCGGGCACGTACCGCACGATTGACGGTCGCGGTGGCGCTGCGGGCGGGCAGCTGAGGTTTGAACCTTTGAACAGCTGGCCTGACAACGCGAACCTCGACAAGGCGCGCCGCCTGCTGTGGCCGGTGAAGCAGAAATACGGACGCAAGCTCTCGTGGGCCGACCTCATGGTCTTAACCGGCAACGTCGCGCTTGAATCAATGGGATTCAAAACGATCGGCTTCGCCGGCGGCCGCACCGATGACTGGCAGCCTGAACTCGTCTACTGGGGGCCTGAGGCAGAGTTTATGGCCAGCAAGCGCCATGACAACGACGGCAAGCTGAAAAAACCTCTCGGCGCAACTCAGATGGGATTGATATACGTTAACCCCGAAGGTCCCGGCGGCAAACCTGACCCGCTGCTCGCGGCGAAAGATATTCGCGAGGCCTTCGGCCGTATGGCTATGAACGACGAAGAAACAGTCGCGCTGATCGCCGGCGGTCACAGCTTCGGCAAGGCGCATGGCGCGAAAAAACCGGACGACTGCGTCGGCCGTGAACCCGCCGCAAATGGCGTGGAAGCACAGGGCCTTGGCTGGCACAACAAGTGCGGCAGCGGTAAAGGTAAAGATACGATCACCAGCGGTCTTGAAGGCGCGTGGACTGCAACGCCGACACAATTCAGCATGATGTATCTGCAGTTCCTGTTTCAGTACGAGTGGAAGAAAACCAAGAGCCCAGCAGGAGCAATACAATGGATTCCCAAAGACGACAACGCAGGAAAGCTCGTACCCGATGCGCACGACGCAACGAAGCGCCACGCACCAATCATGATGACAACCGACCTTGCGCTGAAAGAAGACCCCGAGTATGCCAAGATCAGCAAACGCTTTCTGGAAAATCCGAAAGAATTCGAGCAGGCATTTGCCCGCGCCTGGTTTAAGCTCACCCACCGCGACATGGGTCCGCGTGCCCGTTACGTTGGCCGCGAGGTACCGAAAGATATTTTTCCCTGGCAAGACCCGGTGCCGGCCGGAAAGCCCCTCAGCGAAGGCGAAGCGGCGGCGCTGAAAAGCCGCATTCTCGCCTCAGGGCTTACAACCGCTGAGCTGGTACGTACCGCATGGGCTGCAGCAGCGAGTTATCGCGACACCGACATGCGCGGCGGCGTCAACGGCGCGCGCATTCGCCTTGCGCCCCAGAAAGACTGGGCGGTCAACGATCCGCAGGAACTCGCGAAGGTAATCGCGAAGCTCGACGAGATACGCAAAGCTTCGGGTACCGGCGCCTCGCTCGCCGATACGATTGTGCTCGCAGGTAACGCGGCCATCGAACAGGCTGCGGCCAAGGCAGGTACTCCCGTGACTGTACCCTTCAGATCGGGTCGCGGCGATGCGACTGAGCAGCAGACCGAGGTCGAATCGTTCGCAGTACTTGAACCGAAGGCCGACGGCTTCAGAAACTACTTTGGCAAAGACAGCCGCCGTGCACCGATACCGGCGCTTGTCGACAAGGCTGCAACGCTGCGCCTGACCGTGCCTGAGATGACGGTACTTGTGGGAGGTCTGCGCGTTCTGGGCGCCAATGCCGGCGGCGTGAAGCACGGCATCTTCACCGAGCGCCCCGGCGTGCTGAGCAATGACTTTTTTGCGACTCTGATGGATATGAACATCCGTTGGGAAAAGGCAGCCGACAGCGAAGGAGTTTATAACGGCGTAGACCGCAAGAGCGGCAAGCTGCGCTACACGGCAACACCGGTGGACCTGGTGTTTGGCTCAAGCGCCGAGTTGCGCTCGGTTGCCGAAGTCTATGCCGCTGACGACGGCCGGCAGAAGTTCGTTAAGGATTTCGTGAGAGCCTGGGTCAAAGTCATGGAACTCGACCGGTTTGATCTGCGCTCGTAGGCAGAACTTTCAGGGAGCGCCAGACGGCGCTCCCATCATTCTTAATCGTTGCTGTGTCCCCTTCCAGATGACGCTATCAGCTGCATAATGGTGAAAGGTCAGGGTGAAACCGACGACCATTGCGGTCGGCACGGCAGCATTCTTCACGAGTTCGTCGAAGCTCGTGCCAATAACCGGCAGCAGGTAGTAGATCGGCAGTGCCAGCGCGATCGTGACAGCACTGTAGAGCGCGATACGCAGCGCGCCGCCCTGTGAAAGCCAGGAGAGCGCGCGGGCTTTTGGGTCGAGGCCAGCGGCGAAGCGGCGGTTATTGAACAGCCAGACAAAGAGCATGTACTGCACGTTGTGCCAGATGTTTACCAAAAGCCAGCCCGAGCAGAGCTCGTTGATAATGACGTAACCGCCCAGGTAGACCAGCGCGTGGGAAGCCATGTAGAGCGTGTGCCCCCACGCAAGTTTGTTACGCCGGTATGCTAAAATGCGCGTCACGAGCCAGTATGCCCACAGCGCAGCGCTCACGATGCCTGCGGCAACAACCACTGCGCGCGGCACGTAGGGCAAGGCGAACTCCTGGAAGATGAACTCGTCGGGCCGCTCGCTGCAGCGGTTGAGAAATCCCCAGACGGGTACCGACCACACTGTGAGCTCTGATAGCCGTTGGTGATCCCACTGCATACCGCCCGCGCGGTGGCGGTACTGCTGTGCGATACCCCAGCTTTGCCGCACGGTATGGAAGAACTGTCCGAAAAAGTACACGACCAAGAGTGCCGTCATGCCGTACGTGCGGCCGGTGAAATAGAGCAACAGCAGTAGCACCGGTGGGATAAGCCAAATGGTGCGCCGGTAGCGCGCCCGGTCGTCGGGGTGTACGAGCAGATTCGTGTACGTCGCCCACAGGTGCTCATAACCGAAGAGCCAGGTGTGCACCGCGAGCACCGGCAGGAAGAGCGCGGGCCACACCACGGTTGTCGTTGCCATTGAGCCTGCCAACAGCGCAACGCCGGCGATCAGGCTCACGTCAAAGCGGGCGCTCTTGAGCCAGCCGGCATTCATGGTTTCAGGTCACCACACCCGGTGGCAGCTTAGGTGGTGGCGGTGCTGTACAGACACCTTTGTCTTCTTTGACTTCGCACTTGTGATGGCGCTGGCATTCGTCGTTGCTCTTGCATTCTTCGCCGGGCCGTTTGCGCTTCGGGTCAAGTGGTGGCTCGATTGCCTCGGCTGCATGCGCCGCAGCCGAAAGCAAGGTCGCGGCTGCGAGCAGCAAGACCATGCGGAGTTTCTTCTTTTTCATGTCACTACCCCTGGCGGCAGTTTGGGCCGCGGTGGTGCTGTGCAGAAACCCTTGTCGCCGCTTTTTTTGCAGCTGTGGTGCTTTTGGCATTCAGCATCGCTGGTGCATTCTTCGCCGACCTTTTTCTTTTTCGGGTCTGGCGGTTCAGGCGGGCCCTCGTCGGCCATGATCGCTTCGGCGCGTTGTTTGGCAAAAGTCGTGGTGCCAGCCAGTATGCTGGCGCAAATGATGAGAATGGGTATCAGAAGGTTTTTCATGGTTAGCTCCCTGTCGATATCTGGAATTTGGACGCCATCAGACCTCTGAAGGGTCAATTTATTTCCTGTATGCAGACCCTTGACGCCACAGGGCAGTGAGCGATCGCGGAACCATGCCTTACGTCAATATCCAGATCACCCAGGGCGCGACCCGCGAACAGCGCTCGCAGTTGGTCAAAGAAGTCACCGATTCACTGGTGCGCATTCTCGGCAAAAAGCCCGAGCACACGCACATCGTCATCCAGCAGGTCGCCGAAGACCACTGGGGCTTCTGCGGCATGCTGACCGAAGACTACAAGAAGCAGAACCCCGGCTGAGTCGGGTTATTTGCGTGTGGCGAGCAAAACTCCGGCTACAACAATCGCTCCGCCTATGTAGTGGTAGGCGTAAAGCGGCTGGCCGAGCAGCAGCGCAATCAGCAGGGCCGTGACTGGTATCAGGTTCACAAATACTGAACTGCGCGCGGCGCCAATGAGTTCGACGCCCTTGTTCCAGCAAAGGTAAGACACCCCGGTTGCAAGTACCCCCAGGTAGAGTACCGGTAACCAGAAATCTGATCGCGTTGCCCAGTGATAGTCGCGCAGCTGCGCTATGCCCAGCGCCGCCTGCGGCGGCAGCGAGAGCAGGATGATCGCCGCGGTGAATACCGTTGTTGGCATGCGCTGCAGCACCTCGCGGCTCTTGACCGAGTAGATCGCCCAGACAAAGGGTGCGCCCAGCAAGATAAGGTTACCGGGACCCAGTTTCAGGTTGAGCGCATTTTCCGGGTTACCCTTGAAGACGATAAAGCTGAGACCAAAAAAGGCGAGCGCGATACCAAACCAGCGGAGCGGTGATATAGGTTCTTTCTTCCAGAAGCGCGCAATCAAGGTTGTGAGCGCGGGGTTTGCCGCAATGATGAGCGAACTGGTTGCCGGTTCTGTCAGCGCCATGCCGTAGGTGAAAAAAGTATTATAACCACAGATGCCGATCAGCGAGAGAAACAACAGGTCGGGCAGATTGGCGCGCGAGAAGGCGATGCGATAGTTGTGCCGTGCGAGCAGCCAGGGCAGCAGCAGAAGTGCCGTCAGCGTGAATCGGGCAGTCAGCAGCACGAACGGCGGCGCCACGGCGAGGGGGTAGTGGATCACGTGAAATACTCCACCCCACAGGACGGCGCTCGTAATGAGATAAAGGTACGCGGCGGACATTTTCAGCCGGCCAGCTCACGCAGCTGCTGTGCCCGAAGCGTGTTCGAAGTGCCCAGCTGTTCATACGCCGTCAGTACCAGCCGGCCATTGAATTCGATGCGGTAGTAACCTTCGCCGATATGCTCGCGGTGCGAATAGACAAAGCGCAGCCTGCCACCGGCCAGCTCTGCGGGCGGGCAATCATTCCAGAAATCGTCGAGCCACTGCGCGAGCTGCGACAGCTCTGCAGCCGATATCGTCACCGTTTCGCGCCACTCTTCTTTGCCCCCGTTCTCATAGCGCACCAGGATTTGCCCGCTACCCGGCTGCCTGCTGAGTTCTACAAACTCGCTGTCTGAGCTCCCGAAAAATGCGACCGACTCAGGCATTTGCTGCCTTACTCTTAGCGGGATTTCTGAAGAGCGCGCCTGCTATTGCCGACATGATGACTCCACCCATTGCCATGTAGAGAAACAGCAGCACATAGGTGGGAAAATCGCCGTTAAAGTTCATGTCAAATTGCCGCATTTTTATCGCCACCAGGTCGGGAGCAATCTGCGCGGCTTTCAGGCGGGCCTCAAAGAACTCACGGTACGTCGGGTAGAAGCGGGGATTTACCACGTGCTGGTAAAATACCATGAAGACCGAGAAGCTCGCCGCATAGAGCACCGAATACAGGCTGCCGTTGCGAAAGGCATGCATAAAGCTGTGCTCCTGCCCGGTGACAGCGCGCACCTGAACCACCGTTAAAAAGATGGAACACCAGAAAATCGCCGTTACCCCATTACGCGCATACTCGCCGATGTCATGGCGTTCGGTATTGAAACCCAGCAAATGGTTGATAAACACGCTCGCCAGCGTCAGCAAGATTGCGATAGCATAGTTTCGAAGTAGAATGGTCATTATGGATCTCCGCTTTAATCTGTTGATAAGGATTTTTCGTCAAATTCGCCCGCAGAAATTGCCAGGATCTGCGTCGCCAGAACCTGGCCTACCAGCGAGTAGGGAAGCACCACATGGTCGGCACCTGCGTCTTCAAGCCGGCGTACCTGGTCAGGGGTTTCGGCCGTGGCGAAAATGACCGCAGTGGGGTTGAGTTCCCGGCAGGCGCGTGCGAGTTTGAAGTTGCTGGTTCCTTTGAGCAGCAGGTCGGGCACTGTCGAGACGATCAGTTTCGCGTGATCAATCTGGCAGTGCTTCAAGGTCTCGACACTGCTGACATCGCCGAAGATGCCCTGAATGCCATAGGCTGAAAGCGCCTTCAGCACTTCGACGTTGTAGTCGATGACCCGGATACTGGAAAGGAAGGCCGGGTCGGTTTCACGCAGGTTGTCGATGATCGCCCGTGCACCGCGGTGAAAGCCCAGGATAAAAACCGGCGGGACCGCGCCGGCCGCAGAAGTCTCAAATTCGCGCTCGTCGTGCAGCTGCAGGAAAAACAACCGGCCAAAAATCCGGCGCAGCAGGCGCCAGATACGGATGTTGTACTTTATGCTGTAGGTAGAGCCGACCGCTGAAATGCCGAGCGCGTAGACGAGCACGGACATCAGCTGTTCGCTGATATGACCGTACTTTACCGCCACTGCCGCAATCACGAGCGAAAATTCACTTACCTGGCCCAGGTTGAGAGCGGTCAGTATGCCTGCCCGCGTACTGCCGCCAGCAAGGCGAACGAGCGGTGTCACCACCAGCAATTTTGAGAATATAACCGCTCCCAGGATGGCAGCGAGCGGCGGCAGGAACTCTGCCCGCGGGGCGGGTATTTTCATACCGAGCGAAATAAAAAACAGTGTCATGAAAAAATCACGCAGTGGTGAGACACGCGCGGTGATGTGTATGTGATAAGGAAAAATCGAAATCGCGAAACCGGCAATCAGCGCACCCATCTCCAGCGACAGACCCAGTAAAGAAGCAACCGAGGCGAGCAGGGCGCACCAGCCGATCGAAAGCGAAACCACAAGTTCGGGATTTCGTGCGATGCGGTTAAAGAGCGCTGAGAGTATATACTTACTGAAGAAGAACCCCGCCGCGAGCAAAAACACTGCCTTCAGCAGGGCCAGCGAAATAAGGCTGATCTGCGGGTTATTCAGGTTGGGCTGCAGGACGAGAAAAAAAATCGCCCAGAGATCCTGGAAGATGAGTATACCAACCGAAAGTTTGCCGGCAATCGACTCGAGTTCGAACTTGTCGTAGAGTGATTTAACTACAATCGCTGTAGAGCTGAGCGAGCAGAAAACCGAGATATAGAGCACTTCGAGTCTGCCCAGCTGCCCAAAAACAAGATAACCCGCCGCGTTCACGGCCAGCAGGACGAGCACCAGGTTCAGCGGAAACTGCAGCGAACCGGTAATGAATATGGCGCGCCCGTTTGCCAACAGGCTCTGCGGGCTCAGCTCAAGCCCGATGATAAAAAGCAGCAGTACCAACCCGATCTCAGAGATGGTATCGATGTTCTGCACATCGGTGACGAGCTGCGGCGTCATGTAGGGCCCGATCACAACCCCGGCGATCAGGTAACCCAGGATGAGCGGCTGCCGGATAAAGTGCATGACCACGGTCATCGCCGCAGCAATGACGATTGCGATACCCAGGTCTGCCAGCAAGCCGTGGTGCATGTGCTAGCGGTCGGTGATTTTCCTGATTGTGTAGCCCTGGCTCATGAATGAAATGCCGAGCGTGTGGTCGGTCGATACCATAATGGATTCGACCAGCGGTTTGGCTACCGGTGACTCCGCAACCCACTCAACAATTGCATTGGCCCCGATACCGGCTTTTGCCCCTTCTTCAGGCGCGAGGTAGTAGATGGCGGTTGCGAGCGGGGGCAGCAGGCGAGGCCTGCGCGTGTAGGTACGCAGCAGCGAGCCATTCTCTGCATAGTAGTTCACCTGGCGCAGCACGATCGGGTTCTTCATATCGGTATTGTGAATCGCGAGCGTCGTCACCAGCGCGGCTGTCCGGTCTTTGAGTTTCAGGTGGTGGATGCGCGCGTAAGCCGGCACGTACACGACTTCACCCGCAGCGATGGCTTTGAGGTTTTCGGGCGCGGGAATTTCTTCACCAATCGGCGCGTCGCCTGGCTGCGGTACGCAGCCGGTCAACCCCAGCAGCAATATCGGAAAGAGTGCCCAACGCGAAAGCATAGACTATTTCTCCCTGAACTCCGCCGCTGTAAAGATGGGCAGCAATTCGACGCCATTCGACAGCAGTGCTTCGCGACCACCTTCGCCACGGTCGAGTATGCAGATCGCGTGGCGCACCGAAAAGCCCGCCTCGCGCATTGCAGCATATGCCTTGAGTGTAGAACCTGCGGTGGTGATCACGTCATCGACCATCACGCAGGGGGTTGCGGTATCAATGCCTTTGAGCATCTCAATTTTTTTTCCGGTACCATGGTCTTTCGCCTCTTTGCGCACTATTGCCGGTATTAGACGCAGGGAATGGTTGGTGAGCGTAGTCGAACCCTCCATTCCCGCCAAGTCGCCGGCATGGAGGGCATCGTGCCCGCCGTCGACTCCCGCACCTCCCTGTGCCAGACACGCAGCATAGATAATTGGGTCTGCACCCATGGTCAAACCGGCAGCGACGACGTTGCCTTTGTATTTTCCGGCGATCATGCCGGCCACAATCTCTCCGGCGAGCGCCAGGTATTCGGGCTGCAGCAGAGTCTGCTTGAGGTCAAAGTAGTACGGGCTTGTTTTGCCCGAAGCGAGTGTAAACGGCTGCTCGTGGTTTTCGCGGTACGAAAATTTGCGGATGGCTTCTTTTAACCTGGCTTTGGCTGAGGCAATGTCATTCATCGCCGGCAGGCTGCGACAATGACTCAGTCGGAAAAGCGTTAAGGAGCTGCCGCCTGCAGAATCAGAGAAACCGAGAGCGAAAATTCGTGCACCGCGCGCCTGCGCTGCTCGCCCGTGAAGTGTTCCGTTGCGATGAGATAGCCGTGCGCGTAGTCGATAAGTATATCGCGCAGGCGTCGGCCCGTCGCGGCATCTGGTGCGACGGCCCCGAGTGCGGCCAGCAACAGTGCATTGAAGTGGTCCAGGTTGCGTGGCATGGCATCCTGCCGGGTTATCAGGTAAAGGGTCAGGGTCCGGTTTCTGGCGGCGAGCGTGAGGTATTCGGTCAGCAGGAACGTAACTGCCTTTTTGCCCGTAAAGTGTGGCGGCATCTCGGCCGGCAGCCGCTCAAAGGCGAGTTCGAGAGCAGCGACGAGCAGCTGCTGTTTGCCGGGAAAATAGTGGTAGAGCGCCATCGGGTCAACGCGCAGTGCGGCCGCCAGGGCCCTCAGGCTGGTGCGTTCGACCCCCAGCTTTCTGTATAAAACCAGTGCTGTAGCCAGGATGCGCTGTCGCGATAGCCGCGGCGACGCTGGTCGACCCTTCCGTTTTGCCGGCACGGCGCCAGCGCAGACGACCGCGCAGATACGTAAACTGCTTTACAAATTCTACGGCATAGAATAAATATATCTACACTGTAGAATAAAAGAGGCGCAAATGAAAGTATCTGTATATATTGCCACAAGTGTTGATGGCTTCATTGCCGGCCCGCAGGGCGAGATCGACTGGTTGCATGATCAGGCATATACCATTGCCGGCGAAGATTTTGGTTATGCCGAATTCATGTCTGGCGTTGACGCAATCGTCATGGGCTACAATACCTTCGTCAAGGTGCTGGAATTTCCCGAGTGGCCGTTCGGTAAAACCCCGGTTTACGTGCTTACCGCGTCAGAAAGAAAGCTCCCACAGGGAATACCCGCCCGGATTTCGCTCGAAACGCCCGCTGAAATTACGGCGCGCCTGCGCCTTGCAGGCCTGCGTCGCATTTACGTCGATGGTGGTAAGCTTATCAGCTCTTTCCTGTCGGCGCAACTCGTCACAGATATCACGATTACGCGGGTGCCGGTATTGCTGGGCCAGGGCATACCTCTGTTTTCCGGTCCGGGTTGCCAGGCGCGACTGAAGCATTTGTCAACCAATGCCTGGGCGAACGGCTTTGCGCAGAGCCGTTACGAGGTCTGCTGAAAGAGTATACATGCGAAGGCGAAGCTTCTGCTTGCAGGCACACTCTCGTTTCGTCAGGTGGCGCATGAGAAAGTTGCTGCTGCTGATTCTGCTCTCGCTACCGCTGCTTGCCGGCCCGAAAAGTGAGACGTACAGCGGTACAATACTCTCGACCGAAGAAGATTTCTGCGGCAAATCTGTTGACTATGTGCTGCAGGCCTCGCTCGCGACGGAAAACCGGGGTAACCTCATACTTGTGCTGGCTCCCAAATGGTACTTGTTAAAGCTGAAGCTCGAGATCCGGGTGGGTGACAAAGTTGAGGCGACGGTGTTGAGAAAGGTCGATGGCAAACTGCACGTCCTGACACTAAAGACCGGGGGCAAAACGTTCAGGCTGCGCGATGCGAAAGGCAAAGCGCTCTGGAAACCCGAACCCGGCAGCGAAGACTTGTATAAGACAATATGCAAAGCCTGATCGCGCGTCGTCAATAAGCATCGGGCACTGCTGTGTAGTGCGGTTCGCGACATTTTAGACAACCCTATGGCAGGTTTTTTGGCCGAACCTGGCTAGCTGCTGTATCTTTGACGTACTCAAAAACGATACTGAGTATAATCGAGGTTAAAAAATGATCGCAGTTGGAAAAAAAGCTCCTGATTTTAAAGCGACCGCACTGGTCGGCAAAGATTTTAAAGACGTTTCGCTGAGCGACTACAAAGGCAAGTACGTGGTACTGTTCTTCTACCCGCTCGACTTCACATTCGTCTGCCCGACGGAAATTATCGCCTTCTCTGATAAAGCAGCCGAGTTTGAAAAACTGGGTGCGCAGGTAATTGGCTGCAGCGTCGATAGCAAGTTCAGCCACCTGGCATGGTCTGAAGTGCCCCGCGAAAAGGGCGGTATCGGCGAGATCAAATACCCACTGCTCGCAGACATTACGAAAGATATCGCGCGCAGCTACGGTGTACTGATTGAAGAAGCAGGCATCGCACTGCGCGGTGTGTTCATCATCGACGGCAACGGTGTACTCAAGTCAGCGACGATCAACAACAACAACGTAGGCCGCAACATTGACGAAGTTCTACGGACAGTGCAGGCAGACCAGTTCGCTGAGTCGCACCCTGGCGAAGTTTGCCCGGCAAACTGGACGCCTGGTAAAGAGGCGATGAAGGCTGACACCAAGGGTTCAAAAGACTACTTCGCAAAGCACGGCAAGTAACCTTCTGGGCCCATTGGCCCAAGAGTTTTACAGCCTGAAAGCATCTGTGTCTTGGACTCGCGGCTTCTAAAAGAAGCCGTGAGCAGATTTCGGAAACAGCGCAGGATTGCAGACAGCGAAGCGACCAGGTCGCTGAGCGTTTTTGCCGGCGAATTGCAAAGCAAATCGCCAGCGTCTGCAATCGGCGCTGAATTTTTTCCGAAATCTGCCATTAGGACATTCTATGTACAGCTATTCAAATAACGAACTCCAGTGGAATAACCAGCCGATGGCACGGCTGTTGCCGGACGTGGCCGAACGCCTGCGCAAAGATTTCCAGTATACCGGGCCTTTCTGGCTTTACCAGGAAGAAATACTCAAAGAAAGGCTGCGCCTGCTTGAAGAGGGTTTACCCGGTTGCAGTTTCTACTACTCCGTTAAATCCCAGTCAAATCTCACGCTGCTGTCATTGATTGCCTCGCACAGCCGCTTTGGTGCCGACGTCGTTTCTGGTGGCGAGCTGTACCGTGCGCTCAAAGCCGGCTTCACGCCTGACAAGATTGTGTTTGCCGGGGTTGGCAAGACCGAAGCAGAAATTCATGCAGCACTTGACCTGCGTATCCGCAGTTTTCATGTCGAAAGTATTGCGGAGCTGAAAGACATTGCCCGCATCGCACGCGAGAAAGGCCTGACTGCTCAGGTAAGCCTGCGCCTGAACCCGGATGTGGAAGTGGATACTCATCGCCATATCACGACCGGTAAAGAAGAGAACAAATTTGGTATGAGCGAGGCAGACGTCGGTGAAGCCATTGCGATACTAAAGAATGAACCAAGCCTTAAGCTTATTGGTCTGCAGGCACATATCGGTTCGCAGATTTTTGATGTTGAGCCCTACATCAAAACAGCAAAATACATGAACGCGAAACGTGAACTGCTGGCCGGACAGACTGGTGCTAAGCTCGAGTATATTTCTTTAGGCGGCGGCTTTGGCGTCGATTACAAGCAGCTCGATGGTAGTCCTACGTCTTTCGATTTCGGCACCCTGTCGCGCAGTGTGCAGGCAATCTTTGGCGATGCGGTAGAAACCCATTTTGAGCCGGGTCGCTTCATTTCTGCCCCCCTGGGTATTCTCGCTTCACGCGTCCGCCACCTGAAAAACCGTACGGGCAAGGTCATCGCGATCATCGACGCAGCCATGAACGACCTGATTCGGCCAATGCTGTACGAAGCCTACCATCCTATTCTGCCCGTGAACCGCCGCGAAGCTGAAGTGAACTATGACATCGTCGGGCCGGTATGCGAGTCGACTGACACATTCACAAAAGGCCGTAAGATACCCGAGCTACAGGAAAACGACTGGTTGGTGATCGGCTATGCTGGTGCCTACGGCTCGTGCATGAGCTCCAATTTTAATACACGGCCACTGATTCCAGAAGTGCTGCTTATGGCAGGGGGGGAGCTCCGCACCATACGCAAGCCGCAGACCCTCGAGCAGATGCTTGCCCCTGAAGTCATTTAACGCAGCGCTCCAGGGGCGCTCAGATTAGAGCCCGCAATCTTTTCTGCAGTACCGGTACCAGCCCTGATTCAAACCACGGGTTTTGTTTCAACCACAGTTTGTTTCGGGGAGAAGGGTGCACGATAGGAAGCAGCGGGCTCTGCGCGAAATCAGCGGTCTTAATACATTCCGTGAGCGGCAACCTGGCCTTTCCCGGCAGGTAGCGGGCAATGGCGTAAGCGCCGATGAGTAGTGTCAGCTGTACCTGCGGCAGAAGCGCATGCAGCTTGGCATGCCATAGTGGCGCACATTCGGGGCGTGGCGGCTTGTCGCCACCTTTGCCCCTGCCGGGATAACAGAATCCCATGAGGATTATCGCAAAGATGTTTTCATCGTAGAATTCATCCCGGCTGACTGCAAGCCACTCGCGCAGCTTGTCGCCGCTCGGGTCGTTCCAGGGAATTCCCGTGGCATGGACTCGTGTGCCGGGGGCTTGCCCTACAAGCAGAATGCGCGCAGAAGGGTGTGCGCGTATTACAGGGTTGGGACCCAGTGGCAGGTGTGGAGCGCACACAGAACAGGAGTGAATTTCATGCAGAAGATTGTTCAGACCAGCGTCGTTCTGCCGCAGATCACCTGGTGTCATTCGCATCCAGATACTCCTGGATTTTCTCAAGCATTGAAGGAGGAATCTTGATGTCCTGCTCTTTCAGCCGGGAGACATACTTGTTGAAGGACATGCGGTGGCTCGATGAGCGGGTGAATTCGACGAGTGCCATGGTCAGGTGGTCTTCAATGCGCCTGAACAGCTCTTTATTGCCCGAGATCGCCTGCTCGTACTTGCGAATCGGCAGTTTATTGACACCCCTGCAGATAGTGCGGTAGAAAACAAAACGGGCGAGAATATCGTCGTCGAAACCTGGCTCGCGAATTGCCCGGTCAAGACGGCGCAGGTTGATGAAGTCGACGATCTGCAGCTTGAACGGGTTATTGCTGATTTCACGCAGAATAGTCGCGAAAAATAATGACTCGTATATGCGCAGCATCGGCGTGTTGTCGTACCGCGCTTCTTCTTCATGCCCGCAGTCGAGGTACATGACAATATCGACATCAGAGCTTTCAACTGCCATGCCAAAATTAACAGAACCCAAAAGGTCGAACGAGATTTTTTCTCCCGTACTCTGTATCAGGCGGGCTGCACGCGCGAGCTCACGGGTACGCTGTACCGTTTCGGGCGTGGTGAATTTCCGGAAGTAATCTTTCAGACCCAGGAATTTTCTGAAAGTCTCGTTTTCCGGAAATGGGTTGCGCATGGGATTAGAGTAAGAATGACCCCATCGCGGTGAACTGCGCTTCGTCGATGATTTCTTCGCTCGCGCGGTACTTCTTGTCGATCTTCACGGCGCAGATGTCCGTGATATTGCCTTTGACCAGGCGCTTCCAGACGACCTCGCGCACAAACTTCTGTCCATCTTCGACCGGCTGTAGGTTAATGGTGGCAAAAAAACCACCAACCTGATCGCCCTCCATCGTTTGCACAGAACCGAAATTGGAGGGGTTCAGAAAGAATGTCTGTCCCAGCTTCATCAATCCGTAGTGTTCGTGCACATGACCAGATAACACGAGGCGCGGGACTACCTCGTCGACGGCGGAGCGAAGGCCGTGCGAGCCGCAGTGGCCGAAACGCGGCAACTTATCGAGTGTGCCGTATGCCGGGTTGTGCAGAACAAAAACATCTGCCTTGTGCTGTAACATGAAGTCGCGCGGCCGGCTTGTGAGTTTTGTGCCGCTGCCCTGTTCGTCAAAGCGCGCAGCAATTTCTTCCGGAATTCCAGGTGTGAAGACCGGTGCGCTGCCATAACCCGCGAAACGAATACCCTCCGCCTCAATCACCTTCTCATGCAGATCATAGCTGGCGACTGCTGTTTCAGACAGCGGCAGGTCGTAGTTTCCGGGAATCACGATCGTCCTGCGGCCGGTCGGTACGATTGCCTTTGCCAGCGTCTGGTACTTGCGCAGAAGTTCGGCTTTGGCGCGCTCAGCGAGTGCGAGATACTCTGCACCTTCGTTAGCCGGAAGCGTCACCGCCTGCGCTCCCTCTTTTGCCGCACGCGCATACTGCAGCGTTGCGAGGGGGTCGTGGCGGTCGGCAATCAGCGTGCGAATTTTTTCCTGTAGTTCAATGAAACGGAACAGTGCCTCGTCATCGCTGCCAAAGGCATGGTACGTCAGATCGCCCGAAAGTATGTACAGGTCGGCGTCGGTACTGTTCAGTACCTGGCTTACGCCCGAAAAATTATCGTGAATATCTGTCAGGTATACGATCTGCATCAACGGTTGCCTACAGCAGCGTCCCCAGGGCGAACTCCGTATCGGTTTCTGCGGTATGGTCCGACGGCCCGCGACTGCACATGCACATATGGCGTCCGGTGGATTTCACCCGGACGCCCTTCGCTTTTCCTGAGGTCATGATTTCTTCAGCAATTTCTTTCACCAGGTCTTCCTGAATCTGGAAGCGGCGCGAGTATGCCTGCACCAGCCTCGGAAACTTGCCGAGGCCAACGATAATTTCTCCGGGCTGGTAGGTGATGGAGATCTTGCCGTAAAATGGGAGAAAGTGGTGCGCACAGATGGAGAAATAATTGATGTCGCGGACAGTGACGGTGCCCGTATAAACTTCACCCTTCTCTATGCGCCGGGTTACCTTGAGCAGCTTTGACGGGTCGATGCTGTAGCCGCTGAGCAGTTCTTTGTATGCCCGGCGTATGCGGTCTTCGGCCTCGGGTTCGTCGAACCATTCGAGCGCGCGAGCGTCTTGGGTGACATTGGCAGCAAGCCAGTCCTTCATCTGCATGAGGCGTACTTGCAGCGCCACACACTGCGGCAATTGATTGACGGCCTGTCTAAAAACCGTTTTTGCTCGTCAGCCGGCGTAGCCGGCGACGAAAAAAACGGGCTGTAGCGCAGTGGTAGCGCACACGTCTGGGGGGCGTGCGGTCGCTGGTTCAAATCCAGTCAGCCCGAAGGGATTTGTTTTTTTCCAGTGAGGCTGCGCCTCACTGGAAAAAAACAATAATAAATGCAGGTAAAACTCCATAATACACTCACCCGGCAGAAAGAACCTGTCGAGGGTTCATCGCTCAAGATCTACTCCTGCGGGCCCACGGTCTATAACTACGCTCACATCGGTAATTTCCGCAGCTATATCTTTGCCGACGTCCTCAACCGGACGCTCCGCCTTGCAGGTTATCAGCTGCAGCATGCGATGAACCTCACCGACGTCGATGACAAGACAATCAAGGGTGCCACTGAGCTCATGCAGAAAGAGCCGGGCAAATATGCCGACCTCAAGGCCGCACTCGCTGCCTACACCGAGCCATACAGCCAGGCATTCTTTGCCGACCTGAAAACCCTGAACGTCATACCGTTTGACTTTCATCCCCGCGCCACTGATTACATTCCTGCGATGCTCGATCTGGTCGAGCGCCTGATTGCGAAAGGTGTCGCCTATGAACAGGATGGTTCGGTCTACTACCGCATCGCAGAGAAAAAAGATTACGGTAAACTTTCGCGGGTCGATCTCGAGCAGAACAAAACCGGTACGCGCTACAATACCGATGAGTATGACAAAGACGACGTGCGCGACTTTGTGTTGTGGAAAGCCGAGTCGAAGGACGGAGTGCACTGGCATTCAGCACACGGCGATGGCCGGCCGGGCTGGCATCTTGAATGTTCTGCAATGATTCACGAAATATTCAAGGGTGGTATCGACATCCATACCGGCGGTGTCGACCTGATCTTTCCTCACCATGAAAATGAAATCGCGCAGAGTGAATCGGGTTACGGCAACGGCTTTGTAAAGCACTGGGTGCACTGCGAGCACCTGCTCGTCGATAACCGCAAGATGTCGAAATCGGCCGGCAATTTCTATACGCTGCGTGACCTGCTGGCGCAGGGTAAACGCCCCGAGGTGATCCGCTATTTTCTGCTCTCGGCTCACTACAGCCAAAAAGTCAACTTCACTGCCGAGGCGCTCCACCAGGCCGAGGTCGGTGTTGAAAAATTTTATAGCCTCTGGTCCCGGCTCGACAGACTTCAGCCAAAGCAACGAGAGGGAGCTTCCTCGTTTCTGCAGACTTCGGCTGACGCGCGCGAAAACTTCACCGCCTGCCTTGCCGACGATCTGAATACGCCGCGCGCGCTCGCGGTGGTACACGAATACCTGCGTGCAGCCAACGCGCAGCTCGACCAGAGCAAAGACCAGCCAACATCGCCAGAAGCAGAGCAAATGCGCCTGACCCTTAGGCACTTTGACGCCGTTCTGGCGCTGCTCGACCTGATGCCGAAAGTTGGTGTGAATTCTGAACTGCAGCAGTTGCTCGATGAACGCAATGCGGCGCGTGGTGCTAAAGATTTTAAGCGGGCAGACGAACTGCGCGACCAGTTACTGAAGGCAGGTTACAAGATACTCGATACGAAGACGGGTTCTCACCTGGAAAAGGTCTGAGTGATCGTCGCAGGCTTTCATGCCGTTACGGACCTGGTCGAGAAATCGGGATTTCTTTCGGGCGACAGGCTGATCGTCGCGCGGCAGGCAAACGACCAGCGCATGCAGCGCTTGCTGGCTAAAGCCGAGCGTGCGAGCGTGCAGATTATTCGCAAAGATTACGGCGCCCTGAATACAATCGCTGGCACCAAGAACCACCAGGGAATTGTGCTCGAGCGGCAGCAGGCGCTTGAACTCAAATCTTTTACCAAGCAGGACTTTGTTGCCGCCGAGACCGGTATCTACCTTGCGCTCGACGGCGTGCAGGATCCACAGAATCTCGGGGCAATCTTTCGGACAGCTTTAGGTTTGTCTGTCAGCGGTATCTTTTTGCCGCAGAAAGACAGCGCCCCGGCAGGGGCAACCGCGCTCAAGGCATCGGCCGGCGCCCTAACAGAGGTTCCGATGTGCTTCACCGGCAGTATTGCCTCCCTCATGCAGTTTATTTCAGATAAGCGCCCTGAAGTCCCCCTTGTGGCTCTCGATGCTTCGGGCGACCTGTTTTCTGACAGGGATTCAGATCTCGCGGGCAGAGAAACTCCTACGCTGCTGGTGGTAGGCTCTGAGCAGGGTTTGAGCCGGCTGGCGCTTGAGCGCGCGACGCATCGCCGTCGCCTGCTGATGGATTCCCGTCTGGAGAGTTACAACGTTTCAGTTGCCACCGCGCTGGCACTCTACGAGTTAGCCCGCCGGCGGCCTGCGGGTCCGACGGGTTCGGACGGCCCTAAGCCGCCGACAGGATAAAATGCACAGTTTCAACTGGCGGGCCGTCACTAAGGTTTTTAACGCCAACTACGGTATACCGCACAGCGCCGAGACGATCCACCGGCGCTGGCTTAAGCGGCAAACCTACATGCTCGCTGTCGGTTCGTGCCTGGTCACACTGATTGGATTTCCCCTGTACCATTTTCTTACCTCCCGGCCGGGCGAAGACGCGTTTATCGGCCAGTACCACCGACTGGCAGTGCTTGCGACAGCAGGCGTTAGCTCCGTATACCTGGTATTCAACCGAAATGCACGCACGCGTGCTGAAGTGTTTTCCTTTGCTAATCTTCTGATGCTGTTTATCTGTTCGGCTGTTGATATAGCGCTCAGCGATAAACCGCGCCGCTACACAGCCTTCAGCCTGGTCCCGCTCTTTGGCAGCACGTACGTCTTCACGGGTGTACGCCTCATGACTATTGCCTACGTCGCTGCAGCAGTTTTTTTTACTGCGCTGAATGTATGGTTTGCTCGCCTTGCCGAAATCATCGCCATATATAATGTCGCCTATTTCGCCGCATGGTGGATGGCTCTGATACGTATTCGTAGCCTGCAGCGCATCAGCTATGACCAGGCGCGGCTCTACGAGAGGCGCGTGTACGACCAGCGCGTGAGGCTGGCGCGCAACCTGCATGATTCGCTCGGTGGCGACCTAATGCAGTTATCACTGCAGCTGAGCGGCAATGCACCGCGCGAGCAGGTGCTCGACCTCGCGCAGGCAGTGATTGCAAAGACGAAAAATCTCGTTTATACGCTTGAACCGACGCACGAAAACCAGCATTTCCCCGACTATGTTTCCTCGTATGTGGCCCGCCTGCGACAGATCGGGCGTTTTGAGGTCAATCTGTCTGCAGATTCTGACTGGCCGAAAATGCCCATCGACAAGAACCTCAACCTGCAGGCGATTTTTACCGAATGGATGACGAACGCGCTCCGCCACTCTATGGCTACCCACCTCAATATTTGCTTGTATTTTCGAAAACGCCGCTATTTTCTGGTAATAAGAGATAACGGATCAGGTTTTCGCTGGAATGGCGATCGCCGTGGTTCGGGTCTCAGGAATATTGCGCTCAGGGCAGGCTTATTAAACGCAAAGGTCTTTGCGAGGCAAACCGGCACAGGCACATTGTTTTTTTTAAAGGGTGGTAATGAATGACAAATTTGCTCGTGGTAGAGGACAATAAGACTGTGCAGCAGGGCCTCACAGATCTGTTTAAGAAGAATAAAGAATTTGGCCTTGCGGGTAGTTATCCCGATCTGCATACGGCTCTGGCTGACAGCAGGGCTCTGCATCCCGACCTGATTGTGCTTGATTTGAAGCTGCCCGACGTGCGCGGCACCGAGGCAATTACAGAGCTGCGCGGAAAGTATCCTGAAGCGAAGGTCGTCGTCTATACGGCGTATGAGAACGAAAACGAGATCATCGCCTGCATGATGGCCGGTGCAAACGGCTACATCATGAAAGACACACCGCCTGCACGATTCTTGTCAGAACTGGAAGTCATTGCGCAGGGCGGTTCAACGCTGACCCCGCGCGTGGCAGAAAAAATACTGAGGCACTTTGCCCCGCACAAGGCGGCAGAATCATCGCTCAGCAAGCGCGAACTCCAGGTGCTCAATCTGATTTCTCTCGGCCTGCGCTATGAAGATATTGCGGAAGAGCTTGATATCAGCGTGCATACCGTTCGCCACCACATCGAAAAGATTTATAAGAAGCTGAACGTTACCAGCCGCGGCCAGGCCGTTGCGCAGGCAGTGCGCGCCGGCATTATTCGCCTCGAATAACCGCCCGGGATAATGGTCCTATTGGTGGGACCTTCTGCCGATTGACAAACCTATCTCCGTATGGTACAGTAAGCGGTTGTATCTCTGAAAAACCCGGTAGCGCAGGTTGCCGGGTTCATTTCAGCGGTGCGGCCAAATTCTTTTCCAGGAGATAGCATGAAAAAAATTCTCGCAATGCTCGCAGTACTCAGCCTGATCGGTGCGGTACACGCGCAAAAAAAAGCAAAGCCGGCAGCAAAGCCTGCGGCAAAAATTGATGCTGCAAAAGCTGATGCAGATGCAAAAGCCAAAGCGGCACAGGATGCAGCGAATGCAAAAGCTGCCGATGTGCAGAACAAGGCGAACGAAAAACTCGCGGCAGCGACTGCAGTTGATGAAAGCAAATTCTCAATCAGCGTTTGGGGTGGTTATGGAATCGCTACCAAGAGTGACTATGTCAAGACTCGTGAAACTATTTTCTCAAACCTGACAGGTGCAACAGATCTCAGCGCAACGACGAAGAACGGCGGTATCGCTGCCGGTGCGGATTTCTTTTATGGCAGCACATTCCAGATCGGAGCCAGCGCTGCCTATCTGCAGGGGCACGATGTTACTCGCAAAGTGACTTCAGGTGGAACAACATACACCATCACAAACACGATGAACTATGTACCGGTGCTGCTCTCAGCACGTTACTTCGTGGTTCCCGGACTGTACGTCGGTGCCGGTGTGGGTGTGGCTTCAGTGCAGCAGGGCGTTGAAAAGGCTTCCCCTGCAGTCAATCTCGCCAGCGGCAATGCTTACGATATAACATATTCAGGTACTGCTGTGACTCTGCAGGGCCGTCTGGGTTACGATTATGCCGTTTCACCTTCGTTTACAATCGGCGTTGCGGGTATCTTCACTTACGTAATGTCTGACCTTGAAGGTGGCAAATTGAAGGATGATCAGGATCTTGTTCTGGAAAAAGTTTCAAACAACTTCCTGAATATCGCACCTTCGCTTGTCCTGACTTACAAAATGTAATCAGACCCCTAAGGTCTGTCTTTAGACCCCGCCACGGCGGGGTTTTTTATTCCCTTGTCACACTGCCCATGCCGGGGCAGATCGTCCTACTATGAAAAAAACAAGTTTGATGGCAATCGTGCTGCTGGTATTTGCCGCCGGAGCATGCAAGATGAAGGGGCAAATTGATAAGGCCGATTTGAAAGAATCGAGCGCGGGCGGTGAGTGCAAAGACCTTGACTCGGGTAGTGCACGCATGCGCTGCAACAACAACGCTGTCGAATTTTGCTCCTCTTATAGCGATTACAAGTTCAAAGAAACGCAAAAATGCCCTGAAGGTAAGACCTGCTTCATCGCTGAAGACGGTAAGTCAGGCGGCTGCAAATAAGGCCAAAATAATTGGGGCAAAGCCCCCAATTATTTTTGTTTCTCGATCAGCGCGTACGCCGAGTGGTTGTGAATCGATTCAAAGTTTTCTGCTTCGGCAACGTAATGGCTGATGCGGTCGTCCTGGTTCAGGCGGTGCGCCACGTCGCGTACAATGTCTTCGACAAATTTCGGGTTTTCGTACGCCTTTTCCGTGACGTACTTTTCGTCAGGGCGCTTGAGCAGGCCGTAGAGTTCGCACGAAGCACTTTCTTCAGCAAGGCGAATGATGTCTTCGATCCAGAGAATGTTGGCGCCTTCGGCGAGTTCGCTCAGGCGAGCCGTGATGGTGATATGACTGCGCTGGTTGTGCGCGCCGTACTGAGAAATTTCCTTGGAGCAGGGGCAGAGACTGGTGACAGGCACAACCACCTTAATGCGCAGGTCGGTGACGCCGTCTTCGCAGTGGCCGATGAAGGTGACGTCGTAATCCATCAGGCTCTGTACTCCGCTCACCGGGGCTGCCTTGTTAACGAAGTAGGTAAACTTCATCTCGATCTGGCCCACATGTGATTCGAGGCGCTCCAGCATTTCGGGCAACAGTGCCTTGAATGTCGGTACATCGAGGTGTTTCTTACGCTCGAGAATTTCGACAAAACGGGACATGTGCGTGCCCTTGAACTGCTGCGGCAGGTACACGTACATATTGAGCTCAGCCACGGTGTTCTGTGTTTCGCCGGTTTTGTCGCGAATCTGTATCGGGTAGCGGATACCCTTAATGCCCACCTTATCGATAGCGATTCGGCGGGTGTCGGCGCTCGACTGCACGTCTACGAGAGAGGCTGCCATCGCCGCGGCTGCTTGCGTCATACAAAAAGTATAGCAAAATACGCGTCGCAAGGCCATTAAGTTTTGTCAAAACTTTGGACAAAACCGCGTACCTTTGTGGAGTTGCGCGGCAGGTCGTCCTAGCAGCCTGTCGCCTGGCCCCCGGTGCGCACACCATTTCTGTTTGACCATGGCCCTGAGCTGCTGGCTCTAACGGTATGCGGCGCGGAGTTTTGTCCCTTACGGTTATTGTCACATTATCGGCGGTGTTTGCCCTTGAGGTCGAAGACCTGCGCAAACAGGCGCAGCAAAAAACCGACTCGGTGCGCAGCGAAAGCCAAAAGAAGGTCGAGAAGATTCTTGCCCGTTTCGCGGAGTTCAGGTCTGATCTCGAAAAATTGAAGCCCGGTCTCGACATTGCACTGCCCGTAGACACGAAAAACGCTGGCAAGATGCGACTCATCGACCACAACGAACTGACGGGAATTCCCGAAGCGCCGAAAATTTTTGCGATCGTTACGCAGGACTATCGCCTCAAGACCTGGCATTCCGATTCCGATTCGCAGAACCTTGACCGCGTGCGCGCTGGCGATAAGGTCGAAGTCGTCATGGTCGTAAATCCCAGGAGTGGCGGACTTATCTGGGCCCTGATCCGCACGGCCTCGGAGAGCGAAGGTTATATGCCGCAGATGTACCTGAAGAATGTGCCCGAGCAGGTGCAGCCGAGCACAAAGAAAAAAGAGGCCAAGTACAACATCAGTTCGTCGGGCCTGCGCATGCGCAGCGAACCGTCACTCGCGGGGGAGTTCATTCAGCTAGTGCCCGCTGAGGCCGAGGTTGAGGTAACCGGCTATTCCGCTAAAAAAGACACGATCGATGGGCTCAGCGACTTTTGGGCGCAGGCGAACTACGCAGGCAAGAGTGGCTGGCTTTTTAACGGTTACCTGCGACCGGTTTCGCAGAAGCCCGCACCACAACCGCCACAGGTTGGCGCCGGAGGTTTTGCGATGCCGGTTGACGGTCGTGTGAATTCAAAGTTTGGCCCGCGCATCGACCCCGTGACAAAGAAGAGTGGCGATTTTCACCGCGGTATCGATATCATGGCGCCCATCGGGGAACCCATCAAATCGGCAAAAGCAGGCGAAATTTACGAGAACTCCGCCAACAAGTGGTGGGGCAACTACATCATCGTGAAGCACTCCGAAAATCTTTTCACATACTACTGCCACCAGTCACGCACGAAAGCGCGTAAAGGCGAGCGTGTTGCTGCGGGGGAGCTCATCGGTTATGTGGGTAAGACCGGCAAAGCGACGGGACCGCACCTGCATTTCGAAGTGCGAGTAGGCAAAGACCCAAAAGATCCGTTACAGTATCTGAAGTAACGGGCTCCGCGGCAGGTCGCGACAGCTATATAACATAGTAATTTTTCTGTGAAAACAGATGCCCGGTTTCGCTGTACAAGCGAAAAATCGCCGGGAATTCGCGCCAGACTTGGCGCCCCGTCGAGCAAATTTCCAAAATTTGCGAAGGAATTTCCGACGATTAGGGCAGTTGAGTTCGCAGAAAAATTACACCAGCGACCTGCCGCGCAGCCCCTAACCATTATCAGGTCAATCGCCTGAGCGCCTTATCTTCGGTCAGAAGCCCGCAGCCGCTGAGTGCCGCCGAAGCCAGCAACGCAGCATCTACCCAGCCCACACCCCGACCGGCGAGCTTCTTGACGCGGATGAACTCAAGAATCTCGTCGTAAGTGGCCTCGATGGGTCGCCGCAGCAGGCCAAGCAATTCGCTAGCCTCCTCGTTCTTCTCTATGCCACCGAGGACCAATTCAGCGTATACAAGGCTGTGCAGCAGCACACGATTTTCGCGCAATGCGCTGACGAACTCGGAGCTGCCGCGCCGCCCGAAATGATTTACCCAGACTGATGTGTCCGCAATAAATTCAGAGTGCATTCTTGCGCCGGCGTGGTGGGGTCTTGAGTGACGGCATTGCACCACCCATCTGTGCTAGTCTTTGGCTAGCTAGCTGCGAGACGAGGGTCTGCAGGCCCCGGTTTACCAGTTGGGTTTTTTCCCTGATGCCGGACAATTCTTGCGCACGCGCAAGCAGTTCGTCGTCAAGGTACAGCGTCGTCTTCATGCAGGTAGTATGGCAGGAAACACCATATATGTCAATCGATTATCGATAGCGACCAGCCGCGCAGCCTTGAATCCAGCAGCACACAATTTTCGCGCTCTGAGCAACGCAGTTAAACCGATAGACCAGCCAGGCCACCAACAAAAAATGTAGATGTCTATGAAAAAGATCCTGATCACCGGTGCGACGGGTTTTATCGGTTCACACCTGGTTGACGCCTGCCTGAAAAAGAAATACCGCGTGCGCGCGCTGGTGATGCGCGGCGACCCCGGTGAAGGCAAACTGAAAAAGAAGCGTGTGGAAATTGTTCACGGTGACCTGCGTGATGGTGCTTCGCTCGAGATCGCCTGTAAGGGCGCCTCTATTGTTTTTCACTGTGCGGCTGTAGTGACCGATTGGGCCCCGCGCTCGCTGTTTCAGGCGGTGAATATCGAAGGCATGGAGAAACTCTGCCTAGCTGCTCTGAATGCCCGCGTGAAGCGATTCGTATACCTCAGCACCAACGATGTATTCGGTCTCGACGAGAGCCGGGTTATAACCGAAGAGGCTCCCCTCAAAAAATGGGGTGAACCCTATGCCGATACAAAAATTGCCGCAGAAGAAATTGCCTGGCGTTACTACCATGCTTATGGACTGCCCGTGACAATGGTCTACCCCTGCTGGGTTTATGGGCCCGGCGACAAAACTTTTGTGCCGCTGACAGCCGACGCGATTTTGAAAAAAGAGATGGTTTTTTGGCGCAGGGATGTGCACGTGTGGCCGACTTATATCGAGAACCTGGTCGACCTGCTGATGACGATCAGCACGCACAAGTATGCGGTGGCCAAAGGGTTTCTCGTACACGATGGTAAGATGACTACGTTCCAGGAATTCTGCGGGGCCATCGCAGGCTCGCTAGGGGTGAAAGTGCCGCGGTTGCACATTCCGTACTTTTGGGCATATGCGGCAGCGTTGGTTCTTGAAGTTGCCTGGAGGCTGTTGCGCCTGCGCAGCCGACCGCTGCTGACAACGTATACGGTGAAGAACCTGGGGTCGCGGCTGCGGTTCTCGATTGGGCGCGCCGAACGCGAGCTGGGCTGGAAGCCGAGGGTCCCTTACCACGAGGGACTTGCCCGGACACTCACGTGGCTAAAGACGCTCGATCTCGCGAGTCTGAAACAGAAATAGAAATGCCGTGTTCTATGCGCTGAGCCGCTGCCAGCAGAACCGGATCAGCAGCGGTCCGAAAATCACACACACCGCGTTGATCAGCACATTCATCGCCGCATCGATCAGGCCGATACTGTATCGCGCATTCTGTAGGTTGAACGAAATATCCAGCAGCCCGAGGAAGATCAGCGCAGAACCCGCCATGATACCCGCAAGATACCCCCAGCGCCGGTTGAGCCAAAGCCCCCATGCGGAAGCAACGAGCAGCGGGACGATATAGCCGAGGTCGGGTAGAGGGAACGAATTCTCAAATGCCAGGTAGCGTTCACAGGACAGGGCGGGACCCAGGCAAGAACCTGTATTGCCTGAAGCCAGGCAGGCCGCGAGCTGTGGCCCCTGCGTGCGGCAGGCATCTTCGAAAAAGTACAGCAGCCAGAACCCCGTAAAACCCAGTGCCAGCACAACCTGCAGTATCGCGATGAGGCGCTGATTTTTTGTTCCCGATGGCACAGCTTACCCGTGCCGGCCCCGGCGGGACGTCAATGGATTTCACAACCTGCCGGTGGCAGGGGCAGCGTATAACGGTTTACGCCGCATATGAAGTCCGGGAAGGTTCAACATGCCCGCGCGTTTTTTGCTGCTTATTTTTGCCGGCGCAGCCCTGTCGTTACCCTCCCTTTTCGCTGCGACGGTGCTGGCCGATGTCGTCGCAGTGGTTGCCAGTGCGCCCATCACGAATATTGACCTGACGCAGGAAATCGAGCGGATGCAGAAGCGCAAGGCGCCGGTTAAAGACAAACGCAGCGTAAAAAGTCACGCGCTCGATAACCTGATTGGCCGGGCCATCATCGACGTGATTGCACGCGAAGAATCGGTCACGATCTCGCCCGAACGTATCAACAACGCCATCAAGAAAGAAATGGATATGCGTGGTATTCTGCGCGAAGACGATTTCAAGAAGATCGTCAAGCGCGACATGGGTCTCGATTTTGATACATACAAAGAAGAGCTCTCGCGCCAGCTCAAGACACAACAGGTCATGCAGCTGCGTGTATCGGTGCCGAACCCGACGCCCTCGCAGGTTGAAGAGTGGTACCGGCAGAACAAGAACCGCGTGGGGAAAAAATACACGTTTCGCATGATCTTTATTCCTGTTGCGGGCAACGAGCTCAAGGTGAGCAACCAGATGAAAGCGGCTCGCGCGATGGGTGCTTCGTCGGGTGCGGGTTTTGCCAAAGCAGCGACACAATACTCGGCACATGGCAGCAAGGCACGCGGGGGATTAATGGTCGATATGCGGCTCGACCAGGTGGCGCAGATTGACCCGATTCTCGCGGGTGCGGTCAACGGCACACCCATGGGTACCACCTCACAAATCTTTGTGGGAGCTAACGGCGGTTACTATTGTGTGCGCGTAGAAAGCGCGCGCGCGATTGGCCTCGATGAAGTTTATGACAACGTCCGCGCGATACTCTATAGCCAGAACGAACAGATTGAATACGGTCGCTGGCTGAAAGAGCAGCGCAAAAAAGTCGCCGTCACGATCTATCTCAAAGACTACCAGGAATAGTCCTGCAGAATGACGCAGACCGTTCTACTCATCCATACGCCTGCGACATACGCGCCCGATTTCACGGTGCCGGGTGCGGCTTCATTGCCCGAAGTCTTTGTGGCCAAAGCAGAGAGTATCGGCCTGCCGGTCTACTTGTGCGTAGCTGACGACGGGTTGCGCCAGCGCCTCGGGGCGCTGCTGCCCGGCGCCCGGCCCCTCGAACCACAGAGCGAAATTTCAGCAGTTCATGCGCTCTTTGCCGACAGTGGGGTAAGCCAT
Organism: Spirochaetota bacterium; assembly: GCA_049323535.1. Classification (GTDB taxonomy): domain Bacteria; phylum Spirochaetota; class Leptospiria; order Turneriellales; family Turneriellaceae; genus Turneriella. The sequence continues at coordinate 49,785 of JBMOPL010000024.1, read as the reverse complement.
ATCCTCGTCTGTGGCGGAGTGTTTCCGCTGCTCGATACAGTTCTTACGCAAAAACTGTACGGTATCCATACCGAGTACCGGGCAGATATCACTTACGGCGAAAACCTGCCGCCCGGTATAGCTCCGCACATTGTCAGCCGTGACCTGCTCGAGTCGCTGGAAATCATGGAAGCGAGCGATGCCGACGTCGCTGCAGCCGGTCTGCGGCCATTCGTTGAGAAGAATATCAACCAGTTTCACGCCGAGGTGCACTATGAAGAGCCCGATCTGCGCGTGCTGCGGCTCGATTTCAGCCTGGCAACCGGTCGTTCTGTGGCAAAAACTGCAGCTCTGCTGCCGCACTGGCAACCCGGCCAGGGTTATGCTGCGCTGAAGCCGGCCATAGACGCTCACCCTGAGATTCTTGTCACGTTTCCGTCTTACATCGAGCTCGAATTCGTTTCGACGGCCGAACATACAAGCTACTTCTCTCCGCTGAGCGCGATTGAGCAGAAGCGGTACACCCTTGCGCGGCCGCACTTTGAAAAAGTCTTAGCGTACATCGAGCAGGGTTTCGGCGACACCTCTGTCTGTGCCTCGGGGCTGGGTGAACCGCTTGAGCACCCCGATTCTGTATCGTACCTGGCGGCGTTGCTCGAAAACGAGCGCATCCGCCATGTCTTCGTGGAAACAAACGGCATTCATCTCGATAAACTTTGGCCGCTGGCGACTCATGCCCAGGTGGAGAAGCTGCGGGTGATCGTGATGCTCAACTCGCTTGGGCGTTATACCGACTATTCGGGCGCTCCGCTCATCACGCTCGATCGCGTCAAAGCGAATATCCAGAGCTTTACGGGTGCGCTCAGTGCTGCGGGGCGTAATGCACAGGAGCTGGTCTATCTGCAGGCGTTCAAAGTTGTTGAAAACGAAACCGAAATTGATTCGCTCTATGCACTCGCAGAAGATCTCGGGGCAAGTTTCCTGCTGCAAAAATATAACCGCTATGCAGGCCTTTTACCCGAGCGCCGGGTGTCTGACATGACCCCGCTCGAACGCTATGCTTGCTGGCACCTGCGGCGCGACCTGTTTATTCGCGCCAACGGCGATATTGCCTTCTGTAAGCAGACGGTTGACCAGGCAAAGAACTCCGCCCGGGGCAACCTCGACAACGATCCCCTCGCAGAGGTCTGGCAAAACCAGCGAACAGACTTTGTGGCGAATTATCGCGGCCAGTACCCGGCACACCTGCCCTGTGCTACCTGCGACGAATATTTTACCTTCAATTTTTGATGAATCGCCCGGCCGGGCTTACACTTACTCGACCTGTGTCGAAACGATCGGGTGCTCTGCGGCACTCTGCCATTCAACGGCCGGCCACCAGCGTTTGACGAAACGCAGATCGGCCGCTGCCTGTGCCGGTTCAAAGGCTTCGCCCGGTTTTGGCGTGGCGACGCGTACACCGTGAGGTTCTGCCTCGCGCAGCACACGCTCAATCGGTTCAGTCCAGTTGTGCGCGGCCAGAACAAACAGGCCCCAGTGTACCGGCAGCATGGTGCGGCCGTTTACCCAGCGGTGTGCTTTGACCGCCTGTTCGGGGCCGATGTGCCAGTCGGGCCAGCTGCGGTTGTATTGACCGACCTCAATCATAGTCAGGTCGAAGGGGCCCAAGCGCCTGCCGATTTCTTTCATTGCTGGAAACAACCCCGTGTCGCCTGAATAGTAGACGCGGTTCTTTTTCCCGAGCAGCGCAAAACCACCCCAGAGTTTCTTATTGAAGTCGACCAGCATGCGTCCCGAAGCGTGGCGTGCCGGCGTCAGGACGACGCGCAGGTTGCCAATGCGGGTTTCCTGCCACCAATCGAGTTCGATGATCCGCTTCCCGGGTACACCCCAGTAAGACAGGTGAGCTCCTATGCCTAAGGGAACAATAAAAACTGCATTGCCGGCAAGCAGCAGCTTTACGGTAAACATATCGAAGTGGTCGTAGTGGTCATGCGAAATGACGACTGCATCGATTGCCGGCAACTCGCTGAAGGCAACCGGTGGCGCGTACCAGCGTTTTGGTCCGAGCCAGCTGTAAGGTGAAACCCTTTCGCTGAAAACCGGGTCGGTGAGCACGCGCACACCATCAATCTCGACCATGGTCGATGAATGGCCGAACCACGTGACCCTCAGGCCCGATGAGGGAGCTGTTTTGTACTGTGCACCGTTCGTGCGCTCAACCGGAATCACTCCCGCGGGGGCAGTGAAGCGGCCGCTTTTGAACATCGCCGAGATAGAGCCGGCAAAATCATTGCGTAGCGGTTGCGGGTTTTCAAAAGCATTACCGAGCCATTGTGCTGAATTGCGGAGGCGGTCGAGTCTTTCTCCTTCTGCCTTGCGGCCGAAGGCCTGCCATCCGAGCCCCAGCATCACAAAAAATGCGGCGAGTAGGGCCAGGCCAAAGATCTTGAGCGCACGCCGTAGCATTATTTGTAGTGCTTCATTTCGCGTTCGGTATCGCGCCTGATATCTTTCTCGCGTATCGTCGAGCGCTTGTCGTGCGTCTTTTTGCCCTTGCCAAGGCCGACGAGTACCTTAACGTAGCGGCCCTTGAAATAGATTTTGAGCGGTAACAGGGCGTAACCGCGTTCGCGCATCTTGCCGCGCAGGCGGTCGATTTCTTTCTTCTTGAGCAGCAGGTTACGCGGGCGCAGCGGCTCGTGGTTCATGATGTTGCCTTGCTCGTAGGGCTCAATACGCACGTTGATCAGCTGTAGCCCGCTATCGCGAATAACAACGTAGCCATCAGAGATATTGACCTTTTTCTGACGCAGCGACTTTACCTCGGTGCCGGTCAGCGCGATACCGGCCTCAAAATCTTCGAGGATTTCGTAGTTGAAACGGGCCTTACGATTGACTGCGATCTCCACGATGGGGAAGGGTCAATTTCGCAGACAGTGTGAAAAGGATGATTGTGAGAAAGCTCCGCGGCGCTGCTGCGCCGCGAAACTTTTTTAGAATCTTAGAACTTGAAGTACGCGCCAATTGCGGGCGTAACGAGTACGTTGCCCTTGGCTACTGTATTATCGAGCTCTGTGTTGAGTGAACCCAGGTAGCGGGCATCGCAGAACAGCGCAATCGACAGGTCGTTCGAAACCGCGTAGTTCAGGCCTGCATAGAGACCACTGGTGACGAAGCCCGGTTTGCCCGCGGTGTTTTCAGGAGTGGCGAGGTATGCCCCGTAACCGGCAAACGCTCCCACGAAGAACAGGTCGCCGAGCATATAGCGCACACGTGCCTCTACAGGAATGATGCTGACGGTGGTAGCTGAACTCACGGCTGTTGAAGGGGCATTTGCATAAGTGATGTATGCCGCGCTCAGACCGAGTTGCAGCTTGCCGCCATAGTAACCATGAACTCCGCCCGATGGGCCGCCATAGGTCGATGCAGTGTCGGCTTTCTGTGCATCGTTTTTCACGGTGAAGTTATAACCGCCCCAGGCCATGAGGCTCAGGGATGACAGTGCCTTGTCGGCAGCAGCCAGGGCTGAATTCTGTGCATCTTCGCCCTTTTTCTTCAGGGCTGCCTCTTTGTCTTTGGCCGCCTGTTCGGTCGCCGCGCGCTTATCGGCCGCAGTCTTGTCGATTGCAGCTTTGCGCTCTGCTGCCAGCTCGGCAGCGGTCTTTTTCTTTGCCTGTGCTGTAAGCGCCAGTGGGCTCATAGCCAAAGCCAGAATCATGATCATTGTTTTTTTCATGAATTGTCTCCTGATAGTATAATCTGCCCAGTGGGCGGAGGTACCTATCTTTCCGGGAGATAGGCCGAATAGCAGATCAGGTTTATTGCTGGACAGCCTGTTACCCCGGGGGTAGCTACGGCCGAACCGCTGAATTTTGAATGATCACGATTTCTGGTTGTCTTTGAACGAAGTTTGCCTGTATTTCCGCTCATTTGTAATCGGGTTTAAAAAAGCTGCTGCAACCTGCTCTGCGGGCCAGGCGGCGAGTTAGAAAAGAGGATTTTGAATGAACATTTATGTAGGTAACCTTGCGTACACAGTGACCGAACAGCAGCTGGCGCAGGCTTTTTCTGAATTTGGAACAGTGAGCTCAGCGAAACTGATTATGGACCGTGATACCGGTCGTGCGAAAGGCTTTGCCTTTGTCGAAATGGCTGATAAGTCAGAAGGCATTAAGGCGATTGCAGGCATGAACGGCCGCGAACTGAACAACCGTCCGATCGTTGTCAACGAAGCACGCCCGCGTGAAGAACGTGGTGGTTTCGGTGGTGGCGGTGGCGGCGGCCGTGGTGGCAACCGCGGCGGCGGCGGTGGTGGTCGCGGTGGCAACCGCGGCGGCTACAACGACCGTTGGTAAAAACCGGAGCTTGACAGCTCCAAAAACATTTTCCCGGCCATGCTGCCCACGCAGTCTGGCCGGGTGAAAATTTTTTCTCTCTCTTTCATTCTCCCGTGCCTTTGCACTTCCCTGATTTTCGCGAAGCCTAAACCGCGTCATTTACCCCACTACAACGATGTCCGGTACACCTGCGCCAGCGGCCGGGTTATAGAAGCACGTTTCATACTCGACGAACCGGGCAAGGTGAAACTCCGCCTGAGCGACGGTCGCAAGCTCGAACTTCCCCAGGCCGCAGCCGCCTCGGGTGCGCGCTACGCCAGGAAGGATGAGACCTTTATTTTCTGGACAAAGGGCGAAGAGGCCTTCGTCGTCGAGAATGAGGTGATAACTTACCAGGATTGCACGAGCAACAAATAGACACCAAAAGCCTGTTTACTTAGACTTGACGCTTTGTTCATTTGCCGGCAGGCGCGGTTATGCCTTCGCCAGCCCATGCAGCACCTGCCAACCCTCCGACACGGTTTCGCGATCCGGCAGAAAACGCTGACCTTTTTCTGAAGCTGGCAGACGTGTTCTTTATCCGCCGCAAGATTTCCCCCGAAGAAATCGCGCGTTACGGCACTTACCTTTGGGCAGGTGATCCGCTGGCAGACCGGCTCGCCAAAAAATTTGATGAGATAGGTATGCAGCGGGCGATGCCGATGCTGAGTGCCGCGCTGCAGGGTAATCTGCCAGCTGATGCGCCCAACGAATTGGGGGAGTTCATTGCCGAAACGAAACAGGATCCCGCGTGGCTCAATCGTTCGCTGCTTGAAGAAGGGGCAAAACTCTCGCAGCGCTCGGGACCGTTGGGTGAATACGTGCTTTCGTGCGTCAGTCTCATGGGCGGTTATCGCTCCGCCGCCGCCAATAAGCCCATCGCCTTCACCGGCCAGCTCGAGTACATGGCACCGCGCCGTTTGGCCGAGACTGCCAAGTTTGGTTATGACGTCACCCGCACCGGTGCCATGGCGCACGGCGCGCCGGGCTTTAATGCCGCGCTCAGGGTCAGGCTAATGCATGCGCACGTTCGGCTGATGCTCGACCGTTCGGCCAAATGGCGCCACGCCGACTGGGGATTGCCGATTAACCAGGCAGACATGATTGCGACGAACATACTCTTTTCTTCGGTCTACCTTACCGGTCTGCGCATACTCGGCCTGCAGATATCTGACCGGGAATCGCAGGGGGTGATGCACCTCTGGCGTTACATCGGCTGGTTGATGGGTATCGATGAAGCCCTGCTGCCGGAAAATGAAGAGCAGGGTATGCGCATGGCGTGGCTTGCCGGTGTAACGCAGCCGGGCGCCGATGCCGATTCGCGCCTGCTGGGCCAGGCGTTGATGAATGTGCCCCTGGAGCGCGCAGAAACGCCAGTCGAAAAAGGCCTCGCCTGGTTCGAAATGCAGCTGCGTTCAGGCTTTACCCGTATCGTGCTCGGCGACAAGGCGGGCGATGACCTGGGCTTACCCGATTCAATACTGAAGTACACGGTGGCGTTCACTGCCCCTGCGGTCTTCGCGCTCGAAACCCTGCGCCGGCTTTTGCCGGGTGCAACCAACGTCGCCATTCGCCTTGGTGATGCATGGCAGCGGCGCATGGTAGAGAGACCGCTCGGCGGAAAAATGCCTGCATTTGTGCCGCCGCAGCAACTGCGACGCGAGGCTGCTTACTAACCTCCCAAATGCGAAGCGGCGAACATTTTGAGTTCGGTCAGGCGCGTGTGCGCGTGCGCCACGGTCTTGGCCGAAAATGCGGACTGCTCGCGCACACCGAGGTATGCCTTCACTTTCGGTTCAGTACCCGACGGGCGAATGGCCACCCAGTCGCCGTTTGCGTTGGCGAAATACAGCAGGTTCTGTGCCGGCACATGGCTGATGGGTATTTCTTTGCCGTCACGCATTTCTTTCAGGACTTTGAAATCGCGGGCAGAAAAAACAGGGTATCCGAGAAATTCTTTCGGTGGCGCCTTGCGTATCTGTTCGATCAGGTTTGTCATCGCGTCGATGCCTGCAGCGCCGGGAAACTCTTTCTCTACTGCATCTTCTGCCGCGTAGCCACATTCGGTATACATGGCATTCAGCCAGTATTCAAAACCACCTTCTTCTGCGGCGATATGCGCCGCGAGCAGGTTGCTGATAATACCATCTTTGTCGCGTGAGTCGCCGATGGTGACGCCGAATGCCTCTTCGTACGCGAGCACCATGCGCGCATCGGGGTCTTTGAGCTGAATTTCGTGCGCCTTGTTGCCCATGTTCTTGAACCCGGTGAGCGTCTCGTGAAAGGTGATACCGAACTTCTCGCAGATCGTGCGGGTGAGCGGTGTGCTGACGACACTACAGAGGGCAAAAAGATTGGGGCGGAGTTTTTTTTGCTCGCGCAGCTTGCACAGCAGGTAGTAGAGCAGTACCGTACCGATCTGGTTGCCGGTCAGTGTCTCGAATTTGCCGGCACTGTTACGGTACGCGATACCGATGCGGTCGCCGTCTCCATCAGTGGCCAATATCAGATCGGCTTTGTCTTCTTCGGCTTTTTCGAGCGCCATGACCAGGCTGTCTTTGTTTTCCGGGTTGGGCGCTTTGACCGTGGGAAAACCGGGATGCGGTTCGTACTGCTGCGGTACCGGCAGAAAGTTTTTAAATCCCGATTTGTAGAAAACAGCGTTCATCAGGGCGCCGGCTGCACCGTGCAGGGGTGTGAAGACTATTTTCTGCGACCGGTCCCGGGCGAAGTCGACTTCGCTTACCACCCAGCTAACGTATTCGCGCAGGATTTCATCAGACAGGTCGACCAGTTTGCCACCTTCGACGGCTTTACCGGGCAGTGCGTACGGTAATTGGGCCATCGCGGCCATGACGTCGGTATCGAACGGTGAGAGAATCTGCGCGCCATTCGCGGCATAAACCTTGTATCCGTTGTAAGGAGCGGTGTTGTGGCTCGAAGTGATGACGACACCGCAGTCGGCGTTTAGCCTGCGCACAAAGAACGGCACAACAGGGGTAGGGACGATACGGTTGAAACGATGCACCTGGATGCCTGCCGCGAGATAGACCTGAGCAGCAATCTTTGCGAACTTTTCTGAGTTGCGGCGCGCATCGTAGCCGATGACGACCTGTGGGATTTTACCCTTTACCTGGGATTTCAGCACCTGCGCCACGGCCGCGCTGACGCGCGCGATCGTGTATTCATTCATCCGCGCAGTACCAACGTCCATGAGTGCCCGCATGCCAGCGGTGCCGAAACTCAGGTCATAGCCGAACTGGTCGAGAATTGCCTTCTCGCGTTCTGCGTCGGGCAGCGACAGTATCGCCCGGACGCTGGTGATGGTGTCGTTGTCAAAAGGTGCCCTGGTCCACGATTCGGCGACCGCAAGGGCTTCTGCGTAGCTGCGCATGTTGAATTTTTTCGTTTACGTGCGTAGCACGTAAACGAATTAACTCTATGAGAACTCCCCTGATTGCCGGTAACTGGAAGATGAACCTGACCCTCGCCGAGGCCGAGGCGCTCGCCAAAGCCGTTAAAGAGGCAGCTGCCAAATACAGCGACCGCGAAGTGTTGGTCTACCCGACTTTTCTGCAATTCACTGCGGCGAAAGCAGCCCTTGCCGGTTCAAAGGTTCACATCGGCGTGCAAAACTGCTCGTCAGAAAAAGACGGAGCGTTCACGGGAGAAATTTCGGCATCGCAGGCCCGCGATGCGGGCGCGGGTTACGTGCTCATCGGTCACTCTGAGCGGCGGCATGTCTTAAAAGAAGGCGATGAATTCCTGAAAAAAAAGATCGAGCGTGTGCTCGAACAGAACCTGATGGTGATGCTGTGCGTCGGCGAAACCCTTGATGAGCGCGAGTCGGGCCGGGCTGAGGCAGTTGTGCTTGGGCAGATCAATGCTGCGCTCTCTGGCCTTACTGCTGCGCAGTGGGAAAAGGTTTCTATCGCTTATGAGCCAGTCTGGGCGATCGGCACGGGCAAGAATGCCACGCCCGAAGACGCTCAGAGTATGCACGAGACCATCCGCAAGCGCATCGCCGAACTGAACAAAGACGTAGCTCCCAAAATTCGCATTCTGTACGGCGGTTCGGTCAAGCCCGACAATATCGCGGCGCTGATGGCAAAACCGGATATCGACGGCGCATTGGTCGGCGGCGCGAGCCTCAAGGCAGAAAGCTTTGGTGATCTGATAAAGTTGGCGATCTAATTTGCGTTAGCCATGGGCTTAAGCCCATAGCAAACGCTACGCTCAGATCTTCTGACAGCGTATGTAATAGCTCTGCCATTCGTGCGCTGCGGCGTCGCTGTTGCTCAGGTGCCGAAAAAGCTCAGTACACCGGGCCGTTCGCTCGCTTTGACTGCGGGACTGGTCGATGGCCCGGCAAAGAGCGGGCGCTGCCATAATTGCTGTCGTTATAAGCGCCGAACCACGGCGATCACTGGTGAACGAGTTACTACCACGGCTTGCCGATCCGGTGGAATATCGTTGCGCATAGGCTTCATCAGTGAGCGTCTGGTTGCGCGGTGCGATGCAGGCCGCAACCAGGCAAAGTGGTACGATAAAACCCCGCATGGCTATTTCTCCAGTGATCGGATCGCTTCGATATCTGCGAGATCTTTTGCGCGGCCTACGGCTGCTTTGTTCTTCAGAAAGACAGACTTGCCAAGAAAATCGACTGAAAAGGGCCCCAGCTTTCCCGGTGTCCTCGACTGTAGTATTTCTTCGGTAGTGACACCGGTCAGCTGCGTGAGCAAATCGATGCGTGCGGGAGGAAATCCCAATTGGATAATGTCACCCGAGAGGATATCCTGTGAAGTTAACTGCAGAGATGACAGGCCAAAGTCACGCAAGACTTCCATGACCCGCTGAGCGTTTTCGGCGGTCGGGTTGATGAAGATATCGAGGTCGCCTGTGCCGCGTGGAATGCCAAATCGGGCGAGAGCAAAAGCCCCGATGATCACAAAGTCGACCGAGTGCTGCTGCAAGAGCGCGAGAAAATCGCGCATATCAGGCATCAGTGACAGTTCATTTTCCGAAATTGAATTACCCTCTCGACCGGTGGAAATTCGGTGTAGCCCATCGCTACGAGGTAGGTCTGCTGGATCTTAAGAAAGTCCTGCATTCTCTCATCAGCATTCATACTCCGGTAGTGTTCTGCCAGCGAATTGTCTTCGCCCAGCTTTGCCCGGCTGATAACCACCGCACGCTCCATACCAACCCGTATTAGGAGACAGCGGACTGTAAATCAAATTTTACTCGTGCCGCAACGCTGCGATCGGGTTGAGCGCCGCCGCTTTGCGGGCGGGATAGATGCCAAAAACCAGCCCCACGACGACGGAGAACGCTACCGACAGGACGACGGAAAATCCGCTCACGGAAGTCGACCAGCCGGCAAGGCTCGACATGGCCAAAGAAATCACTGCACCCAAAAGCATACCCAAAGCTCCGCCGGAAAGGCTGACAGCGAGCGTCTCTACCAGGAACTGGAGCAGAATATCTTTTCGGCGCGCGCCGACGGCCTTGCGCAGGCCAATTTCTTTTGTGCGCTCGGTGACCGATACGAGCATGATGTTCATGATGCCGATACCGCCCACGAGCAGCGAGACGGCGGCAATCGACGCTAGCAGCGCCGACATCGTCGATGAAGTGGCCGTTACCGCCGCGCGTATGTCGGCCAGGTTCATGACCTGGTAGCCGTCTTCCTGCATGGAAGCCGGCACCCGGTGGCGTGTCGAAAGCGCGCGTTTGATGGATTCGCCCACGTCATCGATGTTGCTGCCTTCGCGCGCCTCGACGTCGAGAGAGTCGACGTATTGTTTGCCCAGCAGGCGGTACATAGCCGTGGTCAAAGGTACGACGACCACGTCATCCTGGTCGCGAAAACCGGTGCCACCCTTCGCGGGCATGACCCCGATCACCTGGAAGCTGACCTTGTTGATTTTGATGAACGTGCCAATTGGGTTGTTGTCGCCGTAAAGTTCGCGCACCACGGTGAGGCCGAGCAAGGCGACCCGCGCACGCGACTGTTCTTCAGCCTTGGTATACATGCGCCCCATGAACGGCGTTGCGCTGCGGATTGTCGCGTAGTCGGTGCCAGCACCCTGCACCATGGTATTCCAGTTTTTGTTGCTGTAGGTTACCTGCGCGCGGCCATTGACGTTGCCGGCGACTGCGTTGATTTCGGGCACGCGTCCCCTCAGCCATTCGATATCTTCAACCGCGATACGAGCCGGGCTGCCGCTTTCCTGCGCCACCCCGCCAACACGCACTGCCGCAGGTCGCACGACAATGACGTTGGCGCCAAGGCTTGTCAGTTGTGATTCGATCGACTTCTGCGCACCTGCACCGAGTGCCAGCATCGCAATCACCGAGGCGACACCGATCATGATACCGAGCATAGAAAGCGCACTGCGCAACTTGTTGGCCAGCACCGCGCGGTAGCCCTCGGCGAGAAGTTGCATAAAATACCCCACCCTACCTTCAGCTACCCTTTCTTTGATCAGGGGAGGGGCAGGGGGAGGGGTTCTTTCTTTCCTGGATTTCTTTTTCCGCGTATCCGATACTACCTCACCATCCTGCATGCGGATGATGCGGTGTGCGCGTTCGGCAACCTCTTCGTCGTGCGTCACGACTATTACCCCGAGGCCGCTGTCATGCATCTGCGTGAGGAGTTCGAGGATGTCATGCTGCGAGGCGGTATCAAGATTACCTGTGGGTTCATCGGCCAGAAGAATACGCGGGTTATTCACCAGAGCGCGCGCGATGGCGACGCGCTGCTGCTGCCCGCCCGACATTTCAGAGGGACGGTGGTGTATGCGGTCACTGAGCGAAACATCGGCCAGGAGCTTTTCGGGTGTCGTCAACCCGACCTGTGCACCTGAGTAGAGCAAGGGCATGGCGACGTTGTCGCGCGCACTCAGGCGTGGCAGCAGATGAAATTGCTGGAATATGAAACCAAGCGTCGCGCGGCGGTAGACAGCGAGTGCGTCTTCTTCCATGTGCGCGACTTCTTTGCCGAACAGGCGGTAACTGCCGCTCGTGGGCTGATCGAGCAGACCCAATACGTGCATCAAGGTCGACTTGCCCGAACCCGAACGGCCCATGATTGCCACGAACTCGTCAGGGCCTATGTCGAGGTTCACGTTTTTCAGCGCATGGACGGTATTGCCGCCCATCACATACTTGCGGCCTAAATTGCGGACTTCAATCATGCCCGGTTAATGCGCGCGGTTTGAAGACTTGCCCTGCCCCGAACGACCGCTGCGGGCCGGCATGAATGGGTTTGTACCCTGCTTTCCGGTATTGATCTGCATCTTGGGTACCAGCACAGTCTGCGCCTCGTCGAGTCCCGAGGTGATTTCGGTATTGCTGCCGTCAGAGTCACCGATCACCACGAGCACCTCTTCGGCTTTGCCTTTGGCGCCCTTTACCAGCACAAACGGTGAATCTTTTTTGAACTGTATGGCCGCGAGGGGTAGAGTAAGTACATCCTCTTTCTTTTTCAGAACGAATGTGACATTGGCAGTCATGCCGCTGCGCATGAAAGCTGGCTGCGCTTTGGGAGCCACCTCGACATCGTATGTGGTGACGTTATTCACCGTCTTCGCCTCATACGCGATGGCGCTCACGCGTGCTTCGATCGGCTGCTGAGGGTAAGCATCGAGCAGAATTTCTGCCGGGACGCTCCGTTCGACACGAGCGATGTCGGTTTCATCGACCTTGGCTACGACCTGCAGCCGGTCAGAGACAACGAGCAAAACGTCAGCTGAAGCAACTGTCTGCCCGGGTTCGACGCTGCGCAGTATGATCGTACCCGATACGGGTGCAACAATCGGCGTCGCCTTGTAGTATTCCTGGAAGCGCTTGTACTCTTCGCTGCTGACGGCGCGCGCCGAATCGAGCAGTGCGGCACGTTCGGTCGAACTCATCCACGCAATGATCTGGCCGCGCCGTACTTTTTGCCCTTCGCGCACGAGTACACTTTCCATGCGGCCGGGCACCGGGGGTTTCATTTCGATGCGGCCCTCGGGTTGCACTGTGCCGGTGCTCGTCACGGTGACGCGAATTTCGCCGCGCTGCGGCTTGATCTCCGAGTAGCTGGGCGCTTCATTCTTTTTACTGCCGGGCCAGAAGGCGTAGAGGGCCACGCCGAGCGCCAATACACCGAGAGTGATCCACAGGGGTTTGGAGCGCAGGCGTGACATCACAGGGCAGGTCCTTCGCCGGTGAGTTGTTCCCACGCGGCCTGTGCAATCTCCAGATCGTAGCGGGTCTGCAAAACACCTTTTTGCCGGTTGATGAGATCATTTTCAATGATGTCCCACTGGTCGAATGACAGCAGGCCGTTGTTGTACTTCACGCGCGCAATCTGTGCACGCACGGTACTGGCGCCGAGTAACGATTCACTGACCTTAGCGCTTTCGAGCGCATCGCGCCAGGCCTGCAGTGCCTGCTGCAGCCGGGCTGTGCGCGCCAGCTCGACCGATTCGCGGTTGCGCTTCGAGGCTTCGTGCGCGCTATTATTTGCCTTCAGGGCGTAATAGTCTTTGCCGCCGCTAAAGAGCGGATAGCTCACGCCGACGGTTACCGACCAGCGGTCGCGTTCGGGAAAAAAAGTCGGCCCCTGCCTGAACAACGAACCGGATGCATTGAGCGTCGGAAAGAATGGCGAAATTGCAGCATCGGCCGTTGCTTCGGCATTGAGCTCCTGTGCCAGCGCCTGCCGGTATTCGGGTGTCTGTTTTGAAAGTTCAGCGAGGTTCTGTGCTTCAGGCGGTGCCTTGCTTTGTCGTGAACCTTCGGGCAGAACCTGCTGCTCTTCGGGTAAGTTCAGCACCCGTTTGAGCTCCGTTTCAGCCGTGAGTTTTTGCCGCAGTGACTGGTTGACGTCACGCTCTGCCTGTGCGAGGTACGACTCTGCCAGAAGCAGCGAACCTTTGTTCTCGTTGCCGCTGTTGAAGCGCAGGCGAATCATGCGCACGTTCTCGAGCCGGCGCGCGCGTGTCTCGACAGCGAGTGCGTGCTGTGCGCGCGCCAGTTGTAGTTGCGACCAGGCCGCTTTGAGCTCATAAAAGACACGGGCCGCAGTCTGCGTGTACGTCGCTTCAGAAAGTTCGGTATTCGCACGTGCCTGTTTGATTTTGTAGTAATCGGCAAGCCCGGAAAAAATATTCTGGTTTACGCCGAGCGAAGCTGAGTACAGTTCATAGGTGTTGTTGACACCCGCGAGCTGCGCGGTCGTCGCCGAGTTACCCTGTGTGTAGTTCATGCCCGCCGTAACCTGCGGCAAAAAACCCGCATACGCACCCCGGTAATTCAGCCGCGCGGTTTCGAGGTTCTGCCGCGCGGCCAACAGTTCGCGGTTCTGTGCAACGAGCCGCTGAACGGCTTCGGCAAAATCCAGTTTCAGCGGTTCTGCCGCTGCGGCAGTCGCCGCGATGCAATAAAGAAGCAGGGGGGATTTCATAAGTTCTGTAAAGTGACCCCAAATTGGGGTAATTCGTTCCTGTGTTACATTATCGGCTTGCTGAAGCCAAATTGTAGCAATAGGGAGATGTGCCTACAATCAGCTTGACCATGTGCAGATTGCGTCCAATATCGTACATATGAGACGACATTTCGCTGTCTGCGCTTTCGTTTTTACTGTTGTAGTCTTTGCGCTCACGAACTGCAATAACTATGACCTGCTGAACCAGCTGGAGAATCCTGGCTCGGCATCAGGAATGGGATCACGCAATCTGCGGATTTTTCTCACTGCCAGCGGGTATAGTGGCAACCTTGGTGGGACAGCCGGGGCGGATGCAATTTGCGTGGCCGACGGAGCTAACCCCAACGGCGCGGGCAATGGATCATGGAAGGCCCTCATCGGGGCACCGGACCGGCTGGCCTGCACGACAGCGAATTGTACCGGGGGTATTGCCGAGAATCTGAATTGGGTCCTTAAACCCAACACGAAATACATGAGACCAGACGGCTTTGAAATCGGCAATACCAACGAGAAGGCCTTGCTTATTTTCCCCCTGGTATCACCCATTTCACCGATGCCCACGACTTTTGCCTGGACGGGGCTCGGCGCAGACTGGGTGTACTCGACCAGCTGCGGTGACTGGATAAGCGGAGGCGGATCGGGAAATCGCGCACAAGTCGATAGCTTGACGAGCGCTGCTATCTTCACGGGCGCGCAAACCTGCGGTGTATCCGAGCGACTCTACTGTGTCGAACAATAGGTTGCGTAGGGTCAATCCAGGATCTTCAGCTGCCGCGCCCGGTTGAGCGTCTCGACCTTGTTGCAGGTGTTGAGCTTCTCATAGATGCGCGTGATATGGACCCTGACGGTATTAGGGCTGATCTCAAGGTCGTCAGCAATCGCCCGGTAGCTAAGCCCCAGCGCGATCAGGTTCAGTATCTCGAGTTCACGCTCGGAGAGTGGATTTTTTTGCAGGCTGGGTTCGTCAGTGCTGTCGTCCAGAATCTTGCGTGCCACTCGCGGGCTCAAAGGAGCTCCTCCCAGCAGAATAACCCTGAGTTCGGCCAGCAGCAGTTCGTCGCCGGTATCTTTGAGCAGGTAGCCATCGATGCCCAGCCGCATGAGCCGCACGATGCGTGCCTGGTCTTCAAAGACTGTGAACACCACCAGCTTGATATGCGGGTAGTCGGAGCGCACCCGCGGAATCAGCTCTTCGCCGCTCATGCCAGGCAATTCAAGGTCGACGATCATCAGGTCGCAGGGCGATTCTTGCAGGCGATCGAGCGCATCTTCTGCGCTGGTGCAGAGCGCGCGCAGGCAAAAAGACGTCTCGCGGGCAAAGAGATCAGACAAACGCTGCTGGATAACCGTTCGGTCTTCGACGACGATGACGTTAGCTTTCGTTTGCATGTATTTCAACTCTTCAGGTTATCGATCGATAAAAGGAACACTGAACCGCCTCGCCGGGCGCGTACCGATACTTTCGCACCAATACTTTTGGCACGCACCGCGATGCTCTTCAACCCGCCGCGGTCGGCGCTGCCACGCCAGGTGAAAGGTGTTGCGTTCTGGTAAAACCAGACTAACAAGCGGCTTTGCCTCGTCCTGGCCCCGAGCGCAAAGCCGCTCGCGTGTGCGTGGCGAATGGCATTGGCCGTGCACTCAGAAAAGATCCGGTCGATGTTGAGCAGTGCGACGTCGCTCAGCCTGGGCTCGTCGGGTGGTAGCGTCAGCTCGACCGTATAGCGTCCGAGTGATCTTAAGCTTTGGGCCATGCGGTGCAATTGCTGGTGCAAGCCGGCTACCTTTTCTTCACCTTTGAGTATATGCGCGAAGTTACGCACGTTTTCGAGGACAGAGGAGGCGAGCGCCTTCAGGTGCTGCGTACTTTCAAGGCGTTCGTTTTCGGCCAGAACCGCAATTTGCGAAAGCTGGGCCCCAACAGTGTCGTGCAGATCGTTCGCCAGGTCGAGTTTGGTCTGTAAATGCCTGAGCTCCGCCTGTTGTCTCTTGTACTGCAATTCGGTGACGCTCTGCTTCAGCTGCTCGTTGGCTTCTGCCAGCGATTGACGCGCCTGGTACTCGCGCAGTTGCAGGGCGCGGATGTACCAGTTGCCGGTCAGGCTGACGACCGACGCCAGAATCATGCCGCACGCCGTGGTAAAAAAACCAGGGGAGTAGAAACTATCGCCTGCCAGCAAGAGCATGTTGACCAGGTGAAACGCGGTGATGCCGGCGTAGAGGCATGCCGCTTCGATGACCGAAAAGCGCAGCATCAGCGTTGCACCGAAGAACGTCAGCATCAGCATTGTCCAGTACGGGCTCGCGCTGCCACCGGTCATGGCGGTCAGAATGGAGACGCTCACTCCGCAGAGGGCAATGATTGCATGGCCGAGCAGCCGAATCGTGAGGGGGCCTTTGCCCCAGCGCGATACGGCCAAAAAGGTCAGCGCAAGCGCGCTGCCCGTGACAACCGCGCGGTGCCTGATGAAGGCGGCGAGGTCGATGCCCGAGAAACCGAGGTCGGCCCCGAGAAACAACACGTGGGCAAAACTCACGAGCGCGCCGATTAGCGGAACACCCTTGAGCAGCGAATGGTGAATTTCGACATGAAACCCGGCCGGGGGCATCGGGCAAAATTCCCATAAGAGCAACGCGCGCAAGCACAGTACAGGCTGTGGGGTGGGCAGGCATAGTGCATTTGCATTATTGCCTGGCGGCCTTTTTGGTGCTAAGTTAAGCCGCCGAAATGCGACCGGTCGATCGCCGACCGGCAAGCTGATCGTTTACAGGAGTATCTGGCACCGGTTATGAAACTACTGATCTTACCCGCTACCCTCGCAGGTACCATTTTCCTGACCAAGTTTCTTTTTGGCCTGCCTGCCGCTGGGTTGACCCGGCACTGGTTGATCGACACGGGCATACTCTTTTTCCTCTCCATCGGAATCTACAAGCTGGCCAATACGAGCTGGCTCTTCCCGAACCGCAGCAACGCCGCGCTGACCATATGGGATAACCTTTTCGGCCTCGAGCATTGGGTCCGCACCCCACCGGGCAGCTGGCGCAATTTCAGCGGCCCGCAGTTGTTCGGTCTGTTTTCCCTGGGGCTGACCCTTGGCTATCTGGTGCTCAGGATTTATCCTGTAGTTCTCGCAAAAGATGAAGCGATGGCCGTTATCAAAAAAAACGCCCCCAAAGAAATCGCGGCTGCCGCATTACACGAATGTACGATGCCGATGGGTAAGCTGCAGACTGTAGAGAACACTCACTTTTTTCTACACCCCGCCTTTGCCAGTTCTCTGCACGATGGCTGCGTACGCCTGCGGGAAGAAACCGAGCGCATCACGAAGGCCAGCAACACACTCTACGTTGAATGGAATAGTTTTTCTGCCGGATACCAGACGCTGCACGAAAGCGGCGAGAAGGCTGTTGTAACCTTTGCGCCAAACCGGGCCCTTGGCGCCTTCAACTGGGAAACCGCGAGCTCGGCGCTTCGCACAGGCGAAGGAATGCAGCAACTTCTCGCAAAGAAGATTGCGCTAAGGCACGGCGCATTTGCGGTCGAGCTGCAACGCCACGAAAACAACTGGCTGGTCACTCTGCTGCCGCAGAAAATTTTTCTGGACTGATAAGTCAAAGATTTCGAATGGAGGAGATAAAGATATGAAAAAGATCACAAGTTTATTGGCGGTTCTGTTTGTTGCGGCTGCGGCCGTGGGAGCGCAGAAACCAAAAATCACGAAAAATAAGAAGGGCGGATACTCGGTCAGGCATTCGGCGAAAATCACGCCGATGGTGAGTGAAGAGAACCTTTATTTGCAGGGCGAATCAGGTGGAACACTGCAAATATCTGTGTCGCCGATGTACTCGCCGGTAACCGCATGCGAGCAATTGACCCAGATCGAGGCGCTGTATGAAGGCAAGCGTACTAACGCGTATCCCGAAGAGGCCCGTCGCCCGCCGGCGAAAGTACAGAAAGCTGTGGGCCTGAAAGACGGCTGCCGGGCGCGTTATGAACTGACAGACGAGAGCGGCTCACGCATCGAAGAGATGGCTGTGTTTGTCGACCCAAAGAAAAAGAAGATCTACCAGCTTTCTGTCGGATACGATGCAGGCCTCAACCAGCAGTCGGCCTCAGAGCTGATGCAGATCATGAGTTCGTTCACAGTAAAGTAGTACGTCGATTCTCCAGGCAAGGCCGCAAGCATAGTGCATTTGCATTATGCTTTTCTGGAATTTCAAGAGAAAACATCTTGCAGGTCTGTATAGTTCGATTCATATTACGCGACTATGAAAACGACAACTACCTTAAAGATACTGGTTGCGGGCCTGACAATCTCGCTTCTGGTCCCGGCGTGCGGCAAGAAACAAGAGGGCGAAACGCAGAAGCTCCCGGCTGCCGCAACGGGGCCGGTCGGCGCATGCCACTATGTCAAAGAAAAGTATTGTAACGAATACTTTGGCGGCATAGTGACGAAAAGCTGGATAGATGAAAACAACTGTAAACCGCTCAAGGTGAGCGTCATCGACAAATGCCCGACCGAAAAGGCAGCCGCGCGCTGCATCTTCGACGAAGGTACTGCCCAGATGCGCCAAATGGTCATTTACGATGCCAAGATGGTCAAGGCATATTGCAGCATGGCCGGTGGTAAAGAAATTCCTCTGTAGTACCATACCTCGCGTACTGGATCGCCCTGTGGCCTGGTACGCAGTTTCATGCCGCTAATGCTTGACGGCCCCTGCGCGCTGCTGTGATCGCTGAGACAGTGCGCAGAGTACTCCTGATACCCGTGTTTGCCGGCCTGCTGGCATCGCCTCTGGCAGCTGAAAAACTGCCCGCTGGTGATTTTTCCGGTGCCGGCAGCTATGAATACCTGTTCTTTCCTGCGGGCCGGCAGGCCGAAGCGCAGGAGCTTGCGCGGCGTATCACAGAACTTGCCGAAGAAGAAAAGCGAATCGCGAATGAGCTCAGTAAGGCCGAGGCAGAAATTGCGGCCGTAGAAGATCGTGAAGAGAAAAAGAAACCGACGCGTATCGACTGGTCAGATATCGAGAGCGTTACCGGGTACAGTGTTAAACTCTACGATGCAGAAAAAAAGCTGCTGAGTACGCACACGACCGAAGACAACTTTATCGTACTCGAACTCGTGCCCGCTGACTACCACTTTCAGGTGGCGGCGGTGACCAAATACAAGACCGGCGCCTATTCGCGAATGACACGCCTCAAAGTTTCGAAGGGCAAACCCAGCGACCAGCGTCTGAAAGCAGAAGAGGCCGCTGAAGCGTTGCGCGAAAAACAGCGGCTGACGAAAAAATTCCGCGAAGGTCATGCCGAAACACTGCGCACACTTGCCACCAGCCGTGAGACAACCAATGCTGTGCCGGCAGACCTAAAAGTACCGGATACTGCAGCCAGTTACCTCGTGGCCGAACAGGGCGGGACAGCCCGCTATTCACAGGTCATGCCCCTTCCGGGGCGCCAGCTTACTGCAGGCAGCAGGTCTGCCAGCTATGAACCGACGAGCAACTATCTTTGGGGTGCGGGTATACTCGCCGGCATCCAGGATACGCGTCTTGACTACTTTCGCGTGACGCTGGGTGCTGAGGCATTCGTGCGGTACGATAAACCTTTTTTCCGGTTCTTCTACCCGCAGCTGAAGTTCATGAGCGGTGTTTCACCCGGTAGAGAGAGCGCGTTTGATGCCATGGTGCACTCGCAGCTCTATGCCGGCGCATACTACCCGATCGAAATCGGCCGCGGCTTTCGCCTGCTGGGGTCTCTGACCACAGGGCCCAATGTGTTCTTCGTGCTGTCATCGGCAGCATCGGGCACGGCGGTACAATGGGGAGTGATGCCCTCGGTTGAATTACAGTACCAGCTGTGGGAGCGCACTTCGATCTACATGGGTGCTGGCATCAATTTCACATTCGATCCCAATGGCGTGCTGCGCTTTATTCCCCTGAGTGTCGGGATTACCCGCCACTTCTGATGCCCTGCCCGAATTGGCTTGACCGTCTGATAGGGCGATGTCCTTCTCTTTGGTTCGGGCCCTATGAAACCGATTAAACTCCGCACGCTGCTCTTGTTGCCTGCATGCTTCTTTCTGGTGGAAAGCCTGGGCGCTGTGTGGACCAGCCCCGCCGCGCGTGGTGAAGCAGAGAAAGACAATCCTTTTGTTTCCGGTACGCTGCGCCTGCAGCTGCGCTACAAAGACTGGCTGCCGTCGCTGGAAACCAATTTCCGGCAGGAGACTTCCAGCCAGGGCAATATGAGAACCGACGGGGCCCAGAACCAGACCGCCGCGGGACAGAGCAATTTTCAGCAGCAACCATGGCATGCGATGGTGGGCAGCTACTATAACATTCTCAACTCCCTCATGGTGGGTGGCTTCTACCGCTACGCGCAGGGCGAGCGGCACCGCAACGACTGGGTGGGCAGCGGCTGGGCGGGTACCGGTTCAACCACGTGGGACTGGTTCTGGCTGAATACAAACAACCGGCCTGAGCATTCGGCAATTGGCGACATCACCTTTCGCTACCGGCTTGGCTTTTTGCCAGGAGAGAACTGGGTCTTTGAGCTCAAGAACCGTGCGGTGTATACCTGGTATACCGACGCGCGTTACGCGAGCCGCGACAACTGGGGGCAACATTCTGATGCTGTCGCCGAGACGAAGTATGTGGTTCGTCCCGGCCTGCAGTATTTCTGGCTCGACGGTGACCGGCCGTTCCTGACATTTTTTGCGCAGTACGAAGCGCACTTTGCCCTCAACTTCGGCACTCGTCGGCTCGTCGAAAGCTGGGCCTACCTGGGGTTTCTTTACCATTTGAGCGATGAGGTAGCCCTGGGACTCAACCTGGCCTATGCGCAGTGGTGGTGGAGCGAATCAGATTCTGTGCGCAATATCCGCGCAGCAGAAACCTGCACCGCGGGCGCATCAGCAGCCTTTACCTGTAACACCACGCAGTACGTGACGACACAGCGGGCTTTTATTGTTGGGGCACTTGCGTTGTTTCGTTTCGACCTGACCCCGATCGAATAGCGCAGACCCAATACGCATGATCGCGCTCAACGGAGTTTCCAAATTTTTCGCGGTGCGCAGCGGTTTTTTGTCGCGTGACCGTCAGACTGTGCGTGCGCTGCAAAACATCTCCCTCGAAATACGCGAAAAAGAGATTCTGGGCCTCGTAGGCGAATCAGGCAGCGGCAAGAGCACACTCGCGCGCGTCATCATGGGACTTTATCGGCCTGACGCCGGCCACTTTACTTTTGACGGCTACGACAGCCGGACAATGAAGCGCGACGATTGGCAAAACCTGCGCCGCGATATTGGCATTGTTTTCCAGGACCCTGCCTCTTCGATGAACCCCTGGATGACCGTCGAACAGATTGTCGCCGAGCCAATTGTCATCAGGAAAAAGAAGCTCAGCCTGACGCGCGCCGAGCGGCGTGACCGCGTGGCAGAAATTCTCGCCGCAACAGGTATGCCCGCCGAGACCATGGCGCGAAAAATCCACGAGTTCAGTGGCGGGCAACGGCAGCGCATTGCCATTGCGCGCGCGCTGGTGCTCAAGCCCCGTTACCTGATACTCGACGAACCGATCAGCGCGCTCGACGTCTCGATTCAGGCGCAGATACTCAACCTGTTAAAGGACCTGCACGCACAATATGGCTTTGCAGCGCTTTTTATCACGCATGACCTGTCGAAGGTGCGCTGGTTTTCTGATCGTGTAGCCGTAATGTACCTGGGCCGTATCGTCGAAACGGCGCCGGCTGCCACTGTCTTTGACAGCAGCCGCCATCCTTATACACGTGCGCTAGCACTCAGCCGCCTCGATACCGATTTCACCAAGCGCGATTTCTATACGCTTCCCGGCGAAATTCCTTCGCCGGTCAAAGCCCCGCCCGGCTGCCCGTTTGCCCCCCGCTGCGACCGCGCTGCCGCACAATGCACCACGGCATTCCCTCCGCGCACAGGTGATGCGCAAAACAAAGGGGAGTTTTACTGTTACAACCCGGTTACACTATGAAAGCAAAAAACTATTCCAGCCACGCCCTGTTGTCCGCCAAAATAGCCATATTGCGCGACAAAAAAACTCCTTCTCCACTCTTTGCCCGCACTTTGCATGAGATCAGCCTGATACTCTGCGCGCTGGTTGCTGGCGAAATGGAGACTGTATCCGGCACGGTGACGACCCCGCTCGTAAGAACGCGCGGTAGTCTGATAAAGCACCCGGTCGTCCTGATACCGATACTCAGAGCAGGCCTGGGTATGCTGGATGCATTTCGCGCCCTGCTGCCAGACGCCGCTACGGGCCATGTCGGCGTCGAGCGCGACCACGATACGCTTAAGCCAAAGTTCTATTACTACAAGACGCCTGTACTGAAAAATGCCGACGTCTGGGTGCTCGACCCCATGCTCGCCACAGGTGGCTCGCTGGACTTTGCCCTTACGAAGCTCAAACAGGGCAAGCCACGCACACTGCGTGCCATCAGCGTTATCTCTGCACCCGAGGGTATACAACTTATCGAGAAGGCTCACCCGGACGTGAAGCTCTATACAGCCGTCGTCGATGAAAGGCTGAACAGCAAGGGTTATATTTTGCCAGGCCTCGGCGATGCGGGCGACCGCTATTTTAATACCTGAGTCCGGGAAATGTACAAAGCGGTCACAAGGCAGGTAGTCCTCAATGACCTTTTGCGCGACCATGTCGTCGTGCACTACGACCGCCTGATCAGCCTGCGTCTTTTGTGCGCAAACCGCTCACTGCACCTGCGCGGTGTGATCCGCGAAGGGCATGAACGCGTCATTGGTCTGAAAACCGGGCAGATCTATTTCGACTTTCAGCTCAAGAAAGAAGAAGTGACCGCCCATACGGTAAAGATGCGGCTGACCAAATCCCGCTTCTTCAGCTCGCGCAAACCTGACATGATTCGCCTGAGCACGCGGTTTTCGAGCAAACTCGAAGATATCATTCTCTACCACCTCACGCGCGGCGATTCACCTTTCTTCATGGTGAACAAGAAGAAGCGCTTCTTTGGATTTGACCTGAACTTCATTCTGATGCAGATACCGCCGGAGGTCGACATACTGGGCAAAATCAAGATACACAATGTGGCATTCGAGCCACGCCGCATTGTCTGGTACCTCGATTCAAACCTGGTATTGCAGTCGCTGGTACATATTTTTAAGCCTGACTATATTGAAATCGAACAGCTGGATCTCGGCGCAGATGAGCAGAAACTGTTGACCGATATAAACCTCGATTGAAGGCATTACAGCGGCCGCAAGCCTGATCAGAATTCCTGCGGCATGGCTGCACCCGGTATCTTCTTGTCCGAGGTATCTGCCATTATGAACATCTCTGCGAGGTTGAAGACCGATGTTCCCGGTTGGTCGCGAAAATGACTCTGCACCTTCAGGCCCAAAAAGAAAAGTTCGTAGCGGTTCTGCTTCAGCGGGTTGCGCAGCTGCAAATAGGGCGGAATCACTACTTCAAAACGTTTCCAGCCCTGGTAATCGAGCGAGCAGACGAAAATTTCCTGTTGTATGCGGTTGGGACCACGCAGTATAGCGTAGACCTGGTGCGCGTGACCTGCACCGCGGATATAGACCGCGAACATGCGGTTACGGTCGGGGAGAAATAGCTCGCGGGCCGGTTTCAGGTACAGGACATCTTTGCCGGGTGATTGCACGTGCCAGCGGTACTCGGGTGAACCCTGTTTCGCACCAGCGGCTGGTTTTTCGTTCGTGGGGGCTGAGCGACGTACCAGGTCGAGATCCGCCTCAAAAGCATTTTTCATCGTGGCTTTTTTTTCGGTCAGCGGATGCACGGGTGTCATGCGGGCGCTTACCTGGTGCAGGTAGTTGCGGTCTGGCGCTATTTGCCGCAGGTTGAAGTCCGTAACCTGCCGAAAGGCCGTTGTGTCGTCTGGCTGCTGGCCCATCCAGAACTGGTCTGTGGGTGATGCGAACAGCAGCAGGCACGATGCCATATGCAGGCAAACAGCTCGACGCCATGGCTTTGTCACCATCTACGGGTAGTGACGGCACAGATGAATCCTCTCGAAAAGCTTTATTCCTTTGGTAACCGGCTGCACCGCAGAATGACACGCAGCGTCCGCATTCCGGGGGCGAAAATTCTGTCGGTCGGTAACATCACGACCGGGGGCACGGGCAAGACCCCGGCAACAATCTATTTCAGCAGGCTTCTTCGGTCGGAGTTTCCTAACCAGGCAGTGCTGAGCCGCGGTTATGGCGGCAGGCTCTCGAAAGAAACAAACCTGCTTTCAGACGGCGTCCGGCTGCTGATGAGCAGCGACGATTCGGGCGACGAACCTTACCTGATGGCTGTAAACCTGCCGGGTGTACGCGTGGCTGTTGGGCGTAACCGGCTGCGCAATGCACAGCGACTGGTCGAAGGACACGGGGTGGACCTCTTTCTGCTCGACGATGGTTTTCAGCACTACCGCATCGCGCGTGACGCCGATGTTGTGCTCGTCGATGCCACCAACCCTTTTGGCAGCGGCAAACTTCTTCCGCAGGGCATATTGCGTGAACCGGTTGAAAACCTGAGCCGTGCGCATGCCATCGTGCTGACCAAGACCGACCTGGTAGAAGCCGGAGTTCTCGAGGAGCTGCGGGAGAAGCTGCAGCGCCTGTCGGGTCTGTCGCACATCTTTATCAGCCGCCATGCAGTGCGGGGGCTCGTGCAGATACCTCACGATTATACACCACAATTTGCGCCCAAAGCGGTCTCTACCGAACTACTTCGTCATGAGACGGTCTGGGCTCTTTCGGCCATCGCCAACAGCCGTGCATTTGAAAGTATGCTGCGCCGTGCGGGTGCCGAACGGGTAGAGCAGATCAGCTTTCGGGATCACCACGATTTTTCCGAGCGCGACATCGACATGGTGCTCGAGCGGGTGCGTCCTTATGATCTCGTGGTGACGACGGAGAAGGACTATGTTCGCCTGCGTAAGCACATGGACCGGCTAAAGGTCCTGCGGCAGTTCTACTATCTCAAGATTGAATTTGAAGTCCTGGAAAACGAAATACTGCTCAAAGAGGGCCTGAAAGCCCGGCTGCTACACTCAGTGGTGTAACAGCGCAGTGCCCGGTGTCAGTTTTTCCAGCGAATAGCTGAAGGTGTGCTTTTTTACCAGAGTCTTTTCACCGCGCACCGTATCGTGGAAGATGATTTCGACCAGCGATTTCTCGGCGTTGTAGCGGTAGTCGGCATAACGAGTGCCGGTCAGGCCCGACTTGACTCTCTGCGTGAGCAGGCCGTTTTCAAAGTACGAATCCACTTTCGCAGTCAGTTCACCCTTCGCATTATAGATATTCTGTAACCAGCCGGTCGTGGTCTTGACCAGTTTGAAAGATTCCGTCGGCTTGCCGGCGAGCAGGCGCTTACCCCCTGCCAAAACTCCCTCTTTATCATACTGGTAGTGCCACTCAATGCGTGCATTGCCGCGAATGTCATGTATCAGGGTCTTGTCGAGTTTGCCTGCGCGGTACTGGTAGCGTATTTCTTCTGTCATATTGCCGGCTGCGTCAAACAGCTGCTCGCGTGACAGTATGCCTTTGTCGTATTCGAACAGGGTGTAACCGGCCGGGATCTCTTTGGGGCCAGTTGCGCGTTCATTCAGGCTCAGGTAGTCGATACGCGAGATGAGATTGTTACTGTACTGGTACCGTGCAAGCTCCGTAGTCCTGCCGGCCACCACGGTTTCTGAGACGGGCCGCTTGCCCGGGCCGCCGGGTCGCTTCCAGGCTTCGAGCGGGTCAAAGACCTCGGGACCGGCAAAAAGGCCGGCGTTTAGCAGCAAAAGCAGCGTGTATTTCAGAGCTCCCCTCATGGGACATATTTCGGCCACCTGGGAAAAAAAATGAGAACTTTCTTAAAGTCTAAAGTAGTGCCCACCGACACTCTGAGGGAGAGGGAGTCTATGCAAGGCATACCAGAAATCAGCACACGTGATGCCGCACAGCCCACAGTGATTTCGTCAGAAGACCTGAAAGCCCTTCTGTACCTGACCATTCGCGGGCAAAACGGCCTCACAGGGTCTAAGGAAGAGCCACAGCGTATCGACAGCGACAAAGGCGTGGATATCAAGGCCTGACGCTTTTTCCTGCTGTGGTCGGAAAGGCTGCACAAGGGATTGGTGTCCGGAATTCGCCCGGCCGGTAACGTGAACCATTATGGAAAGCATGACAGGTTACGGCGAAAGCCATTTCAGCGTCGAGGGAGTTCAGCTCGTCTGTTCGGCCCGCAGCGTCAACAGCCGGTTCCTGGACGTGGAGCTGCATTATCCGCCCGAACTTTCCTGGTTCAAATCGCATACTGAAGAAATTATCCGCAGCCGCTTTTCGCGCGGCCGCATAGAAGTCGCCTTTACCTCATCGGCGCCTCTGCCCGTCGACATCGCCTTCAATACCGACATCATCGCTCAGTATGAGCGCTTTCTCGCCCAACAGACAGGCAAAAAGAAGGTCAATCTCGATCCGCGCGATTTCTTGCAATTACCCGGTTTCATGGAAAAGCGCGTCAAGAACTGGCGCTCATACCAGAACAAGTTTGATTTCCATCTGCTGCGCGCGCTGATCAAGATGCAGCGTGCGCGCCTTGCCGAGGGTAAACGCACCACCCGGGTGTGCCTGACGCACCTGCGCTACCTCGCACGCATACAGCGGCGCATTGGTGTTTTGCATACGCAGGCGCATAAGAAAAAACAGATTGGCCTTCGCCACCGCATCTATGCAGACCTGATCAGTTTTCCCGCAGACCCGTCGCGTGGCGAAAAAGAAAAAGTACGCGGCGAACGCAAGCTCGCGATGCAGGCGGCGCAGCTGATCTGGCACGAGCGCAGAGACGAACTGCTGCGCCTTGTGCACAATGACGCCAGCGAAGAGATCAGCCGTATTGGTATGCACATCG
Source organism: Spirochaetota bacterium (assembly GCA_049323535.1). Classification (GTDB taxonomy): domain Bacteria; phylum Spirochaetota; class Leptospiria; order Turneriellales; family Turneriellaceae; genus Turneriella. Next base: position 23,034 of record JBMOPL010000024.1, on the reverse strand, counting down.
CGCGCATGCTCGAGATTTTCCTGCGTAAAGAAAGCGCCGGGCGCGAGCTCGAGTTCTTTCTGCAGGAGCTGCAGCGTGAGACCAACACAATTGCCTCAAAGGCGCAGGACAGCGAGATCAACAGCCTGACCGTGGTGATGAAGACAGAAATTGAAAAGCTGCGTGAACAGGTACGCAATCTGGAGTGATCGGGGACAGGATATGAAACTACTGCATGTAGGCTTCTCAAACAGTGTTTCGATCGACAAGATCGTGGCGATTATTTCGCCCGAGACAGCGGTTGCCAAGCGATTGCGCGACATGGGTCGCGAGAACAACAACCTCATCGATTGCACTATGGGGCGCAAGCTGCGCTCGATGGTGCTGACCGACAGCGATTTTATCTTTCTCTCGGCCATGCGCCCCGAAGCCCTGACGCAGCGGATGGAAAAACCCTCGACCCCAGAAGAGGCCGATCCGGCGGATTAACCCGCCGGACCGCAGAATTTGCTACGCCGCCGGTTCGGCCCGGTCTTTGCGGTAGATTGAGTACATCCGCCAGGCAATCAGGGCCAGTAGCAGCCAGAAAACCGTCCGGAACATCCAGACTGAATAGGGTGGATCCAAGAGCGTCAACCGGAACTCGGGGTTAGCTGCCTGCGGGCGCAGCACGAACTCCGCCAGGCTGTCTTCTTCATTCAGGTTATCTGCAATATCATACTTCGGCTTTTGTGCATAGTCTGCACCATAAAAGAGTTTCAGCGGCTTAGCCGATTCTTGGAGCTTTTCGGGCAACCGGAAAAGCAGGTATTCTTTGTCTGAGACGGCCACGAACTGTGTGAGCTTGATGGGTTCATCGTCGTCGTTCCTGATCTGGACCTGCAATTCTCCCGATACCGCGGGAAAATCGATCGTGTGGAATTCGGGTTTGCCTGCTTTGCGTGCGAGCGTCACACTTTTCGCCAGCGTATTGTTCTGGAATTTTCCCGGACGCTGGTAGATGCTCACTTCACGGGTATAGTCCTGCTCCTGGAACGTCAGGCGCAGCCGGCTGACGCGGATGCGGTCGCGGTTCTCGAAAACATACACGGCGGTGTTTTCACCATCAACCGAGTAGACAAGCTCTGCCACCGGTATCTCTTTCTCGACCTTTTCATCGCTGGTTTTCTTTCGCAACTGCCGGCTGTAGGGAACCACTTTTCCGTCGTGCACGAGCCGCAGGTCATTTTCGCCGGCAGCTTTGTATAGTTCGGCATCGATCAGCGTGCTGCCATAACGTTTACCCTCTATGCCCTCGGCTGGCAGCGCCAGTTCCTTGACATAGCGGTAGCGGTTCGGGCGGAATTTTTCTGCGGCCTCGATGTCACCCGAGGGCAGCGCGATGCCTGCGAGTATCAGGATCGCACCCAGTTCGCGGAACTTGCCGCGGAATTTTTCGTAATAGAAACTGATGATCACAAGACCACCTCCCATGATGATGCCCGCGAGAATGCGGATCGATTTGTCCCATTGCCAGATATCCACAAGATAAAATTTCAGGATGGCAAGGCCCATGAATGCCAGCCCGGCCTGGCGAAACCAGACTTTCTGCCTGCGAAAGCCGATCACGAGCAGGACCAGCGCGTATGAGGCAAAGACCAGTGTCAGCATCAAAAGCCTTGCATCTTTGCCGGTGATGATTCGCTGCAGTTCGGTGACGATACCCACGAATGACGCCAGCAATGCAACCGCCGTGAGTACAGGTCCGAAGTTGAGTTTTTCGGGCCAGAGGGAGCGCAACCGCAGCCAGATCGCGGCGACCGTATAAAAGAGAAATCCTGCCGCCTGGAAGTTGATCAGAAACCAGCGTTCGCTGCCATAACCCAGCGAGCCGAGCAATGCAACAAAGTTCACGCCGTTAGCGGCGGCAGTGCCGGCAAATAACAGGCGATCATTGCCCCGCGCAGCGACGTACATCGCGAGCGTCAGAAGCAATGCCTGCACCAGGCGTTCTGCGGGTCCCTCGAGCATGATAGAGATGCCGACTGTCATTAACAGCAGCACGACGAGTGCCGCTGATGGTATGTGCCTTTGGTTTTGCGAGAGAACCTGCAGGACGAGAAAGTTCACCGCAGCAACGCATAACATCGCCAGCGCAGTGACTTCACTGCTGAAGATCTTGTTTGTGGAAAGTACAGACGAAACCATCGTCGCGCCCAGCAGGTTGACGAACAGTATCGCCGCTGGTCGCAGCACATGGCGCTGGCGTTCTGGCCACAGTCCCGTATGCGCTGCATGCAGCAAGATCGCGAGCGTCAGCGTGCAAAATATCAAGGCGGTGGTAGAGTACTGGTTATAGGTGCCCACCCAGCCGAAGACGCTCAGCGCGTTGCCCAGCGCGATCACCCAGAGTGTATGCACGCTGCCTTCAGACTTCTGGTGCGACGAACGAAGATTGAGTAAAAAGTAGAGCAGGTTCACAGCGAACAGGTACAGGAAATATGCTTTGGGTTCGTTGATGCCGCGCGAGTGAATAACCGGAAGCGCGAAAAATCCCCCGAACAGGATCATCGACAGCGCTGCTGAGCGAATATGCCTTGCGAACATCAGCGCCAGGCTCATCACCGCGAACATCATCGCCATGGTTTCGCCGCGGCTGAGAAAGCGGTAAACAAAATGCGCAGAATAGATGGCAATCGTATTGGCGGCCAGCGCGGTGATCGCCAGTATTTCCGGAACGTACCGGTATTGTTTCTTATAGAGACGGTAGCTTGCGTAGCCTAAACCGGCAAAAGCGCCCTGCAGCATCAACAGGCGTATCCATTCACTCAACCAACCCTGGTCCAGAGCATATACCATGAAGAGCGCGGTTGACACAATGAGTGTCACGATGCCGATCTTGCCGATGATGTTACCGCCGATCAGCCATTCCCAGGAAAAAGAACTTTCGACAGGCTGATTGGTACTGACTGCCGGTGCAACCTGCACAGGGGCTGTCACAACACGGGGTGGAGCTATACTTGTGGTATTCCGTGCAGCCGCCGGTGCCGGCTGCACGGGCAGGGCCGTAGGGGCGGCTGACTTACCCTGCTGGCGCCGCGACCGCTCAAACTCAGACCGCAGCGAAAAAATTTCACTTTCGAGCGCGGCGATCTTCTTTTCGAGCTGCTGCGCCTGTGATTCATCCATAAGAATCACTGACCAGTCTGCCGCTGCCGGGTCAATCGTATCGTGGCAACGTCAGCCCCGGGACACTTGCCCTGCGACACGCTTCGGGTCTCCGTCTTCGGTGCCTGTCGAAGGGTCCGTGACCCCTGGCGGACACGAAGACGCCATCCTTGGCGGTGTCAGCCTCGGGACATCCGTGTCTCCTGGTTAACGCATGGACGGCATCCGTGCCGGCGTTAACCTTTAGACATCTGTGTCCGCTGGCTGACGCACAGATGCCATCCGTGGCAGCGTCAGCCCCGGGACATCCGTGTCCCCTGCCACTTAATCCAGGCGCAGAAGGCCAGGCCGAGGCCGTCGGCGGCGTCGTCGATCTTCATCTGTGCCGGCAGGTTGAGCAGTTTTGCGGTCATTAGCTGCACGGTCTTCTTTTGTGCTGTACCCGAGCCGGTAATGGTTTTCTTCATCGCGCTCGGCGAAATTTCGGAGTAGGGTATGCTTGCCTGGTAGAGATTCATCACCACGATGCCGCGTGCTTCTGACAAGCGAATGCCGGTCGTCAGGTCGCGGCGCAAAAACACCTGCTCGAGTGCTGCATGGGTAAAGATATGTTTGCTGAACAGGCTTTGCAGAAACCCCTGCAAATCAGAAAGGCGCTTGCCCTCTGCCTCGCCTGCCGCGGTTTCAAACACCCCGGCGTCGACAAACTGTGCCTTGTTGCCAGTTGCCTCGATAACGCCATAACCCAGCCGCGCATAACCGGGGTCCAGGCCTAAAAATTTCATACCCAGCGGCTCTGCGCGAAGTGGCGCCCCGAGGGCAGAATCTCTACCCGGTATTCTTCTTCGTTGATGAAACCTTCCGCCTTCAGGTCTTCAATCGCCGGCCGCAGCGCGTGGACATCTTTGCCCAGCTGCACTTCCAGGTCGGTGATGGCAACCTGCCTGCCCGCGCGGTCGAACAGGTACTGCAGAATCTGCAGCGAAAGTTCGTTCCGCACGTTTTGTTGCTACCTCAGGCGCGCTTGATGCTGCCGCCGGCAGCTTCAAACACTATCGGCTCACCCGTCTTGAGTTCGAGCTCGAGTACCTGCTCTTCGCTGAGCTTTTCGAGGTACATGATGATCGCCCGCAGGCTGTTGCCGTGCGCTGCGACGAGTATGTTCTTGCCATCTTTCAGTTTCGGTTCAATATTCTTCTGGAACCAGGGGATAGTACGCTCGGCGGTATTTTTGAGTGCTTCGCCCGATGGTGGTGGTACGTCATAGCTCCGCCGCCAGATCTTGACCTGGGCGTCGCCGAACTTCTTCGCGGTTTCTTCTTTGTTCATGCCCTGCAGCTCGCCGTACATACGCTCGTTGAGTTCCCAGGCTGAATAGACGGGGATCGTGTTGGCTTCGGTCGAAGGTGAGTATATTTTAAACCAGTCGTTAGGTTTTGGCTCATTCGATTTCTGGATTACCGGGACCTTGCCCTCCTGGTTTTCTGACATCACGATCATCGCCGTGGTAATCGCGCGGATCAGTGTCGAGGTGTAGATGATGTCGAATTTTTCATGCGCGAGTCGTTTGCCCGCGGCGATTGCCTCTTGTACACCCTGCGCCGAAAGGGGTACATCGACCCAGCCGGTGAAAAGATTGTGCAGGTTCCACAGCGATTGGCCGTGGCGGATCAAAACCAGTTTTGCCATACGCTCAACTCACAATAAGAGAGCGCGCGTAAAGCAGTTGGTGACCCTTTAGAGTGAGTCGAGTACCGCCGCGGCGACGGCATCGGGTGCGATACCCGTAAGGCAGGCAAGTGGCTGGTCTTTGCGCGGGCAGACCTTGGCAAAACAGGGCGAACAGCCGAGCTGCAGATCGAAGAAAGTCTTGCGGCGCGTGAGCGGTGAAGTCTCTTCACGCCGGCCCATGCCGTTGAAGGTCACCAGCGCGCTGCCAGTGAGCGAGGTGATGTGTGCCAGGCCCGAATCGTTGGCGACGGCAACATGCGACCAGGCGATAATCGTATGCGCTTCGCGCAGCGACGTCTCAGCGCAGAGCGAGCGGAGCTTAATTTTTGAGCCGGAAAAGTGTGCACTGATCGCATCACACTCCGCCTGGTCGATTTTGGCGCCCAGCAGAATGAACTGGACCGCAGGCTTTTTGCGCGCAACCGTTTCGATCATGCGAATCACGTGACCGACCGGGTATTTTTTCGAAGCGGCGGTGCTGCCGGGGCAAACAACCACGCGCCGCGTGTTTTTACGCAGGGCGAACTTTTTTTCGACTGTGTCGAATGGCAGCGCGGGCAGCTTTACGTTCCGGTGTCTCTCCCACAGGTCTTCGGCAATGATGCCTGCGGGCATGACCGGGTTCAAGAGGCGAAGGTAAGCGAGCGCGCGGTGTTCATGGCGGTTGTATGGCTGGCGGCGGTGTTTATTCTTCTCGCGAGTGAGCAGCGCACTGCGCATGTCAGAAGTAAACCCGTAACGCTGCTTTACCCCGAGCCGGCGCAAAAGCCAGGCGGAGCGGAAACTCGGCGAGAGCGTAAACCCGAGATCAAAGCTTTCGCCTCTCAATCGCTGCAGGTCATCAGCCGCAGGTTCTTTGCCCTTGAACGCGATGATACTGCCGAATTTGTCGGGTGCAAGATCAGCAATCCATGACCGGCCAATGAGCACGACCTTTGCTTCGGGCAAAAGCTCGCGCAGCGCAGCGTAGAACGGAAACGCCATGGCATGGTCACCCACCCAGTTGGGCGCATGGACTAGCACCCTTGCGGGTGCCATTGCGTCGCTGTCGCGACGCAAATTTGATTTTTTGAAAGTGTGGCTTCGCCACACATTCAAAAAATTATTCTGCGGCTGCGCCGTGCTCATTTCTTTACCCGCCTGAAGTAGTTACCCCCGGCGAGGTTCTGGTAGCGGGCGAGGTTGAGCGCCTCACCTTTCGGAAAACTCTTTGCGCCTTTTTGCTCGAGCCCATAGAGCAATGAATACGCCGAAACGGCGATTGCCTCGGCGTAGATGTGGCGGTATTTCGCCATGCGCAGGTGGTCGCGCTTGGACGTCGTGTGCGCCAGCTCAACAAACGCGGCAATCGCGTTGACATAAGTGGGCACCGCCCAGGTCGACATGTAGGGATGCAGTATCTTCGGTGCAGTGGCAGCCGTGTCGAAGCCGTTGACGACGAAGGCCTTGCGGGTGTAACGCAGCACTTCCATGCCCGCGTAGTGGTTGTCACCGCCGTAACCCTCGGGGCCGTCTTCGCGCCGCCAGTTTTCGACTTCGCTCTTTTCGCGCTCCCAAAAAGGGCCGAGCGGCTCAAACGCCGCAAGCGTCGTGGCATAACGTTCACCCTGCCTGCCGTAGAGCGATTCAACGATCGAGTCAGAGTCGGCATAAGCCCACTGCACGAGGTTGTGGCGGTAGCCGCGAAAGCGCGTGTAGTCGGTGCCGACACCGTCGGGCTTCGACCAGAAGCCGATGTAGTAGATGAACGCATCTGCCATGAAGCTCGGGAAAACCTTGTAGCGGTCGTCTGAAATGAACCAGCGGTTCCACGCGGTTTTCGCAAACTGCGCACGAATCTTCTGCCGGCCGGTACTGCCCGCGCGCACGTAACGGTGTGCCAGCTCGTACGTGCGGTAGCCCGGTGTGATCACAGTGGCCATTCCACCCGCAGCGGGGGCTTCTGTGTGCGTCAGGTGCAGCGTGATCACGAGCTCTGGCTCGAGCGCGTTGATGCGTGAAATCGTGCCGGGCCTGAGTTCACCCGTTTTCTGGTCGGGGTAGTCGTAGAGGCGAAACGGTGCATTGACGTCATCGCGGTTCTCAAAGTAATTCTCGATGTAGCCTGCGGGTCGCGAGAGGTAAGCTTCAATCGCGGGCATATTTGTGGGAGCTTTGCCATATTTCGCGAGTATTTTCGCGAACTTCTGCCTGCCCTCTTCGTTCTGCGTCAGGTCGAGTAAGGCTTTCGCCTTCGCGGCAATGTCGTACATCACCTCGAACTCCCACACGCCCTTGTGCCGCGCGCCCTCGCGGAACTTGTCGAGGTACATATCGAGGCGCCGGTCGTACTTATCGCCGTAGGCAGTGTGTGGCACAATATCGCGGCCGCCATGGCCGGGGTCGAGCACCACGCGGTAAGCATTCAGGGAGTGACCAACTGTGAGTACGGTAAGAATGAGCAGCAGGATTTTCTTTCGCATAATACAACGGACGCGCTTTGCCTGTTGCGCCCTCAAGGCGAAGCACACCTTTGAGTCAGTGCGGCAAACATGTTTGCCCCGATTCGGCTTTACGGCAACGTGCGCGGGCCTGAGATAGTATCCATGAAGCCGCGTCTACGCTGGGCCTTGCGCATCGTGGGGGCCTTGTCGCTGCTCTCTGCCGTGCTGCTTTTCTGGTACAGCCGCAGCACACTCGGCGAGGCACAGGCCGTCACCCGGGGCGAAGAGGTGTATGCCTCGCACGACTGCACGGACTGCCATCTCGCAGCGCATGCATTGCGGCAGAAAAAGGAGCGCAGCGAGCCGGGGCTTATCAGGGTCAGGCGCAACCAGCCCGAGTTAAAGGAGTTTCTCGAAACCGATGCGCGGCATCGCTCTTATGCGATGATGGCACAAAATGACCGCGATGACCTGGTGATGTACCTGCGGAGCCTCTTACCGCAGTAGCCGGCGCTGCGCACGTAACATGAATAACCTGGGCAGCGCCCGCTCGGTATCGAGTTGCAGCTGCGGTGTTTCCGTAAAAAAAGAGACCACAGAATTGCGCAGGGTGCGGTTGCTATCGGTGTCACTGTCGATGACGCTGATGAAGCCTCCCGGTTTGAGAACGCGCAAGGCTTCGGTGAGCGCTGCGCGGGGCTCGGGAATCTGTGAAAGCGCCATACGCAGCACGACCACATCAAAAGTCACGGCAGCAAAAGGCAGTTGCTGCGCGTCGGCGCAGTATACTGCAACCTGCGCCGCTGAGCGGCTGCGCGCCCGGCGCGTGTGGCCGAAATCAAGGTCAATAGCGACAACCTGGTCGAAAGACAGAGCCAGTGGCTCAAAAAAGTCACCCTCGCCACAGCCGATGTCAATTACACGACCGCGGCGACCACACGCCAGGTGAGCAAATATATCGCTATAGGGCAGGTCGGGCTGCTCCATTCGCCAGCGCGCGAAGGTTTCTTCGCTGCGCGCCGCCAGCGTATTGCGCAGGCGAGCGTTATCTCCGGGTAATTCGCTGATTTCTGCTGCTGCATCTTCGAGAGTCTTGAGTACCGCCGCAATGCGTGAATCTGCCAGTGTTGTGCGGTTCAGGGCGTAGTATGTGTGCTGGCCTGTTTTTTCTGCCGTCAGCAGATCGAGCTCGCGCAGTGCTTTGACATGGTGGCTCGTGTTCGATTGCGAGAGCGCAAGTATGTCTGACAGCTCAGAGACGGTCAGCGAGCTTTGTCGCAGCAGCAGGTACAGGCGTATGCGGACGGGTTCGCTGAGTGCCTTGAGCAGCTGCAGGGCGCCGGGCATCTCAATAACGGAAGGTAATCTGCAGACCCACGAAGCGGTTGTGGGCAAGTACCTGCACCGAAAGGGGTACGAGCATCACTGCCCTGAAAGTGCCCATCGAAATGAGCATCGACGTAAGACCCACCTCAAACGGGTCGAAACCATTGGTGAAGTAGATCTTTGAACTTACCCAGAACAGAGCCAGGTCACCGAAGAAAAGACCAAGCATCGGCAGAAAAATCGACTTATTCCTGATCATCGAATTGGAGTTAACATACCAGTAACCCAGGGCCGGTGAAATGAGCGTTGCGCCGGCTGTCAGAAGCAGGGATTTTTCACCGTAGGTGTTGGCAAAGGGGCCCTGGCCGCTTTCGTGTGCAACCAGATCGACGAATGCAAAACTCTGCCTGTTGCGCGAATCGGCCCGGATAATCGCTTTATCAGGAATAGTAGAGACGAAGACATCGAGTCCAACCAGGGAAAAAAAGCTGGTCTTGCAGCGCCAATGTGCCCCCAGGGTGATATCCTGTTCAACGCAATCGGTATTCAGCCGCTTGAGTGCACGTTTTGCCGTATCGACGGCCTCTTCAGGGGTCTTGCCGGGCATATCAAAGGAAGCTCCCACAGACCACGCCGGGCTGAATGACCACAGGGCAAGGCACGTCGCTGCCGTGCGGGCTGCTCGCAGGGGGCGCGAGAAATAGGCTGACATGGCACAAGGACTCAAAGACGAAACAGCCCGTCACGCGGCTTCTTTGGCGGTCGCAGGGCAAATGGGCTCTGCATTGACGGAGTGTTTCCGCCGCCGTTTCTGCCTACTGTGAGTCCCGAGCTGCTCGATATCCTGGTTTGCCCGCGCAGCAAGAAGAAGCTGCAGATTGCCGATACGGCGGTACTCGATCGCGTGAACGCCCTTATCAAATCGGGTAAGTGCAAAGAGGTTTCCGGGGCACAGATCAGCGAACCTGCTTCAGAGGGGCTTTTCGAGCCCGAAAACCAGACGTTCTATTTTATCCGCGAAGAAATCCCGGTCTTGATCTATGACAATGCCGTCAGGCTGGGGTAGGTCGTTCTGGTTAAACCAGTCATGATTGCCGAACCAGTCCACCAACCTGACTTTGCACAGGTAGATAACCCCGAGAAGCTGAAGCAACTGGCGCAGTCTCAGTTACCCGCCTTCTGCGATTACCTGCGCGGGTACATTCTCGACACGGTTGCCGCGAACGGCGGCCACCTTTCATCAAACCTCGGGTCAGTCGAGCTCACGGTAGCGCTGCATTACGTCCTGAAATCCCCCTTTGACCGCATTCTGTGGGATGTCGGGCACCAGTGTTACGCTCACAAGATTCTTACGGGCCGAAAGAAAGAACTGCCAACGATTCGCAAGACCGGCGGGCTTTCGGGTTTTCCTAAACGCTCAGAATCAAAACACGATCTCTATAACACGGGTCATGCCGGTACGGCAATTTCACAGGCCATGGGTGAGGCTGTTGCAGCCCGGCTGATTGCCAAACCTGGACAACCGCTGCCGACGGTCGCGGCTGTCGTCGGTGACGCTTCTATTGTGACGGGTATGTCTTTCGAAGCGATGAACCACGCAGGTTATGCGCGCACGCCGATGCTCGTCATTCTGAACGACAACGAGATGAGCATTTCCAGGAACGTCGGCGCGATCAGCTACCGCCTGACGCAGCTCATCAACACACGCCTCTACCGAAAAAGCAAACGCGGTTTCATTAACCTCGTCGGCATGATTCCTCTGATCGGCAAAGTTATCAATCGCCTGGCAAAGCGTTTTCGCATGTCGATGAAGTCGCTCGCGACCGACCACCAGTTCTTTGGTGAACTGGGTTTCCGTTACCTGGGGCCCATCGACGGGCACGACGTGCTGAAGATCGTGCACGTGCTCGAATCGCTGCCACCGATTGAAGAACCTATACTGCTGCACGTCGTCACCAAAAAAGGTTATGGCTACGACCTTGCCGAAAAAGACCCGATACAGTACCACGGAGTCGGCGTGTTCGACACTGGCAAAGGCATCGAAAAAAAGAAAGATGCCCCGTGGGGATTAAGCAAGTTTGTTGGCGAGACCCTGGCTCACCTCGGCGAAAAAGATGACAAGGTCACGGTGATAACCCCGGCGATGAAAGAAGGCTCGGGCCTTGGGCCGTTCGCGGCGAAATTTCCCGAACGTTTTTTTGATGCAGGCATTGCCGAACAGCACGCCACCACCTTTGCGGGAGCTCTGGCGAGTGCAGGCCTCAAACCGTATTTGTGTATTTACTCCACATTCTTACAGCGTGGCTACGACCAGTTGGTGCAGGATATCGCTTTGATGAACCTGCCTGTGCGCATGGTCATTGACCGGGCCGGGTGCGTAGGCCAGGACGGGGAGACCCACCAGGGCTTTTACGATCTTGCTTTTATGGCGGCACTGCCGAATATCCGCATACTTTCAGCGCGCAACGCTGAAGAGCTGGTGAAGATGCTTGCCTTCCAGCGGCAATACGATGCTGCCCCCCTTGCAGTGCGTTTTCCGAAGAAAGAATACCAGCCGTTCGACATTGCTGCATTCCTGAAGCATGCGACTCTGTCATCGTATAATCCCTTCACGGCAGAAGTGCTGGCGCCGGGCAAGCAGGTTCTGCTGCTCAGCGAAGGTACCTTCGCCGACAAGGCGCTGGCTGTGCGCGACCTGCTGCAGGCGCAGAAAATATCCGCCGAGGTGATGGACCTGCGCTGCATACGCCCATTGCCCGTGGCGCAGCTCGTGCGTGCGCTGCGCGATAAAAAATTACTCGTAACCCTTGAAAATCATGGCCTGACCGGCGGTGTCGGCGACCTGGTAGGACAGGCGCTCCGCCAGAAAAACATAGCCATCCGGCACCTGGCGCTGGGCTATCCTGAAGAAGTTGTGCCGCACGGGTCGATTGCCGATATCGAAGAAATCTACGGGCTCACACCGCAGAAGATTGCCGCGCAAATCGTGCGCGCAGTGCGGTCGAAATCCCGGGCTTAGCCCGCTGCCAAACCCGTAGCCTGTTAACCAGCGGGATTCAGTTTCTGCATCAGCTGTTCGTGCAGTTTTGGGTCAATCGTAGGATCAACGATATAGATGATCCGGCGCAAGAAATCCTGTGCCAGGTTAATTTTAATGCGGCGCGGGTCGGGCCGAAAGGTGTCGGTCATGAAGACGCCGCGGTAGACACTGTTCTCTTGCGCCGTCGCCATATGCAGCACGCCCAGCCTCTGCACGAGCGCCCGGCTCTGGTGCCGGCCGACCTCGAGTACCCGGACGACTTCAAAATATGTCTGCCCGCTGTTCATAGTCAGTGAAAGAATCAGCAGGTCATCATTCCTGATGACTTTCTGGTTGTGGCTCAGCGAAATAGATATGTGATCGAGAAAGTCACGAATGACCTTGGGTCCATACTGGAAAAACGAGGTATTGACGATCATCTTGATCGCCGTAAGGGGATCTTTCGCATCACGCCAGGATGTTTCGGTGGTTAGCGCCGCAAAATCAGTCGCGAGGCTCAGGATATTGACATCTTCTTCATAGACGACGAATTCTTTGAGGGAGCCCAGTTGTTTGACGATGTCGGTCGCAACCTCTTTCTTCCCTTTCTTTTCGTTGTCCTGCGCCAGCGTTTGCAGTGTCGCCGTCATCCACCGTAACTCGGGATAGTTATTCGTATGCAGGTTCTCGGGCAGCGTCCGCCGCTGGTTGAGGATTAGCCTTTTGGTTTCAAAAGTCACTGTCGGCTCGTGCGCGACCATCAGGTACGAAAGCAAAGGGTACTTGCGCAGGTAGGCGCGCTGCTCGGTTGTCAGGTTTTCACCTTCGGGCAGGTTCATTTTCGCCTTCCCGATCTGCGAGAGCATTCCGCCCATCATGACCGGCTGCACTGCCTCAGAACCGCGACCGCGGTCTTTCGATATCATGGCTTTCATGCTGCGCGATTTGAGTGCCATCGCGACTACCGCGCGTTTCACCGCCAGTTTCGTGAGCTCTGACGAGCCGCCCTTAACGGTATCGAGAATATTAATGACCCCGACCATCATGTCGGGTTGCTGCTCAAAGTCGGTTATAAAAGAATTCACCTGGCTGTGCATCTTCTGCGAGTGCACGGCACCAAAAGCGGCGAATTTCAGTTCGCTGAAAAGGGTTTCGGTAGCTGCACTGAGCTCCGCCACACGTTTCTCTGAGAGCAGCTTGGTATCAGTCAGCCCCTCGAGATCTTCGCGGCCGCCTTTCCTGATGCCGAGCCGGTCTTCGTCGCTTTCCCGGTAGAAAATTCCGGAGCCAATGTGCTGCAGCAGCTTGTTAATCAGGTCGGCGGAGGCTTGTTCTTTCTTGGGTATCAGAACCTGGCCGTTAACATTATAAAAGTTAACAGGAATTTCCTGAGTCTCACGCATACGCGCGATGATTTCGGGAGAGAAGTTAAAGGGCTTGAGGGCTTCCCCGGCCATATGCGTCAGAGCGGCATCACAGAGTTAAGGCAGACGGTCAAGGGAAGTAGAGAACAAAAGAGAACAAAAGACAACGCGGCGCAGCCGCGATAAGCTGCGCCGTTAGCGAAATTTATTTAGAGAGCCAACGCATCATCGAACGCAGCTTCTTGCCGACTTTCTCGATGGGATGATTCTCCTCTTTTTTGCGCATGCTTTCGAATTCTTTGCCGCCTGAGCGCAGGTCGGCGAGAAAGCCTTTCGCAAATTTTGCGCCGTTGGCCTTCTGGATATCTGCGAGCACTTCTTTCATCTTCTGCTTCACGTGACCATCGATCACGCGGGGACCGCTGACATAGTCGCCGTATTCTGCTGTGTCAGAAACGTAGTAGCGCATCTTCTCGAGGCCACCTTCATAGATGAGGTCGATAATCAGCTTGGTTTCATGCAGACACTCGAAGTAGGCGATTTCGGGGTCGTAACCTGCTTCGATCAGTGTTTCAAAACCTGCCTGGATCAGGTGGCTGATACCACCGCAGAGTACTGCCTGTTCGCCAAACAGGTCGGTTTCCGTTTCTTCTTTGAATGACGTTTCGAGTATACCTGCGCGGCCACCGCCGACTGCGCTTGCATGAGCGAGCGCACGGGCTTTTGCCTTACCGGTTGCGTCCTGGTGGACTGCGATGAGGCAGGGGACCCCGCCGCCTTCGGTGTACACGCGGCGAACCAGGTGGCCGGGGCCCTTGGGAGCTACCATGTACACGTCGACGTCTTTCGGGGGCACGATTTCATCGAAATGGATATTAAAGCCGTGTGAGAAGACGAGTGCTTTGCCGGCCTTCAGGTGCGGAGCGATCTGCGATTCAAAGATTTCTTTCTGCGTCTGGTCGGGAGTCAGAATCTGGATGACATCGGCGCGCTGCGCGGCTGTCGCCACATCGACAACTTCGAAACCGTCAGATTTTGCTTCCGCTGTAGATTGAGAGCCAGCCTTGAGGCCAATAATCACCTTGAGGCCTGAATCCATCATGTTCTGCGCCTGGCCGCGGCCCTGCGAGCCATAGCCGATTACTGCGATGGTTGAATTTTTGAGGACCGACAGGTCGCAGTCCTGATCGTAATAGAGTTTTGCCATGGGGTCAAAAGGGGGTCAGAGACACCCCGTCAAGGAAAGTGACCCCTTAGGGGTGAATACGGGCAATGCCACCGCGCGGCGTCCCGGCATAGCTGGCGAATGCCCCGCCAATCAGTATCTTATTGTCCGATTGGATCTTGATGGCGTGCACAACGGCGTTGGGGCCGCCCAGTGGATCAAATGCAGTATCCAGTGTGCCATCGGTGTTCAGCCGGGCAAAGTTTGGACGCGAGAAGCCGTTGAAGTTAAGAAACTCACCGCCGATCAGAATTTTTCCGTCACCCTGGATCGCGATCGTAAAGACGTTATTGTCGGCGCCCGTGCCCGGGTTAAAAGAAAAATCGAGCGATCCATCAGAGTTGATTCTCGCTATGCGGGCACGGGGCGTACCGTTGTACGAGGTAAACATACCTCCTATGAGTATTTTCCCATCGCTCTGTCTGGCCATAGCGAGAATACGAAAGTCTACTCCTGAGCCGGAGTTAAAGGACGGATCGACAGTCCCCCCGGCTTCCAGCTTCACAATGCCACCATATGGGCTGCCGTCGTAGTTGGCAAATGCCCCGCCGACAATAATGCTGTCATCTGGTAGTACAACCAGCGCATTTACGTCACCATCAAAACCACTGCCAATAGCAAGCGAACCATCGGTATTGCCATCGGGCAGAATGCGGACGAGCCGATTGACCGGTGAACCATTGTAATCCGTGAAAAGACCGCCCACGATTAACCGCGCCAGCGAGTCATGCCCTATAGTATTCGGGGCGCCCGCAAAACCCGAGCCCGATGAAAATGTGAAATTGTTTAAACCGTCATCTGTCAACCATCGGGCTATGGAATTTATCGAATTACCGCCAAAGAAACCAAAATTGCCTATCGCAAAACCCGAGTCATCCGGTAGTACCGTCAGGCCGTGAACCGGTCCGTCCGTGCCACCAGAAATCCACGAGCTATCGCGTGTGCCGTCTGCCAATAGCCGAACGATGCGACCTGCGGGTGAGCCATTATAATTGAGAAATAGACCGCCTATCACAATGCGATCTCCCATTTGCAGTTCAATAGCATTGACCGCATTGTCTGTACCTGTCCCCGGATTAAAGCTCAGGTCGAGAGTTGCCGGGTCTGCCGCTTTGGTCATGAAACCTATCGGCGTGGTAAAGTTCACAGCCATCGGGTTGCCAAAGGTATCCGTGACCGAGCTTAACACGAGTATTCGGTGCTGCGTCAGAAACTGCAGCGGTTGTGCCGGCACGAGTGTCGCCACTTCCTGCGTGCCATCCCAGTTAACACTCAAGATGCCAATGCAAGTGGCAAAATTGTCGCTGCTAATCTGCAGTGAACCAGTACACGCTCCGCTTGCTGGCTGCACCGTTGCCGTACCGGTGTTGATCATCTTGTTGAACGTAATTACGATAGGCGAGTTCACTGGCACATTCGGTGTATTGTCGGCTGGTGTGGTAGCCAGCACCTGCGGTAATGACTGCGTTGCCGCCGAAAACTCCGCCGTCGGAGTGCCGAGATTATTGAATTGGTCGCGCGCGCGTACGCTGAAATAATATGTAGTGCCAGGCGTTAGGGCACTGGCGCTGTATCCGGTTGCACCGGGGCCGGTAGTGGCGCTCACGGTAAAAGCAGAGCACCCACCGGGCGTCGTCACCTGGCAGACTTCGTAAACAATTGAACCCATCGGCGTGGTGTTGTCAGACGACATCGACCACGTCAGGCTGAGCTGCGTTGTACTGATGGGGCTTGCACTGGGCGTGCCCGGTGTTGTAGGCCCTGTCATGTCTATCACGTACGCGCCGGTCTGTACCGCCGAGTTACTGAAACCGATCGCGCAACCAATTGCCTTCAGTGTTGTGTCGGTTGAAACAGATACCGGTGCTCCATACGTTGAACTTCCGCTACAAAAACCCAGAGAGCAACCGGGGTCGACACCGTTGGTGGTGTAGCAGATCGTCGCACCGCCGGTGGCACTGGTAATCGTCACATTCTGCGCAGTGCCGTATGTCCCGGCGATGGGGCTAAAGGTGGGAGTTGCGACGGAACCGGATGAAAGCGTTGTGGCGGAAAATTCGCTCGTTGCCGTCCCGACATTGCCGACCTGGTCTTTGGCCCTGACGCGAAAGTAGTAGGTAGTCAGCGCACTGAGCCCGGTCGCGCTGTAGGTGGTCGTGCCCGGGGGAGTGGTCCCGGTCACGCTAAACGCCGTGCAGGTACCCGGCGTGGTGCTCATGCACACTTCGTACGAAATCGCAGCTGCAATGCTGACGTTGTCTGTCGCGGCCGTCCAGGAAACGTCAAGCTGCGACAGGCTCATGGGTGTTGCCGCAGCTCCGCCTGGGCTACCCGGCGGTGTTGTGTCGATGACATAGTTGCCTGCGTTGATTGCCGAGTCGGTATAACCGTTGAGGCATGCGAGTGCCTTCAGCGTTGAATCGGTACTGATACTGACACTACCTGCATAGGTAGTTCCCGTGGTGCAGACTCCCATGAGACAGGTTGGGTCGGTGCCGTTCGCGGTGTAGCAAATCGTCGCGCCACCGGTAGCCGTGCTGATGGCGACGTTCTGTGTTGCGCCAAACACACCGGCGATCGGACTATAGGTCGGCGTGCTGGCCGAACCCATCGATAGTGTTGTGCCAGAGAATTCAACCGTGGGCGTGCCTGCGTTCGTGGCAAGATCCTGCGCCTGTATGCGGTAGTAGTACGTCGTCAGCGGTGACAGGCCTGTGTCACTGAAGTTGAGTGCACCCGCTGCGGTTGTAGCCACAGTCGTGAATGCCGAACATCCGCCCGGGGTTGTGCTGCGGCAGATATTGTACACAAGTGAAACCTGCGGCGTCATGTCATCGGTTGCCGCAGACCACGCCAGATCAATCTGCGAAGTGCTGATCGGCGTTGCCGCGGGTGTGCCGGGTGTTGATGGGGGAGTCACATCTGCTACGGTGCCGGTCACGAAGGTCGAGTTAAACTCCGCAGCCGGAAATTCGCCGGCGCTCGAGCTGACTGTCGTCAGCACGCGCAGCGCATGCGTTGTCGACGCTGCCAGGGCAGACGGCAGGATAATGGTCGCGACTGTGTTGTCGCCATTCCAGGTGATACTCAGGATACCGAGGCAGGTCGCAAAACTGTCAGCGCTGAGCTGTACCGAGTCCGTACAGGTGCCAGGCCCCGATTGCGCGGTGACGGTCCCGGTATTCATGCTGCGGTTAAAAGTGACTGTTATGGACGTGTTGGTCGCAACGTTCGTCGCTCCCGAAGCCGGTAAGACCGAAGTCACCGCGAATGGGCCTGAGTTTTTGGCGGAGGGCTTTTGGTTTTTCCAGAAGTCACCGTAATAACGGCAGCCGGGCAGCAGAAATGCCAGAGCGAGAATTGTGACATAATTTTTTCGCATTCTGTGACCGCAGCTATATGCGACGACAGCAACCGGAAAAGTAAATCAAAAAAACGAAATCGCACAGGTCGGGGCAGGCAGGCAAAACGTACTCGCCGCCCTGTCCGAAGTCCCTGCTTCCGTCAGCCTTGGAGAGCCCCGCTTTCAATCGTATACTGGCACCAAAACTGGCCCTGGCTGCAGTCCTTTTGCTGTTAGTACCCGGCTCAGCGACAGTATCTGCCAGGGTACCAGCTAAAAAAAAGCCCGGCGCGCAGGTGAATCTTTCGGCTGCCGAAATCTTCTTTAAAGAGGGAACCCGCAGGCTACGGGGCAAAGAGACCTGCTTTATCACCAATGCTTCGGGTCTTGGCAGGTTCTTCCTGTACGATGCCATGGAAGAGACCGGCAGGCACATGCGTGACCGGCTCGAAAAGGCAGAGATTACGCTCAAACACCTTTTTACTCCCGAGCATGGCCTGACCGCACAGGAAGAGGATCACGGCAACACGCGCACGAAAGCCGGCGCGCCCGAAACCATCTATCTCACGACGGTAGAGAAACTCCAGGAAAAAATAAAAGATTGCGAGGCGATCGTCTTCGATCTGCCTGATTCGGGGGTGCGGCCTTACACGTACCGTACGGTGCTCAACCGCATTATGCGTGCGATGCATGCGAATGCCAGCGACCAGCTGTTATACCTCATCGATGTGCCAAACCCGGCCTCGCACCTTGGGCCGCAGGGGCCGGTCGCCCAAAAATCCAACTTCTCGTATGTCGGCGAAGAAGAGATACCCTTCATGCCCGGCTTTACGCATGCAGAACTTGCCCGCAAGTATATCGCTGACCGCAAGCTGAAGATACGTATATACATTCAGAAGATGGCCAGGTACAATCCAAAACAGCCGCATTCGCAGCGCGGCCTGCCATTCTACCCGCCATCACCGAACCTGCCGCACCTGCGGTCAAACCAGTGCTATTGGATTTCAGTGTATTTTGAAGCGACGTCGATCGAAGAAGGGCGCATCACGAAAGACCCGTTCTGCCAGATCGGGCATCCCGGTTTTGAGAATAAAGAGCTGCCGGTGATGGGCGGAGTGAAATTTCAACCTTACCCTTTCTTCGCGGCCGGCGGCAAACACAAGGGAAAACTCTTACCCGGGTACAAGCTGCAGTTCAGCGAAACCGGGGTGAATCCGACCCGCGCGGCTTATGAGTTCTTTCTCTGGCATGTGAAGAACGGTAATGATGGCTTTATGAAAAAATGGCTTTCAGAAAAACAGGGTCTTGATGCGCAAACCGGGACGACGAGCTACCGCGCATCGCTCATCAAGGGCCTGGGCTATGAGGCATGGCTCGCAAAGGAAAAAAAACACATCGCCGAATTCACCGCGGCGATGCAGAAGTACAGGTTATACAAATGACGAATCTCAACGAAATTGGAATCCTGGGTGGCGGTCAGCTGGCGCGCATGACCATCGAAGCGGCGATGCAGCTCGGGGTACGCTGCCACATTCTCGATAAAGCCGGCGACGTCCCGGCTGCGGCTTTCACCTACCGCTTTACAGAGGGCAACCCGCAGGATTTTGACACGGTGATGGCGTTTGCCGCCAACCTGCCGGCTGTGACGATTGATTCAGAGCACGTCAGCGCCCACGCGCTCAGTGCGCTCGAAGCAGAAGGGCGTATTGTCGCGCCGCAGGGGCGCGTCCTTGAAATCATACAGAATAAATGCCGGCAGAAAGAGTTTCTTGAGCGCTGCGGGTTTCCGGCGGCAAAATTCCAGGTTGCGAAAAACCGCAATGACCTCGCCGGTATGACGCTCGGGTTTCCCGTGGTACAGAAAACTGCAACGTCTGGCTACGACGGCTATGGAGTGAAAGTGCTCGAATCGGCTGCAGACCTGCAGCAGGCTTTCGATGCAGAATCGGTTATCGAAGAAAAGATCGCTATTGCCAAGGAGATCGCGGTCATTGTCGCTTCAGATCGCACCGGCAACCGCGTGGCCTACGATGCCGTCGAAATGGTCTTTGACAAGAAGCGCAATATACTCAAATACCAGCTTTGCCCGGCAGAGATCAGTGCCGAGATAGCGACCCGGGCAACCGAACTTGCGCTTTCGGCCGCGAAATCTCTCGGCGTTGTGGGGCTCATTGCCGTCGAGATGTTCCTGACAGAAAAAGGCGAACTCCTCATTAACGAGATGGCACCCCGGCCGCACAATAGTGGTCACCATACGATTGAAGCTGCAGCAACCAGCCAGTATGAAAACCTCGTGCGCATACTGGCGGGCCTGCCGCTGGGGTCGCCTGAAACGACAGCACCTTCGCTGATGATCAACCTGCTGGGGCCTGAAAGCGACAGGGTCGCGCAGTGGAACGCCATGATACAGTCAGCCCTCAGGATGCCGAATGCGAATGTGCACCTCTATGGCAAGCGCGACATGCGGCCATTTCGCAAGCTGGGGCATATAACGCTGGTCGGTGAGCGCAATACGCTGATCAGGCAATACGAGACACTGACCTTTGGAGCTTGAGCACGGTTCCGCGCCAACAATAGCACCCTCCGCCATGAGCGTCAGCGCAGCCCTCAAACCAAATTGCACTATACGCCGTGGCGCGTAGTTCTGAGTGAATCTCGTATGGCAGCCAAAGTCGCTATCATCATGGGCTCAGAATCAGACTGGAAGGTTATGCAGGCAGCGCATGAAGTCCTGAAGGAGCTTGGTGTTACCGCGCATGCCGAAGTTGTTTCTGCGCACCGCACTCCCGAGAAAATGTTCTCCTTTGCGAAGGCCGCGAAGCAAAATGGCATTCATGTCATCATCGCCGGTGCCGGTGGTGCTGCGCACCTTCCGGGTATGGTCGCCTCGCTGACAACGCTGCCGGTGATTGGCGTGCCGGTCAAATCTTCCAACTCGCTCGACGGTTGGGATAGCATCCTTTCCATCTTGCAGATGCCAGGTGGAATTCCCGTTGCTACGGTCGCGCTCGACAATGCAAAGAACGCAGGCCTTCTCGCCGCACAGATTCTCGCGCTCAGCGATGAAGCGCTGGCAGTGCGGCTCGACGAATTCAGAGCCGTACAATCTGCCAAAGTTCTGAAAAGTAAGTTGCCCGAATAATTACATGCGGCTAAAGCCGCATGTAATTATTCACTCATCAGCTGGGCGATCTCGAGCCGCGGTGTTCTGCCTTCAGCACGGTATGCCAGGAACGTATGGTGCGCGCGCATCACATGCGTGTAGTAAGCAGGAACTCCGCCCCACTTGCGCACGGCACCCGGGCCGGCATTATAGGCCAGCAGGGCTTTTTCGACGCTGCCCATCTCGCGGATCATGTCGTTGAGGTAGCGCACGCCGAGCGTGATGTTCGTGTCGGCGTCGGTCAGCTCTTCCTGTGACAGCCGACGGCCTTTGAGCAGCGCGGCGGTTGCCGGCATCAGCTGCATGAACCCGCGGGCACCCACGGGCGAGCGCGCCTTGCGGTTAAATTCGCTTTCAGTCTGTATCACTCCCATGAGCAGCGCTGCGCGGTCGTATTTGTGCGCGTCGCTCGCGAGATCGAGGCGCAGCTTCATGGCCTCGCGGTATATGATGCGCGAAAGGTGCTGCAGGCTGGTGTTCTCTTTACCGGGAAAGTGCTGGGTGACGTATGTATAAACCCAGTTTTCAGTCTCCTGCTTCTGCCATTTGGGGTAGGCGGCGAAGGTGCCGGCGGCCAGCGCAATAGCGGCAAAACCGGCAAAAAAGAAGGCCGGTCTCTTAACGAATTTTGGTTTCGCGGTCGGCGGTGCTCCTTTGGTTCTTTGCATATTCCTCCTATGATACACGAGGTATCTTGGGGTGTATCCGATGGCCTGTGCCGTCCGGTTCGCCCCCGTGGCCAAATCTTGCGATTTGGTGCGATGCACTATGGACTGAAGGTAGGCAAAAATAGACGGAGCGTCAACTTTTTTATTGTGCGGTGCGCAACGGGCCGAAAGAGGCGCAGGGTTCCAGGTATGCGGCCCGTGGGCTTTAGTAACTACCAAAGGAATGGTTGAAAATGACGCGCACAGCGCTGCAGAGGCGCGACGGGCGACTATTCAGTGTACTCCAGGCCCTTTTTGCCCGAATGTGAGGTAGGTACCCGGGACCTGCGCCCGTGGCAGGATTATCTTTCCCAGGTCGAAATAAAGGTGATCGGGACAGAGTCCTTGATGGACATTCCCAACAATGAGGGCCGGTCAATGCCGAATGCCGTAAGCTGAATAGTAAATGCCCCGGAGACTTTCAGACTTTTGTTAGTTAATAACTCCGTCTGCAGGTTGACTCCCCTCACCGTCGATTTCTGCCCCGCCAGCTCAATTTCGAGGTCTACCGTAAGCTGCCCGCCTGCCGCCAGCCGGGGCGCAAACCGGCTACGTACAGTCAGCACCGGGTGTAGGGCGCCCCTGACGGTTTCGAGCATGTGCAGGTCGCGGTTGCTGTCCCCTGAATCGAACGATTTTACGTCGACCGCCAGCAAGGCTTCGCAGCTGCTCTTGTCGCAGCGCACGCGCCCCTTGGCAGATCGTGAGATACCCCGGGCTGTCTTCAGCGGGTGGCTCACCTCGTAGGTCGTCGTGGCCTCTTTGAGCTGCCAGTTGCCGGCGAGATCCACAGGTGCTGTGGCAACTACCGCGCTGGCGAGGCCTGCTGCAATAAGGGGGAGGTATGTGCGTGAACGTGCCATGCTCAGAAGTTGAAGACCAGCACCGAAACTGACACGAGGTATGTACCAAGCAGAAGCGACGCCGCGGGGCCATGTAAAGAGGCAGCTCCGCTCGTGCGCTCGCCATTTTCGGCCTGCGACCGCGCCATATTGCCGAGAATGGGCACCGCAATCATCAGCGGTAGGTGAATGTAACTCAGATAGCGGTGCCAGCGTGTGCTTCCTGTGTCCTTGATGCCATCGGGCTTGGGCGCAAAGATGGCAAAACTCGCCGACGCAAAATAGAGCGCCGCGGTTGAAACTCCCAGGGCCATGTGCAGATCACGGGTGGCTGAATCGTTCTGTGCCTGCGTGCCCAAAATGTAGGTTCCGGCCATCGGCAATATCGCCGCGATGCCGAGCCACTGGTGCCACTGCAGCATGGTGCTGCGCGTTTCGAGATCTTTCTGCAGCGCGGCGTTTGCTGCAGTCGTCTCTTTCATGCCGAGGTCATTTAATGACAACGGCTTTTCTGCTGCAGCGAGTGTTGTGCTCAGTGCCAGCAGCACGGCTATCAGGCGGGAAGTTTGCATGCCTGCGGAGCCCGGGTTTTTCGCAGCTCGTCAAGCCGATTCGGCACGGGTGTGTCCCAATCCCGCACTGTAGAGTCCGGGGAGATATCGTACACCTAAGCAATCTTTGCCAGCCGGATGCCATAGAACCGCTCATGGGGTGTCAAACCGTTCAATGACCAGTGAGGGCGTCGCCTGTTGTACCATTTCAGAT
>JBMOPL010000023.1:0-31344 GCA_049323535.1 Spirochaetota bacterium | reverse complement strand
CGATAGATTTCCTGGTAATCGTACATTTGCCCGTCCCTTCAAGTTCAGTTTTGTCGTAAAAACCGCTTAAGGGCGGGCGCTTATTTCAGCAATCCCACTGTAACATATGTCCCCGGACTAAAGACTGTTGCAGTGAAAAACTCTTGCTCAAACGTTTAGGGCAGTTACACCCGGCGCATGAGCAGAAAAAGCCGTACCGAAGAAGTTGCCCGCGTCGCTGACGCTGCCGGCGTCAAGCTCCCCCGCATTCGCCTCTCCATGCGCTGGAGCATTGTTTCTCTGCTGACGCTGCTCATCATTTTTTCGGCCGGGCTCATCATTCTCGTTTCGTACCTGGGCGGGCGGCAATCCACCCAGTACCTGATGGACACACTGATGGAAGATAAGGCCTATCGCTTTATTGATAAAACTTCTCAGTTTCTCATGCAGGCGCATAATCTTGCTGAAGATGCACGTGAAGAAATCGCAAAACTGAACACCCAGGCACAGCGCCGCCAGCTGGAAGAAGAATTGCGCGATATCTTTGAGAGCCAGCCTTACTATTCAGCTGCCTACTGGCTTTCTGCGGGTAAGGCGGTTGTGGCCCGGCACCAGGCGATACCCGAAGTGCAGACAACAAACCTGATGGATGAACTTGACGAAGACAGGAATAGTGTTGCTGCCAATCTGAAAGATCTTACGTTTGAAGAAAAGCCACTACCAGCAGGCAGTGATTATCCATGGCAGAAGAAAGAGTTTGCCGATGGCAGGAAAATGATGCCTCTGCACCGTGTATTTTCACAGAACGTGCCGGGCTTCACTTTCTGTTCTCCCGTCAATGCTGTCCGGGGTATCAGCGCCGGAGCTGTCTGTGTCGATATCACACTGGGTGACCTGGCACTTTACATTGGCTCAGTCAAGGTGGGCGAAACGGGCAGGGCCTTCATTGCAGATAAGAGCCTGAATGTGCTTGCAGCCCCGCAGCAAGACCGCGCGACCACGGCTTATACAGCCAGCCAGGATAGTCTCGAACTCAGAAATCTGACGGCTTTCGGAAACGCGGAATTCAGCGCTGCTTATCTCGCGATGAACAAAAAACTGAAAAAGCTGCAAAAAAACAAGCGCTGGCTCAAGACGCGTAAGCCATTCTACTTTGATTTCAAGCACAGCGGCAGCCGCTACGTCGGTATCTTCACGCAATTTCCCCGTTACACCGGCCTTGACTGGCAGGCCGGTGTCATCATTCCTGAGGATGAATTCTTCTACTTCGTGCGGCGAAACACGCGCATTGTGATCGCCGCATCGACGGTACTGGTGCTGCTCGCAGTGATACTCGGATACATTTTCTCACGCCGGCTTTCGCGGCCGCTGAACGAACTCGCGCATGAGATGGACAAAATACAGAATTTCGATCTGACCTCGGGAAAAGCCATCGTCTCATCCATTACAGACGTTGACAACATGGTCATGTCATTCTATAAGATGAGGCAGGGGTTGCGTTCATTCGGCAAATTTGTTCCGGCAGACATCGTGCGACAGCTGATTGCGCAGGAAGGTGATGCCCACCTGCAGGGTGAAAAACGCCAGCTCACGGTCCATTTTTCTGACATCGAGGGCTTTACCACGGTTTCAGAGAGTATTCCGCCTGAACAGCTGGTCGAGTTGTTGGCCGAATACCTGGGTGAAATGAGCCGTATCATCGGAGAAGAGAACGGCACGGTAGATAAGTATATCGGCGACGCAGTGATGGCATTCTGGGGAGCTCCGCAGACGGTCGAGAACCATGCCCACTGTGCAGCGCGGGCTGCATTGCGCTGCCAGAAGCGGCTGGCTGAGCTCGAGACCAAATGGCAGTCGGAAGGCAAGCCCGTTTTCCGCGCCCGCATCGGGCTCAATACCGGAGATATTATCGTGGGCAATATGGGATCGGCGGAAAGGCTCAATTATACTGTCATCGGCGACGCTGTGAATCTGGCCAGCCGGCTTGAAGGCATAAACAAGTATTACGGCACGCGGATCATCGTCGGTGAAACCACACAGGCGCTCATTGCGGAAAAGTATGCGACACGCCTCCTTGATTTTGTTGCCGTAAAGGGTAAGAGCGAAGCGATTCGCATCTATGAACTGGTTTGCGAAAAAAGCGAACTGGATCAGCCGGTTACCCGTTTTATCGCGCACTATGAGGCGGCTGTCGGGCATTACCGTAACCAGCAATGGGATGCAGCGGAGAAAGAATTTCGGGCCGCTTTGGCAGTGCGCACAGACGAGGCTGCTGAGATGATGCTCGGACGCATTGCTGAATTTCGCCGCGTCAGTCCGCCCGCAGACTGGAACGGAGAATACGTCATGAACAGCAAATAGAGTGACCGGATTGTCAGGTGAAGCCCTGCATTGTCTTGCCCTGCACCTTGCAGGGCGCACGCTGACCGAAAAGAACCGTCGGCTTCTCGCCGCGGCAGGTTCCTTTGAACGCCTTTCGCCGGTGCTGCTCTCGCGGGATCTGGCAGCTTGCCTCGCCCGTGCAAAAGACGTACTTCGGCATGTGGGGCCTGATGCAGTGGTTTCGTTTGTTGACCCCGACTATCCCTTGCTGTTAGCAGAAATCCATACTGCGCCGTTTGCCTTTTTCGTGCGCGGCAACCGGAAAATCCTTGGCCGGCAGAAAATTTCGATCGTCGGTACGCGCGAACCTTCGCCCTCCGGCAGAAGAGCGGCCCACCATGTCGCTGCCCATTTTTCGGCACAGGAATGGGTTATTGTTTCTGGTATTGCCCGCGGTATTGATGCAGTTGCCCACCATGCGGCGCTTGAAGCAGGTGGAGCGACGATTGCTGTTCTGCCGAATGGCTTTGAGCACCTGTACCCTCTAGAGAACCGCGATATTTACGATCTTGCCCGCAGCAGCGACAGGGTGCTCTTGCTGAGCGAATACCATCCCGCGGAAAAACCACAGCGCTACCAGTTTGTAAGGCGCAACCGAATTATTGCCGGCCTGTCGGCAACTACCGTCGTGATCGAGGCAGGCCTCAGGAGCGGAGCAATGATCACGGTGAATCATGCACTCGATGAAGGCCGTGATGTGGCCGCTCTCAGCCATGCCAGTCTTGAGAATAACGCGGGTGGGGAAAAATTGGTGGCGGACGGAGCAGCAGACCTTACTGAAATTGCCTTTGGCAGCCAGGTGCCGGAGCGCCGTACCTGATATGCCGAGGATTGCCCAGATCTATATTCGCCAGATGCGCTTTGATGAGGCACGGCAGAAACTTCTTCAGGAAATTGAGCGCCATTTTTTTGCGGGAGAAAGTGAGGTGGAAATTGTCCATGGCATCGGCGATTACGTTCTGCGCAAGATGGCTGAACAGGAACTGGGTAAACTGGACTATGTGCGTTTAGGAGACAGCTACCACACCAATCCAGGTTCTCTCAGGGTTACGCTGCTGACACCTGATCCGGGCGTGCTCGATCGCTACCGTGGCAAACCCTGATCACCGGCTTCCTGCCGGCGAATGATGTCGAGTGATTTGATGATATAATCAACCTCGATATTGATTTTTTTTCCCGGAGCCCATGTATCAATATCGGTCTTGCGTATAGTCTCTGGTATAATCTGTACCCGGAAATCGCCACCAGAGAGTCGCTCCATGACAGTCAGGCTAATCCCGTTGAGCGTTACAGACCCTTTCGGCAGAATGTACGGTGAGTCATAATGCAGAACAATGTTGCGGATTTCCCCGGCGCTCACTGATTTTACCGTTGCTGTGGCCTCAACATGACCCTGTACGAGGTGACCTCCGATGCGGTCCCCCAAACGCATGGCGCGCTCGAGGTTCACTACCGTGCCAACGGAAAATCCACCGAAGTTTGTTACGGCCAGCGTTTCTGGTATCGAGAATATCGTAAAGGATTCGCGGTCAAAGGACTCAACCGTCTGGCATGCCCCCGAAACGGAGATGCTGTCGCCAACCTTCATGTCGCCCAGGATATGGCGGCACGCTATTTTGAATTTCCTGCCCCCGGGAACTTCGCTGGCAGTGACGACGGTGCCGGTTTCTTCAATGAGGCCAGTAAACATAATTAACTGATGAGGGTACTCCTCACAAGACCAGAGCCCTGGAGAAGTCCCCTGAAAAATATGGAGCGGGCAAAGGGACTCGAACCCTCTCTAAAAGCTTGGAAGGCTTTTGTGCTACCGTTACACCATGCCCGCGAAAGTCTCAGAACGTTTGGTGGAAATGGCGGGATTCTTCGTAATCCACGTCGCCGGTCGGGGCTTCATTCACCTTCGCAAAGGATTTGAAGAAGATAATACCAAATACCCCTACAGCACCCAAAAATGCACCGATTTCAAGCGGTCCTACCGGGAAGCTGTTGACCTTGTTTTCTGCGCCGGCATGGCCCAGGGCTGATCCATGCACAACCCAGATAATGTCGACGAAGCTCACGAACAACACGTACCAGGCAACCTTAACGAGGCGCCCAGGTGTGCGCTTGATATCGCGGGAAAGCAGTATGAAAAATGGGATCAGGAAGTGGAGCAGCCAGAGCAGAACGGTAAATAGCTTCCAGACTCCTTTCAGGCGCAGCTCGAGAAGATATGTTTCCTCCGGCATATTCGCGTACCATGTCAGCATATGCATGCTGAAGCCAATGTATGCCCAGAACACCACGGACATAAACTGCCATTTGCCGAGATCATGCAGGTGCTCTTCATTGACATCCTTTAGGCCACCATGCTTCTGCACAGTCACCAGGATAATGATCATCGCCGCGATGGTACCAAACCAACCATTGGCAAACGTATACACCGGGAACATTGTGGTAAACCAGTGTGGCTGCAGAGACATTACGAAATCGATGGATGCCATCAGCCATGAATAGGCAAAGAGCAATGTGTAAATTGCAGAAAATTTTACGAGGCGGGCCTTAGTCGCTGCGTCTTTGGCTGTATCCTGGGCTGCAGAAGTTTTGCGGATCAGGCTGGAGAGCAGGAACCAGGCGGCAAAGTAGATCACGAGGCGCACCAGGAAGAATGGCATATTCAGATAGCCACTCTTGTGCTGCAGTAATTCATCCGCCGCAACAATCTTCGGATCAGCCCATTCGTAAACGTGGTTGAGGTGCAGAGCGCCACCGACGGCCACAACTGCGACAATTGCAGCGGCCACGTATAGCGGGGTCACCAAAGTTTCAGGAATGCGGCGCAATACTACTGACCATTTGGCGCCGGCAATGAACTGGATGGCCGCAAAAAGGAGGCCAATGAGGGAAATCGACAGAACAAAATAGCCGGTGCTGAGCAGCGTCAACCATGCCCGGTCAGCTGCGAGAATGAATCCGGCAGCAAGCGATATGACTCCAATTCCCGCCATACCCCAGAGTATCTTATAGTTCTTTTCAGGTAATGCAAATTTCATGTTGTTCTCCGTGGCTGACGTCACTTCTTCTTCTGCAACTCGTTCTTGATATAGGCTGCAATGTTCCAGCGGTCCTGCTCCTGAACCTGGGGAGCATAACCAGCCATAGCACCTTGTCCTGCTGTGGCAATGTGGTAAATCTTGCTGATCGGGAATGTGTCGGCACGTTCATTGGCGAGCTTGCGCACACCCGCAAATTTCTTTGCGACCGGACCGTCAGCATTCCCCTGTGCACCGTGGCAGGGAGCACAATAGATCTGGTATTTCTTTTCACCGCGTTTCAGGTCAAAAGTTGCCGGAGCTTTCAATTCGCGTGTCGCCTTGTCTACATCCAGATCCTTCTTGTATTGGTACGCAACCGTTCCACCGTAGGTTACCGTGCCAGCGGGCTCGTACATGTCGTACGGACGCTGACCGATGCTGTCAAATTTGGCGGTATCGCCACCCGGTGAATAGTGCATGTCCAGGAAGTAATGATATTCCCGACGTGTTTCTGCACAGCCTACAGTCGCAGCGAGTACCAGAACGGCTGCCGCAATGCTTACAGTTTTGTTTTTGGTTAGTTTCATGCCTGCACCTCTTCAATCTGGGGATTCAGACCAGACAGAATGCGTTCTACATCTGCACGCGTAAGGTTTTTGTCACCCAGCCAGATCGCAAATACGTCAGAAGTTACGCCCTTTGCCGGTGGTTTGCGGTTCATGAAGCCCAGTCGGCCCAGAACCAGAACGCCCACGACTGTAAAGACAGAGGCAAAATAGATGGCGAGCTCAAACAGAATCGGTACGTATGCCGGCCAGGAAAAGAACGGCTTACCACCGAACACAATCGGCCAGTTGAAAACATCGATGTAGATGATATACGAGAGGCCGAGTATAACCGCCATGATGCCACCTATGAACGTGAGCACGGGAATCCATGAGCGATGCAGACCCATTGCCTTATCCATGCCGTGTATCGGGCAGGGGCTGAAGCAATCAAAGCTCTTCACGTTCGCCTGGCGCGTTTTTTCTGCTGCTTTCAGCAGGTCGCCTGCCGATTTAAATGAAGCTACAAAACCGCCGGTTACTTCTTCGTAAGAGAAGAGACCGCGCTTAATTTCAGCTATTGATAACATATTACCTCTTTAGTGGTGGCTCAGGGCCGAGTTTGCCTCGTCAGCCTTGACTTCAGCCAGTGCGATAGACGGAATCGTACGGATGAACATCAGGAACAATGTGAAGAAAATACCAAAGCTGCCAATCATGACCGCGTAGTCAGCCCAGGTTGGATCGTAAGAATCCCAGCTCGATGGCAGGTAGTCACGGTGCAGTGATATGATCACGATCACAAAGCGCTCAAACCACATACCGATGTTGACCACAATCGAGATGACAAACAGCACTTTGATGTTCGTGCGCAGTGATTTGAACCACATGAAGTGCGGTGAGACCACGTTGCAGGTGAACATGATCCAGAACGCCCAGGCAAAAGGGCCTTTGAGGCGGTTGATGAAGGCATACTGCTCAATGTGCGATGCAGAGTAGGCCGCCATCACGAATTCGACCGTGTATGCGAATGAAACCATCATACCCGTAACGAGGATCACAATTGCCATGTTTTCAAGGTGTTTAAGAGTGATGTACTCTTTCAGCTTGAAAATTTCACGTGTGATGATCATGAGCGTGAGCACCATCGCAAAACCCGAGTAGATCGCACCTGCTACGAAGTAAGGAGGAAAGATCGTGGCGTGCCAGCCGGGAATGACCGAAGTTGCGAAGTCGAAAGATACGATAGTGTGTACTGAGAGCACGAGCGGAGTTGCCAGTGCGGAAAGCAGCATTACCATCTTTTCGTAGTGGTGCCATGTTTTGGCAGAGCCCACCCAGCCGAGCGCGAGTGCCTTGTAAGCGAGCGCTTTCATCTGGAGCAGAAGTTCACCCAGTTTGCTCTTAGCCTTATAGCGCTCAAAACGGTCGCGCAGCGTCGCAAAGTCGGGAACAAGGCCCATGTACCAGAAAATGAGCGAGACGGAAAAGTAGGTCGAAATAGCGAAGAGGTCCCAGAGCAGAGGCGAGCGGAAGTTCGCCCACAGCGGACCGCGTTCGTTCGGGTAAGGGAACGCCCAGTAAACGAACCATGGACGACCAATGTGAATCGCCGGGAAGATCGCAGCCACGATAACCGCAAAAATCGTCATCGCTTCTGCAGCGCGGTTAATCGACGTACGCCATTTCTGCCTGAAAAGGAACAGGATCGCGGAGATCAGCGTTCCGGCGTGACCAATACCAACCCAAAAAACGAAGTTTACAATGAAGAAACCCCAGCCGACCGGATTGTTGATCGCAAAGATTCCCAGACCGATAAACCAGGAGTAGACGATGGTTGCAACACCCACTGCTGCAAGCAGCGCCGAAACACCAAAAGCTCCCCACCACAGTTTTGTGGGGAAAGCCTCGATCGGACGCATAACATCGTCGTCCATAGCCGCGAACGGCTTGCCAATGTGGTAAACGCTTTTTTCCGTTGCCATGTTCTACCTTACGCCTTTGCTTCTGGGCGGTTCTTCACGCGCACCATGTATTTTACCGACGGTTCAACATTGACCTGAGCAAGGATCTTGTAGGTCCGCGGGTTCTCGTTTGCTTTTCTGATCTGCGTATCAGCACTGTTGATATTGCCGAACGTAATTGCACCGGCCGGGCATGACTGCTGGCAAGCGGTTTGGATTTCACCGTCACGTACAGCGCGACCTTCGACTTTTGCAAGCTGGCGTTTTTCTGAAATACGCTGCTGGCAGAATGAGCACTTCTCGATCACACCGCGTGAGCGAACAGTGACATCCGGGTTGAGGGCATACTGCTGCGGATCGCGCAGCTTGTTTTCCCAGTTTTCAAACCAGTTGTAGCGGCGCACCTTGTACGGGCAGTTGTTGGAGCAATAGCGTGTGCCAATGCAACGGTTGTAAGCCATGTAGTTGAGGCCGTCGCTGCTGTGGCCAGTTGCTCCAACCGGGCAGACGTTTTCGCATGGCGCGTTTTCGCAATGCTGGCACATGACAGGCTGGAAGAACACATCTGGTTCAACCATATCCGGGTCAGCTTTTTCGGCTGCTTCGTTCTCGTAGATGTAGTAGCGGTCAATGCGCAGCCAGCTCATTTCGCGGCCGCGGTTCACTTCAGATTTTCCTACTGCAGGAATATTGTTCTCTGAATAGCAGGCCATGACACAGGCCGAGCAGCCTGTACATTTATTCAGGTCGATATTCAGGTTCCAGCGGTAGCCTTCTTCGTAGTTATGCTTCTCGTAGAGGCCCTTGGCCTTGCCACCGTGCGGCTTCTCTTCATGTTCGTGCAGGAGCTCATGTTTCTTCTCGCGCACAGCTTTTTCAAAAGTCTTGAGATCCACCTGGCGCGCCAGGCCGCGAATTACGGCGAATTCATAATGACGCTGGGTTGAAGCCAGCATATCGTATTTGCCGATTTTTTCAATTGTCACAGCAATGCCTGAAGAGCCCACCTGACCTGCAGAGTATGACTGCAGGGCATAGGCGTTTTGGCCGACCCCGGCTCCGACTTTGCCGATTTGCAGCTGGCCAAAACCAATTGCCAGTGCAAGCGAGCCGCGGCGCATACCGGGCTGCACAAACGCCGGGATTTCAAACTGTACTTTGCCGGCGCTGACCTTGAGCAGATCCTGGGTTTTGATGCCCATTGTCTTGGCATCTGCAGGGCTGAGCAGGAGCACGTTGTCCCAGGTGATCTTGGTCACTGGGTCTGGAAGTTCGTGGCGGAACGAGATGTTTGCACCCGTACCGTCTCCGAGACCCACGCTTTCGATGAGGCTCAGGCGGTAACCAGCCTGGGCGTCAACTGGCGCTTTGAGTGCCTTAAGCGCCGCGCTCTTGAATCCGCGCGCTGCACCAGCACCCGGTGCGTCGACTACTGCATAACCGCTAGAAAGTGTTGCATCCCAACCCTGACCGCGGCCATTAACTGCATGGCTCTTCTTTACCTGTTCGTAAGCTGAAGTAGTGTCACCTTTCAGACGACCGAAGATTTCCAGAACGGGCAGCGTATCAAACAGCGGCCTGATGACCGGCTGCACGATGCCGTAGTGGCCGTGTGCCAGTGCGTCAGACCACGCCTCGAGGTAATGGCTCGGCGGCAGAATGTGCGTCGCGAGAGCACTGGTGTCGTTGATGTGGTCGCCAATGTAGATGACGTTCTTTACCTGTTTGAGCGCTTCTGCGAAGCCAGAAGCCACAGGGAACTCATATACCGGGTTGGCGCGGTCGATGACCAGCGTCTCAACTTTACCGGCTTTCATGTCAGCAATCAGCGACTCAATTTCTGCTGCATCGCTGGTTTCGCCATTGGCCTTCATGGCGCCTTTGGTTGAAACAGTCTTGCCTTCGTTGCCGAGAATTGCATTGAGCAGGTTGACTGCGATCTGCAGTTCGCCGGCAACCGCGGTGCGCGCATTAACACCGCCACCAACTACCAGCGAAGAACCTTTGAATTTCTTGATTTCTTCTGCAAGCTCGATTACCTGCTTCTCTGCCAGGCCGGTCACTTTCGCAACAACTGCAGGGGTATAAGCCTGCACCGCTGCGCGGACGTTACCGTCACCAGCGAGTCCCGAACCCGGCAGGAGCAGGTTTGCCAGGCCCAGCGCCAGAGTGGTATGCGAGCCGGCAACAAGCGCCAGGCGTTTGTCGGCATTCGAACCGGTCACAGACATTGCTGACTCTGCAACGACCAGGCGATTCATGTTCCCACCTGGCTCGCGGCGGCTGGAGAATTGTTTTGTGTACAGATCAGGGGCAAGCCAGGTACCCAGGAAGTCTGCTTCAATTGCTAAAATAAAGTCTGCTGCATCAAAACGGTAAGCAGGCACAGCTGCGGAGCCAAGGCTCGCACGGTTGCCTGCGACAACTTCGCTGATAGCACCGGTTGGGTCATAAACTACAGCTGATCCCAGTTTTGCACGAGCTGCTGTTTCTGCAGGGGAGAAGGAGGTACGTCCAATGACGCGGGTCTTGCCTTTCAGCGCAACTGCCGCCTCTGCAATGACCTCGTCCCACTTTGCTGCCTTGAACGAAGACCCGTCTTTTTTCAGCGGGGATTTAATGCGGTCCGGGTCGTAGAGGTCCCAGATGGAGGCAAAAGTGTCTGCTTTTGCAGCACCCTTAAACAAAGGATGTGCAGAGAGACCTTCGATCTTGATGGGTTTGCCCTCACGGGTTTTTACCAGGACAGGGGTTACTCCGCGTGCTGAAACCTGTGTGGTCGCAAAGTAGCGGGCCTGACCGGGAACATATTCCATCGGCCGATCGACATAAGGTACAATCTTTTCGACCGGTTCGCGGCATGCGGTCAGCGCTGCCATGGAGAGCGAAGCTCCCATGAATGTCAGGAAGCTCTTACGGTCGAGGTTGGCATTCATACCGCGCTCGATCATTTCTTCGATATTCGCAGGGAATTCGCTCTTGCCGTTCCAAAGAGCCAGTTCCTGAGCCGCTTCTTCGGGCGAGGTAGCTACTTCTTCAAATGAACGGAAAACCTTGGTTGTGCTTGGTGTTTCATTTACCATGATCTGATCCTTATTACTCCGAATCCCCATTAATAATGGCAGGTGTTGCAATTGATATTCACACCGTGGTTCTTGTACTCAGCATCGTTGCGGTGATCGCGGTGGCAATTCACGCAGAAACCCATGTTGAGTGACTCGACCTGGGTAACAACTTTCATGCCGGCAACGTCGCCGTGGCATGCATTGCATGCCTGCTTGATCGGCTGGCCTGCTTTATGCAGTTGCTTGATGTGCGGAGCGTGCGGAAAGCGTACGTGGTCGGGCAGGTTGTGTACGCGCACCCATTCCAGTGGCTTCTTGTCATTGTAATACTTCTTGAGCTTTTCTACGCCCGGCTTGCCGTAACCAACCGAAATGTGGCAGTTCATACAGGTGTTCATGCTGGGCACACCCGCCTTTTTGCTCACCTCGACGCCGGTGTGGCAATACCGGCAGTCAATGCCGTACTGGTCACGGCCGTCAAAGGTCTTTTTGGCTGGGTCACCGGCATGGATGTCATGCCGGTATGAAATGGGCTGCTCGGGAGCATAGCCCACACGAGCAGGAGGAGCCCAGATAATCCAGGCCGCAAATGCGACGAGAACAACCGGTGTTCCGTATTTGATTGCTTTAAACAGTCTTGGGTCCATCGGACTTGAGCTCCTCAGTGATTGCCTTTAGTTCTTGCCGCCGAGCTTGCGTACGTGCTCAGCAACAGCCTTGATTTCTTCGTCAGTCAGAACGCCTTTGTACGCAGTCATGCCTGAGCCAGGAATGCCATTTTCAATAGATTTGATGACGACCGCAAGTTCAGTGCCGTTCTTCCATTTTGCGTCTGCAAAATTGCGTGGTTTTGGTTTCAGAGCTGCGCCAACGGGGCCATCGCCTTTACCCTGTGCGCCGTGGCAGGTTACACAGCCTTTTTCATTGTAGACGGCTTCGCCGCTTACAGCTGCTGCCGCTGCCGGAGCAGGTGCTTCTTCAGGTTTTTTGCCGCATGCAGTGATGAGTGCAGCTGAGGTGAGAAGGAGAAAATATTTTGTCATGTTGTGCTCCTTCGGCAAAAATGGAGTATTTTGCCGGTTGGTTCATGTTTTGATTTGAAATAGCACGTCGATTTTTTTTTGACAAAACGCTGACAACTGTGTAGAGGGTATAGCGCAGGTTGTATGAGCAACCCGCTCTGTACCCCGTAACTTTGGCTGTGCAGCCTGTTTCTTTTTCCATTTTCTTCCTTTAGAGCACAAATGGAAAAAGACAAGCAGCAGAAGAACCCCTGGGAACACACGATTGCGTTGCCGCAGACAGTTTACCCCATGCGCGCCGATCTGGCCAAGCGCGAGAACGACATTTTGGCCATCTGGAAGAAAGAGAGCCTGTTCCAGAAGATCAACGCGAAGCGCAAAGTCGAAAACGCGCCGCTCTTTCTGCTGCACGACGGACCTCCCTATGCCAACGGTGAGTTCCACACCGGCCACGGCCTGAATAAGGTACTGAAAGATATCTTCAATAAATACAACCTGCTACGCGGTAAGCGCGTGCCGTACGTTCCTGGCTGGGATTGCCATGGCCTGCCGATCGAACTTGCCGCTATCAAGAAGCTCGCCAATAAGAAAGACGGATCGGACAAAGACCCGATTCGCATTCGCAAGGCCTGCCGCGAGTATGCTGCGGAGTACATCAAGATCCAGGGCGAGGACCAGACACGCTTTGGCATCTTCTGGGATGACAGCGACCACAAGACCGCTGCCAACAACGAATCAAAGAATTACTATGCCACCATGTCGCCCAAGTACGAGGCGGCGATTCTCAAAGCCTTCCGCGACCTGTTCCTGAAGGATCTCATCTATAAAGGTAAGAAACCGGTGTATTGGGACGCCACCACCGCCTCTGCCCACGCAGAGGCTGAAATCGAGTACCAGGAACACGAATCAGACGCGATTTTCGTGAAATTCCCGGTTAAGAACCGGCCCAATGCATTTGTCGTGATCTGGACGACCACCCCCTGGACGCTGCCGGCAAACCTCGGGGTGTGCTTCAGCGAAAGTATACGCTACGTGGCGGTTAAGACCGACGCCGGGGAGCTCATTGTCGCGGCTGACCTGGTAGAAGCTGTGCTCAAGGCGGCTGGCCTTACGAACAAGGGACAATCCGACATTGGCCAGGACGAGATTCACAAGCTCGAGGTTGCTCACCCGTTCATTGCACGTGCGTCTAAAGTGCTCTTCGGCGACCATGTCACCGCAGACGCGGGTACGGGTATTGTGCACACGGCCCCCGGCCATGGCCAGGACGACTACAACGTCGGTCTCAAGTACGGCCTCGAAATTCTCTCACCCGTCGACCACCGCGGCCGCTACACAAAAGAGTATGCCGAGATGGAAGGCAAGAGTGTGTTCGAGGCGAACCCGCTCATTATCGAAAAGCTCAAAGAATCGGGATTGCTGCTCGCGCACGAGCGTTTCAAGCACCAGTACCCGCATTCGTGGCGTTCACACAAGCCGCTAATCATGCGCGCGACGCCGCAGTGGTTCATGAAGATTGAGCCGCTGCGTGAGCTGGCGCTCAGCGAAATTCCCAAGATCGATTGGATTCCCGAATGGGGCGAAAGCCGCTTCACCGCGGCCGTCAAGACCCGGCCCGACTGGTGCCTCAGCCGGCAGCGTTTCTGGGGTGTGCCCATACCGGCGTTCCAGTGCAAGCAGTGCGGCCATGTCCACATGGACGACCAGACGCTCAACCACGTGATCGAAAAGGTCGAGGCACAGGGCATCGAGGTCTGGTATGAAAAGCCTGCGGCGGAGCTCTTGCCTGCTGGTACCAGGTGCACAGAATGCGGCTCGACCGACTTCGAGAAAGAAAGCGACATTCTCGATGTCTGGTTTGACAGCGGGGTGAGCTGGTATGCAGTACTCAAAGATAACCCCGAACTCGCTTACCCGGCCGATGTCTACCTCGAGGGCTCGGACCAGCACCGCGGCTGGTTCCAATCATCGCTGTGGCCGGCCCTGGCGCTCACCGGGCGCGCTCCATACAAGAAGGTCGTGACGCACGGCTACATTCTCGACCAGCAGGGCAGGGCGATGTCGAAATCGCTCGGCAACGGCATGAGCCCGCGCGCCGACATCATCAACAAGTTTGGGGCAGACATTCTGCGCCTGTGGGTGTCTTCAGAAGACTACCGCACAGACAACAAGATCGGGCCCGAGATGATCAACCACCTCGGCGACGCGTACCGCAAGATACGCAATACACTGCGCTACCTGCTGGGCAATACTCAGGATGGCCAATCTACCCAAGGCCTCACCGACGCCGCGATTACCCAGAAACTGGACAAATGGGTGCTCGCCGAAGCGGCCGAGCTGGTGAAGCTGGTGACCGACGCCTACGACAAGTCGGAGTTCCACCTCGTCTACCACCGTACGCTGCAATTCTGCACCGTGACGCTGTCTAACCTGTACCTCGACATGGTGCGCGATTCGCTCTATTGCGACCGCCTGGACGCGCCAGAGCGACAGTCCACGCTGCGCACGCTGCAGATCCTGACCGAAACGCTGGTGACGCTTTTGGCGCCCGTGCTGTCGTTCACCGCTGAAGAAACGCAGCGCGTGCTGACGCCGAACCACAGCGTGTTCGAGAACGCATGGCCGGACCTCACGCGCTTTGCCAACGCAGACCTCATCAAAGAATTCGAGCAGCTGAAGCAGGTTCGTGCCGAGGTCAATACCGCGATCGAACCGATGCGCAAGGCCGGCGAAGTCGGCTCTGACGTTGAAGTTGAAGTCGAAATACCGCAACAGGCCGAAGAGGGCACGCTGCTGCGCTTTCTTGGGGTATCAAGCGTCAAGACCGGCGCCGGCGCCCTGAAGGTGCGTAAATCCGCCAGGCCTAAGTGCCCGCGCTGCTGGCTGCACCGCGACCTCAAGGCCAGCGGGTTATGCGAGCGGTGTGATGCGGTGGTAAAGCCATGAAGCAAAAGGTGCTGATAACCACCCCCATCTACTACGTCAATGCGCGGCCGCATATCGGCCATGCGTACACGACCATCGCCTGCGACACCTGGGCGCGTTACCAGCGCCTCGCCGGGAAAGAAGTGTTCTTTCTTACCGGCACGGACGAGCACGGCGACAAGATCGTCAAGGCTGCCGCAGCCGAGGGCAAAACCCCCGGGGCGTACTGCGACGAAATTTCGGGTGCGTTCAAGTCGGCGTGGCAGAAGCTGGGGCTCACCCCCGACGATTTTATCCGCACCACCGAACCGCGCCACAAGGCCGTCGTGCAGCAGATTCTGCAGCAGATCTACGACGCAGGTGACATCTACGCCGGTGAGTACACGGGCAAATACTGCTTCGGCTGCGAGCGCTACCTCACCGACAAGGAACTCAACGAGAAGGGCGAATGCGCCACCCACCTGACTGTGCCGCAGGTCATTTCGGAGAAAAACTACTTCTTTCGTATGCAGAAGTACCTGCCCATCTGGAAGGCGCAACTTCAACAAAACCCCTCTCACGTTGAACCGCAGGGCTTCCGAAATGAAGTTTTGGGTACTATAGATGAACTCATCAAGAACGGGGAAGATCTCTCGATCTCACGCCCCAAGACCCGGCTCGAGTGGGGAATCGAGATTCCATTCGACAAAGATTATGTCACCTACGTTTGGTTCGATGCGCTGATCAACTATGTGACTGCCGCCGGCTATGGAAAACCAGAGCAGTTCAACGACTGGTGGGCCAACGCGCACCACATGATTGCGAAAGACATCGTGAAACCCCACGGAGTCTACTGGCCGACCATGCTCATCGCCGCGGGCATCCCGGTCTATAAGCGCCTCTCGGTGCACGGTTACTGGCTTGGTTTCGCCGACCAGAAGATGTCAAAGAGCCTGGGCAACGCGAAAGATCCGCTGGAGCTCGCGGGCAAGATCGGCAACGATGCGCTGCGTTTTTTTTTGATGCGCGAAATGAACTTCGGTTCTGACGCGCGCTTCTCTGAAGAAATCATGATCAATCGCCTCAACGCCAACCTCGCGAACGATCTCGGCAACCTCGTGCAGCGCACGCTCTCGATGCTCAAAAAATACGAATGCGGTCCAAACCCAACCTCGGCCCCACACGCGAGTGCCGCCGGCATCGATGAGTCGCTCAAGACGCTCAAGGCGGATTACCAGCGCTTTTTTGAGAACTTCGAATTCCACAATGCGATCGAAGCGGTGTTCACGGTCATCCGCAGCCTCAACAAGGTCGTCGACGACTACAAACCCTGGTCGCTCGCCAAAGAAAACATGGCCGAATGTGCCCTGCTATTGAACACGCTGCTGCGCGCGATAGCGGTGATGCTGCTCTACCTGCGCCCGGTGCTGCCTGAAAAGGCGGCGGAGTTACTCGCGATTCTTCAGGTGACATCGAAGCAGGAATTTCCCGAAGCGTTGTCAGAAGTCAGCTTTGCCGAGCAGAAGCTGGAGGCATGGCCGATGCTCTTTCAGAGAATGGAATCAAAAACCGAATAAATGTGGCGCCTTCGGCGCGACATTTATTCGGCACTTGGTGTCTGCAGCTGAACGTAATTCTGCAGGCCCATGCGTTCGATCAAGCCCAGCTGGGTTTCGATAAAATCAACGTGTTCTTCTTCTGACTCGAGAATCTCTGCTAGTAGTTCACGCGTTACATAGTCATTCACGCTCTCGCAGTGCGCGATCGAGCTCTTGAGCAGTGGCACGGCTTCCATTTCGAGTGCCAGGTCGCCCTTCAGGATTTCTTCTACCGTCTCACCGATGCGCAGGCGACCGAGATCCTGCAGGTTGGGCAGGCCTTCGAGAAAGAGAATACGCTCTATCAGCTTGTCGGCGTGCTTCATCTCATCGATGGATTCTTTGTACTCGTACGCACCCAGCTTTTCCATACCCCAGTTTTTCAGAATACGGGCATGCAGGAAGTACTGGTTGATGCCTGTTAGTTCGTTCTTCAGGTTAGCGTTCAGCATTTCGATGACTTTCTTGTCGCCTTTCATAGGCTTGCTTCACACGGCTTAACAGCATGGCCACCAAAAAGTAAGCCTGCCCCATACCCGTTCTGCCTTAGCACCGGGAAAACTCCCACAGTGCACCGCACCGAAAGGCAAATGCATGACCGGCGGAATATTGTTGACCCGCCCCCCCGCGTTTTGCCAGACTGCCGGTCATGTCAAAAGACGCCAAGGACCATGCCCTCGAATCGGCCACGCACGCACCGTGGCAGCGCGAATTTTTCAAGAACATTGACATCTTCATGCAGGCGGGCCTGAAAGAAGAAAAGGCCCGTGAACTGCTGATCAAATACCTCAAGCTCTCGGTCGATACGCCAATCCCGCGGGTCATGGAAACATTTAAGGACGAATCGAAGCTCGAAGAGGTCGGTGTCTTCACAGCGCGCGACGACAAGCTGCGCGACTTCATGATCGAGTTTCTCACCCCGATGCTCAAGAAGTTTCATATCGAGGGAGAAGAGAACCTGGAAGAAATTCTGCCGCTTTTGGGCAAATACCCGGTAACGCTGATTTCGAACCACCTGAGCCATTTTGACACTGCGGCGATTTACGGCCTGTTGTACAACCACAGCAAAGAAGCGCGCAAGCTCGCCGATTCGATGGTCTTCATCGCGGGCAGGCTGGTTTTCCTCGCGGACTTCACGCGCCTTGGACTCTACACCATTGAGAGCCTGCTCGTGTGCTCCAAGCGAGACATGACCGACAACCCCGGCATGGCCGATATGATGACGCGCATCAACATGCGCTCGTTCAGGCAGGCAGCCGACCTGCAAAAGCAGGGCAAGGTCATCTGTATTTTTCCCGAGGGCACACGCAGCCGCACGGGCCGGCTCATCACGTTCGTCGACACCGTGTACCACTATGTCATGAACAAGGTGATTGTGCCGATCTCGCTCGTCGGTACGGACAAGATTCTGCCGGCAGAAAGCTTCCTGTTCCAGCAGGCGACCGGTAAACTCGTGATCGGCAAACCTATACTTGTCGGCAAGCTGCATGGCGAGGCTGGCAAGACCTTTCCCGAGCACATACAGCGCCTCGAAATTCCCGAAGTGGAAAACAAGAAGCAGTTCGTGATCGATTCACTGGCACTCTTGATCGGCCAGAACCTCGACCGGCACATGCACGGTACTTACCGCAACCTATACCTCGACGATGGCAAGACGAAGAAAAAGAACATCCTTATTAAAGCAGCCCCAACCCCACACGCCGAGGTTGGAATTATCGGTCACAGCCCGTATGCAACGGCGATGGCAGCAGTACTTGCGAACAAGCAGGTGAATATACGCATCTACCTGCCCGATGCAGACAAGGCGCGCACCTTCAACGAAGTGAATACCGATCTCGACAATTTTCCCATCTTCAAGCTACCCCCGAACATTGCCTTCACCTCCGAGCCCAAGGATATGTTGAAATGTTCTCTGTACCTGCAGGGCGTCCGTCCGTGGGAGCTGGAAAAATATTACGAACAGATTACCCCGGTGCTGAACCAGAGTTTTGCCACGATTATTGGAATCGTGAAGGGATTCACCGGCTCAAAGTATGGCCTGATTTTTGAGGATCTCGAAAAGATCTACAAGATCAACCCGGCCCGGTTTGCCGTACTTTCCGGGGCCAATTATCCTGAACAGATTCTCGAGCGTAAACCCGGAGGCTTTGAGCTTGCGGCCGTCAATACGTCGCTCGTGAGCGATCTGATTGACTTTTTCACCACCGGCTATGTCTACACGCGTCCTGCGGTGAACCCGTACGATGTACGTGGTCTGCAGATCGGCGGGGCTTTAAAGAACATCTACGCACTGGGGGTAGGCCTCGTCGACGGCTACTACGAGAAGCAGCTCGGCGGCAATAACGACAGTACGCTCTTTCACCTGGCGCACCGTATTTCTGCCGAAATGGCCAACATGGTCGTCGAAATGGGCGGCCGGAAGTCGACCCTGGCAGGTGTCGCGGGCATTACCGACCTGATGCTCAGCTGCTTCGGCCAGGATAGCCACGACCGGCAGTACGGCCATGACTTTGTCTTCGATACGCACGATAAGAAGAAGCAGCTCAGCGGGGTTTACGGTATCAAGGCGCTGCCGCGGTTGGTTCGCCTGCGCGAAGAAAAGTACCCCATTGCCAAGGCAATTCACGACGTTATCGCCGATGGCAAGGATATCGACGATGCCATTGAGCGCATCGCCGAGACCTTTGGACAGTCCAGGTCAGTTCAATTCAGGGATTAAAGTATGTTTCTGGGAGTGCATAGCACCCCCAAAAACATGCTAAAAGAAACGACATAACTCCACGATAATATAATCGTGGAGTACGTAGCATTCTTGTTCCTTGGCCTCGGGGTCCTGTTGGTTCTTGCGGGCGTGTTATTGCAGGCCAATGAGAGAAGGTCAGCGGGAGCATCACCGCTCGAGCAGTATGCAGCACAGGGCGCCCGGCCTGAACCCAGGAATGCGGGTTTTCCTGCGCTCAATACTACACCAGTGGCGCGCAGCGTTGAGGCGGCTCCTGCCCTGCAGCCGGTGGCTCACGTTGCACATGCAAGTGTACCCGGTCCGTTCCAGTTTGTCCAGAACGAGGCACCTGTCGCGGCGGCTCCGGCGGCATCGCCGGTTGCAGTCTCGGTCGGCAAATCCAACCCACGGTTGTTTGAGAAGTTTGCCTACCTTTACCTCGACTCAAGCGCGCGCAATATCTATGATGGTGCCGGTTCGGTCGCTGCCTTCGACCTGAGTGAGGTACAGGGTATCCGGCGGTTCGGGCGCGGTCTTTTCTCTTACGATGGTTTTGGTTTCTATTTTGACCACGCCAGCGGACAGGAGCGTTTTCCCCTCGCGAACCTGAAAACCATAGGCTTTTATCCGAACTGTGTTGCGTTGACATTTCGTACCAGTCAGCCGGTTGCTTTACTCTTCATGGAAGAAACAGAAAGCATCCGCAAGGTTCTGGAGACTTTCCGGGCTGAAGCCGCCGGGAATGTCGCTGGCTAGGCCGCGCCTTGTGCACGGATAAAGCCCTGGAGCGTTCAGGGCTGTCAGAGAGATGCGCGCATACGATTTTAGCACCCACAACAAGACTGTAAAGCGGGACAAGAGCCGTTATTTCAGTTATGCCTTTATCTTCCTGCTTCTGCTCGCTGGCTCATCCTTTGTGTATTATGTGATTCTTAATTCCCCCAGGATCCTGTATTACTTCCGCGAAAATAAGTATTCCGAAA
The DNA here is from genome assembly GCA_049323535.1 of Spirochaetota bacterium. Taxonomy (GTDB): domain Bacteria; phylum Spirochaetota; class Leptospiria; order Turneriellales; family Turneriellaceae; genus Turneriella. The sequence continues at coordinate 11,166 of JBMOPL010000023.1, read as the reverse complement.
TTGAGCGGGCACACGCAGCGGCTATTGAAGCTATACAGGCTTTACCTGCTGAGCAGACCGCTAATGCGAAGAGTGGCGCATTGGCGCTCGTTGAGGTGCAGGACTTTATCGAGCTGGCACACGCCCTGCAGAAAGACCACCGCGAAGATCCAATCCTGATCTACCACGAAGCCACGGTACTGGATGAGATCATCCGGCGCCAGGTTGCTGAAAAACCACAGGCATTGCTCGCGCTTCTTTTCCGGGAGTTTATCGGTCGCCCGGCATTTCCGGTCGAATTTGACCGCGAACTGTGGCAGCGTGCCCTTCTTGCGGGTCGCAAGGCGCGTTCGCTGGGGCTACCAGAGGTTTTGAGTGCGCGGCTGGCTGAAGCGGAGCTCGATGTGTATCTGCTGGGTGGCCGGCCATGGTGGGAAAGCGCGCAGGAGATTGCCAGCAGCAACGCAACGGCAAAAAAGCTCCCTTCATGGCACCTGATGCAGGCAGGTATAGCCCGAGAAACCCCGGACTTTGCCCTGGTGCAGACGGCGTTTGGGCCGACCACAGCCGCCTTCGCTAAAGGCATATACTATATCCGGTCTGGAAATTCTCCCCTGGGTATTTCCAATTTCCGGGACCTGAGCAAGAACCAGGCAGATGCGTTTGCGCGCGACCATGCGCTTTACACACTGGGATTTTTGAGCGCACGCGAGAAACGAATCCGCGACCAGCTATCTTACTACAAACAAATTCGTTTTCCCGAGTTTGCCCCGCGCTATCCTTTCTTCGTGCCGGAGCTGAATTACCTGCTGCGTTTCCTGGGCCAGCAGGGTGAAGCCGACCAGATGATGAAGGCCTGGGAAGAGCTCAAGGCACAGGAAAAATAGGGTGCCGCAAATCGGTTGACCCGCGCCCTGACGCCTGCGCTTCAGGCCAATGGATATTCTTGCGAACCCTTACCTGAATGTTGTGTTCAATGCACTGATCAGCGGCGGTGCATTCCTGTGTTTTGTCCTGGGTATCGCGATGCTACTGCTGAAATATCCCCGGCGTTCTGTAAATTACCTCATCCTGCTCAGTTTTGTCATGGGTATCACACAGCTGTATGCCTGGTTTAACCTGAATACACTGTTTTTCAGGCCGCAGTGGCTCAACTACATCTTCGTGGGAGCGAATTTTCTGATCGGGCCAGGAGTTTACTATTTTTACAAAGCCACCGGTGATGACTCGTTTGTACCCGATCGCAGGACTCAGCTGGCGTTCCTGCCCGGGGTTTTCTTCAGCCTGCTGATTCCGCTGGTAAACCTGGTTATGCCTGACGTCATGCCGACGGATCCCAGGCAGTTCTTTTATACAGGCAAACCGAGTTTCGTCGATGCGATTTTCTCGCTTGCGCTGTTGCATAACGCAGTCTACTATATCAAACTATTCCTGGTCACGCGACCGCTCATTGCTGCCAATCGCAACATGAAAGAAACCGGGGCACTCACTGCGTTCATCCTGTTTTTCGGCATCATTACGCTGATCAACCTCTACGGCATCATCGCGTACCTCACACGCGATATCCGGCATTTTTATGCCGATTCGTGCATCATCACGCTGCTCATTGTTTCGTTCATGGTGTTTGCGTTGCGCTACCCGCAGTACTTTCTCAGGGTTCGACCCGAATAACCGGGCGTGTTGCCCGACGTGGCTGGCGGGCTCCCACAGCCGGCAGTGTCGCTTTGCAGAAGCCTGTCAGAAGTTCATACCGAAACCAATGCGCATGGTGCGGGCGATACCCTGTTCGACGGGGTCACGAAAGCGTGTACCTTCGACCGGGTATTCTGCCAGCTCCGTGCGCGAATTGAGCAGGTTATAGATGTCCAGGAATGCCCAGGCTGGTGCATTACCGATTGCAGTATCAAGCCGTATTCGCAGATCCCATGCAAGTGAATACGTGTGCCGGCCAACACCTGTGAGACCGCCCCCGCGTTCTTCGTAGGGTAGTAGTTGTGGCCCCTGCGCAAGCCCCGTGACCACGCGGTAGCCTGCCACGGGTTCACCGTCGCGGTAGCGCAGCACGTTTGTGACGCTCAGTATCCTCGCAAACCGCCGGCCAAACTGTATTTTTCCGATATAGCCGCGCTCGCTGTCGATGCGGGCAAAGCGGTTCTCCCTGAAGTTAGGGTCAGCAGTGCTCTCGTTGTAGGCTCCGAGATCGTTATAGAACATGTTCAGGCCGTGGGGTGTGTAACCTGCGCCATAATACCCACCAACCGAACCGCGGAAAATCCATTCGGTATTTTCCGGCAACCGGATCAGGCTGATTTCGGCATGTGCATAGTAGGCGTCTTTTTCGGCATTCCGCAGCTGGTAGTATTCATTGCCCGTACCTGTACTGTCATAGGCGGTTATCGTACCGCCCGCCGTGGTGGGGGTGAATGTGGGGGAGGTACCCTCGGCATAACGGACTTCAAAGAGGCGGCGGTAAATGCGCCCGTTGAGGTTGAGTTCAAGCCGCCAGTTCTGTATCCCCTCATAACCCAGGCCCAGGTTAAGTTCTTCTTTTTGGGGGGCCTGAAGACCTGACTGGGAACCATGGTACTTGCCGCCCGTGCGGCTGAAGCTACCCAGTTCGCCGGTATCCGGCACACCGTTGCCGTTCGTGTCGCTGAAGTTGTAACGTGTACCACTGAGAGAGTCGCGGTTCAGGAATGAAACTTCCTGCAGAGTGAACCCGAGCGTGTCGTGCAACAGGGCACCGCCGATGAAAACACTGGAAGCACCCAGGTAGGTTCTGCCCGCAAGTTTACCCGCCGGGTGCACAAAACCGAGTTTGGTGCCTGCATCGGTGAAGCCCCAGTCGACGTGTGCATTGCCTGAAGCAGAGTACTCGTAGCGGGCATTCCTGCGGACTGCGCGGATAAAGGGTTGCCAGCGCAGCAGCGCATTGGCTTCGCTGGACGGCCCGTCATACAGCGTGACCGCATACGGTGTGCCATAGAGTTTTTCTGTCAGTCTGTTAGCGCCGGGTTCGGTTCTGCGGTTTTCCAGCTCGAAACGCGAATTGACCCCGTATTCAATATCGGCGAACTCTTTGGGAATACGTTTGACGCCTGAGGCGTCGATGAACATGGTGTGTGTCTTTTCGGGGAATAGCGGTGGTGCCTGGATCAGCTGGTCGGTCGCGGAGCGCGACAACCCCGAACCCTTAGCCGCAAGGTTGCGGTATGAATAGCCAAATGCAAGACCTCCCTGTGCCGCAGAGGAGACGAAATTGTACTGTGCCAGCGCCGAAAGCTGTCCGCTCTGCATCGTCTCGGCCTCGGGGGAAAAATACTCGGCGTGCAGGTTCTGCCGGCCCCGCGCCTGTAGCGCCAGGTTGAGACGGTCGCCGGCTATCCAGCCGGGGTTGAGCGAGGCCATCAATGTGGCTTCACCAGCATTTTCTGCGCGCGAGAGCGAATTAAAAAAGCGGCGCGCATAGTAGCCGTCGGCGAAGATATACGCCGGCATGGCTGAAGAGGGTAGCCGGAACAGCGCATGCGCTTCAGTCGAACCTGCGCCGAATCCGCGCGAGACTGTGGGCGCTCCCCAGTCGCTGGCAGGTTCGCGATCGGCCGTGGCCCGTGGTATCAGTGCGGGGCCGCCCAGTTCAACCGGCAGGCTCAGCTGGCCAAATGAAGCTGCAGATTCGATATCGCGCGCACCCATCTGCACACCGTTGCGGTCGGATTGCAGCGCACCGTACTTATTCATTTCGACGTGCGATAATGCCGCGAGCGGCAGGTAGAGCAGGGGTTCACCGGGCCTTGAAGGATTCGAGATATCTGCGCCGCCAAAATACCAGCGCTGCCACTTATACGATTCGCCGAGCATAGCGACCTGGGTGTTTTCAGCACGCGCAAAGCCGCCAGTGTCTGTATTTGCCATCACTGCCGGCAGGTAGAGAAACTCCAGTAAACCGGCAACGTGCCCCCCGTTCGGCAACTCGCCGATCTCAGATTGTGTCATGCGCCAGTTGGCGTGCGGCAGCCGGCGGGCTGATTCGGCATTTTCATTGCCTGCCAGAATGGCGCAAGGCAGGAACAGGATAACAAGCGATAGTCTCTTCATGGTGCACCCTGGGTCAGGTTATTCTGCTGAAAAGTCTGCCAGATGGAATGGTCGATGGCGACCATTTCACCGCGGTACTGTTCAAATTTTTCAAAATTTTGCGTTTGGTGAGAGTGGATAACGAGCATCGAGAGCAGCTGCAGCAGGCGGGGTTCGAAAGCCTTTTTGTGTACGCGTGCGGCCGTGTACTCCTGCCGCAATTTGCGGTATTCGGCTTCGAGACTACGCACTTCGTCGATCTTCAGCTTTCTGCGGTGGCGGTAAACCCCGTTCACCTCGAGCAGAAGTGCATAGATGCGTTCGCGCACGCCTTCGCCGTATTCCTCTTCATGCACGATCTTGAACATTTCCTGGAAAACACCGCCCGGCATAAATTCGGGGTATTCAGAGACCACTTCAGGTCGCAGGTACAGTGCTTCGCGGTAGTGCTCAAAGAAACCCGCTTCATTGCCCGTCATGTTAGCTGCATGCGCAGCGAAATAATGAGCGGCAGCCTGGGTCGGATGGTTGGCTATGATGAACGCCAGGACTTCGCGTGCAGAGGCGTAATTGGCAATCATCAGCAGCGAATAGGCTAGCTGTAAGAGATCTTTCAGCTGCAGCTGGTAATTCTTCTGGCCGGCAAAATCGCGCGCAAAGTTGTCAGCAACCTGTGCGTGGCAGAGCATGATCGCCGCACGCCGGACAAGTGATACCGAATGTACCTGCATCAGGGTACCGAGCAGATCTTCAAATGCTTTGCCGCGCTCGATGCCTGCCGCCAGCGCTCCGAGGCGCTCCTGGCGGTGCAAGAACATACGCGCAATCTCATAAGCTTCGAGCGCTTCTGCGTTTGGCGCACCTGCGGGCAATTCCCTGAGCCAGGTCTCGGCCAGCGTGGTCGCCTTGGGGAAATTCGTGCTCAGAATTTCATCTGCAATTGCCTGGGAATACCCCTGCTCCATGAGTGGGGCAGTGTCCGTATTAAGGAGGCGACGTAAACTGTATTGGCCTGCCCGCCAGCACAGCCGCCTAGAAGTACTGTAGCGTGCAATGTTTGAGCAGAAATGGCAGAAAGGGGGATCGCCTCTCGTTCTGTTCCCAACCCACGAAACCGAGAAAACGCCGGGCGCGGGTCAGCGCCACATAAAGTATCCGAACCTCTTCGTCCGGGTCGTTTTCCCGGTGCGGCATACTATGCTCGGCGATACCGAACACAAGCACATGATCAAACTCGAGGCCCTTGCTCTTGTGTATCGTCATGACCTCGCAGCCTGCGGGCAGCAACGGTTCGAGGAGGCGCCGCTGCGCGTTCGTCCGCACCAGCAGTGTCAGTGGACGCGGTATTCTGGGCGTTGCCTGCAGGTGAACGAGGAAACTCCGCCACGCCTCGCGCATGTCTGCCGCTTCGGTCAGGTAGACGACGGGTTTCTGGGCTGCACCGATGGTCGGGCGCAGGCTTTTGTGCACAAAAACCTTCGACTGGCGAATCGTACGATTGCCCAGGGCGACTATCTGCCGCGAGCTGCGGTAATTTTTCACCAGGAACATCCGCTCAGCTCCTGGGACAAGCTGTGGAAATTGACGCGATACAGAGACATCAGCGCCGCGAAAACGGTAGATACTCTGCCAGTCATCGCCGACAACGAATAACTTGCGCGGTGCGAGTGCGAGCGCGAAGTCAACCTGGTCGGGCGAGGTGTCCTGGAATTCGTCGATGAAGATGGCATCGAAAAGCCCGGCAATCTGTGGCAAACCCGACGCCCGTGAAACCATGGAGTCGAAATCCGTGAGATGCTGTGAATCGAGGAATGCCCGCCAGTCCAAAGCGACGCGTTGGGAATCTGCGACCGAAAGAAAACCCGGACGCGCCAGCAGCCGTTCAGGAATATGCCCGAGCCCTGCAACAGATTTGCGGATCACCTGAGACCTGGCCATTTCGGGGTGCACGAGCAAGCGGGGCGGATTGCCAGCGGCTTTCAGAAGGCGCCAGGCAAGCGCATGAATAGTGCCACAATAACCCGGCCTGATGCCCGCAGCGGCCAGGCGATCAGAGAGCTCCCGCGCCGATTTGCGGGTGAAAGAAATAACCGCGATTCGGTCAGTCGCGAATCCATGGTCAACTGCAGCGCAGATTGCCGCGACCAGCGTGGTGGTTTTGCCGCTGCCCGCACCCGCAATAAGCTGCAGCGCAGGTACCGGACTTTTCCACAATCTCTCAGCGGCTGCGCGCTGCTCAGCATTCAGTTGTGCGCTATAGGTTTCGGCCACTGACACGGTTCAGCGTGCAGTAGCCTCCAGGAATGTAATCACTTTTTCTGCCACATTGACACCTGTTGCGCCTTCGATGCCCTCAATGCCCGGGGATGCATTCACTTCGAGAATCATCGGCCCCCGTTTCGATTCGATAAGGTCGACCCCGGCGAATGTCAGACCAAGAATGCGCGCCGCCAGCTTAACCGTCCGGGTGGCTTCGATCGAAAGTTCTACGCGCTCAGAAGTTGCACCGCGGTGTATATTCGAACGGAAATCGTCGGTGGAGGCATTGCGTCGCATCGCGGCCACCAGGTTGCCACCGAGTATGATCGCCCGTATGTCAGAACCCTGCGCTTCGGCGATAAACTCCTGGACAATAATCTGTAATCCCTGGTCGAGCAGTGTTTCGATGAAGCTGCGTGCCGCTTTGCGGGTGTCGGCAAGCATAACGCCCGTCCCCTGCGATCCGGTGGGAATCTTCAGAATATAAGGGGGCTCCCCGATCTTCTGGAACGCGTTGTCGACATGCAGCGGATCGTCGATCAGAACGCTGCGCGGGACCGGAATTCGGTTCTGCGCCAGTACCTGCATGGTGACAAATTTATCGCGGCAGCGCATCATCGGGTAGCTGGCATTCAGCGCCTTAACATGCATCATTTCATAATGCCGGATGATCGCCAGCGTATGTTCCGGTTTTTTCTGGCCCAGCCGTGGTATGATACAATGCGGGGTTTCTATTTTCTGGTCACCGTAGTAGAGTTCGAGTGCATTGCGCTCGAGGTACGCAGACATCTGCATGGGCGGGTAAACGCGCATCTTGTGCCCGCGGCGGTAACCTTCTTCAAAAAAGCGCCGGGTCGAATACAGCGTACGTGCATTCGACAGCACGTGAATCGTCAGCGGGTTTTCATTGGGATGTGGAGTGAGGGCCACGTCAGGCAGATCCGGGGTAAAATTCACACTGCAAAGATATTTCGGAGTTTGTCCGTTCCTACGATACAGCATACATTTGCTCGACGCTCTGTGTTGCCGTTAAGTCTGTTCGCATGACCAAAAAGGCAGAATTTCCCGCGCCGTGGGAGCTAACGGGCAGTGGTGTGATCATCTTCTTCCCATCGAACAAGAAGCGTGTACTGGAATCGGGTATGCTCAGCCCCGAGGACGCAGCTGCTTTCCGCGGTGGTTTTGGCGCGGTCATGCTCGTACATTATGAAAAGGCAGACTGTGGCCCGTATGATGAATTGCTCTATATTCCGGGTTTGTTTGAGCACAAGGGCAGGAACTACCAGCGCATCACCAGAATTTTCGTCTCCTCCAAAGAGTCGGTCGAATGGGGCCGGCGCAACTGGGCAATACCCAAAGAGCTGGCAACTTTTGACTGGCGGCAGGGCGAGCGCGAATGGCATATCGACGTGAAGCAGCCCGACAGCGGCTCCAGCATCTACTCTGTTTCCCTTTCTCCCCGGTTCTTCTCTTTCCCTGTCACCACGGCCATCTTACCGTGGTCGGTCTTGCAAAAGCAGGAGCCCAGGTATACCGAAGGCAGTCCCTTCTATCTTGAAACCAGGCCGTCCGGTAAGGGTAGCGGTAAAATTGCCTTCATCGACCGGGTTGAAGGTTCGCGCGAAATCCCCGATTACCATGACGTTTCGCATGGACCGCGAATCGCCATCGCTATTTCGCCCTTCCATATGACATTTCCCGTCGCAAAAACTGTACGTGACTGAGCGGGCACCTTACCCGATCGTTGGCATCGATATTGGTGCCACCAGGATTAAGTATGCCTCGCTCGGCGCGGCAGGCAATCTGGAGAATCTGGGCAGCCAGCCAGTAGCATCTGCCAGCAACCGGGATCTGGTCGAACAAATTTCATCGATCGTTGGCCGGCCTGAATTTGCAGACTGTTCGTCCGTCGGAATCGGTTCGCCAGGTCCGCTGGATCTTGCTGGGGGAGTTATTCTTGCGTCGGCCAATATGCCGGGGGTAAAGAATTGTCCACTGGTGTCTGAGCTCATGACCAGGTTTTCTGGTAAGCAATTCCGTCTTGATAATGACGCCAATGCGGCAACACTCGGCGAATGGTTTTTTGGTGCCGGCAAGGGGCTCCATAACCTTGCGGTCTTTACGCTGGGAACGGGAGTTGGCGGTGGCTGTGTCTTCGGCGGCAAACTGCAGCGAGGCTTTAACGGTAATTTTTTCGAGGTGGGTCATATGCCAGTCGCGGCCTTTCCGCCAGGCAATACGGTGGCGCGCCGATGTGGCTGCGGCTCACTCGGCTGTCTCGAGACGGTGGCCTCGGCGACCGGCATCAGCGAGACGTATTTCCTGAAGACGGGCGAGCGCTGCACTGCGGCGCAGGTTGCATCCCGGGCTCGCGAGGGAGACTCAAATGCGATTGCTGCCTATACGCTTGCGGCGCAGGCATTGGGCCTTTCTGCTGCGACGCTTACCCAGGTGATGAATCTGACCACGTTCGTGTTCACCGGTGGGGTGGCTGCGTCGGAAAACCTGCTTCAACCCATCGTCAAACAAACCTGGCAGGAACATACTTTGCCGGTCTTTCACCAGCAGCTGCAAATCAGCTTCACGCACGGCGACGAGCACGCAGGCATTCGCGGCGCTGCGGCGCTGTTTTTGGAGGAGAATTGAAGATAAGCGCATTGATCCTGCTCGCGTGTGGTCTCATGGCCACACTGCCTGTGACGGGACAGTCAGCGCTGAGTTCCCGGCTCAGTTGCGAAGCGCACTTTTTTGAGGCACACTTTTCCATGCCGCAGGATGACCGGTCAAAGAAAGAACACTGGCTGATGCCCGAGAGTATGCACAGGGCATTTGAGAAGCCTCCGCTGGCTTCGTATGCGTTCTTCCGGCGTATTGATTCGCAGGCGTGGAATCTCGAAATCCTGAAGCCCCTGCGGATGCAATTTCCCTTCCTGCCCCGCTTTGAAATTACGTTTCTTGAGTCCCGCCTCACGAGCCTGGGGCAGGCCTTCTACCGTTTTGAATATAAGGTGAACCACCTGCAGAGTGCCACTTTCACGCTCGACGCGCTGACAAGCGCTGCGCTTTTTCTGCGGCATGCAAAAAGCCATGATGAGTTTTTGCATTTGACGTGCCGCGCGACTTAGGCGAAGTTTACGGCGCGGTCTCCGAAATGAAAGCAAACAGGGAAACTACGGGCCGTCACAATGATCTCCTGCAGTGGGGGGTGCCGCGCCTGCTTGGTGCAGGTTACGGGCTTTTCTCTCGTAAGGCCGTTTCGCCACGCTGGCCGGAAATTGTTATCACGGCTGCCGTTATACGCAAGTACCGCAAGAGAAGTTCTTTCTGGTTTATGGTGGCAGCAGCAGCGCGTGGAGTTGCCCGGCATGCAAAAGCAAGCGGAGAATTGCAAGCAGTGCTGGCGCGCCTTGTTGGCTCAACACCCCGGCAGATGCAGCAGCTCGCGGGCATCTACGAAGCCATGCGCCTTGAGCAGGGTACGGCGGTAGCTATTGCCTGCGTGGTCGAAATTGTCCGGATCACGAATGAAAAGCGTAAACACCGCCTTGCCTGGTATCGCCGCAATACAGCCAGTCCGGCCGTTGCGGCTGCGCGCCCAGGTCGACGCCAGAAACAGAAAACACGAGGTTAACCCAATGAAAGCAATCCCGTTCCATCGCCCGTCTTCTGCCGAAGCGCTCAGAGTCGAAGACTGGCCCGAACCAGCGCCAGGCGCAGGGCAGGTACTCATCGATGTGAAGGCGTTTGGCCTGAATTTTGCGGATATAATTGCGCGCAAGGGTCAATACAACGATGCGCCGAGATTTCCCTTTGTGCCTGGTTATGAAGTTGCGGGCATCGTCCGCGAAGTCGGCGCGGGAGTGACCGGTTTCAGCCCAGGCGATGAGGTACTGGGACTGACTCTTTTTAACGGCTATGCCGAGCGGGCAGTGGCCGATGCGCGCGCCGTGGTGAAGAAGCCGGCAGGAATGGGCTTTGCCGATGCAGCGTCGATACCGGTCAACTTCCTGACTGCATACCACGCACTCTTCGAAACCGGTACGCTGCGTCCGGGCTCCAATGTCCTGATCCATGCAGGGGCGGGGGGAGTCGGTCTCGCGGCGATTCAACTGGCGCGCAATGCCGGCTGCACACTCTACGCGACCGCAGGGTCTGAGAAAAAACTGGCACTGCTCGCCGATTTTGGCGTACACCACCCGATCAATTACCAGACTCACGACTTCGAGCGCGAAATATTGCGCATAGCCGGTGGAGCCCGAATCGATGTGGTACTTGATTCTGTGGGGGGTAGCTATTTCAAAAAAGACCTGAACTTGCTGCGCTCGCACGGCAGGGTCGTGGCCTACGGTGCCGCCGCCTTTTCGGAGCGCAACCTGCTGAAGCTGCCGGCCTTGTTGCCACAGGTTATCAGCATGCTCACGCTCTCGATGATTGACCTGATGCTGCACAGCAAGGGCTTCTACGGGGTCAATATGCTGCGCGTGGCGAAAGAAAACCCCGATCTGCTGCAATACGAGCTGCAGGAAATTATGAAACAGTTCGCGGCCAAAAAGCTGAAAACAGTGGTTTCGCGGCAGATGTCGTGGCGACAGATCGGCGAGGCACATGAAGCACTCGAAAACCGCTCGAGTACCGGTAAAATCGTCCTGATGGTGGATTGAGAAGGGGCGCGCTGGGTGGCGGCTCGCTTCGTTTTATGCTTGCCCTGCCATCGACCACCCTGTATTATGTCTCATTCCGGGAGGAATGGGGTGTGATTCCCCAACTGACGGCGCAACCGTAATTTGGCGGCTATGGAAAACCGTAGCCTTCAATAAGTCGGATCTTTCCGCGAAAAGAACGCCCGTAACC
>JBMOPL010000022.1:0-32572 GCA_049323535.1 Spirochaetota bacterium | reverse complement strand
TCGCCTTGCGTGAGGTTGATTGGCGTGCTCGCGAGGCGCTTCGGGCAAATGCGCCTCACGGAAGACAGGTAAAACCCATAATAAGCATTTACGCGCCGCGGGGCGCACTTCAGGTGAATTCAACGTTGTCTGAAATGCCCAAGAGAGATTGGCGCTCGCCTCCATGCGAGCGCTCTTGGCAGGAGGGTATTTGCTAGTTTCGTGGCTCGTGTAAAACGACGCCAACTCTATCAAGTTCAATCATAAATTCTGGGGAGTTTGCTTGAGCAGAAATGGTATTCCAGTTCTTTTCAAAGATACTTAATAATTCCTCATTGCCTAAATTGCCAAGATTTATTTTAATGAGCTTTTTAGGTGACTTCAGGAATGTATGGCTCGTAACGAAGTCCTTATCTTTGGTTATGACAATATATTGATGATGGTCCGCATGTTGCCTAATTTCCGTATCTTTCGTTCGACCACCACTCAAAACATCTAACACATGTATGGCTTCGTGTCTTTTGCTTTGGATGAAGGCGACGAGGCGCCTGGGTAAATGAACATCGAGTAAGAAAATCACGACGCCGCGGGGATCATTCGTGAATTACTTACCACTGAACCAGCATAAGAGAGGCAGGCTATGATATCGTCTTTCTCCAGTTCTGGGTGATCTTTAACGATATCCTCTGGGCTCATACCTGAACTTAGCATATCTAGTATGACTTCGACAGGCCAGCGCATACCCCTTACACAGGGTTTTCCGTGGCAAATTTCGGGATCGAGTGTAATCCTGCCGACTTCCATAAGTTACCCTCAAAATAGTACCATTCGGTCAGTTAGTCAAGTATCTATTCAAAATGCACCTTTAGATACCCGCGCCTCCGACATCCGTGTCTCCGGCGGGCTATATTCCAATTGGGCACTTCAGACAACAAAAAATACCCGCTCCGCGCGCGACCACTTCGTTGGGTCGCGTGCTCGGCCCTGCGCGCCAAAGATGCCTTCGTCGCACAAGCGGGACGCTTGTTTTGTGCTCCTCAGGCAGGCGCTTCGGGCACATTTGGTGACGCAAATAGGCTTTACAGCTTGAAATAATGACACAAGCGTCACCAAACGTCAGGTAAATTCCGCGTTGTGCGCCATGTCACAAGATAAATTATGAAACACAAAATACTCTTGATCATCTCTTTGGCTATGCTCGTCTGCAAGAAGCAGCCGGTCTCTAACGAGAACCAGCCTTCCCCGCAGGCGCGTAAGACATTTTTTATCGTCACCACTCGTGAAGGTCTAAACCTCCGCGCTGCACCAAGTGTTAATGGTCAGGTCTTAACCGTATTGCCTTTCCGGCATCGCGGCGAAATTATTGAAAAGGGAACCAAGGGTGACTATATCCAGGATGCTCTCGGTTATTGGGCTAAGACCCAGTACAATGGTAAAGAGGGTTGGGTTTTTTCTGGCTTTATTTGGCTCTTGTCCTCCATTGATGAAAAGGTGCAACTTCCCGATTCTGACATGTATGAGATGAATGTTGGCGATTCAATGCAAGAAAGCTCTCTAGAGCGAACAGCGCCACCAAACCTCAAATCATACAAGAAAATAAGAAATCAAAATTTCGGAATTGAAGAATATGAGGTCTTCTTAGCCAAGCCAGTCTCTGATTTAGAGTGCGACGGAGTAGACCTTCTTTTTGTCGCTAAAAACTCAAAGAGCGTTTTTCAAACTAAAGTAATTCGGGAATTCTTTAAGGTGCGCAGTCCGGACAACGCGCGATTTATTGTGTTCGAGGAAGTCTTCGGCTATTGCGGTTGTGGTGGTCACCTGGTCTTCCGCGCTATATACGCAGGGCCAGAGGGTCTTAGGACCTTCAGTTTGGATGCACCAAACCAGCTCAAAGCGGGTGATTTTTGTCCCTTGTTTGATGGTCATACACCAGCCAAAAATTACGTAAGACTTGAAGCCAATACGAATCGGCTATTTGTGCACTCGTTCACAACGAATTGCCGCCCAACACCAGACATCAAGAGTAGTCGTGTTAATAGATTTCATTCCGGATATTTCGCAATTTTTGACTTTTCAGGCTCATCACTGAAGATAATTGATAGAACTGATTCAGACGATATTCCGGCGAACTACAAAATGTTATGGAATAATCTGTCCCCATTGTGACACGGCGCACAACAAGATTTACCTGCTGCGCTCGCTGCGGTGCGGTAGCTCCACCGATGACGGAGACTCGCCTGCGGCTCGTCGCGCGGCTCGGCCCTACGCGCCAAGGATGCCCTGCGCCCGGCCAAGCGGGAGCTTGGTTTTGCCGGGCTCTGAAGACAGAGACTCGGCTTCACCTCGTCGCTGGGAGGCGCTGTCAATACAGGGTTGTATTCGTGACCCTGAGATCCGCGCAGCCAAAAAAGCCGAACTGTTCACCGCCAATATCTACGGCGTGAGTTGCTCTGTTTCTCCCTGCTTGCCTTCGGGCTTCGGGGCGGTCTTGAGGATCATGTAAAACATATCGATACCGCGTTGCACGGGGTCGGCGCGTCTTGATTTGCGCACGAGTCCGTTTAATTCCAGGTTCAAAAGGCCGTACATCCATGACCAGAGCATCGCCCCAATTTCCAGGTAGGTGCGGCGCGGGTTGGGGAATTCACCCGTCACGATGCCCAGGCGCACGGTCTCGAGGAAGATCCGGTATGAGGACGGTAGACTGTTTAGATTTCGGCCGTTGAGCGAGCGTTCACGCACACTAAACATCAGCCGGTGCAATTGGCGGTTTTTCGTGGCGAAATCCCAGTAGGCATGCGCGATCGCATTGATTTTTCCGTAGATATCCGCGTGCGCTGCCTCGGCCTGGCGCAAAGCCTGTGTTAGCTGCTCTTCACCCCGCGTAACGAGGGTCTGCCAGACCTCTGCCCGATTCGTGAAATGCACATAAGGGCTTGCCAGCGATCAGCCGATGCGCTCGGCGATCAGCCGCATTGTGACTTTTTCCGGACCATACTCTTCCAAAACTTCGCCGGCGGCGCTGAGGATTTCATCACGGGTAATGGAACCCCGTTTGCGGCGTGGCCTTTTTTTGACGACGGATTTCGGCATTATGGGGCGGTGCATAATTTCATTAGATAATTTGCCGCAAAGTCAAAATGCCTGTCTGCGCCTGAGCTATTTGTATTTTTTTCGGCACCGAAGCCGCAAAGCGTATGGCGCAGGTCGATAAAGAAATGCAACAGGAGCGTTCGCGTATCGAGCGCTACGAAGCCGCGGCGCAAAAGCTCATTGCGGAAAATCCGTCGCTTTCCGAAGCTGACAAAAAGAAGAAGCTCAGCGAACTCCGTGTCAATATGCTCGGCAAAGAAGAAGGTGAGGCGTACGAGCGGCGTATGCAGTATGAAGAATATCTGCGCCTGAATCACCTCAAATAATTCGGGTTGAAATCCTCTGCGCATTTCTCTATGAGGCAGTCGACCTTCGCCCTGCTGCAGGCGCAGGTTCAAAGGCGCCATTACTTCAGGCAACAAATTTTACATGCTGTGCACGCGAGCATTTCGTTGGCTCGGGTGCTCCGATGACGGAGACTCGAAGACTCGTCACGGCCCTACGCAGCTAAGATGCCCTGCGCCCGCCGCCCTATGGGGCTGCATTGGCGGGCTCTGGGGGCAGTGGTTTGGCTTGCCGCGAAGGCAAGCCAAACCAATACCTCGTGAAAATCCGACATTGTCTGAAGCATTTGAGCGTTTATCCTCTGAGGGCTCGTCTCGGGGACAGTATTCAATGCCCACGATTTGTCTTAGAGTTTAATGCACTTTAAGCAGGCGAAAAACTCAATGAACCGGATCGAGGGTCCAATCTTCAGCTGCCCCAAAAAGTCCCCTTCTAGAAGCTATTGTCTTGCGCTGCTGAGTTCTCTGAAAGTTCTTAGGGCACTAGGTTAATTTTGCCAGTATGTACAAAATTGCGAAGGCAATTCCGGCGATTATTGGGCCCGCATTTCTGGAAACAAAATTCCCCGTTGCAGTCTGTGCAGACCAGAGGCTTATACCCAGCTTTGACCTTGCTTCAGCAACCCGATCATAATATCGGGCCATGTTTTGCGCCAGTACCACTGTAGCTTTGGTGCGGTATTTGGTTTCCAGAATGATATCATTACCTTCGCTTGTTGATTTCGTTGATAGCGCAAAGTGATCATCATCGATTTCAGAATCAGCGAGCTGCAGGGGGAAATGCGTAGGCATCTTCAAGATTGTCTTAACAGAGATATTGGCAGGAAACACTGCCCAAGGGTGATTTCTGGATTTTGATTCTGGACAAAGGAGAGCATCTGAGATATCTAATGGTAAGAATGCGGCTTCAAGCCGCTTTGTGTTACCGTCACTAACTTTCCATAAATCTTCAATTTCGTATTTCTCGATGATTATCAATTCAGCTTTTTCAGGAATTGATTCAACCGTGAGATCTTCAGCGACACGAATACCTGGATAAAACCTGGAAAAATAGGCAATATTATCTCGGTTGATTTCGGCTGAGCTCTTATTCTCCAGATTTGATTTCATCTGCAAATACGCCAGGCTAGTGTACTTGGACCTGACACTAAACTGAACAACGGGATTCTCGCCCGCTGGTACCGCGAAGACTTCAGTAACATCCTTAACGAATCCATAGTTTTCGGGCGGCGCAAAACGGCGAAGTGTCTTTTCGTCCGACGCGACTGCGAGGCCACATTTAAAATCTGGCTCTATGATACCGGAAAGATCAGATGCGTCAAACGGCAAAGTTGGGTCAATGAGAAATTCCCGATCATCTGCTTCTACGAGAATTACACAATGATTAAAAACAAGGGGTGACGGAGCAAATTCAAGTATCCGATCCGTTAAGCCTGTATTTACCAAGACTGGCGCTGATTTGATACCAAAATGATGGAGAAGGCAATGAATGAGAAGGCTCTTGTCTTTGCAATCCCCGAATTTGCGCTGAAAAACAAGGTTGGGAGGGTGGGGCCTAATTAGGTTTTCACCCAAGCCGATTGCGTGGTACCTGATCTTTCGGTCAACAAAACGCAAGATCGCTGCAATTGTTGCATTTTTTGTTAGTATGCCGTCGGTCACCTGATTTACTTCTTCGATAAGAGTCATGTCAAGGTAGCTTGGGGTTTCAAAGAGAGGCAGCGCCCACTTGATTACCTGCTGCCAATCGGAATATTCGCTGACTTCAAGGTAGCTGAACGGGACGTAATTCGCGGGCATATTTGGTTCGGGAAGGTATGGCTCAATGTTTTCAAGATTGCATACGAAAGTTTTGAAACCTGGCCGTGCAGACTGCGCGATAACGCCCCAATCTGCCGGTTGTATATTGATATTCCGATTTTCTTCAATGCTCAGTCTCACATGAATGCGTTCGATATATACTGCCCATTGCAGTGGCAAAATGAAATGCAATTTCCCTTCAAAAATTGGATTTGCACCACGGATTGAATAGGAATATTCAATTGTGTCGCCGGCCTGCAAATCTTGCATAGTTATAGCCAATGTATGGGTACCATCAAATACTCTTGATTCGAGATTAGTTTCCCTTTGTATGAGGTCAAAGGTTGCTCCAAACAGGCGGTCGGTACATTCTCCGCCGCGGTATACGCTTATCCCGTGTAGAATGACATTCTGAAATTCTGGTACGAATTGAATTTGTATCGGTGACAAGTCGGCGAGATTTGAAATACTGTTAGCGCGCTGTACGACTCGCCGAAACTCAGCGAACGCGTTTGCCCGAGAATCAAACTGATAATCGAGCAAAAGTGTCTCTACATTGGGATGACGTTTCGCGTTCGGGGCCGTGCCCGAAGGCGATATGTCAACCTTTTCAACCCAATCGGGTATTGCCTCTATGACTGGTGTATATCGCATCGGTCGCAACCCCTATGTCCGATTCAGCTATTTCTTCAAGCAATATTGTTATGGTTAGGCATCGATTGAAAGGAATAAAGCCCCGGTTGAGCCACAGAGACTATTGTTGATGAGTTGAATTGCAGTACCTAGAATCTCAATGCGATGCAGTATGGGACAGCAAGATACGCTTTCGACACCTAAGATTATGTTCATTGCCTAAAGGCCAGTCGGCCCACTTCTAACGCTGTCATGTCGTTACAGGGGAATAGGAAGTAACTATTGCGGCTCAAACATGCCCCAGGGGGGCCGTGCAGAGTCTTGCCGGGTTCTGAGAACAGAGACCCGGCCTTGCTCCGCCGCTGATGTCTATTTGATCAACAGGAAACTCTCGCAGCGTTACAGAATCTTGTCTTTGGCCAAGGCCTGCATGGCCTCATCGATCATGGCTTTGAAAGCCTTGTCTGCCTGGGAATCGGGGGAATAGAACGGCGCTAAAGGAAGAATGAACCACCCTATCCAGGTGCTGGACTGGAAAGAACCTTCCGTTGTCTTGAATTTCTTGCCCGTCTTGTCCAGGACTTCACCTGTTAATTTTGTCTCTTGCGTGAATTGCATCGGTATTAAACCGAGCGTGACAAAGGACAATATTCTCAGAGGATTAACTTGATTGTTAACCTTGGTGAGCGCTGTAAATTTTATCGTAAGGTCGCTATTACCGGGCACGGTCACATCTTCAGCTACCTTTACCTCGCTGAACAAATTGGTTTCTTCCAGTATTCTTTTTATACGCTTTTCGGTGATAAGCCTGTCTTGCTCGCGCGCTTTCTCCATCTCTTTGTCTGTCTGCTGGTACTGCGAATAGACAATGGTCAGAGTCCTTTTCTGTCCATTCAGTACCGCTTTGTTTGTATCATCGGGCTTTTCCAGAGTCAGGAAAGTTGCGCACCCCGAGACAGCAAAGACTGTCATCAACGCGCAGGAAATGTGAGCTATTTTTTTCATTGAAAATTCTCCTTCTGTGTGAGGTTCAGCGATAGGCATTTGAGAATTTGCCACGTAAGAAAGCATGAGCCCTTTACATTTTTGTGGCGTAAAGCTGGTTTATGCGCGCTGCAGCCCTAGCGGATAAACATGTGTATACGATTCCTCGTCCGGCCGCCGAATTGCGGGGCTACTTACCGTATTATTTCACTGATGCGCCTGACCAGCTCAACCGAGGCTTCAATCTCAGCCTTGTTCAGCGATACGCTCTCAACATTGCAGCCGAGACTAATCTGCTTCTCCCGCGCAAAGTCGTGCAGCTCGCGGAAAATCTGCACGCTCAGTTCAATCGATCTGTCCAGAATGTCGTGCGCGTGCAAGAGTTCGTTTTGCAGCCAGCGGGGTACCGACACACCGAGCCATGCCAGAAACTCCAGCGTCTTTTTCGAGCCGCACGGAGTCAGCGTGACGAGCAGAGGAGGCATTTGTCTTCCCGAGTCGGCGCAGCGGTAGTACAAATCGCTGAGCAGGTTCCGGGTGGCGGTGACCGAGTATACCGCCTGTGTGATGAAAAAGCTGCAGCCGTGATCGAGCTTTTCCAGAATCCGCTCATCTTCGCTGCCGCGGGCCTCGTGACGCTCAGCGATTGCGACACCTCCCAGCGGCAACTGCGGTACCAAGGCGTTGCGCACGCGATAGGCATCGGAAAGGTGCAGCTTCACGGGTTGCGACCTGGACGGAGCGCCGACAAGAACAGCGGCGCCCCTGTGACCGTGCAGCCGATTGAGCCAGTTTATCAGCCCTGGCTCGCTCAGGCCTGACACAGAACGATAGACAATTTTGGGGAGTGTCAGGCTGCCGAGGTAGTTGTAAGCATAGTCGAATGGATCTATTGCCTCCAGAAAGGGGAATGGCCGTTCGGCGCCGGTGCGGCTCGACTCATCCTGCAGGTCATAGATGACGAGCGCATCGATGGCCAGGCTGCTGATACGCGCCGCCTGCGCGGCAGCAATTTCGTGGCGTCGTGGTTCTGGCGTCGCGAGTTTGGGCGGGGTAATGCCATAGGTAAGACGGGGAGCTGACGCATTCATGGTTATGACGGCGACATCACTGCGGAATTCTCTTCGACATAATGACCTGGTTGCCCTTTTCGTTGAAGACCAGCGAGTCGAAGACGTTTTTCGTCATGATGATACCGCGGCCATGTTCAAGCATCGCCATGTACTCGTCGTTCGCCGCGCGGCCCAAAAAGGCGTTGTGGTCAAAGCCGTCACCTTCGTCGGTCACCCGGAACATCAGCACCCGCTCGTTGATCAGGTAGTCGATATAGACGCGCCGGTCAGCATAGACGGGGTTGGCCTGCCGCGCGAGCAGGTATTCCATGTAGTCGCCGCTCTCGATCGCGCGGGTTTTTTCGTCAAAAGTGATGCCCAGGTTGCCGTGCTCGATCGCGTTGATCAGTATTTCGCGGAAACAGATGCGTATCGTATTGAGCACCGGCGTCGGAAAATAGCGCGCAAGGCGTTCGGTGAGGCGCTGGCTTAAGACCTCTGCATGCGTCACATTGTTGCCGATGATGTAGCGGCCCTTTTCTTTTTCGAGAAAGCGCTGCGCGATGTCTTCCTGCGGGCGTGAGACCTTGCCCAGGATTTCGACCTTGCGCTGTATCAGGTTCTTCTGCAGCGTGATGTCAACGTCCAGCGGTTCGTAGAGGTGCTTCTTGCGCAGCGTCGTCCTGAAGTGGATGATGCCCTTGCTGTCGAGAAACTCGCGCACGCGCGAGCGCACGATGTTGCGGTTGAGTTCGGGGTCGCCCTCGGCGGCGTCAGTGACGAAATCGTAGAGGGTTCGGCCGACCATTTCGTCGGGGTTAAAGCCGAGCATGAAGCGCGAGGTCTTGTTCATGCTGAGTATCTTGCCGTCTTCGTCCATCTGGAAGATCAGGTCGGCCGAATCGTCCACCAGGTGGCGGTATTTTGCTTCGGCGATCTCCAGCTTGGGAATAGTCTCACCCAGCAGGCCCTCGACCTGCAGCTTTTCGTCAGCGAGCAACTTTTCGGTCAGGTGCACTTGCTTCCAGTTAAAGATCGAGTAGATGAAGAGCAACGCGATCGCGGCAAAATAGCAGAGAAACCCGGCCACCTGCGCGATATCCTGTGGCAGCGGGTAAAGCGGGGGCTGCACACGGTAGATGATGAGGCAGGTAGCGAGGCCGGCAGACATAATCGCCGAGTGGATCGTGATCTCTTTCCAGCGGCCGTAATCGTACATGATGAACACGATTGGAATCACGACCAGCAGAATGAGGTGGATCCCAACCTGTTCACCCAGGTATGCGCTCAGCACAATGCAATAAGCTGTGTAGATCAGGTTACTGAGGTAGGTGACCTTGAACGTTCCGAAGCGGTTCTTGAGAAAGATGATGACTGCTATCAGCACTGGGTGTGCAAAGTTGATGATGGCGAATGGCCAGAAGTAGTGGATGTAGGTACCAAAATCGCGCTGCAGCAGTACCGCGAAGATAATGAGCTCCGCCGCGATGAGAAAACCATCGGCGACAAAGTTGAGCGAGAACAAGAGATTGAGCACCCGGTTGTGCTTGAGTTCGGTGGCCGTCTGAAAATGGTGACTGCCCGAGTTAAGATATCGATCCCACCAGACAGCGAGTCGCGCCATGGTGGTTGGCATTGCGTGCACCATTACCTCGTAAACCACGTTTAGCTTGACCGGTTCGTCCGAAGTTTCGAGCAAGCCTGAATGCCGGCGCGTGACGAATGGGGAAGTAAGCTCGGTATTATTCTCGCGGTTACCGGGTCTGCGGTAGGTCTCGGCAACTTTCTGCGCTTTCCCGGGCTTGCTGCAAAATACGGCGGTGGCACGTTCATGATACCGTACTTCCTGGCATTCCTGCTGCTTGGCCTGCCAATTGCGTACATCGAGTGGTCAATTGCCCGTTACGGCGGTACACGCGGATACCACAGCGCTCCCGGCATCTTTAGCGTCCTCTGGCCGCGGCGCATCTCGCCTTACCTCGGTGTCCTGGGGCTCATCGTGCCTGTGGGCATCTACATGTACTATGTGGTCATCGAAGCCTGGTGTCTGTACTATGCATGGGGATTTCTGACCGGTGCGCTCAATCTGGGCGGTGATGTGAATGCATACCGCGATTTTTTTGCGGCATTTACCGGCAGCGGGGCTGACGGCTCTTTATTCGTCGGAGCTTCCCCGGCTCTCATCAGCATTCTCGTCTGTTATGCCATCAATTTCTATTTTGTCTACCGCGGTATCGCGGGCATTGAGAAGGTGAGCCGCATCGGTATGCCGGTGTTGCTTCTGACTGCAATCATCGTGCTGGTACGCGTCATGACACTCGGAACTCCCAACCCTGATCTGCCCGAGCGCAGCGTGATCAACGGTCTCGGCCACCTCTGGAACCCGCCGCAGCAGGCTGGTATTCTCGAATCGCTCATGAACACGCAGCTCTGGATGGATGCGGCGGGACAGATATTCTTTTCTCTCTCGGTCGGCTTTGGTGTCATCATCAACTATGCCAGCTACCTCAGCAAGAAAGATGACATTCTGCTTTCGGCGACCACAGCCGCAGCGGGCAATGAATTTGCCGAGGTTGCGCTGGGCGGATTGATCACTGTTCCCGCGGCGTTCGTTTTCCTGGGAGCCTCAGGAATCGGCAGCACATTTGGCCTGGGATTCGTCTCGTTACCCGCCGTATTTGCGCACATGCCGCTCGGTCAGCTTTTTGGTTTTCTCTGGTTTCTGCTTTTGTTTATTGCGGCGATTACGAGCTCGGTGTCGATGCTGCAGCCGGGTATTGCCTTTCTCGAAGAGGGCTTACACCTCGATCGCCGCAAAAGCTCCGCCGCACTGCTGGGCATCACGTTACTCGGTTCGACGTTTGTTGCCTACTATTCAGGCAACCTCGAAGCGCTCGACACCATGGATTTTTGGGCCGGGACTTTCTTTATTTTTGTGCTGGCGATTTTCCAGGTGATTGTCGCAGGCTGGTTGTTCGGTGTCGACAAGGTTTTGGCAGAAGCTGCCGAAGGTTCGCGGATGAAAGTTCCCCGGTCGCTGCCATTCCTGATCAAGTACATCAGTCCCGCCTTCCTGCTGACCATCTTTGTGCTGTGGTGCTGGCAGAAATTTCCCGAGCAGCTGGCCAAAATGCAGTCGAATACGGTGACACAGATCACTGTACTCTTTCTGCTCGCGGCATTGCTGCTCTTTCTTGGCATGACGTACTTCGCCGTCGCCCGCTGGCAGCACCGCGAAGAGCGGAGGCATCATCCATGACAACCGGTGGCTGGCTGGTCATGATTCTTTCGATTTCTTTTGTGACTGTGTTCTTTGCGGCCAGCCTGTACTTCGTTTTGCGCAAAGATCCTGAATAGAGCGTAATCCCCGTGAAGACCGCCGTCATCACGTGCTTCTTCAACCCGCAGCAGTACCGCTCGCGGCTGGAAAACTTTGCCATCTTTGCCCGGGCGATGCACCGGCGGCGCATCCCGCTTTTTGCCGTAGAAGCGGTGTTCGCGGGTGAAAAGGGCACTGTAGACAAATATGCAGATACGCTGACTGTCAGCTGCGAAGCTGTGCTGTGGCAGAAAGAATCGCTTCTGAACCTGTTGCTGGGCCAGCTGGACAAACGCTACGAGGCTGTTGTCTGGTGTGACGCCGACGTAATCTTCGAAAATGCCAGCTGGTTTGGTGCGTTGAAGCGCCAGCTGAAGAAATACGCAGTTGTACAGCCGTTTGGTGAGGCACTGCGTCTGCCGCGTGGTGCACGCCGCGCGACAAAAAGCGCCGAGCGATTTGCCAGCTTCGGCGCGGTGTATGCGAAGAAGCCACAGCTCTTGCTCAAGGGCGATTTCGCCGCTCACGGGCATACGGGTTTTGCCTGGGCTGCGCGGCGTGAAGTGCTGGCCGAGCATGGATTGTATGACGCGATGATCGCAGGCTCGGGTGATCACGTCATGGCGCACGCGTTTGCGGGCGACTTCTCCTCGCGTTGCATCAGGCGCATCATGGCCGACAATGAACCGCATATCGAACATTTCGCACGCTGGGCAGCGCGCGTGTATCCGAAGGTGCGCGGGCGCGTAGGGTTTGTCCCCGGGCGGCTCTTGCACCTGTGGCATGGCGATACTGAACACCGCCGCTACGTCGACCGAAACCGAGAGCTGGCGGCCTTTGGCTTTGACCCCGAACAGCACCTCGAACGTGATGCGCGCGGCCTGTGGCGCTGGCGTACGCGTAAACCGGGTTTACGCGGCAGCCTGGAGCGGCTCACTGGCGGTCGTAAGCACAGGCAGATGCAGGATTGGGCGATACGGTATTTTGCGTCGCGCCGGGAGGACGGTTAATGGGATTGTGGAGCACGATTATGGACCTTTTTTCTGGCAAGGACGACGCCACGCGCATTAAAGAAATGGCGGCGGAGCTTTCGCGTTATGCTGATCGTTATGAAAATGCGGGTGATTCTGAAAACGCGGCGCTCGCGCGGGATTTCGCCGAACGTGTGGCCTCAGCGCGTACGGTCAAAGAGGCGAAGGCCCTCTACAACCAGTTCAGGTCAATGACCAGCAAGTACGAAGAAGACGGTTACCACGAGCGCCACCGCCGGATGATTGACGACGACCGAGACACGCGTACAGACGACAACTGGTCAGACGATTCATAAGAGCCCAGGCTGGTCTTGTTTCGCCCCATAGTTGCTTTATCGCACAGGCAAATATTCAGCCTTGGTGCATGCGCTTCTTTCTGCTGCTGATTGCCCTGCTTGCGCCGCTGCCGCTTCTGGCCGACACGCTCGAGTGCCTTGCTGAGGGTACTGTAGAGCAGATTGCCGAGCACCTGCCAAAGGGGAGCCTGCTTTACCGTGACTGCTACCACTGCAGGCAACCCGCTTACGAAGTCATTGTTGTGGAGAAAACCGAACTGCGCCCCTGCCACATGCACGATTCCGAAACTGAACGGGCCCTTTATGTTACCGGAAAGATCCAGCGGCGCTTCCAGATGGAAAAGTGCGGTGAACTCAGGAATCCTGAACCAGCACAAGGTGACCTTCTAGGCGAATTGGTTGTGCTCAACTATTCCTGGATCTATGATGCAAAGACCGGCGAGGCTACCAATATCGCTGACATGTTCGGTGAAAATTCACACCACCTCTGTAAGCGCTTCACCGACCGCCCGGCCAGGGATAAGAAAAAGCGTCCGAAAAAGTCGGGCGGGTAAGGTTATGCTGCGCCGTCTCGTCCTCGTTCCAGTCTTTCTTGCGTTTCTGGCGCCGGCTTTCGCAAAGGGCAAACGCCCAAGGCTGATTATCTGGTCAATCGACGGTTTTGCCGCCGGTTACCTGCAACAGCCTCGCTTCGCAGAAAATGAGAACTGGCAGTACCTGTTGCGCCGGGCCAGGGTATACGGCGATGTTGAGACAACTGTGCCCGCCGTGACTTACCCGGCACACACGTCGATGATGACAGGTGCGCACCCCGCGCGCCACGGCATACAGTCGAATCACCCGGTTGATCCGTTCAACCTCGCGAAAGGCGGCTGGACCTGGTACACGGCCGACATCCATGCGCGCCAGCTGTGGGATCTCGCGCGTGAACAGGGGAAATCCGTCGCGAACATGCAATGGCCTGTCACGATGACGCAGCCGTCGCGCATACGCTGGCACATTCCGCAGTTTGACCGGGCGAAGGGTCCCGAAGAGGCTAAGATGATGCGCGTCATCAGCACTCCCGGGCTGCACCGTGAGATCGAAAAAGAAACGGGCGTGTCGCTGACCGAATACAGCACCGATCGCGAGCGGCTAAACGCTGCGCTCTACATCTGGGAGGCAAAAAAGCCCGACCTGATGCTGCTCTACCATCCGGGTCTCGATGCGACCGAACACGCGGCGGGGCCGTATTCGCAGGCTGCGTACGCCGCGCTCGATGATCTCGGCAAGATGGCCGAAAAGCTGGTGCGCAAAGTCGGCCGGCAGGGGCACGAAAATACTGCAGTGCTGATTGTTTCAGACCACGGCTTCATGACGTTCCGCGGCAAGTGCTATCCGAATTCGCTGCTGCTGCAGCAGGGCTTCATCAATGCCGAGCAAAAAACGTGGAGCTTCTATTTCGACACAGCTGGGGGTGTCGCGCGCCTGGTGCGTAATACCGGTATCACGCAGGATTTTCCCGCCGCGCGATTTGCGGCCCTCGTGGCCAGGCAATGCCCGGGCATTGAATATGTCGACGCTGACCATGCCGACTACGATTACCTGCGCACTCACTACTCGAAAACCGCCGAAGGTTTCCTGGTTTCACGCTCCAACGTGGTAATGAGTCCCAGCTGGGGAGCCCAGGTTTTCGATGAGGCGGCAACCGGGCATACGCACGGATTTTTGCCGCAACGCGAAGATATGAAAACCGTGGCGATCGCCTTTACGGGCAACACGCGCAAAACCGTACCCATTCGCCACGTTACCGACACCTACCGGTTCGCTTGCCGCTGGTTGCGGCTCGAGTGCCCGGTCCAGATACCAGGCAGCGCAAAGCTCGCCGCAGAATAACGGCCAAAAGGCACGTTTTCCTGTTGTTTTTCCCCCTCGGGGCAAACCTGCCTTGCCCCCGAGAGCGACATAATTTTTTTTATCAAAATAAAATTTGCAACCGTCGAAAATCATTACATAACATGCGTCATAATACAACAGGGCGGTTAGCGGGCAATGCCCGGCCTCTGCTGCGGTAAATGACCCTATACTAAGGATACCCGATGAGCAAAACAGCCGCTAAACGCAACTTTGTCAGCAATTTTAAGGAGTACCTCAGCATTGAAAGAGGGTTATCTGAAAACAGCATTTTTTCGTATGTTTCGGATGTCCAGAAACTCGAGAAATTCCTGACGAAAGAAAAGAAGCAGCTGCAGTCGGGCTCAGAAAAAGATATCGCCAATTTCCTGCGCGAAGAGTCGCGCAAAAAGCTCTCCAGCCGCACCCGGGCACGCGTTGTTGCTTCCCTGCGCCAGTTCTACGGCTACCTCGAGAACCGCAAGCTGATCGAAGTCAACCCCATGCAGGCGATTGAAGCGCCAAAGATCGAAAAGGCACTGCCTGACTTTCTGACGCAGGAAGAAATACGCAAGCTGTTTGAAGTCTTTCGCGAAGACAATGTGCTCGAGCTGCGCGACAAGACGATGTTCGAATTCCTGTATTCTTCGGGCCTGCGTATTTCTGAAGCCTGCTCGCTACTGATGAACGATATCGACCGGGAAAACCAGATTCTGACCATCAAGGGCAAGGGTGGCCGTGAGCGCCTCGTTCCCTATGGTGAAGTTGCCGCCAAGCTGCTCGTGCAGTATCTCGATCGGGCGCGCACCGAAATACTTAACCAGTACGCCTCTGACTTCGTCTTTGTTTCCAAGAAAGGGGGAGCGCTGTCGCGTAAGAGTGCATGGCGGCTGCTGAAGCGTTACATGAAGCGTGCAGGTATCGGTCGCAACATCACTCCGCATACTCTGCGCCATTCGTTTGCGACGCACCTGCTGCAGAACAAGGCAGACCTGCGTGCCGTGCAGGAACTTCTCGGTCACATGGATATTGCGACCACCCAGATCTACACCCACCTGGCATCGGGCGAACTCAAGAAGACCCACCAGGAATTCCACACCCGGGCCTAAGCGGCCTTCCTGAGGCTCGCGAGCTTCCGCTGTATAAAGCGGTAGCTCAGCGCCTCCTGCACATTAAACTCAGTCACTTCTGAATCTTCAAAGTCGGCAATCGACTGCGCGACGCGCAGGACGTTCAGCCACGAGCGCATCGACAGACGTTGCTGTGGTCCGTAGCGCTCGTAGAGACGTTGCGGGTTGAGGTGCGCGAACCGCTGGTAAAGCAGCGCTGCCGCGAGGCTGTTGTTCAGCAGACCCCCGTTGCGGTCGCGTGACGCAGCGCGGCGTTCAGCAATACGCTGGTGCAGGGCAGCAGTTGTGTAGTCTGCTTCGCTCAGCGGCCACGAAGGGAGTTCGTTTAGGTTCAGCTCAATGGCGATGCGGTCGAGAAACGGGCCAATCAGTTTGGCGAACTGGTCGAGCCCGCTGCCTTTGCGGCAGCTGCACTCGCCGCCGTCGATGAACAGGTTGCCGCAGCGGCAGGGGTTTGCCGCCGCAATGAGCTGAAAGTCCGCAGGGTAGGTGATCGCACCCCGCGCGCGGGCAATCGTGATGCACTTTTCTTCAAGCGGTTCACGCAGGCTCTGCAAAGCTTCGTTGCGGAATTCGGGCAGCTCATCGAGAAACAATACGCCCTTGTGCGCGAGGCTGATTTCACCCGGGCGAATGAGCGTGCTGCCACCGACCAGTGCGGGTGTCGAGGTTGTGTGGTGCGGGCTGCGGAACGGGCGCTCGGTCATCAGCTCGCCGCTGCCAAGGCCTGCGAGCGAGTAGACGCGGGTGATTTCTGCGGCCTCGTCAAATTCAGGCGGTGGTAGCAGGTGCCGGTACGCGCGCGCGAGCAGGCTTTTTCCCGTGCCAGGTGTGCCGGCGAGTATCACGTGGTGTCCGCCGATCGCGGCGATGGCTAGCGCACGCTTCGCCGCGCTTAGGCCAAAGATGTGCTCCAGCGGCAGGTCGACCTCGGGTAGCTGCGGCGCGTAATGCCCACTCGCCGCAGCTTCGATGCCACCATGGCAGAACAGCGGCAGCTCGGCGATACTGCGCAGTGTGAAGAGAGAGATTTCTTTCGGTACGGTAACGCGCCCCGTATCGATCTGCGGCACAATGACGCGGCGGATTTTTTTCTGTCCTGCAGCAAAGATCGCGGCGGCGGCAAGCCCGCGTGCGACTGTAATTTCACCCGATAACGACAGAGCTCCCAGTATTGCCGTGTCGTGAAAGGGGTCTGCCGGCAGCTGGCCCGTCGCCACCAGAATGGCGGCCGCCATGGCGGCTTCGAGCAGCCCACCTTCTTTGGGTATGTCATTCGGTGAAAGATTGATCACAATGTGCCGTGCGGGAAAATGAAACCCCGCGTTCACGATGGCTGCCCTGATGCGGTCACGGCTTTCGCGCAGCGCGTGGTCGGGCAGGCCGACAATACTCAGGTTGGGCAGACCCGGCAAGACGTCGGCTTCGACCGAAACCAGTGTGGCGTGGAATGCCGGCCGTGCGGCAGTATAGATGCGTGCGTACATAATCCCTCCTATGATACACGAGGTATTTTGGGGACGGCGGACAGCCTGGGCGTTTGCAGGCAAACGCGTTGGCTTCATGCCCTCCCTATATATTAAATACCAGCAAACTGCGTTTTTTTCTCACGAACGAGAAAAAAAATTGCAATCCGGGACCGGGATGCTTAGAGATGCAAACTTTTAGTAACTACTAACAGGCCGCCCAAAAGGGGCCCCAAGCCAAATCTGCCAGGTATCAGCTCCGGCTGGCGTAAACCAGGCGCTGCATCTCTGCATAACCCAGTTCAGGGGATTGATCGGCGAACTGCACTGCATCTTCGACTTCGGCAATCACTTTGTCTTCTGCGTTCTGCAGGTCAGCATCGGTAAAGCCCAGTTGCAGCAGGCGCTGCTTCGTGGTGTCGAGTGGGTCTTTCTCTTTCATCTCTTCGAGCTCGCCGGGTGGCCGGTACTTGGCGGGGTCCGACATGCTATGGCCGCGAAAGCGGTAGGTGATGGCTTCAATGAGGCTCGGGCCCTGGCCCGCGCGCGCGCGCACGACCGCCTCGCGCACGGTCTTGTACACGAGTTCAACATCGAGTGCGTCGATGCGGTGCGAGGGCATGTTAAAGGCCTTTGCTTTCGCTGTCAGGTCGCGTGTCGGTTGCGCGCGGTAGATGGGAGTGCCCATCGCGTAGAGGTTGTTTTCGATGATGTAGACGACCGGCAGATTCCAGAGCGAGGCATAGGTCAGGCCTTCGTAGAAGCTGCCGATATTGGTGCCGCCTTCACCGATAAAGCACATGGTCACGCCGCGGTCGCGGCGGTATTTGGAGGCAAAGGCATGGCCCGCCGCGACAGCGATGTGGCCACCGACGATGCCGTGGCCGCCCATGAAGTTCAGCTCTTTGGAAAACAGGTGCATCGAGCCACCGAGCCCCTTACTGCATCCGGTTGACTTGCCAAAAAGCTCCGCCATGACTTCGCGCGAACTCATGCCGCGCGAGAGCGCATGGCCGTGCTCGCGGTAGGTGCAAATGACATAGTCCTGCTTTTCGAGATTTTCGATCGCGCCCACAGCTACCGGCTCTTCACCGATATACAGGTGGCAGAAGCCGCGGATCTTGCCGGTCGCGTATGCCTTGGCCGACGCCTCTTCAAACCGGCGTATCAGCAGCATCTTCCCGTACATGCGAAAAAGCCGCTGCGTCGCAGAGTCCATGGACAGAGCATCGGTGCAGAAGCTGATGCGTCAACGAAAATGTTTTGTGCTTTCCTCCGAATTGCCGGCAGGTCCTTTGGGCCATGTTGAGGTTCATGCTATTGAGTCTGTTGCTGCTGCCTGGTTGTGTTTCGCCCGGCAAAGAAATGCGCGAGGGGCACCCCGAGTTCTGGAACGATGTTGTGGGAACATGGGAGATACAACCGGGACCACGCGCACTGGTGTTCCAGGAGAACTTGCAGTTCCTTGACCCGGACGGTGTGATATGCGCGCCAGGTGAGCGACCTGCCCATTGGACTGGGTCGACTCCCGAGGGCACCGTCTTCAACCTGAAACAACAGGATTGGACACGCAGTGGACGAGGGACCGCCAGTTTACAGAAGGTCAGGTACCTGCGCGGACAGTTTCTGGCGGTCTGCCATGGCGAAAAACTGGCTTACCGCGATTACGTTGTCTTTTACGATCGCCCTGCAACTGGCATGGGCGGCAGTGATGCCGCTGCTGCCGCGGGGTCAAGGGTGATGGTCGTGCAGGGCGAAGACGGAAAGGCCCGCAGGTATTTCTATCGCCGCTAGGCATGGGTAACTGCCTGCAAGTTATTGTTAGCCTGTCTCCTTCTCAGACTTTACCGCATGGCAATGACCAATCGGCAACACGCGCTGGTAACCGGTGGGGCCGGGTTTATCGGTTCACACCTCGTGAGGGAGCTGCTGGTGCGCGGTTATGCAGTAACCGTGTGGGACAACCTGCATACCGGCCGCGAGAAAAATCTCGCCCAGGTGCGCGAAAAAATTGACTTTCGTAACTTTGACATCCGCGAGGCAAAAGTCGCTGATGCCGCCGTGCTGGCGAACGGTAAAATTGACGTCATCTTTAATCTTGCCTGCCCGGCATCACCGCCGCACTACCAGAAAGACCCGGTTTACACGTGGGAAACATCTGTCCTCGGTATTCGCAATATGCTGCTGATCGCCGAGGCACAGGGGGCTCGCCTGCTGCATGCCTCAACGTCTGAAATTTACGGCGATCCGCAGGTGCACCCGCAACCCGAACAGTACTGGGGTAATGTGAATACCGTGGGCGTGCGCAGCTGTTACGACGAAGGCAAACGCGCGGCCGAAACCATCTGCGCCGATTACCGGCGTTTCAAGAATGTCGATGCGCGCCTCTTTCGTATTTTCAATACCTACGGCGAATTCATGCATCCCGACGACGGCAGGGTGATCTCCAATTTCTGCGTGGCTGCGCTCAAGGGAGAAAGCGTGCCCATCTATGGCGATGGGCAGCAGACGCGTTCGTTCTGTTATGCGTCAGACCTCGTGGAGGGTATCCTGGCATTGGCGGATTTACCGCGTGACCAATACGACGGCCCGATAAACTTAGGCAACCCGGGCGAATTTTCGATTCGTGAACTGGTCGGTGTTGTCGAAAAAGTCCTGGGAAAAAAACTGCAGACGCAGAATTTTCCGCTGCCATCTGACGACCCGAAGATGCGTCGGCCGGTCATCGACCGCGCGAAGCAGGTGCTCGGCTGGGAACCCAAGGTGCCGGTCGAAGAGGGTCTGAAAAAGACGCTGGCGTATTTCGCCGAAGAGATCCGCCGGTAGTCGCATGGCAGACAGACAGCAACCCTGGAAGAAATTTTCTGTCACTGTCGAAACAGTGGTGCGCTGGCGCGACCTCGACGCGTACAACCATGTGAACAACAGTGTCTACCTGAACTATTTCGAAGAAGGGCGCATCGCGTACTACTTCCGGCTCGCTGAACTCGCGGGTGTACCCGCCGACAACCCGGAAATTTTTGACGGCTTCTCGACTGTCCTCGCCAGCACCAATATTGAATTCAAGGGGCAGGGCCGGCTGCATGAGACCCTCGTCATTGGCATCCGTTACACCGCGATACGAAAGATATTCCTCGAAGCCGAATACGGTATCTACAATAAAGAGACAGGGCAGCTGCTGGCGCGGGGCACGTCGACCCAGGTCGCCGTCGATCTCAAGAACAACAAACCCATGCGCGTCAATGCGTCGTTCACCGCGATGGCGCAGAAGCTCGAAGGCGAGCGGCTCGTCGTTGTGCAATGAAAAGCCTGAGGGAGTTTTTTTCGTCCTGGTACAAGCCCGCGAGGGGTAGTCATCCGCGCATCGTTATATTGATTTCAGGCCGTGGCAGCAATATGCGTGCGCTGCTGGAAAAAATACGCGAGGGCAGGTTGCATGCACAGTGCAGCCTGGTACTCAGCGACCGCGAAGCAAAGGGTCTTGAAGTGGCACGCGCCCTGGGTTTTCGGGCTGAACTATTCACCAAAAAGAAAGAAGAGTCGCGCGAGTCCTTTGACCGCAGGCTCGGCGAACGCATAAAAAAAGAAAATCCCACTCTGATTGTATGCGCAGGATACCTGCGTATTCTCTCAGAACCGATGCTCGCGGCATTTCCGCAGCGCATCGTGAACATACACCCCTCGCTTCTGCCGGCTTTTCCGGGTTTGCGCTCGCAGAAGCAGGCGCTTGACTATGGGGTCAAAGTTACCGGCTGCACAATCCACGTGGTTGATGCCGGTGTCGATACGGGAAAAATTCTGGCACAGGGTGTCGTGCCGGTGCTGGCCAAAGACACCGAAGAGACTCTGAGTCGCCGCATACTCAAGGCCGAGCACGACCTCTACTGGCGCACCGTGCAGAAGTATCTCGAAAAAATAGCGAAGCAATCGGCTTAGCGCCGCTTCTTCTTTTTCGCAGCCGGGCGCGCTTTTGCTTTGCCGGCTTTCTTCGCGCGGGCCGGCGCCTTTTTCGCCCCGCGCGCTTTTGTGGCGACAGCGGTCGTCGCGCTTTTTTCGTCTTTTCGAAGCACCGGCTTAGGATCTTTGGCTTCTTCTGCTTCAATGAGGTCTGCAATACACTCCACACCGGCCGGCCCCATGAACAGGTTGCAGTGGCCGACCTGTGCGAGTTTGACATCGTCGAAACGGCCAGGAATATTCAGGTAGTTGAGAAACAGTACCTCGTCGAAGCGCGCGAAGATTGCCTGCACGCTCGAGAGCGTGCGGTATTTGTCTTTCGTCTCGCGCATGAAGGGCGAAAGCGGGTTCATCTGCAGCGAGGCAAAGGTAAACGGAAACAGGAACGTCAGCGGGTGCCCGCGGAAAGGCGTGCCCAGCGTGAAAATTTTGCGCGTGCGGTCGCGGCCCCGGTATCCCATGTGCGCGGCAACGAGCCCGCCCATCGAATGGCAGACCAGGTAGCAGTCAGAGATGCTGTTTTCTTCCAGAAAATGCTGCAACTTCTCGCTGTACTTGCGCAGATTGCCAAACTGGAAGCCCAGCCGCACGACGTAGACCGGGTGGCCCTGCGCTGCGAGCGCGGCGCGGCATTTGAGCCAGGTGAGCGGCGAGCCGAAAAAACCGGAGACCAGCACCACTGCGCGCTTGTCGCCCTCGGTAATGTCGCCGGGGCGTATGAACAGGCCGGGTATGTAGAGCAGGAAATAACGAATGCCGTAGAGTATTTCAAAGATGATCTGCAGGAAAAGGTTGCGTGACGGGGTCTTTTCGGGCAAGAAGGTCAGATGGTCTGCCATTTGTTCACCAATTCCATTGCCGCATACTGCGGCCAGCAGTTTCTCGGCCGCCGCACGCGCCAAAGGCAGAAGCCCGCAACGTTTCTGCTTGCCGTCTTCGGTCACAGGCCGTCGCTTATCCTGTGGGCTGCCCTCCCGACCCGGTTGAAGTCTCGATCTGGCGCTCCTCCGAGCGCATTGCCCTGCTCGAAGAGCGCTACCACCGGTTCATCGATGAATACGGCGATGCCGCGTTGCTCGCGGGGCAATGGGGGTTGTCGTTTGTCGACCTTACGGCCAGCCACACGAAAGAAAAATTCGTCCATCGCACCGATGTGCAGGCCAGTGAGTATGACCAGTATGCGGATGAACATGCGCAGTGGCAGCTTGAGTCGGCCTACAGCAGGAAGGTAAAGGAGCTTGAAACAGCTCTCTGCGATCTGCGTACCCGTATTCTTTGTCACCTGCGTGAGCGGCCTGTAGCGGC
The DNA here is from genome assembly GCA_049323535.1 of Spirochaetota bacterium. GTDB lineage: Bacteria > Spirochaetota > Leptospiria > Turneriellales > Turneriellaceae > Turneriella. Next base: position 10,311 of record JBMOPL010000022.1, on the reverse strand, counting down.
CGACACAGGCCTGATCCACCGAGTACAAGCCGCACAGGCCTGCCACCGCGAAGAAGACCGGCAGCAGGCGATCGCGTGGCTTTTACGGCAGTGCGAGATACTCTCGTATTACACCGACGGGAAAGCGGCACTCAAGGCCCAAATTGATGCTGCGGAATGCGTTCGCAGACTCGCACTTGCCCGGGAGGAAATCGGGCGCCTGCAGCAGCTTCAGGCTGAAGAGCTGCTGTACAACCGGGCGCTCACCGCGATAGAAACAGAAAGATTTGAAATCCCCCCGCGTTCACGCTGAGGTGAAGCCTGCACTGGCCCTTTAATTGACGACCTGTCTCACCGACAATCTGAAGAGTTATGGCAGACGGGGCAAAAAGCGCAAAAGAGACAAAAACCTCCGAAAAGAACGGATCGCAGGTGATGATTGATACCCTGTTGAAAAATGGTATCGATATTTGCTGGGGGTATCCCGGCGGCGCGATTTTGCCGTTCTACGATGAACTCTATCATTCCAAAATCCGCCATATCCTCGTGCGCCATGAGCAGGGCGCCGTGCATGCGGCTGAAGGTTATGCCAAGGCCACTGGCAAAGTCGGCATGTGCATTGCCACCTCGGGGCCGGGTGCTACCAACCTGATTACCGGTATCACCGACGCCAAGATGGATTCAGTACCGCTGCTCGCGCTCACCGGCCAGGTGGCAACCAGCGTGATCGGCAGCGATGCATTCCAGGAGTGCGACACCTACGGCATGTCGATTCCCATTACCAAGTACAATGCGCTGCTGCGTTCGGCCGACGATGTCGCACGCGTGACGCAGGAAGCAATCACCGTTGCCGGCGCACGCCGTCCAGGGCCCGCCCTCATCGATTTTCCAAAAGATATACAGGTGCAGAAGACGCGCGTGACGAAGAGCGAGATGCGTCTCGACCCGCGGCACTACAAGAAGCCAGAAATGCGCGGTGACTTCGACAAGCTGATTGCCGCGATCAGTAAGGCGGAGCGTCCGCTGCTCTACGTGGGTGGCGGCGCAATCACAGCCAATGCCTACAAGCAGATACGCGAGCTGGCCGAAAAGGCAGATATCCCCGTTTACATGACACTGATGGGCCTTGGTGCTTTTCCCGCGCAGCACCGCCTGTCACTTGGCATGGCAGGCATGCACGGCACCGCCTACGCGAACAAGGCGATCCAGGAGTGCGACTTTATGCTGGCACTCGGCGCTCGCTTTGACGACCGCGTTGCGCTCAACGTCGACGACTACGGCAAGCGCGCCGTCAAGGCGATGGTCGATATCGACGAAGCCGAAATCAACAAGCGTGTGCCGGTCGACATCCACATCGTGGGCGATCTCGTTGAAGTGCTGACGCACCTCAACAAGAATGTAAAGAAACAGTCGCGCAAAGCCTGGATCGACCGGATTGTCAAACTCAAAGAAGAAAATCCACTGCGTTTTAATGTCGAACCCGGTTCGATCAAACCACAGCAGGCAATACACGAACTCTGGAAAAAGACGCGCGGTGAGGCAATTATCTCAACCGACGTGGGCCAGCACCAGATGTGGGCAGCACAATACTATACGTTCAACGAACCGCGGCAGTGGCTCACTTCGGGCGGGCTCGGTACCATGGGCTTCGGTTTTCCTGCCGCGATTGGCGCAGCGCTCGGCCGGCCCGAAAAAGATGTCTTTGTGATCAGCGGTGACGGCAGCTTCCAGATGTGCATGCAGGAGCTTGCCACCGTGGCGATGTACAAAATTCCTGTGAAGATCCTGCTCTTCAACAACGGTTTCCTCGGGATGGTGCGGCAGTGGCAGGAACTCTTTTACGACAACCGTTTCTCGCAGTCTGATATGAATTATAACCCCGACTTTGTGAAGATCTGTTCAGGTTATGATATCCCGGCGAAGCGCATCGACAAGCAGTCGGAGCTTTCTGCGGGTATTGACTTTCTCGTAAACAGCAAGACATCAGCGCTGCTCGAGGTGACGATTCCTGAGAAAGAAAAGGTCTACCCGATGATTGCGTCGGGCGCACGCTACGAGCAGATGGTAGACTTCGTCAGTAAAAAGGAGCAGGGCACCGAGATGAAGGTGCACCTGAACCGGCCGGAAAAATAGTTTGTTCGGCTTTCTGAGGCCGCCGCAAAAACGGCCACTGATTCTTGTCGCACTCTTTGCGGCTGCATTGCCATTGGGCCCCGCAGCGGCAGAAGGTCTACCGCTTCTTCGCAGTATCTTCGGCAATGCGACGCTCGGCGAGGCGCGCTTTCGCGAGACTGTCAACAAGCTCAACCGGTACGGCGAATACGCATTTACCGAGGCCTACCGCAACGAACAGACGCTGGCATTTTACTCAGGCAAAGGCAATACGTCCTGCTGGCTTAAGCACCACGACAGCGACGACTATGCCGACAAGCTGACGCAGGAAATCGCCGAATATAAGTACCCGGTATTTCGTTACGGCAACTGGCTCGGCTACTGTACCGCCGGCGACACGGAGAAGCTGGCTTCGCAGGTGCGCTATATTCTGATCGGCGCCGGCGAGTGGCGCGAATAAACCCGCAACCCGGTCCGGGGTCCTATTTCAGGACCCAGTGAGTCTCTGCAGCAGTTCGGCGCGCAGGCGGCCGTGTTCGATATGCCACGTATCGAGATGTTTGCCCCCTTTGATACGCCAAAGAGGGTGCTGCATCGTGCGTGATATCTTTTCTCCGTGGCTGATGGGCACGACCGGATCTGCCTCGCCGTGAATCAGAATGACCCGCTTGCCGGCAAAAACCGCGGCAGCGTCATCGGGTGCGTGGGTGTCCGTGACGAGAACCCAGGCGAGAGGCTGCAGTGGCCAGAGAAACCAGCGCGAGGCAAGCGCAGTGCGCGCGACTGCCTGGTAAGAGAGAAAAGTCCCTTCGAAAATGTACGTCTCGTCGTCGCGCACGCCTTCGTCGATGAGCGCGCGCATGAGCACCGCACCGCCCAGGCTCTGCCCGTAAAAAATGCGGCGCTCAGTGCCGTAGAGCCGGCGTACTTCGCGGATAAATGCCTGTGCGTCGAGCCTGATTCCGTCGCGTGAACTCTCGCCACCAGATTCACCGTAGCCGCGGTAATCGAACGTCGCCAGTGAATACCCTTCTTCTATCAGCCAGCTCAAAAACCGGTAATGCGCATTCATATTCTGCGCATTGCCATGAAACTGGATAATGATGCCCCGGCTGGCTTTTCCTTTGGCCGGGCAGAACATCGTCATGAGGTTCGTGCCGTCGGCCGCGGCGATGGGCCGGCGCGAGCAGCTGATATTGAAGTCTTCGGGCGGATGCCAGCGTTTCTGGTCGCCCTGGTAGAACACCGAATTGCACGCGCTGAAGATTATTGGCAGTACGAAAGTGAGGCGGCGCATGTCAGAAATATGTTTTCAGAAAAAGCGATGCCCGCCAGTAATCTTCGCTACTACCCAGCGGCCGGGCGAAGGTGTAGAGCAGGTCGGCTTCAATTACCCAGGTTTTCCAGAATGCCCAGGCGTTGCGCAGCTCAACACGCTGCAGCGCGACGCTGTTCGAAACAAGGCCATAATCGATTTCGTAGCTCAGGACAGAGTTGAGGCGCGCCGACCAGTTGGTCTTGAGCCCGGTGAAGGCGGAAGGGGCGATACGCAGCGTATTTTCCCAGACCGAACCGACCTGCCCGGTAGCCTGGGCCATCAAAAAGAAGCCGGCATGTTTGCCGAGGGGGAGCGTGAAGCCTGCACCTGCCGTCGAATCCCACGAAAGGGTGGATACTCCACCCGGCAGAAACTGGTCGTGGCGGTAAAGCCCGGTGCGCAACCTGTAGCTGAGCTTGCGGACGTGCGCGCGCCAGGGGGAGAGAGCAACAAGATCCACTACGTTAAATTCTTCGAGCCGCAACAGATTTTGTGCAGGTGTATACGACACTGAGAAACCCATGATCTGCATCTGTGACCAGGGGGATAAACCAAGCGAAACATCCTGGAATTCGCGCAGGGCGGGACGAATGCCTGCCACTATGGCGCCGCCCGGCGCGGCGCTGTAGTAGCCCGTGCGCACTTCGGTCGACTTAAAGCCATTCAGCGGGTTCTTATCTGCCTCAGCAACGACAAACTGCTCAAGACCAGGATCTTCTGTGACATTGGACCGCCACGCCAGGAGTTCCCGGTAATGCACAAGATCTGCCTGCTTCCACTGCGAGACTTCGTAGTCGTTAGTATACTTATAGTATTCGAGCAGCGTATCGACTGCGGCAGTTTCGTCCTTTCCGCGGCCCGCTGGCAGGTTGCGCTTCTCACGCAACTCATCAAAAATTGTACGCGCCTGCCCGCTGGAATTCTCGAAGAAGGCGAGGTAACGTGTGAACACGGCCGCGCGGTAGCTTGCTTCACCGGTAAAGAAGCCATTCTCTTTCAGCGTGTGCAGCGTGTCGGTCGGTGTCACAAAAAGGGAAAAGCGGTTCGTCAGCGTCACGGAGGGTCTCACTGCCTCAAGGGCTGTCAGAAGCTGGTAAGAACAGTTTTCATCGAGGTAATAGTAGGGGAAATAGACGGAGCTGAGCTCCCACAGGTGTGCCTGCAGAAATTCGAGCTCGGCGGGCGTCAGCGCAAGGCGAAACTCCCACAGGTCGCGGCTTTCCATGTCGTTGTATTCGTTGATTTTGACGTAGTAGGGATGCATCGCGTAGGTGCCGGGAAAACCTCCCGTCATGCCGAGCCAGGCGTACATGATCGCGTTACCCTCTTCGGCGTTCGCTGCATAATTGAACGAAGAATCGAGCAGGGCGTTCCGCTTGGTGCTGTGCAGCCGCAGGAATGTATGCCCGAACATGGAAGAAGGATTGCCCATGAAAAAGCTGGCAAAGACGATGCTGGCTGAATCTGCAGAAAGATGTTCCTTCCATTCGCGGTATTTTTTGCAGTCAACTACAGGTAGCTTCGTCGTATCTATTTTGAGCTCCCGGACCAGGAAAATCTCGCGTGCCGGATAACGGCAGCGTGCCGGTTCGGGGCTGGACGTATCTGTGAAAAGTGCGAGCAAGGTTGCTTCGAGCTCAGCCTCAGGATCTTTTTCTCCCTTCGGTGAGGCAAAAAACTCCCCCGGGGTCTTGTCACGGGCTTCGCTTCTGACGCTGCCCAGGAAGCTGTCGTAGTGTATCAGGCGTCGCCAGGCTGCAGAATCTGCAAGCTTGAGTTCACGTGCCCGGGTGTAGTACTGGTGAGCCGCCAGTTGGCGGAGTGTCTGTTGTATCGGGTGTTCGGCTGAGAGGCCTGCCGTGGCGAAGAGCGCCACGGCAAGGCCGGCTTTGATTAATCGACCCGGTGCGACTCTTAGAGAGCCGAGCACTGAGAAGCAACCGCCGCGTCAGACTGTACGGCTGAGCGCATGCGCTCGAGCATTACGTCTGAATCAACAGTTTTGCCTGAGAAGATCTGAGAGTAGTTCTTCTGGGCTGCTGCGCCGAAAGCGTCAACTGCCTTAGAATCGCAACCCATCAGGTATGCCAGGGTTTGCAGTCTTTCGCCGCGGCCCTGGGCAATTTCTTTCTGGAGCTGTGAGAAGTTGTTGTAAGCATACACTTTCTGTTCTGCTTCAACTTTGATTGCGCCACCGCCACACTCAGACGTACCGGTAGTGATACCGAATGTCTGGCTGTAGAACGTGCCGTTAGTTGTTGCAGCGAGTACCTGGATCATGCCTGGCTTTGCGCCAAATACAATCGCGCCCAGACCGCAACCAGCAGCACCATAGCCACCAGCTGAAACCGAAGCAGGAACCGCGAGTGTTGCTGCGAAAGCAACTGCGAGTGAAATACCTGTAACTTTTTTCATGAGTTATACCTCTGTGTCCTTACTTTATGGCAATCAGAGTGCTGAGCACGATGATGCCAGGGTCGCGTCAGACTGGGCTGCTGAACGCAGGCGCTCGAGCATCAGTTCTGAATCGGTCTTGCTATCAGCAAAGATCTGTGAGTAGTTCTTCTGAGCTACTGTGCCGAACTTGTCGACAGATTTCGCATTGCAGCCCATCATGAAAGCCAGGGTTTGCAGTCTTTCGCCGCGGCCCTGAGCAATTTCCTGCTGCAGCTGGCCGAAGTTGTTGTACGCGTAAATTTTCTGCTCTGACTGAACTTTGATCGCGCCGCCGCCGCACTCAGAAGTACCGGTGGTGATACCGAAAGTCTGTGATGCGAACGTGCCGTTCGTTGTTGCAGCCAGCACCTGGATCATACCAGGCTTTGAGCCGAAAACCACTGCACCGAGACCGCAACCAGCAGCACCATAGCCACCAGCTGAAACAGCCATCGGAGCAGCAAGAGAAACTGCGGTAATTGCCGCAAGAGAGAGTGAGAGTTTTTTCATCTTGTTTCCTCCAAAGATCAGGGAATACCCTGCCGCGGGCACGGTGAGGTATTCCGCTGTTTCGCCAAGCACGAAAAAAACGCGGTGAGCCACGGCATTCGCATTTTTTTCAGCAATGAGGTATTGTCAGGCTGAGCGGGATTTTTGACTGTGCTGCATGAGACTACCGATCCATTATTTCTTCATTCCCCTTCTGCTGCTCTTAGCCGCTTGCGGTTCATCGCGGGCAAGCTACCGCTTCAACCTGCAGCAGGTCGCGCGCGGTGCGGCTTTCAGCGACGAATCGCGCAGCATACAGCCGCCCCTGGTATACGAGTCTGCGGATTTTCGCCTGACATGGTCGCCTGGACCCCTGACCTTCTATTTTCGCCTCGACAACCGCAGCAAGGCGGACATGCAGATCAATTACGATAAAAGTTTTCTGATCAGCCCGCGCGGCGACGTTTACGCCCCGGTACACCCGGGCAACAGTTCCATCGCCAAGGGAGATAACTTTGTGGTCGTGCCCGCAATGAGCGGCGTCGACAGCTGGATTCGGCCGGGGCAGAAACAGGGTGAGAATGATGGCGGGCTGGTATCGGCGATATCACCTGGCTTTGATGGTGGCGGTTTTTTCCCTGAGCAGGGTGATGCCGCTGATATAAAGAAGGAATACGCAGGTAAGACAGCAACTGTAGTGCTGAACCTCTCGCGCGGCAACAAGGCGGAAAACTTTCGTTTTACGTTCGTCCTGAGCGACGTCCAGGAACAATAACCAGGTAACGAAACACAGGCGGGTCAAATCCGCTTGTAATTATACTGTCGTTATGAGACTTGCGCCGTATGCAGCGAGTCACCTTCTTTTGCGCAATACTCTTTTCTACGGCGCTGAGTGCGCTCAGTGTCAATGAACCTGAAATCAAGAGCAAATCGGGAATTACCTTCATCAATAGCCCTGACACCAGTGGCAGTGACTCGGTTGCGGCCATACGGGGCATCGGCACCAGCCTTGCTACCGAAGGTAATTCGGGCAATGCCTATCGCGTCATCCATGCCACAGGCCAGGGGAGCGATAAATTCGACGCTGACATCATCGTCATCGGTGCTACCGCGAAAGTAGCACATATCAAGAACATTCGCCGTATCCTTTCCGGGTACCTGCAGGAACGGTACAAATATTCAGCTGAAGAGGCAAAAGCACTGGCCGTTTTTGTTACCTACTACAACGGCTTCTACCGCAAGAACCTTGGCTATTTTAAAGAGCACTATAAGCCCGAGGTGCTCAAGCACCTGAGCGGGGCAAATGCCGGTCTTGACCGCAGCTATAAGGGCTGGCCGGGCAAGTCGCGCATAGTGATCCCACTCAGTGGCGATTCAAAGCCCGATGCCGGCAAGATCGGTGAAAAAGATGTCATGGACAAGGTGCGCAAAGAAGAGAAGGACAAGGGTGTCAAAGAGCGCGAACAGATTACGAAATTACAGGATAAAGAAGTAAAGAAGAAAGAAGATCGCATTTCAAAAGAGAAAGATGACCAGCAGCGGCGCCGGGACGACATCGCAAAGAAAGAAGAACGCCTGAAAGAAGAAAAGAAGAAGAACGAACAAAATCCTGACCCGAACGATAAAGCGAAAAAAGATGAAGAGCTGAAAAAGAAAGAAGAAGAAGTTGCCAAAGAGAAAGAAGCTCTCAAAAAAGATGAAAAAAAGACGGCAAAGGAAGAGAAAAAGGTAGAGGAAAAAAAATCGGAGATCGCGCAGAACAAGCAGGATATACAGACCGATAAAAACCGTGCCGAACGCAAAAACGAAACTCCCGCGCAGCGCGAAGCCCGCCTCGATGCAAAAGAAGCAGACATCAGGAAGCGCGAAGAAGAACAGAAGAATAACCGTCCGCAGGATTCTGTCTTCGGTGGCAAACTCTACTACCTGCGCGTCCGCGATTATTCGACTGATGGCAAGTACCGAAACGATTTTTATATCATAGATCCGAAGGCGCGCAAGATCAAGGTGAAGTCGCCGTATCCCGGAATCGTGGGCAAAAAGTTCGACGTTGTCGATAAAGATGTCGTCGTGATCGGCGAAAAGAAAAGCGCCACTTCAGTGCAGCACTACCTGGTTAAACTCGACGGCGAGACGCTGGTTGACAAGCAGTATGGCTCGGATGAGATTTTCTGGCGTGGATTTGTCGAGGTGCGCGAGAACGAGATCTATGCGATACTCAATAAGAACGGCACCTTCTATCTCGGCAAATTCGACAAAGACCTGAAGTTGCTGCAGCGTTCAGAGGTCGCGCTGCATGAAGACACTTTCTTCTCGTTCCACGAGGATACGATTTATGTCAACGGCGCCGACCGCAAGATTGAGGTCCTCAACCGCTCTGATCTGAAATCTGCGGGTAATATCCTACCGTAACTGCCGGCTGAGCCGCTCGGCGCGCAGGGCGCAGGTGCGGTATTCCTGGCTGTCAGCCGGGTAGCGCCGCATTGCCTCGCGGTACTGCGTGCGCGCAAGGCCGGGGGCATTGGATAATTCAGCAAGGCGCGCGCGGTTAAAATAGAGGGCAGGGCTGGTCGACCGCAGTGCCTCAGCCTTTTTCAGCCTGAGCTCCGCCGCCGACAGCAGCGCCACGTCCCGGGTCATTTCAAACAGCCGGATTTCAATAGCTGCGAGATTAATCTGCAGTGAAGCTTCGTCTGGTTTTTTTTCGAGCGCGACCTGGTAGTCAGCCCGGGCTTCGGCAAGCCGGCCCTGTTTCTGCAGAAACTGCCCGCGGTTGTAGCGCGCAGCGAAAAGGTTGGGGGCAGCGCGCACAGCTGAGTCATACAGCTTTTCTGCTAAATCGCTTTCTCCCCATTTTTCGTGGATAATTGCCAGGTTGATCGCCGCGGAAACGAGAGTGGGGTCGAGCTCCAGAGCCCGACGGTAGGTCTGCGCTGCTGCGCGCAGGTCATTATCATTGTGTAGCCTGAGCGCCTGCCTGAATTCGGCTTCTGCCTGCGAGGCAGAGATTGAAATCCCCGTCAGGATCAATGCCAGCAGAACGTGCAGAGCTCCCCACCGCATCTGTTTAAATGTCGGCGAAATACGGAAGATGTTAAGGTAAAAGCTTCAGTTTAGCGTTCTTCGATCGAGTAGGCTTTGGTATACTCGGCGATAATTTCAAGAATAAATCGTTTCCACGAATCGCGGTCTTCGGGACTGATTACCAGGTTGCGCATGCGCGGTACAATCGGTTGCGGCTTGATCTGCGAGTGCAGAATTTCAATCATGCGGATGTAGGGGTCAGTGCGTGTGATGAGCTGGTAAAAAGCCAGCTCTTCTTTGATCCGTTCTGGTTGCATCGGTATGTAGCCGACGATTGCCAGCTTGGGAAAGAGGGCCTTATTATAGAGGGCAGCAAATTCTTTGAACGAGTCGACACGGTCGATAAAAGCCTCGTAGGCGCCGCCGCCGATATTCATCACCTGGGTGACGAGATCCATCGAGAACTGTATACCTACAGGGGTACTCATGTCCGAGACCAGGACTATACCTTCGTCGGGCTGGAAGGTTTTGATGGGGTGGTCGGGTTTGAAATGCCGCTTGAGCAGCATTACTTTTGAAATATCAATGTCGCTGCCCTTAGGCACGAGAACCTCGCCCGAGGCAAGTTTGATGTCTTCGCGCGCGATGACGAACCGGCGCTTCTTGACATTGAGGTTAATCGTCCGCAGCGCCTTGACTTTTTCTTCCAGCTCGGTCAGAGTGCTGGAGCCAATGCGCAGTATATTGGACGATCGAATTTCGCCGGTCGACATGGAGTGCAATACCCGCTTGCCCGCGCGCGGTGTCAATCAATGCGCTCTAATGAGATCTTTAGTCCGGGGACATATGTTACAGTGGGATTGCTGAAATAAGCGCCCGCCCTTAAGCGGTTTTTACGACAAAACTGAACTTGAAGGGACGGGCAAATGTACGATTACCAGGAAATCTATCGG
>JBMOPL010000021.1:211976-229292 GCA_049323535.1 Spirochaetota bacterium | reverse complement strand
GCCGATAGATTTCCTGGTAATCGTACATTTGCCCGTCCCTTCAAGTTCAGTTTTGTCGTAAAAACCGCTTAAGGGCGGGCGCTTATTTCAGCAATCCCACTGTAACATATGTCCCCGGACTAAAGAGTCCCAATCCCGCACCACCTTGACGCGGTGTCTCAAACGCCCATTTTACCGGGAAATGGCCGACTTAATCGCTGAAATAAAGGCTCTCGAGAGCAAGGCCGCGCAGGCCATTGAAGGCGCCGGCGACGCCGATGCGCTCGCTCAGGTCACGCAGGAATTCACCGGCAAGAAAGGTGCGCTCACCGGCATCATGAAGCAGCTCGGCTCGCTCACACCCGAAGAGCGCGGTGAGGTGGGCAAAGCCGCCAATGCATTCAAAACCAAGCTCGACGAGCTGCTTGCTGCTAAAGAATCAAAGCTGACGGAGCTCAGGTTTTCTGCGCTGGCAGAAACCGAGTTTCTCGATCTTTCCGTGACACCGCCGCAGTTCTCTGCCGTGCAGAGCAGCGGCGCACACTCGGGTCATATTCACCCCATCACGCAGACGCAGCGGCGGCTCGAAGAAATTTTCACCTCGATGGGCTTTTCTATCGTCGATGGTCCGCAGATCGAAGACGACTACCACAACTTCGGCGCGCTGAATTTTACCGATGACCATCCCGCGCGCGACATGCAGGATACGTTCTACACAGTAACCGGCCACCTGCTGCGCACGCACACCTCGACCGTGCAGATACGCGCGCTCGAAAGCATGAAGCCGCCGCTGCGCATTATCGCCCCCGGTCGTGTGTTCCGTTACGAAGAAGTGGATGCATCGCACGAGCACACCTTCTACCAGATGGAAGGTATGATCGTCGACCGCAAGGTCTCGGTGGGCAACCTGCTGCACCTGATGCAGACGCTGCTCACAGAAGTGTTCGGCAAGCAGGTCGATGTGCGCCTACGACCGGGGTACTTTCCTTTTGTTGAACCAGGTTTCGAGCTCGATATGAAGTGTCTGGTCTGCGGCGGTGATGGCTGTTCGGTCTGCAAACACTCCGGCTGGGTAGAAGTTTTGCCCTGCGGTCTTGTACACCCGAACGTCCTGCGCTCCGCCGGTCTTGACCCCGCTGAATGGCAGGGTGCCGCGTTTGGCTTGGGCCTGAACCGGCTCGTGATGATGCAGCACGGCATTGAAGACATTCGCCACTTCATGGCTGGCAAACTCGAATTTTTAAGGCAGTTTTGATGAGACGCCAGGGCGTCTCATCAAAACCAGCGAGGTAAGAATATGAAACTATCTTATAATTGGTTAAATGAATTTGTTGATCTCTCGGGCACAACACCGGCCGAGCTCGCGAACCTTCTGACGATGAAGACGTGCGAGGTCGAAGGCTTCGAACCGTTCATGGACCACATGGCGAAAATTCCCGTGGCGCTGATCGAAGAACTCACGAAGCACCCCGACGCTGACAAACTCAAAATCTGCAAAGTGAATACCGGCAAAGAAACCGTGCAGATTGTGACCGGTGCTGCAAACGTTGAACAGGGTAAGAAGTTTCCGGCGGCGCTCGTGGGTGTTAAGCTGCCCGACGGCCGCGAGATGACCAAGGCAAAGCTGCGCGGCGTCGAAAGTTTTGGCATGCTCTGCTCGGGCGGCGAGCTGGGCATCACCCAGCTCGATTATGCCCCGGCAAAGATCGATGGCCTCATGCCCCTCCCCGACGACTGGAAAGTCGGTGCCCCGCTTTCTGACTACTTTGGTACACCTGACGTCATTCTCGATATCGACAACAAGTCGATCACGCATCGACCTGACCTGTGGTGCCATTTCGGTTTTGCGCGCGAGATCGCAGCACTCCTGGGCAAGCCGCTCAAGAAGAACCCGGAAGAGGCGACCTTCAAGACACAGCCCGCGAAACTCCCCAAAATTGAAATCGAAGGTCGCTCCGCTATTACCTACTGCGGGGCAGAGCTCGCCGGCTTCAAAGTGCAGTCTTCGCCGCTCGGGCGCCAGCTGCGGTTACTTTCAGTTGGCCAAAAGCCGATCAACAACATCGTCGATATTTCGAACTACGTGCTGTTCGAGATTGGCCAGCCCAACCACGCATTCGATCGTGCTAAGCTCGGGGCTTCGACAGGCTCAGCCACCGAGACCGTCGTGCGCGTCGATTACTCGAAAGCCAAAGAAAAGATCGCGCTCCTGGACGGCACCACGCACGAACTACCCGAAGGGCTGGTGGTGATTCGTGATGGCTCTACACCTGTAGCACTCGCGGGCGTCATGGGCGGTGCCGGTACAGAGACCACTGCGGCGACCGAGAAGCTGTTCCTTGAATCGGCAACGTTCCACCGCAGCGACATTCGCAAAGCGGTTTCGAAAACCGGCATACGTAGTGATTCGTCGCAGCGTTTTGAGAAGGCGCAGAACCCCGGCAAGGCAAAGGCTGCGATCTACCGCTTTGCTTCGCTGCTGGCAGAAGAACAAGGCGGAGTTACCCTTTCGGAAATTGCTGAAGTCTCAACCGAAGATTACACGAAAACCCAGCCGATCATCGTCACCAATGAGTTCATCGACCAGAAGCTCGGGCACATCGGCAACCGCCCTGATACCAATGCTGCGATACTGAAGCGCCTTGGTTTTGCCGTTGAAGAGAAGGGGGCCACGCTGGTGGTCACGCCACCGTCCTGGCGCAAGTGGTACGACATCACGATTGGTGAAGACCTGGTCGAAGAAATCGGGCGCTTTATCGGTTATAAAGAAATCTCCATCGAGCCCTCGCTCGTGGCCTGCGAAACGCCGCGTGCGCACAATGCACTCCGTGCGATCGAGCACCGGCTGCGCGACCTGTGCGCGTCGCGCCTGCATTTGAACGAAGTATTGTCTTATGCCTTCCAGGGTGAGCACGATCTCAAGGCTGATGAGTTCTATTGTGGCGCTGGTGAGGCGATGCAGATGAAAAATTCACTGCACTCTGACCTCGGTTTCATGCGCACGAGCCCGATGCCTGGTATTCTGCGTGCACTGCACGGCAACTACCGTGAGCAAAAGAATGTTCGGCTGTTCGAGATCGAGAAGATCTTTCTGCCACCAAAGGACGCGAAACTCGCACGCCACGAGAATTATTTTATTTCCGGTGCGCTGACGTCAGAGGCCGAAGCTGCAGCAACAGCAGAGCAGGTTGCGGCTGTCGTGTCTGAAATACTCGCCGATTGTGGTCTCTTGCGCCATGACCAGGTCTTCAGCAATGAAGCGCATGGAATCTTCCACCCGGGCCGTTCGGGCAGCGCCGGCAGCAAAGATAAAAAGATTTTCCGTTACGGTGAAATTCACCCGAAGCTGCTCTCGCAGTTTGGTATCAAGGACCGTGTTTGGTATTTTGACGCGCTGCTCGAAAACCTGCTGGGCCTCAAAGCAGAAGCTCCGACTTACCGTGCACCGTTCACGCACCCGGCAGTTGACTTCGACCTGACACTGGTCATGCCGCATCGCGGTGAATTCGCAGCGCTCAGGGCAGCGGCCGGTGTCGTGCAGCCGCTCGTGCGCCGTGATCTGGATAAGACAGTCCTTGTCAGCTTCGAGCACGTGAGTACATTTACGGGCGGCAACCTCAAGCCCGGTGAGAAGGCTGTCTCGGTGCGCGCAACATGGCGGAACCCGACGCGGACTCTTGCCACCGACGAAGTGAAGAAACTGCAGGATGGCCTGATACAGAAAATGCAAAAGGCCGGCTTCGCGCTGCGCTGATTGAGCCTGGGCTTCAGGCTACAGCCCGGAGCCGCAGCTTTGTGAATGCCCGCCCGAAACCTCTGGTCGCCGCTGGGCAGGTGGCCGAACTACTTATTGATTTTTGTAGAATCGGAGAACTTCTTCGGCCACGCGGCTGGCGCCGTCTGTACCGAGCTCCGCGTACATTGGCAACCTGACCAGGCAGTCGGTGAAGCGGTCAGAATGAGGAAGTGCGCGCCCATCGTGTTTTGAGGCAAAGTACGGACTGCTGTGCAGCGACAGGTAGTGAAAAACCGAGGCAATGCCCTTGAGTTTCAGCTGGTCAATGAGCGCAGTCCGTTCGTCGAGCGACCGGCACACAAGGTAGAACAGGTGCGCATTGTGCGGTTTGTCGGGCATGACCAGCACGCCGAGCTCTTCGAGCGGAGACAGCGCCGCATGGTAAGCCTTCCAGGCTTTCATGCGCATGCCCTGTATATGCTCGACAGCTTCGAGTTGTGCCAGCAAAAAAGCCGAAATGAGCTCTGAGGGCAGAAACGACGAACCCAGATCAACCCAACCGTATTTGTCAACTTCGCCACGAAAGAAAGCGCTGCGGTTGGTGCCTTTTTCCCAGTGGATTTCTGCGCGTTTCAGGAAATCTGCATGGTTGATGACCAGTGCACCGCCTTCGCCGGCGATAATGTTTTTTGTTTCATGAAACGAAAACGCCCCGAGGTGACCGATTCCGCCCAGGTATTTATTGCCCAGGCGTGCGTCGACCGCCTGCGCTGCATCTTCTACCACCCAGAGCCGGTATTTTTCGGCCAGTGCCATGATGTGCGCCATGTCGCACGCCTGCCCGCCGTAGTGGACTGGCACAATGACGCGGGTTCGCGGTGTGATCAGCTGTTCAATAGCCGAGGCGTCGATGTTCGGGTGGTCTGCAGCGCTGTCGCAGAAGACCAGTGTCGCGCCGCGTAAGGCAAAGGCATTCGCGGTTGAGACAAAGGTATAAGAAGGCAAAATCACTTCATCGCCGGGGCCGACACGCGTCAGCAACGCCGCCATCTCCAGCGCGTCAGTGCATGAAGTTGTCAGCAACGTCTTGCGCAGCGAATACTTCTGCTCAAGCATCTGCTGGCATTTTCGGGTGAATTCGCCATTGCCGGAAAACTTTCCGGATTGCAGCATAGCTCCAAGGTATTTTTGTTCGTTGCCCGTAAGGTAGGTTTTGTTGAAAGGGATGTTCATTTTTGTCTCTTGCGCGACGATTCCTGGTGTATCAACCGCCGGTATTTATTTACCGTGCGGCGTTTGACTTCGAAGCCCTGTCCTTGAAGAATTTCTGCGATGACGCGGTCTGACTGCTTGCGATTCTTGTCCTGTGCAAGCAGCGTGAGAATCGCTGTTTTCAGATCCTCTGCACTGCGTTCTGTGCCGTCAGATGACTTGATCCGCCGCATGAGAAACAGCCGCAGAGGGAAAATTCCCCAGGAACAATGGAAATACTTGCGGTTGAGTATGCGGCTGATCGTCGAAACGTGGCGTTTGGTTTCACGCGCCAGGTCGCTCAGGCTCATCGTCTTGATGTATGCCGAGCCCCTGGTGAAAAAATCGTACTGGCGCACCGCGATGATGCGGGCTACCTGCGTAAGGGTGTCCGAACGGAATTGCAGGGTTTCTACCAGCGACTTTGCTGTCTGGTATGTTGCCTGCCATTCGCTGTTCTTTGTGCCCTTCATTTGCTGGTACAGCTTGTGGTTCACACGAAAGCGGGGCAGGTACTGGTCAGAAACCTTGACGTAGACCTGCTTCTCCTTGACTTCAAAAAATACTTCGGGTAATGCCCATTCCGCAGCAGTGCCGTCGGTGCGGTTTACAGGGTGTGGATCAAGACTCGCAAGCATCCTGATTTTGGCTTCGAGCGTTTCAAGGTCAATTTCCAGAATTTCACAGAGCGATTTCTTTTCTGCCTGCGAAAACCGGGCGAGGCCCTCGCGCGCATTGCTGAGCATGTCGATCAGGTCAAAAAGCAGTTCGTCTTTACCGTAACGCACTTCGGCCTGCCAGCGCAGGCTCTGCCAGACATTTTCAGCACCGACACCGCACGGTTCCAGCTGTTTCAGGTATTCGATGCACGCCCGCAGATCGCGACTGGTGAAATTATAGTCACCAATGATGGTGCGATGGGGAAACGTGGTAAACCCGTCGTTGTCGATCGTCGACACGATGATGCGCGCCAGGTCGTAGATGCGCTCGGGCATTCCCATATCGACGAGCTGCAGCAGCAGGTTTTCCTGCAGGCCGATGTGCGCCCGGGCGATGAAATCTTTGCCGTCGCCGGGAGAAAGCGGCGGTGCCTCTCCTGACGAAATTTCTTCAACGAACGGATTCTCAGCGATAACCCGCAGCACCTCTTCGCGCAGCTCGTGTTGCGGCAAGGAGAGCAATTGTACCGCGTGCGTCAGTGTGCCGTGCAGCTTCTGCCTGACGCCGGTCTTGAGCGAGACGTTCTGCTTGAGTTGCGCCCTGGGCATAGGCTATATCTTGAAGTCTTCGCCGAGGTAGATTTCGCGTGCTTTTTTGTCCTTAATCAGCACGTCTGCGGTGCCTTCGATCAGCACCTGGCCCTGGAAGATGATGTACGATCGGTCGGTGAGTTTGAGCGTTTCGCGCACGTTGTGGTCGGTTATGAGAATACCCAGGCCGCGTTCCTGTAATTGCCAGACGACGCGCTGGATTTCCTTTACCGCGATTGGGTCAACCCCCGCAAAGGGTTCGTCGAGCAGCAGGAATTTCGGGTCAGATGCCAGTGCCCGGGCAATTTCAGCACGCCGGCGCTCCCCGCCCGAAAGCGTGATGCCGTTCTGGTGCTGCACGTGCTCGATTTCGAGTTCTTTGAGCAGCTGGTCAGCGCGCGCCGCCATGTCTGACTTGCTGAAACCGCGCAGTTCGAGAATGGCCTCGATGTTCTTGCGTACGCTGAGAGTGCGAAAGATCGACGCTTCCTGCGCCAGGTAGCCGATACCCTTGCGTGCCCGCATGTACATGGGCAGGTTACTCAGGTCTTCGCCACCCAGAAAAACCTGGCCGCCTGACTGTTTCACAAGACCGATGGTCATGTAGAACGAGGTTGTTTTGCCGGCCCCGTTGGGGCCAAGGATACCGACGACTTCACCCTGTCGTACATTGAACGAAACCCCGCGTACCACGGTTCGTTTACCATAGGTTTTTACGAGGTTGTGCGCCTCGAGCTTCAGCGCATCGGGCGCAATGGTCGGCGCAATTTTGCCGACAATGGGCGCAGGTTCTTTGACTGCACCGCCGCTCTTGCGACCGGTTTTTTCCTTGATCTCCGCCGGCATTTAGTCTGACGACCTGCCCGAAAGCCAGCGGCCGATTATTCCTGAAGAGTAGTTTAAGCCGATCAGTGGCAGCGCGAGCAGCGGGCTGATGTTCGGATCAGGATGTTTCCCTTCGCCGATGCGCGCCAGCTGCAACCCATAGTAACCCAGTTCAAGCACGCCCAGCTTGTCAACGAAGCGGATACCCGTCTTGACCGGTTTTATTTCGCTGCGCGCATTTTTGTCGGCAAGCAGGCGCAGACACAGGTGTGGCTCCATTGCCAGCGGCCTTGCCAGGCCAACTATGTCAACGCTGCCCGATTCGATTGCGGAGTTCATTGCCTGCGCGCTGCGAAAACCGCCGGTCAGCATGATGGGAGTTTTTATCGCGAGGCGTACTTTTGCCGCGAACGGCAAAAAGTACGCCTCGCGCTCGGCTGTCGATTCCCTTACACCACCGACCCCTGTCATGACGGCACTCTCATAGGTGCCGCCGGAAATTTCGATCAGGTCGATGCCTTCGGCTTCGAGTGCTTTCACAACCGTCGTCGCGTCACCCTCGTCAAAACCACCGCGCTGAAAATCTGCCGAGTTGATCTTGATGCCTATCGGAAACTTTGCTCCTACAGCCCTGCGCATCGCGCGGTAGACCTCGAGCACGAAGCGCATGCGGTTTTCAATGCTGCCCCCCCACTGGTCGGTGCGTTCGTTCGCGAGCGGTGAGAGAAACTGGCTCACCAGGTAACCGTGTGCGCCGTGAATCTGCACTCCATCGAAGTGCGCCTCTTTGCAGAGCCGTGCCGTGTTGGCAAATTTTTCAATAATGCTGCGGATTTCCGGTTCGGTCAGCGCATGCGGCGTGCGAAAGGCGAGGCGTCCTGTTTTCAGCTTAACTGCCGAGGGTGCGACAGTGACTTTGGAAATCGCCGCAGGCGCCTGACGGCCCGGATGGTTGATCTGTGCCCAGAGTGCTGCGCCGTGGCGCCGGGCGCGCGTGGCCCATTCACGAAAGTGGTCGAGATCTGCGTCGCTGTCGAGTATGATGTTGTTTGGTTCGCCGAGTTCGTTTCGATCGACCATGATATTGCCGGTGATGATGAGTCCGAGTCCGCCGGCACCCCACGTCTCGTAAAGATGCCAGATCTTTTCGTGTGGTTTACCATCGAGAGCAAGGTTCTCGCTCATCGCCGACTTCGCCAGGCGATTTTTGAGCTTGGCCCCACAGGGAAGCGTGATTTCTTTTTCAATCGCCATAGTACCTCGTCTGCTGACGGGCTTTGTCAGAGACAGCCGGGGTCAATATTCTTTACGTAATCGAGGTAAAACCGACCGCTTGCCTTGTCGCCCAGAAAGCCACCCGGCACCAATGCCCCTGCCTGCTGCGTGTAGGACTTCAGGTATTCAGACGATACCGGCTGGTATGACCAGTGCCAGCGTTCTTCTTCGTAGCCGTGTGCATAGCGGCCTGCGTTGCGCGCAGACGGATTTCCCTTGTAAGGCTGGCAGAAACCGTATTCACTCGCATGGGCGAGCAGCCAGTTGTAAAGATCGAGCCCACGGCCCTTTGAAAGCGTTTCATTGCTGAGGGCAGGGCCCGTGAGTTTGGCTTCGTGCAGGTCGAGGTCAGTACCCCAGTGGTGGCGCGAGGTGCCCGGCATGGATGAGTACCTGAGTATTTCGAGTGCGCGCTGTTCTTCGTTGGGAATGGTTTTGGTCAGGTCCTTGCCACGCACCTTCCGTATGCCGGAGAACTTCTGCTCCCAGATTGCCTTCTGCGTGGTAAAGTTGCGCGTTGCAGAGATAATCGTCAGCTGAAACCCTGCTTTCTGCGCTGCCGCGGCCATTTTTTCAAAAGCAGCCAGTGCCCGTTCGTCGAGGTACTGGACACGTCCGGGAGAAAGTTTTGCGGGAATAACCTTGAAACCCGGTTTTTTCTCCGGTTGAAACTTTCCCCTGAGCAGCTGCAGATCGCCCTGCGCTACCACGGGCAACACGAGCAACAACAATGCAACCATGCGCACGCGACGCGAGGCAATGGCTTTGCCGGTAGTTCTCAGGGGTTATGCCTTGGCCGCGAGGGCTTCTTCTTCGGTTTCGTACATATCGAACAGGGTGGTCAGTTCGATGACATCAAAAATCCGTTTCACCGCGGGGCGCACACAGCAGATCTTGAGCGAACCCTTGAGGTCCTTTAACTTTCTCAGCAGCGCAATCATTACGCGAAAACCAGACGAAGACATATATTCAACGTCTGCCATATTGAGAATGAGGTGTTTTATGCCCTTGGCGTCGATACTCTTCAGCAGGTGTTCTTCAATTTCGCCGGAAACCGCCACGTCCAGGCGGCCATGCAGGTAGGCGATTGCCGTTGCCACGGCCACGTCTTTAAGCTGCACCTTGTCCATTGCCGCCAGTATTCAAAGGAAAGTTGGCCCTTCAAGATATTTTTGGCAGCCCTGCCAGGTCCTGGTCAGAATAAAAAACCGGCAAAGACGCTCGCCCGTGCATTCATGAACGGGGTGTGCTGAAAACTGTCGTACACCCGGTTTCCGCCCGAAAGGTAGTTGTAGCGTACCGTGATGTCTGCTGCCTGCGCGTAGCTGGCACTCATGCCTACAGAGTACGAACCGTAACTGATGCGAAAGCCCGCTTCGACAAAGGGAGCTGCCCCTGCTTTGGTGGCAGAACCTTCGAGACCGGGTAAGCTCCCGATGTCTTTCAGCCGCAAAGTGGTGGAGTAGAAGGTCATACCGCCACCGGCATAGACCTGGAAATATTCGATGGGCATGATAGCCAGGCGTACCGGAGCGTCGATATACGAAGTGTACTCGCTGTTGCGAAAACCCCGCACCGTGTCGTCTGTGACCTGTGCCCCCGTATTGGCCGAAGCGCCGATCGCGGGTTTCAGCCAACCCCAGATAAAGAGCGTGCGTTCGTATTCGAGGCCAATGCGTATGGGCGAGCGCACAACCTGCGCATGTACCGAAATGCGGTTCAGATCGGCTTTTTCGCCCCTCGCCGTCATATCAAAAAACTCCGCCCGGGCAGTTCCGGATATGAGCGCAAAGATTACAGCGAACCTGCTAAACATGCAGCCCGCAGCACCGGTATTCCATTGCTGCCCGAAAAGCAGAATTTGCCCCCTGCCCGGCAATTTTTGGTTCACGATTTAATCCTTAGTATATTTGCGGGTATATGCCAGCCGGCGTTCGCAACGACGAAGATTCCGACGTACTGACGCGGGCCAAAAAGCCCAAACTCTACAAGGTCATACTTCTGAACGACAACTACACCACGATGGAATTCGTGGTTTACATTCTGCAGAAATACTTTCAGAAAAATGAGCACGAGGCAAAGCGAATCATGCTCGACGTGCACAACAATGGCAGCGGGGTTGCGGGCATCTACCCACGCGAAGTTGCCGAGACCAAGGTGAAGCAGGTAATGGCGCATGCAGAACAAGAAGGATTTCCCCTGGCCTGCAAGGCGGAACCGGAATAGCGGCACGTGACCGCCAGGAAATACAACTATGGCAAACACAGTAGAGAAGATCCACCAGCGGGCGCATGACATTGCGCGCGATTTCAAAAACTCCATCATCACATTTGAACACGTGCTGCTCGCAGTCACCGAAGACGAAGAAGGGGCCCAGATTTTACGCGACCTGCGCGTCAACATTGAAGAGCTGCGCCGCGACCTGACGCAGCACATTGCCACCTTCGACCAGGATCTCGATGCCGAAACCGAACTGACAGAATCGGGAGCGCTGACTAATTTTCGCGAAATGCTGCTGGTGCGCATGATACTCAACAACAACCGCGAACTTTCGATTGCCGACGTCTTCGACGGCATTTTTCGCCAGCGCGACTCGTTCGCAGTGTACTTTCTGGAAAAGCAGGGACTCAGCCGCGCGAAGGTGCTGCGCTACCTGACGCACGGTATCACACCGGCGCCATCTCCTGAAGAACAGGCAGAAATGGCCGAGGCCGGCGAAGAAAGCCAGTCCGCCGGCGAAAGCCCCGACAAGATTCTGAAGGCATTCACGGTCAACATGACAGAAGAGGCACGTGCCGGAAAATACGACGAACTGATTGGTCGTAATGACGAACTCAACCGCACGATGGAGATTCTCTGCCGTCGTAATAAGAACAATGCGCTGCACGTTGGCGAGCCCGGCGTCGGCAAGACGGCGATCATGCGTGGCCTGGCGCAGCGGCTGGTTAAGGGTAACGCGCCTGCGCGGCTCAAAGGATACGAAATCTATTCCATAGATGTCTCGAGCCTGGTGGCCGGTACGCGGTACCGCGGCGATTTTGAAGAGCGTATGCAGGCGATCATCGGTGCGCTCAGTGCGAAGAAGAAAGTCATTCTCTACATCGACGAGATACACCAGATCGTCGGCGCTGGTGCAACGCGCGGTGACAGTATGGACGCTGCCAACATGCTCAAACCCGTGCTGACGCGCGGTGATATGCGCTGCGTGGGTGCTACCACTTATGAAGAATACCGCCGCTATTTTGAAAAAGACCGTGCACTCTCGCGCCGGTTCCAGAAAGTCGATATCTCCGAACCGTCGCGTGAAGACGCCTACCAGATTCTGCTGGGCCTGAAAAAACTTTACGAAGAATACCACCGCGTTACCTACAGCAACGAAATTCTGCGCAAGGCGGTCGACCTGTCGGCCGAGCATATCAACGAGCGATACCTGCCCGACAAGGCAATCGATGTGGTCGACGAAGCCGGAGCTTCGCTGCATCTCTACAAGCCAGACCAGCGCGAGGTTACAGAAGGCGATTTGCGGGCAATTGTTTCCCGGTTAGCGAATGTCAACCTCGAGTCGTTCCAGGGACATGAAAGCGCAGGCCTCAGGTCGATTGCCGAAAATCTCAAGGCGAAGATTTTCGGCCAGGATGCGGCGATCGAAAAGATAGCGCGGGCTATCAAACGCCACCGTGCGGGTCTCGGCAATAAACAGAAGCCGATTGGCAGCTTCCTGTTCACGGGGCCTACCGGAACAGGAAAGACAGAGCTCACGCGTGCTATCGCCGCGGAACTCGGAGTTGAACTCATCCGTTTCGACATGAGTGAATACATGGAAAAGCACAGCGTCTCACGCCTGCTTGGGTCGCCACCGGGTTATGTCGGTTTCGACCAGGGCGCGCAGCTGACCGATGCGATACGCAAGCACCCGCGCTGCGTGTTATTGCTCGATGAAATTGAGAAAGCGCACCCCGACGTGTTCAATACCCTGCTGCAGATCATGGACTATGCAACTGTCACCGATGCGACAGGCAAGAAAGCTGACTTCAGGCATGTATTGCTTGTCATGACCTCGAATGCGGGTTCAGGGGAGCTTAATACCGCACGTATCGGCTTCGAAGAGAAGACCAAGGGCGCGGGTCATGTCAAATCTGCGCTCAAGACTTTCTTCACTCCGGAATTTCTGAACCGCCTCGACGACGTGGTGGTCTTCGACAGGCTTTCTGACGCGGTACTCGACAAGATTGTTGATAAAAATCTCGTCGCACTCAATGCGCAGCTGGCAGAAAAGCAGATTACTGTCGCGCTTACTCCTGCGGCGCGGCGCTACCTCGCTGAGAAGGGTTATGATCCTGTCATGGGTGCGCGCCCGATGGCGCGGCTCTTCCAGGATACCCTGCGCGACCTGGTGACCGATGCGATCATTGATGAAAAGGTCAGCGGCGGCGAAACTGTCACCATGGACTTCGCAGGTGGCCAGGTCGTCCTCAGCGATATCGGCAGGTTACAGGCTTCCAAATCAGCAGCCGAAACGGCGCAAAAGAAAAAGGTCAGCCGCACCCCGAGCGCGAAACCCAAAAAGAAGAAGTCCTGACCGATGGGCCGCGTCATCGCCTTTAAACTCGTTGTTGCGGTCATTACGCTGACACTGCTCGCCTTCCAGTACGTAATCTGGAAAAAACTTGTCTCTCGTTTTGAGGCAGGTAAATCAATGGGGCGCCTGCGCATTTTCTACTGGTCATTTGTCGGCGCCGGCCAGGCGGTCATGTGGTTTGCAGTGTTTTATCCCGGGCGAGGCTTAGCGACGACGTTGCCTGAATGGTACCAGCCATTGCATGGAATGCTGCTCGCGATCAACTATTCGCACTTTGTCTGGCTGCTGCCACTGGGCATTTTCTGGTTGATGGGAATTCTCTTTCGCCGGCTGCAGCGGGCGCGGCCGGAGCAACCGGCGGCCGAAACAGGCATTTCGCGCTCCGATTTTCTGCGCCGCGCGATGGGGACTGCGGCCTTCGGGGTGAATCTCTTGCCCGCGGCCACCAGCGTCACAGCCATCAGCGGCATCTTTCTTGGCTCGCGCGAGATTACCATCATGCCGAAGGAAATCCACCTCAAAGGCCTGCATGATGATCTAAAGGGATTGCGCCTCGTGCAGATTTCTGACATTCACATAGGTAACCTGATCGGTGAACGTTACCTGAATTTTACCCTTGGTCTCATTCGTGAGGCGCGTCCCGATTACGTCCTCGTTACCGGCGATATCATCGACAATAACAATGTATTCCTGCCGGTCGCCGCGAACTACTTTGCGTTAATAGAAGCCATGTTGAGGCGCCCCGGCGACACAGCCGGGAGCAGCCGCCTGCTTGGCGTGCTGGGCAATCATGACCTGATTGACAATGGCCTCGTCGCTGGCCAGGGACTCAGCCGTGCCGGGCTGCGCATTCTGCGCAATGAACTGCAGACCGTGCGGCGTGGCCGCGGTAAATTGCAGATTGGCGGGCTGGACTATCCGCCGCTGGGGCGCGGCCGGACAGAAATGATGAAACTATATTTCTCTGAGGTGAAAGAGAAGCGTAGCGCCGAAGCTCCGCTTCTCTTGCTCAACCACAACCCGGCTGATTTTGAATTTCTCAAAACCCAGCAGGTTGACCTGGTATTGTCGGGGCACACGCACGGCGGGCAAATCAACTTTTCGCGCTCGCAGAACACTCTGCTCAATGGCGCCCACTGGGTGTATAAGTATTACGTTGACCATTACGCTGAACAGGGTTCGCAGCTCTACGTGAACCGGGGGCTGGGACATTGGTTTCCCCTGCGGGTAAACTGCCCGCCCGAAATCACCGTGATTACGCTCGTGTAGAGCCGGTGTTCAGAGAGACGAGATAACCCAGTAGAGTACGATACCCAGCAGAGCGGTACCGATAACGCCGATGCCAATGAGCATCAGTTGCTTCTTTTCATCCGGTATCGATGCGGCGAGCGGGGCCTGCGCCTTCGGTGATGCAGCGGCCTTCACAGCTTCTGCTGTTCGGACAAGAACGTTCTGTTCTTCGACGATTTTGCCGTAGATACCTTCTTTCAGTTTGCCAACAAGCTCAACGCCTACACCGGGGTAGATGACGCTGGTGACTGTGAAAGGTGCTGAGCGCACAAAACCGCTCTCTGTTCTGAGTCCGGCACCGTCGATGAACGAATTGGCGCGCTCTGTCTCGGGCAGTACGCGCACGAGTATCTTGTCACCGGGGCGTATTTCCTTCACGTCTTTGCCTGATATCGGATCGAGATCCAGCTTTACCGGCAGGTACACGCCATCCGGACCACCTGTGTCTGCTTCTTCTGCCGCCGGTGCTTCTTCGGTGCCGTCGAGCGATGCCTTTTCCGCATGGCCTTCGAGGTAGAACTCGTCGTCTTTAATCACGCGCCGGTAGAAGTTTGCCAGTACAAAGTTGAGAGTTTCGGCCTTGTTGCCGACCACTGCCTTCATCAGATCGGCAAAATACTGTTTGTCGAGCGCCAGCTGCTTCAGTTTTGCCTGGAACTCGTTCGTGATCGCCTGCGAAAATTTATTCTCATACTTGAGTTTGTTGATCAGCGACTCATATTTTTTCCATGAATCGGTGGGATTCAGGGCATTGTAGACATCAGAGCCGACGGTGATAACAACCGAAGCGATATCGATATAACCACCCTTGTTGTTGATCAGGTAGAAAAACTGCCCATAGTATCGTTGGTTGGGTGCGCGAAAGCGCCCTTTGACTGCAATAACAGGTTCATTCTTGAGCTCCGACATTGTTCTTAGGTACAGCTGCCCGCGCTTACGTCAAGTCTTTACCCTTAAAAAATCGCGGCCCCCGTAGCTCTGCTGGCGCGAAAAAAGCGCGCTGCTGCTGTCGTATTCAGACCGGCCTGCACGTCCGATGCACCCTGAATCGTCGTCTCAGAAGTAAAAACCGCCGCATCGCGCGGTTGCGGTTGCAGGCGCAGTCCAATAGGCATTTACACCATGTCCCGACTCTACTTTTGCGCTCATGAACCAAGAACGGGATTTCGTTTTTACCTCTGAATCAGTTTCAGAAGGGCATCCGGATAAGGTCTGTGACCAGATATCTGACGCGGTGCTCGACGCCTACCTCGAGCTCGACAATACCACCCGCGTTGCCTGCGAGTCACTTACCACCACTGACCACGTGACTGTAGCTGGCGAAATCTCTACTTCGCCCAAGGGCCACATTACCAAAGAAAAAATCGAGCAGATTGCGCGCGATGTCATGAAAGACATCGGCTACATACACGACGACATCGGCTTTGACTACCGCACGGCGAATGTGCACATCCTGCTGCATGAACAATCGCAGGACATTGCGCAGGGTGTTATTGGCGAAGGACTCCACAAAGAAGAGGGTGCCGGTGACCAGGGTATGATGTTCGGTTTCGCGATCGATGAAACCGATGCCCTGATGCCAATGCCGATCTACTACTCGCACAAGATTCTCGAGCACCTGACAGGCCTGCGCAAGAGCGGCAAGCTGCCATTCCTGCGTCCGGATGCCAAATCGCAGGTGACCGTCCGGTATGAGAAGGGCAAGCCTGCAGGCATACAGACGGTTGTCGTTTCAACACAGCACACGCCCGATGTCGAGCACAGCAAACTTTCTGAGCAGGTAATAGAAGAATGCGTCAAAAAGGTGCTCCCCGCCGAATTGCTGAAAGGCACGAACTACTACATCAATCCCACCGGGCGCTTTGTCGTCGGTGGCCCCCACGGTGACTGCGGTCTGACCGGCCGCAAGATCATTGTCGATACCTATGGCGGTTATGGGCGCCACGGCGGTGGTGCTTTTAGCGGTAAAGATCCTTCAAAAGTCGACCGCAGCGCAGCCTACATGATGCGGTATGTCGCGAAAAACGTCGTTGCGTCGGGCATCGCCAGCCAATGCGAAATCCAGGTAGCTTATGCGATCGGTGTCGCGAAACCGGTATCGCTGGTCGTCAACACCTTCGGCACGGGCAAGGTCGGCGATGACAAGATCGAAAAGATGATCATGGAAAATTTTGACCTGACGCCGCGTGGCATACGCGAAACCCTGAATCTGCGCAATATCAAATACCGCCCAACTGCAGCTTACGGGCACTTTGGCCGTGAGGGACAGAATTCGTTTACCTGGGAAAAAACCGATAAAGCAGGGGTGTTCAAGTAGCCGGGGCCGGGTTGACCGGTCTTTGAACTATTTGACGCCCTGAGTCAAAGTCGCAATTTGACAGAAAGAACAGGAAAGGTTAGATAAATGCCCAATATTGCATCAGCTAAGAAACGCACGCGCCAGAACGAAAAGCGCCGCCTCAAGAACCAGGCGCAGAAATCGGCGATCCGTACACAGGAAAAAAAGGTGCGCGCGCTAGTGGCTGACAAGAAGTTCGATGAAGCGGTAAAGGCTTCACAAAAACTGGCTTCGCTGGTCGATAAAGCGGCAAAATCAAACCTGGTACACGTAAACGCAGCTTCGCGCAAGAAGTCGCGCATTACGCAATTGGTCAAGAAAGCCTCAGCGGCTCCTGCTGGCTGAGGCAAAAAGAAAAACCTTCTTCCTAAAGGGCGATTAGCACCTCCGCGATGCGCAGCATCGCTCCGGAGAGGCTTCGCCTCACAGCTGGTTAGAGCACAGGCTCTGGCAGCAAAGAACATAAAGGGCGATTAGCTCAGCTGGTTAGAGCACCTGCCTTACAAGCAGGGGGTCGCAAGTTCGAATCTTGCATCGCCCACACTTCCGCACTGCAGTCATTCCAGGGCGATTAGCACCTCCGCGATGCGTAGCATCGCTCCGGAGAGCCTTCGGCTCACATCTGGTTAGAGCACCTGCCTTACAAGCAGGGGGTCGCAAGTTCGAATCTTGCATCGCCCACACTTCCGCACTGCAGTCATTCCAGGGCGATTAGCACCTCCGCGATGCGTAGCATCGCTCCGGAGAGCCTTCGGCTCACATCTGGTTAGAGCACCTGCCTTGCAAGCAGGGC
>JBMOPL010000021.1:0-211876 GCA_049323535.1 Spirochaetota bacterium | reverse complement strand
GAGCGCGCCATCTTGCATCGCCCACACTTCCGCACTGCAGTCATTCCAGGGCGATTAGCACCTCCGCGATGCGTAGCATCGCTCCGGAGAGCCTTCGGCTCACATCTGGTTAGAGCACCTGCCTTACGGTGCGACCAGCTCACCACCAGCAAGCAGGGCCGCCTGAAAGGCTGGCGCAACAAAGTTGCGCGGTCGCAAGTTCGTTCGCGAGCCGGCAGGCGAGCGCGACATTCTATTTCATGGTTTTACCGCCCGTACCGAGTAGTATAGTTGTTTGCCGCTGTCTTCTGACGTAATCTTCAGCCCGCTGTATTCCACAAGGCGGCGAAAGTCGGCGGGCGTAATGCGCCGGGCCGGAGGAATGTAGATGTCGATCAGTTTGTGTGTCCGTTCGGGATCCCACTCGACCAACAGGAAATTCGTACCAGATGGCACCTGCCTGACCAGTTGAGGCAGCCCAATATCGGGATGTTCCAGCGCAGAAATGCTGAACGAGCAAACGACATAGTCGGGGGCAGGCAACCAGCCAGGCAGGGAAACCTGCGAATAGTTCGGCAGGTGAAATGCGGTCAGATTCTGTACCTGTCGGTGTGCAATGCGGCCCCAGAGCACATCGAGGCACTCTTCATCCGAATCGCAGGCGTAAACCCTGATGCCCGGGTGTACCAGGGTTGCCAGGACCATGGCCACATAGCCATGGCCGCAGCCGAAATCGAGGATGTTGATCGAATCGCGAGGGTCGCGCATCAGCTGCGCAGTGTAGAGCTGCGCCGGAACAAGTTTTTCTCTCTGGTCAGAGACCAGGAATTTCTGGTATTCGGTAAATTCGTCTGCGTGTTGCAGCTAGCCCTCGGTTTCGATGACCCGCGGTACGACGAAAAAGCCAGCCTCAAATTTCGGAGCAAAGGCGCGAATTGCATCCTGGTCGATGGATTGCTCGCTTGTATCTTCACGCCATGAATTCGTATGCCCGAGCGGATGGTCCAGCACATGCGCGCCGCTCGTATCTGCTTCTTTGATTTGCGCGACAAAATCGAGAATGCCGTTGAAGTCATGTGCCATCTTCTCAAGTTCGCTGCCTTCGAGGCGGAGCTTACTGAGCGAGGCGATCTTCTTCACTTCGTCGGTGCTGATGGACATGGGTAAATATCCGCCCGTATACTCAGGGCGAAAAGAAGAATCAGGCTTTCTGCCGGGCGGCGAAGGCCACCCACCACAGGAAAAGGCAGTAATAGAGCAGGTTTGGCAGAATGCGGACTGCGTAACCGACCTGCATACCACGCAGGATCAGTATATCTGCCAGCGACCAGAGGCCATAGAAACCCAGTACGGGCAATGCGACCTGCCGGATGAACAGCTGCTCCGGGGCTGCCACCGGTTTTTGTGGCAGAACCACCTTGAGCCAGAGCAGGGTAAGTCCGAAAAAGACCAGCTCATACGCCAGAAATTTGTGCCTTGGCAGCTGCAGCAAATCTGGTTTTGCAAAGCCGATAGCAGAAACGATAAGTGTAGGAAACAGGGTAAAGATCAGCGCAGGGCGCAGAACATCGCCCGAAAGCCTCAAGGCGTCAACATCGGCGAGTTTTTTGCCCGCATAGAGGATATAGGCGAGCAGCAGTATGAACCTGAGGTCGCCAATCAGGACAAAAATGTACTCGATCCCTGTCTGTACTTCTGCACTGGCTATGGGAATCAGGTGCCCGGCTACCGAAATGTCGGCAAGAGTGGTGACGCCGAATACGGTCAGGTAGCGCCACAGGGGTGGTCTGCGGGCGAGCGCATAGAGCACCAGCCCTGCGTTGGCGAGAAGGGCCGGCAATGTCTTGAGATAGAAATTCTGGTCGATGTTCGTGTAGTCCATAGTTTAGCGTGCGAACTTCTGGCGCAGCCTGTCTCCCAAATTGTTAAATGTAATTACCGTGAGAAAAATCAGCAGCCCCGGAAAGAGCGTCATCCACCAGGCGATGTCGGGAAAGTCCTGCGCGGTCTTCAGTACGTCGCCCCATGAGGGCTCAGGAATAGGCACGCCGATACCCAGAAAACTCAGCGCCGATTCAGTCAGTACAGCCTCGGCGACATCGAATGCAGCGGTGACGGAAAGCGGGCCAGCGGTTGCCGGCAGTATGTGGATAAAAATGATGCGCCATGAAGAAGCTCCCATCGCGCGCGCACTCTGCACGTAGTCGAAGTTGCGAACGCGCATCACTTCACCGCGCACCAGGCGCGCAATGCCCGTCCAGCTGGTGAGACCGATCACGATCATCAGGTTCAGGAGGGATGGTTTCTTGAGCGCCATAACCGCAATGATCAGAATCAGCTTCGGAAAACAGATAACAATCTCGATAAAGCGGCTGATCACCATATCAACCCAGCCGCCAAAATAACCGGCAAGTGCACCGACAAAAACGCCAATTGCCAGTGCCAGCCCGACCGCAACCAGCGAAACGAGCAGCGAATTGCGCGTGCCCCTGATGAGGCGGGCGGCCACGTCACGGCCGTTCTCATCGGTTCCGAGGTAGTGCACAAAACGCGTGCCCTGGAAATTTGGGGGCTTGAGATAGTTTTCGAGTTCGGTCTCATACGGAGAGTAGGGTACCAGGGTAAAAATTGCGCCGATTTCCCCTTTTTCCACGAGGCGCCGGTATTCAATTTTTTCGACCTGCGCGTCGTTGTAGAGGAGCGTATAAATGAGTGGCGACCGTTTCAGTGTCGTGCCGGATTTACTCTCGTAACCGGCCTTGTTGTAGATGAAGAGAGGCTGCGACGAAGCAAGAAACGGTGCGCAGGTTCCCGTGAAGACGAAGAGAAAAAGAAACGTGTACGTCAGTCTTTCGGAGCTGAGCCGGTGCGTGATTGTGCGCCAAAGAACCCTGGAATACCCGGTGAACCTGTGTTTCAGCATTTTCATGCCTCGGCGCTCTGCACGCCATACCGTATGCGCGGGTCGACCAGCATGTAGGCGATATCACTCAGAAAAATACCCAGCATGGTCAATACGGACGAGATCGAGACGATCGCGATGATGACGGTGTCATCGTTCGCGTAAAAACTGTCATACGCGAGTTTTCCCATTCCCGGTATCGAAAAAATGCGCTCGAGTATCACCGAACCCCCAATGAGAGAAGGCAGCAGGCCACCCAGCAGTGTCACCAGGGGAATAACCGAATTGCGCAGTGCATGCACATAGATGACTGTAGCTCCCGAAAGGCCCTTGGCCCTCGCAGTGCGCACATAATCAGACCGCAGGGCTTCCATGAATGAGGATTTCATGTAACGACTGAGAAAAGCAAACGAGCCGTAGACCATCACGGTGACGGGCAGTACAAGGTGCCAGAGAAAATCACCGGCCTTCTGGTACCACTGCAGTTTGTCAAAGAATGGGCTAACAAGGCCCGACAGCGGGAACAGGTCAAGATATTCGGCTGAAGCCAGGTATTTCAGCAGCATCAGTGAAACCCAGAATGCGGGCAGCGCGTAGAGCACATACAACACTGATGCCAGAAACTTTTCGCGCCGTGCCTGGTCGTGAATCGCCATGTAGATGCCGAGCGGAATCGAAATCGTGTAGACCAGGAATACCGTGAGCAGGTTAAAGAAAAGCGTTACCGGCAGTGCTTCGGCAATCTTGTCCAGCACGGGCCTGTGGTCGATGCGGCTTTCGGAAAAATTCAGCGTAAAGATGTTCTTCCACAGTCGCAGGTATTGCACGTGCATGGGGTCGTCGAGACCGTAGTAGGCGCGCATCTTCTTCTGGAACTCGTCGAGGCCTGTGCTCTCTTTCATGCCATCGGGACCCATCGACGCGGTGGTCAGCGCGTCAGGACGCAATTTGATCAGGAAGAAGGTAATGGTAATGATCCCGATAAAGGTCGGCACCATCAGTAGTATTCGCCGTAGAGCGTAGCGCACGTGCGTGCGATGACCATGACTCGAGAACGACGGTCAAGTACTATGGGGCTGCGCGGCTGATCGTGCAGCCCGTGGTCAGCTGCCCGGAATACGGTTTTCAGGCTGCCGGGCAATTTGTACGAGGACTCCGTTCCGTGCGCAAATTCATCCGTTATCTGTTTCTACTGCTGCTGGTCGCGGCTTCTGTGGTTGCCGCGGCACCGTGGTATATGGCCTACCGCGCGCGCGAGCAGATTTTTGCGGCCACCGCCGGCAGCCCGCCACCCCACCCTGCGCAGGTGGCTCTGATTCCCGGAGCGAGTGTGTTGCCGAACAAAAAGCCCTCCGCCACCCTGTTAGGTCGCCTGAGGGCCGGAATCGAGCTCTACCAGAAGCAGATTGTACCAAAATTGCTCTTATCCGGCGACAACACGCGCAAGTTCTACGACGAAGTGCACACCATGCGTGACTACTGCCTGCGCCACGGGGTAAAACCTGAAGACATCTTCCTGGACCATGCCGGAGTCCGCACTTACGATACGATGGCACGGGCCCGCCGGACCTTTGGCGTGCGCACGGCCATTATTGTGAGCCAGCAGTTATACCTGCCCCGGGCGCTGTTTCTGGCGGGAGCCGTGGGATTGAAGGCCGAAGGTTATGTCGCAGAATCGTCAAGTTTTGACAATACCTGGCAGGCGCTGGCCCGCGAATACCTGGCCCGGTTCAAGTCGCTGCTCGATGTCTATCTGCTGAAGCCGGCTGTTCCGCAGGAATCTCCGCAGACCATTACCGGCGATGGGCGAGAGACCTGGAAAAAATAGCCCGGCCCTTTGGCAGCCAGCGAAATGCGGAAAATGGGCAGAGAATCTATTGACAGAGCAAAATCGAATATACCATGGGGAACCCGATGCTGACCGATAAGCTCAAGTTGCTCGAGCTGCCCCCGATGCCACAGGTCGCAGCGCGGGTCATGCAGATCGACGAAAGCCAGATCAGCGTATCGGCCGAGCAGATACGCAATATAGTACAGTCTGACCTGGCGTTGTCGACGAAGATTCTCAAGCTGGCAAACTCTGCCTTCTACGCGCGCGGCAACCGCATTAACAACCTCTCACAGGCCATTGCCCTTTTGGGATTTAAAACCGTTAAGGGGCTTTCGCTGCTGGTTTCAGCGGCTTCGATGATACCCAAGAAGGGCAATTTCAAGATCATGAAAGAGCTCTGGATGCGCTCTGTACTCACCGCCCTGATCTCGAAGATCATTGCAGAAAAAGTGGGTAAAGAAAAGCAGAAAGATGAAGTCTTTATGGTGGGCCTCCTGCGGCAAATCGGTAAATCCATACTGGCGAACCAGTTTGCCGAAGAGTACACAATCTGCTTCCAGATGTCGGCCGACGCTGCCGACGAGGAAAAGCTGCACCAGCTCGAGCAGATGAAATGGCAGTTTACCTCGGCAGATGCCTCAGAGTTTGCCATGAAAACCTGGAACTTTCCCCCTGACCTGATTTCGGCGAGCAAGGTGCTGCGTTACCGCATCGACGACCCCATTTCGCTCGAAAAGGAACAGCCGCTGCTCATGCCGGTAATTCTTGCCGAGTATATCGTGTTACTCTCCGGCTATACTGACACCTTTAAGCCAGACGCCAGGTTGCGCGAGAAACTGCTGGGCGAGTTTGGCCGCGTCTGCCCGGTCTACAGTATCGATGAAACGCGAAAGAAATATTATCTCGAAGACCTGCGCCAGGTCATTAAGCAGGATTCCTTCTACAGCTTCTGCGGCGAACTTTTCTCTAATTGATGGTATCTGCCGGGTTGGCAGTTTTTTGCATCAGGTTGAGGGCTTCCATGCGGGTGCGTGCTTTTGCGCCCGCATCTGATCCCGGGTCCAGCTGGTTGATTTCACGGTAGATTGCGGCAGCGGCGGCTTCATCACCCGACATTTCCTGCAGGCGGGCAGTCTCAAGGCGGTACGCAAGCCCCAGCTGGCTGATACCGAGCTCGCGGTAGAGCGCATCGTACTGCCTGATCGCAAGGTCGTAGCGCTGGCGCTTTTCGTAAATGCGGGCCATACTTTCGCGCGCCTCGCGGCTGCGCAGGTTGCCATGGAAAACGCGCAGGAACTCGTTGTAGGCCTGCAGCGCCTCAGAGTAGCGCTTTTCGCGCGCGAGCGAGTGTGCAAGGCTGATCGCCAGGTCGGCCTGTTCCTGTTCGAGCGGGCCAACTGCGTCAGTCATTTCGACGACCTGCGCCGCGCCCGATTGGGGGTACAGGGGGTGTAGCAAGAGGTTGGCGAGAATGGCCAGGGCTACGGCACGAAACCACGACATATTATGTCACATCGGCACAAAGGCAAAAAAGCTTGAGCAGGTTCCGCAAAAACTGCTGCCATGCGCGGCGCGGTGCGCATCGGGGAGTTTTCACAGTTTTGGCCTTTTCAGCCTATGGCAAAGCATATAGCTGTATATACGGTGGCGCTTCCCTTGCGATCTATTTTACAGAAGACTGTCGAAAATTTTGGCCTCGCCGACGCCGAAAAAAACTTTCGCAATACGTTCATTGAAAAGAACCGCGGTAAGCCGCTGTTTCTGATGCTGGTCGAAAACCTCAAGGACATGCGCATCGATGAGTTTCTCGCCAAGATCCCCGAATTTATCCGCAGGGTGAATACCGAAGCGAAGCAGTCAATCCACTGCTATGTGCTGGGCGATGAATCGCGATTCTACGTCGGCATCGTGCCGGGCGACGATGCGCCGGGTTTTTTACCTAATATCGATGGCGCAATGGGCAAGTTTCACGGTGAAGCGCCTAAAGACGGCGACGGCAGCTTTGATTTCGGCATCGGCCGTACACAGTGCAACTATATCTCCGATGCGCAGGAAATTTTCGACGAGCTCGTGCGCGCCGCTCACAAGAACCTCAAGGACAATCTCGTGCGCTGGAGCTGGACCTACCTCAACCGCGCAAACGACTATTTTGCGAACGTCGAAGCCAATGCGGTCATCCAGCCGATTATCTACTTTGACCCGCGTAAAGAGACGTACTCGGTCAAGGGCGGCGAGGTTTTCGTCGGCGGCGAGCTCTACAACAGTTACGCCGAACTTCTGCGCGACATACCCGACGACCAGGACATCAACCGCGTCGAGCTATTGATTCTCGAAAAAATTGTTATGGCCTGCCACGAGGCACCCGGGCTTCTGAAGTTTAACGTCTCACCCCAGACCCTTATCGACACATTCCCGTCAGCCGAGAAGGTATTCCGCTTTAACGAGCTCATTGCCCGGCAAAAAATCAATCCGCACAACGTGCGCCTTGAACTGGTCGAAAAACCGTACGAAGAAAAAACGATCAAGCTGAAAGATGTCTGCCGTTACTTTTTTCAGTTTGGTATTACCTTCGCCGCCGACGACTTCGGCGTCAAGAGCCAGAGCCACCAGGTGATTCTGGATCTCGGTGAGATGATCAAGGAATTCAAGCTCGACCCTATCAGCTTCAAGTTCAAGCCAGAAGAAGACCAGACCAAGTTTCTCGATAACCTCGCCTTCATCGACTATTGCATACGGCTGGCCGACAACCGCGAGGCGATTATCACTGCCGAAGCAGTCGACGACTATGACACGATGCGGTTTCTGATTGCGCACCAGGTATTCTATTTCCAGAGCCACATTTTTTGCCGCAAGCTGCCGATTCACTATTATAAGGAAAATTTCCATAAGCTGCAGAACCTTTCAGAGAGTGCGGTGAGGAAGATCCTGTCAGAGGACGAGCTGATCCAGCGGCAAAAAGAAGTGGGCAACATCTTTGAGCTCGCCGTGCAGCTGGGCCTGAGCTAACCGTGCCAGAGTGCCCGTGCGGGTGCCTGGCGCCTTTGTGCTTTGCCGCGCGAGTCGCTTCTGTAGTTTGTCGGTGTGAATGCAGCTCGTCCGGGGGTCCTGGTCTTCTCCGACGGCAGTTTTTTTCGCGGCACTCTTTTTGGCGCCACACCCGCTCAGGCTGGTTCGTTCGGCGAGGCGGTGTTTCAGACGGCGATGTCCGGCTACCAGGAGATACTGACCGACCCCAGCTACCGCGGCCAGATTGTCTGTTTTACATACCCCTCCTTTGGCAACTACGGCGTTAACCCCGTAGATTTTGAATCACCCCGTGCCTGGCTATCGGGTGTCGTGGTGCGTGACCTCTGTGAAATACCCAGCAACTTCAGGTCGACGGCCACGGTCGATGAATTTCTGCGCGAACAGAATGTAGCAGGCATTACGGGTGTTGATACGCGCGCGGTTGTGCGCAAAATCAGAGAGGGGGGAGCGCAAACTGCGGGCATCTTTTCGGCCGACGGTGCAGATATCGCCGAACTGGCGCGTAAAGTGGCGGCCCAACCTTCGATGGATGGCCTGAACCTCGTCAAAGATTTCGACGGCAAGGCGGCGA
This sequence comes from Spirochaetota bacterium, assembly GCA_049323535.1. Classification (GTDB taxonomy): domain Bacteria; phylum Spirochaetota; class Leptospiria; order Turneriellales; family Turneriellaceae; genus Turneriella. Next base: position 203,566 of record JBMOPL010000021.1, on the reverse strand, counting down.
ATGATTTTGTCACTGCGTACCTCAAAGAAAAAAATATCAATCCCACCTCGCTTAAGCCGATTGCCGTTCTCGATTTTGGCATCAAGTACAATATATTGCGCGAGTTGATTGCACAGGGGTTTTTGCCCCGTGTTTTTGCGGGCGATACCCCGCTCGCAAGCCAGAAAGACTTCAGCGCCGCCGACTATGCTGGTTACTTTTTCAGCAACGGCCCGGGTGATCCCGCAGTGGTGGAAAGTGGCATCCGGAATATCCGCCAGCTGGTCGATACCGGCAAGCCATGCCTGGGTATCTGCCTCGGGCACCAGATGATTTCTCATGCTCTGGGGGCCAAAACCTATAAGCTAAAATTTGGCCATCACGGTGGCAACCAGCCGGTCAAAGCCGATTACCGTAAGCAGGTCATTATTACCTCGCAAAACCATGGTTTTGCCGTCGACGAAGAGTCGCTGCGCAAGGTGACCTCTGCGGGCGCGAAATTTGAGAACAATGCGAACGACCTCAGCGCCGAAGGTTTCCGGTTGGTCGACGAGAAGCGCAAGGTATTGAGCGTGCAATATCATCCCGAGGCGGCACCGGGCCCGCGCGACGCGGCGATCGTCTTTGCCGAATTCCGGGCTCTTTTCGCAAATTGACCGGCCGGTCGATTTGCGGACCTAATTTGCTTTACACATACGCCGCCGCACACATCCGAGTACACTATGTCTCTCACTGAAGCGCAGCAGAATGAACTTCTGACGCTGCAAAAATTATCCCGGCAATATGAAGGCATTATCCGCACTTCGCGCAACCCGGAACAGCTGAATAAGGCGAAGATCGAGCTCAAAAAAATCCGCGACAAAATGGAATCGATCGCACCCGGCGGTGCGGCAGAGAAATTTCTGCAGGGTGCTGCGCAGCCGCAGGCTTCTTTCGGTAAGAAGAAGACAATCGAAGACATCGGCCAGTCATACCCCAGCCTCGGAAAGATGCCGATGAACCGCATTTCTCCGAATTCTGACGAGCTGGAAATCAACGTGCTCGGCAGTGTTCTGACCGCCTGGGAGAACACCTTTTACCCGGCGCTCGGCAAAATCAAACTCGACTTCGCGCTCTCCGCCGAACGCGACAGCCACTTCACCGTGCTCGAAGGTCTGAAACGGCAGATGAAAATACTTTGCGAGACCATCGAAGATATCCCGCGCGCTGTGCGCGAAGATTCCAAGGCGCAGCTCAAAGATATGCGCACGCGCCAGCAAAGACAGTTCATGTTTGACGGCGGTGCCTTCCTGAAAAAGGTACACGAGTTCTGGAAGGCCATTTACGAAGACATTCAGGCCAATGGACCCAAGTGCTTCAATAAGGACGATCATATCCAGATCGATACCCGGCTGGAAGCATCGAACTATTTCCAGGGTAAGTCTGTGCGCGAAACGGCGCGCTTTACTGTGATGTTCCTGCATGAAGCGATCGATGCATTAAACCTTCCCGATCTGCCCGCCGACAAAAACAAGAACCTGAGGTAATATGCCAGCTAAGCCCAAGAAGAAAACCACAGCGGTGAAAAAGAAAACCACGGCTGTTGTGCCTGCCCCGGCAACGACAGGTGATATCATCCAGTTTGGCAAAGCGTGGGAGTATTCTGAGAGCCTCGAATCGTCGGCGATCGTCAAGATTGCTCCTAAATACAACCTGTTCATCAACGGCAGGTTTGTTGCGCCCAAAAGCGGGAAGTACTTTCCAACAATTAACCCGGCCAGCGAGCAGAAGCTCGCAGAAGTTGCCGAAGCAGGCGAAGCCGATGTGGACGCCGCAGTGAAGGCGGCGCGTACTGCCTACAACAAAGTCTGGTCAAAGATGCCCGGCAAAGAACGGGCAAAATACATCTACCGCATCGCGCGCCTGATACAGGACCACGCGCGCGAACTCGCGGTGCTTGAATCACTCGACGGCGGCAAACCCATACGTGAATCGCGCGACGTCGATGTTCCACTGGCAGCGGCGCACTTTTTTTATTACGCCGGCTGGGCCGACAAACTCGACTATGCCTTTCCTGGTCGCAAGCTGAACCCGCTCGGCGTTGCCGGGCAGGTAATACCCTGGAACTTCCCGCTGCTGATGGCGGCATGGAAACTCGCGCCGGCACTCGCCTGCGGCAATACGGTAGTGCTCAAGCCGGCTGAAACCACTCCGCTCACTTCGCTCTTTCTGGCGCAGATTCTGCAGGAAGCCGAGCTGCCCGACGGTGTCGTGAACATCGTGACGGGTGCCGGTGCCACTGGTGCGGCAGTTGTTGCTCACAGCGATGTCAACAAAGTGGCTTTCACCGGTTCGACGCTCGTCGGCAAAAGGATACAGCAGGCGCTTGCAGGCTCGGGAAAGAAGATGACGCTCGAGCTCGGCGGCAAAGCCGCCAACATTATCTTTGAAGACGCTGCCCTTGACCAGGCAGTTGAAGGTATCGTTAACGGCATCTACTTTAACCAGGGGCACGTCTGCTGCGCAGGCAGCCGCCTGCTCGTCCAGGAATCTATCCACGACCTCGTAGTAAAAAAACTGTTCCGCCGTCTGCAGACGCTGCGCGTCGGCAACCCGCTCGACAAGAATACCGATATCGGCGCGATCAATTCCAGGATGCAGTTGAACAAGATCTGTGAACTGGCCGACTCGGGTGTGGCAGAAGGTGCGGTCATGCACCAGAAGCAGGGCAAGCTACCCGAGAAGGGTTTCTGGTACCAGCCAACCTTTTTCACAAACGTTACTTCTTCGAGCCGTATTGCCCGAGAAGAAATTTTCGGGCCAGTTCTGTCGGTCATGACTTTCCGGACACCTGAAGAGGCGATTGAAAAGGCGAACAACACGCAGTACGGGCTTTCTGCCGGTATCTGGACCGACAAGGGTGCAAAGGCGATGAAGATGGCAAACGCCCTGCGGGCGGGTGTCGTCTGGATCAATACCTTCAACAAGTTTGATCCGACCTCGCCGTTTGGCGGCTACAAAGAGTCAGGTTATGGCCGCGAGGGCGGCAAGCAGGGCCTGCTCGACTACTGCAAGATGGAATAGCGCGGTCGCGCTATTGGCCTATTTTTCCTGGTAGTCGCCGGCAAAGGTCTGCACGCACATCGTGCCGTAGACTTTGTGCGGCCCACACGCAATACCCACAACTTCAAATGACGGGTTATAGATATTCTTACGGTGCCCGCGCCCTGCGACTGCGTCGTCGACGATCAGCTGTATAATCACGGCACGACCTTCGTCGTTACCGTAGCTGATATTTTCACCAGCAGAACGCAGCCACTTGCCGTGCCGGTTCATGCGGTCGAACGGTTTCGAACCGTCGCTGCCGCTGTGGCCGGTTGAGCCGCGGGGGCCGGTATCTTTGACATGATCCATTGCCGCTTTGGACATGCCGCGCGAAATACGAAAACCCTGCATCGGCTTGCGCTGCTTCAGTTCGCGGATTGCCTCATCGACGGCCGCTGTACCTTCGCTCGTCATCAGGTCGATCTTTCCCGGGCGTTTGACGAGTCGGCCCTGGAACTGGCTGCGGTAATCCTGCAGTATCTTCGCAAAGGTCTGCGGGTTGGTGCGCGCGAGGTTGAGCTCATCGAGCACGGCATTTTCCAGCTCGGAAAGATACGATGGTTTATCTATAACCAGGCTGCGGGCAAAAAGTGCGCTCGCAGCGAGCAAGCCGAAAAGCAAGAACAAGACCAAGGGGGATTTCAGACGATTTGGCATCATGGCCAGTTACACAAGAATGGGCACCGGCTGTCAATCGAATGGAAACAGGCTACGCCCCGGCACCAGGGTCGCTCTTTAGTTCTTGTCATTCCAGTAGCACCCCGCGCGCTTACTGCAAAAATGCGAGAAACTCCGGCGCAGCGCCCCGCGAATGCCTGCATGAGCGACAAGTTGTCGTGCAGTGCCTGCTGCGGCATCTACAACCTCGACATGACTCCGGCCCAGCGGCAGCTCTGGTTAGAAGAAAATACCATGCAGTTCATGGCGCTCGATTTGTCGTTGAGCGAAAACATCGTGCACTACCGCCGTGAGCGCGAGAGCGTGACACTGCCACGGCGAGTGCGCGAGGACACCTATGTTTGCCCATTTGTTGGTTTCTTGAGAAACCAACAAATGGGCTGCTTGCTCCATCCGCAGGGGTCGCCGCATCCACAGATCGGCCTGCATGCCCACCCGCAGAATTTTTCGTTCTACGGCGAGGGCATTTGCCAGGCCTATGACTGCCTGGCAAAGGATCGTGGTGTGCACCGGCTGGATTTTTTCCGCTGGGCAGAAAATGCTGAACTTGCGGCGTATGGCAGGCTTGCGTCAGACCACACTCTACACCGTTCGCTGGCGCTTTTTGCCCCTGCGGAAGCCGATCTTGCGGTCTTCTATGGACTACTGGCGCTGGCGTACCAGCGCTACCGTGTGGTCACTACCTCGTTTGAAGACATCGAAAAGATTGTGCCCGACACTGCAGCAGCGCTGTGCAGCTTTCTGGCTGAGCGGGTGGCCGAAAGACGTGAGGGCATGTCGGGTGAAAAAAATCGCTCCGGCGGGCAGTTTGCCCGCCGCCTGTCAGCACTGCTCTTCAAAACCCTCAGAGCCTGCCTGAAATAATTTTCGCCCTGTCCCGGTATTGCCGTTTAACCCATGATCGATTTCCAGCTGCTGAAGACCGAAGAAGGTATTGCGCGCGTCGTTGAGAGTCTCAGGAAGCGCGGCGATACAGCCTCTTCGGAAAGCCTGGTAAATGTCTCGCGCGAGCGGCTCTCTGTGATACGCGAAACTGAAGCCCTGGCCAATGAGCGCAATGTGCAGTCGAAAAAACTCGGTGAGCTCAAGGCGCAGAGAAAACAGGCGGAGTTCGATGCGCTGCGCGAAACAATGAAAGAAGTCGCAGACAAGCTGAAAGACCTGAAAGAGAAAGAAGCCGCGGTCGAAGCGCGCTTCCAGGGCCTGCTCGACAGGCTGCCGAACCTGCTCGACGACAAGGTGCCGGTGGGCAAGGATGAAACCGAAAATGTCGTCGTGCGCACGGTGGGTGAAATACCCCAATTCAGCTTCCAGCCCAAACCCCATTTTGAAGTAGCCGAAGCCGAGTCGCTCGTGGACTTCGAACGCGGGGTAAAAATCTCCGGGACACGCTTCTATGTTTACAATGAGCAGATTGCCCGCCTTGAGCGCCGGCTGTCGAACTTCATGCTCGACCTGCATACTCAGGCTGGTTATAGAGAGCGCAATATTCCGCTGCTCGTCAAAGACGAGTGTATGTATGGTACGGGGCAGTTTCCCAAGTTCATGGACGAGTACTACCGCATGGAAAAGGACGGTCTGTCGCTGATTCCAACGGGTGAGGTGCCGCTGACCAATCTTTATGCCGATGAAATTCTTTCAGCAGAAGCGCTGCCGATCTGCCTGACTGCCTTTACACCGTGCTTTCGCCGCGAGGCCGGCAGCGCCGGTAAAGATACACGTGGCCTCGTGCGCGTGCACCAGTTTTACAAGGTCGAACTCGTTAAGTTTGTCAGACCACAGGACTCAGAAACTGAGTGGCAGAAACTGACTGCTGACGCCGAAGAGATTCTGAAGCGGCTGGGGCTGACCTACCGCGTTCTGAGTCTCTGCTCGGGTGACATGGGTTTTACCTCGTCGATCACGTACGATCTCGAGGTCTGGATGCCTGGCCTCAACCGCTGGCTCGAAATTTCATCGTGCTCCAACTTTAAGGACTTCCAGGCACGGCGCGCGAAGATACGCTACAAGAATGCCGAGACGGGCAAAAACGAATATGTCCACACGATCAACGGTTCGGGCGTCGCGGCAGGACGACTGATTGCAGCCTTACTCGAGTACCACCAGACGGCAGATGGCAAGATCGACTGGGCCGCGATCGACGCTAAACTCGGCCGATAAATATTTTGGCAACGTACCGCTTCAAATCGCCGCAGAACCTGCACAAAGAACGTTTCGATAAGGTTGTGCATACGCTGCTCAACGAGCAGGTTGAAGGCGGAGTTTCAAAGGCAATGGCGCGCAAGCTCGTGATGGCCGGCGCAGCGTACCTTGCCGGCAGTCGTTGCCGCATTGCGTCCAAACCCGTCTGGGGCGGCACTGAAGTGCGTGTCGAATATGATGCGAACCGGGCGAAGAAGATCGATAACCCGGTACTTACGCTCACGCGTGACTGTATTCTCTATGAACAGGCAGGCATCCTGGTTGTCGACAAACCCGCGGGCCTGCCGACTGTTGCGACGCTTGATGACGCGCGCCACAACCTGGTAGCCGTACTACAGGCGCTGCTGGAACAGGGTACCGGCGATCAGGCCGGTGAGCATGCGCCCCGTAAGCCTGCTTATTTGGGCATTCACCACCGGCTCGATGCGCAGACATCGGGCTGCATTCTTTTTACCACCGACCCGGCGCGCAACGGTTTTGTTTCGCGCCTGTTCCAGGAACACCTCGTGCAGAAAGAGTACCTGGCGATCGTCACCGTAACCGCGAAAGCTCCCCCTAAGGCATGGGAAGTCAAAGACCAGCTGGTGCGCGCAGAAAAAAAGAAGAACCGCTACGCGTCGACCCGCAGCCTCGGGTTACCCGACAGTGAAGGTTCGTTCGCCTACAGCCGCTTCGACCTGCTCGAGCACCGGGGAAATCTCGCCCTTATCCGCTGTGTACCCGTAACCGGGCGAACGCACCAGCTGCGCGTGCACCTGAGCGAATACGGGCTGCCAATCGTTGGCGACAGGTTATACAGGCGACACGCCGGAACAGATGCCGTCAGTACGAACGAGCGCCTGATGCTGCATGCGCACCGCCTGGCCTTTCGCGAGGAAGACGGTCGCGAGGTGCAGGTCGAGGCCCCCGTGCCGGGGGAGTTCAAAAGGCTTTTCGATCTGAAGTCCCTTTAGTATATTTCCCCCTACATGAAAGATTATATCCGTGGGCAGGTCAAAGATTCGATCGCCGTCAAAGAAGCATTCCTGGCCGATGAAGCCAACATCGAACTGCTGAACCGCGTTGCAGGTGACCTGATCTCAGCCTATCGGGCCGGCAAGAAGACCCTGATTGCGGGTAACGGCGGCAGTGCTGCCGATGCGCAGCACATTGCCGCAGAATTCGTCAGCCGTTTTTATTTCGACCGTCCCGCGCTGGCTTCGATCGCCTTAACCACTGATACATCGGCTCTGACGGCAATCGGCAATGACTATGGTTATGAGCTGCTCTTTTCGCGGCAGATCGAGGCGAATGGCAGTTCGGGCGATATATACATCGCCATTTCGACTTCGGGCAATTCAAAGAACGTCCTGAAATCCCTTGAGTCGGCTAAGAAACTGGGCATTAAGACAGTTGGCCTGACCGGTCGCAGTGGGGGCAAAATGAAAGACATGGTCGACTACTGTATCTGCGTACCCTCCGATGAGACCCCCCGTATTCAAGAGACGCACATCCTGATCGGTCACATTTTGTGCGCTGCGGTCGAAAAAGAACTGTTCGAGAAAGAGTACCGGAAGTAATATACGGAGGTCTGCGCTACAGGCCACCCTCGAACCACTTGACTCATTGTGTCCGTTCGGGAGACGGCACGTTCAATGGCTGCAAACGGAAAAGGACTCTCCTTCGACTTCAAAGACGAGGGCAGCCATTGCCTCGTGACCCTCGCAGGCGACCTCAACATGTTCTCAGCGCCCGAATTCAGGGTTAACCTCGTGAAACAGCTCGAGTCGGGGGTGAAGCGCTTCCTGCTCGATCTCAGCGATCTCGCCTTTGTCGATTCGTCCGGCATCGGCGTGCTGGTCAGTTTTGTCAGCATGGCGCGCAAGACAGAGGGGGCAAAAATCGTGCTCTGCGGTCTTAACCCGCAGATACGCAGCATCTTCGAGGTGACCCGGCTTCTATCGGTATTCAACGTCGTTGAAGACCGGCCGGCTGCCGAGCAGGAGATCAAGGCCTGACGCGCGAAAGGTAGACTTCGCATGCAGATCACGTTCTTTGCCGCCATGGAAGAGACACTCAAGAAGGCCCTGCGTACGGGTATTCAGACCCTGATCTCTGTCACCGAAGAGGTGAGGCACGGTCTGACCGTGCTGGAGAATGACATCCAGTCACTCAACAGGCGCATCGGCGAATCGAAAACTATCGAGACCACGGGTGAAAAACTCGACGAGCTCATCGAGCGCTCTGTGCAGGCAATACGCGAATACGAAACCCGTGCAACACAGATCAGCCAGCAGATACAGCAATACCTTGAGCAGGTAGACCCCATGGCGAGGCAGAGCGTCGAAGAGCTCTCGCAGAAACTGCAGGCACTGTCGCAGCGCCTGGCTAACGAAAAAACTCCCCCGCAGCCCTGAGGCAAGCCCACCGAGCCGACTTAGGCTCAAAATTCTCAGGCGTTAGGTCGATACTCTAAGATAAAGGGCGTCTAACCAGATATGAAAAACCGCAGCTATACGAATGTTTTCGTGCTTATCGCGATTGCCGGGCCATTTGCCCTCGCGGCGCAGGTGCAGAAAACGAGCAGTAAAGATCTTGCGGCCGAGGTCGATCGCCTGAACTGGGAGGGTATCGACCTTTCCAATGACTCGCGCTACCTCGATGCGGCCGACCGTTTTCAGAAGGCGATAACCCTCGACGACACGCGTTCGGCACGCTCGTACCACAATATTGCCTACACTTATGAACTCGCCGGCGACAGGAACAAGGCGCTGGAAAACTACCAGAAGGCGGTCGCGCGCAACCCACAGCAGGTGATCTCCTGGCAGAGCCTTGGCCGTACGCAGTACCAGATGGGGCTCTATAAAGACGCGGTCTTCTCGGGTGAGACGGTGCTCAAGCTCGACCCGCGCAACATGCCCGTCCAGAAGTGGCTGCCCGACGCGTACTCGAAACTCGCCGAGCAGAAAATTTACGACGCCCGCAACGACCTGACGGGCGACCCAGCAACCAACCCCAACTGCGAAGCGCGCCCCGAAGTGATCGGCGAGGTGGGTTTTTTTGGTTCAGCGATCGGCGCGATCGACAAACAATCGACAGCGCTCAATTTGTACCGTACTGCCGGCGTGACGACGACTCCTGCCGGCGCTTACGCGGAGTTTAATCCGTTACGCGAACTGACCTTCAGGCTCAATGGCCAGACACCTTACTACGGTATTCTACAGCCTAATTTTTATGCCGGGTCGCAGAAGATCGAGATGCAGTACAACTTCAAGTACTTCTTCATCGGTGCAGGTATTCTTTTTAGCCAGCTCAACGTGGCTAACAGCAAGGTGCCGGGGCAGGATGCCAGCTACATCCAAAACACGGATTATACGACACTCTCTGATACAAAGTTCGGCCTCTTCATGGGTGGGCGCGACGACCTGACTTTTTTCATACTGCGCATTTACCCGCGCTACCTGTTTCGCGATGCGACTGCTGAACCCAAGAGCACCGCGTTCGACGTGGCCAAGATCGACCTCGAATACCGGCGTAACCTGCGCCTGAGCCTTGGCACAGTGATCGACGAAAAGCAGCCGGTCAGCAAGGGACCATTCACCGATATCATCGTGAAAGTTGTGATGGATGAAGTCTATATCACGGAGTACAAACCGGTCACCGGCACCGACGCAGTTGGGCACTATTTTGGCACTTACGATTTTTCGATCGGTATGGAGTTTGGCAAACTGCAGCGTGAGTTTGACAAGATTGGCACAACCTGGGGCTTCTTGCTGACTCAGCGTCTGTATTTCCAGAATACCAACAACACCAACCTGACTTCATTCGGTAACGGCCAGGGATATTTTGGCCTGAACACGAGCGGAGCGACAACCGGCAATGCGTTCTCGTCGTACCGCAACAATTCGTTTCTCATCACCCTCTTTGCCTCGCAGCTGTTCAAGAACCGCTATGTGCTGCGCGAGCAGCTGTTCTTTGAAGCCACACCGGGCTCAGAACGGAACCATGCGATCGGGGTTATGCTCTCGTTCGGCATGAGGTTCTGATATGCCGGCGAAAATGCCGCTGCTGCGGCATTTTCTGCTGCCTGTGCTCTGCGCCGGATTTTCCCTGCCGGCGCAGCCCGTTACCCCAGAAGATTTTCTCGAACGTGCGCGCGATCACTATGAACGGCGCAGGTTTCTGAATACCCTGGACTCGCTGCGCGTTGTGCTACAGATGACGGCTGCAGACGACGCCACCAGGAACCGCACCAAGCTTGAGGCCGAAATACTCTCTGCCCGGTCACTGGCCTCACTGGGGCGGCGCGACGAGGCGGCGAACATGTATGAGCGGGCGATTGCCCATGGTTTCGCGGATAAGAGTGCGCTGGCGTACCTCGGCAACTACTTTGAAGGTCGCGGCCAGTGGGCAAAAGCGCGCGAGTACCTTTCCGCCTATTTTGCCGCAGATAAGGGCGATGCACAGACGCATATACGGTACGCGGTCGTTCTCGCCCGGCTAAAAGAGCGCGCGCAGGCGAAGGAACTCCTGGCCGCGATCGAACCCGCGGCGGCGGGTAGAAAGGCCGAAGAATGTGAACTGCTCGAAAAACAAAAGAAACTCCGCCAGGCATACGAGTGTTTCTGGGAATACCGCAATGCACAGCCCGATCGCGAGGCGGGGTACCTGGCGCTCTACCGCGTCAGCCGGCAGCTGAAAGACCGCGAAAAGCAGTCACAGTCGGCGCAAACGCTCTACTGGTTATTTGGCGACGATACGCGCTTCATCTGGCCCCTGGTCGAGGTGCGCCTCGCCGAACGGCGGTTTTACGATGCGCGGTTGTTACTCGAAGAGGTCATTCGTCTGAAGGGCAAAGATTCAGATGCCGAACGCCTGCTGGCAAACCTGCACCGCGACGCACCTGAGGCGATGAAAAAACCTTTTCGTGCAACGCCGGCAGAAATGCGCCTCTTGGGCGAAACCGAACGGTGATTATTTTTCTTTGGGAAAGATGCTGTCTTTGCCTTTTTCGGCGAAAAGAAGGTAAAAGCGGGCGCCACCCTCATTGGGAAATGCGGCGAGGTGAATGGCAAATGGCTGGATCGTGACCATCTGGCCAGGGTACAAATCGACAATATCTTCTTCTATGATCATGCGCACCATACCTTCGAGTACCAGGATAGTCTCGGCGAATGCGTGCGCGTGGTAGGGTACCATGGTGCCCTGCTCATTCTGCATTTCGTAGATCTTGTAGTCTTTGATGAGCAGCGTCTTGAGGAACTTCATTAGCTCCACTTCGCTGCCGAAAATGCGCCGCGAATCCTGTATGTCGTAGTAGGGCTGACTCATAACGCTTGAGCTCCTCTTGATTATTCTACAACTATTGGACGATTCTTTTCTTCGATTAACTTCAATTTGTGGCGAATTTCTTCGCGCCGTTCTTCGATGCTCTGTGAACGCAGCTTCTGCTGCAGCTGCATCACAGCCTCAAGAATGGCTTCGGGGCGCGGTGGGCAGCCGGGTACATACACGTCCACGGGCAGTATTCGGTCGATACCCTGCAGCACGGCATACGTATGGAACATACCGCCCGATGAGGCACAGGCACCCACAGAAACCACGTAGCGCGGTTCAGCGAGCTGCTCGTATATATTGCGCAGGACCGGCGCCATCTTGTAGGTGATGGTGCCCAGCACGAGAATCATGTCGGCCTGGCGGGGCGAAAAAGAAGGGCGTTCGGCGCCAAAGCGGGCAATATCGAAATCCGACGCGCTCGTTGCCATGTACTCAATGCCGCAGCAGGCGGTCGCAAAAGGGAATGGCCACAGGGAGTAGGACTGCCCCCAGGTGACAAAGTCGTCGATCGCTCCGACAATGAAACTCTGGTCGAACTGGCCTTTCTGCGGGCCCGAACCTGTCGAAGGCTGGGCACCCGGTTGGGCTGGATTGGTGAAGCGATTCTGTATTTTTTCAGCGATCAATTGGGATCCTCCCACGTCAGCGCACCCTTCTTGATAACATAATAATATCCCACAAAAAGGATGGCCAAAAACACCGTCAGCTCAATCAGCATCACCAGCCCCAGCCCGGCTTCTTTGAACGCACGGAACGAAACCGCCCAGGGCATCAGGAAGATTGCCTCGACGTCAAAGACAATAAAGATCATGGCAATCAGGTAGAATTTGACATTGAACAGGCCCCGCGCGTCATCTGCGTAGGGGATACCGCACTCAAAGGTATCGGGGTGTGCCTCAGCCTTTTTGTGCATGCGCGGCCTGATCTTATGCGCGAGCAGCAGAATCAGGGCCGCGAAGCCGGCACCGAACAGCAGCTGAATTATGGCAGGCCAGACAGAGGCCGGAACCGAATGCTGAGGCATGCAGCAGCAAACGCAAAGTCAATGAAGCCGTGAAGTAAAAAACGTTCCAGGTCTGCCATCTGCCCGGAGGGCCCTCACCTGCGGCCGGGCGGCGAACACCCCGTACACGATCTTTACTTTACATGGCCGTGGGCCCGGGTAGAAGTGGGAATGCCCGAGTTGTATCCCAATTATTTTTTCATCGGATCGTTGCTCACCTTCCTGTTTCTTGTCTATGTCGCTATACTGCTCTACCGCATACCCGGACGGTCGGCCGCCAGCACGCAACTCGCTGTTGCCATGGTCTTCACGGGTATTTTTAACCTCAGTTACGTCATTACGCACGGTATATACACTCTGCCGAATTTTTATACCCGCTGGCTCAATTTTTACACGGCAATGGCGGCTGGCCTGCACGTCGCAGCGTTCTTCCGATCGTTTCCGCGCGTACGTTCGGTCAGGACCGTACGCTATACCCTGATCATAGGCCACGCTTCGATTCTGCTGGTTACCAGCTACCTCGCGTATGAGATGGCGAACGCGCCGGTTTATTATCTGTTCAACAGCCATTTCTGGGATTCTGACACACTGCCTGCGCAAAAAGCCGTCAGTGTCGCGATATTGCTCCACTTCATCCATTTCGTCGGCACTGGCATCTGGCGGGGATTCATAGAAAAGGGTGAGCAGCGTACCGGTGTATGGCTTATTGCGGCCGCGTTTCTCGTGGCAACGATACCACCGGCAATATTGCAGGTTCTGAGTCGCGACAACCTGATTCCCCGGTCAGTCTTTATGACCTCAACAGTGATCTTTAATCTCGTAGGCTATTTCATCGCCATCGTCGTCTATATCAACATCACCCACGACCGCACATCGGTGCTCGGCCGCATCACGGGCATTACCTTGCTTGCGGTGCTGCTGATTTTCCAGGCGGTTGCGTATTTCTGGATGAACGATGCCGAGGCGGGTTACGATGCCGTCCACTACGGGCAGGCGAGGGAAGGTTATGTGCTTGGCCAGCTGCCGCAGCGAGCCGCCCTGCAGGTTGTCTATGACCATGGCGGTGCCAGGTTGCTGAATGAACCTGGCGATGCGTATACGCCGGCGCAGAACCTGCTGCAGCAGTTGCAGGCAACGTTTCTCATGGCGGAGCTTTCTGCCTTACCGGGCGGTGACGGCCTGAAGAATGCTGCAGTCACATTGGTCGAGCAGGCGGCGCGCTATTCGCCAATTCAATCTGCATACCTGCGGCAGCTCGTGCTCAGCCGCGATTTCGCGAGCGGCGCCGATATTGCGCGTGCTATTGTTGCCCTGCGCAGCCAGCAGCTTTACCAGCTGGCAAAATTGCGGCAGATGCCACCGACAGAATTTGCCGCAAGGAGGGCAGCTCTCATACAGGCCCTGGACGGTCGCTTTCCGGGGTTTGCCCCCGCGGCAACAGTGTACCAGGGTGCTGAACCCGAGGCGTTGAGAGGCCTGCTCGCTGCTGCGCTGACGCCGTGGAGACAGGAAGGCGAGAGGCTCTACCGCGGAGAAATCTACTACCGCGGCAAATTTCCCGCGCACTTTGTCGCTTTCCCTTTCGTGGATATGGCTAAGCGCCGTGTGATTGAAGTGGCGTATCCGTATATCGAGTACCGGGAAGCGATTGCCCACAGGGCCTGGCCGCTGGTGAATATTATCGTGTTTGCCTTTTTCTTTATTTTCATTGGTTTTTCGCTCTTCTTCAGGGGGGCACTGATGAAGCCCATCAATGCCCTGGTACATGGGCTGAAGGAGATACACAACAACAACTTTGATGCGCGCGTGCGCGTGCAGGTCGAAGACGAAATCGGCTTCATGGCCAAAAGCTTCAACAAGATGGCGCGCTCGATCAAGGCAGGTCGTATGCGACTGCAGCGATATGCCGAGCAGCTCGAAGAAAAAGTCAAGGAGCGCACAGCAGAACTACAGAACACCCTGAAAGATGTGCAGGCACTCAAGGCGCAGCAGGATGGTGACTACTTTCTGACCACGCTGCTGCTAAAGCCGCTTGGAGTGAACGAGGTGGATAGCCGTTTTGTCGGGGTAGAGTCATTCGTCCGGCAGAAGAAAAAATTTGAATTCCGGCACTGGAGCAAAGATATCGGCGGGGATATCAATATTTCGCACGTCATCGAGCTTGAGGGAAAGCGTTACGTTGCGTTTATCAACGGTGACGCGATGGGTAAATCGATTCAGGGTGCGGGCGGAGCACTGGTGCTGGGTTCGGTATTCCACACTATCATTGAGCGCACACAGGCCACGGAGGCTATGCGCCAGCTTGCTCCAGAGCGCTGGCTGAAGAATGCCTTCATCGAACTCCACCGCGTTTTCGAGAGCTTCGACGGCTCGATGCTTGTTTCCGGTTTTTTTGGCCTGATCGATGAAAAGACCGGGCTCATGTACCACATTCTCGCGGAACACCCGCGCGCGGTGCTTTTGCGCAATGGCAAAGCCAGCTTCGTCGAGAATGATCGCATGCTGCGTAAACTCGGCACCACCGGGGTCGAGGGGACGCTTGTCATTGCAACGACGCAGCTGGAGCCAGGCGATGTGATGATAGTGGGCTCAGACGGGCGCGATGACATCATTCTCGGCCATGACGAACACGGCGGGCGCATTATTAACGAGGACGAAAATCTTTTCCTGAGTATCGTCGAAGAAGCAGCGGGTGACCTGCAGGCGATTGTCAGGGCGCTCGAAGCACAGGGCGAAATTATGGACGACCTCTCGCTGATGCGCGTTGAACGCTACCGGGAAGAACATAGTATCCACCGGGCGTTTGATTACAGTGGCGTTCTGCAGGGGGTGAAGCGCGACATTCGCCAGGGTGCAACGACCAAGGCTATCCAGCGCATCGAGGCCTACCTGCAGCATGATGCTTTCTATCCCGAGGCGGTGAAAAACCTGGCGCAGATCTACTACCAGGCCAAGAACTATGAGAAAGCGGCCAACTATGCGCAGGATTACCTCTGGCTGAAGCCCTCTGATGCAGAATTTGTCTACTTTGCCGCGTTGTGTTTCCGCCGAATCCGCGATTTCAGGCGTGCGATCGATCTTTCAGAACGCCTGCGCCTGCGGGAAACGCCGATGGCAAAGAACCTCGCCCTGCTGACCGATCTGCACCTGCGTACGGGCAACATCACGCGCGCTGAGACGATGCTAGCCGAGCTGATTGAGCACGATGCGGAGTTTTCGAGTATACAGATTCTGAAACGGAAGTTTGCCGACGCTACCCGTAGCTCCTGACGATTTCATAGGTCAAGAGTGTCCAGCCGTCGACGAGCACGAACAGGATGATCTTGAAGGGCAAAGAGATCATCACCGGTGGCAGCATCATCATCCCCATCGACATGAGCACACTCGCCACTACCATGTCGATGATCAGGAATGGTATGAAAAGATAGATACCGATAATAAATGCCTTCTTGATTTCTGTCAGCATGAAGGCAGGGATCAGTACCTGCATCGGCACATCGTCAATTTTCTTCGGGCGTTCGCTCTTGCTGAGCCTGACAAAGAGGGCAATTTCTTTAATGCCCTCTTTGCCGATCTGCCGGATCATGAATTTCCTGAGCGGTGCCGCCGCTTCTTTGAAGAAACCCGTATTGCTGATCTTGCCGTCAAGGTAGGGCGTGATCGCCTTTTTGTTCATCTCGTCGAACGTCGGCGCCATGATGAAGAAAGTGATAAAGAGCGCCAGCGAAACCATGACCTGGTTCGGTGGCATGTTCTGCAGGCTGAGCGCACGCTTCATGAAATCGAAAACAATGATGATCTTCGTGAACGAAGTCAGCATCAGGATGATCGCAGGCGCCAGCGACAGGATAGTCAGCAACAGCAGGATCTGCAGCGAAAGAGCGACCTGCTGCGGCGATTTGGCCTGCGAAATATTGAAATCAACCCGCGGAATTGGCACCTGTTGTGCCGCCAGGGAGAAAGCTCCGCCTAACAGCAATGATAGCAGGGTAATACGAACTGCCAGTTTCATGCCTTGTCCCGCCAGTCAAATTTTTCGGACTTGAGCTTGCGCAGGCGCTCGAGCGAACTCTGCCGTTGCGAATCGAGGTCTTCGGGCCCTGGCATCGCCGCCGCAGAGAATTGTGTGCCCGACTTTTTGCCAAAACGTTCTTTCAGGT
Organism: Spirochaetota bacterium; assembly: GCA_049323535.1. Classification (GTDB taxonomy): domain Bacteria; phylum Spirochaetota; class Leptospiria; order Turneriellales; family Turneriellaceae; genus Turneriella. The sequence continues at coordinate 187,144 of JBMOPL010000021.1, read as the reverse complement.
TGGTCTTGATGGCGCGCGAGAGCTCTGCCAAAAAGTCAGAACGCGGTTGCGTGTTGTCTTCGGCACAGTCGAGCTTGATGCGGTCGATTGTGTATTTGTCAGTCACTTCAGAAATCAGCTGTATCGAGTTGTCACTGACCCCGAGAATCATCAATCGCCCGGCAATCTCAATGATCTGCAGACGCTGGTTTGTTCCAAGCGGGTATTCGTAGATGCTGTTGACCGCGCTGAAATTCTGTGCCGGTAGTTCGCGCTTGAACTTGTACAGGCGAAAAATTGCGTAAAAGATGCCCAGGAGAAATGCGAGCGTAATCAGTGTGCGAACGAATTGCCAGAAGACAGAGGGCTGCTCGCCACCCGCTGAGGGCCGGTCCGGCGCTCCCTCAAGCTCCTTCTGCAGCTGCTTCTCGAAGTCGTCGAGCGTGTCGCGGCGTTCCGTGGCCTTCGGTGCGGTTTCTGCGGTCTTAGGTGCATTGGCGGCCGGCTGCTCTTCCTGAGCAACAAGTCCGAGCGGTGCGAGCGTCACCAGAGCAAGGCAGATGAGGGGGAGCGTGCGCATAGCAGCAGACAATGAGACATAATTCGGCATAGCCCGACAAGGAAAAAAGGAAAGCCCGCGCATAGGAAGAAATTCTCTTTTGAGAAAAAAATCCGCCGCTGCGATGAGAAAAAATCTCCATTTCCTGGTATTTAATAAATAGGGGGGAGAATGTTGACCACAAGTGTTTCACTGCCGGCGAAAGCCGCAAGCGTGTGGAGGCGGCGCCAGCGACGGATTTTGCGGTTAGTGCCGGTTGTTCTGGCGCAGCAGGCGAAAGGGTCAAAGTTGCGGCGCGGGGTGAAGCGGAGCTACAACCGTGGGCGGGGCAAGTATGCGATCGTGACGACGCAATTTAGCGCAGAGCAGTATGACACGCTGCACGCGGCCGCGGCGGCAATGCGCGTGAGTGTTTCGTGGCTGATTTACCAGCTGATCATCCTGTGGAAAGGGCTACGCGGCCAGAGCACAGTAAGAATGCGGCCGACTAACTATGAGCTTGTAATGCACGAGTGGAGCCAGAATACGCTATCCTTGACCGAAATAATCCATTTTGGGACCGCGATCAGGCTACCACCATAGCCTCAACCACGTTATTCCACCCCGCTGCAAGATTACTAAGATTATAACCACCACCACCCAGCGCCAGAAGCCTGCCGCCCGCAAACTCCTGCGCGAGAGCCGCAAGTTCGCGCGCCGCCTTGGTGAACGAGGCGGGAGAATACTCCATGCCCGTCAGCGGGTCGCCGGCGATCGAATCGGCACCGCACTGCAGTATAATGAACTCGGGTTTGTGCGCGCGCAGGTGCGCGGCGACCCTGTCCCAGCCACGATTAAAATCCGCATCGCCCGAGCCGGCCGCCATCGGGATGTTCAGCTTCACACCGACCGCTTCGCCGATACCCGTTTCATTGGCATCGCCAGTGCCGGGGTAGATATACTGCTGGTGCATGTCGGCGAAAATAAGGTGAGGATTTTCCTCGAACTCGTAGAAGACACCGTCGCCGTGGTGCGCATCGATGTCGACGTACGCAATACGCTGAAGGCCGTGCGCCGACAGCAGGTGCTCGATCACGATGCCCGCGTCGTTAAAAATGCAGAAGCCCCCTGCCGTGTTGCGCCGCGCATGGTGCAGCCCGGCGATCGGTACAAATGCCGCCTCGGTTTCTTTCTTCATGATCGCCTCAGAGGCCGTGAGCGCGGTTGCACAGACGGTGAGCGCCGCCTCGAAACAACCGGGAAATGCGGGCGTGTCGCCGCGGTCGAGCAGGCCATAACCCTGGTCTGACGAGCGCTTCACAAGTTCGATGTACGCCTTTTTGTGAAAATACCCAAGAATGTCGCGGTCGCCATCAGTGGGAGTTCTCACTGTGCTGCGCTTCGGCAGCTCGCGCTTCAGAAATTCATCATAGAAAGCGCCGAAGCGTTTGGTGCTGAAAGGATGCCCGCCGGGAAAACCGTAACGGGCGAGTGCCTCACCGGCGTAGACTTGCGTGCGCATAGGGGCAGTGTGGGAAAGGGGTCACGACAATTCAAGCGGTAACAGGTGGGCAGAGCCCACCCGGTTCCACCTGTAGCTGAGCCTAATCCATTGGCTTACATTGTCGCGCAGCGTTTTGATTGTTCGCCATAATTGCTGTTCGCACTACTCTTTGCTTTGTCAAATTCCTTTTGCGCGGCATTGCGATCAATGAGAGCTGCTCTCTCTTTCTCGGTTACTTCTTGCACAAGCTTAGTGTGCGAGTCGACCTTGTCCTGTGCTGCCTTTACCTTTTGCTTCACAGCCGGGTCATCAGCTTTTCCGGATTTTTTCGCCGCGGCAAGGTCATCGCGAAATTGCTCCAGGCGAGCTCTTACTTTATTCACCAGGTTCGAAGCATGGTCTAGCCTGTTTTGAAATGGCGTAAGCTTTTTCTGTGCCGCCGCAATAGCATCTGCTTGTGCTTTTTTGGCGTCATCGTAACATTGTTTTTGTTTTTTCTTGTCAGAGTGCACAGCACCGATCGCAAGAAATAAAGCTAATGCAGCTAGGATTTTGAATTTCATGTTGGCTCCTTGTGAATTCAATTCATTACCTAGACCTGTAATCCGTCAATGCTGCAACAACTTTACTGGCCGATTCTTTTCGGCCAGCTTTTGCCAATCCGCGCGCTGCATCGCGCGAAAGTCATACTTTGCCTTTAGGTCGTTGCGGACAGCCTCGGTAACAGACTCTTCCAGGTAAGTATAGTCCGGGTTCTTATGCAGGTTTTTGAAGTCGAGGATCATCACTTCTTTAACGGATTGAGCGTGGAAAGATTAGGTGAGCAGAAGCAGGGTAGCTGCGCTCAGAACCATAGAATTCAGTCGTCTGAAAATGCGATCCATTATTGGCGCCGTGATATTAGTACTCAAGAATACTCCCCGTGGTGTTATCGATGGTTACGAAGTTGCTCATGCTCTGAGCGCCTACATTGGTGAAGGCACCGCCCGCATATATATTTTCTCCGGAAATCAAGAGTGCGTTAACCGTACTATTCGCAGCTGGATTCCAAGAATTCGCAGTACCCGTTGAGATGTCAAGGGCTGCGATGCGACTGCGCGAAGCACCGCCAATAGTTGTGAAATCCCCACCTGCAAATACTCTTGTACCGGAAATTTGCAGGGTGTAAACTGCTCCATTGGCGTTTGGATTCCATCCGGTCGCAACCCCGGTTGCAGCATCAATGGCCGCCATCCGACCGCGGACATTGATACCAATCGAGGGAAAGGTGCCGGCAGCATAAACCAGGCTGCCGGAAACAGCCAAAGCATGTACCACATTTCCTGCATCGGGATTCCACGCCGTCGCTATTCCGGTTGTCGCGTCGATTGCCGCAATACGATTTCGCGACGCGCCGCCAATAGAACTGAAGGAGCCGCCTGCATAGACCGTGTTCCCATCTTTCGCAATTGTCAGCACAATGCCGCCACTTGCGTTCGGGTTCCATGTGGTCGCACTGCCCGTAGACGCATCCAGAGCTGCAATATAGTTGCGTGAGGCTCCGCCGATCGAACTGAAATTGCCCCCAGCATAGACAGTACTTCCGTCTGCGAGCAAGGCATTTACCGTGCTACTGCTATTTGGATTCCAGGCGGTTGCGTTGCCGGTGGTGGCATCGATTGCCGCAATCCTATTGCGCGGTTGCCCGCCGATAGTTGTGAAGCCACCGCCTGCGTAAATATTGGTTCCTGCTACAGCCAGCGTATTGACGACTCCATCGCTGTTCGGATTCCAAGATTTCAGCTCGCCCGTGGAAACATCAATTGCGGCGATTCTGTTGCGGGACGTGGCAGTGATCGAACTGAACGTTCCGCCGACAAATACCGTACTGCCTGAAACAGTGATCGTTGTGACAGAGTCACTTGGGTTTGGTTGCCAACTGTTGGCATTCCCGGTAGATATATCAAGCGCGGCAAGGGAATATCTCCCTTGCCCTCCAATGGACGTAAACATTCCACCTGCTAGCATTGTCGATCCGGTAATTACCAGAGTTGTTACTCTGGCATTGGGATTTGGGTTCCATGCCGTCGCTGCACCAGTCGATGCATCCAGAGCCGCCAGATAGTTTCTGGATTGCCCACCGATGAAGGTGAAGTATCCGCCGGCATAAACCGTGCTGCCAGAAACCGCGAGGGTAGAGACGGAGATATTCGCCGTAGGATTGAATGCGGTTGCGCTTGCCGTCGTGGTATCAAGTCCTGCAATTCTCTGTCTGGCTTGTCCGCCGATGTTTGTGAAGCCGCCGCCAACGTAGAGCGTAGCGCCTGATAAGGCTATGCAGGCCACGTCGCCATTTGCATTCGCATCCCATGCGGTCGCATTTCCGGTCGAGGCATCCAAAGCTGCTATCCGAGGTCTTGCCTGACCGCCGATCGAGCCGAAAGTACCGCCGGCATAAACTGTAGACCCGGAAACCAATAAGGCAAGTATATCTCCGTTCGGACTGGGGTTCCAGGCAGTTGCTGATCCACTAGTGGTATCCAATGCAGCTAAACGGCTTCGAGATTGCCCGCCAATTGTCCCAAATGTACCACCAACGTATAGAGTTGACCCGGACAATGCGAGGGCAGAAACAGAATTATCAGCATTCGGATTCCATGAATGTAAACTACCGTCAGCGTTGATGCGTGCTATACGATTGCGGGTGGTACTCCCTATCTGTGTGAACGTGCCGCCTATGTAATACCCACCATTGCCATCTGGTATGGCCGCGTTAACTGAGCCATGAATACGCTCGGTCATGTATACCGTCTGTTGCCCATCTGAATCGTTCAGAAACGCTGCACTTCCAGAATGGCGGCCAAGCCTCGTAAAGGTTCCACTGATATAGAGTATGCCATTGTTCTCAACGACCGCAGACACAGTACCGTTACCAACTAATCTGGGCAAACCTGTTACGTTTCGGGATGCCGAAGCTTCATTGCCAGACGCATCGAAGACCTGATTCACAGCGACTGCAATTTGATCTGAATTATGATCGGCGCTGCCGAACGGTGCGTTGAGAGTCAGGATCAGCTTCCCGTCCATGCCGTTGGCTTCAGTTAATCCGACGAGGGAAGCTGCTCCCGTGGCGTTTGTGTTATTGTAGCTGAAGTCAGAAATATCAAAGGCATCACCACTACCGGGGTTTGTATAAATACGCTCCGAGAAAACTAGCTGCAAACTTGTTGTTCCGGTAGCTGCAATTGCACTCACGATTGCAGGTGGTGCTTTGTCTTGCTCAATGATATCTCCTGTTGAAATTTGTAGGAGTGTGGCGGTACCGCCCGCGGGGCTAAGAGCCGGGCTTGTGGTAGTTGTCAGATCTGGGGTCATATCCGTTTTTGACGACCCTGTGAATTCCACATAAATTACGGCATCATTTGTCCCTGTATCGCCCGGACCAATTGGCGGCGCGGTATCGCGCGTATCGATGCGTACGTTACCTTGGTTGGCGATCAGCCAAGTCGTCGTAGTGGTACCGAGTGCATTGACACCGGCATAGCCAGGAAAACTTGTATCATCAACTGGCATTGAAAAAGTCAGCTTATAGTGGTCGATCGTGCCGTCCGAGTTAATGTCCATCGTCTCAGCACTCAGCAGTAGGGGCACTACACGCACTGGTGTGGTTGAGACGAGGGCATTATTGCCCGCATCATAGATCGCATTCGTTGCTGCGACGAGATCGTCGGTATTGTCGTCTCCAATCACAAAGCTGCCCGTTGTAGTCAGCGTAACCCTGCCGTCACCGCCGTTCGCTTCGCTGAGGCCTGTGATCGCGGTTGCGCCGCCCGCATTGTCGTTCTGGTAGTTAAAGTCCGCAGCAACGAGGTCGCCCGTGCCACCGGTATTCGTGAAGACTGCCTCTGAAAAGTAGGCAACTAGCGAGGTCGCGTTACCGTGGCCCTTCAGCGTGATGAGCTTTGGCGGTGCTTTATCGGTTTCTACAACACCACCGCTGGCGAGTTGCGGAAAGTTGGTCGGGTCAAAATCGCTGAGACCCGGGGTGGCCGTCGTCGTAATGTCAGGCTTGGCCCCGCTGTCGCAGCCTGAAATATCATTTCCCGAGCATGCATTTACCGATTCATCAAATGCCAGGTAGATCACGTTGTCATTGGTGACGTTGTCGCCTGGACCCGTTGGTGGTGCTGCGTCGCGCGTATCAATGCGTACGTTGCTGCGGCCGGCAATCAGCCATTGAGTGGTGGTAGTACCCAGGGCGTTATTGCCTGCATGACCGGGAAAGGATACATCGTTGACCGGCACGTCGAATGTCAGCTTGTAGTGATCGATTTTGCCGTTACCGTCGATGTCCATGGTCTCTGCCGATTGCAGTACCGGTGCGTCACCGCTGGTGATGCGCGTGGTGATGTAAGTGCCGGCGCAGTGCGTACCCGTCTGGCAGTTTACCGCAGCAAGGCCGACCGTATCAAATATCTCACTGCTCACGACTGCAATTCGGTCGGTGAGATGGTCGCCGTTCACAAATAGAGCGTCCATTTGTATCGTGATACTCTTATCGCTCCCATCTGCTTCGGTGATACTGCTGATTGCCGTGGCACCGGTGGGATTGCTATTCGTAAAGCTGAAGTCACCCAGGACAAGCGCCCCTGTTGCATTGTTGTTGGTGTACACTGGCTCTGAAAAAGAAAGCACCAGATCTTTCTCGCCGGCCTTTTCCGTAGCATCCACGAGCACGGGCGCAGCTCCGTCTGTTTCCGCGACAGTGCCAGAAACGATCTGGTTAACTGTCGCACCGGTGGTTGCCTGCAATCCCGGAGCGGCTGTAGTCGTGAGATCCGGCTTAAGCGCCGTATCCGCTACTGCCCCTTCATCCCAGGCAATAAAGATAATATTGTCATTGTCGACATCCGCCGCGATCGTGGGGTCGATGCGCACGTTGGTGAACCCGGAGACGAGCCAGGCGGCGGTTACTCCGCCCAACGTGCTAGTGTTGACGTAATTGGGAAAAGTAGCGTCGTTCAGGTTCTTGTTGAATGTCAGTTTCAGGTGGTCGATCTTGCCGTTGCGGTTGGTGTCCATGGTTTCGGCGCCGACGAGGGTGGGTGGTACAATGGTAAGCACGATCAGCTTGTCGGTCGCAGCGAGCGCGTTGCCTGCAGCATCGTAGATGCTGTTTGCGGGAAACGTCACCCGGTCGCCGTTGTCGCCCGCGATGAGGTTCGCGTTGGTTGTGATGACGACCACACGGTCGGCGCCATTGGCTTCGAACATGCTCGTAAGGCTCGTTGCGCCTGTGACGTTGTTGTCTTGATAGCCGAAGTCGGCAAGCACGAGGTTGCCCGCACCGGCAGACGTCGTATATACAGGTTCGGTGAATTCGACCAGCAGTTGATCGGTGCCGGCTTCGCCGGTGACCGAGACTACCTGTGGTGGTGTTGTGTCATTGCCGACGACAAACCCATCGCGAAAGATAAGCTGTTCCGGGCGATCGGGCTTGCGGCAGTGGATGAGCGCCGCCAGAAGTAAGAGTATTGTCAGTTTTACTTTCATAAATCCCTCTTTATGATCTTATAGCCGAAAGCTTACCCCACCGGCAGCGAAAACCTGTGCTGACGATTCGCCGATATAGAAGCTCTGCCGGTAGAGCGAGTAAGCATTGAATAAAAGACGTTGCGTGATCTTGAAGCTGAGCTTGATGCCACCTTCGGCGAACGGGCTGCTGATGTTGAGGTTTGCGCCAGAACGGGTATCGCCGGTGGCCGTGACGGGCAGCGCAGAAAGGGTGGTGTAGTCGAGTTTTACGTTCGCCATCGAAAAACCGCCGCCGACGAGCGGCGTCAGTGCAAAGCGCCAGAAGGCAAATTCGTAACCGATATGGCCTGCGGCGAAAATATCGAGCAGTGTAGCACGTATCTTCTTGCTGTCGTTGGCGACGGCCAGGTCATTGGACGCAAATTGCGCCCCGCCCGTGATGTGCAGTTGCATGTTGGTGAACAGAAAGTCGTGGTGTTGGTAGAAGCCTGCTGCGGCGATCGACGACTTAAAGTCTTTCGCATAGAGAGTAACGTCGCTGGTGTAGTTGCCGCTGAACTGTGCAGGCAGCGCATAGACGCCTGTACCCGCGATGAGCCCGAACTCCCCCGACCCGATGTCGCCGTCGTCAAACTGCTGCTTGCCGGCATCGCCCTTATTAGGCAGCACGGACTTCGCTTCTTTCACCACGCGCGCGGCGAGTTCTTCGACCGCACCAAAGAGCGAGGCATCGGCAGGCATCACCATGTCGAATTCACTCACGACCTTGCGCTTGCCGACATCGAGAACGTATACATGTGCACGAATGACATAGCTGCCGGCAGCAACGCCCTTGCGCGACTTTTTCTCGATAATCGCCTGGTAATAGCCGCCGACCGCAATATCCTGCCGAGCCATGATGCCAAGGTTGAGCGCAAAACCGCGGCTGTGGTTCTCTTCGGGCCAGAGAAAGTAATTCTTCTCGGCGAGATTGCGCCAGTCCTTCTGCGGAAACTCCCTGAAGTCAAACTTCGCCTTCAGCTCATTGCGAATCGCCTCTGTTATGGAGTCTTCCAAATAGCTGTAGTCCGGGTTCTTATCAAGATTCTTGAAATCAAGGATCATCACCTTCTTGAGCGATTGGGCGAACAGGCCTTGCGCGCTCAGCGCGAAGGCGAAAACGAGCAAAAATCGGAGTACAGCAGAGTACATGCGGACTACAATCCTAGCCTGGTATGGTTATCACGTAAAGGGAAAATATCCTATTATTGAGAGTGGTTCTCAAAGAGCCAGTCGTCCGCGGTCGCGAATCTGTCGCCGATGGGCTCTTCCCTTGCCTGGCGTAATTCGTAACAATTTGACTTTCCAATCGCACGGCTGATTGTGGTGGCATGAAATTGTTTGCTGCCAGCCTCGTTATTCTCGCCGTCGTCTTTTCGCTTCGAGCGCAGGAAAATCTCAAAGCAGGGGACCTTGTCTATTCGACGGTGGCGGTGCTGCGTGTCAGGGCGACGCCTGATCTGAACGGCAAGCAGATAGGCAAGCTCGAAAAAGGCGACAGCCTGCGCATCTTGCAGGTAACCGGGCCAGAGGTGACCGTTGACAAGAAAAAGGCGCGCTGGGTCGAATTTGATTTTGAAGGCCAAAAGGGTTATGTCTTCGCCGGATTTCTTTCGACGAATTGGCCGCTGTTGGTGCACTCAGCAAAACAATGGGCACAGGCAGAGAAGAAGAATGCCGCGAGCATTGCCCGCCGCAATAAAGAGGCGAAGAGTCTGCCGCCTGACGAGCCGAAACCCTTCAGCGAATGCCTCGACACTGCAGCTTTCGGCTACCCTGCCGAGTACGAGGCTGGTTGCAGCGAAACAAAGATCGGGGCGATACGCAAGCTGATGCAGCAGCGCTCGCTCTCGCGCAACGATGCCGTCGAGCAGTACGGCGACGCCTACTGCCGGGGTTGGCTCGAACTGGAGATAGTAGGCTATAACTGCTCTTTAGACGGCGATAAGGTGTCGTCGTTTCCGATTCAGGATTAACCGATTTGGATTGTTTTTTCATTGCCAAAGGCAACGAAAAATCCGTTCTTCTGCCATGCAGCCCGTTCTCATCATCCAGGGATTTCTCGCGCCGACTGCGACGAACCTCGTGCTCAAAACCCGCCTTAAGGCCGATGGCTTTCTCGCCGAAGACGTGCCGCTCGAGGGGCTGAATGCCGGTGACATACGCGACTCGGCGCGCATCGTCGAGATGTCGGTCAATGCGATGCGCACGCGCGCGCAGGCACAAAAAGTCGATCTTATCGGCATCAGCATGGGTGGGCTCATTGGCCTGCACTACCTGCGCAAGCTGGGTGGTGACCCTTACGTGCGCCGCTTCATTACGATTGGCACTCCGTTTCACGGCACGCACCTCGCGCGATGGATGCGGCTTTTGACTCTCGGCCGGGCAACCGGTGCCGAGCAGATGATTCCTGGCTCCGATTTTTTGCAGGAGCTTCATGCGCACGACGCCGAACACACGACAGAGATTTACAGCCTGCACACCTCGGCCGATGCATTTGTCAGCGAAGAAGCGGCAAACCTCAAGGGCGCGAAGCTCGTGAAATCGCTGCACGGGGTTTGGCCCGCAGGGCACTATACGCCGCTCTTTCTGCCGCAGGATTATCAGCTCATTAAGGAGATTTTAGAAAAATAAGATTCTACTTGTCCTGCGTCCCTCCGCGCCCGTAGTGCGCAGACCCACTTATGAAAATAAAAAGTTTTGGCAAGGCCGGCAGCCCGCGCATGATTTTCCTGCACGGCTACGGTGCGCACCCACACCTGTATCTGAATTTTATCACTGCAGCTGCGCGCCGGTACGAAGTGCTCGTGCCCGAGTTGTTCGGGCTTTCGGGTGTTTGCCGGCGCGACTTCGCCGAAAACATGAATGTACTACGCGACAAGATTGCACACCATGAACTCGACGGCGCGCTCGTGGTTGGCCATTCGTACGGTGCGCTGGCTGCAATGCACCTTGCGGCGGAGTACCCACAGTTATGGCGGGCGGTGGCGATCAACCCGCTGCTGCCGCAGCTCGTCAATGCAGCCAAGCTGCGTGTGCAGATCGGCAACATGGGCCGTGACTTTGGGCGCGCTACCGGCGAAATGCGCGGCATGCTTTCGAACCTCGCCGTCGGTCTGCGCTACGGCCTCAATGTGCTCGCGAACCCGGTGGGTTATGTCGAAGGCGCGCTCAGGGCCATATCGACTGAGCTCCCCCACACAAGCTCGGCCGTGCCGGTCGACCTCGTGTATGCAGACCTCGACACGCTCTTTCACATTGAGGAAGCCGACCTCGGTCGCTGGCGCGAAGTGCTGCCGAACCTGCGCCTGACCGCGGTACCCAATTACAGCCACAACTGGATCATCTACCATGGTGCGTTCGGCTGGCAGAAGATTGAGGAATTAATCTCTTAATGGCAAAAAAAACGCACTCGTTTATGGCCCGCATACGCCGGCGCGTGAATGCGGCTTCGGTAGCAGGCGCGGTGCGTGGCGTGGTCGGCGACAAGCTGCCCAAGGCGTGGCGTGGCCAGATGCAGTTTGCCGAACAGGGAAAGTTGCTCGGTGATGTGCCTGCCGTGGCGGGTGCGCATGCCTGTGTTTTCGTGCACGGCAGCTCCGACACCGAACTCGGCTGGCAGGCAGAGCCGGGTGAACTCGACTACGGGCAGCGGCTGCTGCTGGACTTTCGCATCAGGCCGCTCTACATTCGGTATAACACCGGGCTGGCAATTCATGAAAACGGCGCGGAGCTATCGCGGCTGCTGTCGGGTCTGATACAAAAAAATAAATCGCTCCGCACCCTCACGCTCATCGGGCACAGCATGGGTGGCCTCGTCATTCATGCCGCAATTTTTGACGCGCAGGCGCGCCGCCTGGCATGGGCAAAGAAAGTGGAGCGTGTTTTCCTGCTGGGCACCCCGCATGCGGGGGCGCCGCTCGCAAAGCTGGCAGAAAAAACTGAGCAGCTGCTGCAGTTTATACCCAACCCGGTTAGCCTGATTGGTGCTTCGGTCATTGGCCTGCGCAGCAAAGGTCTCAAAGACCTGAGCAAGGGTCAAAAGGGTATTTCCGTCAATGACCCGGTGCTGCTGCCCCACGCTGATTATGTTTTTGTCGCTGGTGGCCTTTCTGGTAAAGCCGGCAGTTTCTGGAACCGGCTGATCGGCGACGGCATGGTGCGGCAGGCCAGTGCCTTACCCGCCGGTGAAACCGAAGTTTCTGCCTGGAAGGCCCTTCTGGGCCGCTTCGCCCGTCGGCGCAAGGTCAGCGTCGAGACTGTAGCGGGTATCGGCCACCTCGCACTGCGAAATTCACCCGAAGTTTACCGCATTCTTGCCGCCCATTTGCGGTAGGTCCACCAAGCAGCGGATTTTTTAATTGACGGGGCTGCAGGCACGCAATGTTTACAGTATGCTCATTGTCGACAAGCCTTTTGAAAAGGGTGTCATTCTTTCGGTGAAAGAAACACGCATCGACATGTCCATTTCGCGCAAGTTTCGCGAACAGGTCGCAAAGTTTCTCGAAAAAAAACCGGCGATTGTCGTGTTTGATATGCACGATACGGAGTACCTTGATTCGTCGGCGCTCGGGGCGCTCGTAACCATTCTGCGCGACGTGAAGAATTACGGGGGTGAAATACGCCTCGCGAACCTGAACCAGACTCTCAAGACCCTCTTCAAGCTCTCAAAGCTTGAATCGATGTTCAAGATCTTTGAAACAGTCGAAGAAGCAGCGCGGTAAAAAAACCGCACGCCCCGCGCGTCACAAACCCCGACAGGCCGTTGCAACGGGCAGCGAAGACATGCCCACGCCGGCAAACAAGAAACCCGAACTCCATTCTTCGCCGGCCGTGCGCTATACCTTAATCGCTGTCGGAATCCTTTCGCTCATACTCGGTATTGTCGGCATCGTGACGCCGATTCTGCCGACAACACCCTTCATTTTGCTGAGCGGCTTCTGCTTTGCGCGCGGTTCTGAGCGCCTGCACGACTGGATTCTCGCCCATCGTTATTTTGGCCCGATGATCATCGCCTTTCGTGACGAGCGGCGTATACCGCTCAAGGTGAAAATTTTCGCCTCGCTGATGATTGCTGTAACCATGTCCATTACCGCATTTTTTATCGTACCCTTGCTTGCAGTGAAGATCGGCATGGGGGTAGTCGGCGTTGCGGTGATCGTCTATATCTGGTCGTTTCGCAATTAGGGATTCCGTATGAACACTACGGAAAAAAAGTTTCACCTGCTGACGAAAGAGAACTACCCGCGCATCGTGGCGCTCGTGCGCAGCCTGTGCAAATCGCGGCGGTTCTTACTGCTCAAGCGCGCGCTGCACAGCCTTCATCCCACGTCGCTTGCCCTGCTGTGGGATTCCTACGACGAAAGCGAACGCGAAATCATACTCACCCAGCTTTCGAGCGAGTACGCGGCGGAGTTTCTGACCGAGCTGGGCTCTGACGAGCGAACAGCCATTTTCCGCTCGAAAGACACCGCCTGGATCTTCGACCGACTGGAAGAGCTCGAGACCGACGACATAGCGGGAATTCTGCGCGAACTTGATGCGCGCGACACCAACTTCATTCTGCGCCGTTTCGACAAGAATTACACGGGCAAGATTAAGGAAATTCTCAAGTACCCTGAAGGCAGTGCCGGGGCCATGATGACCTCAGACTTTCTCGCGGTCAGCCGGCAGGCAACTGTGAAGTCGATCATCAGCCAGTTTCAGAAACTCGTGAAACAGAACACTGCGGCGCTCAAAAAAGCGAAGGGGGCGGCTGTCTCTGCGCACACGAAGCTCGACGACCTGCAGTTCACCTTCGTCGTCGACCGCGACAATAAGTTCCTGGGCTACATTCCGCTGCGCAAGCTGATACTGGAAAAGTCGACACGCAAGGCGCAGGAAATCATGCAACCCGCACAGGTAATGGTCGGCCCTGACCAGGACCGTGAAACGGTCGCGCGTATCTTCAAAGACTATAACCTGCTCAGCCTGCCCGTCGTCGATTCGCGCGGCATCCTGCTCGGGCACATCACGGTCGACGACGTGGTCGACGTGCTCGAAGAAGAGGCAACCGAAGATATCCTGCGCCTCGGGGGTGTAACACAGGATACACAGGACGCTCCCCACACGCACTCGATCGGGCGCATGGCGCGGGGCCGCTTGCCCTGGCTTGCGATTAACCTCGGTACGCAGGTGCTATCCGCCTGGATTGTGACTTTCTTTGACCAGACCATTTCTAAGGTGATTCTGCTCGCCCCACTCATGACGGTGATTGGGGGGCAGGGCGGCAACGCAACCATGCAGTCGGTTACGGTGGTCGTTCGCTCGATGGCGCTGGGGCAGATCAATTCACAGAATATCTGGAAAATAGTGTTGAAAGAGATCGGAGTTTGTTCCGTCAACGGTGTCTTTATTGGTACCCTTGCCTCCAGCATGGTGCTGGCTTACACGCAGAGACCGGCGCTCGCTGCTTGTATGTTCATAGGTCTGATCTGCAATATGTTCGTTGCCGGCGTTGTCGGTACACTGCTGCCCCTGGGGCTACGCGTTGTGCGGGTTGATCCTGCGCTCGCCTCGGGACCCATTGCGACAACATTCACCGATATCTGCGGCTTTTCTGTTTTTCTCGGTGTCGCGACTTTCCTTATCGGACAGTACGGCGGATTATGAGCGACGTGCACGCAAGTACAATGGTTAGCGAAGGCAAGGGTGCCGAAAAGCCGAGTGTACTCGAAAAAATTAACGAAGAAAGTCGCGCACGTGCGCAGCACATCATCCTGCCTGAAAAGGCACCCGAGAAAAATACCATCGACTTTGTCGCTGCGCTCAGGCGGCGCGGCGTTATGCCGCAGCTGATCGCCGAGCTGAAGCGGCGCAGCCCTTCAAAGGGTTCACTCAAAGAGGGGCTGCCTGCATCTGAAGCGGTGCGGATCTATGAACCTTATGCTGCTGCCCTCAGCATTCTCACAGAGCCGAATCATTTCTACGGTTCGCTCGATGACTTGCGCGAAGCGCGCAGCCTGACCAGCTTACCCCTCTTGCGCAAAGATTTTATCGTCGACGAAAGGCAGATCGACGAGGCGCGTCATGCTGGTGCGAGCAGTTTTCTTTTGATCGTTGCCTCGCTTTCAGACGAGCAGCTCGTGAGCTTCATCGCGCGTGGTCGCGCACTGGGTATGGAACCCCTGGTTGAGGTGCTGACCGAAGAGGAGCTGAACCGGGCGCTCGCGCTCGATATCCGTATTCTGGGCATTAACAATCGTAACCTGCACACGCTCCAGATTGACATGAACCGCTGCCCCGGCCTGGCAGCAAAGATTCCCGCAGCGCGGCGTGAAGAATTGGTTCTCGTAGCCGAGTCAGGCTATTCGACGCGCGAAGAGCTGCTGGCGCTGCCGCACCATTTTGATGCGGTGTTAATGGGTACCGGATTCATGCAGGCGGCCGACCCGGCGGCAAAGATCAAAGAAGTATTTGGTTAAGGAATCTCTGAAAAAGTCACGAACCGCGCTGAACAGGCGCAACGGGCGACTTTTTCGGAGTATTCCTAAAGACCGCCGAACTTGCGCTTGCGGCGGCTAAACTCAGCGATCGCGGCGTCCACGTCCTGTTCGGAGAAATCCGGCCAGTTTTTTTCTGTGAAGTAGAGCTCCGCATACGCGGCCTGCCAGAGCATAAAGTTTGAAAGACGCAGTTCACCGGCAGTGCGTACGACCAGGTCGACATCGGGTACTGACGGCTGCCAAAGATGGCGGGCGAGCTGTTTTTCTGTGAGGCGGCCGTTTTTGCTGGCAGCAAGCGCCAGTTCTGCGGCCCGCAGAATTTCCGCGCGTGAGCCATAGTTAAGGCAGAAGTTGGCTGTCAGTCGTTTGCCGCGCGCTGTCTTTTTGACAGCATCCTGCAGCAGTTCGCGGCTCCGCTTGGGCAGGCGCGAAATATCGCCAGAGGTCACAATACGCACACCCTGCCTGATCATCTTCGGCAGCCTGGCGACAATAAATTCGTCGAGCAATCTGAAGATCGCGGTAATTTCTGTGCGTGGCCGGCGCCAATTTTCTGTCGAGAAAGCGTAAAGACTAACAAAAGGGACCTTGACTTTGATGAGATGATCCAGCAGGCGCTCGACCGTCTCGGTACCGGCGCGGTGGCCTTCGGTCCGCTTCAGACCGCGCTGTTCTGCCCAGCGACCATTACCGTCCATGATGACGGCGATGTGTTTGGGTGGTTTAGGCATGTTTTTCCGTTTAGCAGACTGGCTATACCAATCTGTTAAACGGTCATGATATCTTTTTCTTTAGAGGCAAAGAGATCATCCATCTTCTTGATAAAGTCATCGGTGAGTTTCTGTACCTGGTCGCTGAAGCCTTTGATCATGTCCTCAGAAACGCTGCTGCCCTTGAGCTTCTTCAGGTTATCGTTCGCGTCGCGGCGAATATTCCGCACGGCGACCTTGTGGTCTTCGCACTTGGCCTTTGCGAGTTTGACCATTTCTTTGCGCGTTTCGCCGGTCATTTCGGCGAGGCTGATGCGAATCATGGAGCCATCGTTGTTTGGGTTCAGGTTCTTGCCCGATTTCTGAATCGCTTTTTCGACTGCCTGGAGTTGAGATTTATCCCATACGTCGACGGTGATGAGACGTGGTTCAGGTGCGGCGATTGAGGCCACCTGGTTTAAGGGCATGTTCTGCCCGTACACTTCGACGCGGATATCTTCTACCAGCGAAGGTGTCGCGCGGCCCGAACGGATCTGCGCCATGTGGTGCGAAAGATCTTCAAGGCTCTTCTGCATTCTCTGCTTTGTGTCTGCAATAATCTTGTTGGCTTCTTCACTCATAAAACCTGCTTTCTGAAAAAGCGTCGATCAGCGTGCCGATTGGCTTGCCCTGAATCGCCTTCTTCAGATTTCCTTCTGTGCCCATGTCGAATACCTGAATGGGCATCTTGTTGTCTAGACAAAGGGAAAACGCCGTCGAGTCCATCACCTTGAGCTGCTTCAGCAGGGCATCCTGAAAACTCAGGTGGCGGTAACGCTTTGCATTCGGGTTCTTTGCCGGGTCTGCGTCGTAAACCCCGTCCACTTTCGTGGCTTTGAAGATCACATCGGCGCTGAGTTCTACAGCGCGCAGGGCGGCAGTCGTGTCGGTCGTGAAGTAGGGGTTGCCTGTACCACCCGAGAGAATGACAATGCGCTTCTTTTCCAGGTGGCGTATCGCCTTACGCCGGATAAAGGGTTCGGCAACGGATTTGATTTCAATGGCCGTCTGCAACCGAGTTGTTAATCCCTCTTTTTCGAGAAAGTCCTGCAGCGCGAGACCGTTGATGACTGTTGCCATCATGCCCATATAGTCGCCGATCGCGCGGTCCATGCCGTCAGAAGCAGCTTTGACGCCGCGGAAGATGTTGCCCCCACCAATCACGATCGCCATCTCGACGCCCTCGCGGTGTATGTCGCGGATTTCTTCGGCGAGCGAACGGATGATCTTTACGTTGATTCCGTGCTTATCTTCTCCGGCGAGAACCTCACCCGAGAGCTTGAGTACAACCCGGCGAAAAGCCCTCCCCTCAGTAATCTGGGTAGGTCTTTCGGCCGGTGTATCCATACGATTTCTATTTCAGAGCAAAACGAACAAAGCGGCCCACGGCGATGTTTTCACCGAGCTGCGCAATCGACGCCTTGATGATGTCGCCAACTGTCTTGTCAGGCTCTTTGACGAAAGGCTGATCGAGAAGGCAGATGTCAGAAACAAACTTCTTAATCTTGCCTTCGAGAATCTTATCCACCTTGTCGGCGGGCTTGCCTTCTTCGATCAGTGCAGCGCGCTGCACTTCTTTTTCTTTTTCGATGACTTCAGGTGATACGTCGTCACCTTTCACGAACTGCGGGTTCGTAGCTGCAATGTGCATTGCGATGCTGCGGCCGAGTTCGAGAAATTTATCGTTACGGGCAACAAAGTCTGTCTCGCAGTTCAGCTGCACGAGCACGCCAATTTTGCCGTTGTGGTGCACATAAGAGACAATCGCGCCTTCAGAGGCTTCGCGATCCATCTTTTTGACGGCCTTCACAATACCCCTTTCGCGCAGCAGGCTTGCAGCTTTTTCAAGGTCGCCGTTGGTCTCTTCGAGAATTTTTTTGCAGTCGAGAATACCTGCCGAGGTCATCTCGCGCAGGGTCTTGATTTTTTCCTGGTCAATTGCCATTTATCTATAACTCCGTCTCAGGTGAGGCGCTTAGGTGCGCGCCTCTTCGTATTTTGATTCGATTTCTTCGAGATCATCGAGCTTTTCCATTGAAGATTTCAGCTGGTGCTCGTCCATGCTCTCGCCTTCTTCAATTTCTACCTGCGCGAATTCGCCGCCTTCTTTGCCTTCTTCGATCGCATTGGCCATGATCTCGAGAAAGAGCGCCACCGCGCGGATCGCGTCGTCGTTTGCAGGAATCGGGAACTGTACCAGGTCAGGGTTGCAGTTAGTATCAACCATTGCGAAGATAGGAATACCGAGCGTGTTGGCCTCTTTCACTGCGATCGATTCGCGTTCCGGGTCGACGATGAACAGTGCGTCAGGCAGGTCGTTCATGTCGCGAATACCCGCGAGATCTTTGCGCAGGCGCGCGATTTCGCGGTCGAGCTGCAGGATTTCTTTCTTGGTCTTTACGAGTTCGTGTACAGTGTTCGTCTCGAAAGCCTCTTCAAGCTTGCGCAGGCGCTGTATTGACTGGCGCACCGTACGGAAGTTGGTCAGCAGGCCACCGAGCCAGCGGTTGTTGATGTAATACTGGCCGCAGCGTTTGGCTGCCTTCTCGATATCAGCCTGCGCCTGTTTCTTGGTGCCGACGAAAAGGACCTTACCGCCTTTTGAGGCGAGGTCACGCATCGCTTCGTACGCGTCTTTCGCGAGTACGATTGTCTTCTGGAGGTTCAGAATGTGAATGCCGTTCCGTGCAGTGAAGATATACTTCTTCATTTTTGGGTTCCAGCGGCGTGTCTGGTGTCCGAAGTGCACACCTGCTTCTAGCAGGCTTTTCATTGAAATGGTTGCCATGGTCGCTCCTAAAATTGAGTTTTTTGCCCTTCGGGCGAAAAACTTCCATTAATATCCCTGGGGTTTGCCCGCGTTCGGCGATACGCACGGGAGATTAGGCCGTTGGTCTTTGTACTGCCACGAGACAGGCCGTCAACAGTTCGATGAACTCACTGCAGGCCGTTCGACAGGGTCTGAAACAGAGGCCTGCGGTCGCACGGCGCAGCGCTTTTTTTGAACCAGAAGTGTCGACCCGTGGTCAAATTAGGCAATAGAGGCCATCATGCGTTACATCTTCAAATCCACCCCCATTCTGTTGCTCGCCGTGGCGGCATGTTCGACCGCTGGTAAATCGGCGCGCATGGAAGCACTTGCGGCTGCCCCCGCGCCCGCGACTGAGGCCTCAGTCTCTGCCGATGCCCCGGAACGTAATCAATCCACCGCCCCGACGCCCGGCCAGCTGCTGATTTATAACGCCAGCTTTACGCTCGAGGCCAAGGAGGCCGAAACGCGCGATCTCAGTGGCCGCATCGTCGACAAGGCAAAGGGTTTGGGTGGGTACCTGTCACAGCGTGGTTCGACTTCGGTAACGGTGCGCGTGCCGGCGAAAGAATTTTACCCCATGAACGACTTTATCCGGTCGCTGGCGAAGGTGCGTTATGAAAATGCCACTGCACAGGATGTCACGATGCAGTACACCGATCTCAAAATCAGGCTCGATGTGCAGCTGAAGATGCTGGCACGTTATGAAGATTTGCTCAAAAAAAGCACAAGCGTCAAAGACGCGGTGGAGGTCGAACGCGAGCTCTCGCGCATTACCGAACGCGTCGAAACTCTCAAGGGCCAGATACGTTATTATGACAGCCAGATTGGTTATTCAACCATCAGCGTTTCGTTCCAGGAACCGTACTCGGCGTTTACCAAAGAGACAAAGCCAGGCCCACTGGGCTGGGTCTTTTACGGACTTTATGTCGGAGTTAAGTGGTTGTTCGTCTGGGATTAGCATAAAACCGCGGCATCCGCCGCGGCTCTATATTGTTTACTTTTTCTTTGCGGCTTTTTTCTGCTCTTGCTTAGCCTTGCGCTCCGCTTTTTCAGCAGCTTTCTTTTCTTTGTAGGCTTTTGCCTTGTTTTCGTCGCGAATCTGCTTTTCGGTTTTTGCGCTCACTGAAACAGAGAGCAGGGTAGTTGCGGCAACGAGTGCCATGAGTATTTTTTTCATCGGCGGATGCAGATCCTGCGGCGTTTGCCGCGTAAAGTCAGACGCGGCAGAGCAGCGCCGCACGGTAGGGTGGGGGATAACCTTCTTTGCTCCAGGCATCTTCGGCGCGCAGGTGATCTGCCAGGCTCGCCTGCGGTGAATATTCACTGCTGCGCTGTTCGGCCGGCAGCAGCGGATCAGAATGAAGTAGCGTAACTTCCTGAAATCCCACGAAATCCAGTTGCCGTTTGAGCGCACGCGGCGACGGAATCGCGTAAACGCCGCCGATGCCGGCGTACCTGCCTTCGGGAAAAATTTCGAGATCTGCATCGGTGTCTGCGACAACCGACTCGCAAAGGAGTGTGCCGCCCGGGCGAAGCGCCCTGTGGCAGGCATGGAACATCTCGAGCGGATCGCGGTCGTGGTAGTTGACACCCATCAGGAAAATGGTGTCGAAAGTTGCCTGCATCTGCCACAATGCCTGCCAGCCGAGGGGAAGATAGTCCGCTATGCTGCCCGTATGCGCCGCGATCAACTGGTACTGCAGCCAGTATTTCAGAGTTGGGTCAAGGCCGAGAATATTTTTCGCACCTGCCTCTGCGATACGGTAGAGGTAATAACCGTTGTTGCACCCGACGTCGGCGACGGTTTTGCCTGTCATGTCCGGCAGTTGGGATTTCAGGCGATTCCATTTAATGTCTGAACGCCATTCGGCGTCGATCAGCAGATCGCCCAGCGCGAAGGGACCCTTGCGCCAGGGTACCAGGTCGCGCGCAATCTCTTCTGCGCCGGAGTGCAGCTGGGGGCAGATGACTGTGCCTTCATGAATTGAATACCCTGCGCCGGACGTTCCAAGGTTGCAGATTCTCTCGTAGATTTGCGATAGCCCGAGCGAGCCCAGCTTTTGCTGCTGCGCGGCGAGTTCGTGGCGCACGCTTGCCGCGGTCTGCGGCAGGTATGCAGGTAAGGCAAAGGGGGTTTCAGGCATCTCAGGCCTTGAGTGCGAGAAAAGAGGTAAATCCGTAGCACTTGAAGAAGATGGAAACGGGGTTGAAGCCTGCTTCGCGCAGCATCTCGATATTTTCATTCACGCGAAACGGAATCAGCACGTTTTCAAGCGCCTCGCGTTTTTCTGCGATCTCGAGCTCGCTGTAGCCGTTGCGAGCTTTCATCGCGTGGTAGTGGTCGGCGTACAGGCGCGAAACGTCCGCCGAGTCTTCGAGGCATTTTTCCGACAGCAGCAGACAGCCGTCATTACTGAGTGCAGTGTAAATGCGGCGGAGCAGTGACTGGCGCGCCAGCGGTTTGAGGAATTGGAAAGTGTAGTTAGAGACGAAGACGGATGCGGGCAAAAAATCCGACGCAGCTATATCGCGCAGCTCAAACGTTATTTTCCTGCCACCGGCATCCGTTTGGGGAGCATGGAGCCTGGCGCGTTCAACCATAGGGGCCGAGTTGTCAATTCCGGTGTAAGTAAACGGTTCAACGCCGAACTCGTCAGCCAGCGCATGCGCCAGGGCACCGGTTGAGCATCCAAGGTCGTAGATCTGCGTACCGGGTTGATAGAAGTCACGCGCGAGTTCTGCCGTCATGCGCAATACCTCGCGGTAGAACGGCACTGAACGTGAAACCATGTCGTCGAAAACTGCGGCAACCTGCGCATTAAACTCGAATGGGGTTTTACCCGAACCAGGGTGTTTGAATATTTCGTCACGCATGCGAAACCTGTCACAGCACCTTCATGACTACCATGGTCATGTCGTCGTGCTGCTCGGCACCCGATGCAAACTCATCGAGGTCGCGAACGAAGTTTTCAATAATCTCTTTTGGGTTGAGATCGGCGTAACCGGTCAGCTTTTCACGTACCCGTTTCAGACCGAACTCTTCTTTCGTTGTATTCCAGCACTCTGTAATACCGTCGGTATAGAGCATGACGATGTCACCGCTGTTAAGTTGCATCTTTGCCAGTTTATACTGGTTCTCATCTTCAATACCCATTGGCAGGCCTTCCAGCTTGCTGGCGGTGCAGATCTTACGGTCGGCCCGGTACAGAAACAGCGGGCCGTGACCGCCGTTTGAGAATTCGAGAGTCCTGGTGGCGGGATCAAAAACGAAAAACTGTATGGTGGCGAACTTGTCGATATGAGCCTCGCCGCACATCACGCGGTTAATCGTGCGGATAATCGTGTCACCGCGAATCGTATTGAAAAGTTTCAGGTACGTCGAAACGACTGTCTTGATCAAGACCATGACGAGCGAAGCCGAGATGGATTTACCACTCACGTCTGAAATAAGTACGGCGATACGCCCATCGCCCAAAACCTGGAAGTCATAATAGTCACCGCCGACTCCCTTGGCTGCGCGGGTGAAGCCCTTGATCTGGTACTCGGGCTTCTTCAGAAAGCGTGACGGGTTCATGCCCTCCTGGATTTCTTTTGCCTGGCGTACCTGGTCATTAAAAACCGCCTGCTCCTTGGCTTCTTCGCTGGCACGTTTCAGGCTGGCGGTCATTTCGTTGAACTGCAGTGCCAGTTGACCAAGCTCGTCGCTGCCGAGAGGCGGCAATGTGACATCGAGGTTTCCCTTGCCGACCTCGGCGGCCCCCTTCGACAGGACCTTTACCGGTTTGACAATGAAGCGGGAAAGCAGGTATGCTGCGAAAAGAGCAGCGACAAAGAAGATACCTCCCACTATGAGCAATTCAATAAGGCTGGCGCGAATCGACCTGTTGATGTATTCGTCAGTCACCGCAACCTGCGCCACACCGAGCAACGGAGGGTTTACTTTGACAAACGGGTGAAAGACCGCGCGGTGGAAGTACTGTACCTTTACGTCCGAATCGCCGAGAAAGGGTTTTTCAATCCGGTGGCCGAGTGCAACGGGCGACGCGATTACGGTGTCCCAGTGGGCGCGCACCGTCTCGAGACCATCGCGTTCCACCTCTTTCTGCTTTTCTCCGAGATCTCTGCCCATGCGGTTGATGAGCGAGTTCTTCTTTGGCGGCACGTAAACCGCGCCGATGGTGAAGCCTGGCAGGCCCTGCGCATTCTGCAGTGAGTCGGCGAGCGCCAGGTCGTCGCGGTCGAGTATCGCGCGCGAGGCGATGAACGCGAGGCTGGCGAGTTCTTTTTTCGCGGTCGCCGAGGCAGTCTCGGTAAGAATATTCTTTTTTTCACGCGCCACGTAAATGCCCATCGCCACAAAAACGGCAGTGATCAGGGCAACGATGAGGAGGGTGAGCTTAAACTGCAGGCCAAAACGCACGGTGACGGCATTTCGCTGCAAAATTGACACCCTATGTCAAACACTAGTTTGGGAGCGGGCGGCTTACTGCGGCCCACCTCCAAAACGACTATGAGTACAACACAAACCTTTGAATTTCAGGCTGAAACAAGACAGCTGATGGATCTTATGATCCACTCCATCTATTCGCACAAAGAGATCTTTCTGCGCGAACTGATCTCGAATGCGTCCGATGCGATTGATAAGAGAAAGTTCCTCGGTTTGACTGATAAGTCAGTAACCCAGGAAACCAATAACTTCATTCGCATCGAAGTCGACAAGACTGCGCGCCGGCTGACGATTACCGACACGGGCATCGGCATGAGCCGCGACGAGGTAGTGCAGAATATCGGTACGATCGCGCGTTCGGGCACGAAAGAGCTCATCGAAAAGGCGAAGGCTTCGAAAGATGCCTTTGATCTCATCGGCCAGTTCGGTGTCGGCTTTTACTCCGCCTTCATGGTGGCCGACAAGATCACGATGGTTACCCGCCGTGCCAATGAAGAGACGGCAACCCGCTGGGTATCGACCGGGGCAGGTACGTATACGATTGACGATGATAGCCGGGCAACGCCGGGTACAACCATCACCCTCGACCTTAAGCCGGCTGACAAAGAAAACGGCCTGGCTGATTTTTGTGACGAGTTTGAGATTGAGTCGGTAGTGAAGAAGTATTCTGACTTCATCACGTACCCGATCCTGATGAAAAAGACCGTCCACAAGACGGTCGGTGAAGGCGAAGAGGCCAAAACCGAAGAGAGCATTGAAGAGACAACGCTGAACTCGATGAAGCCGATCTGGACGCGCAGCAAGAGCGACGTCAAAGACGAGGAGTACAACGAGTTTTATAAGCACATCTCGCATGACTGGGAAGACCCGCTCAAGGTGATCAGCTACCGCGCTGAGGGCCGCATCGAATACGTTGCGCTGCTCTACCTGCCGAAGCGCGCACCGTTCGATCTCTATTATACGAGCTTCAAGGGCGGTCTGCAGCTCTATGTTAAGAAGGTGCTGATTCTCGAACGCGCCGAAGAACTGCTGCCACGCTACCTGCGTTTTGTGCGCGGCGTGATTGAAAGTGCCGACCTGCCGCTCAATATTTCGCGAGAGATCCTGCAGCAAGACCGCCACATCACGGCGATCCGCAAGGGGCTGACCACCAAGATCATCTCGACCTTGACCGACCTGCTCGAAAAAGAGCGCGAAAAATACGCAGACTTCTACCGCGAGTTCGGGCCAGCGATCAAAGAAGGAGCTTCGACCGATTTTGAGAATAAGGACAAGCTTGCCGGGCTTCTGCTCTTTGCCTCATCTGCTGATAAAGAGAAGACCACGACGCTCCAGGAATATATCGATCGCATGAAGGCCGAGCAGAAAGAGATCTACTATCTTTCAGGCGAATCGCGCCTCACGCTCGAAAATTCACCGCACACAGAGTCGCTGCGCGCGAAGGGTTACGAGATTCTCTACCTCATCGACGCGTACGACGAAATTGTGCTCCAGAATATAGGCGAATTCAACGGCAAGAAGTTCAAGTCAGCCAGTAAGGGCGAACTCGACCTGGCCGATGAAAAGCAGAAAGAGAAAGACAGCGAAAAAGTCAAAGAGGCAGAAAAAACCATGGGCGCGCTGCTCGGCTGCCTGAAAGAAAATCTCAAAGAACAGGTCAAAGATGTGAAGTTCAGCTCGGTGCTGGTGAGCGCACCGTCACGCGTGGTCGGCGAAGACTTTGACATGTCGCCGTACCTCGAAAAGATTCTCGCGCGCAACGGCGAAAAAGTGGCACCTCGTCTCAAGACGCTCGAAGTTAATCCTGACCACGAGCTGGTTAAAAAGCTCAACGCGCGCTACGAGGCGAACCCGAATGACCCGCTGCTCGCAGACTATGCGCAACTGCTCTGGGGTCACGCGGTCATTGCCGACGGCGGCGAAATCAAAGATGTCGCACGCTTCAATAAGTCGCTGCTGGCCGTGGCTTCAGGGGCCCTGCAATAAAACCCCACCCCAGGCCCCTCCCCTCGTCAAGGGGAGGGGTGCCCGAAGGGCGGGGAGGGGTTAATAAACAACGCCACCTCGCCGCCCTGTGGCGTGCCTACATCGATCATCCGACCGCCCGGCAGGCCGATAAGTGGCTTGCCGGATACTTTCGTGAACACAGGAGCTACGGCAAACGCGACCGGCGCTGGTACAGCGAAGAATTCTTTCGCCTGCTGCGCACGGCGATTGGTCATTTGCCCGAAGCTGTAACCACCGATGCCGCAACCGCGTGGCGGGCGTTGCCGTCGCTCGACCTGGCGCGCAGCGCCTCGCCGGGTGACGGTTTCAATTTGCCCGGCACCTGGAAAAGATGGCTTGAACATTCCTCGATCCCGCAGGAAAAAATGCCGCAGTTTCTCTCACAGCTGGGTAGCAAACCGCCGCTCTACCTGCGCGTGAATTATCCCGAGCGCCTCAGCGAAATCGAGACCGAGCTCAGCACCGCAGGTTTTTCGGTCGAAACACTGCGCCATGACGAGCGCTGGATCACGCTCAAAATCGTCGGGGAGCTGCCCGTCTACGAACTGGCGTCGCTCAAAAAGGGGTTCATCGAAATCCAGGACCTCGCTTCGCAGCATCTCGGGGCGGCCGTCGATGCACACCCCGGCATGGCCGTGTGGGATGTCTGCGCCGGAGGCGGCGGCAAGACGATGCAGATTGCGTCGCAGATGCAGAACCGGGGTGTGCTCTATGCCTCGGATATTCGCGACTACAAACTCGACGAGCTCAAGTTACGCGCACGCCGTGCGGGATTTCATAACGTGAGGAGATTTACGGTTTCTGACGGGGCAATCGCCCCGGCAGTCACCGCAAAAGAAATAAAGAACGCCGGGGGATTTCATCGTGTTCTCGTTGATGCGCCCTGTTCGTCGTCTGGCACCCTGCGGCGTAACCCTGACGTGCGCTTTCGCATCATGCCTGACGACCCTGAAAAATTTGCCGCGTTGCAGCTCAACATACTCGGCGAAGTCTGCGGCCATGTGCGCGCTGGCGGCAAGCTGATCTACAGCACCTGCAGCGTTTTCAAAACCGAGAACGAAGATGTTGTGCATTCATTTCTTGCACAGCACCCCGAATTCCAGCTCGTCGAGTCGCGCTGGGTAGGATCGCCCGATCTCGACAGCGATACGATGTTTTACGCAGTCTTAGCTCGGGCTTGACGTGAGGCGAATCGCGCCGCAGGTTTCCCCGTGCAAGGTATCGTGATGGGGCTCGGGATCTTTTGCCAGTTGGGCCAGGTCTTCTGGTTGATTGCCGGCTTCTTGTATGTGCTTCTAGCCGTGGTCGTAGTTACGCTCGGTTTCCTTTTCGATGTTGTGACCTGGTTTAGCCTGCAGCTCTACCAGTATTACATTCCTGTGTTCATGAACGCGTGGCAGTTCTTCGAAGCCGGGCTAGGCATGCAGTGTTCCTGATCAGAGATACAACTCGGTCAGCTGTTTGGTCAGGTAGTCAAATGCATCCTGCGGTTCGTCAGAAAAGTGCACGAGCTTGATGTCTTCCCATTTGATCATGCGCCACTTTGCCATTGCTTCGAAGTTAATGACCTGGTCCCAGTATTCTTTGCCGAAGATCACGATCGGAAGGCGCTTTTGCACCTTGCGTGTTTGTACCAGGGTGAGAACCTCGAAGAGCTCGTCCAGAGTACCGTAGCCACCCGGAAAGATCACGAGTGCCTTCGCGAGGTTCATGAGCCAGAACTTGCGCATAAAAAAGTAATGGAACTCGAAGTTGAGGGTCTGCGTGATGTAAGGGTTCGGCTCCTGCTCGAACGGAAGCGAGATGTTCATGCCGACGGAGAGTCCCCGCGCATGGGACGCGCCCCGGTTTGCTGCCTCCATGATACCGGGCCCCCCGCCTGAACAGATGAGGAACCTGCGCGCTTCTGCAGGCAGCGACTTCGACCACTGGGTCAGCTTGTACGCGAGCCTGACGGCATCTTTGTAATAGCGCAGCCGCAGGGCAAAATGTGCGGCCTCGACCTCGTTCCACTCACCCGCAGCCTCCAGCTTCTCTCTTTCTTGTTTTGCCTGGTGCGGGGCAGGCAGGCGCGCTGAGCCGAAAAAAACAATGGTGTCCTTGACGCGCAATTTCTCAAAATGGGTCAGTGGCATCAGGTATTCAGCCTGTATGCGCAGCGGTCGGGCATCAAAAGACGTCATGAATTCGGGATCTTCGTATGCCTTGAACAGGGCGCGCTTCTTGGTCATATGCACTACTATCGGCATTTTGTCCCTGGGGGTTGTGGCTTTTCCCCTGATTGCAGGCACCCGCCCGGGCAACCGTTACGATCGTTTCCGCCCCCTACGCAGCGAGAAAGACATTTCGTTGCTGCGCAATGCGCCGCACCACGTCATCGAAGGTACGGGCGCGGCGGGTATGCTGCTCGGCGAGACAGAGACCGAGTTGCGCGCGCGTTACGGCGAACCCGCGTACCGTACGTATTCCGACCCGGAAACCCTGACCTACACGGAGCAGAACTTTAATGCTGAATTTGTGCTCAAAAATGACCGCATTCGGGAGATTCACCTGGAAATCGAAAAACACAAAGCGCCCTCGCTCGAATTTTTTACCGCGCTCGGGCTGCACGAAACACAGCTCAGGGGCCTTAACAGCGATCAGGCAGGCAAATTCTTGAGGGAGTTCTATCGTTCGGGCAGGTTGCGCGTTGTGGGGGCGGAGGTCGATGTGTACGGTCGCGGCATCCGTTTTCGTTTCAGGGATAAGCGCCTGATCAGGCTGGCAGTCTATGAGCCGCAGGCATATGGTACCTATGGGGGCGAAACCCCATGAGCCGAGTGCCACCCGTTTCCGGCAGCATTGATCTCACCGAGGCGGAGTTTGCGATTTTCCAAAAACTGATCTACGAATGGGCGGGCATACATATGCCCGATTCAAAGAAGGCGCTGGTGTCTTCGCGCATCATGAAGCGGCTGCGGCACTTTGGCCTGAACAGTTACACTGAATACCTGCGCATCGTGCGCAATGAAGACGACCGGGGCGAGCGGCAGATGATGATCAACCTGCTCACGACCAACGAAACATATTTCTTCCGCGAGATACGCCATTTCGACTGGCTGCGCGAGCGCGCCCTTGCCCATGACCGCAGCGAAACTTTTCGTGTCTGGAGCGCCGCCTGCTCGTCAGGGCAGGAAGTCTACTCGATAGCGATGACACTCGCCGATGTATTTGGCGATACAGGCTGGCAGGTCATGGGCACAGATATCAGCGAGCACATGCTGGCACAGGCGCTGGGTGCGGCATATCCGCTCGAAATGGCTGAGGAGATTCCGCAGCATCTTCTGAAAAAGTATTGCCTGAAAGGCGCTGGCCCTGAACAGGGGAAGTTCTGCATCGTCCCGGCACTCCTGAAAAATATCCGCTTCCAGCACCTGAACCTGCTCGAGCACCGGCCCGGCAGTTTTGGCTACTTCGACGTCATCTTCTTGCGTAACGTTTTGATCTACTTTGACCGTGATACGCGCAAGAAAGTTTCCGAAGCGCTCGCGCAGAGCCTTAGGCCAGGTGGTTACCTTGTCATCGGTCATGCCGAAAGCCTGCATGGCATCAGTGAGCACCTGAAGGCGGTCAAGCCGACAATCTATGCGCCGCAATAAATCAGAGTTTCACGCATTGCCCGAGGGCGGCCGCGAAGTTTACCTGCAGCCGGGTGACTGGTTCTGGGGCGAAAACCGTGTGCGCATCAAAACCCTGCTCGGTTCATGCGTGGCCATCTGTGTCTGGCACCCCCGTCTCAAGGTGGGAGGTATGACGCATTGCCTGCTGCCCTCCCGCGGCCTGCTTGTACCGAAGGGTTACGGTTCAGATTACATTGAGGACAGTGAACTGAGTGGCCGTTATGTCGACGAGGTTCTGGAGATTTTTTTCCGTGAAATGCTGCGCGCCGGTACGCGCCCGCAGGATTTTGTCGTGAAGGTTTTTGGCGGCGGTAAGATGTTCGAGTTTGTCGATAAGACAGGCACTACAGTCGGCGAACGCAACCTGCAGATGATGCGGGCAATTCTTGCGCGCGAGGGCATGGCGATCGCGGCGCAGCACGTGGGTGGCACGGGCCACCGCCATATCATCTTCGAACTCTGGAACGGTGACTGCTGGGTAAGGCATGAGGAGCTGCCGCCGTGATCGCTGTGGACACTGCGCAGCGAAATGAATACCGACTGATTGCCATCGGTGCATCGGCCGGTGGGCCGGCTGCGCTCGAGGTTATTCTGCGCCAGCTCGAGAGTGAATCGTTGCCCGTCCTTGTTGCGCAGCACATGCCCGAAAACTTTACCCGTGCCTTTGCCCGCCGTATGGACGAGGTCGCCCGGGTACATGTCTGCGAAGCCGGGCACGGCATGGTGCTGCGCACGGGAGAAGTTTATATTGCCCCGGGAGGGCGGCACATGAGGGTCTGCCGTGAAGCAAATGAACTCCGTATATGCCTGGGCGACGATGCACCTGTAAACCGGCACAAGCCGTCGGTCGACGTGCTCTTCGCCTCAGTCATCGCTGCAAAGCCGCGGGCCGCACTGGCGGTTCTGTTGACGGGCATGGGTAACGATGGTGCACAAGGGCTGAAAGACCTGCGCGACAGTGGCTGCCAGACGCTGATCCAGAATGAGGCCACTTCGAGTGTCTGGGGAATGCCCGGCGCAGCAGCGAAGCTGGGCGCTGCGAGGTCTGGCGACATACGCTCTCTCGAGGCAATTGCTGCCGCCGTGCGTCTTTTTGCGCTGCAAAAGTGAAGGAATTGCATTCTATTTTTGGATTTACATTTTTATCGACCTCAAGTAGCGGGTCATACGTCTAATAACAGTAAAGGGAGCGTGAGAGCTTCCTGTATACAAAGGAGATAAAATGAAGAAATCGACGTTCATTTATGCTGCAGCGCTGAGCGTGATGGCAGCACTGCCGTCTGCAACAATGGCTGTAGGCTTTGAGGCTAAAGCAGGGGTATCATCTGTCCGGGCAGCAAACGACAAAGCCGCTGTCGACGCGGCACTGGCACTTGATCTGCGCCTCGAACGCTTTTTTGCTTTCGTACCCGAGCTCAACTATCAGTCGATCGGCTTTGATGTTGCCAGTGGCACCGTTGCGACAGGAACCGGCATTACCGGCGCAGCGACAACATCACGCACCTATCACACCTTTATCCCGATGGCCAACATGCGCCTCTACATCCCTATGGGCGGTGAAGATGTACCAGCCGTCCAGCCATACGTAACAGCAGGTCTTGGCTACGGTTACTCAATGTACAACCAGAAGAACCCTGATGCCAACGACAGCATGAGCGGGTTCATGTACCAGGGTATGCTGGGTCTGCAGTTCAACATGGGCATGCTGACTGAAGGTTCTGCCTCTTCTACCAACCTGGTACTCGAAGCGGGCTACCGCGGTGGCCAGATGGAAAAAAGCGGAGTGAAATTTGACTGGAACGGCTACGTAATCCGTGCTGGTGTGAACTTCCAGTTCTAACCAACAGCAAATAACAGCTAAAAGAACGGGCGCAAGCCCGTTTTTTTATGCCCTCTGCGCAATCCACTTTACAACATGCGAAAGCTGACCGTGACTGGTATTGTCCATGCTGCGAAATGCACGCCAGCTGCTGTTTATTGTTATTGCCTGCGGCAGCGCGCTCAATGCACAGCAGCCTGATGCAGTTGTTTACGGTGCGGATGAAGCCTTTCGGCCGTACGAGTGGTTCAGCGACGAGGGTAAGCTAGAGGGGTTCCAGGTTGAATTGATCCGGGCCATCGGCGAAGCCAGCGGTCAACGGATCAGTTTCGTAACGGGACCGTGGAGCAGGATTCGCCAGTCGCTGCTCGACGGCAGCGTGCAGGTTGTCAGCATGTTCGATCAGCCGGTGAGACGCGAATATGCCGATTTCAGCAAGCCGCATTCAGTACTTGCCTCAGAAATTTTCGTGCGCATTGGCTCAAAGCCTATCCTCTCCGTGCAGGACCTTGCGGGCAAAGAGGTGATTCAACAAGAAGGAGCTTTATCGACCGAATACCTGAGCACGCTGGGTATACGGTACAAATCGATACCGGTCAAAGACCAGTTTGAGGCAATGCGGCTGCTGGCTTCGGGCAAACATGACTGCGTGATCACGACACAGGTCGGCGGGCGGTATGCCTTGCAGAAACTCGGTATTCGCAATATTATTACTACCGGGCAGCCGGTTCTGGCTTCAAACGTTGCGTTTGCCGTCCGCAAAGGAAACTTAAACCTGCTTGAATGGCTCAACACGGGTCTTGACCGCGTCAAAGCAAACGGCACGTACGACGTGCTCTATCAAAAATGGTTCGGCGAGGCCAGCCACATTCGCTTAAGTGACGTGCAGGCAATGCGCAACGTGTTGTTCGCGGTGGCGATCGCTATTCTTATTGTCATCGCCATTATCGTCTTATGGATAAAGATGTTGCGGCGTGCAGTGGCAACCAAGACATTCGAGCTACAGTACCTCGCCGACCACGATTCGCTGACAGGTCTCTACAACCGCCACTACATTACGAACGCAATTCATGCGGCAATTGCTGATTTTCACCAGCACAGCGGGCAGCGCAACTTCGGTATTCTCTTTATCGATCTCGACCGATTCAAGCTGGTAAACGACAGTCTTGGGCACCATGTCGGCGACCTCTTGATTAAGGCGGTTGGCTTTGAATTGCTCGCTTCGGTTGAAGACCGCTGCCGTGTTGCCCGCTGGGGTGGTGACGAATTTATTGTACTTGTCAACCCTGTCGGTGACGGCGCTGCGCTGCAGCGCATCGCAATGCGAATCGCCGAGAAACTGAGAACCCCCTACAATTTCAAAGGGAAGGATATATTTATCGGAGCGAGCATCGGAGCCGTGATGTCGTCCTTGCGCTACCGCACCGCAGAAGAAATGCTGCGCGACGCCGATAACGCGATGTACCGGGCGAAAGGCGACCGCCGGGTCTCGGTGCGGCTCTTTGAGCCGCAGATGCACGAAGTCGCAGTGCGCAACCTGAAGCTGAGTTCTGATTTTCAGAAGGGAGTCGTGCGCGGCGAGCTCAGGAACTATTACCAGCCCATCTATGCGCTGGCTAACGGAAAACTGAGTGGGTTTGAAGCGCTTGTCCGCTGGCAGCACCCCGAGCTCGGCCTGCTCACGCCGGCGGTCTTTTTGCCCATACTCGAAAAAACCGAGGCGATGCGGCAACTCGGCGAGTGGGTGCTACAGAATGCCATCGAAACTGCCAGGCGCTGGCATCATCACTATGCACCGGATTTCTATATCAGCGTCAATATTTCGGATGAGCAGTTTGCTTTCGGTAATCTGTGCGACACTCTTTCCGGTATGCTGGAAAACCACAAGCTGCCCCCCCGCTTTTTGCGACTGGAAATTACCGAGACAGTGCTGATGGCTGACGTCGTGGGGGGAATGTCGCAGCTCGAAGAGCTCAGGCAAATGCAGGTCAGGATTCTGATCGATGATTTTGGCACGGGCTTTTCTTCGTTAAGCCACCTCGCCTCGATACCCGCTGAAACGATCAAGATCGACCGCTCGTTTGTCCACGGCCTCATCCACGGCAGCCGCAACTATGAAATCGTGCGCGCCATGCTGGCCCTGACACGTAACCTGCATCTTGAGGCCGTGGCGGAAGGTATTGAGACGCGCCACGAAAAGGAACTGCTTGCCGAGATGGGGTGCGAGTATGCGCAGGGTTATTATTACTCAGAGCCCCTGACCGAAGAGGCAGCCGAAGAGCTGCTGAAAAAAATTACTGTACAACCGTAGTTTGCACCTGAGTTGGTAAGCCATGTCTTCCGCAAAATTATTCCTGCGCTCTGCCGCTGCAGCGCTGCTCTTGTTCACACTGACGCCGATCAGTGCGGAAATTACTTTGAAATACGCGACTCTTGCACCAGAAAACACCATTTGGGCAAAAATCATCAAAAAATGCGTCGATGAAATTGCTGCAAAAACGAACGGCGAAGTTAAGGTTCGCGTTTTCTACGGTGGCATTGCCGGTGACGAACCCTCGGTGATGCGGAAGCTGAAGACCGGTACCATCGATATCGCATCGTTCACCGGCCAGACGCTGGGCACCGTTGTTCCTGAGTCACGCCTGTTTGAGTTGCCGTTCTTTTTCGATAATTTCCGCCAGCTCGACGCCGTGGTGGCGGCAGTTTACCCCGACCTCTCAAAAAAGTTTCTGGCGCAGAACCTGGTGCTTGCAGGGTGGGGCGAAAATGGTTTTGTCTACCTGATGAGCAAGAACAAGCCGATTGTGAAGGCCGCCGACATGCAGGGGGTCAAGATCTGGGCCCCGAAGGGTGACCGCCTCGTGCTTGCGATGCTCTCAGAATATGGGCTGGTCCCGGTCTTTCTCGGTTTCGAGGCGGTTCTGCCGCAACTCAAGACCGGTGGTATCGATGCATTTTATGCTCCGCCATATGGCGCTATTGGGTTGCAGTGGTTTCGCGAGGCCAAATACCTTACCAATGCGCGTCTTGCTAACGCAGCGGGAGCAACGCTGCTCGCGAAATCTGCCTACGATAAGCTGACAGATGCGCAGAAAACCATCGTACATACGACGCTGGAAAAATATGCGCGCGAGCTCACACTTGAACTCCGCCGGGAAAACGAAAAAGCATTGCAGGTCCTGTACAGCAAAGGTGTGGAAAAAGTTGAACCGAATGCGGAAGAGCTTGCGCAGCTAAAGCGTACCGCGCTTCGTGTGCAGGACAAACTGGCGGGCGAACTGTATTCAAAAGAACTCTTGCAGAAGGCACGCAAGGCAAGAGATTCAGTGAAATAACTTACAGCGAGGTACCGATCATGGCAGCAAAAAAGAAGGCGACGAAAAAGAAAGCAAAGAAGACCACAAAGAGCCGGGGAAAAAAGACTTCTGCCGCAAAGAAAGTTTCCGCTGCGACACAGCGTGCCGCAGAAACAGTGCACGTGGCCGCGGGGCGCAGCAACGCCGGCAGTATACGGCACTACGCCTGGCGCCGCGATCATTACCGCACACTGCAGGAGTTCTGGCCGTTCTACCTGCACGAACATTCGTCGGTGAGAAACCGCCTGCTGCATTTTGTCGGTTCTACGCTGGGCCTTTTCGTCTTTGCGATTGCCGTAGGAATCAGCAACTACGTGCTCGTCATACCCGCACTGGTAAGCGGCTATGCCTTTGCCTGGTTCGGTCATTTTTTCATCGAAAAAAACCGGCCTGCAACTTTTAAGTACCCGTTGAAATCCTTTATCTCGGACTGGCGCATGTGGTACACGATGCTTACCGGCCGCATTGCCGCGGAGCTCCGTAAGTTCGGTATCGAGTCCCGCCCATAACGGCAACCAGCCCCCAGGTCGGCTGCGACATGCCTTATGGCATGAGTTTTGCTGAAGCCGGTCAGGATGCTCGAACTCAAGTACGGTAAACGGCGGGTCGTCAAGTATCGCGGGGCAAAAACCGTTATCGGTGGTCTGACACCCAAGGACAAGATTGATATCCTGATGTATGTCAGCAAAGAGCTGTCAACGATCAACGATACCCAGCTGCTCTTTGATCGCGTCATTGAACTCTGCTCAGAGATTTTCGAAGCTGATAACGTCACGGTACGCATCGAAGAGCATGGTCGTCTGAATCCTGTAGCCTTTCTGCGCCAGACGACTCCTGAGCGCCGGCCACTGGCTGTGGGTGAGGGGTTTTCAGGGTCAATCTTTACCAGCCAGCAATCGCGCCTGATATACGACCTCGCGCAACACCCGGAGTATCTCGACCCTGGCGAAGAAACATTGTGCGTTATTTGCGCTCCCATCAGTGTACGCGAAGAAAAACTGGGTACCCTTGCAGTGGAAAAGAACACGTCGCACTTCTACAAGCGCGATGACCTGGAAATTCTTGAAGCGATGGCTGCGCAGATCGCGCTCGCTATTCTGAACGCGCGCCTTATCACGGGCATGCTCGAGGCGCAGAAAGTGCAAAAGCGGATGAACTCGCAGCTGCAGTTCGACTTACGCATTGGCCGCACTGTGCAGTCGCAGATTATCCATTCGGATATTCCTTCTTTCAGGGCAATCGACTTTAAGGCGGCGTATGAGCCGATGGTAGAGGTCAGCGGCGATTACTTCGACTACTACCGCTCGCACGAATCGCTGACAGTCATCATCGCCGACGTTTCCGGCCATGGAGTGCCGGCCGCACTCATCACCATGGCGCTCCACTACCACTTCAGGTTACTCAGCGCGCAGGGGTTAAGCCTGCTTGAGCTGCTCGCGCAGCTCAACGAGCACATGAAACCTATTCTGCCATCGGGTATCTATTTTACGGCGCAGTTGCTGCGCATACACAGCGACTACAGTTTTACTTTCGTCAACGCGGGACATCCCAAAATGCTGCATTTTTCGGCGATGAGCAGCGAATTGCTGGCCCAGTATGACACTCCCGGTTACCCTCTCGGTATTGCTCCCTTCGACGTGCGCGATTATGAAGAGGTTAGTGGAAAGCTCCGCCCGGGTGAAACCCTGGTACTTTTGACTGACGGTTTCGCTGAGCAGCAAAACAGCAGCCACGAACAGCCGGGTGCAGAAAAAGTCATTTCATGGCTGCGCGCCGCGCTGTCAGAACCGTCTGCGGCGATTGAAGCATTCATGCAGTCGTTTAAGCTCTACCGGGGCGACGAACCCAATGGCGACGACCTGACCGTTCTGACGCTGCACTATAACCTACGGCACCTCGAAGCCGAAACGATGGTCTACCAGAGCCGCAGCCGCATGCGTTCGGCCGACTATGCCGCAGCGCGACAGCTTGCACTCTCGGCCCTTGCCGTCAGGCCCCAGCACCAGGATGCGCTTATTATCGTCGGCAAGCTTGCCCTCTTGCAGCGCGATTTTCGCACTGCCTCGCATTACCTGGCGCAGGCCTGCGCGCTCGATGACCATGTCGATCCGCAGATACTACTGCTCGCCGGGCACGCGGCTTACAAGGCGGATGATATTTCCTCGGCGAAGCGTTTTCTGAAGCTGCTGCTGGCCGAAGAACCGCAGAATATCAAGGCCGCATTACTGCTGATACGCTGCTATGTGCGCGCCCGCGAGCCGCATAAGGCCCTGCGCACCCTCAATGCCGCGCTCAAATTTGCGCCGCAAAATGAAAAGCTGCAGCAGGTTGCGGAGTTCTTAAGGAAAAAAGACCTGCCTGCGCCTGCGGTAGCATGACAGGCGCCGTAACCGGAAAAAAGCAAAAAAACGCTCGATCACTTCTGTAAGGGTTTATTATCGCCTTATGGAAATAGCATACTACTTTAAGAACCTTCCACCCACTGACGCTATCAAGCAGTATGCGTCAAAAAAAATCGACAAGCTGAAGGAGCGCCTGCACCACATTGAAGGCATCGATGTGCGTTTTTCGCTCGAGCGGCAGAACCAGTTTTTTGAAATCACCGTGCACGGCGATGCAACGGTTTTTCATCTGAAGAAAAGCGATAAGGATCTCTACGCGGCTATTGACAACACGCTCGATGTGCTCAACAACCAGATCGACAAGTACCGCAAAAAACTCGAAGAAAAGACGGCGATCGCCCGCGAAGTTTTTCTGCCGAAAAGTGACGATCGGGCAGTCTCGGATGAGATGGAGATCGACATACGCGAAGCGGAGATCAAGCCGATGAATGACATTGAGGCGATTCTGCAGTTGCGCAGCGAAAAATTTCGTTTTCTCATGTACCACCACGCCGACACGACGCGTTACGGCCTGGTCACGGCGCGTAACGACGGTAACTACAGCATCGTCATGCCCGCAGCTGGCGGCTTTACCGAAACCGTTGTGCGCCTGCAGGATAACAAGCTCGAAAAACTCGCAGAGGCAGTGTATCCCGTCTCGAAATTCACCGTTGCCGAAGCGCTCGACGTACTCAACGAGGCCAACCTCGAATTTCTGGCATTCGTCAACGAAGAGACCGGCCGCCTGAATGTCATCTTTCACGCAAATGGCGGCGGCATCAGGATCAAGAGGCCCGCAGCCTGAAATCGGTTAAGGTCCGCGAGTTACTCAAGAGCGCTGATCGCCTGAAGATCAGGCTCATCAATGAAGATGCGGATCTCGATCGTGAGCTCCGCGAAATTGACGTCAACCGGCCCGGTCTTGCGCTGAACGGTTTTTTTGAACACTTCGCCCATGACCGTATGCAGGTATTCGGGCAGGGGGAACATGCCTATGTCAGCAGCATGAACCCCGAGCGCATCAATGAGCCGCTGGAACGTTATTTCAATTACCCCATTACCGGTATTGTCTTCACCCACGATAACTATCCGCCCGAACAGTTTCTCTCTCATGCTGTGAAAAACCGAACGCCGGTTTTTGTTTCGAGCCACCGTACCAGCAAGTTCATCAATGTATTCACCGATTTTCTCGATGCGGCACTGGCGCCGCAGACGCTGCTGCATGGTACCCTGGTCGAAGTTTTGGGCGTGGGAATACTTATACAGGGCAAGAGCGGGGTGGGCAAGAGTGAAACTGCGCTCGAGCTGGTCGAGCGTGGCCACCGGCTGGTTGCAGACGATGCAGTGCGTATCGTTTGCCGCGACGGGTCGCGGTTACACGGGTTCGTCTCAGAGACTATTGGTCATCATCTCGAAATACGCGGACTTGGCATCATCAATATCAGCGACCTGTTCGGAGCGGGGGCAGTGCGCACCGATAAGATCATTGAGCTGATTATCCACCTCGAAGACTGGGACGACAAAAAGGAATACGACCGGCTTGGGCTCGAAGATGTCACTGAAGATATCCTGGGTGTCGACATTGCGGTCATGACGATTCCGGTGCGCCCGGGGCGGAACGTACCCGTTCTGATTGAGACAGCAGCAAAGAACTTTAACCTGAAGTCCCGCGGCCATCATGCGGCCAGGAAATTCCAGGAAAGGCTTGCACGCATGATTCGCGAGGCGGCAGAGAACTGAAAAGAGCCATGGTTTCCAAGACAGTCACGATCCAGAATGAAACAGGGGTTCACGCCCGACCAGCGGCAGTTTTTGTGAAAATGGCCAACCGGTTTCCCTGTGAAATATTCGTCGAAAAGGACGAACAGCGCATCAACGGCAAGAGTATCATGGGTCTGATGATGCTGGCCCTGACGCGCGACAGTCGCATCACAGTCATCGCCGAAGGCGACAAAGAAGCCGAGGCCGTTGATGCATTGTGCAGGTTGGTCGAGAGTAGTTT
Source organism: Spirochaetota bacterium (assembly GCA_049323535.1). GTDB lineage: Bacteria > Spirochaetota > Leptospiria > Turneriellales > Turneriellaceae > Turneriella. The sequence continues at coordinate 148,854 of JBMOPL010000021.1, read as the reverse complement.
TGTAGAAACCTGAATACTCACGGGCATTCAGGGCAATGGGTAATCAGGATGGCGTGGTCGCATCGCGCGCGTCTTACCCTCAAATTCGTAGAGCGCCCGCTTACCGTAATAATCTCCTGCCGTCTCTTCTGCATGGCAGTCGGCATTCAGCGCATTGCCCCTGATCGCCCAGGCAAGGTCGATACGGCGCCGCAGTTCGCGTATCTGGGCCGGGTCTGACGACATCTTTTGGTCAGGGCCTGGCAGCGATTTGTCCAGGGTAAAATGCTTCTCGATCACCACGGCTCCCGCTGCAATGGCCGCAAAGGCTGCATCGGTATCTTCGGTGTGATCGGAAAATCCCAGGGGTATTCCGGTCGGGTCGGGCAGCAACTGCCTGATTTTTGCCATGCGACCTATGTTGGCCCTGGCAAGTGGGGTAGGATACAGCGACACGCAATGCAGCAGACAGTAGCTGGCGCGCAGATCTTCGAGCTGCTTTATCGCATGACGGATTTCGTTCTCTGAAGCGGCCCCGGTGGACACAAGCAGGGGTTTGCCCGTCTTCGCAGCTGCCGAGATCAATCCGAAATTATTGACGTCGCCCGAGGCAATTTTGAAAGCCGGTACCTCGAGCGCGTCCAGGGTGCCGACCCAGTCTTCGGTGAGTGGTGTAGAAAAAAATGCCATACCCTTGCTGACGACGTAATCCCTGAGCCGGCGATGGAACTCCGCATCGAGCTCGAGGCCCGCGAAGATGTCAAACAAGGCGTGAACATTGTCAAACTGGCGGTTGATAAAGAACCGCGTCGTATAAGATTGCAACTTCACGGCGTCGACACCGCTGGCCGCGGCGGCATCAGCCATTTGCATGGCGAGTGAAAGATCGCGGTTGTGGTTGAGCCCGAATTCAGCAATGAGAAACGGGCGCTCGTCTGGCGACAGGACACGGTCAGCCGGGTTTGCGGCAGATTTTTTCAGGATCATAGAAGTATATCGGCGTCACCGAAAAGCGGGAAAACTCAAAAAAGCCGATCAGCGCTTTTTTGAGCGACCGCGGAGGCCTTTGAGAAACTTAATCGGGTTAACGTTTTCGCCGTTCTTGGATATTTCAAAATGCAGGTGCGGGCCAAACGAGTAGCCGGTATCGCCAGTGCGGCCGAGCACCTGGCCGCGGCGCACCCGCTGCCCGACTGCAACATGCCGGCGGCTCAGGTGGGCGTACAGAGTCTTGTAGGTATCGTCGTGCTGGATAATGATTGCATTGCCGTAACCACCGAGCCAGCCCGAGTAGGTGATTGTTCCCGACTTGGCTGCACGCACGGGCACATAAAAGGCCTTGAGGTCGAGCCCCTTGTGGAAAGCCGAACGTGGCCAGCTGCGCCAGCCATAACCGCTGGTCACAACGCGGCTGGAAACCGGTATCAGCCAGCCCTCAGCGCGGCGAATGGGTTTCGCGCCGGGCAGAAAAATTTCTTCGCCGGCATCAAGCAGGTCGATATTGACATGCTCGTTTTCGGCGATGAACTTATCCAGCGAAACCCTGTGCGCCTGCAGAATATTCGCCAGGCGTTCGTTCTTTTTTACGATGTAGTATATTCCGTCACGGGTCGGAATCGACAAGGTTTGCCCAACGGAGACATCCTGAAACTCGTCGAGGCGGCTTGATCCGCTGATTGATTCAGGTTTGACCTTGTATTTTTTTGCGATGGATTGCAGGGTGTCACCCGGTTTCACCTTGTACTGCAGCTTTTGGACCTTGTTGGCCTGTTTCTCAGCGGCTTTGCTCTCTTCTGAGCGTTCTTCAATGACACCCATCAACTGGTTCTTGATTTTTTCGTCTTCTTCAAACTGGGCAATCTCGCCGGTAATATCGGCTGCGTCGTTGATGACTTTGCCAGATTCGAGACGACCGACACCGCCAACGCCGGTTTTGGTTTCGGCAAACGCAAGTTGCACTGCGTTTTGGCGCTTTTTCCAGAACATGAGCCCTAAAGAGGCACTGAGGCAGACAACGCCCAATACCATCCACATTGCGGCCCTGCGGTCGACACGCAGCGCGCCACTCTTCAGAGTACCCGAGCGCTTGTAGAAGTATAAGAACTGGCCTTTGCCCTGGTAAGAGACTTCGGCGAACCCGAGGTTAATGCGGAGGGGAGTTGCACCTGGATTGTTGGTGCTGCCATTGGGCAACGACGCAGAAAGTGGGGCCGCGTTCTTGCCCTCTTCAGCCTTCAGGGTGAAGAATTCTTTCTTCGGGTTTTTGCGAGCCGATGGATTGCGCATGCCGGGCCTGTTTTCATATTTTCGACCCGGAGCGCCTGTTTGTATGAGCCCTTTTTTTCTGCCCAAGACCCCAACCCGCTTTATTGAATACCTTTTTTGTCAAGCTCACGGACAAGGCCGTAGCTTTCTTCAACAATCTTGCGCGGATCTTTTTTATGACCGCCATGGATATTGACGTTGCCCTTCAGGACGACGCCACGCGAGATGTTGAGTACCGGAGTCGTGATGTCGCCCAGCATTCTGCCGGTTTCTGTCAGCCGCACCTCGTCTTTTGCTTCGATATCGCCTATCAGCGTACCCGCCAGGATAACTTCACGCGCGGAAATGTTCGTCTTGACCTTACCTGTCTCGCCAACGACGAGCGCTTCATCGGTACGGATATCACCTTCAAACTTACCGTCGACGCGCAGGCTGCCGGCAATGTAGAAGCGACCCTCGAAGATTGAGCCTTCGCCGATTACTGAGTTCGTGTTATCGTATTTAGCCATAGGTCACCTGTGCGGAAAATATTGGTCAGAATCAACGAATGAGGCGCGGCGAGAACCAAAAAAGGCATCCAGGAGTTTGCAGTTGCAGGCATGGCGGGTAAGCGCCGGAAGGGAGGTTATGCGGGCCGCAAGACTGGCTGCAAAACTAAAAATCGCTGCTTTTTTTGCCGATAATCAGGCAGATGCACCTGCGCGGAAAGGTTATGCTGTTTGTCGCTGCTATCACCCTTGGCGGCAGTATCAAAGCTCTGCGCCAGCGGGCCGAACGGCAGGATCAGCCTGATTTTGCCGACTACCGGCAGAGCGGGCAGGTGATCAGGGCATATTCAGGCAAGGCGGAGCAGAACCACTATGGAGTTACTCTGCGTCTGCGCGACAGTAACGTCCGCGCACTGGCAGAGGGAAGGGTCTACAGTGCCGGTCAGCTCAGGGGATACGGCAACGTTGTCATCGTCGACCACGGTCATGGCTGGCATACCCTCTATTCCGACATCGGAGAGATCAGGGTGAGCGTCGGGCAGCAGGTCAGGCGTGGTGCCTTGATCGGTATGTCGCGCGAGAAAAGGCTTTTTTTGGTTGTATCCTACAAGGGCAATCCAATAAACCCCTCAGACGTAATAGGTCGACGCCCCCGCAATTCAGGTGGCCATTCAGAACGCGTGCAAAGCCGTTCGGGTGTGCCGGCGCTTGCGGCTGTCGCAATAAATGCAGGATAATAAATGGCTTGGGAACTTGTCAACGGAACGATTGTAACTCCGCGCGACGTGATTGAGCGCGGTTCAGTGCAGATAGAGAAAACACGCGTTTCCCAGGTCAGTAAGACTTCACGCAAATCTGCTGACACAATGCAGATTGATGTCAATGGTATGCTCATTTTTCCCGGTCTCATCAATTGCCACGATCACCTGCTTGGTACTTATGTACCGCGCGTGGGCGACCGCAGGCCTTACCTCAACTGGCTCGAGTGGGATAACGACCTGAAGAGCTCTCCGGTGTATGCCGAGCGACAGCAGATTGAATCTTCTGACCTTTACCAGCTCGGGGGCTTTCGCCATCTCTTGTGCGGCATTACCCGCGTTCAGGATCATATACCGCATTTCGTTCGTGAGCTGTTTGCGAAAGATATGCCGATTCGCATTATTTCGGACTTCGCCATGGCGCATTCGGTAACTTCCTTTGCGCTCAAATGGGGCGACGGTATTGAAGCAGAGCATGCCAGGGCAAAAGAGAAGAACATCCCCTTTATCACGCACTGCTCTGAAGGTTACGACGAAGAGACTCTGCGCAGCGTCGATACCCTCGCGGCAAAAAAGGCGCTGAGCAAGCAGACCGTCCTTATTCACGGCATAGCGTTTACTGACAAAGACATGGAACTGCTTGCAGAACACCAATGCAACGTCGTGTGGTGCCCGGTTTCAAATCTTTACATGTTTGAGCAGACAGCGCGTGTGAAAGAACTGATGGATATGGGCATCAACGTCACGCTCGGCACCGACTCACCGATGTCGGGCAGCTTCAGCATTTTTGAAGAGTTCCGCACTGCGAGGGAGTTTTACCAATACGCCTACGGTCGCGCAATTGACGACCGCGTGCTCGTCGATATGATGACCGTGAACGCGGCCAAAGCGATGTGTCTGCCCGACGCGGGCGAGATTGCAGAAGGTAAAGTGGCCGATCTGCTGCTGATCGACGGCAACTCGACAAACCCGTGGGCATCTCTGACGCATGCAGACTATGCCGACATCATGCTCGTCATTGCCGAAGGCCAGCCGCGTTACGGCGACATAGCCTTCGCCCCGGTATTCGATGCGCTGAAAATTCCTTACCAGACGATCCTTGTCAAAGGTGCGCGCAAGATCATTGCCGGAGATATTCTGGGGCTGCAAAATCGTGTACGGCGTGCAGTCAAATTCAGGAAAGATCTCGATTTCCTGCCGATAGAGGCTGCCTGATGCCGTTAACGCGAAACTACTCTGCGGGTTCCATCGTCTACTTTGCCGGTGATGTCGGCGAAGATATCTACGTTATGCAGAAAGGGCGGATATCGCTCATTTCCACCTCGCTCGACCAGAAAGACGACATAAAAGAAGATGTTCGTAAAGGTGAGTTCTTTGGCGTAAAATCGGCGCTCGGCAGATACCCGCGCGAAGAAACCGCGCAGGTGCTCGCTGATTCGCAGGTGCTGGTATTCAAACTCGCAGAATTCGAGCAGTTTGCCCAGAAAAATACGCGCATCGTACTCCAGATGCTCAAAGTGTTTTCCTCGCAATTGCGCCGGGTGCATAAAGCCGTACGCGAGTTTCTTGGCGAGCACGGCGCCTCGGAAGCTTCTATGGAGCTCGTCCGCGTCGGGGAATACTACTACAAGGCGGGCAAGACGGACTATGCCCTCTATGTATTCAACACCTACCTCAAAAATCACCCGTCGGGATCACTGACCGAGCGCGTCAGGCGTCTTGCGCAGCAGGTAAAAGAGGGAGCTCCGTTCCCGATAGACCTGCCTGACATCAGCGAAGAGATGCACAGCAATGAAGTTGCCCAGCGTACCAGTCAGATTGCACAGCAGACGCATGAGAACCCGGCTGATGACTTCGCCATGCACGACCACGGTGATATAACGCCCGACCTGCCTGACCTGGGGGACATGCCCGGTGATTTGCCCGACCTGCCGGCGCCGGGCGGTGATTTTGATATGCCGATGCCGGACGATTTTGATACAACGCCGGCAAAAACTCCTGCGCAGCAGTTCAACGCCGGTTTAAGTGCCTTCGCAGCGCAGCAATTTGATGAAGCGCTTGCGGCATACGAAGACGCGCTGGCACTCGGTGGTGCCTCAGACCCCGTGCTCCATGAAAAGCTGCTCTACGAGCTCGGCCGCACCCATGTAAAAAAGAACAATGCAAAAGGTGCTGTGGAGAAATTCTCTGAGCTCCTGCGCACCTATTCACATGGTGCGCTGGCCCGCAAAACGATGATCCAGCTGGCCGAAATCTACGAGCGCGCGAAGGATATTGCTCGCGCTGCTTCGCTTTACGAAAAGGCAGGGCATATGCCACCACAAGATAAAGAAGCGAATATTGCCCTGCAGAAGGCAAACCAGCTCAGGGGGCGCAAATGACCGGTGGTGCTTTGTTCAGCAAGTTTGGTAAGCAGTACAATACCGGCGAAATCCTCTTTTGCGAGTTTGAACCGGGTAACAGCTTTTACCTCATCCAGACCGGCCGGGTAAAGATCTCTAAGGTTGTTAAAGACAAAGAGAAGACGATGGATATTCTCGGGGTCGGCGATATCTTTGGCGAGATGGCGATTCTGGAAGAGCAGCCGCGTTCGGCGACGGCAACCGCAATCGAGCCGGTGACAGTGCTGCACTTCGACCGGGATAACTTCGTCTCAATGATGATGAGCCAGCCACAGTTGGCCTTTAAGCTGCTGGTCGTATTCTCCAAACGGATTTACGACGCTAAACGGCGCCTCATGATACTGTTGCTCGACGACATCCAGTCAAAAATTGCGGATGTCTTTCTTATGCTCGCTGAGAAAGAGCCCACTTATGCCAGTATGCGGGAAGTCTCTTTCCCGGTGACCGTCGACGACGTCGCCAACTGGGCAGGGGTCAGCGCCGACCAGGTATCTGAGCAGCTTAACCATTGGGCCAAGGTCGGCAAGGTGGAGCTCTACAGCGACCGCATTTTTGTCCGTAACCTGGTCGATTTTAAGCGGATCGTAGCCCAGAAGCGCAAAACCGAAAAAAGATAAATAACATATGGAAAAATGCCGACATTCAAATGAGGTATATCATGCTACGTAAATTCACTTTCGCCCTCTTCTTTTCTGCCGCAGCGCTCTTAGCGCAGGATTCAGAGAAGAAAGCTTCTTCAGAGCAGCCGGCCACCGCCTCGCAACCGGCCGGTGGACGCATCCGCGATGACCGTGTTTCTGTGGAAAATGTCAGTTTTTGGAAGAAAAATGCGACAGATGGTAAAGGTGACTACCTCGAAGTCACTTTCGATATCATGAACAGGAGCGAAGATTCGATTCCGCTCAAGATGTTTGTAATTGCTTTTAATGAGCGCGACCTTGTGGATAAAGAGTACCGCCGGTTCGTCGAGTACCCCAAGTGGCGCGTCTTCGATGAAGACAAGAAGATGCACAAGCTGGTGCTGTTCGACAGCATTCCCGCCATGAAACATGAAGATGTAGCGGCTTTTGCCCGTAAGAAAGAAGAAGCAGTGGCAAAGAATGGTGGCTTCAAACCGCGTGAAGACGCCGATGAAAGCACAGGATCCAGGAAAAAAACCACGCTGAAGCAATTTCTGCAGTATGTGCAGTACGTGCATGAAAATCCGAATGCAGGCGTGGACATCATGCTGCAGGGTTACGAAAATACCAACTACAATATCAAGTGCGCGGGCGAGGCGAAGGCCGGCAAAAAGTGCCTCGAGAAGAAAGGTGCCTACCTGATCGAAGAAAAGGCGCTGAAGGTAAACGTCTGGGCAAAGTTACTTGCCCGTTATACGGTAGACAAGAAGTTCTTTAATCACCTCGGTCTGGTTCTGTACGATACCGAGTCGAAGAAGATCGTCCATCGCCAGTTTTACAGCATCAACGGTCGCTTTAAGATATACTAAAAACCGACTGCCCGTGTAAAACGGGGCCTTAATCAAATAAAGCTGTGGCGTATCCCGGGCAGGTATCCGTGCCCGGGAGAGCTTTTGGCCGCTGCATATTGATTGCCGCCGCAGTGAATCCTCTTCAACTGGCGCCGTGCTGACTCAGCGTATTGGCAAGATTATTGAGCGCAGCCGCGAGCACTGGCTGTTTGTCCCGCTGTTTGTGCTGCTGATTCTCTCATTCATCTACGTGTTTTTTATCGGCGACAAGGGGCTTATGGCCTATCGCGTTCGTATGCGCGAAAAAGAGGAGCTCAAGACGCAGATCGAGAGTTTCGCACGGCAGAAGGCGGAGCTGAGGCAGAAGCTGGCAATGCTGCGCAACAAAGAGATGGCGGTACAGAAGTTCTCGAAAGACTTTTATCTTTTCCAGGAAAAAGTCCGCATTCTCAAATTTCGGCAGTCTGCAGAAGAAAAGCCCACGGAACAAAATGAATCAGCCGACCTCGCAACCCTGCAGAAGTTCTATATCATCATTTCAAGCCTCGTGATTGCACTCGTCACTCTCTTCTTTTACCGCCGCAATGCAGCGCAGATGAATCTTGACCGTGTGCGACCGTTTGCATTGGGTGAGGGCGAATGAATTTGCGCCCCCTGCTGCTTTTAACGTTCCTTGTGCTGCTGCCGCTTGCCGCGGCCGGCAAGCTTGATAAATACTATGCTGCCGTCGCAGATTACGAGGCCCGGCGCTATGCGCAGGCTCTTGAGCTTTTTACCCAGTTCATCAAAGAAAATCCATATGAACCAGAGGTCCGTAAGGCCTGGTTTTACATGACGAATGCACTTGCTGAACAGGGCAATTGCCACGAAGCGCTCGCCCGGGCCAACATCACACTCGACCGTTATCCCGTGCACCCCGACAAGGCCGAGTTGCTTGTCATCAGCGCGGAGTGTCTTTACCGGGTTAACGCACACAACCGGGCAGAAAAAACGCTGACTGGGCTGCGCCGGGTTGAAGAAATGCCATCACTTGCGTACAGGGCAGAGCGCCTGCGCGGCATGATTGCCTACGATGCGCGCGGATATGCGCGTGCAGAAAAACACTACCGCGCCGCGCTTAACTACGCAGTGCAGCTGGGGTCTGAAAATTCCAGCCTGTTGCGGGTGAATGCTGACCTGGGCCGCATTTACGCAAACGATCCGCTGCGTACCGAAGAGGCAGTGACGTACCTGTCACGGGCAGTTGTACTCGCGGAAAAATTTGATCCGGGGCAGGTGCGTTCGCTCGGAATTTTGCTGCGCCGGCTTTCGCTGCGGCGCATCGACAAGCTGAATGGCCTCGACGACAATTCAATTGCCGATATCAGGGTTGACGGTGACGACGTCTATGTGGCCACCTGGGGTGGCGGCCTGGTGCGTTACACCCGCTCGCAGGACAAGCTGGTAAAGATTCCGCTGCCTTCGCCGCAGCTGCGCGGCCTGTACGCTGATTTTGAAGAGGTCTTTGTCGCTTCGTACGATGGGCTCTTTCGTATCAGTAAAAAGACCGGCAAGAACGAACCCATTCATGATGCAAAGGGAACGCTCCGCCTGGGCCAGAAAATCATCAAGGATGACCGTTTCATCTATTGTTCAACACTGAGCCGTGGCCTCATTCGCTACGACAGCATCAAGAAAGGGGTCACGACTCTTGGTAAAGATTCATGGGTGAAATCTGACCAGGTATATGCAATAGATGCAGACCTCGAGTACATCGCCGTGGGCACGCTCGACCAGGGGGCCCTGGTTCATCACAAGGCAAGTGGTGAAACGATTCAGATTGCAACGGGCGAAAATGGCCTGCGCTCAGAGAACGTCAAAGCGGTGTTGCTTGACGGCCGTTACGTTTATATCGCCGCGCACAATGACGGAGTATACGTATTTGACCTGCAGCAGAAAAAGCTCCGTCGGCTTGATGCAGAGATACCTTTTCCGTCGGCCCTGGCGCGTCGCGAAAACGAAATATTTATCGGTACCTCGGGGCAGGGTGTGCGCGTACTCGATCGCAATACCGGGAAAATTGAGCGTATCACAGCAGTAGAAGGACTGTCATCAAACGAGGTGCAGATTCTGCGTGTTGAAGGCGAGTTTCTCTGGATTGGTTACCTGGAAAACGGCATCGACGTCCTCTACCGCCCGTCGAAAAAAGAGTGACCGCTTTCAGGCAAAAAGCCTGAGAGGTTCTCTGAGCCCGCTCGCCCGACCTGCTACCGGTTATTCGGAAAAACGAATTCGCTGGTTCTTCTGTGCTGCAGAGAGAAAATCGCGCCAGATGTGGTCATTCATGTTAACGCCCTGGCCCGTGGGCGCCATATACTGCAGCTTCAGCACGATGTGGTTGCCTGACATCTGCGCCAGTACCCGCGGCTCGCGGTAAGACGATATCATGTCGATTTCGCTGTTGCTCTGAAGCTGCTCTTTTGCCGCCAGTGCCTCTTCATACCGGCGGCGGGCACTCTTTTCGAGCAGGGTTGCGGCCGCTTTCCAGTCGGCGCGGTGCGAAAGGTGTACCTGCAGCTCCTGGAAAATATGTCCCACGTTGGCGCCGGTGGTGGCGAAACTTTCGGTAAAGATTTTTGCGTTGGGGAAAAAAACCACTCGCCCGGTGCTCTGCCCGCCTTCTGCCTGCGAAACTTCCATCACGCTGGTTTCCATCAGGCGTATATCCACAACGTCCCCGGCGATATTCCCGATCTGTATACGGTCACCGATCACAAATGGCCGGCGTATCATGATGTAGGCCCACCCAACGACGCAGACCCAGAGGTCCCGTGTCACGATCAGAAAGCCCGCGCCGAAGATACCGAGAAAGGTGGCGATGCTGCGGATAGACGGCAGCCAGATGGGCAGCAGCAGGAAAATGGCGATAAACGAGATGATATAGCTGACGGTCCGACGATAGCGCAGGCGCAGGAATTTATCCTGAATGTTGCGGTACGCGATGCGCAGGACAATCAGCCGGACGAGCAGCAGCACCCCGACAACCATCGCCGTCGAGGCAAACGCATGACCACTGGTCAGGCGCTGCCAGAGAGCGTTGAGATTCTGCGGGGAGAAAAACTCAAACATGCGCTATCAGGCGCTGCGCTTTCTCATAGACGGGTTCAGTATTTTTTTCCGCAACCTGAGGCTTGTAGGCGTAACTTCAAGCGCTTCGTCGTCTTCGAGAAAGTCAAGGCACTGCTCGAGCGAGAGTTTGCGTGGTGGTACAAGGCGCAGCGCTTCGTCGGTACCTGATGCACGTACGTTCGTGAGTTTCTTTTCACGAATCGGGTTCACATCCAGGTCGTTGTCCTTGGCGTGCAGGCCGATGATCATTCCAACGTACACAGGGGTCTGCGCGCCGACAAAGAGCTCGCCGCGATCCTGGATGTTGAAGAGACCATATGCGTTGGTAGCACCGCTTTCCATCGAAACAATCGCACCGCGCGTGCGGCCGGAGAAGTCACCGGCGTATGGCCTGTACTCAAGAAAGAGGCCGGACATAGAACCCTCACCGCGCGTTTCTGTGAGAAAGAAGCTGCGAAAGCCGATGAGGCCGCGCGTCGGCATCTCGTACTTCACGCGGACGAAACCGGTGGAGAGCGTTTCCATGATCAGCATCATGCCCTTACGGCGGTTGAGTTCCTGGATAACACCGCCAGAGTACTGCTCGGGCATATCCATAACAATTTCTTCAAACGGCTCGAGTTTCTGTCCGTTTTCTTCTTTAAAAATAACCTGCGGCTTCGAGACACCGAGTTCGAAGCCCTCACGGCGCATGTTCTCAATCAGAATTGCGAGCTGCAGTTCGCCGCGGCCGGCAACCTTGAACGAATCACCGAGATCTTCTACACGTAGCGCCAGGTTGGTTTTGAGTTCGCGCTCGAGACGTTCGCGAATGTTGCGCGAAGTAACCCACTTGCCTTCTTTACCGGCAAAAGGTGAGTCATTCACCGAAAACTGCATCGAGACCGTGGGTGGTTCGATCTTGATGCGCGGAAGCGCCTCAGCGTACGCCTCGTGGCAAAGGGTATCGCCGATCGTCATTTCTTCAATTCCGGCAATCGCAATGATGTTGGGGCACGAAGCCTCGGTGACGTCGATGCGTTTCAGGCCGAGAAAGTCAAAGAGCTTGGTGATTTTGTGTTTTGAAACTGTTGGTTCGCCCTTTTCGTTCTCGCCGCGCAGAACTACCTGGTCCCCCACCTTCACTGTGCCGCTGAATACGCGGCCAATGCAGATACGACCGAGGTAGTCGTTATAGTCGAGGTTCGTTACCTGAAAGGCAAAAGGGGCCGCCGGGTCGCCTGCGCCGTCGCGCGCGTGTTTCATGATGGTGTCGAGCAGTGGCTTCAGCGTTGTCTTTGACTCTGGCTTTTCGAAGTCAGCCCATTCGAGGAATGCATAGTTGTTTTTTGCACTGGCGTAGACTACCGGAAAGTCAGTCTGTTCGTCCGAGGCATTCAGTTCGACGAAGAGGTCGAAAACGTGATTGATAACGTCCTGCGGATTGCAGTTGGGTTTGTCTACCTTGTTGATGACGAGAATGATCTTGTGCCCGAGCTCGAGCGCTTTCTTCAGTACGAAGCGGGTCTGCGGCATCGGCCCTTCCATCGCATCGACGAGCAGCAGGCAGGTGTCGACCATGCGGAGAACCCGCTCAACCTCACCGCCGAAGTCCGAGTGGCCTGGAGTATCAACGATATTGATGCGCGTGCCTTCGTAATCGACCGCAGTGTTCTTTGCGAGAATCGTGATACCGCGTTCGCGCTCGAGGTCGTTCGAGTCCATAACGCGTTCAGTGCTTTCTTTGGCTTCGAGCGTTGAGCAAAAGCCGAGAATCTTGTCGACGAGAGTTGTTTTGCCGTGGTCGACGTGGGCAATAATGGCGATGTTTTTCATGTGTTGTCTGCTTCTTTGCACCGCCAAAAAGCGAAAATTTGATAGGGTGTAAAGTACAACCGGGGACGGAGCCCCCCGGGGGCCTATTTCCTTTTGTCGGCGGAGGTCACAGCACAGTTGCAGCGTTCGCTGGTGTATTTATAGAACTGGCCAAAGAATTCGGCATCGAAGAAACCAAAGAGCTCGCGGAACAACTTTTCATCGATCGAAGTGAGCTCAGCAAAGCGCCAGGTTGCCCCGCCATCGGTCGAGATTGCGAGAACATTGTAGCGCAGCTCCATGGTCTGTTTATCCATCTGCCACTGGCTTTTGCGCTCCACGAGGGCAAATAGCTGGCCTTGCAGGTAGTAGATGCGGTCAGGCCTGATGATCGTGAATTTATTCAGCCTGATGTGCTCTTTGCGGTTCGATTCGAACTCCGCGCGGATTTGTGCGGCCGTCACCGAGGCGCCGCCGGTGCGCTCGAGCACAGCCTGCGCCGTGTAACGCACGAGGGTCTCGGCATCTTCACGCTGGAATGCCTGCGTCATCTCGACTGCAGAACGGTGAATGCGGTCGGCAAGGTCTTCTGCTCCGAGTGGAAAGAAAGCAAATACCGCCGCCCAGCTGAGCGCGAAAAACAAGTTACGTTTCACGCGCCATGGCGTAATTTTGCCCTGCGGCGAAAATAGTTCTCGCAGGTGCCTGAAATCCCAGAGGGTGAGAGTTATCCTCGTTCGGTTCTTATTTGCCCGAGTTCACGGTTCAGTCGCTCCATGTCGGGCAGGCCACGGGTGCGGTAGATGCCGCGCAGGTACAGGTTCGTGTCGAGCAGGTAAACGGACTCGGTGTGCAGAAAATCTGCCACATCTTTTGAGCCGCGCACCGTGACATCGGCCTGGAAAACCGAGCGCGCCAGTTCATAAATTTCGTTTTTGGTGCCCGTTGCAAAATACCAGTCGGAGAACGGAACCTTGTTGCGCATCCGAAACTGGCGGAGCTCTGGGGGTTTGTCGTGCTCGGGATCGACCGTGATCGAGAGAAAGACCAGATTTTGCCGATTGCTCAGCTGTTCACGCATGCGTTTGACATTCGCGGTGACCATGGGGCAAATGCCTGAACAGCGGCTAAAGAAGAACGAGACGAGTACGAACTTACCCTTTAGCTGGTCAGTTGTAAGCGCTTTGCCTTCGCTGTCGGTAAGATACATGTTTGACAGGCGGCGCAGGTCTCCAGGTAACGCGCGCTGTTCATGTGTCCAGTAAGGGTTCATGTCCGTACCCTTGAAGAAGGGAACTTTACCCGGTATAGGTGCGTAGAATTCGCTGAGCTCCCGTGGCAGCGCTGGCTTCGTCTTACTGCCGCAGGCAGCAACAAGCAGCAGCAGGGCGATCAGCGCCTGCCGACCGTTTCTTTTACACTGTTGCATAATTTTACTCCCGGCATTCCCTGTTCGAGGTTTTCGGCAAAAACCTCGTTGCGGTAAATTTGTCCCGATTCGCGCCACTGTTTGTGGACCAGCGCACGGCCTTCAGAGTCGTAATGCTTGAACTCCGCCACCTTGCCGTTGGCATGCCACGACCAGAATTCATTCACGTACCGGTCATTCTCAAATTCGGCGAAAAACCGGTCTGAGCCGTCGGGAAAAAAGCCGCGGTGCACACCGGTCTTCCTGCCGTCGCGGAACTGCCGCTCTTCGACGAGCCTGCCATTTTCTGCCCATGTCCGTTGTGGCCCATGTTCAACCCCGTTGCGGTAGGTCGTGATCTGCCGTGCGTTCACGCCCCCGTATTCGCGCGTGACTTCACCGTCGAGCGGTTGCCCCCGGTAAAATAGACGGCCATTGGCTATTGCCAGTTGTTTTTCGTCGAAGGCAAGTTGGTACTGCTTACGGCAAGCAGTCGCGAGCAGCAGCGCGAGCAGCAGGTGGGAGCTGAATCTCTTCTGCCACAGCGCGCGCATAAAGTGCAGGTCCGTCTATTCTGTCAGTTCGAGACCGAACCGATGGTTCCACGGAAGTATGACCCCATAAGGGTCTTGATTGTGGCAGTGGGGTCCTGAGCATAGTGGTAGTGATAAGTGGCGGTAGTCATATGGCGTGTCTGCGCCGTGTGGCCGTGCAGTTTGTCGAGTGAGGTTGCACTATCGCCGTTGCCTGCACCGGTATCGTTCGCCGAGTTTCCGGTCGCGGCAGCAGTCGGGGCAGTAAGGGTCACGTCGTCTGCGGTGCTGGCAGTACCGTTGTCACATTTTTCTGCATAGATCAGGTAACCGTCAAGTGCGACACCAATCAGCGTCGAGTCGTTCATGTTTGCGGAGAGCTTATTCACCGCTGCGTGGTGGCGAAACACCCCGGTGTTCTGAGGGTGGCCCCCGTAGTTGTCGAATGTGGTGGCTTCGACAGCAAGTGTATCGGGCGGGGCCGCCGCATTGTTGAACACCGTGATGCCGTTGGCAGTGATGCCGATTGCCACAAGGCCCCCCTGCGTACTTGTGAGGCTGCCCGATTTTGGTGAGGGCGTCTGCGGTATTGTGAACGTCAGGTTCTGCGTCGAGATGACATTGGTGCCCGCCGAAATATTTCCGCCGGGCAGGGCTTCCCAGAGGGTAGCATTCTGACCTGTCGAGCAGGTCGTGGCTCCAGCACCGTGAGAGCCACAGTAGTAGAAGCTGTTGTGGTTGGGCAGGTTTACCGATTTAAAGATGTAGTTACTTCCTGACGTGTAGGCGACCTGGCATTTGAAGTTATCTTTTGCCCAGGCAGGCATGGCTGAATCGATGGTTGTATTCACATTCGTGATGCAGCCGGTCGTGGCATTCAGTGTTGCCGTTGTCGGACTGATCGTGGCGCTCGTTGTCGGGTAGGATGTCGAACTAGAGCTGGTCGTCGTTGTCGATGTCTCTGTGGTAGAGTCGCTGTTCCCGGCGCAGGCGGCCAGTACGCCAGCGAAAAGAATGGCAAAAAGCGGATAATTGGGTTTTTTCATGAGTTACTCCTGAACAGTAGATCATACTTTAAGACAAACCGGACATAAAAAAAGTGACCCATGAGCAAAAGTACTGGAGGCGGTATGCAAAGTCTGGTCACTGGACTTCCGCTTCTGCGGTAATTTTGGATGAGAGGGTATTAATGAAGAAAAAAAATCTGTTAATCATGCTTTTTGCTACTCTGCTGGCAGCAGGTCAGGTTTCAGCCATAGGCGCAGGTGCATGGGTTGGTTATAACTTTGCCGCAGGCGTCGACAATGCGTATTGCGAATCACAAATCGTCAGCCGTGCTGGTGAATGCTCAAAGGGCGGTCTCGCCGTGGGTGGGGACCTCTGGCTTCTTGGTATTCCAGCGTTGCCTGTCAGGTTCGGCCTTGGAGCTGCGTATATTCCCGTTCAATACCAGAAATATGACATCACAACGGGCTCAGGTGGTTCAAGCTCATTTGTTTCGATGGAAGTTAAGACCCGTTATCTGCCGGTTTATGCTCAGGCACGTTTCGATCTGATGGGCTTTTTCGCTGGTGTTACGGCAGGGTATGGCATCTCGTTGTCCGATGTGACCGTTTCAGGCAATACCTCCTCTAACTCTGCGATTGTCAGTTCAGCATCTGGAGCATTTGGTATCGGCGGCTTTGCCGGCTATGCCATCGGGCTCGGACCGGTGAGTATTGAAGGTGGCGCACGTCTGTTCACTATATCGGGTGCAACGAACATCATGCCGTTCGTCGGTGCTACCCTGAATCTGTAGCAAGTTTTACGGCTAAACTGACGCCCTTCAGGTTATTAGGAATAATCTGAAGGGTTGACCAGCTCCGCTTAGCGCAGTTGCCGGACTGCTTCTGTCCTATGGCTTGAAGAAAACTACTGGAAAATCTGAGAGATGTACCTTGTCTTGAATGCGATATTTTTGCTCTTTTATGTCCACCCGCTTGTTTGTCATCTCGTGTTATTGGCCCGCGGTCTCATCGCTGAGCGGTAGTCAATAATGTCTTCCGTCTGGCCAGAAAACGAACAGGCGCGTCTCGAGGCCCTGCGCAGTTACCAGATTCTCGATACGCTGCCTGAAGCCAGTTTTGACAGGCTCACCCGGCTTGCCTCGGCCATCTGCGGTGTACCGATTGCGCTCGTCAGCCTGATTGATACTGACCGGCAATGGTTCAAGTCGCGGATTGGACTGGACGCGGCCGAAACGGCGCGCAATGTTTCGTTCTGCCAGCATGCGATTCTCGGTACAGGAATCATGGAGGTCGAAGATGCAACGCGGGACGACCGTTTTCGCGCGAACCCCCTCGTTACCGAAGATCCCGAAATCCGCTTTTATGCCGGCGCCCCACTGATTGATCCGGATGGTTTTGCGCTCGGCACGCTCTGTGTCATTGACCGGCAACCCCGCAGCCTGACCCAGGAGCAGCGCACAGCTCTGAGAGACCTCGCCGATGAGGTAATGGAGCATTTGCGAATTCGCAAAGAACGCGACCGGTACCGGCACGCGGGTTTCAGACTCGCCTCGATCATCGATGGCACCAACGTGGGGACATGGGAATGGAATGTCCAGACTGGTGAGACTTTTTTTAATGAACGCTGGGCTGAGATTATTGGGTATCAACTTTCAGAGCTGGCCCCCATCAATATAGACACCTGGCTTCGGTTCGCACACCCTGACGATCTTGCTGAGAGTTCAAGACAGCTCGATCTGCACTTCAGCGGCCAGGCAGAGTTCTATGAATGTGAATCGCGTATGCGTCACCGCGACGGTCACTGGGTGTGGGTGCTCGACCGCGGTAAAGTCTTCAGCCGTACAGAAGATGGCAAACCATTCTGGATGTACGGCACGCGCCAGGATATTACCGAACGCAAGGCCGTTGAAAAAGCCCTTGCTGATAGCAAGGCACGTTATGCTTCAATTGTTGCAGCGCTACCCGATTTGGTTTTCCTTTTTGACTCTGACGGACGTTACCTTGACTGTCATAGTGGTGACCATACACGGTTGTGGATGCCGCCCGAGCAGTTTATTGGCAAGCTGATTGAGCAGACCCTTCCTGATGATCTTGCCAGACTTTCTATGGCCAAGCTAAACCAGACACTTGCTTCTCGTACTCTGGTCACATATAAGTATGAGGGCCGGAATCCTCAAAGCGGTGAGGCTGAATACTTTGAGGCAAGGATGGCGCCGGTCGCTTCAGATCGTGTGCTCTGCATAATACGCGACGTGACTATGGAGACACGGCAAACTATCGAACTAAAACACGCACGACAACTGGCTATTCTAACCGGACGGGTTGCACGTCTGGGGGCCTGGGAATATAATCCGCAGAGCGGCAAAATGATTTTCTCTGAGGTGGCACGCGAAATTCTCGGATTGCCGGCAGAAGCATCACCGGCGCTAAACGCGGTACTAGATAGCTTTTTCCAATCCTCTGACAGAGCGCTGGTTTTGCAACACCTGACGGAAACAATTCGCACAGGAAGACCTTTCGAGCTTGAATTGATCATGCGTAAATATTCGGGAGATGAATTTTGGGTGCGGCTTAAAGCAGCTGCGACATTCGTTGACGATATTTGTACGAGTGTGCATGGTATACTGCACGATATAGATGGCACCAAGAAGATACAGCTTGAGCTTGCGGCATTATCCTCCCGATTGCAGGGGATCTTCAATGAGATGGCAGACGTTGTTTGGTCAGCCAGATTGCCAGAATACCAAACAACTTTCGTGACACCATCGATAAAGCAGCTATTTGGTTACGAACCGGAAGAGTGGCTGAATGGTCGCGACATGACTCGCAAGACTGTCTATGAAGAGGATTTGCCAAAGCTTATTGAGATGTCAGACGAGCTGGAAAAATTCTCTGAATCCGAAAAAACATACAGAATTCTGACCAGGAATGGAAATATCAAGTGGGTTCGAAACCGGGTAAAACAGATTCGAAATGAGCAGGGTATTCCCATTCGGTTGGACGGCTATATTTCCGATGTAACAGAGTTACAGGCCAAAATTGATGCATTACAGCAAGCACAACTCATCGCGGAGAAAGCAAACCTGGCCAAGTCTGATTTTCTCTCGAGCATGAGCCATGAGCTGAGAACCCCGCTGAATTCAATTCTAGGCTTTAGCCAGTTGCTTGAGCTTAATTCAGAGAATCACCTGGATACTGAAGAGCTGGATCAGATTGTCCACATAAGGAAGGCCGGCAGCCATCTGCTTCAGCTCATCAATGATATACTCGATCTGTCCAGAATTGACAGCGGTACGGTAGCGCTCTCCGATGAAATTGTGGAGGTTGGACAACTTGTATCTGAAGTTTATGCCTTTATTCGGCCAGTGGCATTGTCGAGGCAAATTACTCTCAGGCAGCCTAAGATCAGCGAGTCATACGTTAGGGCGGACCGTTTGCGGCTGAAGCAGGTTTTGCTAAACCTTATCTCCAATGCCATAAAATACAATCGGGAACGCGGGTGGGTCGCTGTCGAAGTTGAAGATGGCAGCGAGGAGTGTATTCGCATTAATGTCGCAGATTCCGGGTATGGGATTGAGGCATCCAAGCTGCCGCTGCTGTTTCAGCCGTTCCAGAGATTGGGGGCAGAACGATCACAAACTGAAGGCACGGGAATTGGCTTGGTAATTGTGAGACGCCTCGTCGAGTTGATGTCAGGTCGCGTTACGGTAAGAAGCGTCCCGGGCGAGGGTAGCGTATTCTCTGTTGAAATGCCACGGGCAGAACAACCTACTCTCTCCCAAACGAAAGCGAAAATTGTCAGTCGCGAGAATCATGCCAACGTGCAGGCAACCGTGCTCTACATCGAAGACAACGTTGATAATCGCTATTTGATGGAGCGCTTTTTTTCCCGTATGCCCGGCATTCGCCTGGTATGCACTGACAGTGGGCATTCAGGAGTCGAGATTGCTGCGGCGGAAATCCCAGATCTTATTTTGCTCGATATACACCTGCCAGCATGGGATGGCTTTCAGGTACTCGATGCACTTCGGCAAAACATGAAAACACAAAAAATACCTGTTGTGGCAGTCTCTGCAGCGGCAAATGAACAGGACATCAAGAAGGGCCTGGCGGCCGGTTTTGAGGATTACCTGACAAAACCTTTGAATCTGGATATTCTAACAGATGTTGTTTTGCGATTCTGCAAAGCGCGCGGTGGCGCGCAGAAATGAAAAACCTGGTTGAATGGAGTTCTGTCAGGCCCGCTCAGGCGATTGTTTCGTGAAGCATTTCGGGGAAATAGATTTCGACCTTCTCAGATTTGCCCCGCACACTGCTTTCCCTGAGTTTCTTGCATTCTAACTGCGAGCCAAGCAGGTGGCGTGTTTCGCTGTCGATCAGAATGTCAACACCTGCACGTTTCGTGAGTGTCTCCAGTCGCGCAGATAGATTAACCGGATCACCCAGGATCGTATACTCGACCCGGTGAACATTGCCTATATTCCCGGCGAAAACTTCACCGGTAGCAATGCCAATGCCGTAGTGAATAGTCTCACCGAATTCGCTGGCGATAAAATCGTTGTACAATCTGAAATGTTCGCGTATTTTCATTGCACAGGTGATTGCGTTGCGAGTTGCGTGAGGTGAATAACTCCTCAGTCCAAAAGTCACGAGAAAGCCGTCACCGGTGTACTTGTTTATTGTGCCACCATTAGAGAAAATCAGATCGGAAAGATCTGAGAAAAGTTCACTGAGAAAGACAAAAAAACGCTGGGGTCCAAGGCGCTCTGCCAGGGTCGTTGAACCACGAAGATCAAACATCATAAAAGTTCCGCGCACGATGTGACCGCCCGGTTCGGTGGAAATCGTGCCATCCAGAATCGCGGCAATAAGGTCACGCGAAAAATATTTGCTCAACTTGCGGAGGTCATCCTGGGCTTTATGCTGAAGATTGCTTACCGCTTTCCGGTAATTTTGCATTGCCAGCAGTGCTTTGACCCTGAGGCGAAATTCGGCATGAACAAAAGGTTTGCGCAGCAAATCATTCGCTCCGAGTTCAAGTGCCTGCACCGCAGACTGGTGGTCGTCGTCGCCCGTTACGATCAATATGTCGGCGTGCCGTTCCTGCTTTCTGTCACAGATTTTGGCCAGAATTTCCAGTCCGGACATGTCCGGTAGATTGAGATCGAGCACTATAAGATCGGGCTGCCATGACTCGAGTTGTTTTAGTCCCTGCATGCCGTCCTGTGCGACACGGACTACACAGCCGAGGCTTTCAAGCAGTGCCTGCTCAATCTTCGCTGTGGTCGGTTCATCTTCAATCAACAATACACTCGATGTAATGGATGCGGATGCTTGAATTTCCACAGGCTTTTCCTCAGGAGTCTGCCAACCGGGTTACCGGGGTGGAGCGCTGTCGTGGCCGTGCCATTATATCCACCGGTTATTTTTGGCAACAGCAACCGCTTCGGCTGTTGTGCTCGCTTTAAGAATTTCCTTGATATTGCGCTTGTGATAGTCTACGGTGACATTACGAATTCCCAATGCCTCTGCGATTTCTTTGGTTTTCTGTCCCTGTGCGATGAGTCTGAGCACATTAATCTGCGCCCCCGTCAGCGGGACGGCCAGGCTGCCGGACGAGGGTTTGAACTCTGGAAAAATATTCCGTCCATTGACGATCGCGAGCACGCTGTCGCGTACCCTGGAGAACTGCTCTTGTTTTGAGATAAATCCGTTAAAGCCCAGCCGTCTGCACCGCGAAACTGTATAATCGTCTGAGTCCGCGGTATATGCAATGAAGAAGACATATGGGTATTTCTGCCTAAGGTGCCCAAAGTCGCGTTCGAGATTCATTTTAGGCATATTGAGATCAAAAAGAACGGCATCGGGTTGGTGCTGTTCGATCGCGGCACTGGTTTGCCGGTAATCCGTACAAGCAAAAACCAGGGCAGTTTCTTCAGCTTCAAACAGAGCGGAGAGGCCTTCGACAATTACCGGGTGATCGTCGACAATCAATAACGAAAGTGAATTTGGCATAAAATTTGCAAGCGAGGTGCGGGGCAGCCATTGCTGACAGTAGGACCTTCAAGCTATAGCCGAAATGTACACTAGAATTCGTATTCCTACCGATTAAAACTCGGGAAATCTGTAGTGTGACTATGGTTTTCTTTAGTTTTTGTCATCCATGCTATTTTCATTGATGAGAGCTTATTGTAGTATACATTAGCGTCGAACCGACCGTTAGCTTAATAGGCTCGTTCCTCCCGCCGGATATACCTCTGGCTAAAATTCGTCTCGCGGCCTGCAGAATACTGTAGTTGAACTCAGGTTTTCCTTAGTCTGAACTATTATTTGTCTTTTCGCTCTTTAACCTCAGCAGGATTGTTTTGTTCATCAAGTACGCTTTCGCACGTAGTGCCAAGCGCGAACTGATTTGGAGAATGGAGAACGTGTTTAAGTTCATTGAAAGCATTGGGGCCTTGCCAGACGATTCGCCGGGATTAAAGTTGCAGAAGCGGTTTCTTGTCTACCTGGGATCTGCAATGAGCCTCGGGGGAATTCTCTGGGGATCTTTGTCTGTGTATTTTGGTCTCACCCTGCCGGCGGTGATTCCGTACGGTTATGTCGTATTGACTGTACTTAATTTGTCTGTTTTTGCCGTTTTCAAAAATTTTGCACTCGCACGATTTTTTCAGGTGCTCATCAGTTTGGCGCTCCCTTTCATGTTTCAATTCGCCCTGGGTAGTTTTGCGTCTACCGGGGCCATCATGCTCTGGGCCCTGATTTCGCTTGTGGGTGCATTTACATTTGAGTCGCTCAAAAACACCATCTATTGGCTGGGGCTTTATATCGCCCTGACGATTGCCATGGGGATCTGTGATTCGCAGTCTCTGGCACAGATGTCGGTTGCCAAAGAGGTAAGCACACTCTTCTTTGTTCTGAACATTACTGTAATATCTACCATCGTCGCCGGGTTGTCTTACTACCTGCTCAAGAGCAGAGGGCGGCTTCTCGAAGAACTCGCCGAAGCCAAGCGAGAGACCGACGCCGTTATGGCGTCTGTCGATGAAGGGCTGTTTCTGCTTACACTTGCCGGTGATGACTATATTGTGGGCGCGGAGCAATCTGCCGCAACAAGCAGGTTGTTTGGCGGCAACAAGCTGCCAGCCACAGAATTCTCCCGCGCATTGGAGACCTTCCTGAGCCCGCACAAAACCCAGGAACTGCAGAATTTCCTCAAGCTGCTCAGGTCAGGAAAGCTAAAGTCTTCCATGATCATGACGCTCAACCCCTTGGACCAGGTGCCAATTAGTATGGGCGCGCTGACCGATGTAAAATTTCTCCGGTTTGGCTTCTCGCAGGTGCAGTCAGGCAAAAACGATCAGTATCTGGTTAGAATTTCTGATATCACTGAAGAAAAGAAACTGCGGGAACAGCTCGAAGAAACGGAGCGAAAGAACGCCAACCACACGCAGATGATTCTCTCTGTGCTGCACGTTGGCCCTTCGATGCTGAGGGACTTTCTCTCTGGTACGGAGTCAGAACTCAAAATCATTATGGATATTCTGCAGAGTGACCATACGCCAGAGCAGGTTGCCGCCCGCCTGGAAGAGCTTTATCGCTCAGCACACTCGATTAAGGGCAATGCGTCGTTACTGGACCTGGGTATAATTGTCAGTTCCACTCATGATCTTGAAGAAAAAATCCAGGCATTGCGCGAGAAACCAGAACTCCGGTGGGATGACTTTTTGCCCGTTGCTACCGAAGTCGCGAATTTGCAGGAGACGCTTGCAGGTCTGCATGGTTTGTTGGGGCGCATTGAGAGTTTTCGCGAAGAAGATAATGCAGTCATGCGCTCGGCTGTCTCCGGTATACCTCGCGTAGTGTCCGACATGGTCGGGCGCCTGGCGCAGCAGGTCGGTAAGCGCGTACAGATCGAGACCTCTGGCTTTGATCAGGTTGAAATCCCCTATCGGCATGCTTATTTTCTGCGCGACGTTGTTGTCCAGCTTGCCCGCAATGCTGTGGCGCATGGCATAGAGCATCCCGAAAAGCGCAAGGAGTCAGGCAAAGCAGAACACGGGAATATTGCCATCGGTCTGGCTAAAAAAGGTGGCATGGTGGAACTGCGGGTATACGACGATGGAGCTTCGTTTGATCTGGAGGCAATTCGTCGCAGTGCAGCAGGCCGCCGTAATGTACCAGATCAGGTGGCGAGAGATTGGACGGCCAAAGAACTGGTGAAGTTCATTTTTGAGCCGGGATTCTCTACCGCAGAAGATGTCACGACTACCGCAGGCCGGGGTATGGGCATGGATATCATACGCCAGAGGGTGCGCCAGATGGGTGGTGATCTGCGGATAAATTACGCACCGGGGTCATTTACCGAGTTCACAATTACCATGCCCGTTGAAGTGGCGCCGGCATAGGAATTCTATAGTTTTAAAGGAGAAAAAATGAAGATATTAATTGCAGATGATTCGATGATGGTGCGACGGATACTGGAGAAATTTGCGCAGAAACTAAATCTGGAGATCGTTGGTAGCGCCGGAAATGGCAAAGAGGCTGTCAGGCTATTCGGTGAGTTAAGACCCGAAATAGTCTCGCTGGATATTACGATGCCTGAGATGGATGGGCTCTCTGCCATGAAGCAGATACTCGCTATCAACCCCGACGCCAAAGTGGTCATTATCTCTGCGGTAAATAGTAAGGATATGATCGTTCAGGCTTTGAACGGCGGCGCGAAAGCGTACGTGGTTAAACCTTTCGATGAAAAAAAAATCGTAGAGACCTTCAACGAAGTCATTAACTCAAACTAAGGTGAAAAAATGAAAGAAGCAGAATTAAAAATTTTTGTTGAAGGTGTCTCAAATTTCTTTGGCAGACTGGGTAGCTCGAGCATCCAGGTCGGTGTTCCGTATATTAAGGAAGGAAATCAGTTCATTAGCGATATGACGGGTATTATTGGCCTGACAGGCAAGCGCAAAGGTGGCATATTCATCACCTGCACGACGAGCATGGTAGACGAGGTCATTGCACAGTACACCGGTATGGCTGATACGTCCTCAGAGGCTCGTAAGGACATGATTGGTGAAATTGCTAACACGATTTCAGGAAATGCTTCGGATGCTTTTGGTGTTGATTTTCAGATCAGCGTGCCCGTAGTAATTACCGGCAAGCCCGAAGGTGTGGATATGCCAACCCGCGTCCCGACTTACGTAATTCCGTTGCACTGGGGTGAGCACAAAGCATACCTCGTTGTTGGCGTGGAGTAGGGCTTTCTCCAGCCTTCTTTCAGCCCACCTGTATGCCGATCCTTTATCAAACAACAGCAGAAAAACCAGCTAGCTTCACAGTTCTCTACGTATGAAAAAGGCCGGTTGAGATGGACTTGAGGACACTCTACTTCGCACTCAGCGTGATAGCGTTTTCCGGCTTGTTCTTGTCGTTTACCGCTATCTCGCGAGCCGAAAACAAAGGCATGTACTGGACTCTGGGCGCCTTTAGTCTCTGCGTTGGGACTTTGCTCCTCGGATTGAGGGGGGTAGTGCCTAATATCCTGTCGATTCACCTCGGTAATGTGCTGATGCTCACAGTCGCACCACTCATTGAGACCAGTATCCGGCAGTACCTGCTTCGAAGAACGATTTCCCGTTCGATGGTTGTCGTTTCCGTCGCAGCGATTCTTGTTTTTGCAGCGACAGCGCATGCCGTCCCTTTGGCGCTTAGGGTTCGCATTGTGAGTACAGCTTTTGCGATGCAGTGTTTGATCATCGTCTGGCACCTGTTGTATCTGCCAAAAGCTTTGCGATCCCGATCTACATATCTTTTCTTAAGCGCATTTGGTGTTCTTGGCATTCTTTCTGCACTGCGAGCAGTCCTGGCCGATGCTTACGGCGACGAGCGTGACATGTTTGCCCTGAAAGGGTTCACGATGTACTATTTGGCGGCCTCGATAGGATTTGTCATGATCATACTCAACGGTTACGGGTTGCTCGTTGGCGACCAGAATATGCGTGAATTGGAGAAGCTCAAATCTTCAGCCGAGTCTGCCAATAAGGCAAAGTCACAATTTCTGGCAAATATTAGCCACGAAATCCGGACACCTCTGAATGCTATTGTCGGTCTTTCAGATGTACTACTATCAGAGCGGGGAGAAAGTGAAATTTCGCATCACGTAAAAACAATACGAGCGAGCGCAATGCATCAATTGGACCTGGTCAACGAAATACTTGATTTCGCCAAGCTTGAAGCCGGCAAATTCGAGATAGATCCGCATCCCGTCAGGCTCAAAGAGTTTCTTTCTGAGATTGCAGGTATGGTCCGACCGATGGCCTCAGCGAAGGGGATTGGCTTTCTCGAGGAATACGAGTCCGTTTTGCCCGAGCTGGTTCTTGTTGATTCAAACCGGCTGAGACAAGTCATTCTGAATCTGCTGAATAATGCGGTCAAGTTCACAAATTCTGGCCTGGTTGCGCTTCGCGTCGACGTGCGACATGAATCTCCCGAATCTGTACTGCTTACTTTCAGCGTCCTCGATACAGGGATAGGCATCGATCCAGGGTTAAAGGAAAAACTATTCGATGCCTTTGAACAGATTGATGGGTCAATCTCGCGGAGATTTGGTGGAACAGGTCTTGGGCTTGCCATTAGTCGTCGGATTGTCAGACTGATGCGCAGCGAGATTGAAGTAGATTCAGAGAAAAACTTTGGTGCTCGTTTTTTTTTCACAATCAAGGCGCCATTGGCTGACTTGCCCGACGCAAAGCACAGCCGATTGGAAGCTTCGCTCGAACTTGGTCGACGTACGTTGGAGATGAGCCGCATTTTGGTGGCAGAAGATAATGAGGTCAATCGTGAAGTCATTCGCGTTATGCTGGATCGCTTAGGCTTTAAAGCGTCATTTGTGGAAAATGGTCAACAAGCAGTCGAGGCCGCTGCAATCAGCAAATACGATTTAGTGCTCATGGATCTTCAGATGCCAGAGGTAGATGGATTAACGGCAACCCGGCTTATGCGTGAAAGAGGTGTTCGTAGCATTATTGTTGCAATGACGGCCAATACGGCTGAGAACGACAGAGCTGATTGCCTTAGCGCAGGCATGGATGATTTTCTGGGCAAACCAGTTACCTTGAATGCTCTCTCGGAAACCCTGCTGAGACATCTGAGAGTTGCCTGAGCCCCGGCCATGCGCCGCGAAAGCCTGAGACAATTCGCTTGCCAAGCGCGCGCAACGTGTCAGGGTTGTCGCAGGCATGACCGACGAAATCTGGAAGTTTATTTCGAGCGCCAATGAAGCCGACCTGCAGGCGGAGCTCATCCGTTACGTCTCTCTATTCCAGATAAATGAGGTGCTCTCTTCAACACTCGAGTACGACGAGGTTTTGCGGCTGGTTCTGCAGGAAATGCGCACGCTTTCGGGCGCCGAAATTGCCTCTATCTTCCTGATAAACAAGAAAGACCAGGTGCTCGAATTCGCCGCAACGACCGACGAAAAAGCCGATTTGCTCAAGAATATCCGTGTGCCGCTGGGCAAGGGGATTTCGGGCTATGTCGCGCAGACTGGCGAGTATGTAAACCAGAGCGACATCCAGAACGATACGCGTTATTATAAAGAAGTCGATGTGACGCGGGGTGGCGAAACCAAGTCGTACCTCTGCGTGCCGCTGAAGCTGCGCGGAGAGATCAAAGGCACGGTGCAGCTCATGAACAAAGCGGGAGGTCACCCGTTCACCGATGCTGATGTCAGGCTGATGCTCAACTTCTCGAGCCAGGCCGCGATGGCTATCGAGACTTCGCTCTTACACCGCGAAGCGCTCACCAAAAAAGCCTTCGAGCGCGACGTGCATCTCGCAGCAGACATACAGCGACAGTCGCTGCCGAATACGATGCCGCAGGTGCCGGGTTATTCTCTTTTTGGACATACCGAACCTGCACAGGATGTCGGGGGTGACTACTTCCAGTTTATTAACCACGTCGACCGCACAGGTAACAATAAACTCGACATCATCGTTGCGGACGTAGCGGGAAAGGGAATTCCCGCATCGCTCATCGTGTCGAATTTTCATGCAGCGCTGCAGCTGCTTTCACCACTCTACGACACGCTGGGCGAACTCGCCTTCCAGTTGAATAACTTTATGCGGCAGAACCTGATTACTGGTACCTTTGTGACCGCATTCATAGCACGACTCGACGCCGCCACAGGCAGAATGCATTACGTCAGCTGCGGGCATAATCCCCCCTTTATCTTTCGCAAGGCTGACGGGCAGTATACAGCCGAGTTGCTGCAACAGAGCGGCACTGCCTTTGGGTTGCGCTACGACATGGAATACAGGGTGCACCGACTGGATTTAAAACCCGGCGAAACCCTTTTGATCTATTCCGATGGTATTACCGAGGCGATGGACCGCGAAAACGTACAATACGAAACAGATCGCATGAACGCGAGCGTCATTGCGACCTTGTCGAAGCCGGGCGCAGCAGATGTTGCAGAACAGATTGTTGAAAACCTGCGCAAAGATGTCGATCGCTTTCGGCAGGGTGCAGAGGTGAATGACGACCTCACGGTCGTCTGCCTGCAGAGGGAATGAACCGAAATCTTCAACTTCTTCTCTTCTCGCTATTAGTCCTGCTGCTGGTCCAGCCGGTAGTCTCTATTGCCGGCAACGAATTGCCGGTCAGCAGTCCCTTCTTCAGACCCTACGAAGGTGATTTTTCCCTTGAACTGGGGGCGGGTTACAAGGTCCAATCGAGCAGACTTGCGATTCCCGTGCTCGATTCAGCGCGGGATACTGTGTCGAAAGAAATCTCAACCGGTGTAGCGCTGAACTATGGCGTCACCGAATACTTTTCCATCGGACTTTCGGGAAAATACATGGCCGACCAGGACTACAGTCTCAGGCAGTCTGGTGTGGCGTTTGCAGGAAATTCCGGTTCAGCTTCGCGCAACCAGGGTTTTTATGACGCCGGGTTTCAGATGGGGTTCAGAATGCTCGGTACGCGCACTGGCGAGTGGTTTGTCAACCTCGACATGGGCTTCTTGCCGGGAATTACCGATGCGAACAATTTTCTTTTTTCGTGGCCACACAACCAATATCTCGCAGGAATCACTATAGGGAAGGATATGGATTCGTGGTCATTTGGCATACTTTCCGCAACGCAGTATTTTGCCCCTTCAGCCCTCGACAAGTCGGACGAAAAAAATGACCAGCTGCTCAGCAACAACCAGCTTTTCGTGCAGGCAGATTTCGACAGCCTGTACCTGCGTGCATCGGCCGGTATGGTCAAGTTTCTCGATAGCCGGTCCAATGAAAATACATTGAAGAAGAAAGTATTTCCAACCGGTCAAATCGAGATCGGCTTTCCGTTCTCCGAAACCTGTGCGCTGAGCACGAGGCTGACGTATGTCGCTGGCGCGCAGGGTGAGATCAGCGTTGCAGGTTTTAATGCATCTTTGGTAGCACAACCGATCTGGATGGGCAGCGTGTCAGTGATTGTGGCGTTTTAACCCTGCCATCGCTGCACGTAGCGGGAAAAAAGTTGCCTGTGTACGCGTTGGTGTCAATAGGGATCATGCCGATCGCCAAAGTAACTTACCTTTTTGTGGCTGCGCTTTCTGTTGTGCCGGTTTTCTCCCAATCAACAGAAAAGGAGGCAGCTACTGAGGGAAAAATAAATTCTGACGGGCGATTGCCCATTGCTAATCCTCTGTTTCTTCCAGCTCAGAATCAAATTTATGCGGAAGTGCAGGGAGGCTGGCAGCGGTATTCAACTCAAGTTTCCGTTCCTGCGCAGACAGTATCCGGTGTGCCTTTGGCTGCGGGCAATGCGAAAAGCACGCGCGATTCCGTGCGCATCGCAGCTGCGCTGGCTTACGCCCTGCATGACCGTTTTGTCCTGGGTTTTGACGTACTCTATTTGGCCTCTGAACGAACCACGTTTAGCAACACTGGATCACTCTCGGCCTTTAGGGCTACATCGACGAGCACGGGCTTTTATAATCCGCGTTTTTCAGCAATTGGTCGGTTCCTGGGCCTGGGCCAAAACGAATGGTTTCTGGATGCCGGAGGTGTCTTTTCTCCCGGCATCAGAAGTGATGATTCGAATGCGTTTGCCCGACCTGCGTCGGAGATTGAAGGCAAGCTTCGGTTTGGTAAGAACGCTGGCCGATGGACGGCGGGGTTAGGAGTTGCTCTTTCTTATAGTCTTGAAACTTTGCACAAGGGTGTGACATATCGTTCGACAACCGCGCTTCTTACGGAGGCAGTCGTGCAGTATGACATGAGCAGTTACTTTCTCGATGCCGGTCTTGCTTTTATTCAGTTTGTTGACCGAACCTCCGCAAATGATGCGCTTAATGGCAAAGTGCGAACGATTATTCAATTTGGGCTAGGCAAGCGATTTACGCAGAATGTTTTCGCCCGGGTTTCCGTGGGCTGGCTCATGCCGATCGCAGCCGACTACCGCGAATCCGGTTATCTCTTTCAGGTGGAGGATAACGGTGGCCCGACCGCATTTGTTACAGTCGGCGCGCGTTTCTGAGTTTACCCCCCCTCTCCCGAAAAAAATCTTTCCCCATGACAAATCCCTCATGGGCCGACAAACTCGGTACACGCAAAAAACTCCAGACCGCTGCCGGCGAGGTGGCTTATTATTCGCTTCCCGAACTCGCCAAGAAATACCCCAACATCAACCGCCTGCCTTATAGTATACGCATTCTGCTCGAAGCGGCGCTGCGGCAAGAAGACGGATTTATCATCGATGAGAACCACATCAAGACGATTGCCGAGTACAACCCGAAATCTGTAAAAGAAGAAGAAATCCCGTTTAAGCCTGCGCGCGTTGTTATGCAGGATTTCACCGGTGTGCCGGGTGTTGTCGACCTCGCCGCGATGCGCGATGCGATGACTGAGCTCAAGATTGATCCCAAGAAGATCAACCCAGTACTGCCCGTTGACCTTGTGATCGACCACTCGGTCCAGGTCGACTTCGCGGGTTCGGCCGATGCACTCGATAAGAATAACAAGCTCGAGTTCGAGCGTAACGGCGAGCGCTATGAGTTCTTGCGCTGGGGTTCTGGTGCGTTTTCAAACTTCCAGGTGGTACCGCCTGCAACCGGTATCGTGCACCAGGTGAACCTCGAGTACCTCGCGAAAGTTGTACAGACAAGAACGCACAACGGCGAACTCGTCGCATACCCCGATTCGCTCGTCGGTACAGATTCGCACACCACGATGATCAACGGCCTCGGAGTTCTCGGTTGGGGTGTGGGCGGCATCGAAGCAGAAGCCGTCATGCTCGAGCAGCCGATCTACATGCTGATTCCTGAAGTTGTTGGCTTCAAACTCACCGGCAAGCTGCCCGAAGGCGCAACTGCGACCGACCTCGTACTCACCGTCACTCAGATGCTGCGCAAGCACGGTGTCGTTGGCAAGTTCGTCGAGTTCTACGGTGAAGGCCTTGCGAGCATGAGCCTCGCTGACCGCGCGACTATCGCGAACATGGCGCCCGAGTACGGTGCAACGATGGGCTTCTTCCCGATTGACGAAGAAACCATTCGTTATATGAAGCTGACCGGCCGCGACGAAAAACTCTGCGACCTGGTGGAGAAATATTCCAAGGCGCAGGGCCTCTTCCTTACCAAAGACGCTCCGACGCCTGATTTCAGCTCAACACTCGAGCTCGACATGGGCAAAGTGGTGCCTTCGATCGCAGGCCCCAAGCGCCCGCAAGACCGCATTGAACTGAAGAATGCAAAAGCCGATTACCGCAAGGCGATGGCCGACGTCTTCAAAGATGCCCCAGACAAAAAAGTAGATGTATCACTGAACGGCAAAACAGAAAAGCTGGGCAATGGTTCGCTCGTGATTGCTGCGATTACCTCGTGCACGAATACTTCAAACCCGTCGGTGCTCGTCGCTGCCGGCCTTGTAGCGCAAAAAGCAGAGAAAGCCGGTCTCAAGGTACCGGCAACGCTGAAATCTTCGCTGGCACCAGGATCGCGCGTCGTGACCAAGTATCTCGAAGCTGCTGGCCTGCAGAAGTCACTCGACGCGATCGGCTTCAATACTGTCGGTTATGGCTGCACCACGTGCATTGGTAACTCGGGCCCGATCGACGCGGCTCTGTCAGAAGCAATCAACAAAAACAACCTGACGGTAGGTGCGGTGCTTTCGGGTAACCGTAACTTCGAAGGGCGTATCCACGCCGACGTGAAGGCCAACTACCTCGCATCACCTCCGCTGGTTGTTGCGTACGCACTCGCCGGCACGATGGACATTGACTTTGAAGCAGAAAAGATCCAGGGTAAGGTGATGCTGAAAGACATCTGGCCCAGCCAGCAGGAAGTCAACGAAGCGCTCGCGAAAGCAGTGACCTCTGACCTCTTTAAGAAAGAATATGGCAACGTGTTCAAGGCGAACGAGATGTGGAACAACATCAAGGTCGGCGCCGGCAGCACGTACCAGTGGGACCAGAAATCGACTTACATCGCGAAGCCGAACTACTTCGAAAATTTCTCGCTCACTGAACCGGGTATTCCCGCGCTGAAAGATATCCGCTGCCTCGCAGTATTTGGTGATTCGGTCACCACCGACCACATTTCACCTGCTGGTAACATCAAGAAAGATTCTCCTGCAGGCCGCTACCTGACGGGGCGCGGTGTGCAGCCGGTCGATTTTAACACCTACGGCGCGCGCCGCGGAAATCACGAAGTCATGGTGCGCGGTACGTTCGCCAACACGCGCATCAAGAACCTGATGATGGCGCCCGAGGCTGTTGCGGGTAACACAGCCGACTGGACTAAAGTACCTGAAGGCGGCAATACCGTTCACGTACCGAGTGGCGAAAAAATGAGCATCTTCGACGCCGCGATGAAGTACATGGAAGCGGGCACTGCCCTGATCGTACTCGCTGGTAAAGAATACGGTACTGGCTCATCACGCGACTGGGCGGCGAAAGGCCCGGCGCTGCAGGGAATCAAAGTGGTGATCGCCGAAAGCTTCGAGCGCATTCACCGTTCAAACCTGATTGGCATGGGCATTCTGCCGCTGCAGTTCAAAGACGGCCAGAACGCACAGACACTCGGCCTCGACGGCACCGAAGTCTTCAATATCGAAGGTTATGACAACAACCTGAAGCCGCGCACCGACATAAAGGTAACGGCTAAGAAGAAAGACGGCTCAGTGGTAACCTTCACCACGATGAACCGCGTCGATACCCCGGTTGAGGTGGTTTACCTCAAGAACGGTGGTATTCTGCACACGGTTCTGAGAAAACTGGGAGCAGGCTAATTCTTGCAATAGGTGCCCGCAGGGCACCTATTGCAAATACATCACAGCTTCGATTTCGACCGACGCCCCCCGTGGCAGACCGGCGACCTGTATGGTCGAACGTGCTGGTTTGTGCTCGCCAAAATGCGCTGCGTAGACCTCGTTCATTGCCTGAAACTGCGAGAGATCGGTCATAAAGACGGTACATTTCACGACCTTGTTCAGACCGCCACCTGCGGCTTCGCAGACAGCCCTGAGATTCCTGAGTACCTGTTCGGTCTGTGCCTTGATTTCCTCAGAAACGAGCAGCCCGGTTTCCGGCACCAGGGGTATTTGCCCTGATAAATAGAGAAAATCCCCCGCCTGAATGGCCTGTGAATAGGGCCCGACAGCCGCCGGGGCCTGATTCGATGCAATAATCTTCATAGACTGTTGGCAGCGGTGCAAAAGTTGACCCGTCAATGAATTAAAGCCTCAAATAGGCTGCCCGAAAGGCCGAAAATAATACGATGAAGTCTCTCCTGGCGAACATGAAATTCCGTACGAAGATCAGGCTGACGGCGTTCTTATTGCTTGTTCCGCTGGTTTTTCTGGCAGTCCAGTTCTACTGGAAAAGCGCAGAAGACGTGCATACCGCGCGCATGGAGAAAAACGGGCTGCGCTACCTCGTGCCGATACAGACTGCAGTCTACCATCTGCAGCGCCGCCGGGGTTTTGTCGCGACACAGGGTAATGAGGGTGTTGACGCCAACGCTGCCATCAAGTCGGAGAGCGAATCTATTCGCAAAGCAGTTGCTGAGCTTGACGCTATTCACGCTGAACTGCGCGACCCGCTCGGTATTGAAGGTGAATGGACCGACATGAAGGCTAAATTGACATACCTCGCGGACTTGCCGCTATCGGGCGATCGGGGTAAACAGATTGAGCTGCACAATACCACCATTCTTGCCATCTTCGCATTTGAGTCTGTTATCACCGAGCGCTCAACTCTGGACCTTGACCCCGAAGCGGGAACCTATTATCTCATTGAGCTTGGCACGAGAACAGCAGGTCCACTCAGCGAGGCTCTCGGCCAGGTGCGCTATCGCGGCGCAACGATGTTGCAGGGGGGAGCCCGGAGCGTCGAAAACCTTGCGGCTCTTGAGGCACAGCATGGCATCATACAGTACCGGACAGCTCAGGTCGAGCAGGCCCGCTGGCGCGTGGCCAAACACCTGCCCGATAAAAAAGCAGAGCTGGAGCGCCTGTTTGAAGCACAGTCGAAAGCCGCGGAGAAATTTGAAGATCTGCACGGCAGGCTGATTTCAGGCCGGCTTGCCGGTGGTGCGGCAGCACAGCAATACTTCACAGTGGCCACGGAATACATTGATATCCTCTCGCAGCTTGCTGCAAAAATCAACCAGATCATCGGCGAAAATCTGGTGAGCCGCATGCGGGTTGCCATGTTCAAACAATGGTCTATTCTGATTCTCACTCTTGCCGGCCTGGTACTTTCGGGTTTTGCCGGCTGGATGATTATGCGACAGATTTCTCAATCGCTGGATAACGCCATGTCTGTCTCTGACAGCCTTGCGACCGGTAACCTGGATCAAAAAATCGAAAGCCAGACCCAGGACGAGATTGGAGCTTTCATGCGTTCACTGCAAATAATGGCAGAACGGCTCAAGGGAGTGTTGCAGCAGGTGCACGACAGCGCCACAGAAATCTCCCTCGCTGCAGGCCAGGTGGCAAGCACGGCTGAAATGCTCAACAATGGTGCTATGGACCAGGCGGCGCACGTCGAAGAAACCGGTGCGGCTCTTGGAGAAATGGTTGGCCTGATACAGAGTAATGCGAAGAATGCGATCGAAACTGACCAGACTGCGACGACAGCGGTGAAAAATACGCAGATCGGTGCAGAGAATGTACTGCGCGCAGTTGAATCGATGAAAGAAATTTCTGAACGGATTCAGATCGTGCAGGAAATAGCTTCACAGACAAACCTGCTCGCACTCAACGCCACTATTGAAGCTGCCCGCGCCGGTGAGCACGGCCGCGGGTTTGCAGTCGTGGCTACCGAGGTCGGCAAACTTGCCGAAACGAGCGGGCAGGCAGCCAAGCAGATCCAGACATTGCTCAAGCAAAGCTCCGCGATTTCAGAGAGTGCTGCGTCGTCGCTGACGCTTATCACCGATAGCATGCAGGAAACCGCGCGCAAAGTGGTGGCAATTCGCGAAGCTTCAGAGGAACAGAGCCAGGCAGCCAAGCAGATCAGCGAGAGTATGGGTCGCCTCAACCAGACAACTGAGCAGACTGCCTCTGCCGCAGAAGAGCTTGCAGCAACCGCCGAAGAGATGAGTTCACAGACCGCCGCGTTGCTTGAGAACCTGAAATTTTTCCGGTTTGAATCGACTTCCGGTGGGGTTACGAGCAGCTACTCGGCAGCCAATACTATCCGGCAGATGGCACAAAAGAGCGGCGTCACGCCGCGGCAGAACGCGGGCTCTGCTGGCACTGAACCGCTGGTCATAAACCCGGGCTCGTACGAAAAATTCTGACCGGGCGGCAGAAATTTGGCTTCACCGCATAAGCTCCGTTAGAGACCATGCGGCATGGCACTCGATATTTCAAAACACGGGCGCGCCGCGCTCGTGCGCATCAACCATAACGCCGCCAACACGCTGACCGCCGACAGCTTCGAGGGCATTCGCGACACGCTGCGCACATTCGAGCAGGATGACAGTGTGCGTGTGGTGGTGTTTGCCGGCAATGAGCAGGGCTACTTTTCGAACGGCTTTGAGCCTGCGCTATTTCTGGGCAAAGACTTTGATTACAACCACAAGATCTGCCGGCTGGTGAATGAGACGGCGCTCTACTTTTTCTTTTTTCCGAAGCCAATTATCGCCTGTCTTAACGGTCATGCAATGGGAGCAGGGGCTGTGTTTTCTTTGTTTTCTGACTGGCGCTTCATGGCAGAAAAATCTGCGCGATTCGGTTTTCCTGAAGCGCTGCTCGGTATGAATTTTCCTTCTTTCGTCGGGCACTACATGCAGGATCTCATTGGCCTAACCGCTACCCGCGATATACTCTTTGGCGGCAAATCTCTCAAGGGGCCGGATGCGCTTGCCATAAGGCTGGTTGACCAGCTTTTTCCTGAAGACAAGGTGGTCGACGAGACACTGAAGTCTGCCGAGAAGCTGGCCAAGAGTCCGCTACAGGTTCTCACGGGAATGAAACGCGCGCGCACTGAACCTTACCGCGCTCTCTTTGAATCGCTGCGAGACGAAGACGCGCGCATGCTCGCGACATATATGACGAGCCCGGTTGTGCAAGAAGGCCTGCTGTCGATCGTTGAAAAAAGAAGGCCTCGCTTCGAGTAGACCATGGGCAGCCGGCAAGAAGACAAGCGCATCGCGGTACTCGCGTCGGGTGGAGATTCTCCAGGAATGAACGCCGCCCTGCGCGCGGCGGTGAGAGCCGCCTTGTGGGAGCACTACCAGGTATATGGCATCCAGAACGGTTACGAGGGCTTGCTTGCTAATGATATACGAGAGCTGAGTTCGCGCGACATGGGGCTCACCATCAACCAGGGGGGGACTGTGCTTGGCACTGCGCGCTCCCCTGAATTTCAGACGCGCGAAGGTCTGCAAAAGGCCGCCGAAATTCTCAAGGCCAGAAAAATCGATGCCCTGTGTGTCGTTGGGGGTGATGGTTCGTTTCGCGGCCTTATGGCATTGAGCGAGTTCTACAAAGGCCAGGTTGTTGGCATACCTGGAACAATCGACAATGATATTCCGGGCACCGAATACACCATCGGCTTCGACACCGCAGTGCAGACCGCGGTGGAAGCGATCGACAAGCTGCGCGATACGGCGCTCTCGCACGGCAGAATATTTTTTGTCGAAGTGATGGGCCGGAAGTCGGGGCAGATTGCCTTGTCCGTAGCGCTTGCCTCGGGCGCCGAAGATGTACTCATCCCTGAAGAGCGCCCGGATATCGATGCAGTCGCCGAACGGCTGATCAAGGGTCGCAGCCGCGGAAAAAAGTTCGCGATTGTAGTAGTCGCCGAAGGCGCCATGCTGGATAGCTCGCACCCGGTCGAAAGCCCGGCGTTCCAGCTGGCGGAAATTATCGGCAAACAAATCAACCAGCACATACGAGTCTCTGTGCTTGGGCACATACAACGCGGTGGCCGGCCCACTTCGTTTGACCGCGTCTGGGGGTCGCGCACCGGCGACGCGGCAATACGGTTCATCAAGCAGGGGCTCACGGGTGTCTTTACTGCGATGCGCGGCGGTCACATCACACCCGCCTACCTGTTTGAAGCAACGCAGGGCGTGCGTGCGGTTGAGCCCGAAATGGTACAGCTGGTCCGCAAAATGGGCAGCTAAGCTTTTTCGATATTCCGGTGCGCCCGGGCGATACTATAAAAAAATTCTCAATTACTGAGAAAAAATCGCGTTTTGCTGGTATTTAAAATATAGGATGCAAGGAACCAGCAATCGGCCATATATTCATACTTCGATTACCCTCCGATCGGGATCAAAAAGGCGCTTCCTGGCCGGACTCATGATCTTGCGGCGGAACGGAGTCCTTTGGTCAGAATCGGAATTGCTGCATCGGTTGGCAAAAATGTATCTGCGTCATTGGCGGGGGCGGGGTGCTGCTTCGGCTCAGGCACGCCGGTATAATCGGTTCTCAAAGAGGGTCTTTGAGCGGGTGGCCTGGTATATCGATAGAAAGCTGCATTTTATTCTGTGGCAGCGGGCGACACACTCTGGCGTATCGATTTCGCGTATGCTGGATTTTGCGATACGGTTCTATCTACCCCGGCTATTGGAGGAGTACCTGCAGAGTCCGATAGATAGGGTTCACCGCTCGATGCGCAATGCGCCGTATTGGGGAACGCGAAATTCGTGCCGCCATAACCCACAAAGGGAAATTTTTATTACCTACCAACGTATCACGGAGAAAAATGACGAGCGTGGCTTGATTCTTCGCCAAGAGTACCACATTTGGCAAAAACATGAGCTCTTTTGGCCCATGAGATCGAGAAGCTAGCCTGGAAGGGCATGCGGCGATAACCAGTATTGAAACTGAGAATCATTATCAATTATGTTTGACAGCCACTTCGCCGCCTGGATCATGGCGTATGAAAAGGAACACTCCTCAAACCGGTGAACTTTTGGCCTGCGGCAAGGTCGCCCGCGCAGATACTTTCCCGTGCGGCCATGTGATTCTGACTGTTGAGCAGCTCCGTATCGGTTTTTCACGCGCGGATTTTCGCGAATTTGCCCAGACCGTCGCCCTTGCGCTGGCTAACCTCGATGAGCGTGAAGTCGCGAGGGGGGAGTGGGGGTTGTTTATGTGAGACCCTGCTGTGTGGCAGGCTTATTGGTAATGATATAAGTTTATCAATATTGATTGACGCTCCGTGGCGATCTCGAACTATCCTTCATGCAAAAGCAAACATCATTAGCGGCGCTAAGTCTTTGTGCACTCATGTTCTCAGGCGTATCTTCGCCCGTTTTCGCCCAAAAGAAGACCTCTGCAAAAACCATAACCGCTGCGGCACCACCGGCCCCTGCCGTGGCTGCTCCCGCCGCCGCTACCGAATCTAGGCCTACCGCGGCCTCCGGGCTGACCGTTACTGCCCTTGCGTGGGGTGGTTACAACATTCCTTCGAGTGATGAATTCAGCAAAGTTTCATCGGGCCTGACTAAGGGCGGCGTTGCCGGTGGTGTGGAGTTTCTTCTCGGCACAGGCCTGATAAGGGGTGGCGTGGCTGCATCGTATATACCCGTCTTTCAGTTTGATTACGGCATCGCCAAGGATACAAAGGTGCTGGTTCCTTTTGAGGGCGTCCTGAATATCTACCTGTTCGGTTTCTACGCCGGCGGACGCGGCGGCTATGTCGTTGATGCTGGTTCGACTACCAGCACCACCCAGGCCTACACAAAAACCAACGGCACAACCTTTGGTGGGCAGATCGGTTACCAGTATTCTTTTGGTGCCGTTGCCGTCGATATCGGGCTGATCGCGACATTCGCGCATACCGAGGCCGCAGCAACAAGTGGTCAGGCTGGCGCACACGCCGATTACACCAACGTCACACCGCGTATCGGAATTCAGTACACGTTCTAAGGGCATGGCACAAATGGGTCGCATGAAGCATCTTGTGGGATTTCTTGCTCTGGTGCTGCTGAGCGGCTCATTGCTAAACTGTGCCAACAAGACTGATGAGTCGACATACGACTGCATTCAGAACACAGGGCTGGTATTTGACGGCAGCTCTAACTACCGCGACGTCAATTGTTCAGGAATACCCAACCTCATCCAAATTCGCCTCTCTTCGGTCACGGTGCCGACGGGTGGCGAACTGATTATTCGGCCCTATAGCAGCACGAATGCTGATGGCTTCTATGTTCGCATTTATGATGCGGGCATTACAACTGCTGCAGCAAACGGAACGAGTGGTGCCGTGACTTTTACATCCGGTGTTAACTACACGTCGGCTCAGAATACCTGTTTTGAAATCCACGACGTAACGAAAGAGAAGCACATCCTTGCGTATTACCAGCGACAGGACTGTTTTGGCTCGGCGAGTATTGATTCTGCCAATGCACTTGTGACCTTTGGTGAAAACAGGGTTCGTTATGCGGGTACTACTGGCGTCTCCATTGGCGAAATACATCTGAAAAAAACGCAGAGCCATTCGCATTAGCAGGCTCCTGAAAAAGGAGCCACCAATCCATACGGGTGCACGAGCTATCCTCATTCGGCAATTGGCTCCTGCTAATTGGTAGATACGCCTGCGAAAGCTCAGATGAGCCCTTCGTACTCGTTAGTGTTCATATTTGTTAACGATAATGATAATATATTATCATTAGTGGTTGACGCGACGCCCCTTTTTTGCTAACAGGAAGTCACTATCAATAAGGTTCGACGCCCTGTCGCACTCTGTTGAACAGTAAGGAGAATCTCATGAAAAAATACCTTATAGTTGGTTCAGCACTCGCCGTTTCGCTGTTGGCCAGCGCCTGCGCAAACTCAGAGAGTACGGCGCAGCAGGCAGCAGCGGCTGCGGCGAATTGTGGAGCCCCGGTAGTTGACGGGACTGTCAAGTCTCTCGACAGTTCGTGCCGTGTTTCGTCTGATGAAGAGCATCTTCGCCTTGAGGGTGTCAGTGTATCTTCCGGGCGAACTCTGACGATTTGGACCTCTTCGGATGCGAGCCAGGCCAGTGCCTATAAAATTGAGTTCAACGGTACCAATGGGCGCATTACCATCACCAACCTCGCGCAAGGTGCTGCTTCCACCATCTATGAAGCTTTTACACTCAGTGCATCCGAGACCTATTGTTTCGACCTGCACGGCGACGAAGATCCTGCGCACGTCATGATGTGGAAGGGGAGCACGAATTGTAATGCGACTCCGGGAAACAACCTTGCAGCGGTCGAATTTGAATCAGAAGACTGTGGCGCCACCGGTTGCACAATTGCGAACTGGAATGCGGGCGACACAAAACCAGCGGGTTCTGGCGTTTACTACCAGGCCTCAGCGACCGGTGTCACTGTATCAAAAATCAGCACCAATACCCCCCGTAACACCAGCGGATAACGCCTGAAAGGACTGCGCCCGATGCAAATGCCTCAAATCAGTCGGTCATTACACAAGTTTCTGATCTCTCTCTTGCTGGCTTTTGGCCTCGCGCTTTTCGCACAGGACCAGGCTGTAAAGAAAAAGGCAAAGGCGACGGCCAAAAAAGTACCGGACGTTGTTCAGGCCGAAGTGGTAACCGGTGATGAGACCGACACGATGGCCGATCTCGATAAAGAGATTGAGGGCAGCGGAGGAGTGCAGTCGGCGCAGACGCAGATGACGCAGCAGGGACAGCAGATTGTGACCGTCGACCGCTCTTCGATGCCCAATATACTCGCGGCGATCGACATGGTTGCAGACAAAGATGTCAAGGCATCGAAATCGGGGGATGAAACCAGCAATTCGATGTTCATCCGCAGCGCTGAGTTCGGCTTCTTTGGTGCCATCGACTGGTTCGCGAATGGCATGGTCTTGTTCGCGATGCATCGCGAGGGAGGAAACTACGTCTTTGCGCTGCACGAGGCTTCCTTTGAATTTCCGAGCCTGCCCTGGAATTTTCACCTGAAGATAGGTCGGATGTTTCCCGATGCGGGCCGGCTAAACACTATACACCAGCACGACCGCGTCTTCACCGGCGTGCCGCGTGTTCACGGCCAGTTGTTCGATACCGTAATCGGCGAAGGTTTTCTCGATACCGGTGGGGAGCTTTCGTGGCTGGCCCCGCTGCCATTTTACAGTGAATTCAAAGCAGGGGTATTCAACGGCCGCACCTTCGGCCATACACACAATGACGGGGTTGCCAAATCAGCTCCGTTGCTTTTGGGCCGGCAGAAAAACTTTTTTCCGTTGGGGCAGGGCTTTGGGGTGCAATGGGGCACGACGTACCTGCGCTACAATGTGACCCGCGATGCGGGGGACGTCGATCACAAGTTCGGGACCGACATCATGCTGAAACGGCAGCGTGGCCGGTGGGCATCATTTGAGATCTCCGGTGAATTCTGGTACCACAAAGAAGAGCGGGTTCTCACGCGCATCGAAAACAAGACCGGCTTCTATATTTATGTGCAGTGGCAACCATTTGAACGCTGGAAATTTGGCTACCGTCGCGATTTCTTTTCGCGCCTTGACCTGGTCAATGTGGTCACAGGTGCAAAGTATAACGGTGTCGACCAGGGCGATGCCCTGTGGGTCACCTATTCTACCTCGGAATTCTTCAACGTAAAGCTGACGGGTGAACGCCACCAGTATGACCTGGCGCTGGGCGAGTCGTACGTGATGTACGCACAGGCAGTCTACGTACTTGGTTTTCATCCCGCACATCGATTTTAACTATGGTCAAGGAATGCAAATGAAAAGAATCACAGTATTGTCGCTGGGCTTGCTGCTTTCTGCGGCGCCGCTTTTGGCGAAGCCCCTGCGCGTGATCACAACGACCTCAGACCTTGCGAGCATCGCCAAAGAAGTCGGGGGCGACCTGGTCAGCGTTGAGAGCCTCACGCAGGGAAATACCGACCTGCACTTTGTCATGGCACAACCGAACTTCATACTCAAGATGAATGAGGCCGATGTTTATATCGAAGTTGGGCTTGACCTTGAGGCAGGCTGGACGCCATACCTTCTGCAGCAGGCGCGAAACCCGAACATACAGCGGGGCAGAAAAGGTTACTGCGTCGCAGTACGCGGCATCAAGCTGCTGAACGTTCCTGTGGGCGAGGTAAACCGATCGCTCGGAGACATGCACGTTTACGGAAACCCGCACTACTGGATAGACCCGGTGAACGGAATCATCGTTGCGAGAAACATACGCGATACCCTGATCGCCAATGATCCGGCGAACGCCGATGCCTATAAGAAAAACTTCGAAGATTTTTCGGCGCGCACGAAAAAACTGACGGCAGAACTCATGAAGATCATGCGCCCCCATCGCGGCAAGAGGGTATTTGTTTATCACCAGGAGTTCAACTACCTTGCCAATCGTTTTGGTTTTGAAATCGCAGGGGCAATCGAGGAAAAGATGGGAGTCACTCCGGGACCCGGCTGGATTAACGCTGTCGTCGAAACAATCAAAAAAGAAAAGATCAGCGTGATACTCTGTTCGCCCTGGACGAACGTCGCTGTTGCGCGCCGCGTTGCTGAGCAGAGCGGCGCCCGCTTGCTACTCATGCCCGTGCAGACTGGCGCCGGCGACAACACGGACACGTGGCTCAAGATGATCGAGTACAACGTCAGAACCATCGCAGCGGCACTTTGAAACTCGAACTTTCCAGCGCGGCGATCGGTTATGATCGACAAATTCTGATTTCCTGCGTCGATCTAACGATTCGCAGCGGAGATGTCATTTTTCTTTCGGGTGCCAACGGTTCGGGTAAGAGTACTCTTGCCAAAAGCCTGATCGGAGTTCTGCCATTGATATCGGGCCGGCGCGACTCGACTTTTGAACGCCTTGCCTATGTACCGCAGAGCTCCCACTTTGAAACACAGTACCCGCTTACCGTCGCCGAGCTGGTGGAGCAGGGACTGCCTGAATCACCTGCCCTGGTTGGGTGGACACCCTCGGTGCGCAGGCAGCGCCGCGACCAGGCGTATACCCTGTTGGGCGAGCTGGGTTTGCTGTCGTGTGCAACTTCGCTTCTGCGGGAAGTGAGCGGTGGGCAGCTGCAGCGTGCGCTTATTGCGCGCTCACTCATAGGTCGGCCGGATTTTTTGCTGCTCGATGAACCTTTCTCGAACCTCGACAGGTCTGGCCGGGGCGAGACTGCCCGCATACTGCAAGACTATACTGAGCGCGGGGCGACGGTCTGCGTGATTGATCATGGTGATGCAATCGAAAGCAGCTTCTATAGCCGGGTTTGGGAAATCGATATGGGGCATCTTATCGAGCGCGCTGGAATAACCTGAATGGAACGAATCGTTGCTTATTTTAGCCAGTACCAGGCAGTAGTTGTACTAAGCCTCATTTATTTCGCGGCGACTGCGTACGCCGGTATTTACCTTATTCTGCGCCGTGCGAGCCTTTATGGCCTGGTGCTGTCGCAGGTGGCACAGGTAAGTTTCCTGCTCGGGCTTGCTGTTGCCGCGGGCTTCGGTGATCATGAGCACGTCTATGCGATGATCAATCGTTCAGGTGCCGCTCCCGGCGGGGACTGGCATTTCCTGGAAATCGACGGTTTCGTGGTTCCGGTTACACTGCTGCTGATGTCGCCGTTTGTGGTATCTGCCATCAGGGGTGTGCGCAACAAAGAGACGTTACTCGTTCTGGGACTGGTTTTTTTCCTCGCGGTTTATCCGCTTATCAATAAGGCAT
Source organism: Spirochaetota bacterium (assembly GCA_049323535.1). GTDB lineage: Bacteria > Spirochaetota > Leptospiria > Turneriellales > Turneriellaceae > Turneriella. The sequence goes on along the minus strand of JBMOPL010000021.1, from coordinate 105,507 downwards.
TCGGCGGCACCGATGTTGTTCTGGCGAAGGCGTATTTTACAGAAATCCTCTACACGCCGGCCGCGATGTTTGTGCATTACCTGCCGTTTCTTGGTGGATTGTTGCTTGTTCTCTTCCTCTTGCGCCGCAGAATACTGCTTTCAGGTTTTGATCCTGTCCAGGCGCGGCTGACCGGGCTTTCCCCGGTTGTCTACGATACCGTATTCTACTTCGTCATCGGCATGATGCTCTCCGTTTCGGTGCGCATTCTGGGAGCTTATGTTTCGATGGCGGCGCTCATCGTACCCGGTTACGTTGCTCTTACTCTGTTTCGCCGCCTGGCGAATGTGGTGATAGCTACGCTGGCATTGGCCATTTTGCTGCCGGCAACCGGTTTTGTCGTCGCCTTCTGGCTGGATAACTGGGCCACCGAGCCGCTGATCACGGTTTACATGGTGCTTGTCGGCGGGGGCCTGATTTTCCTGCGTCTATTCACCAGGCGCTAGGTTCTGGCCCTGCCAGGGCCTGCTGCGACAAACCTTTAAGCCGACAGGATACAAGTTGCGCAGCCGTCTGCGCCGTGAAATTGTACCGACCGGATACCATGCCCCTACGAACGCTCGCATTGCTTTTTTTCTCCGGATTTGGCACTGCTGTCATGCCCGCATCCACTGTCATTCCGCTGCAGGCTTCTGCCTGCCGCACGGCAGATTTTTTCACCGCACCAGATACCCAGAAGGCCGTCACTCAGCTTGGGGCGTACAGGCAGGTAGAAGCATTTCCCGTACTGCTGAACGCAATCTACCGGCCCGCGCGCGACGGCAGGCTTTTGCACTACAGCATTGCCTGCGCCATCAGCCTGCCTCCCGGTGCGCGCAGCGACCATTTCCTGTACCTGCCGGGTATTGGTGAGAATTTTGATATTTACCTGAATGGCAAAAAGGTGCACGCTGATATGCACCTCGAAGACGGCAGGCTTCGGGTGTACCGCTACACCAAGTACGCCAATGTCACATTGCCGGCAGCGCTTTTGCGCGAAGGGGAAAACACTCTTTTTTTTCACATCGCAGGTTATGCACCCGTTACCCCCCTGTCGCAGAATTTTTTACTCGGATTGCCATTTCGCAGCGGCTACACGGTTTCGGGCGAACGCGAGAGCGGTCCGGGCAGCCTGCTGCTTTTTTTTCTCACGGCTTCGTATATCTTTTTTGGTCTTTACCATTTTTTCTTTTTTCTGCGCTGGCGCGAAAAAAAATACAATCTGCATTTTGCCGTTTTTTCTCTGGCGATATCCGGGTATTTTCTCGCGTTTTCCCAGGAGGCGTTCGCGCGGGTTACCGATACGCGTTACCTTATCATTGCTTCGTACGCGAGCCAGATGCTCGCGCTTGGTTTCTTCCTGCTGTATGTCCATAGTTTCTTTTTCGAACGCAATCGTGTTCCGCTTTTTCTTCGCCTCGCGGTGCTTGCAGATTTGCTGCTCGCAGCGCTGGTCGTCGCCGGCCGGGATACCTGGTACCAGTCGCTGCTAACCTTCTGGTATTTCACGGCCCTGCCGCAGATACTCCTTGTCTTCTACCTGGTCGGGCGTGCGGTGAAGCTGAGGCTGCCCGATGCACGAACGCTGGCGATCAGCATTGCGATCGCGCTCCTCATGATTGCCTTCGATATGCTGGATACGCTGATTTTTTATTCAAGCGTGAGGCTCAGCCAATTTGCCTACTTTGTCGTCGTGGTATCGCTTGTGCTGCTCATGGCGAATCGTTTCATCAATATTCACCATGAAACCGACCGTCTGAACCGGCAGCTATCGCACGAAAGGAATTCATTTTCGCGTTTCGTTCCTTCTCAGTTTCTCGAAAATCTCGGCCGGACGACAGCGGTGGAAATTCGCCGCGGCGACACGGCGCAGCGGCAGATGGGTATCCTCTTCATGGATATCCGCAACTTTACCGGCATTGCCGAAAAGCTTTCACCAGCCGAGAGCCTGGTTTTCCTCAACGTGTTCATGCGTAAGATGGAGCAGTGCATCAGCCAGAATGCCGGTTTCGTCGACAAGTATATCGGCGACGGTCTGCTGGCGCTCTTTGGTTCGAGTGACGACAGTGCTGCTGATGGCGCCCTGCAGGCAGTGAAGGCCGCCCGGCAGATGCTACAGAGCCTGGATTTTCTGAACCGCTACAGCACCGATTTCGGCCATATACGTGTCGGTATCGGCGTGCACTGCGGTTCGCTGGTGATGGGGACGCTTGGCAGCAGGCGCCGTCTCGATACGACCGTCATCGGCGATGCGGTCAATCTGGCTTCGCGGCTCGAAATGCTGACAACCCTGTACGGGTTACCGATGTTGCTTTCAGGCGACGTCGAACAGTACCTGCCACCGGAGATGCTCGCGGACATACGGCGTATTGATACCGTCAGGGTCAAGGGACGCAAACAACCCGTGACAGTGTATGAGGATTTTTCTGCGGAAGCTCCTGATATTGCCGACAAAAAACGGCGAGGTAAAGTAGAATACGATGAAGCCTTTGCCGCCTATGCCCGCGGTGATTTCGCAGAGGCCGCCCGGCAGTTTGATGCAATTAACGAAGGCTTCACTTTTGACAGTGCAGCGCAGGCATTGTCACGGCGCGCCCGAAAACTGCACGAGCACGGGGCGCCGGCAAACTGGGACGGTATTCTGCCGCTCGGGAAAAAATAGCGCGGAGTTATTGTGGCAGCGGGAGGCCAGGCTAGAATAATTTCGCTGCTGCGTGCACTCGGCGCGCTCACTGCTTTTCTGGCGTTCTATACTTTTTCGGGCGTTTTTGTCCTGCGATACCTGACCGAAAACGGCATCGTTGCCGTTTTCTGGCCGCCGACAGGCATTGCGCTGGCAGCGCTGCTGATAGCAGGCAGGCGCTATATACCGGCTGTTTTCGTTGCGGCTTTTTTGGCCAACCAGTTTGCCGGGGCAAAACTCGTGCCGGGTCTACTATACGCGGCCATCAACACGGTTGAAGGTGTTATTGGCTGGTGGCTGCTGACACGCTGGCTCAAGACCGACATTTCACTGACCCGGGCACGCGATTATTTCCAGATCTTCGTCTGTGGTGGGGTGATTGCGCCATTTGTGGGAGCGTTGTCTGGTGCCGCCACTCTGCGGCTCGCGGGAATTGCACCGCAGGATTTCTGGCACAACCTGCAGTATTGGTGGATGGGGGACTCCCTCGGGGTCATTGTGCTGACCCCCCTGTTGTTGATCTGGCGTCGCCGCCCCGCGAATGGATATAGTGCTGCTCAGTGGTTTGAAGCTGCGCTCGGACTTACTGCAATGATTCTGGTGGGCCAGGTGGTGCTCGGGGGCTGGAACCTGGCAGGTCTGAACGTCTATACGCGCGGCTTCATTCTGTTTATTTTCATCACGTGGGCGGCAGTCCGTTTCGGCCGTCATGCAACTTCGCTCGCAATAGCAATTATCATCGTGCAGATCATGATCGGCCTCGTGAACGGTCAGGGATACTTTGCGAACATGAGCCGGGTGATTACTTTCGGCACGGTTTGGTTGTATATGACGGCCATCGCGGTCACAGGCATGGCGCTCGCGATCTACATCTATGAAGGGCGCTCTCTGAACCGCGAGCTGCTTTGGGCCCGTGAGCAGCAGGAGCAGGTGAACTCGATCGCGCATATTGGCGGCTGGGAATACGACATAGCAGACAATAAAGTGCGGTTCGCACGAGAGACACTCAGAATTCTGGAACTACCAGAAAGCTCTGAGCCCGATTTGCCAACAGTGCTCAGCCTTGTTGATGAAAATGAACGCATGGTGCACATCGCACGGGGAAAACTTGCGATCGAACAGGGTATTGGCTGGGACACCGAGTTTGCCGTCCGCACCAGAACAGGCAGGGAAATCTGGGTTCGCTCGCAGGGAAAACCGATCCTCGAAAACGATCGCGTGGTGCGGCTCATCGGGGCACTGCACGACCTGACAGAAAGCAGGCAGGCCCGCATTGCCCTGCGGCGTCGCGAACTGGAATTTCGCCGCTTGGTTGAAACAGCTTCAGAAGGCGTCTGGACAATTGACGAGAACGGACTGACCACTTTTGTCAATCACCGCATGGCTGATATGCTCGGTTATCTTCCCGAAGAGATGCTCGGAACGAGTTTTCTGGACTACGTTACTCCTGAAATGCGCAGCCATTCGCTCGAAAAATTACAGCGGAGGAAGGAAGGAGTATCAGAGGTGCATGAATCTGCGCTGCAGCACCGGTCAGGCCGAACGGTCTGGATGATGGCCAGTACAAGCCCGATTCGCGATGAAAGCGGAATAGTCACCGGGGCGCTGGCGATGATGAGCGACATCACGGAACGCAAGGCTATTGAAGAACAACTGCGACAGAGTGAGGCAAGGTACCGTCAGCTCGTCGAGTCTTCTGCGGATGCCATCATCGTACACCAGAGCGGCTTTATCGTGTATGCCAATGAGCCGGCCCTCAGGCTCGTGGGCGCACACGAAAGCCGCGAGTTGATTGGTCGCAACGCCCTCGAGTTTGTCGCACCTGAGTACAGGGCCATGGTCATCGAGCGCATGAAAGAAGTAAACGTTCCGGGTGGCCGTGCACCATTGATTGAAGAAAAGTTTCTGCGTCTCGACGGTACCACGGTGGATGTAGAGGTTTCGGGTACCGGCACCCTGTACAATGGTGCCCCTGCAACTATGGTCGTGGCACGCGATATTTCTGACCGTAAGCGGGCCGAGGCACAGATACGTTACCTTGGCCAGCACGACATTCTGACCGGGCTGCCGAACCGGGCGCTTTTCGCCGACCGCCTCGCGCAGACTATCGCGATGGCCGAACGGCACCGCTCCTTTTTTGCACTGCTGTTTCTTGATCTTGATCATTTCAAGAAAATTAATGATTCTTACGGTCATCGCGCCGGAGATGCATTTCTGCGACAGGTGGCCGAGAGGCTGGTGGCCGGTGTGCGGGCAATCGATACCGTCTCGCGCCAGGGTGGTGATGAATTTATCATACTGCTCAACGAGCTCGCGCATCCCGAAGATGCAGGCACTGTCGCAAGGGGTATCTGCGAGAGACTGTCTGATCCGTTTGAAATTGAAGGTGTGCGCCTGCACGCTTCGGTAAGCGTTGGAATCGCAGTTTATCCTAAGGACGGCGGCTCGGCCGATACGCTGTTACGCAATGCCGACATTGCCATGTACCATGCCAAGAGCCGGGGTCGTAACCAGTACCAGTTTTTTTCTGAAGAACTTAACCGAATAACGCAGCAACGCCTTGATATCGAACTTGCGCTGCGCCGGGCAATTGCCGAAAACCAGTTGTACCTCGTTTACCAGCCGCAACTGAATCTGCAGACCGGGGCGATCGAGGGCTTTGAAGCGCTCATACGCTGGCGACACCCGGTGCGCGGAGAACTCTCACCGCTCGAATTCATACCGATCGCAGAAGAATCGGGACAGATTGCGGCAGTCGGTGAATGGGTGCTGCGAACGGCCCTCGCAGATATACCACGATTCGATGCTGCCGGGCACAACCAGCTGCGCATTGCGGTAAATGTCAGTGCGCTCGAGTTGAGGCAGGCAGATTTTGCCGACCGTGTCCAGGCACTGCTCGAAGAATCCCGCGTGTCGCCTGCGCGCCTCGAGCTCGAAGTTACAGAAAGTATGCTCATGCAGGACACGCAGCTGGCTGCACAATCGATACAGAAGCTGTCAGGGCTGGGCATTCGCTTCGCTATTGACGATTTTGGTACAGGCTACTCATCACTGAGTTATCTTAAGGCGCTGCGCATTCATCACCTGAAAATCGATCGTTCGTTCATCAGTGACCTGACACACGATGCAGATGACGCAGCGATTGTGCGCACCATCATCGCGCTGGCGCAAAACCTGCGCTTAAAGGCGGTCGCCGAAGGTGTTGAGTCGCAGGAACAGAGGGATTTTCTGCGCAATCATGGCTGCGAGATGATGCAGGGTTTTCTGCTCTCGCCGCCGCTCAGGTTTTCCGAGGCGCTGGAATTTCTTTCCAGCGCCGTACGGTAATCAGGTTTCTTCGGGATAAGCTTCGATGCCGTGCTCGATGATGTCGAGGCCTTCGATTTCTTCTGAAGGCGGCACGCGCAGTCCAATGAACGGAATATATTTCATCAGGGTAAAAACCGCGAACGAGACCGGAAATGCCCAGAGAAAACCGGCGCCCACGCCCAGGGCCTGTGCGGCCAGCTGCGCCGTACCTCCGCCATAGAAGAGACCTGCAGGACCGGCACCATAGTTGGGGTTCGCGAACAATCCCACCGCCAGTGTACCCCACGCACCTGCAAAACCATGCACCGAAACGGCACCCACCGGATCATCAATCTGCAGCCAGTCGAGCAGCAGCACGCCGTAAACCACGAGAATTCCGGCGATTGCACCGATCGCGACAGCGCCTTTCGGATCAACATTGTTGCAGCCCGCCGTAATGGCCACCAGGCCACCCAGAATGCCGTTGACGACCATGCTCACGTCAGGCCGTTTAAAGAGTATCCACGAGGTCAGAATAGCCGTTGAACCTCCTGCACAGGCTGCCAGGTTAGTGGTAATGGCAATGATGGCAAATGATCCGTCTTTAACAACCCCCGTAGAGCCCGGGTTGAAGCCAAACCAGCCAAACCAAAGGATAAACATGCCGAGCACAGACATGCTCATGTTGTGTCCCAGTATTGGCTTAACCTCGTGGCCGGTGCCAAACTTACCGATGCGCGGCCCGAGCGCTATCGTACCTGCAAGACCCATCCAGCCACCGACCGAGTGTACAACGGTTGATCCGGCGAAATCAATAAAGTTCTTCGAGGCGAGCCAGCCAACATTCTTGCTGTCGAAGAGGTTTGACCAGACAAGGCTACCGAAGAGCGGATAAATGAGTGCACTGCAGATAAGCGAGAATACCACATAAGAAAGGAACTTCGTCCGCTCGGCCATGGCTCCGGAGACGATGGTTGCTGCAGTACCGGCAAACACCATCTGGAAGAACAGGAAAGCATAATTGAAAGCAATGGGTTTGCCGTCTGGGCCTTCGAGCAGGCGATCGAAAAAGTGTGGAATGCCGACGCCGAAGCCCGCAATGAGCTGTGGGCCGAACATCAGCGAGAAACCGATTGTCCAGAAACCCAGCGAACCCACGAGAAAGTCGGACGTGTTTTTCATGAGAATATTGACCACGTTCTTTTTGCGCGAAAAACCCGTCTCGACATAGGCGAAGCCGGCCTGCATGAAAAAGACGAGAAACCCCGCTACCATAAGCCAAAGCAGATCGGTTTCGCTGCGCAGGCTCTTGATCGCCGATTCGGCCTCAAAGGCTGCAGCTGGCGGATTGTCGGCAAAAAGTCGCGCACTGCCTGCCGAGAGAAATGCCAGAGTGACGGTTAATGATCGAAAGATTTTCCTGGTATGCGTCCGAAGGTTCATCTGCTGCTCCTTGCGCTTCCCGCCCAGCAACACGCGTGCCAAATTGATCTTTGCCCATGCATTGCGTTTCCGATTTACGCTGCGTTTACCCCATGCAGCGTGTCGCGTGAGCGGACGTAAAAGTCGGCCGGCTCACAGAAGAGGAAGTCCGGTGAGAATCCGGCGCTGACCCGCAACCGTGTTTAGCGATTGTGACGCACCCTAAGGGCATGTCACCAGCGCTATTAGTCGGGAACTCTTGTGCAACTGGCCCGAGGACACGGCCTTTTGCCGAAAAGATTCGAGTAAATTTTTTTATGCTCGAATAGCGGGCTCCGGAAAAACCGGAGCATCGCCGCAGTGTGGCTATTGTGCCGTACTATGGTTTGCTTCTGTTTTTCCAAAAGTACAAGGAGCAAAGAATGACCATTTCTCAAAAACTTTTCCGGGCGAAGCTGTGCCGTTTGGGCTTTGCCGTTCTGGCCGCGGGCTTTTGGGCCGTTGGCTGTGCGAATAACAATTCCGAATCGACGGCTGCGACGAGTGCAACCACAGAGATTGTGTTGGCGTACACCCACTCGGCTGATTATTCCAGCTATAAGCTGGACTGGGTTGAGAAGACCGGCGCATCGTTCAGCGCCAAGACCAACCAGCTGACACTTTCTTCCAGCGGTTTGCGCTCGCCGACCATCGTGGGTAACTACCTGCTGATCGTCGATAGTAGCAGCACCGGTCGGCTGCTCGCATACAACCGGTCGGATATGACGATTGCGGGACAGACCAATGTCGGTTCATACCCGCAGGATATGGTGGTGGTGAATAATACCGCCTATATCGCCAACGGCGCGACCGGCACGAATCTTTTGAAGCGCGTCGATCTCAGCAATCTGCCCGCGATGAGTGCTCTTTCCGATATTACGGTCGGCAACCAGCCCTCGGTCGTGCGCTACTACAACAACCGCATCTATGTCGGAAATCAGGACTGGAACAGCAAGACGCAGGCCACGGTGTCGGTGGTGAATCCCGTGACGAATACCGTTGAGACGACCTTCAACACCGGCCCCAACAACATGGATATTGCCTTCGATGGCACGCGCATCTGGACGTACAATGCGGATTGGTATAACAACTCATTTGTTTGCCAGCAGAACGCCAGTTTGACCTACGCTCCGGTGTCGGGCTATTCGCCTTCGAATATGAATCCACCTTCGGGTTATGATGTATCCTCGAATTGCGCCAAAAGCGGCCTGGCGTTTAACAGCAACGGTGGCTTTGTTGCGTTGCGGCACACGTCTGGGCAGTATCATCTCTTCAGCATCAGCGGCACGACCATCAATACGACGCCGGTCGATAGCACCAACCGCTATGTGTTCGTCGGCAACGGGGCAAGCCATCTCTATAAAATCCATAACGGCGATGGTTCGACCTCGACCTTGACGACGCGCATCGAAGATCTTTCGGGCAATGTGCTCGCGACGGTGAATTTGACGAAAGATACCGATATGTATTTTCACGTGTTGAAGTAAAATCTGATTTTTGTGAACAAGTGTTTATAAAAGCCAGTTATGGAATTCCGTAGCATGAGGTATCCATCCACCCCAGTTATGGAATTCCGTAGCATGCGGGATCAGTCCCCCCCAGTTATGGAATTCCGTAGCATGCGGGATCAGTCTCCCCCCAGTTATGGAATTCCGTAGCATGTGGGATCCATCCACCCCAGTTATGGAATTCCATAGCATGTGGGATCCGTCCACCCTAGCTATGGAATTTCGTAGCATGTGGGGAGCAATCCCCTTATAACCAAAAGGAGTAACAATGCACAAAATAGCCATCCGTCCACTGGTCTTGACCACCCTGGTGCTGGCAGCGGCGTTCAGCCGCATCGTGCCGCACCTGCCTAATTTTTCGCCGCTCAATGCGATTGCGCTTTTTGCCGCCGCGCATTTTACCGCGCGCACCCAGGCTGTGGCGCTGCCGCTTGCAGCCACCTGGCTCAGCGATCTTTACCTCAACAACGTGACGTATGCTCAGCCGAACACCGGCTTCGTCTGGGGCTATGCCGGCATGCAGTGGCAGTACGGCGCCTACCTGCTGATCGCCGTCTTCGGCCTGTGGCTTTTCCGCGCGGGCAAAAGTCTCTGGCGCATCGCGGTGGGAGTTCTCGCATCAGGCATGATCTTCTTTCTGGTGTCGAATTTCGGCGTCTGGATTTCGGGTAGTCTTTATCCGCCGACGGCTGAGGGGCTTTTGGCGTGCTATACCGCGGGATTGCCATTTTACCAGGGAACGATTCTGGGCGATCTTTTTTACAGCACCCTGCTTTTCGGCAGCTTTGCTTTAGCGGAGAGAAAACTCCCACAACTGCAGGCCGTCTGAGCAGACCATTTCTCTTTACGCGGCGTAGAAAGACCGATTCTTGCCGGCAATGAAGCATGTTTTGTCGGTCAAGGTCAATAACTCCGCCGGTGTTTTGAGCCACGTCACGGGGCTCTTTACCCGGCGCAGTTACAACATCGATTCGCTCTGCGTCGGCGCAACGCATGACCCGCGCTATTCGGTCATTACGCTTGTGATCGACGAAGACGCCGCAATGGTCGAACAGATCACCAAGCAGCTTCTGAAGCTCATTGACGTGATCGAGATACAAAACCTGACGGGCGAAATTTCCGTGAAGCGCGAATTGCTGCTGATTTCCCTCGAGATCAAAAAGCAGGAGCGCGCTGAATTGCTTATGCTTTCGCGTCTTTTTGAAACCACTGTGATTGAAATGTCGGATACGCAGCTTTTACTGCAGATGGTTGCCGAACCGAGACGCGTCAGTCATTTTCTGGATGCGATCAGACACTTTAAGGTGAATCATATGGCGCGCACGGGCGTTGTCGCGCTTGCGTTACCATGATCACGCGAGGGCACGAATTGCTATCAGACTGTCGCAGGACCAAAAAGCCGCAAAATTCTGCCCTTCTTTGCCCGAAGCGTGGGGTAGTCGGGTTTTTGTACGGATTTCTCGTCGTTCTTACCATGCACTGCGGACCCACGCCGGAAAAGTTTATCGAAAAAGCGCAGGTTGCTCTTGCAAAAGAAGATTATGATGCAGCTCTGCTCTACATGAAAAATGCGTATGAGCTGTCCTTGCCCAAAGAGTTCTTTTTGACCAAGCGCGATTTGTCATTCGCCTTCTTGCGCGCCTCGCACGATGGCCAGCGCATTCTGCTGGTAGAAAAAAAAGCGCCGCGCAAAGTTTATGAAAGCCTCAGGGTCACGTTCATCGACCGCGCCCAGGACAAGCAGAAACGCAATACTATCAACGGAAAAATACGCGACGTCAACTATTCTCCGAACGGCTTGCAGGCGGTTTTTCTGCAGCAGCCGGCAGCCAATGCCAAAGAGTGTAAGATATGGCTGTGGCAGATTGAAAAAGACAAGGTCACAGAAGTGGGGAGTTCTCACTGCGTGACCAAACCTGCAGTCAAGGACGATGGCACCGTCTGGTACATGCGCAACGACCAGATACATATCTACAATCCAGGCAGCGAAAAAGATACCCTCTTCAATAAGGGCAAAAAGCCCGAAAAATCTGCGCGCAAATTTCCGGCCTATGCGTATTTTCACGCTGCACCCGATAACAAGGTCTGGATGATTTATGGTGCGGCAGGCAGCTACCGGCTCTACCAGCTGGGTGACAAGATGAAACTGATCTCAAAAGAGATAGCCGCGCACCGGCTTTATCTTGTGGCCGAGAGCCGCATCCCGGGTGTCTTTATCGGTGGGGCAGGGGCGCAGCAGTTCGTCACGCTGAATCCGAAAGATTCGCAGATCGGAAGGCGTATGCCGGCTAAGGTTTGGGGTGATGCAGCCTTCGTCAACGATAAGGCCTTCTACTACATCGAAGATGGAGTACTCGCTTACCGCAACGGCAGTAATGAGACCGAGCTGCCTTTCTGGGCAGAGCAGCTGGCCATTGGCATCAAGGATGAATTGCTGTTTCTGTCTTCAACCGGGTCAGCGCTGCGCTATTTTCATAAGAAGCCACCACTGGAATCTCTCAAAATCTACAACAAGGCAGTCGAAATCGACGACAGTAAATCATGATCTACCTCGTTTTTTTTCTTATCGCGGGGGCTGCGGCGCTCTACCTGATGTACTCTGACAACAGGATTGCACGCAGAGACTCGGACAGTGCAGACCCGCAGCAGCAAATACGCGACCGGCAGACTGCAATTCGCCTGTCACTCAACGACCTGCAATACGAGCTTTCCGTGGGCAAAGTTGAACAGCAGGACTTTGCGCGCCTGCAGTCTGAATTGCTCGCAGAATGGGAAACGCTGGAAGGCAGGCTTGCGGCCATGCCGGTTTCGCAAAAGAAGCAGGCAACAGAGTGTACCCAATGCGGTGCCTCACTGCTCGAGAACGCGAGATTCTGCCATGCGTGTGGAGCAAAGGTATTACAATTGCTTCTCCTGTTGCTGCTGTGGCCGGCAGGCCAGCTCGACGCGCTCGACATACGAGTGCAGATCAAAAACGGGACAAAGGGCCAGCTACATACGCAGCCACTGAAGGTGCAACTGCTCAAACTCGAAAAAGGCATGCAGCCGGTCACCTCGAATACCAGCAACAATGGCAGGACGGAGTTTCTGCAGTTACCGGAAAATACCATGGGACCTTACATGGTGCAAACGGAATACCGGTCAGTCACCTACAGCAAAGTGATTCCTCCGAACATGCCGTCGCCGGCCGATGTGACGCTCGATGTCTACGAAAGCACCACTTCTGCTGAGCGCGTCCGCGTCCGTACGCTGGTCGAGGTGCGTCGCGTGGCTGAAGACAAACTTGCCGGTATCATGATCTTGTTTTTCATGAATCAGGATAACCGTACATTTACGGGTAGCGGGGGCCTCGACTTCTTCCTGCCGGCCCAGGCAGTCGTAGAACAGGCTTCTGTATCGGTCGGTAGTGGCGCTTCCAATATCCAGTGGCTGAAGGTTACCGCGGAAAAGACTGGCGCGCCAGGGGCTTACCGCATAACGCAGAGCGTGAAACCGGGAGAGCGCATTGCGCAGGTGATGTTCAGCCTGCCATATGCTGCAGCCGGAACCGCTCTCAGTTTCCGCTCGGTCTATCCGCAGGATGCAGGATTTCAGCTCATTGCTGAGCCGGAGAATCTCGAGGTTCGGCAGGCGGGCCGCTTGTTGACCCGGGTAAAGGATCCCAACCTGGGGCGGGGATTGATTTCGTTTCCCGTCGCTGAGAGCCGCATAGAGCTGAAGTTCAGTGGTGGCAGTATTGCTGAGGGGCGCGCCGACGAGTCTGAAGCCGAAATCGTTGTACGCTCTCCGCTCGAGACCTGGCAGAAATTGCTGTTCCCGTTTTTGGCGCTTCTCATCTTCTTCGTGGTCTTTCGCCTGCGCGAAAAATTGCGGGCAACGAAAAGCTGAGAGTCGGTTTAATCGTGTCCCATCAGCTCGGCGAAATCTTCGTCGTGCATCGGAAATGCCTGGTCCAGGTAGATCTGCGAGAGAATCTCGAAGCGTTCGGGAACCACCTCACCAGTTTCAGCGGCAAAATGCCGATAGCGCTGTATCAGAAATTCGACGGTAGGGTCTTCGAGTGAAAACTCCATCTGCAGGGAGTTGAGTTTTCGTACCAGCCAGTTGATATTGTAGGTGGTGTAGTCGCCGGCGATTTCGAGTGAGACAATCGACGGTTCAAATTTGCGCAGTACCTCGCAGGTATAGAGCGCCTTGCGGAACGACTCGTGTTCGCCTGCCAGGCCATCCTGTATGCTGCGGCTGAGGTTCTCAATGATGCCCATCTGAGGTGAGAGGTAGTCGAGCATCTTGACCAGGAACTGCGGAAATTCGTCCATTACCTTCATCAGGTCTATAGGTTCACCCAGTGCTTTGAAGTGCTCCATGACAAGGCGTGCGTTGTCGTTGCGGGGCGTCGGGTCATAGAGCGGAACGTAGAGGTATTTCACCTGGTAGGCGAAGCGGCTTTCTTTAGGTATGTAATACTCAATGGTTACCGGTTCTTTGTAGAAATTGTCTGATTCGACGCTCGCAATTTTTGGCACCGTCTCGATGGCCTTAAGGACCGCGACATTTTCCGTCACCACGCGCGCGCCCCCGGCGCGCCGCGTGAGCAGGTTCTTCATCATTCGCCGTGAGACGAGATCTGCCATAGACTAATTATATACCTTGCGGCCCCGCAGGGCCAAATTCAGAGAATATGCAGGCGCTCCTGTTGCCGCAGCGCCGCGACCTCGCCGCTCTTTTCTGACTGCGCGAGCAGAATTCCGAGAGTCTTTAGCACACGCTGCGCAGAACCGCACGACGCTGAGTCTTCAACAATGGCGGCGACGGGATTCCTGGCCTGGGAGCGGTAGGCAGAAAAGAGCTGCTTTAACGATGCTGATGCCGCGTTGCCCGTTTCCGGAGCAAAGAGAATCACCAGCGTTGATTCATCGGCACGGGCGATGACGGGCGCGGTTTCAGCTCCGAAGCTTTCACGCAGTACGCGAATTGCAGTGCGCGCTGAGCGTGCATCAAGGCCGGCCGACGGCGCTGTAAGCCTCAGTATCGCGGTAGCAAACGGTCGGCCCGTCAGCAGCCGCTCTTTGAGCGAGAACATTGCATATGGCTGGCTGTAGAGCCCCGTATCTGCATCGAGAATCGAGTTTTCGTAGTAATGCTCGGTAATAAGCGACCGGGAACGCGCCCGCGTAAAGTCCGCGATGCGCTGCCGAAGCTCTTCTCCGGGGGCCTGGTCGGGACGGTCAAACTGCAGGCAGAAGCAGAGGGATGCTTCGGCATATTCGCCGTCAAAAAAGAACCAGGTCTTGGCGTCAGGCGTCGCAGAGTAGGTCGCAGCGGGCTCTGTCCGGTCAATGCCCGCCGCGTCCATGGATTCACCCCTCACGATGATTGCGCCCCGCAGTTCGGTGACGCCGGTCCAGGTTGAGTTCTTCTTCTTGCCTGAACGCGCAAAGAGACTGACGCAGCCAGCGCCTGTCATCTGGCGCAACGTCTGCAACGCATCGCGGATCGCGCTGTCTGCGATAACACCAGGCTTAAGATGCCACGCATTTGTCCGGTTTTTCGGAATTGGTGCCGCGGTGATTGCAGGTACTGCACTTCCGGGTTGTGACGCGCGGGGTAACGACCTTACCGGGCGCAGCGCCTTGCCACTGAATATGTGCAGGACATAGAGACCGAGCGCGCCAGCCAACAGGAACAGTGGAATGATGTAGTGCAGGTAAGCTCCGTGCGACATGCGCGACAGGTATTCGGAAAACTGCATGCGCGGCAGGCTCAGGGCGACAATGCGCAGCTTGCGGCGCTTGCTCTCCCAGATGTGTGCAGTGAAACCCTGTACGGTAGCAGAGCCGGGGGTGAATGTCTTTGCAGCAAGAAACTGCTTGTACTCTGCGGCGTTCATGCGCCGCGAATCATACATCGCGCCCAGAAAGTCACCGCGCAGATCGCTGATCTTGAGCGCAGCAGCGTGGGCATTTTCCCGGAAAACCGCAGGCAGGTTATCGACGAGCTGAGACAGTGAGAAATGGGATGCCGCGACGAGAGTTATCTGTTCGTCGAGAGATTGCTGGCTGTAGTCCGAAGCCTGGTAATAATGTGTCGTCAGGATTGCCAGTCCTGATGCGACATAACAGGCAAAGTAGAGAGAATAGCGGGCAAGCGGACTCATACCGATATGATTATCGGAAATGCAACCGGTGAACTTGCCTCTTCGCTAAACGTGCCGTCAGAAATATGCGTAAACTGACGCGTAAGCCTGCCAGAGGTAGCGGGCCCGCGACGTCACAGGTACATCGACACCGGCACGCACGGCCAGCGTGTCCAAAAGCGCAGCTCGCAGCGCGAGGCCCAGGTCGATGAATGTCTTGTCGCCCTGTGCGTCGTGTGCCATCACCTGCCGCCACACCGAACCCAGTTCAGCCGAGTAGCGTCCCTGCCAGGTGTAGCTAGCCATTGCGCGCGCCATCAGTTCGGTGTCGGTGTGCGGATTCACGTAAAGCACAGTTGTTGTTGCCGCATGCGTGTGGTGCCCCAAGGTCTGTTGAAATCCCGTCTGCACGGCAAAACGCCAGTCACCGAGCATCTGCCAGAAATTGATGTAGGGGACTGCCATGAAGTGATCTGCCCCGAGTCCCTTGTCGTGGTTTCCGGTTGCAGTTTCTAGCTGGCTGCCGACAGAAAGACGGGTACCTGGTTGTGTGAAGAGATAAACCTCACCAAACAGAGTCGTGTTGCCGAGGCCAAACGTCTCACCAGCAGGGCTGGAGAGGTAGATCAGTGGCACTATCCCTCCTGCGCGAAAATAGCGGTGTTCATAAACACCCGAGACAGAGTTTTGCAGGTAGCTGCCCTTACCGCCAATATCGAAGCTGACATAGCGCGCTTCGAACGCCAGCTGCGACGGCAGGACTCCGGTACCAGAGAGAGCCTGCGCATTGAGGCCGCCGGCCACCGGCAGGGGACAGACTCCCATACCGCAGCTGGCCTCGGCTCTGCGGGGAGCGAAATAGTTTAGAACAACAAATGCAGCGATGAGAAATAATTTCAAATACTTATACATAATAACTCCTTAAAGTTCATAGTGCGGGACGTTGCCCGGCCTGCTGTTGCAGGGTTAAGAACAGACTGCCAGTCCGCGCTCAGGCAGACGGCGAGTGGGAGCTATCCAGGTTTTGTGAGAGGCGGCGGCGGCAGCGAATTTACCGCAGGAGAACTAACGAGATGAATGACTGAAGAGAGAGTTGGTGCAAGTCGTTCTGCAGTGGTGATCAGAGAATCGAGCCCGGAAAACGCCGGCGCATGCGCCACGACATCGTCCGCATCACAGTCGGCAAGATCGCTCGTGATGCGCAAGGCAGGTCTTGCCTTCTTGCTGCAGCCGCAAGGGCAGGGTTTACCACGTTGGATACGCTGTTGCGTGTGCCGGCATTTCGACCACGCGTTATGCTGCGCGTGCGCGAACGATTCGGCAATGCCCGAGGCACTGGCAGCAAATATTGCCAGCACCAGCAGGCAAATAGTCCGCGATAAACGCGGGTAAAGAATCGTCTTATCCAAGCAGAATCTTGCCGATGGTCATCAGCTGCATGAAGCTGGTGCCTTCGTAGATCTTGCCGATCTTCGCATCGCGGTAGAGTTTTTCGACCGGGTACTCTTTCACGAAACCGTAACCGCCGAAGCACTCAACGGCGAGCGAAGCGACGCGCTCTGCGACCTGGCTCGAGTGGAACTTGGCCATCGCGGCTTCTTTGACGAAATCTTTGCCGGCGTCCTTAAGGCGTGCCGCATTGTAGACCATGAGTTTTGAAGTTTCGACCTCGATTGCCATCTGTGCAATCTGGAACTGCATGCCCTGGAATGATGAGATCGGTTTGCCAAACTGCTGGCGGGTCTTGGTGTAATCGATTGCGTGCTGCAGTGCACCTTCTGCAAGGCCGACCATCTGCGCGCCGATACCGATTCGGCCCTCGTTGAGAGTTTCAATCGCGACCTTGTATCCTTTGCCTTCTTCGCCGAGCAGGTTTTCGAGCGGCACTTCGCAGTCTTCGAGTACCAGCTCGCAGGTTGATGAGGCACGAATACCGAGCTTATTCTCTTTCTTCGAGACCGAAAAACCTTTGAAGCCCCGCTCAACCACAAAGGCAGTGATGCCTTTGTAGCCGGCTTCGGGGTTGAGGTTGGCTATAATGATGAAGATATCTGCTTCACCGGCGTTGGTGATCCAGAGTTTTTGTCCGTTCAGGATGTACTTGTCGCCTTTTTTGACCGCCTTGGTTTTCAGCGCAAAGGCATCAGACCCCGAAGAGCTCTCTGACAGGCAGTAAGACCCGACCTTGCCGGTCGCCAGTTGGGGCAGGTATTTCTTTTTCAGAGCGTCTGAGCCCCAGCGCATAAAGGCATTGTTCACGAGGGTATTCTGCACATCGACCATGACGCCAACCGACGGGTCTACCTGCGAAATTCCCTGAACCGCGAGAATGGCCGTAAAGAAAGACGCTCCCGAACCTTCGAGATTCTGTGGCACTTCGATGCCCATGAGGCCCATCTCGAAGAGTTTCTTCACGATATCGGGGTTAATTTTCTGCGCCTCGTCCATGGCAGAGACATGGGGGGCGACTTCTTTCTTCGCAAAATCTTTGATCGCGTCAAAGTAGGATTGTTCTTCGTCTGAGAGAATGGTTAATGCTGACATGGGTAAAACTGGCGAAATAACTCAATATGAAAAGGAATATTGACGCAGGCACGTCCAAACCTGGCATAGAGTATGGCAGAAAAACCCGTCCTCACGAAAGTCATTGAAACCAGCGGGGGCAATATACTGCAGATCACGCTCAACCGCCCCGAGGTGCACAATGCCTGTAACGGCGAAATGGCGAAATACCTGCTCGAGGCATGGCTCAGGTTCCGTGACGACGACTCTCTGGTCGTTGCCGTTTTGCACGGTGCCGGCGACAAGTCGTTCTGCGCGGGTGCCGATCTGACAGCACTCGATACGCTGGCCGGCGGCCTTCTCAACTCCGCATCACCCGACGCCGCCACGCTCGAGCGTTATGCGCAGAACGACCCCGGGCCCATGGGGGGCAGCCGCATCGTGCAGCAGAAACCGGTTATTACCGTTAGCCACGGTTACACGTATGCCGGCGGGCTTGAACTCTTTTGCCACGGGCACATACGCATCGCCGAACCACAGGCGCTGTTTTCTGTCGCTTGCCGGCGCTGGGGGGTGCCATTGGTCGACGGGGGGACTGTATACCTGCCGAGGCTTTTGAACTGGGGTGCGGCACTGCCGCTCATCATTACCGGGCAGCGCATTCGCGCGCAGCGCGCGTACGAAATTGGCCTCGTGTGGGAGCTCGTAAGAAAGGGCAGGGGCCTCGAGCGCGCGCTAAAACTGGCGGCGCAGATCTGCGCACAGCCGCGCGACGCTTTGATTGCCGATTTGTCGTCGGCATTGAACGGAGCTCACCTGCCGCTCAAAGAAGCGCTGACCCTCGAAGCACGCAACCTTTATCCGGTTGCGACGAGCAAAAGCATGAAAGAAGGAGTCGCGCGGTTCAACAGCGGTGAAAGATTTTGGGTAACATAACCCGTGATCGCCGGGAGGGCAATCACAGGTTAGCAATTATTGCATCGGCAAACTCTGAGCACTTTATTTCTTTTGCGCCTTCCATCAGGCGAGCAAAGTCATAGGTCACCGTCTTCTGCGCAATAGTCTTCTTCAGAGCTGAAATGATGCTGTCCGCCGCTTCTGTCCAGCCAAGGTAGCGGAGCATCATCTCTCCCGAGAGAATGACTGACGATGGATTCACTTTGTCGAGCCCCGCATACTTGGGCGCAGTGCCGTGTGTTGCCTCGAAGACTGCTGAACCGGTGAGGTAGTTGATGTTTGCTCCAGGAGCAATGCCTATGCCGCCGACCTGCGCTGCCAGCGCGTCAGAAAGGTAATCGCCGTTCAGGTTCAGCGTGGCGATGACATCGTATTCTTTCGGTCGCAGCAGTACCTGCTGCAGGAATGCGTCGGCAATCGAGTCCTTGATGAGAATTTTTCCCGCAGGAGGATTTCCACCACATTCATCCCAGGCAACGGTTTCAGCGGCAAAGTGTCTGCGCGCAGTCTCGTATCCCCACTTGCAGAAGTAACCTTCAGTGTACTTCATGATGTTGCCCTTGTGCACGAGTGTTACAGACTTGCGTTTGTTTGCAATCGCGTATTCGATTGCCGCACGCACAATTCGCTCAGAGCCCTCGCGTGAGACCGGTTTGATGCCATACGAGACCGTCTCGGGAAAGCGTACGTTTTTCAGCATTCCCGTCTCTTCAAGAACGCGCGCAATCTTCTTTGCTCCCTCGCTGCCGGGTTCGTATTCGATTCCCGCGTAAATGTCTTCTGTATTTTCGCGAAATATGACCATGTCGACGTCTTCGGGGCGGCGCACCGGCGAAGGGACGCCGTCAAAGTATTGCACAGGCCGCACGCATGCGTAGAGATCGAGTTTTTGTCGCAGCGCAACGTTGACCGAACGGATTCCGCCGCCTACCGGCGTCGTCATCGGACCCTTGATGGCAACCTTGTATTCAGCAATACATTCGAGGGTCTCCTCGGGCAGCCAGGTGTTGGCACCGTAAAGGCTGTTGGATTTCTCGCCAGCAAAGACCTCTACCCAGATAATTTTGCGTTTTTGCCCGTAAGCTCTGGCGACCGCGGCATCGAGCACGCGCACACTGGCCTTCCAGATATCGGGTCCGGTGCCGTCGCCTTCGATATACGGAATGATCGGGTGGTCCGGCACCTGTAACTTACCATTCCAGGCGATCTTCTCCCCCGTCTCCGGGAGGCGGATCTTCTCGTAGGCCATTGGCTGATCTGTCAGGCTT
This sequence comes from Spirochaetota bacterium, assembly GCA_049323535.1. Taxonomy (GTDB): domain Bacteria; phylum Spirochaetota; class Leptospiria; order Turneriellales; family Turneriellaceae; genus Turneriella. The sequence continues at coordinate 85,686 of JBMOPL010000021.1, read as the reverse complement.
TTCCAGCCTGTAAATCCAAAGACCCCGGCAGGCGGGGGGCGCAAATTTGTTGCCGTCTGCCGCGCGATCGGCGCTGCTGCCTGAATGAAACCTGCACGAGTCCCCCCGCACTTCTACATTATTCACCTTGCCCTGATGCTTTCGCCGGCAATTTTTGCAGCTGTGGTTTATTTCCTGATACAGTCGGGTAACGCTGCGGCGGCTGTTCCGGACCAGCAGTCGGTTGTTTTTCAGTCGGTGGCCGCGGCGATGGCTGTCATAGCCGTCGGTTTTTCGCAGTTATTGCCGCGTTTCATGCTGCGCGACGAAAAATACGTATCATTGCAGAAATATTTCACCATGAAGATAGTGCAGTGGGCCATGCTCGAGGGCGCGGCGCTGTTTATTGCGGTTATCTTTTTTATGTCGCACCACATGAACCTGCTGATTCCGATCGGTGTGCTGATTGCCCTGATCGCTGTCCTGCGGCCGACGAATGAAGAACTCGAACGCCATAACGTAAAGGCCGACGAATGATGCTCTCTAACCTGACTGGTATCCTCGGAATTCTTTTCGTTGGAGCCTCCTGCTTTCTGTTATCGCGTAACCGCAGGGGCATTGACTGGCGAACCGTTATATGGGGGCTCGTACTGCAGATAAGTTTTGCCCTCTTGATCATTCGTGGCGATCCGATTGCTTCACTCTTCAGCTTTTTCCCTCTGACGCAGCCTGTTTTCCTCACGATTGTTGTCGCCCAGGTGGCGGTGCTCTGGTTCGTCACAAGGTACGCTCCCACCGTTGCTGCACGCCTGCCGATGGCATGGGTCAGGCGTGTGGTATGGGCCGAGGCGATCTTCTACCTGCTCAGGTTTAACGTTGTCGGTGCCGTGTTCGAGTCACTCAAAACCGGGGCTGCACAGGTGTTGAAGTTTTCGGGCGTTGGAGCAAGTTTTGTTTTTGGCGTCCTGGGTTCAGAAGAAGCGATGCGCACATCTTTTGCCTCAGCGCTTGGTGACAAGGCAGCCGGAATTGCGTTTGTTTTTGCTTTCCAGGTTTTGCCGACGATCATCTTTGTTGCTTCAATTTTTTCTGTGCTCTATTACCTCAATGTGATGCAGCCGCTCATTCGTGCAATTGCAAAGTTTATCAATCGCTTCATGCGTGCTTCGGGCGCAGAAACGCTGGATGTCGCGGCGAATATTTTCATGGGGCAGACAGAAGCGCCGCTCACGATCAAACCATATCTTGCAGGACTCACGCGTTCAGAACTTTTTACAGTGATGGTGTCGGGCATGGCGCACTGCAGTGCCGGTATCCTCATCGTTTATGTCGCCGTGGCCGGGGTTGACGCAAAGCATCTGCTCGCCTCGGTTATCATGACGGCACCAGGTTCGATCATGCTGGCGAAGATGGTATTTCCTGAAACCGGCATGCCAGAGACAGCGCAGGGCCATACCGGCGGAGTGCAGAACCCTGCGGTACCGCCAGAGGAAAACCGTCCCGTCAACTTTATTGATGCCGCAGCGCGCGGTGCCTCAGAAGGACTTCTGCTGGCAGCCAACGTTGCAGCGATGCTGATCGCCTTTATCGCGCTGATCGCGCTGGTGAATGGCATCTGGGCTGCAGCACGTGAAGCTGCCCTCGCCCAGACATCGGGTGCGCTGCAGGGGTTTGTTGCTGCGATACCGGCCACCATACAGCAGGTGCTGGGCCTGCTGTTTGCCCCGGTAGCCTTTGTTGCCGGTGTGCCATGGAGCGAGGCCGTGCAGGTGGGTAACCTGTTGGGCACACGTATTGTGCTCAATGAGTTCGTGGGCTACATTGAACTCGGCAAAATCCGGGAGGTGCTGTCACCGAAAGCCTTCCTGGTATCGACTTACCTTCTCTGCGGCTTCGGCAGCCTCACCTCCATTGCCATCCAGGCTGGTGGCATTGGAGCTCTGGTACCGCAGAGGCGTGCTGAACTGGCCTCCTTGGGATTTTTGGCTGTTGTGGTAGGCGTCTTATCTAATATTTTGGCAGCGTCCATCGCCGGAATTCTTTTTTAGCGCGGCGCACACAAGCCGCGCAAGGCCAAAATGCAAAAAATCCTGATTGTATCAAAAAAATCGCTGGGTGACATCATTCTGCAGACTGGAATTCTGCAGGCGATTAAAGAAGCACATCCGCGTATGCAGATATTTCTCGCCTGCGACGAGCGCAATGCTTCTGCCGTCAGGGCACACCCGGATATTGCTGCGGTAATTCCGTTGCAGCTGCGGGCCAATGGGCAGGCCACCGGATTTCTTGCGGTTTTGAAGCTGATCCGCCGGCACAATTTCGATGCCATTCTTACCTTCGGCCGTGACTCCCAGGCCTGCGCCTGGGGATTTCTGGCGCGCATCAAGGTCCGCGTCGGCGTTCGCAATCAACCCCTGGGCTTTCTGCTCACGCGCTCGCTGCGCGAGCATGAAACGGAGTTGAACTCCTTTGAATTCTATCATAAACTCGCCTTGCTGGTAGCCCCCCAGTTACGCCTTCAATACCCGGTGCTGGCAATCGATAAGAAAGAATCGGCAAAACTGCGCGGGAGTCTGTTTAAGCAGAAGATACCGCGGCGCTTCATACTCTGGCATATCGGCTCCAGCCTTGAAGAAAAGCGTTACCCGGTGTTCCAGATTGTCGAGACACTCCGGCTCTTCAGGAAAAAGCGGATTTCCCTGCCAGTGCTCTTTGCCGCAGGTCCAGGCGATGATGCCTTCATCGCAGAACTCGAGTCTGCGGTTAACCGCAGTGAACTCAAGGCAGCGAAGGTCTATTTCGTAGATGGCATTCAATTCGGTGCGACAGTCTCACTACTGTCGCTCGCGCATATTGTTGTGTGTAATGATGCCGCCCCCCGCCATATTGCTGCTGCCATTGGCAAAAAAAGCCTGACCCTCATGCCAAAGCACCGGCGGCATAGCTGGCAGGTGTACGGCGAGCAGCAAAAAGCGTGGTTCCTTTTTTCCGATGCGCCAATCGATTCGCGCGCGGTCGATACCATCGAACCTGCCGAAATTGCCGGCATGATCAGGAAATTGGTATGACCTATTCTGCACTACTGGAAAAACTTCTGGCACAGCAGAACCTGCCGGTCGAAGAAATCACATGGCTCATTGCAGAAACTATGCATGGCCGGCTGACTCCTGCACAGGTTGCAGGCTGGCTCATTGCCCTGCGCAACAAGGGCGAAACGCCTGAAGAGGTTGCCTCCTGCGCGCGGACCATGCGCAGTATGGCGACTGCTATCAGGCGTGATGAACTACCGCCGCTTTTTATGGATACCTGCGGTACGGGTGGTGATCGCTCGCACCTGATCAATATCTCGACGCTGGTTGGCCTGACACTCGCTGCTCTCGGCATTCCCGTCGCGAAACACGGCAACCGCGCAGTGTCTTCTGCTTCAGGCTCCGCCGACGTACTGGAAGCCTGTGGTTATCCACTCGAAGAAAACCCCGGGCTCATTACCGCACGACTCGCAGCACGCAACTTTGCTTTCTTCTTTGCTCCGCTCTATCACCCTGCGATGAAGCATGCAGGGCCTGTAAGAAAAGAACTCGGGGTACGGACGGTATTCAATATTCTCGGGCCGCTGGCGAATCCGGCTGGTGCCCCAGTACAGCTAATGGGTGTTTACGACCGTGCATTGCTGCTGCCTGTCGCCGAGACGCTCCGCCTGCTAGGAGTGCGCGCGGCGCTGGTTGTGCATTCAGAAGATGGTCTCGATGAAATTTCCCCGATTGCCAAAACCAGCTATGCGCTGTTGCAACCTTCAGGCATAACGCATGGCGTTTATAGCCCGCCTGCACAGGAGCATCTGCGCAGTCTCGATGCGGTCAAGGCGACAACCAAAGAAGCTTCGCTTGCCATGTTTCGTGCCGTGATAGATGGCCAGCTGCCAGCCGGAGCATACATGACTGCGCTCAATGCCGCGTTCGCCCGCAAGCTTTTCCAGTCTGTCCAGGCGGGCGACGAACTGAAAGATCCTGCGCCCAGCGTCGATGAAATAGCCGAAGTCATGAGCCTGATCCAGAGTGGTGCTCTCAAGGGTATTCTGACTTTCGCCTGAGCTGATCCGGGTCTATACCCGAGGGTATACTGGAGAACCACGGCCTCACGGAGGTTAAGGTACAAAAGCCTTGAGTAATCTGCTCGACCAACGCGCTTTCGCTGAAAAGCTGTCCGGATGTCTGAATGGATCCACGCTCATAAAGAGCTGCTCGTTTACCTGAGCATGCCGATAACCAGTGCGTTTGTCGGCTGGCTGACCAACTGGATTGCTATCAAGATGACCTTCTATCCCCTGAAGTTCTGGGGAATTCCTCCGTATATCGGCTGGCAGGGCATCATTCCGCGCAAGGCGCACAAAATGGCTTCAAAGTCGGTCGAGCTGATGACCGCGAAGCTGATCAAAGTCGAAGAGATTTTTGACAAGGTCAAACCGCACGAGATGGCGCGCGAATTGGCGGAGCCGATGAAAAAGGTGACGAGCGAACTCGTCGAAGAGGTCGGCAGGACTGCAAACCAGACCGTCTGGGATCTCACGCCTGGTGCCGTGCGCGAGCAGATAGCGAAGCAGGTGAACAAAGAAACCGGGCCGCTGCTCGAAACCACAATTAACGAAATCAAACGCAATATCTACCAGGTCTTTGACCTCAAGAGTCTCGTGATCAAGAACCTGACCGGCAAGAACGTGGTTCTGCTCAATGAAATGTTTCAGCGCTGCGGAAAGAAGGAGTTTACCTTCATTGCATTGAGCGGTATCTACTTTGGCCTGCCCTTCGGTGTGATACAGATGGCACAATGGTACTTCTACCAGGCGCCCTGGACTGTGCCGATTGTCGGAGTGATCGTTGGCTATTACACCAACTGGCTGGCGCTGAAGATGATATTCCGCCCGCTGCGCGAGAAAAAAATCATGGGCCTGGTGAAATACCAGGGCCTGTTTCTGAAGCGGCAGAAAGAAGTCTCGAAGGAGTACGCAGACATCGTCGCCAACAAAATTCTTTCGCCACACCAGGTGCTGGAGAATTTCATCTATGGACGTGCGGCAGAGGCATTTTTCAGTGTGATCCAGTCGAATGTGATCCGTGCACTCGCGAAACTGGAGGGAATGGCGCAACCAGTACTGAGCTTTGCGGTCGGTTCAGAGCGCTATGAATCGCTCAAAGAGCTTGTGGTTCGCCGCATCAACGAGGCTGTGCCCAAGTACGCAACCACGGTTGAAGGTTACCTCGGCCAGGCAATGGATCTTGAAAAGACACTTTACGAGCGCCTGAGCACGCTGCCCCCCGAAGACTTCGAAGAGCTGCTGCGTACTGCCTTCCAGGAGGACGAGTGGATACTCATCCTGGTGGGTTCTGCACTCGGTTTTGGTGTGGGCTTAATCCAGATGTTGTTTATTCTTTAACAGCAGGTTGGTCAGGACCGGCAATGGGGAGGTCTATCGCGTGTCGTCTAAGCTCCCCCTGACAAACCCCTTAAGATTTTGTCACGCGGTATAGTACCGCCTTGTAATCGCCCGTAATTTCTGAGACCCAGGGGTCGTACTTGGTTTTGTGGTGCACCGAAGACTGAACGATGCGGGCGAGGTCTGAGGCTTTTTCTTTCAGTATCGCTTCCACTTTGTGCTGCAGTAGTTCGTGCATTTCATCGTAGCTGTGCGCATCAATCTGGTCACGCTCGCCTTCTTTGTAGCTGACCTCCCAGCGGATCGTGAACTCGACCGTTCCGGTTTCTTCAATATTGTCAGGCATGCCCAGGCGGGAAAAATAGATGCGCTGCATGGTTTTCCTGCCTAAGCTCTGCATCAGACTGTCAACGGGTAATCAGGCCGGGGCAGGGCGCTGCCGGTGAAAATTTTATCTTTACACGCTGGCCGTATTATGTCACATTATTCCCGATGACTGTGCGCTACCTGGTGCTTTTGCTGGCCTCTCTTGTTATGGGCTGCGAGATCAAGAGCTGCTACCAGGAAGCCAAAGAAAAGCATCTCGAAAAACGTTACGGCACGCGCCCGGTCAGCAAAGACCAGCTGGAAAGCTGGGAGAAAGAGATAGCAGGTTACGAGAAGGTTATCAGCGAGAAGATTGAAGCGGGCATCAAGACGGGTAAGGTCTACCGCAAGATCGGTGAATCGTATGCCCTGATGGAAAGTTACGAACTCTGCATACGCAACCTCGACAAGGCTATCGAGTACGGTGAGGCGGTTGCAGAAGTTTTTTACTGGCAGGGACTCTGCTATGCGAATCTTTCGCGCGTGCACAACTGGCAGCCCGAAACGGCTCGTAAGGCCGAGCAGACCTTTCTCAAGGCCCTTGCTCTCGACGGCACGATGAACAAGGTCAAGTACGAGCTTGCGGTAATGTATTATGCAGCCTTCACGCGCAATAATCAATACCGGGTGCTGAATGACGTGCTGACAGTCAGCCAGCAGCAGTTTCAGGACAAAGCGATCGAGCTGATGCAGGACTACAAATCGGTCGAACCCGACCAGGCCAAGGCATACTTTTTCCTGTCGGGACTCTATAAAGAACGCGGCGAGCTGGCAGATGCGAAGCGTGAACTGCAGCAGCTTATGGCATTCATTGAAAAAAACAATAAGGCCAGCTTTCGCAGGAATGCTGATTACCTGCGGGCTGAGGAGTATCTGAAGAACTTTGAGCGCAAATAAAAAGCGCGCAACGCGCGCTTTTTATTTATGCTTTTAAGGTACGCTGGCTTCGGTTTGCGGTATACGATCCGCAGGCAACGCGGAGTCTTTATACGCACGCGACTGGCTTTTGCCCGACAGAATAATCACGTCTATACGGCGATTGAGCGCGCGCGCTTCAGGGGTTCCCGATTGCGTGAGCTGGCGGGTTTTGCCATAGGTCGCCGCTGACAGTTTTTCTGCGGGTACTTCGTTCTTTTCTTCGAGAAAGCGCAGTGCATTGATAGCACGCTGTGCGGCAAGTTCCCAGGCCGACTCATAAAACTCTCCGGCAGGCCGCGCGGTCATTTCGTCGTCGGCATAACCTTCGATACGCGTGAATGAGTCCATACGGGAAAGCACATCAGAAATTTTCGTCAGAATGGTGCGTCCCTGTTCGGTCAGTTTTGCGGACCCCGGGGCAAAGTAGCCGTCGCCGATAAGGCTGATGACGATGCCTCGCTCCTCTTCAACGACCTTGATCTTCTTTTTCTTGATCTCGTCTTCGAAGATCTGCCTGATCTGGTATTTATCCCGGGCCTGTACCTTGCCCTTCACGTCGGCGGGCATTGATTCGACGGTAAGTCCCATGTCTTCGAGCTTCTGCTTCGAAAGAGTATTGCCCCCGGGCATGATGCCGCGTGATCCCTGGAAGGGCGAGAGCATGATGCGCATCTCAGAGACGCGTATCGGTGCGGGTGGGCGATAGATGGCAATAAAGAAGCACAGAATCAGGGTAATAAAGTCCCCATACGTGGACATGTATTCGGGGACTTTCTGGATGCATTCGGGACATTTCGCCATATCAGCCGCCGCCGCCCTCAGCTTCGCGCTGCTTGATCAGCGCGTCGCGCGAGCTTGGATCGACGAAGCACAGCAGCTTATCCATAATAACTTTCGGGTTCTCGCCCGCCTGAATCGACATAACCCCTTCGAGCAGCATGTTCATGAGCGTCACCTCGTCACCGGTGCGTCCTTTCAGCTTGTTGTTGGTTGGAATCGCAAACACGTTGGCAAGAAACGAACCGTACAAGGTGGTAATAAGGGCGGCGGCCATCGCTTTACCGAGACCAGAGGTATCTCCGCCGAGGTTTGAAAGCATACCCACGAGACCAATCAGGGTACCGAGCATTCCGAAAGCGGGCCCCATCGTACCCAGCGTATCGAACCAGCCCCGGTTGCCCGCGTGGCGTGCTTCGAGCGCTTCGATTTCGATGCGCATAACGCGCTTGGCAATTTCGGGGTCAGTACCGTCGATGATCATCTGCAGGGCTTTCGTCAGAAACTTGCTGTCGAGCTTGTCGACATGGTCTTCGAGTGCCAGGATACCTTCGCGGCGCGCAATTTCAGAAAGCGAAACAATCTGCAGAACGTAGCGGTTGATATCAATATCATTCTTGAGCCACGCCAGCTTGTAGATCTTGTGGATGTTCATGGTGAGCTCGAAAGGGTTCTGCATCATCGTTGTCGCCGCGGCACCCCCGAACGTGATGAAGACCGAGGCAAGGTCATAGAGTGCTCCCCAGGCAACACCCGAGGCTTCGACCCCCAGAACGAGGACGCCCAGCGCGACCCCAAAGCCAATCATGTATGCTTTATCCATGGTACTATTCCATTAGATTTTCGGAACAGAACCGGAAGGCTTGTAGGCTTTTTTTGCGCGGCGCCTTACCGGGCTTCCAGCTCACGGCGCATACGGTCGAGTTTGAAGATCGAATTCACCAGCCCCAGATGGCTGAAACCCTGCGGGAAATTCCCCAGGAAACGGTGGCCATGGGTATTTTCCGTATCAATGCATTCGCTGTAGAGTCCCAGTGGTGTGGCCATTGCGATCAGTTGTTCAATTGCCGCCCTTGCCGCAGGCAGATTTTTTTGCGCAATGAGCGCATCGACATACCAGAACGACATTAACAGAAAGTAGCCCTCGGGTTCGCCGATGCCGTCGTCGAATTCGCCGGTATCGTAGCGGTAAAAAACCGGCTGCGTCGGGTGACCCAGTCTTCTGTGAATCGCGCTCAGCGTACTGGCAAACCGTGGGTCAGTTGCGGAGATGAACCCGGTTTCGGGCATTACCAGCAGCGATGCGTCGACGGTATCTGATCCGAAATACTGCGCGAAAAAGGCCTGGTCCTTATTCCAGGCCTGCTCAAGGACCGTCGTGCGAATCTGTTCAGCCGCCTGCTGCCATGCAGTAACGTCTTCGCGCGAAGATAGGCGTTCTGCTATGCGGGCCCCGCGATCCAGTGCAACCCATGCCCAGACCTTCGAGTACGTATAGTGCTGCTGCTGAGACCGCGCCTCCCAGATACCCGAATCCGGTTTGTCCCAGATGCGCAGAACAATACGAACGATTTCCCTGAGACGTTCCCATTCCGTTGACGTTATCACTCCCCCGTGCTCAAAGTAAAGCCATGCAGCATCGAGAAGGCTGCCGTAAATATCGAGTTGCACCTGGCTTGCTGCAGCGTTGCCGGTACGTACGGGCGAAGAACCGGCAAATCCTTCGAGGTGCGCAAGCTCCCGTTCTTCGCCCGCGGCCGCACCATGTATGTCGCACAAAATGCGTAAGTCTCCGTTGAAAACGCGCTGCAGGATGAAATCAAAATATGCAGTGCCCTCTTCGATAAAGCCCGCGCGAAAAAAAGCTCCCAGTATGAAAGCCGAGTCCCGAATCCATGTGAAGCGGTAGTCCCAATTTCGCGAGCCACCGATCCACTCGGGCAATGAAGTAGTGGGAGCTGCAACGATCGCGCCGGTGGGTTCGTAGGACAAAAGCTTCAGCGTTATCAGGCTGCGTTCAACGGCTTCGCGGTAACGCCCATGGTAGTTCAGCCGCCCTATCCAGCTGCGCCAGAATTTCCGGTTCTCCCATATGCGGCGGTATGACTGGTAACCCGGTACGGGATGCACTTCGCCGGCCGCCCAGTCGGCAATAAATATCTGCTCTTCGCCGACATGCAGGTCAAAATCGGCAAAGGTATCGCCCCCATTTGTTTGTAGGCCTATACTGCTCGCAAGACTAATGCAGTGTCCCTCGGCGCTGCGCGCAATGACACCTTCGGGACACAATTCCAGTTCAGGGGCCGTGAGCCCGTAGTCAAAGCGCGGAGCGAAAACGAGTCGCATTGCCACCTGCCCCTGAGCACATTCCAGTACACGGTGTATCTCTGCAGTAGCAACCTTGCGGTGAGGTACATACGGCATGAAGTCCCGCAGGCGAATCTTGCCGGTTGCGGTTTCGAATTCTGTTACGAGTATGGTTGTGCCCTGTTCATAGAACTGCCGGCTACTGAACCTGTCGCGGGGGGCAATCGTAAAGTGTCCGCCGGCCGAGCCGAGGAGACGCGCAAATACCGCCGGAGAATCAAAATCGGGAAAACAACCCCATTCAACACTGCCGTATCGTGAAACCAGGACGGCTGTCCGCGTGTCACCGATGAGGCCCAAATCAGAAAGCTGAAGTGGCAATGGTGACGCCGGGGACACTGGGGGCTACACTTCCTGATTCTGCGGCAGACTGTCACGAAAAAAGCATATAGGATAATCCTCCCGTTACTGATTGGTTGTCATACTGATTCGCTTAGTGAGCATTGGCTATGGCGCTGGTGATTGTTTCTAACCGCTTGCCGTTCGAAATTCGTCCCGGCGATAAGCCAGAAACGATCCGGCAATCTGCCGGTGGGGTAGCCACAGGCATCTACTCGTATATTTCGTCTCAGCAGGCCTCGAACCCGAACTTTTCGGCGCTCTGGGCCGGTTGGCCCGGGCCCGTCGCCGAGGCTGACCTGAAGCATTTTGCAGATTTTTTCGCCGGCCGGTATTTGCCCGTTCCTCTCAATGCGCAGCAGATGGAAATGTTTTATGACGGATTCTGTAACAAGACCCTGTGGCCGTTGTTTCATTCGTTTCCGATGCTCACGGAGTTTGATGATGAGTACTGGCAGCACTATGTCGCGGTGAACCGCGTGTACTGCGAAAGACTGGTGGAGGAACTGCAGGATGAGGACACGCTGTTCGTCAATGACTATCACCTGATGCTCTTGCCGGCGATGGTGAAACAAAAACTACCCGCGCTTCGGGTCTGCTTTTTTCTGCACATACCGTTTCCCGACTTCGAAATATTTCGCCTGCTGCCGGGAAAATGGCGCTCCGGGATCTTGCAGGGGCTCACCGCAGCAGATGTCGTGGGCTTTCACACGCATGAGTACCGGGAGTATTTCCTGCGCTGCGTGCGGCGAATTCTGGGTAAGGAGCATACCCTCGGCGAAATCATCACCTCTCAGGGCCGCTGCCGCGCAGAAGCCTTCCCCATGGGCATCGATTTTGACCGTTATGCCGGAGTGTTAACCACAGGAGCACCGGGCGAGCGAACTACCTTGCTCCAGACCCGCGGCCATCCCAGGCGCATACTCTCGATCGACCGGCTGGATTACACCAAGGGTATTCTCAACCGCCTGCGAGGCTTTGAGCTGTTTCTGCGTCAGCATCCTGAAATGGCCGGGCAGGTGCAACTGCATGTCGTCGCGGTGCCCAGCCGCATAGGCGTCGGTGCATACCAGAACCTGCGTACACAGCTCGATGAGCTGGTAGGTCATATCAATGGAATGCACTCCCGTGATGGCTGGGCGCCGATCTTCTACCAGTTTACCACGTTGACTACTGAGCAGGTTATCCTGCTCTACCGCGAGTCGGATATTGCGCTCGTGACCCCTTTGCGCGACGGCATGAACCTGATTGCCAAAGAATATCTTGCGGCACGCACAGACGGCACAGGTGTTCTGATTCTCAGTGAAATGGCGGGAGCAGCGAGTGAACTGCCGGGTGCCATCATCATCAATCCCAACAGTTACAGCGAAATCGCCGAAGCAATCTGGCAGGCCCTGCACCTGAAGGTCGAAGAGCAGCAAACGCGTAACGAGCCTATGCGACAGTATCTGCGCAAACAGAACATTCATACCTGGATGGGGGAGATCATGGAATTCCTCGATAGTGTCCAGATAAGCGAAGTGCGTGACCGGGAGCGCCGCCTCGCCGGAGATCCGCTGAAGCGACTACTCAACGATTTCCTGACTGCACGGAATCCGGCAATATTCCTGGATTACGACGGTACACTTGTTGATTTTGCTGTCAGGCCAGAGGCTGCCGTACCCGATGCGGCCCTGCTGGAATTGCTGGGCGAGCTTTGCAGTATTGCACGTGTTGCAGTTGTTAGCGGGCGCAATCGCAATTTTCTTGCTCGCCAGCTTGATGCACTGCCGCTCGAGCTGATCGCCGAGCATGGCGTTTTTTATCGTCCCCGCGAGGTAAAGGATTGGTCTGTGCACCTGCGCGTTCAGACGGAATGGATACCGGGCGTGCTGCCGATCTTCGAGAAGTTTGCCAGTCGCATCTATGGCAGCCAGGTCGAAAGCAAAGAAAGCTCCCTGGTCTTCCATTACCGCGCCGCTCTGGGTGAGCCCGAACTGATCAGGGAGCGGGTACTCGAGTTGTACGAAACGCTGTTGCAGTTTACGTCGAACCTGAACACGCAGGTTCTCCGCGGCAGCTATAATGTCGAAATGCGGAGTAATGGCGTAAACAAGGGCAGTGCGCTGCTGGCGCTTCCTGGTATTGCCGGGCATGATTTCATTCTGGCAATTGGTGACGATACCACTGACGAAGATACCTTCAGGCTAATGCCTGGTTCTGCGTATACCGTCAAAGTCGGCCGGGAAAAGAGTCTGGCCAGGTATTACGTCACAGATGTGGCTGCAGTCAGGGACTTGCTGACAGACCTTTCTGGCTGCCGCAGGTCATAGTTGATGCCCGTCCCTGCGCTAGGTTCGCGCTCAGAGCGACGTTCTGTCGCGCGCTTGGGCTTGGTTTGCGCTAATAGCGGCGTCCTGCCGCACGCAAACTAAGCACCTCCCTGCGCCTTACGCGGCAAAGATGCCATCCCTGGCAGCCGCGTTACTTGGCGCTTCCCTGCGCTTGGGTTTGCGCTAAGAGCGACATCGTGTCGCGCGCAAACTAACCGCCTCCTTGCGCCTTAGCCACTATCGCCGCGGCTTCGGCGGCTTCTTTGGCCTTTTGCTCGGCAAAAACGGGGTCATACTCGATACGGTATTTTTCCATCAACTTGCCCATTTCGTCGTAGAGTTCTTTGGCCATGTCGATGATGACCGATGGGCGGCTCTTCGATGACTTTCCGCTACCGTACAGTTTTGAGAGATAACGGCGCGAGCTGTCCATGATTGTGTACTTGTCTTTGGGGTTTGTTGCCATCTGGTCGATGAACTTACGCGTCAGGTATGAGTTCAGGTAGATGACGCCGTCAAATGCCCAGTTGAAGTCGAGCGACGGCCCCAGGATATAAGCCGCTTCTTCCATCGGCTCGATACCAGAAGTCATCGTATCGAGCACACGCTTATAGTAACGGGCCGCTTCGACATAATAGAAGTCGCGAAGTTTGTCGTATGGCCGGTAGTTTGCTTCTTTAAAAAGATCATCGAGAATCCACGCGGCGCGAATCGCCGAAACCGCTTTCTTGGGCGTTGGTGCGACCTGGTTTCCCCGCAGGTGGTAGCAGTCAACGCTCAGCATATAGCTGATTGCGCCATGAACGATGCTGCGATTTTCACCCATGTCATACTTGCCGAAGAAAGTCTCGACGACCTTCTGGCGATGGCTGACTGTATTTTTCATCGCGAGAATTTCTTCTGCGTTCAGCGTCGTGAAATCTTTCGGAAAGGCAGCGAACAGGCACTTGGGGCAAACCTGCACGTGGTAAACCAGTGGATTGATTTTTCCCCACTTCTTATTGTCTTCATAAAGGCGCTGGAGCTCCTGCGTGAGCTTGCCAGCGATCAGTCGCCCGCTGCCCGAAAGCAATTCTTCTTTAAAATGGGTTGTGCCGCAGACGGGACATTTCGTCGCCTCTTTGGCGCGGTAAGATATTTTCTTCTGGTTGTTGGCTGCCGCGGGCGCTGGCATCAGGCTTCTGCTCCCAGGTCGAGGGCATTCGCGTTAACGCGCAGCTCCGACACCCAATCGCCGTCTTTGACTTTGGGTGGCAGTACAACAGGTTTGCCATCGTACGTCAGCCGTTTGCCTGGCCAAACGAGTGTTTTCCACAGGTAGGCCACGAGGCTCTTCTGTTCGAGCGCAGGGTGAATATGCGGGTGAATAAGTTTGTTGTGGTACTCGGGCAAGAGGCTCCAGTGCAGCGTGGGCTGGTCGTGGTGAATGCCATGATAACCGTTGTTGAAGGCAAACCAGTTCAGCACCTTGCCGGTAAAGGTGCGGCTGTGATTATACTTGTGGTCGGGATCGCAGCCGTCGTGCTGCCAGAAGTTCACGCCGACAATGCCCCAGACACCGTAGTGGTGCGGGATAAATACGAGAATAACGAATGCTTTCCAGTTGAGGAAAAGCAGCATGGCCTGTGTCGCCATAAAGATAATCATCTCTGTCCAGTACTGCCAGAACCATGCCGGGCGCTCTTTGCGCATCGCGTTGACGAAACGCTGCTCGTCCCGCATGATGTCAGGCAGCATCGTGTGAAAAAACAGCAGCTGGTTCAGAAAGTTCCAGCGCCAGCGCATCTTGGTCGTGCGCATCACGTCTTTTTCGCGCTGCGTGTACTTGTGGTGGCTGAAGTTATGCCCCGGTACGAAGGCGCTCACCGCGTGGCCGTAGCAGAACGACAGCACGTGCTGGAACACCTTGTTCATCCAGCGCTGTTTAAAGATCGGGCAGTGGATGGTATTGTGTACCATGACCGCAGCGAAGAACGAAAAATTGCACATTGCGATGAAGAGCAGGGCTATCTGCCAGATCTCCATTTGTTCCCAGAAGGCAAAGCCGACGTAGACCAGGGTGCAGTAGATGGCGACAAAGAAGAGGGTGCGCCAATCAGCAGCGTAGCGGAGCATACAACTTGAAGGGGGCTGAAAATCAGCCCGTCAAGTAGGAATTGCCCCCCTGTCGGCCGGCGCAACGACGGCCCTATATGAAAGAATTTGACCTCGCCATAATCGGCGGCGGACCGGCGGGCTACGTCGCTGCGGTACGCGCCTCGCAGCTCAAGATGAGCGTTGCGATCATCGAAAAACGCGCGACCCTCGGCGGTACCTGCCTCAACGTCGGTTGTATACCTTCGAAGGCGCTGCTCGATTCTTCTGAGCACTACGAAAGCGCGCACAAGCGCTTCGCCGAGCACGGTATACAGGCGGCGGAGATCAAAATGGACGTCGCGCAGATGATGAAGCGCAAGGACAAGATCGTCGCCGAGGTCTGCGCGGGCGTCGACTTCTTAATGAAGAAGAACAAGGTGGAGCGCTTTCTTGGGTTTGGTTCACTCGTGTCCGCCACTGAAGTCAAGATCACGAATCCGGCTGATAAGTCAGAGCAGACCATCAAGGCGAAGAAGATCATCATCGCGACTGGTTCGGTGCCGATTGAGCTACCGACCGTGCCGGTCGACGGCAAGGCTATCATCACTTCGGACCACGCGATTGCGCTCACCAAGGTGCCCAAGCACATGGTCGTGATCGGTGCCGGCGTTATCGGGTTGGAGCTCGGCAGCGTATGGCGCAGGCTCGGCAGCAAGGTGACTGTCGTCGAAGCTCTGCCACGGCTCTTCGGCACAGCTGACCGGCAGGGCTCGAATCTTGCGCAGCGCATTCTCGAGCAGCAGGGCATCGAGTTCTTGTTTGAGCATAAAGTCGAAAAAGCGGAAGCGAAAGGAAAGGGTGCCGTGGTAACAGTGAAAGCTCCCACTGGCGAAAGCAAGGCGATCGAAGCTGACGTCGTGCTGTGCGCGATCGGCCGCAAGCCGTACCTCGAAGGTTTGGGCCTCGACAAGGTCGGCGTCAAGCTCACCGAGCGCGGCCGCATTGATGTGGATTTCCATAACTGGCAGACCTCGGTGCCGGGTGTCTATGCCATAGGCGACTGCATCAACGGCCCGATGCTCGCGCACAAGGCGATGGAAGAGGGCGTCGCAGTCGTTGAAGTCATGGCCGGCCAGGCAGGCCACGTCAACTACGACGTGATTCCCGGCGTGGTCTACACGCACCCCGAGGTGGCATGGGTCGGCCTCGGTGAAGAGGAGCTCAAAGAGAAGGGCATTGAATACAACGTGGGCCGGTCATTCTTCAAACCGAACGGCCGCGCCAAGGCGATGATGGAAGGCGACGGCCAGCTGAAGATTCTGGCCGACAAGAAGACGGACCGCATCCTGGGCGCGTTCTGCGTCGGCGCGCAGGCCTCGCAGCTCATCGCAGAGCTCACCCTCGCGATGGAATTCGGCGCGTCATCCGAAGACGTCGCGCGCACCTGCCATGCACACCCAACGCTCTCTGAGATTGTTAAGGATGCAGCGGAAAGTGCGGGGGGTTGGGCTATCCACCAATAATTTGCCTGCGGCAAATTATTGGTGGAGTGGCACGCGTCAGGCTGCCGGCTTTGGCCCTCGGGCCAAAGTGAAAATTGGAGACAGGCGTCTTCGCCTCTCGCAAGCAACTCGCTTTTGCGAGTTGCGAGGTCTCCGATTTTCAAGGCAGCGTAGCGTGCCAATCCCCTCCCCAACGAACTGCTCCTCACAGGCGCTCCAGTAGTTGCTGAGTTTCAAAATCCGCAGGAAAAAAGAGCTCTAAACGCAGTTCTTGCGTTGTTAAATCTGCTGGCGTGCCCAATGTTGTGATAGTGGAAAACAGCGTACAGCGGGAGCCTTCGTTTTCCAGCGTTAAAGTCATGAAGGGCAAAGAACGGTCTGTCTCGGCGGCGAGCGAAACGGCCGGGCCGGCGAGGTGCGAAAGTTCGCGCACCAACGCGGCCAGCGCCTCGTTATGCGCCGAGGTCGCTTCTTCTTGCAGGCGCGTGAGCAGAAAATTCTGGACGACCGCAAGATCGGTCACCGCACTCCGTAGGCCGTCAGGGGCGAGCAATACCCTGACGGCATTATTGTACTTTTGCAGGGCTTTGTTGCCCGCGAAATGACTCACCAGTTTTTCGTACCCCGAGTTTCTGAGTAGTATTTCATAAGCAGAGTCAACCAGTAGCGCGGGGTAAGGCTCATGCTTTTGCATAACACGCTCGAGCCCCGCTTTCACCCAGGTGAGCGTGGGCGCATCCAGCGGTACTGCGCTGTATTCCGGGGCAAAGCCTGCCTGGCCGAGCATGAGGTTTCTTTGGCGCAGAGGTATTTTAAGGCAGTCCGCAATCTTGAGCAGCATTGCACGACTGGGTTGCGCGCGGCCCGTCTCGATAAAGCTCAGGTGGCGTGCCGAAACATTCGCGCTCAGTGCGAGATCGAACTGGCTGAGCTTGCGGTTCTGGCGCCAAAAGCGCACCAACTCACCCGCTGATGTCTCATTCAACGGCTTTTCCAGATCTTACCTCGCAGGTAATTGGCGGTTTGCCGACGACGGCATATTTTGCAGAAAACTATTTTACCGGAGCTACACCATGAACATAACATCAATGATTGCATTCGCTGCGGGCACGCTCGCAGTCATTTACATTCTGTATACCTCACTTGCAGGTCAACCTGCATCCAAGCGACGCCACGTTGCGTTCTTCTTTTTCTCGCTGGCCTTTCTCGGGTTTTCCCTTTTCGTTGTCATTCAAGAAGGACCGCTGGGCTTCTGGACCGAGCACACGCGGAATTTCTGGGGCAACCAGATTTGGTTTGACCTTCTGCTCGGCGTCGCAACGGCCTGGACATTTATGCTGCCCCGGGCCAAATCAGTTGGTATGAACCTGCCCGTATGGGGTGCGCTCGTACTCGCCACCGGTTGCATTGGCCTTACGGCTATGGCCGGGCGCCTGCTCTACCTCGAAAAGCAGCGCACTTAAGCTTGGCCAGCGGATAATTCCTTGCCATTCCTGACGGGCACGCAGCTTGCGCTGTATGCCCATCAAAATCTACGGCATGTCCTCGTCGGGCAATTGCCACAAAGTCCGCCTGCTTATCGATTATCTCAAGATACCGCACGAGTGGATCGAAACAGATACCCGCAAGAAAGAGACGCAGACAGAAGAGTTTCGCCGTAAGAATCCCAACGGCCGCGTGCCGCTGCTCGAGCTCGAGGATGGTACGTACCTGCCAGAGTCGAACGCGATTCTCTACTACCTCGCGCAGGGTACTTCGTTCTGGCCCGCAGATAAACTTTCACAGGCGCGCGTACTGCAGTGGCTGTTCTTCGAGCAGTACGATCACGAACCCCGTATTGCAGTCAATCGCGCGATCCAAAGCATCTTTAATAACATCGCTGAGCGCCGTGCCGAGTACGAGGCAAACCTGCCAAAGGGCTACCGCGCGCTCGGTATTATGGAAGAGCATCTCAAATCGAATGCGTCGCCGGGAGGGACCAATTGCTGGTTTGGGGCCGCACGCGCCTCGATTGCCGACATCGCGCTCTATGCCTATACGCACGTTGCCGATGAAGGCGGTTTTTCTTTGGCGGATTTTCCGCACATACGTGCCTGGCTCGGCAGAATGGAGTCTATCGAAGGCCACACGCGCATGCGGATAAATAGTTGACGCTGATTCACAAAGGGCGTACACTGAAAATATGAGTCCACTCTTTCTGATAGGTGTCATACTCATGCTTGCTTCAGGCCTGTACCTTATGGGTATCGCGATGTCCCGTCTCATTGCTGATGGGGTGGCCAAGCGGCTCAATAAATGAATAACCGCATTCTCTTCTTTATTGGGGCAATGCTGGTTGCCACAGCCCTGGCGCTGCTACAGACCTATCCTGAGTACCGTTTCCTCAGTGACCTCGTGGTCTTCTTTATTGGCGTGGTCGGTGGCCTGATCTCGATTGCGCAATTCTTTCAGCAGCGTGGCAAGTAGCCATTCGGGGCACAGCGGCTACTCCCAAAGTTTGATTTGCTCAAGATTTTTCAGGATCACCTCGATCTCTTCGCGTGCTTCTAAAGGAAAGATGGCTTCGTTCGCCGGGTATTCGGTGTTGGTGAAATACCAGTCGAGTTGTGCCGTCACGCACTGGTTCTTCTGCGGAAACAGGTAGAGCGTTCCAATGCGGTAGAACGGGGCGAGCTCGAGCTTGTCGGCAAGAATTTGCCGTGTCACCACGTATTCATTGACCGCGTCAGCCGCGGGACCAGGAGTTTTGCGGCATTCTTCGAGCGTCCGGCCTCTGCAGTGGCGCTTCAGCTGCAGTCGGTCGTAAGCCGCTGCGATGTCGCGCCGAACGTTTTGGTAGAGGCGCAGTTTCTGCCGCATGAGCGCGTTGTCGTCATGCCGTTCGACACGGAACTGCATGCTGCAGGCATGCTGCTTGCCTGCCTGCCTTGCACGATTGAGCAAGGTGTATTTTGATTGCGTCAGGTAATCTTCGCCCTGAACTGCAAGAGTATAGACCGGTGCCGCACGGCGCAGCTCGACCTGGCGTTCGTCGGCGAAATATTGCCACCCGGGTGGCAGGTTTCGCTCGAAGAATCGCTCCAACGCCCGCGCATTTGCCGATAGATTGCGCAGTCGCATGCGTTCAGCAAGGGGGGACTGCAGCTTACCAGCCGGCTGGTGGCGGGCAGTACCAGGGCCAGAGCTTTCCGCTTGACCTGCCAACCGAAACACAGGGGAGACGACCATGCAAAAAATAACCGCTAACCGAATCATCACCCTCATTGCCATTGCAGCGGCACCTTTCAGTCTCGCAGCCCAAGACTCGGTCAAGCCGAAAAAGGCCGCCGAGAAACCGGCGGCGAAAAAAGAAGAAGCTCCCACTGCAAACAAAGATACCGACAAGAGCGGAGCACGCGAAGTCACGTACCTTGACCTCGTCCACGCACGAGATAAGGCCCTGAAGCTGAAAGAAGACAATATGCGCGATATCCAGCTGCTCAATGCGCTCGGGGCAGCGATGCCCGAGGCAGTCGACAAGGGTGCGTCAGACCAGATAGCTACCGAGTACAAAGACGCGCTCAAGCTGATCTATCGCATGGAGTACGTTGGCGCTGAAAAGACATTGCGCACGAATCGTGAGAATATTGCGGCCGCGATGGGTAAAGCCAGCGAGGTCTTTCGCAAGAAAACGACAGAAATGCTCAACCAGAGTGCCGACCGTATGGCAGACCTCGACATGCAGGCAGAGAATACGGGCAGCGCTGAAGCAATTCGTATGGCCGGGGTTGTGCAACGTAACCAGCATCGCCTTTCGGTTGGGTACCAGCAGCTGACACTTGCTTCCACAGCTGAAAAACACCGCCGCTACGCCGAGGCGCTCTCGCACTACCGACTGGCGCGGTTGCACGCCATTTACCTGCAGATTGAGCTGGCAAAAGATGAAAATGAAAAAAACTCTCTGCGTGCAAAATATCGCAATGAACTGGATGAAAAGCGTATAACCAAAGAAGATTCAGCAGAAAAAGAAGCGGCGCCGGTAGCGGAAAAGAAGCCTGCAGGCAGGTAAAATCAGGGTCGCAGCAGGCAAAAAACGCGTCGAAAAATTTCGTCATATCCATGACATTTTGCTTGTCGCTATGTTTCCAGTTGCGAAGTCTTCCGTCACCAACAAGGCGGTGCAATGGGGCAGCAACAAGCAATCCTCTTTGCAGCCGGGGTTCTGGTTTCGGCTTTTTCGGCAATTTTAGCCGGTTGGCTCGTTAAAACCAGAAACGGTGCGGGGTGGGTGTACTACGGTGCAATTACCCTGCGCATGCTTGCATTGCTGGCAGGTTGCACTGTGGTGTACGTGCTGGCTTCTCCGGGTGCCAGTCCCCTGATCGGGGCTTATGCCCTGGGCGTTGCAGCAGCCTGGCTTGTTCATCTGGCAGTTGCGTTGGTACAGTTAAGAGAATGAAAAAACGAAACGCAGTTCTCGCAATCTTCTTCGGGGTAATTACCCTCGTATCTCTTTGTCCGGCTGCCCTGTCGGCTAATCCTGCGCCTGCGGCGGTTGCCGCTCCTAAAGCCGGAGCTCCCGCTCAACCTGCGGCGATAGCTCCCGGGGTAGAGGTGCACGCCAGCGGCGATGCAGCAGCCGCAGAGCATGCGGCTGGTTCTGACGCCTTTAGTTTTGCTGAGACAATTGCGCATCACCTTTCAGATGCCCCTCTCTGGAAGCTCGAGCTTGCAGGTTATGATATTTCTATCACTAAGCGTGTGGTGATGCTCTTTATCGCCGCCGCTTTGCTTGTGCTGATTCTTATCCCTGCTGCGCGTCGTATTGCAAAAGATCCGTACAAGAAGCCCTCGCGCTTCACCGGTTTCATTGAAGTGCTCGTGAACTTCATTCGCCATGATGTCGCGCACGCCAGCCTGGGCCACCATTCTCATCCGTACGAGCCCTACCTGCTGACGCTCTTCTTCTTTATATTGATCTCAAACCTGCTCGGTTTGATTCCTTCGCTCGGTGAAATCTATATTTTCGTCGGTCAGGCCACCGGCCTGCTGCATGCGCATGCCGGTCATGCTGATTCGCTGAGTCTGCCTCTGGCAGAAAAGCTTTGGCCGGGCATTACGGCAACCGGCGATATCGCCGTCACGGCAACTCTCGCCATATTCACGTTTGTTGTTATCCTGATTTCAGGATTCGCCTACCAGGGAGTTCTTTTTATCCGGAATATTGTTCCCGATGGTATTCCACTTCTGCTCTGGCCGATCATGTGGCCTATTGAGTTCATCGGCCTCTTTACCAAGCCATTTGCGCTCGCGATACGTCTCCTGGCGAACATGACTGCAGGGCACATGATCATTCTCGTATTGCTCGGCTTCATCTTCCAGTTTCAATCGTACTTTATCGCACCAGTAAGTATTGCCGGTGCGATAGCCATCTACCTGCTCGAAATCTTCGTGGCGTTCCTGCAGGCCTATATCTTTACGTTCCTGACGTCATTATTCATTTCACAAGTACAACACAGGCATTAAAAAACAAAGGAGTTAACAATGGGTTCAATTATCGCAATCGGAGCAGGACTCGCAGCCGGCCTCGCGGTCGTCGGAGCAGCTCTCGGCATCGGTCGTATCGGTGGCGCAGCAGCTGAGGGTGTAAGCCGTCAGCCAGAAGCAGCCAACAAGATCCAGACAGCCATGATCATTGCGGCGGCTCTTATCGAAGGTGCGGCTCTGTTCGCCCTCGTTATTGCCTTCCTGATGCTCGACAAAATCAAAGTCTGATTTGAAGACTTAAGCGGCTCAAAGCATGGTACTGCTCACCGGCACAAGCATCGACCTGCTTAAAGTTTCCCCCGGTCTGGTTTTCTGGACCGCGGTAACCTTTATTCTGGTTCTCATCGTCCTGTGGTTGTTCGCATGGAAACCCATTATCCAGGGTCTCGATGCGCGTAACGACAAGATACAGGAAGATCTCGATAATTCGCGCAAACTGCGTGAGCAGGCTGAGTCCCTCATGGCAGATTATAAGAAGCACCTGGATGCTGCAAAAGATCAGGCGCTCGGCATAATCGACGAGGGCAAACGCGATGCGGAGTCTATCCGGCACCGCATTCTCGAAGACGCCAAAAAAGAAGCTGAAGAGATTCACAATCGCGCAGTGGGCGAAATTTCGCAGGCGAAAGCCAAGGCGATCAAAGAGCTTGAAAAAGAGGTCGTTGACCTCAGCGTGGCCATTATCTCGAAGATTCTGAGCCGTGATGTGTCTAAAGAAGACCATCGCAATATTATCCTGAAAGAGCTCGATCAACTGAAATCAGGCAAATGATTTTTAACAAGGTTGCACACAATTACGCGCTGGCACTTTCGCAGGTTCAGGGCTTAAACCTGGAGCAGGCCGAAGAAGACCTTCACGCAGTCCGGGATATGTTACGGACAGACCAGAAGTTTTCGGTGTTTGTGCAATCGCCCAGTATCAGCCGGGAAGTAAAGAAATCTGCCTTTCGCAAGGCGCTGGAAGGCAAAGTACAGAAGGCTGTGCTCAGTATCTGCATGATACTGATTGAGCGCCGTCGCATGGAGCTCATGCCTGAAATATTTGTTTCGTTCAGGCACATTGTCGACGAGCTTTTGGGCAGAACGTACATTGACGTTGCAGTGGCTAAGACCCTCAATACCAACGAAACTCCGCTCGACGAAGCCCTGCGTGACCTGGTGATCAGGAAAATCGACGAAAACAGGGCGGCCTTCGGTTTGCCGAAGGATAAAAAGCTCAACTATACCATGAGCGTAAAAATCGATCCGGAATTGCTCGCCGGTATCAGGGTTCGTGTAGGCGATTATATTTTCGACGGCACGGTTGCTCGCAACCTGATCAAATGGCACGATGTGGCGGCAGTGCATCCACTCGATGTTGCAAAGGCTTTTACTGAATAAAACGACGGGGAAACTATGAAAATCAATACAGCAGAAATCGTCTCGGTACTGAAGAGCGAAATTCAAAACTATGGCCAGACACTGACGATCGACGAAGTCGGTCAGGTGCTCGAGGTCGGTGACGGTATCGCCCGCGTTTACGGTCTCTCAAATGCCCTTGCAGGCGAGATGCTCGAATTCGAAAACGGCATCACGGGCCTCGCCTTCAACCTCGAAGAAAGCTCCGTCGGTGTGGTAATTCTCGGTGACTACCTCAAAATTCGTGAGGGGATGAGCATCAAGCGCACGGGCCGTATTCTTGAAGTACCAACCGGCGACGCACTCATCGGCCGCGTGGTCAACCCGCTCGGCCAGCCGCTGGACGGCAAGGGTCCCATTGTCAGCAAGACAACCCGCCCGGTAGAGATCATCGCTCCCGGTATCGCGCGCCGCAAACCCGTCGGTGAGCCGATGCAAACCGGTATCAAGGCGATTGACGCAATGATTCCGATTGGCCGCGGTCAGCGCGAGCTTATCATTGGCGACCGCTCAACCGGTAAAACCGCCATCGCAATCGATACCATCCTGAACCAGAAAGGCACGGGAGTAATCTGCGTCTACGTCGCGATCGGCCAGAAATCATCTACGGTTGCAGGTGTTATAGATAAGCTCAAAGAACACGGCGCGCTGGACTACACTATCGTCGTTGCAGCCAATGCGTCTGACCCGGCCCCGATGCAGTACCTCGCTCCGTATTCCGGTACTGCAATGGCCGAAGAATTCATGTACAACCAGGGCAAAGCAACGCTCTGCGTATACGATGACCTCACCAAGCAGGCCAATGCCTACCGCCAGATGTCGCTCCTCCTTCGCCGCCCGCCAGGCCGTGAGGCTTATCCAGGTGACGTATTCTACCTCCACTCACGCCTGCTCGAGCGCGCTGCGAAACTCAGCGATAAATACGGCGGCGGTTCACTCACAGCTCTGCCAGTAATTGAAACCCAGGAAGGTGAGGTTTCGGCCTATATCCCCACCAACGTTATTTCGATCACAGACGGCCAGATTTACCTGCAGCCAAACCTCTTTGCTGCCGGTGTGCGCCCCCCTGTCGATGTCGGTATCTCGGTATCGCGCGTCGGTGGTGCTGCACAGATCAAGGCTATGAAAAAAGTTGCAGGTACACTGCGCCTCGACCTTGCGCAGTTCCGCGAACTCGAAGCATTTGCCCAGCTGGGTACAGAGCTTGACCCTGCTACGCAGCGCCAGATTGACCGCGGCCAGCGCCTGGTCGAACTGTTAAAGCAACCGCAGTACAGGCCGATGTCTGTCGAGAAACAGGTTGTATCGATCTACGCTGCGACCAAAGGCTTCATGGACAAAGTTCCTGTGAAGAATATCCGCGACTACGAAGACAAGCTGCTCGATTTCATTGAAAAAACGCACAACGAGTTCTATGTCATCATCCGCGACACTAAAGGCCTGCCAGACGAGGGTAAGCTGAACTCAGTACTGCAGGATTTCACTGATTCCTACCTGCAGAACAAATCCGGAGATCCCCGCTAGTCGCCTGACCTGATTCAGAAGAGAGCATGGCGACCTCAAAAGAAATACGCAACCGGATCGGCTCGGTACAGAATACCAAGAAGATCACGCGCACCATGGAACTGGTGTCGACTGCCAAGGCAAAGAAGGCCGTCGACAAGGTTGTGGCCTCACGACCATACGCCGACAAGATCAGCGAACTGATAAAATCGCTGGCTGCCCAGGGTGAAGTGGCGGACCACCCGTTGCTGCGCAAGCACCCGCACGTGCGCCGCGCGCTTGTGGTCGTGGTAACGGCAAACCGTGGGCTTTGCGGTGGCTATAATGCCAACGTACTTAGGCTGGCGATGCAGCAGATTGAAGACTACAAAAAAGCCGGCGTCGAAGTAATTGTACACCTTATTGGCAAGAAAGCGATTTCGACTTTCAACTACCTGAAGATCCCTTTCGCTGCATCTTTTACGCACCTGGATGATAAGCTGACGTTTGCTGACGCGCAAAAGTTTGCTGAAGATTATATGGAGCGCTTCAGCCTTGAGCAGGTTGATAAGATCGATCTGGTGTACACGCGCTATGTCAGCTCTGCTGTGCAGAAGCCGGTATCAGAGAGTATCCTGCCGGTGGAAATTCCAGCGAGCGAAAAAGCGCACAAGACGCTGCCGTTCATTTTCGAACCAGACCCGCAGGCAATACTGCAGTCGCTGCTCCCCAAGGCGATTTGCCAGAACCTGTACCAATCATTGCTCGATGCGATGGCGTCAGAGCAGATTGCGCGCCGCATTGCGATGAAGAATGCTACCGATGCGGCATCAGACATGATCAAGGCATTGACCAAAGAATATAACCGTGTTCGCCAGGCAAAAATCACGCAGGAAATTGCGGAGATCGTCGGCGGCGCAGCTGCAATTCAATAAGGAGAAAACAAGATGGCAGTAGTCGGAAAAGTAAGTCAGGTCATCGGGTCGGTACTCGATGCTAAGTTTCCCGAAGGTAAACTACCGGAAATTTATAATGCGCTCGAGCTGCAGGTGCAGGGCCAGAAGCTTGTCTGCGAAGTGCAGCAGCACCTTGGCGGTGGCGCGATTCGTGCGGTGGCGCTCGGTTCAACCGACGGCGTTGCCCGCGGCCAGGATATAACCGACACCGGTGCACCTATTTCGATTCCAGTGGGCCTCAATTCACTCGGCCGGATCTTCAACGTACTGGGCGAACCGGTGGACGAAGCGGGCCCTGTAAAGGTTGAAGAGCGCCGGCCAATTCACCGTGCAGCTCCTGGATTTGAAGAGATTGAACCAAAAACACAGATTTTTGAAACCGGCATCAAGGTAATTGATTTGCTCGAGCCGTACATCCGCGGTGGTAAAACCGGTCTCTTCGGTGGTGCTGGTGTAGGAAAGACGGTAATCATTCAGGAACTGATTAACAACATTGCAAAACAGCACGGTGGTTATTCGGTGTTCGCCGGTGTCGGTGAGCGTACCCGCGAGGGTACTGACCTGTATCTCGAAATGCAGGAATCAGGCGTTATCGACAAAACCTGCCTCGTGTACGGCCAGATGAATGAGCCACCAGGAGCACGTCTGCGCGTGGCACTGACAGCCCTGACGCAGGCCGAGTGGCTGCGCGACTACGCGGGTACGGACGTTCTGCTTTTCGTGGACAATATCTTCCGCTTCACACAGGCGGGTTCTGAAGTATCTGCTCTGCTCGGCCGTATGCCATCTGCGGTGGGGTACCAGCCAACTCTGGCGACAGAAATGGGCCAGCTGCAGGAACGCATCACTTCAACGAAGAAGGGAGCCATTACCTCTGTGCAGGCGATTTACGTACCTGCGGACGATATCACCGACCCGGCTCCAGCAACGGCATTTACGCATATTGATGCTTCAACCGTCCTTTCGCGTAAGATATCGGAAAAAGGTATCTATCCTGCGGTTGATCCGCTTTCTTCAACCAGCCGTGCTCTCTCTCCGGGAGTTGTCGGTGAGCGCCACTACTCGATTGCGCGTGAAGTGCAGCGTATTCTGCAGCGCTACAAAGACCTGCAGGACATCATCGCGATTCTCGGTATGGATGAGCTCTCTGAAGACGATAAGGTTCTCGTCGGGCGTGCTCGCCGCATCGAGCGCTTCCTGTCACAGCCATTCTTTGTTGCAGAGCAGTTTACCGGTATGCCGGGCAAGTATGTGAAGCTCGAAGACACCATCCGCTCATTTGAAGAGCTCCTCTCAGGCAAATACGATAAGTATCCTGAGCAGGCATTCTACATGTGCGGCGCAATCGAAGAGGTCGTCGAAAGAGCGAAGAGCATGGGCTAATTGCCCGCTCTCGCCCAGACAAATTAAGAGGAAAACCAGTGGAAACTACCGCAGCACAGCTGACAGTCAGCATCTATTCACCAGAAAAGAAGTTGCTGGAAGAGCCGGCTGTGTCGGTAGGCCTGCCCGGTAAGAAGGGAGCTTTCACTGTTCTCAAAGGTCACGCCAACCTGGTTGCAGAGCTCGAAGCCGGTATTGTCCACGTAATGACGGGTGAACGCGAAGAACTTTATGTCGTTGATTCTGGTTTTGCCGAAGTTAAAGGCAACCAGGTGATCGTGCTCGTCGAGGGCGCGACAGACCCCAAAACTCTGAAAGCGGCAGAAGAACGTGCGGCCCTCGAAGAAGCGCTGAACCGCCCAACGAGTAACCCCGTGCAGTACGCCAAAAAGCAGCATGACATCGCGCTGCGCCGCGTTCGTGCCCGCATCGCCGATTCAGGCGCTCACTAATTCCAAGATCTTTGAACAAATCAGCAGGGTCAGGTTCCCGTGGGAGCTCCGAGCCTGCCGTGACGGTCTTTGTAAGATAGCCCGCCCCGTAACAGAATCCAGACTTTCTTTCGCGCCCGCGCAATCACCTTAACCTCGGTATGGCTTTCTCCCGGTGGCAGGTCGAGCGCTTCGTCGAGCATCAGCATCATCTGGTCCATGATCATTTCAGCCACGTCCTGCGCCAGCGATATCGGCACACCCTGCCATTCGGGCAGGCCGATCAGGTCGTGTCCCAGAATCATTGCCATTTCACGCGTGCGCTCGCGTATTCGCCCGCGCACCTTCGCTTTACCACCCAGCCGCTCTTTGGTCAGAAAAAGAAAATAGCGCCGGTGCCGGCGCGCAAAACGAATGAACGTCCCGATGGATTCGTAGACGAGTTGCCGCGCAGTAAGGCGTCGCGCGCGGACACCCGCTACGAGGTTCTCCATCGGGCGAAAGCAGTACTCGACCAGTTCAACCGCAAGGTCCTCCATTTCGTTAAAGTGGCGGTAGAATGTTGCTGGCACAACTCCGGCCTCGCGCGTCACTTCGCGCAGACTGATCGACGAGAAGCTGCGGTCGTCACTCATTAGCTTGATGGCTGCGACCATCAGCGCGCGGTGTGTTTTCAGGCGCTGCTGAGATTTTTTCATATTTCACCACCTTTCTGCCGGCGGATACGCACATACTCAACCAGCATGGGCATTACCGATATAACGACGATACCGAGCACGACGGCGCTGAAGTTCCGCCTTACAAATTCCAGGTTACCGAATGCGAAGCCGGCAAGGGTCATCGAGGCGATCCAGAAAATGCCGCCCATCACGTTGTAAAAGGCGAACTCGCGGTAGCGCATTGTGGCAATGCCCGCGACGAAGGGTGCGAGCGTCCTGATGATGGGAACGAAGCGCGCGAGGACGATCATCTTGGATCCATGCCGTTCGTAGAAGTCGTGTGTTTTCTGCACATACTCTGGTTTGACGAGGCGTGAAAATCGCTTGAGTACGTGGTCGCCGAAATAGCGCCCGACAGAATAATTGAGCGTATCGCCGGCAATGGCCGCAACTGCCAGTAGCAGTATGACCACAGGCAGAGAGAGGACCCCGCGGGCGGCGATGGCGCCGACTGCAAAGAGCAGGGAGTCTCCGGGCAAAAAGGGAGTAATTACAAAACCGGTTTCAGCGAAGATTATGGCAAACAGGATAGCATACATCCATACACCGTAATTGGCAGCCCAGACATCGAGATACCGCTCGAGGTGGAGCAGCACGTCGAGCGCCGCAATGATGAACTCCATGTTTACTAACTTTGTTAGAAACCTTGGGGTGACAATAACCTTTTGCAGCCAATCCGGGGGGCCTTTTGGTTGTCACCTGTTCGCTGGTCCTTATTTTGGGCTATGTTCAGAGCAATGCAATACCTGCTGCTGGCAGGCCTTTTTGCCCTGCCGGGGTGCACTTCAACAACGAAGCGTCTCGATGCCGGCGAAGACATGACCGCTGATTCAGGCGAGCTGACGCGGGGAGAGCTGGAGAAAGCGGCCCAGAGCCTCGCACAGAAGGTCAAGGGGCACTTTGATTCGCACCGCCCTGCAGACGGTATCTTTGTAGCCTTCCTGCCGACCAAGAACGAAACCTCGGAGCAACTGCCGGTGAACGTGTTCGACAACCGCATCGTCGGCGACCTGCTGGGCGCGAAGATCTACACGGTACGCGTCGAAGACCGTACCAAAGCACTTTCTGAGATTGCATTCAGCCAGACCGGCGCTACCGCAAACGGCATTTCGGCCGGCAAGATGCGCAGCCCGAATTTTTTCATTCAGGCAGAGATTACCGAGAACATTTTCAAGAGCGGCGGAGATCGCATTGTCGAGCAGATACTGAATTTTGAACTGCGCTCCGTCGAAACCCAGCTGGTTGTTTTCAGCGACCGCATCGTGTACCGTAAGAAGCCCCGTAACCAGAAAGGGGGAGTCACGTGGTAATCGCCATTAAGAGGAGTGCGCTTGCACTCCTCTTAATGGCCTCGACCGGCTGCGCAGGATCTTACGCGAAGAAGATCCGCGCTTCCGAAGAATCTTTTTATAACGGCGACATTGACACCGCCGTCGCAACGATAACTCCCCTGGCGCAGGATTCAACTGCACGTGACCGGCTGCTCTATTACATGGAGGCCGGTGTCGTCTACCACAGCAAGGGAGACTACAAGACCAGTAACGAGATTTTTGCGCGCGCCGATGAAATGGCCGACGAGATTAAAACGAGCATTACCGGTTCTGCAAAAAGTTTTCTGCTGAGCGACCGCGAGGCAGATTTCCAGGGTGAGAATTTCGAGCGTATTCTGATCAAGTACTACCTGGCCCTTAACCATGTTCTCCTTGGCGATCTGAAAGCTGCAAAACGCAGCCTGCGCAAGCTCGAAGCTGACCTGAAAGAAATGAAGTATGAAGATGCTGGTTACAAGCAGGTGCTGATAGCGCGCTACCTCGACGCGCTCGTTTCTGAAGAGCTTGGCCAGTACAATGATGCCCGCGTTCAGTACAAGAACCTGGAAAATTTCGGCATCGACGGCAGCTGGCTGAGCCATGAGCGCTACCTGCTGGCTCAGCACGCGCGCGATGCCGGTGACATGGCTCGTTACAGCGCCGGCCGGCACGGCCCACTCATCGCCCCCGCCAAAGGTCAACAGACCGGCGAGCTGGTGTTGCTGCTGCAGTCAGGCAAGGCAGCAGTCAAGACGAGTCGCGGCAACCTGATGGGCGATCGCGAGTTTGCCCTTGCTTTACGCATCGCGATTGATGTAGCAATTCTTACCGAGGGTAAAGGGCTTTCGACTGCAGGCGTCATTGCAATGCTCGGTACAGCAGAGAATCCGATTCCCCGATTTGCCGAGCGTGAGAGGGGAACAGTGCCGGGCATTACCCTGAACGGTGTGGGTCTGCCTGCCCCCGCGAAGCTTACCGATTTCGACCTGATTGCGGAGAAAAATTTTAACGACAACTATTCGTCGTACATCAACAAAAATGTTGCATCGATCGCAACGAAGATCGTGGTCGCAGCCGTGGCGGCGGACGCTGTCGCGCGGCAGATACGTAAAAATAACGATGGTATCGTGGGGGCCCTGGGTGGGCTCGCCGTGGGTTTGGGTGCCGGTGGCGCGGTGGCCGCGACGGTAAAACCTGATCTCCGGTCATGGCACATGTTGCCGGCGGGTTTCTTTGCAGTGCGTGTGACTTTGCCTGCCGGCAGGTATAGCCTGTCGGCGCAACCCGGGCTCGTTGTGTACGGTGAGAATTCCGGCGAAATCGAGGTGAAGGCCGGACAGAAAACTTTTGTCTCCCTGCGCGCGTTCAGGCGCGGGCTTTGAGTTGCCGGCGAAAAAGCCACCCGGTAGCGGCAATGCCCGCGCAGGGCAGCCAGACGGTGTAGAATTCCGATAGGAGAATTTTTACGCCGCGCTCGCTGAAGAATGCCCCTGCAGTCAGAGGGCTAACCCTGATTGGTCGAATGGGCAAAAAGTAGCGTTGATTATCCCAGGGGATAAAGAAGCCGACGCCCAGGCCACCGCTCGTTAGCGCATCGAGCACGCCATGCGATACCGCAGAAACCCACAGGAACAGGAAGACGCGGCCGCGCCGGTCGCGAAATGCGGGCAACGCCGCCGCGACAAGGGCGATCAGCAGCGCAAAAACCAGGGAATGGCTGAAGCCACGATGGCCCAGCGGGTGGGCGTAGGGAACTCCGACTCTGAAGGCGATGACGTCAGCGTCGGGTAGCAGGCTAAACAGGACACCGAGAAAGATGACGCGTGCACTGAGCACCCTGGTGCCAGCAGCAGCGCCGATCGCCAATGGTATAGCCGGATGCGTAAAGAGCGAGGCCAGGTTAGTCGAGCGCTGCGATGATGTGGTCGGGAGCCTGGATCAGCTCGATCAGCACACCTTCGCCGCAGAGCGGAAATTCTTCGTTTCCTTTCGGATGGATAAAACAGACATCGTAACCCGCAGCACCTTTGCGGATGCCGCCGGGCGTGAAGCGCATGCCCTGGCGGGTGAGGTAGTCGACAGCTACCTGCAGGTTGTCGACCCAGAGACCAATGTGGTTGAGTGCAGGTTCATCGACACGCGGCTTTTTCGCCGGGTCGAGTGGTTGCATGATGTCAACCTCGACGGCATGCGCCCCGTGTCCCATTTCGAGGATATCTTCGTCGACGTTTTCCCGTTCGCTGCGGAATTCAGACTTTGGCGTCAGGCCCAGCACGTCTACCCAAAGCTTGCGCAGGCGCGACTTTTCCGGACCACCAACCGCGATTTGCTGAACACCGAGAATCTTGAATGGACGTGACATAATTTTTTGAGGTCACTTCGGCTTCGCTCAGTGACCTCTCAATCGGTCGGTGAGCGGAGTCGAACCGACGGTCATGCTTCTGATTCTTTCAGCGTATAAATTTCGTCTTTCACCGGCAGCTCACGGCGCAGGTTTTTGATAAACGGGTTTGGATCGCCCATCGGAGAATAATCAGGGCAGTCGGAAACTACCCGGCGAGCTACGGTGAAGTATTTGTATTGCTTTTCTTCGCCTGAGCGTTTCGCCCAGCGCTTCTTTGCGCATTTTACCCGCAGCACGTATTTGGTCGCATCTGCTTCAAAGACGCGCACTACATGGCAGTGTTCGCAGTTCGCGCAATAGACTTTTTCTCTCATTCTATTGGCTTTTCGGGGGAGATAGACATGGGGTCAATGAAAATCGACCGCTGAGCCTTTGCCGCCCCCGAAAAACATGAATAGATTGACCCCGGGTTTCGGCGGTGCGCGCTAACGCATGCTCAAGACCCTCGAAGGCGATGAACTGAAAATACTCAATGCCCTGGCCGAAAACGGACTTCTCGGCAACCAGGAGCTGGCCTCGCTCGTCAAGCTTGAGGAAAAGCGAGTGGGGGAGATCAGGTCTGAGCTCGAATCTGCCGGCATTATCCTCAAATACCGCGCGATCATCAACTGGGAAAAGATCGAAAGTGGCGGGGTCAACGCGGTCATTCAGGTTAAGGTCACCCCGGCACAGGGACAGGGCTACGATGAAGTGGCACGCCGGGTCGCCGCGTTTCCTGAAGTCCGCACTTGCCTGCTGGTTTCAGGCTCATTTGATTTGCTGGTTGAGGTTGACGGCCCTTCGCTGCGTGACGTTGCCTTTTTCGTCGCTGACAAGCTCGCTACCATTGAAGGGGTTAACCACACCAGCACGAACTTCTTGCTCAAGCGCTACAAGCAGTCTGGCGACATGTTCTCGGCCAGTGGCAAGACGCACCGCCTGCCGATGGTAATCTGACAGGAGCAGGCAAAGCCTGCTCCTGTCAGATCCATTAGAGTTTCTTTAACCACGAACGCACGCGGCCTGCCTCAGAGGAATTCGGTGCCAGCGCCAGGTAAGTTTCAAAGTATTTTTTTGCATCCTTTTTCTTGTTGAGTTGGCCGGCGGCTATGCCTGCGCCGAGGTGCGCTTCAGCAAGGTTGGGGTTCTTTTTCAATAGCCGTTCATATGTGGCCAGGGCCTCTGCCGCTTTTTTGCCGCGCAGCGCGACACCCGCCGCATTCAGGTAAAGTTTCGGCTCAGTGAAGCCATTCTGCTCCGCTTTGCCATAACTCTGTTGCGCAGCTTTAAAATCTGCCTTGCTGGCTAACAGGTTGCCGCGCACAAAGTGGGCACGCCCATATTGCGGATGCCGTTGCAGGGCATCTGCAATGGTGGTTGTCGCTTCTGCGACCTTGCCTTCCGCAAGCTGCACTTCCGCAATAGAGGTCAGACACTGTTTCTGTGTCGGGTTGGCGCGTTCACCCTGTCGTGCCGCTGCCATGGCCTGCCTGAGGTCCCCTTTTTCGATCAGGAGTTCTGAGGCTTCACCAAAGAGGGCAGCCTTGCGGTTGTCATCGGTTGCCGCGTGTGCTTCTTTGAGGAGCGCATCGATTTTTTGGTTTACCGGAATGTCGAGCCGCGCGCGGCTTTCATTTTTCTCACGGCATGCAGAAACCAGGACAACAATGAATCCCAGGATGATGATTTTTTTGGACATGGAAGCTCCCCCATTCAGCGATATCTCAGTCGCTTAGTTCAACCCCGTTCATATAGATGGCAATCATTTCATCGACTTTACTCTCAATCTGCTTTTCGTAGCGTCCGAAGAGCAGCCACTGCGACAGTACTTCTCGCAGGCCACCGGAAACCAGGAAGCTCATGAGTTCTGAATCGTGTTTTTTAAGCCGGCCGGAAGTGATGCCCCGGTCAAGCATTACCCTGATCGATGCCTGCATCAGTTCCTGGAACCAGATAGTCTGCGCACGTATTTTGGGTTCTGCATTCATCGTTGTGAGCAGCAGGATGACGGTTTCGCGATGCCCCTGGAACACAGAGAGCAGCGACTTTGCCAGGTCACTCAGTGCAATCTTGAAATTCTTTTGGTCAAGGGCTTCTACCTGCATGTCGGTCAGGTAGCGCTGGATATCGATGAAGATCTCCTGCAGTAAGGCATTGAGGACCTGTTCGACGCTCTGAAAATGCAGGTAAAAAGTGCCGCGCGCCAGCTTGCTTTTTTTGACAATGTCTGCAATGCTAGTGCCTCCGTAGCCCTTTTGGGCAAATACGGCCCGGGCCGCATTCAGTATCTTTTCACGGGTAAGTTCTTTTCTTTTTTCCTGGCGCATCTTTCTGGGTGTCCGTTAACGGGTCTTCCGGGCAGCGAACGAACCTCGTTGGACAACCTGTCTCGAAAAGCGGCATCGGTTTGCCAGTAGAATTTAGGCCGTCACCATGCTAGACGAAGCAACATTGCGCACCGCGCTCTCCGCAGCCTATGCCGAGGCCGAACTCGCCTTCCAGGAAAACGAAGTGCCTGTCGGGGCCGTCATTGTCTATAACAACGAAATTATCGCGCGGGATCATAACCGTATCGTTCAGCATGCAAACCCCGTGCGCCATGCTGAACTCAGCGTCATTGAGAAAGCAGCCCTGGTACTGAAGAACGAGCGACTCGTCGATTGCCATCTCGTCAGCACGCTCGAGCCTTGCATGATGTGCTCAGGTGCAGTTGTTCACGCCCGCATCGCTTCGGTTCACTTTCTCGCCGATGAAGAGCGTACGCCTGGCCTTCGCCAGCTTCTGGTTTTACCGTCGGTGAACCACAAGCCACAACTCTACCGTCACCGCAGCGAAGAATGGGATGCCCCCTCCCTGATGCGGCGTTTTTTCCAGCTGCGCCGTACATGAGCCGAGTGCAGGAAACAGCTCCCTATCCGGAACTGCGTATACACCGCGCAGCACTGGCACACAACCTTTCTGTGCTGCGCCGTATCGCGCCTCGCAGCCGCGTGCTTTTGCCGGTGAAGGCGAATGCCTATGGCTGCGGCATGGAGACGCTGTTTCCTTTTTTTCGCGAGGCGGCGGTAGACATGCTCGGTGTCGCCAACTGCAACGAGGCAGTGCAGCTGCGCCGCCTCGGCTGGGAAAAACCTGTACTCAACCTCGGCGGTTTTTTTCCGCAGAACCTCGGCGAAATTGTCGCGCATGATATCACTCCCTCCATTACAGACCTGTGGCAGGTTGCTGCGCTCGAGGCTGCTGCAGCCGGGCGTGCAATTGACGTTCACCTGAAACTCGATCTCGGTATGGGACGTATTGGCATAAGGCCTGAAGACCTGCCGGAGCTTTTGCGCCTGCTCGCAGCAGCTTCTTCGCTGCGGGTTGCGGGCATATTCACCCATTTTCCCCACGCAGGTCCCGCTGCGCGTGACAAGACGCTTGCCCAAAATGAAAATTTTGAGCACCAGGTTTCCGCGATTCTTTCAGCATTAAAACTCGAAAGGGGGAGCGTCATCATTCATGCAGCAAACTCGTATGCTGCGGTTTTTTTCCCGGAAACACACCACGACATGATTCGGCCCGGAATTCTGTTCTATGGTTATTACCAGAGTGAACCCGATCGCCTGGAATTCAACCCCCGATTTGGCCTGAAGCCATCGCTCGAGCTGGTGGTCACGCCGATCAGTAAGCGGACGCTCCGCCGCGGTGATACCGTTTCGTACTCGGCTCTCTACACGGTGACAGCAGAGAGCGAACAGATCGCCGTGCTTCCCCTGGGCTATGCCGATGGTATTCCGCGTGCCCTTTCGAACCAGGTGTCTTTTGGAAAGTTTCCATTGCGCGGGCGGGTGACGATGGACCAGATCATGTTGGGCAATTATGACGGCAGTTCGCCTGTCAGGCTTCTGGGTGAAGGTCTCACTTCGCTCGAACAATGGGGAGAGCAGTCATTGAGTTTTTCGTATGAAATTATGTCGCACCTCGGTAACCGCCTCAACCGTATCCTGGTTTAACAGCTTCGTTCAGCTGATTTCACCCCGTAAAAGGGTGACTCCGGTCAAATTCGGTGGACGCTATCGGGCAGGTCTTTACACTGTGCGGACAAATTTTTCCGGAGGAAACATGAAAAAAATTCTCATACTCGTGGTTGCAACGGTCATTGCTGCCACGGCCTGCAAAAAGAGCGTTTCAGGACAGACCAGCCAGTGGACGAGCAATCTCGCCGAACTTGCAGAAGCATCGGGCAAATACCCAAACCTCAAGCCGCTGCTCGATGCCAAGGCTACCGAGGCCAAGGCCATTTTTGCTGAGGCTGAAAAAATCAGCAGTGAAGAACAGAAGGCAGAGAAAATAGCCGCGGCAATTGCGAAGCTGAAGGAAAATCTCGGCGTCGTTGTAGAGGTGAAGTATAAGTCACAGGGTATCGATTCTACTATTGAAAAGGTAACAAAGATCAAAACGACCAAAGACAAAGTGAAGAAGGCAGAAGCAGAGATCAAGGCAATCCGCACAGAGCAGGATTCTATTGAGCGGGCCATGCAGGCGCTCAAACCCGCTAACGGCGAGGAACTCAACAGTCAGGTGCGCGAGCTCGTCGGTAAGCTTATCTCACTCTCAGGCCGGGCTGACCGCGTCCTGAAAATGGTAAAAGGCAAGTAAAGAAGCAACGGGATGCAGAATAGCCGGCGCAACAAAACGATAATCACCGGATCTGCGGTGAGCCTGGCCGTCAACGCACGGTACTTTCGTGCTTGGTACCAGAAGGCCGCTTTTGCATCCCTCCTTTTTGCACTCATTGCCCTGCTGCCGGGCCTAAAGGCAGAGCCAAAAGGCGCGGGGTCAATAACCCGATCGGGTACTCTCGAAGCCGATTCTGCGCGGCAGGATTTTCGCATCATGCAGTCGATATTCTCGCAGGCGCATGCGACGGCTTTCGCACAAATTCCCAAACCACCACTGCCTGATCTATTTGCCGGCAGGAAAAATGTCAGTATCCGTGATTTTGTTACCCGCGTGCTCGGTTATTACCGGGGTATACAGGTAGACCATACCGGGCTTGGGTTCTCGCCGCAGCTGATAGAATCGCTCGGGCTGAAGACAGCGCTGTTTCCCTTTCCACTCAAATTTTTCCAGGGCCGCGCGTATTTTGACTGCGCCTATAAAGAAATTCCCTTTGGGGCTGAATTGATAAAGATCAACGGACAATCCCTGGCTGAAATCTTCAAACGCTTTAACACATTCACTTCTGTACTGAACGAGCGTGGCCAGGGTGACGATTACCGGCTGGGAGAAAGTTTCTCCTTCCTTTACTACATGGTCGAAGGGCCCCGGTCGCAGTGGCAGCTTACCCTTACCGATGGTGCTGCTACCCGCGAAGTGCTGGTGGATACCGGGGATGGCGGCGGCTCTGCCTTTGTCCCGCGTAAATCACTGGAGCAGCCCAACTATGCGCAACCCGTCTACATCATGTTTAATCCGCAGCTGAAGGCAGCATACCTCGCGCTCAATAGCTTTATGCCTTCGGGCAAAGATCTGGATTCAATCGAAAGCTGGAACAATATGCTGTACGCCTTTCACCGCGAAGCAGCGCAGAGAAAGGTGGAGAACCTGGTGATTGACCTGCGCGTGAACCGCGGCGGTGTCATGCTGTTCTCGGCCGCTGCGGCCAGCTGGTTTGTCGAACGCCGCATCGACGACAAGAGCCGCAGCCGTGCCCGTTCGCGCGTTTTGCCCTACCGCGAGCATGTGCAGGCGGTAAACAGTATGGCAGTCTCAGAACAGATACTCCTCGATACGGAAAAACACCTGCAGTCCGCGTTCAGCGACAAGCTGGTTGATGGTTATTTCGAAACCCGCCGCAGCGAAGCACGCTACCTCACCCTTACGCCCGTCGAACAGGCACACCGTTTTCGCCGAATCTACATACTGGTCTCGCGCGCGACTTATTCAGCAGCGGTCAATTTTGCCCGCCTGGTCAAGCTGGGCAATGCGAATACGGTGCTCGTCGGAGAAGAAACAGGCAGCCCGGGTGACGGCCATTCGGCAGAAATACTGATCACATACAAATTGCCAAACTCCGGTCTGCTCTTCGAGATTCCGCTGGTGCAGGTGCAGTTTAGTCCATTGGTGCCAAAGCAGGAAAAAGGCCGTGGGCTCTTGCCGGATGTTGTGAGCGCCGAAACCCCTGCAGATTTTCTTTCGAGTCGTGATGCGCAGCTTGAGGCCGTGTCGACAATGATGCAGAAGCCGGTGGAGCCATGAAGCTGCCGGTATATGCGCCCATAAGAAATTTTTTCTATCTTGCTGTGACGGTCTCTGTGCTGCTTGTGCTGCACTGCAGTTCTGACGGCATACGCGATCGTCCGATATCCTTTTCTGAATGGCGCGCGCAGCAAACACTGGAATATGTGAACAAGCGTTACGCGGTCAGGCAGCAGACGCTCGAGATGCTCCCTGTGATGGTGGTCTCGCACTATACCGCGATGGATTCACTCGATGTTTCCTACAACTACATGAACCGCGAAGAAATGGAATCGGGGCGCAGCCAGCTCAAAAAAGCCGGCGGCGCGAACATTGCAGTGCACTACCTGGTCGGCAAGGCGGGTGATATCTATCGCCTGATGCCTGAAAACAAGATTGGCCGGCATGTGATTGGTCTCAATCGGCATGCGATTGGCATAGAGAATGTGGGGGTTGATGAAAACTCGCTGACGATGGCGCAGGTCGAAGCCAATGCTCTTATCGTCCGGCGGCTGGCGAAAAAGTATCCGCTTCGCTACCTTATCGGGCATTCGGAGTACCGCAGGTTTGAAAACACCCCCCTGTGGGAAGAACTCGATCGCACCTACCGCACTGAAAAATTTGATCCGGGTGAGTGGTTCATGACCGCCCTGCGCGAACGGGTCGCAGACCTCTCTCTCGCAGGCGAATACAACCGTTCAGAAATTCCCGATCGTATTGGTTTTATTCTGCGGCAGGCAATGGCACGGGGTGAATTCTCAGGAGTTGCCCTCGTTATCGACAACGGCCAGGTTGTCTATCGTGCGGCGCATGGTGCCAACCCGGAAACAGGCAAACCACTCACGACCGACGACAGTTTTTACCTCGCTTCTGCTGCGAAACCCATTACGGCGCTGGCGATCGCGCGCCTCGAGACCGAACGCAGGCTAAGTTTTGATACGAGTGTCGCGCAGTTCTTTCCCGAGCTCAGGTCTTTACTGGCGGGCGTCAGGGTTGGTCATCTCTTGTCACACACATCAGGGCTGGACGATTATTACCGCTTCGGCCGGCCGGCGCCGGGTTTCAGCAATGAAGACGCGCTGCAGCTGATTGCGACACAGAAAAAACTCCTGGCGCGGCCGGGTAGCCGGTTTCACTACGCTAACTCCAACTTTCTGTTGCTTGCCGAGCTGGTGCAGCGATTGCAGAAGCAGCCGTTTGCGCAAGTGGTGGGAGCTTCTGTGCTTGCACCGGCCGCAATGCAGAATACGACTTTTCTTGCAGATGAGGCCAGGCCGAAGACTGTGCCTGCGCTCGACCCTGAAGGAGCAATCTTTCGCTATGGTTACCGCGCTGTCGGGCCGGGTGGAATGGCCTCTACCGTCGATGATCTCGCGGCACTGGACCTGGCTTTCATGGACGATCGGCTGCTTTCCCGAAAGCAGAGGGAGCGCCTGCTGAGGCCGGTGCTACGGGCAGAGAAGCGACCTGAGTTCTATGCAATGGGATGGTATGTGCTTCCGGGACGGCAGACTGTCAGCCACGATGGCAATTTTAACGGTTACCATTCGATGAACTGGATGCAGCTCAAAAAGCGCCAGGCGATTATCCTGCTCAGTAACCGCTACACAACGAAAATACGTGAGATTACCGCAGACATTGACCGTGCGCTGAACGGGCTCGAGGCGCTCGAGCTGCGCTAGGGTATACCCCGGTATTTTTTTGTGGGCGCATTGTCCAATCTTGTGTAATATCATTGGACAATGATAGACTCTCTGCTGGCCAAGGGGTTTTTACCCGACTACCTGATTCGCAAGGGGATTCGTGCGCTCAATCGTCGCCGCCTGAAAGAAATCAGCGCGGATAACATCGAATTGGGCCAGGCGAAAGCGATGGCCCTGGTTGAGCAACTGCGGCAGTCAAAGATAGCTATACTCACTGAGAAAGCGAACGAACAGCATTACGAAATTCCAGCGGAATTTTTTGCGCTTGTTCTTGGTAAAAACCGCAAATACAGCAGCTGCTATTACCCGACGGGCAAAGAGACCCTCGACCAGGCAGAAGATCTGATGCTCGCCGAGACGGTTGCCATGGCCCGGCTTGAAAATGGCCTCGAGATACTGGAGCTCGGCTGCGGCTGGGGTTCGCTGTCGCTCTACA
This sequence comes from Spirochaetota bacterium, assembly GCA_049323535.1. Taxonomy (GTDB): domain Bacteria; phylum Spirochaetota; class Leptospiria; order Turneriellales; family Turneriellaceae; genus Turneriella. Next base: position 45,670 of record JBMOPL010000021.1, on the reverse strand, counting down.
TGGCGCAGAAGTTTCCGAAATCCCGGATTACCGGGGTTTCCAACTCAGCCAGCCAGAAGGCGTACATCGATGGCGAAGCCAGGAAGCGTGGTATCCGAAACCTCAGGATTATCACGGCCGACGTCAATGAATTCAAGCCCGGGAAAACTTTCGACCGCGTGGTGTCGGTTGAAATGTTTGAGCACATGCGCAACTACGACCAGCTGTTTGCCCGTGTCCGCTCGTGGCTAAAGCCGAAAGGTATGTTGTTTGTGCACATCTTCACGCACCGCATGTTCCCCTACCTGTTTGAAGACAAGGCGAACGACGACTGGATGTCACGGTACTTCTTCTCCGGTGGCATCATGCCTTCGAATTTCCTGTTCTCGTATTTTTCCAAGGGCTTCAGTTTGAAAGAACAACGCATCTACAGTGGAACCCACTATCACCTGACTTCAGAGCACTGGCTGCAGAATATGGATAAACACCGTCGCGAGATTGAGCAGATTTTCGCCGGGGTTTACGGCAAAGAAAACGTCACGCGCTGGATCAATTACTGGCGTGTATTTTTCCTGGCCGTCTCGGAGCTCTTTCGCACGCGTGGTGGCGAAGAATGGAACGTCAGCCATTACCTCTTTGAGAAGGCATGAGACTCACGGCAAAAAAACTCAGCGAACTGACCTCGGTGCCCGCCGCCAACATAAGAAAATGGCGTGAGCGGTACTCGATTCTTGATCCCCAGCGCGGGGATAACGGTTACCTGTATTATACTTCCGATGACTACCGTGTCGTACTGAGCATAAGCCGGCTGTTGCTCGAAGGAAAAAAACTTTCAGCAATCATGCAGCTGGGGCGTGGGCACCTGCTCTCGATTGCCCCCGAGTCGAGTTACACGCCCGACGAGATGCGTTTTCTGGAACATGTGATAGAGGGCGATTTCGGCACACTCTCGCGGGAGTTCGATCTTTATTACCGTACGCATACCATGGATTCGCTGATTCAAAAGAAGGTCTGGCCCTACACTGTCCTCGTTGGGAAAGCCTGGGAATCAGGCTTCATCACCGTGGCGACAGAGCATGCTTTTTCCCGCTGGATCATGGGCTACTTGTCGCAGCTTGCATTGACTTTCACCCGCAAGAAGGGCGGCGAACGGCTCTTTATCGCGTTTCCCGGTGACCTGCACGAAATCGGCGCAATGATGCACTATGTGCTCATGGCGTCGCAGGGCATGGGCGGAAAATTCTGCGGCGCATTGCCGGTCGAAAAGCTGTTTGAAGAGCTGAGCCACGGCGACTACGATGAACTGCATGTATCAGCCACTGTGCCGCGCACGCGTGAGGAAATCGAAAAGTTTGTGAGCCAGATACACAAAAAATACCCGCGCATCAAGGTTAAGATTGGTGGCACTGGTGCCAGAAGTAAGGAAGGAATCTCAGAATGAAAAAACTAGCTATAGTCGGCAGTGGTGTGGCCGGCCTGGGCGCGGCATGGCTGCTCCGGGACAAATACGACATCACTATCTTTGAAGCGGGTAAATATGCGGGAGGTCACACCAATACCCTCGAAGTGCCGCTGCCACAGGGCGGTACCCAGGCCGTCGATACCGGTTTCATTGTCTTTAACGAGCACACCTATCCGCACCTGCTCGACCTGTTTCGCCAGCTGGGTGTTGAGTATGCCAATAGCGATATGTCTTTTGGTCATTATAACACGAATACTGGCCTGCAGTGGTGTTCACGCGGCCTGGGGGGATTGTTTGCGCAGCGCAGAAACATTCTCTCGCCACGCTATTATCGCTTCTTGCTCGAGGCTAATCGCTTTAACAGCCAGTTGCCCAAGGACCTCGAAGCGGGTCAGGTCGAAGGTTCTTTCGGCGACTACCTTAAACGCAATGGCTTCAGCGATTTTTTCGCTGAAAACTACATAGTGCCCATGACGGCGGCCGTCTGGTCAACTCCGCCCGAGCGCATGCTGGCCTTTCCGGCACGCACCTTTGCGCGCTTTTTTGTCAACCATGGGTTTCTCAGCCTGTACAGCGGCCTGCAATGGAAATATGTCGTCGGTGGCAGCCGCAGCTACGTGAAAAAGATACTCGCGGGCTTCAAAGGCAAACTCTACCTCGAAAGTCCGGTGGTCCGCGTCGAGCAGGATACAGACGGCGTTACCGTGCACCTGAAGGGAGAAAAACAGCGCTTTGACGGCTGCCTGATCGCTTCGCATGCTGACCAGACGCTGCAGATGCTCGGCAATGCATCGGATCAGCAGCGTGAGCTGCTATCGCAGTTTAAGTACGAACCCAATCTCGCCGTTCTACACAGCGATGAGACTGTTATGCCGCCGATTCGGAAGACCTGGTCCTCATGGAACTTTAAACTCGGCAAAAATCGCAACGGCGAGATGAAGTCTACCGTCATATATTATATGAACCTGCTGCAGCGCATCCCGGGCAGTATACCATACTTTGTCTCTCTGAATGATATTTCGGCCATAGACCCGGAAAAAACCCATGCGCGCATCGAGTATGAACACCCGTTGTTTGACGAAAAGACAGAAGTTGCGCAGGCAAAACTGCCAAAGCTGAATGAAGACGGAAAAATCTTTTTTAGCGGCAGTTATTTCCGCTACGGTTTTCACGAAGATGCCTACATGTCTGCAGTGCAGGCAGCAGAGGCAATCTCGCGGCGGCTTGTCTGATGTTCGAGGGAATCTACGAGACCGAAATCATGCACGCCCGGCAGAAGCCGGCGCGCCAGATTTTCGCTGTCCGTGGATACTCGCTGTGCGTCGATGTGTCGCGCTTCGACGGTGCAGGGCATCACCTGCGGTTGCTGTCATTTGCCCGTGCAGCCTGGCACCGCTTCCGGAGATCTGATTTCTCACTGCTGGCAGACACCAGCCTGCCCGCTGTCGCATGTGCACGGGAATTCCTGCGGGCAAAGACCGGCATTGAAGCAGACCGGTTTTTTCTGCTCGCACACCCCGCCGTGGCCGGGTATATTTTTAATCCCGTTAGCTTTTTTTTCTGCCTGTCAGGAGAAAACCATGTGGCGACTATTGTTGAAGTGAACAATACCTTTGGCGAGCAAAAGCATTTCATTCTGCCCGGCAGCGAACCCAAGGCCCGGGCACGCAAGAATTTCTACGTATCCCCGTTTATTACTCCGTTTGCTGATTTCGCCATGAAGATCCTGCCCCCTGCAGAAAAGCTCGATATCACGATCAACACGATGCAGAAAGATCACCCCGAGCTTCTGGCAAAAATGAGCGGCACACGTTTTGAGCTCAGTGACCGGCAGTTGCTGAAGTTTGCCTTCAAATACCCGTTCTACACCATCAAGGTTATCGTACTTATACACTACTACGCGTTCAGGTTGTTTTTCAAGGGAGTACCGTTCTTCCCCAAGAAAAACTCCGATGCCGCGATTATCCATAGTGAATTGAGGAGTCACAGGTGAAGTTTTACAGAAGATTGTTCCAATATGGCCTATCGAGGGTTGAGCACGGCTCGCTGAATATCCGGGAGGAGTTTGCCGGAGGTGAGGATTACGTACTGGGGGGAAAGGGGCCGGGATACCGGGCAGAAATCCGCATTGTCGATCCGTATTTTTACAAGCACTGCGTCCTCTATGGGGAGATCGGTTTTGGTGAGGCTTACGTTGCACGCTCCTGGGAGACGGATGACCTCAATCTGACACTGCGCTGGTTTGCGCAGAACGCCGAGCGCATGCCGGGATTTTCCGGTTCGAGCGCAACTACCTGGTTTTTGAATATCCTTGGTTTCGTTAATCGTGTGAAGCATACCCTGCGGCCAAATACCATGAAAATCAGCCGCAAGAATATCGCCGACCATTACGATATTGGCAATCCCCTCTATGAGCTGATGCTCGAAAAGACGATGGCCTATTCGTGCGGTATTTTTCGCAACGAACGCGAGTCGCTCGATGTGGCCCAGGAGCGTAAATTCGAAGCCCTTTGCCGCAAGCTGCAGTTGAAGAAGACTGATCACCTGCTCGAGATAGGCAGCGGCTGGGGTGGGTTTGCGATCTATGCGGCAAAAAAGTATGGTTGCCGTATCACAACGGTGACGATCTCAGAGCAGCAGTATAACTATGCCAAAGAAAAAATTCGCAAGGCAAAACTCGACAAGCAGATTGATCTGCGGATCGCCGATTACCGGACACTCGAGGGGTCATTCGACAAAATTGTATCCATCGAAATGGCCGAGGCCATTGGCTTTAAATACTTTGATACCTACTTTGGCCGGCTGTCGCAGCTGCTGAAACCCGGTGGACTCATTGCGCTGCAGTACATCACTTTTCCCGAATCGCGCTTTGAGCAGTACCTGAAGAACACAGACTTTTCACAGATCTATATTTTCCCGGGGTCATGCCTGCTCTCGAATCTCGAGGTCATGAAATCTTTGCACCGGACTTCTGACCTTCTGCTGCAGGATCTCGAAACGATGGGTCAGCACTATGTGACGACGCTGCGTAAGTGGCGGCTCAATATCGAAAAAAACAAAAGCAAAGTACTGAAGATGGGTTACGACGAAAAATTTCTGCGTAAGTGGATCTATTACCTCGCGTTCTGCGAAGCGGGCTTCGCCGAACGTGCGATTAACGATGTCCAGGTGGTTCTTGGCCGGGCAAATCACACAAGTTATGGAGATTACAATGGACAGACTGAACCTTATCGCGACCCCCTGGCAACAGCGCTTACAGGAAGCATCGCATAACTTCGCCGGTGTCGGCCGGGCTTTGACAGCAGCCATGGTCGTATCTCTTGGACCCGGTATTGAGGCTGCAGAAGAGGTCGTGCGGTTTCGCGGCGATGCGTATGACCTTGCAACCGGAAAGTTTGTCTATTCAGAAAATCACTCTGAATACCGCAAGGGCGGAGTGCATGTCTATTCGCGCGTCTCTTACCGCGACCGCAGCGGCAAAGAGTTTGCCAACAAGCTCATCACCTTTCAGGCCAACAAGCTGCAGCCCACGTACGAACTGCGCGATGCACGTGACGGTTATGTAGAGGGTATCAGGCGCGAGGGCGGGCAGACGGTTTATTATGCCCGGCGTAAGGCCGACCAGCCCCTGCAGTCAAAGGCCATTGCGACGCCGGCACCGGCTGTTTTTGATGCGGGCTTTGATTATTTTGTGCGCGAGAATTTTGACCGCATCTGCTCAGGCAAAAACGCGGCCTTCAATTTCGCAGTTCCCATTGAACTCGATTATTTCCGATTCCGCGTCTCCATGCAGGAGGCCGGGGAAGTGTGCCGCATGAATCTCGAGCTCGACAACTTCGTGCTGCGCCAGCTGGTTAAACCGATCAAACTCTGGTATGACACGAAAGAGCGACGCCTGCGCAAGTATGAAGGCATTTCAAACATCAATGGCCCCGACGGCAAAAGCCTGAAGGTGCGCGTTGTCTTTAACTACGCGGTGAACTGATGCGGCTTTTACCCTTATCGCTCTACGCGCTCGCCGAATCGGGTATTTTTGCCGTAGAATTTTTTGTTCGCCTCCAGCTGCTGATATTTTATACGGACCGCCTTGGCGTCGAGAGTTACCTCGCGTCTCTGGCTGCCGGGCTTGCCCTGGTCTGGGATGCCTTTATTGATCCTTACGTCGGTGCATTCTCTGATCGGTTCCGTAGCCGCTGGGGAAACCGGAAACCTTTCCTGGTCGCCGGTGCCCTCCTGATTGTTCCGTCTTTGCTCTGGATATTCGCTCCCTATCGCGAAGCAGGAGCCATCGGGATATTCGTGCAGCTGCTGCTGGCAAGCCTGCTGCTGAACACCGGGATTACCCTGGTCACAGTGCCGCACGCAGCTATCTCAGCCGAGCTTTCTAAAGATGCAGGAGTGCGCGTGCGCATTTTCGCTGCGCGCCTGATCTTTGCCAACCTGGGTCTGATCATGGGCCTGATTGTTCCGGCCGCAATGCTCAACAGCGCGCGTGCCGGCGGCATCGCAGAAATAATCGTCTTTCCGCAGATTGCGGCGGTGATCGGAATCATGTGCCTCGCGGCAGTTCTGGTCTGTGTGTTTTCGCTGGCAACCACCCAGCCTGCGCGGAACACAGAACAACGCCGTTTCGTCAGCGACCTGAAGACTGCAGTAGGCAACAAATTCTTCCTCTGGCTCTTTGCCGCGGGATTTCTCGCGTACATCGGCGTGGCCATCAATTCGACGCTGGCCCGGTACTATTACGACCATTACCTGAAACTCAGCGAAGACAACCTGGCGCTGGTGCTGATTGTCTTTATTCTCGTCTGGTCGCTATCTGCTGTGCTCTGGGTTAAGGCCGCTGATCGCTTCGGCAAAGACCTGCCGGCAACGATCGGTATTGTGGCACTCGGAATCATGACTATTTTCAGCTACCCGCTTTTTCCCGAAGGAGGTCTCGCGGGGCCCCTGCTTGCCGCAGTCGCCGGCGGAGTTTTTACGGGCTGCATTCTGCTCTTCGATTCGTACGTCGCCGACGCGGCAGACCTTGACTTGGCGCAATCGGGTGAAAACCGCGATGGCCTCTACTTTGGCCTCTGGAAACTCGGCATCAAGGCTTCACGCGGGGTTGCTGTGGCGCTGAGTGGTGCCCTGATCTGGCTGATCGGTTACCGCGCGGGAGTTACCCCCGACGACGTGGTAAAGTTTCGCATAGCGCTGCTGTTCGGCCCGCTGGTCGGGTCGATATTCGTGGCGTCGGGTCTGGTCTTCTATTTCAAGGCAGCCCGTGCCCGAGTGAAAGCTCCCACTGAGTAAGTTGAACGGCTTCTCTGCCGATAATCGAGTATGCGGGAATACCTCGCCGGATTCATCCATTTCCTGGAAGACGAGCGGGGTCTTGCCGCAAACACGCGTGAGGCCTACGAGCGGGACCTCATGCAGTGGCTCGACTTTACCGAACGTGAAGGATTAGCAGGAGAAGAGATTACCGGCGAAGACATTTACAGCTTCCTGGGCAGCCTGCGCAGCAGAAACGAGCCACTCGAACGGCGTTCGCAGGCGCGCAAACTTTCAGCGATCAAATCATTCTACCGCTACCTGGAAAAGCGCAAGCTGACAGAAAAAAATCCCGCGCGCACGCTGCGCGCAGCCCGGTACAAGCGCCTGCTGCCACGGCCCCTGCGTCCACTCGAACTCGAAAGCCTGCTCGATTTTACAGAGAGTGAAGAGAAGTTTACGGAAATGCGTGACAGAGCTCTTTGGGAAACCCTGTACTCATCGGGCATGCGTATTTCCGAAGCCCTGTCACTGAAGATGCAACCGTTCAGCGGTGCGCAGATACCCGACGAAATCAAGGTTACAGGCAAGGGCAACAAAGATCGTATTGTCTTTCTCGGCAGTGCAGCACGACATGCAATAACCGAATACCTCCCGCACCGCGCTGACACCCTTTACCGTACAAAGAAACAGAGCGAGGCGCTCTTCATCAACTTTAAAGGTACGGCGCTTACCCGCCGCGGGGCACACTACCTGCTGCGCCAGCGCGCGACACGGCTCGGTCTCGACGGGCGCATCACCCCGCACAGCCTGCGCCATTCCTTTGCGACAGACCTGCTGAACGAAGGTGCCGATATCAGGCATGTGCAGGAGATGCTGGGGCATGCGAGCGTTTCTACAACGCAGAATTACACACATGTTGCCAAAGAACGGCTGTTTGAAGTCTACCGGCGGGCCCACCCGCATGGCCGCGACTAACTATTTCGCGTGACAGCGCAGGGCTGACTGACTATGCCTGGCTATACCCATGTCGTTCCGTTTGTTCTGCCTGCTGGTTATCCCTCTCGGCCCACTGCTGGCTGAGACCCTAAAGTCTGGTGAAGCATACACCCTGGAACTGCCAGACGGTAACCGACTGCACGGGGCAGTCTATCGCGGTCAGGAAGCTGGCGCCGACAGCTTTGAACTCGCGACCGTAGTGGGACGAGTTCGCCTCAAGGAATACCGCATTGTCCAGCCGCAGAAACAGTTGCCCTGGATACTCGCCGTCACCCCCGGCCTGCAGGTACCACTCAACCAGAAGGAGTTAGGGTTTACGCACGGGCTTGGGGTGCAGCTGGCAGGTAATATACCGCTGTTTGAAAATCCTCATTTTGCGTTGCCGCGGCTGGCGCTAGTGGCTGGCTTCTCACGCTATTCAGGCAGCAAGGCGCTGCTTTCCGGACCCGATATCGCAGCAGGCCCCGGCTGGATGATCCCCCTCGGTAACAGCCAGCGCTGGTTTGCGCTTTTTAATCTCACAGCGGGCGCAGCGTTCTATGAACTGCTCAACGTGAATATCAACCAGACATTTTCGCAGACGACATTTCTCGCAGCGGCAGAGCTGGGGCTGGGTCTGCGCCTGTCAGACTGGGGCCTGATTTGCAGTTACGTGCAGAATTACCTGCACGACGAAAAGCTCCCACTGGTTTCAGGGGGAGTGAGAATTGGTGCTGTGTATTTTGGAGGTAAGGCATGAAATTCCCCCTTTGGTTAGCCGTCATTGCATTGCTGATGGCACAAATAGTTAGTCGGTGTGGGCAGAACCTTGATAAGGCCCTGCTGACGCAGCAAGCACAGACGGGTACCCAGGCGGGCACACCACCCGCGGTTGACAACGGCGACAATGCGAACCCCGATCCGGTGACGCCGCCACCGGGAGACTCGGGCGAAACGGGCACGCCGGCTGTTGAAACATCCACTCTCGTTACCGTCACTGCTGCGCCGGTGGGCGCACTGGGGGCGTACGTGCCGAACCAGGTGAGCGGGCTCAAAGGCAAGGTGATCGCGCTGGGTGCTGGGCATGGCTGGCGCGGGCAAACCAGCTCAGAGAGTGCGGGCAAGCGACTGCAGCGGCCCTGGGTCTGGGCAAGCGGCGGAGCTACTTATTCATCTGCGAATACGACACCGGTAAACCAGTACGCCATTGTCGAAGACTATCTCAACTCAGAGATTACCTGGTACCTCAACCAGTACCTGCGCAATGCCGGCGCTGACACGACGCTCGTGCGCGAACTCGCCCGCCAGCGCCAGCAGGTTACCGTCTGCCCGGGGACTGCAGGTTATGCGCAGAGCGGCGGCACTTTTTACACCAGCGGAAATGATTCGGCGCAGGCAGCGCAGCTCTGTGGTGCCGGCACAAAATACCGTTACGTGTACGGTGACAGCGCAGGGAGTGCGGCGTTCAACTACACGGTGAATGTGCCAGCGAGTGGATTATACCCTGTCTACTATCACTACCGTGATGGCAGCGATCGTGCCAACGCGATACCTGTTACCATCACGCATGCGGGTGGCACAACGCGCACCACGGCGAACCAGTACGCTCGCACACTCACGAGCAATGACTATGGTGCAGGTGGACTGCGCTACCGCACGGTCTACCTGGGTTCGTACTATTTCCAGAGTTCAACTTCTGCGGTCGTCTCGTTCACGAGCCAGTTTGCGGCCGACCGAATCGCGGTCGCCGACACGTTGCGGCTCGGCGGCGGTATTGATACGATTCCGATTGATGGCAGTGCAACCAACGAAGAGCGCTTCAAGAGCAGTGCCTTCCAGTACCAGAAGTTTCTCAACCGGCCATCGACCGTGGCGCGTCTATCGGGTGGCTACAACGAAGACGTTACCACGCGGCCGCATGCTGCGAATTACGAGAATGTCGATGCGTTTATCTCGGTGCACAACAACGCCACGGGCTCATCGACGTACCCCTATAACTCCTCCTCTGGCAAAGGGACAATGGTCATCTACCAGTATGGCACTGCCGGAAGCACGTACAAGGCGCTCGATGAAAGCAGCAAGGATCTCGCGCTCAAGCTCAAGTACCGCATGATCGACCACATTCGCGAAAAGTGGGATTCTGCCTGGACGAATATCACCTGGGGCGACGACGGTTTTGACGGCAACTACGGAGAAACCCGCGTTGCGCAGGTGCCGGCCGCACTGATCGAGGTGGGTTTCTTCACGCACCCGTCAGAAGTTGTTACGCTGACGAACGAGCGTTTTTACCGCATTGCGGCGCGCGGTCTCTACATGGGTATTGCACAGCACTTCGGTGCAGGCTATTCGCCCGAAGAGGTCGAGGCGGTGCGCGTCACAAACACCGCGAGCGGTGAGTTCAAACTCGAGTGGGATGTTCCGGCTGCAGGGCCCGCGCCGAGCTTCTACCTCGTCAGGACTTCGACCGATGGTCTCGCTTTTGATTCAGGCCGGGTGGCTACGACTAATACCGCTACCTTCAGCAATGTCACGGCGGGCAAGGTCTATCATTTCACCGTGCAGGCTGGCAACGCCAATGGCTTGAGCCTCGCATCAGAGGTGGTGAGTATCCGCGTGCCGGCGAGCGGTACGGACAAAAAGCTGCTGATTGTTAATGGTTTTGACCGGCTGGATAACCGCGTGAACTTCGTGACTAACTATGACAAGCGTGGTGTCGGGCCGCAGGTCGAGCGCGGCAACACCTTCAGTTACACACCTGTTTATCTAAAGGCTGTTGTTGGCAGTCTGCGGCCGTGGTCAGTCGCCAGTGCCTCGAACGAAGCAGTTGCGCGTGGTCGGGTTAACCTGGCAGCATTCGATGCCGTGGTCTGGTATACTGGTCGCGAAAGCTGGTCTGACGAGACCTTCAGCTACGCCGAACAGCAGCTCGTGACTAACTATCTGAACTCTGGTGGCCGCATGATTCTCACCGGCTCCGAAATAGGTTGGGATCTCGCTGCGCAGACGATCGGCAATACCCACAGCAACGATCTGACCTTTCTCGAAGGCTTGCTGCGTACACGCTATGCGGGCGACGATGCTGGCACAGGCACGGTCAATGCGGGCAGCGGAGTGCTGGCCGGGGTAGCAGGCTTTACCCTCGATGACGGGCTTTCTGGCAGTTACCAAAACCTGTTCCCTGACTACTATACTGCCGTGAACGGGTCAACCTGCGTGCAGCAGTACAACAATGCATCGCGCTGTGCAGTCCTGCACTACGCGGGGACTTACCGCCTCTTCTCGCTGGGCTTTCCGTTTGAGATCATCACCACTGACACGGCCCGCAACGCACTGATGGAAAAGATGCTCCTGGCGCTTGAGTAGGAAGCGAAGTGCAGCGCAGCAAGGCCCTGGTTCTCGGTGCAGTTGCCCTCCTGGTCGTGGGCAGTATCACCTGGTGGCTGACTAACTATTCAGGGGCAGAGCGCCAGATAAGGAGGCCCGAGCCAAGACCACTCGCGTCTTATCGCGAACAATTCCGGCGCTCCGATGGTTTGCTGCCCGCCGACGCAGAGCTGCGCCAGATTCTGCAGGCCAAGGGCATTCCCTACCAGGAAAGCTGCCCGGCGGGGCAAGACTGCAGCGCTGGTGGTACCACGGCTGTTTCTGCGATACCGCAGGTGGAGTTCATTGCTACCGGAATTTCTTCTGCGCAGCGCGACGAATTGCGAACAGCGATCGCGGCGGCATTGGGCAGCCAACTCGACGAACTGCGTCGCAATACACCCGAGCTCCGGCTGGAGCGTGTGGCCGTCGATTCGGGCATGAAGCTGCAGCTTTATTTCAACCAACAGTTTGTACAGGTTGCCGATGACGAGACGCGGCTCAACGATTTTTCGGAAGCGTTGCACAGCCTGGGGCTCGCGGGCTTGCGCGGCTCGGTGGTGTACATTGACGGGCAACCGCTCGGGTTGTACCTGCAAAAGAAAGACGCTGAGCGCAACCGCGAAGCGCGCAGGCAGTCACCTGAAACAAGCCCTGACGGCCGGCGCTGACTAACTATGCGGCTACTTCTGGACGGGTTTCAGGTAAACGGTCGTGTTACGGCCGTCAACGAAGTACTTTTCCACAACTTTCCGGATTTTTGCTGCATCGACCTCGTTGATTTCTTCCAGCGAACTGAATAGTTTTTGGTAGTCATTTAACAGAAGTTCGTAGTAAGACAGAGTATCTGCCATACCTGCATTCTGGCTGAGAGTCTGGACGATTTCTGCGATGTACCGGTTCTTGATTTTCTGTAATTCTTCGTTCGTTGGCCCGTTGGTTCGCAGGCGATCGAGTTCCTCCGCGATGGCCTTTTCGATCACAGAATAGTTATTCGCATCATAAACGTCAGCAAAAATTGTAAACTGGGTATCCAGTTTTTCCCCTGGGGTCGACGAGCCGACCTTCACATCTCCTGCGAGCTTGTCCTGGATAACCAGGCGGTTCACCAGCCGCGAGGTTTGCCCGTCCCCGAGTAGCCGCGACAGCACCTCGAGCGCCTTGTCGTCATCGTGTGTGGCTGGCGGCCGCGACCAGCCGGTGATCATCGCGGGTGAGTTCTTTGCCTCAAGCCACGCGATGCGCCGACCTCGTTGCGGCTCGTAGACTGTCGGTGGAAATTCAGGTGTAGACCGCGCCTTGAGACGGCCAAAGTACTTCTCAATTGTGGCAAATGCCTCGTCAAATTCGAGTTGCCCAACTATAGTAATTACCATCCGCGAAGGAATGTAGTTCCGTTCGAAAAACTGGCGAGTTTCCCGCAGGCGCAGACGGTGCATGGATTTTTCAAAGCCGATAACGGGCTTACCATAGGGGCTCATGCCGAAAGCAGTCTTTAGAAAAAGTTCATAAAGAAGCGACGTGGGCCGTGAATCATAGCGCATCCGTCGTTCTTCCTGGATAACCTTGCGTTCCGGATAAAACTCCCGCAGGACAGGATTCAGGAATCTGTTACTTTCGAGCTCGGCCCACATCGCCAGGCGGTTCGCGGGCAGTTTGATCTGGTAATTTGTCACGTCGGTGGTCGTGTATGCATTGTAACCGACCTGCCCGGCGAGTGAGTAAGCCTGCGAATCTTCTTCAGAGATGACGAATTTTTGTGCCTCGGCCTGCAACGTTGCAAGGGTTTTCTCCTGTTCGGTCATTCGCCTCTTCAGGTTGTCTCGTTCGGCTGGTGTAATCAGGGGATTCAGGAGCGCCCTCTCGAGGCTATCCATGCGTTCGCCGGCAGATTCGATTTTTTCCAGGAGCTTCTTTTCCTCTGCATAGTTAGTCGTACCCATGTTCGGGGTACCCTTAAAGAGCAAGTGCTCAAGAAAATGTGCTGTTCCTGCCTGGTCAAATGACTCATTGGCAGAGCCGACCCCGATTTTCAGATAGCACGCAATCGTAGGACTCGAGGGCTGGCGCATCAGAATGACGCGCATACCATTGGGCAGAGTTTTCTTGCGTATATTTTTTTCGGCTGAGTTTCGAAAGCCGGAAAGGTCAAATGTCTCCGTGGGCGAGGTGATCGCATGCATACCACCGCAGGAAGAAAGCACAAGGAACAGGGCGATTGTAACGCGCATAAACCAAAATTGTGACCCAGATTAGCCTGACCAGCGATTCGCACTCGACTAACTATTTTTATCAGAAAATGCGAGAAGCAACAGAAGTTTTCACTGTCTCAATGGCGCAGGACAAATACCGATTTATCTGAACTATGAACCAGGTTACCCTCAGGGAGATTTTCTTTGAATTATTTATCCGCTGGCGAGACAAGAGAATGGTTCAAACGATGCGGAGAGGCTACTCTGCGAGATTAGGTGCAAGTGCCAAGTATTGCGGATCGAATCTTGTTTACAAATCAACCCGTAAATCTGAAGGATGAATATCCTATGGCGCCCCAAGGCGTATGATTAATTATGGGAATGACCGAAATTGTCCGTGAACTCAATTACGTCGCCATGTTCATGCTCGGCTTGATGATTCTCGGTCAATTGGCGGGAAAACAGAAGACCGCGTACAATTGGCTGCTGATCCTGCTTTATATTGTCCTTGATTTCATTCTCTTCGCGAGCTGGAATACACAGCCAGATCTGACATATCGGTATCCGGCTCTGTCGCTTTTGGACATGCCATTTCTGTTCATATTGGGACCATTGTTGTACCTGATATTTGCCGTTATACATGGTGAGCCCTTGACGAGGCATTCGTGGTTGCACTTTTTTCCGGCCCTGACTGCGATCATTGTCTGGATCCCGTATTTTTTGAAGCCCGAAAGTGAAAAATATGACCGGGTCCGAAGATTATTCTTGAACCAGGAAGTTACCTTTTATGAAATCTATTTCAGTGTCGGCGTGGTAATAACAATTGGTTACGTTGTGACGCTCCTTTACAATTACCGAAATCTATTTTCTATCGAATTGTTTCGGGCCGATCGCTATATTAAGCTCATTATCTTTATATTGTCGATTTCCAGTCTTACCGCTTTGAGTGCCATCATCGGGATGGTCAGTCAGAATTATCTTTTTTTCCGTTTCGCCGCGTTGTTCATCGCAGCCGGTTTACATGTCTTTTTTATCGCCAGCTATCGTTTTCCCGATATGCATGCGGCTCTTGCGACGCTTTCGCAGCAAAAAAAATATACCCGCGTAGCCCTGGCGCCGGAACAAGTCGCTGCAATCGGGGAGCGGTTGCGCCATTTGCTGGAAATCGAAAAGATCTACGCCCACGAGTCACTTTCGCTGGCCCTGTTGGCCGAGAAGATGCAAATCAGCATGTATCAGCTCTCCGAGTTTCTTAACAAAACGTTAAAAAAAGGCTTTTATGACGTAATCAATGAACATCGGGTTAATGAAGCCAAAATTTTACTTCGAGACAAAGATGCTTCGATTATTCAGATCGCTTTTAGCGTCGGTTTCAACAGTAAAACGACCTTTAACAGGACTTTTAAACAACAGACCGGATTGACTCCGAGTGAGTTCAGGCTTTCTCGGCACGGCAACGATTCCGCAAGTTAGGCCGCTCTTCTGCACTGCAAAATAAGCCGGATGCGGTGCGCCATCGTCTCTTGGCGCCCCGAAATCTCGGAAAAGGGTTCCATTGCAAGGAGTGGAGCGACAAACGGAAATTTTCTGATAAATTTACAGCCATGTTGGAGCGAATCCGCATCCTCGGGTGGCTTTGTACGGCTCTTCTGATTTGGGGGCGGTGTACACCCAATCACCAATTACAGAACTTCGAACCGACGAAATCCGTCAGCTTGCCCGACATCCTTGACCAAGTCCCGGCGATCAAATCAATTTGGGACTCGGTCGACCTTGCAGGGTTAGATCAGCGCGCCTACCGGCCGCCGGGCTCGCTTTCACAGGAAGAAATCCACCAGGCCATCGTCGGCTTTATGAAATTGAGTGAGATTGCCCGTTCGCTCGCCCCGAGGTTGATCGACTCTGTTTCCGGGACTCTCCACAACAACTACGTGCGCTATGCGCACCGGCGCGAAGCGTTCAACGATAGCATGCAGGCGATTGTTAAAATTGCCCATGGCGACCCGAAATCGCTGAGCATTTTCGTCCTTGCCGTTGCGGAGTTTACGCGGATTCGGGCCAACCACGAGGGTCTATTTCCGCAGGCGACAACGCGGCCTTTTCCGAATCGCGCGATTTTTCAGGATTGCAACCCGGATTCGGCCGCATTTTATGCTGGTTCGCAGGCCATCACGCCAGACCCGGCAGATGTCTCTGGCGAGCGCAAAAAGCTGTTCAAACTTTATGCGGGGCTGCGGCCCATTTACTGTGCTTTGGCAACGGCGAATGAGACGGTCTGGGCTCAGCCATCTGCATTTCTCTACATGGCTGCGCAAATCAGCCGCGCGGATAATCCGCTTATCGACGAGGCGCAGCTCTATGCAGAGATCGACGCGACCGAGGCAAACCTGCCGCAGCTCAAGCTCGACGAAGAAGAGTTGGCACACTGGTTGGCCAAAGACCCCGATCTGCGACACTTTACCGATTTTGCCGCAAAGGCCGGGGAAGCGGTACTCAACAATACATTATTGTGGCCTGAGATAAAAACCACTCTCGACATCTTTTCGCCGGTACTCGCGAAGAAGAACCCATTGAGCGGTGGTTATCTTGTCTCCGAGGCGCTCGACGCTTACCAGCACGATGCCGCAAATCTGAAAAATCTGGAGTCCTATGCGCTGGATGCTAAAGCATCTTCGCCGCTCTGGCAGTTCGCACAGAATATTTTCACGCACCCTGAGTGGGGCATCACTGCAACGATCAGTCGTTATGGCGGTGGGGATTATGCTGCGGGCAAAGAGAAGCTCATGGATATGCTCTGGGACGGCATTTCATTCTCTCACCGTACGATCTATGCAGAGCCGTTCACCAAAAAATCTGTTTGTTTCAATTGTGGTGCATCGAGTGCAGACGTTCTGACGAACGACAGTGACATCACCTATTCAAATAATTTGGTGGGTTTTCTTAACGTGCCGGTTGCAATCAATGATACGCGCACAGTCAACGGCTCCCACGCCTCGGCATTTCGGCAGTGTATTCAGGATAGCATACTTGGAAACAAAGACGGACGCTATGCTATCTGGGATCATGACTATGGCGATTCGACCGAACCTTTTATGCCTTATACGCACAAGGCTGAGGGCGCGGGTGAAGTTTTTGTACGCAATTTGATGCTCGTTCTCTACGAGAAACTTCATGCCAAATCCGGCTCTCCCGAAGCGACGAAAGGCTTATATGATGTAATCAATCAGGTCGAGTATAGCCTGCACCATGCTGCACTCATGGATCGCAAAGGCGGTGGTAGCGATCCTTTGCCGCTGCTGACGGGTTTTATTTTCAATACCGCGCTGGGCAGTGGCTACATCGACGAATACTTCGCACCCAAGGAAATGCTGTTTCAGGCAGCACTCCGAGCAGCCAATCCCGGAGATTATTACATACAGCAATTTGCTAATACCGGGAACAACCGGAAATATGCGTGGGCTGTGATGCCGTTTATGGGGGATACGCAAGTGCCCATGTATAGCAACAACGGTACCTGGCACTCGATCGCTGGCAGCTATTATCATCAGGTCTTTCGTAACAATATTCCGTGGCATCCAGACCTCAAGATGTTCACAGCAGAAGCGATCACGCCCGGTAAGTTTATCCGGCGTCAGGTGAACTCATCGCTACCGAATGCCTACCTGCACAGTAGCTGGAACGGCAGCATATCATCGCAACAAGGCGACGTTGAAAATGCAAATTTTCGCATGGGTGGTTTGATTCCGTCGCTGATCGCGCTTAACACCTGGCAAGGCCACGGTCCTTACACCGTCAAAGGTCGCGCACCCAATGGCAGCACTCTCAAATATAAAAGTGATTATGTAACCGATTCGTACCGGTCGCACATGGTTGTCAGAAAAGAACCTGCTGGCGCGGCGGGCTCAAATGTAACCATCAATGTCGCGATGGGTAACAATACGGGTGCTCATTTTGGCGAAGTGAGGGATAACCCGATAAACGATCTCATTAACGGCACTGGCTGGAGTTTTAATCAGATTATTGCCAACGGTGGATTTTTCTATTCTCCGACCAACCTCGTTCGACTGTCTGACTCCTATGGCGGCAGAACCGATATCGCTTCATCGGCAACGTCGCGCAGCAATCTACATATCTATGAGAAAATTTATCGACCCATACACTCTACCGACCCTTGTTTTGCCGAAGCTTCGGAAGACGGTCGTTACCCATACGCGCGCTGGGGATACCTGCGTCCGTCGAATGCGGCCAGTTATCATAATAACACCAATTGTACGGCATGGGAAAAAGTGCAGGTCGATTTCGACGACAGGGAATCTGCAATCATCGAAAACGCCCGCTGGCTGCTGCAATATAAAAAACTGACGATTATTATACCGAGCACGGGCTCCGATATGACGGTTGGCGGCGATCATCTGTCGCTCGCAGTCTGGTCGGTCAATCAGGCTAACGGATTGCTCGGTGTTATGCACCTGAGCCCTGTCAATGCCGGCGGCGGTAAATTCTATAACGGCGCATGGAATTTTTTTAGTCCCGTCTGTCCGTCGGGTTATAGCGGCTGTAGCACGTGCAATCCGCTGCAGGTGACTAGCACCGATGGTTCTCACAACGTCTATCAGAAGTGTCCGTTCGGTACCAGATACCCGACGAGCTCGGTCATCGATATGAATAGCTCAGGTGGCGCCAATGTGATTCCGAACGGAACAGGCTTTCTCTCCGAACCGGCCCAGGGGGATGCGAATGTCACGCACCGTTTTGCGAGAAGTTCGTTTGAAGCGGGCGACTCAAGCGTGTCGGCGCTGGTTACGGCGCAGGGGACGGGCATTGTTAATACAACCGACATCATGGCTGGCATTTTTTCGGCACAGAAACCTAACCCCGGGCAAACCAATGCCACGCTTGAAGGTTTAAAATCGCTTGAAGCTATCGCGCTTGGCAACTATACTACTATCGATATCGTCGGGTCAGCATATACACCCGCACAAGCCGATTTCCGAAAGTTCCGTAAATTTCTCGACGAGTATTTTCGCACCGACGATTACCGGGCCGACGGTACATTAGGATCGGACGGCATTCCCGATTTATGGCAGATGTATGAGCGCTCGCAGGCTACACCCGGTTGCGAAAAATATGGCCGTAGGATAGATTTCTGCCTAACCGCCAAACAAATGCCGTATGTCCCGAAAGTTGCCGGGGTTAGTTATGTAGCCGATTTCGATGCGGCGGGCAATCCGACGCAATGGAAAATATGGTCGGGCCTAAACGAGCACAAGTTCCAGAAAGCTATCCTAGCACTCATCGTCGCCTCGGGTAGCGAATACGATGCTCGTCAAGCCTATGTTTCGCCGACGAATGCCGATGCGTGTATTTTCGCCGGGTCGATCACCAGCCAGACTCTGCAGGACTCTGCCTGCCATATACTCAAACCAGAAGAGAATCCCGACAATTTTGTGCTGCGGGGGTATTTGCGGCGCGATTATAAGACAGAGGTCGAGTACAGGGCGTTATCTGATTCTATCAGCGTGCTCAACGAAACAAAACTGGGGCTGACAGCAGGCCAAACCGCGATACCGCAGTATAATGCCCAGGCCCTCACCAACCACTTGATCGAAACCGGGCCCGGTTTGCGGAATGGCCTGTTGCCGGCGGTGGCAACAACGATGTACCTCCACCCTCCGGTGATCGTGCATGAATTCGGTAAGTACCTAAAGGCGGTCTTTCAGAACCTTCAGTTGCTGGCCGATGGCCCTTCGCCCAGCGGCGTCGATAAATTGAGATTCATACTGAACGGTAAGCTCTCTGAAGCGAATGGGGTATCGGGTAACGGCATGGGTCTCATCGCGGTGGCAAAGCAGTTGGTGCAAACGATTCGTGAGGCGGGTCGTGATGAGAAAACCCTGCTCATGTTCCGCGATCTTTTCACGGCTTTGAACCATCTCTATATCGGCAGCAAAACACAGGGTGGATTCAATATCGAAGCCGGGGATATGGCGAATCTCTATCGGTTGCTTCTGGCCAAAAACGCTGCCGATCAGTATGTCGTCGATCAAATGCTCGATGCGCTACAGACCAATCATTTCTTTCCCGGAACCCTCGATTTGGACGGGCTCGCAGCGAGCCTTGCTAAACTGAAAAGACCATTCGACGATTTGAATACGGCCGTCATTGAAATATTCGGTGAGAAGAATGATTTGCGGAAATCCCTATTATATGGCTGGCTTGTTGCCGAGCCCTATGTCGACATTAATTTTAATGGCAAATGGGATGTCGGCGAGCCCTACGTCGACCGCAATGGCAACGGCAAACACGACGGGGCGAGCATCAAGTTTGCCGAGACTTACCCGCAGCGCGTTGCCGATTATACCGACCAGAACGGCATCTACCAGATTTCGACTGCTATACCCGACTTCACGAATTTGTCGTCTTTACTCTTCATGCGTCCTCTGGATATAACGGCAGCGGGCGAGACCGTACCGCTTACCCGTTCTGATATCGAAACACTTCTAAACGATTTGCAAGATTTTCAGGTTTACCCGACGGTATTGGGAAATCCCCTCAAAAAATTACTCGACGATACGATGGTCGCCGAATCGTACTTCGACCAGAACCGCAACGGCGTAATCGCGTATAACGAAATCGTCGATCTCAACAACAACGGTATCGCCGATTCGCTGCCATTGCGCGCCTATTTCGATCATCTCGGCAGCAGTGCAGCGCAGTTTGTACCCGCAAACAAGAATTCGCTCGATGCCTTCATTCGCACATTCGACGAGCTGTTCCATCCGCATTGCGGCGGCGACCTGTCGCCCATCGGCTGCCAGTCGACTAACGCAGGGTATCTGACGCAAAATATCGTCGCGGCAAGAAAAAAACTCTTCGAACAAGGCGATCTCAAAAATATCAAGCTTTTGCCGCTCAAACAGACGCTGGGTAATTTTTTATACGATGCGGATCGCGGCGAATACGAATATCTGATCAGCAACACCACCGCGTCGATGTTGCCCATTCAGAGAATCAACGTCTATGGCTCGGCATTCGGTCGCGACCAATTGATCAGTGAACTGCAACCGCAAGCAGGTGGTCTTGCCTACGTCATCGATAATTTGAAGCTCGGCGGGAGCTACGACGCCTTCGATGTTTTTCAGGATATACACACCTTACTCACCATCAAACAGATCAGGCGATACGACACGCCCGAGACATTATGGTGGCAGGCCGCCGATCTGCTCCATGCCTTTGCCGGTAAGGCATACGTACAGCACGACCAGAATTTTAACCTCGATCCACAATTATTCCCGAGCTTTATCAGTCTTTTTCAGCAGGCTCAAAAATGAAGGAGTTAAAAATGAAAACAATCAAAATCGTATGGATAGCCATGGTAACGCTGGTTGCGCTCGGCTGCCAGGTTAAGAATGACGAAAGCGACAAAGGCTCGGGATCGTCGGCTGCAAATGCGGCGCATATCATCGTCGAAGAAAGCGGCGGTCAGACTCTGGTTGCCGAGGGCGGCCCTGCGGATACGTACACAATCCGCCTGAGCCAACAGCCCGCTTCGACGGTCAGTATCTCCGTTAAAAACACCGACGGCCAATTGATAGTTACACCGGCGACGCTGGTGTTTACCGAGTCGAATTGGAGCAGCCCGCAAACCGTCACGGTGACGGCGGTCGACGACTCTATCACCGAAGGTCCGCATACCGCGATTATTTCGCAGAAGGTTATCGGCGGCGATATCAACTTCCGTAATGTCGCAATACCCGATATCAACCTACAGATCAGCGATAACGATGCGCCCGATTTTCAGATAATCGTGAGCAACGGTTCTACCGAGGTTGCCGAAGGCGGAAACGCCGACACCGTACAGATTAAACTTTCGGTGCAACCCGTACAAAATGTCACAGTGCTGATCGGTCTTGATCTTCCCTCGCAGGTGACGACAAGTCCATCCCAGCTAGTATTCACTCCTGCGAACTGGAACACATTGCAGACGGTATATTTCAACGCCGTCGATGACATAGCGATTGAAGATTCCATGGCATTCGTTGCCACTTTCACGACAAATTCTGCACAGTCAGCATTTGACGGGCTCTCGCATACATTAAACGGCACGGTCTTTGATAACGATAAAATTATCTATGTGCACAAGCTGGCCCAGGGTAATGGTAACGGAAAAAGCTGGCCCAATGCTTACCCCGAACTACGCGATGCCTTAGCCAACGCGATAGCCGGCCAGGAAATCTGGGTGGCCGCGGCTACCTATACGCCTTCGGCAGCGGACAGAAACAAATCATTTGTTCTGAAAAACAGCGTGGGTGTTTTTGGTGGTTTCATTGGTTCGGAAACACTGCGGACGCAAAGAAATCCAACGATGAATGAAACGATTCTCAGCGGCGATCTTGCAGCCAACGACGCGGGTTTTGCAAACAACGGAGAGAACAGCTATCATGTGGTGAAGGCCGTCATGGTAGTGGGTGCTACACTCGATGGATTTTCCATCAAGGGCGGTAATGCGAATGGAAGCGTGACTGCCGACCAGCACGGTGCAGGTCTTTATCTGGAGAGTTCTACGGTTTCTCTGAATAATCTTGCCTTCGACTACCACTGGGCGAGCGGCAACGGTGGCAGTCTCTATATCGAAAATTCGACAGATCTCATCATCGATGGCAATAATGGTGGGGCCGGTCTAAATTCAACTTTCAGTTTTGCCAACTCTCAAAGCCCCAGCGGTTTAGGTGGCTTTATTCATTGTAGCGGCTGTATAGGGTTGACGGTAAAGAATCTGAGCTTCTCGGGGGCCAGCGCACAGGGTGGAGGCGCAATCAGCATAGCAGGCTCCGACAATGCCGTTTTTGATACGGTGACAATATCTTCGAACACTACGACCGGCAGTGGCGGTGGTATGTATATCGTGAATAGTGCATCGGTGAATATTCTTTCGAGCACGTTTTCTAACAACACCATCACAGGGGGAGCTTACGGTGGCGCGATTCGATTCTCCGGGGCATCCGGTAACGGGCGTGTCCAAAACTGCACATTCAACGGTAACCGCGCGATTAGTAGCATCAACGGATGGGCAGGTGCCATATACTTGGACAATTTCGCAAGTTTCACCATTCAGAATTCAACCTTTACCGACAACCGCGCGAGTAATGCCGGGGCAGTGTATTCTGCCGTCGACGATTTGAGCATTATCGGCTCCACTTTCTCCATGAATCGGACGGAGAACGCTGGTGCAGGTCCTTGGCACGGCGGCGCTCTCTTCGTCAATTCTGCCTCCGCAAAGCTGACAATTCAAGGATCAACATTTGACCAAAATCAGGCGAAAGGTTGGGGCGGTGCTGTCTATGTGAACAGTGCTTCAGAAGTGCATATTTCCGGAGCCAGCCTTTTCTCCAAGAATCATACAAAGGGAAATAATTTTCAAGGCGGAGCTATGTTTCTGGGAACGATTTCAGGAGCGGTTGCCTCTGATATCCAGGACACCACATTTACAGAGAACACCACGGACGGTAATGCGGCACACGGTGGTGCCCTGTCATTGGCATCAGATGTATCACTAAATAATGTTACGCTTTCGGGCAATAAGTCGACCTTGGCTGCCGGCGGTGCACTCTACTGCAATGGCGCAACTATCACGTTGACCGGTGGTGCCATCGAAAACAACGAAGGCGCGGACGGCGGGGGCATTTATCTCAACGCATGTAACAATTCTTCTTTTTCTTCCGTGATCATCAAGGGGAACACAGCTACGAGTGGCACTACCGGATTCGGGGGGGGACTGCGCTGTGCTTCGTCGCAGATTACCATGACAGAGGGGCAGGTTGAGAAGAATACGGCGCGCAACGGAGGCGGCGTGTACCTGGGCGGCTGCAGTTCTTCCAGATTTACAGCCACGATTTTACGTAACAACTATTCGCACTATGCACCAGCGACCGCAGCATTTGGTGGCGGAGCAATGAATATCGCTAATTCTAACGGCGTGAAACTTCATCGTTTATGGGTCGATGGTAACCGCTCAGAATGGCAGGGGGGAGGCATCCACTTTGAGGGTGGTACTGACGTTTCAGGTAGTGCGTTGCTCGTAACGAGTTCCGTTTTCAGCCGCAACATTGCCCAACGCGGAAGCGCGATAAGCCTGATGAGCGGAGCGGCCGGTACGCGAAATTTTTATATCGTGAATAATACTTTGACACTGAATATTGCAACCGGATGGAGCAATCAGTATGGCGCTATTGCATACCAAAATACCGTCGCCTCTACGATGAATGTTTATATCTCGAATAACGATTTTTCCTTTAACGGCAACACTGGTGGTTTTGGTGTAAATAATCATATTGAAAAAATTTCCTCTACCAACGCCAACAATCTCTTGGCGAACAATCTCAGTGTCATGTTAACACCTGTATTACCGGATTACACCAATGCTTGGGTCGCGCCCACTAACCGGGTACGATCACCGAAAACTGTAGATCGGGTTGCGGCAGCCGGTACCAGCCCCAGCGAGATTACTATTGCAGGTTGCGCTGGTTCTTTTGTTGTCGGTGAAATTATCGAATACGATCTCGATGCCGTACCCCGCACGATTACGAGTTGCAGTGGCAGCACGCTGAGCATCTCCCCACCGCTCCTTGGTAATGCCGAAGTCGGTAAACTGATCACACTCTGGGGCAGCAACGCAAGCAATCTCATTCCCGATTTTCATTTTTCGGGGAATATCACCGATGTAACCAATGCGGGTGATTCCGGTCAGGCGGCTCTCGTGGTGCCCGCGGAGGATTACGACGGCAATGCACGCGTCCAAGGCTCCGTCGACAAGGGAGCGTTCGAGCGCCCATGAAACAGAATTGCTCTCACGGCGTGAAGAATGCCGCGTCTTCGCCGCCAACCTTGGGCGAAGCGATCGACAAGGTTCCGGTATATCTTTTCGATCTGATGATGATCACCGTTTGTACGCGCTGGGATATTGCGCGCGTGCAATCGCTCATCGTCAATGCCCAACTAAAAGGCGCAAGCTATGAGGAAATTAAGAAAGCTTGCGAGCGGGCTTTGTGGAAACCGCGTGGCGGCGTGGGGGCGCAGTTGACTGCAATGAGCAATCTCCACCCGAAAAACAGCATCATTGACATCGATGTATTTGAGGTTATATGAAACCGTTAGGTTGTGAAGTAATACCTATGCCAACCCGATGGGCCCTGGATCTTCTGGTAGGTAAATTTGCAATGCTCGTCTTAAAAATGAGACACTAGTCATCCGGATACTGCGTGGCACACAGGAAATTTGTCAGATACGCCCTTTGGTGGTTTACCACCGCAGAGATGGTCGACGCTTCGATCCCCGATGCGTTTGGCATATCCGCCGAACTGATCAGCCGTTCGGGTGCTGGCAGCGGCGTTACTGAAAGTTATCCCGCGGCGTATTATAACCCTGCCGCACTCGCCTTACCTTCTGAAAATAGCCAGCTGATTCGGCATCAGTTAGGAGCGGGGTTTTTGATGCAAAAGCCGGATATGGCCGTCAATACGATACAGGGATCGGCCCTGGCACGTAACAACGCCGCAATCGGCAGCGACATCGATGCGTACGGCGTGCAGGTATTCGGAGCAATCTTTGATGTGCGCAGCCTGGTTCATACCCCGTACAGGGTTCCCGTGAAACTCGGCGTCGTCTTTGCCGCGCCGGCTCCCGAAATCGGTCGCATTACGGAAACAAGCCAGCAGTTTTATACTTTTCAGCAAATCGGCCGGCAATCGGCGATACCCAACGCGGCCCTTTCTCTCGGTTTTCAGGCGTGGCGCAACAGGCTAAGTATCGGCGGCGGCGTGCAATTTTCCGCAACCATGAACGCGCGGATCGCATTATCCGATCTTACCACAGACGGCGCTGTCCCACCCACGAGCGACAGCGAACTTGAAGTCAAACTCAGGCCGTCGGCGATCGCCGGCATCACCTACCGGCAGCCGCTGCCCGGTAATTTCGAATATGTCGGCGGCTTTACCTTTCGCCCTGAGAACCAGGTATCTGTCAGTGCAGACGTTTTCGCGACATTGCCGATTAGCGGCCTCGGTGTTGTTCATTATACGTATCTGCGGCTTGCGGGTTATTATCGGCCACGCACATACCAACTGAGTCAAGCGCTGCATTGGAAAAGTTGGGGATTTTATGCCGACGTCGAATATCAGCAGTGGTCAAAATTTCAATTATCTGAAAGCCGCCGTCTTTTTGAAACTCCTCCGGGGTTCTATGATATCGTGATACTACGCGTCGGCACCGATTGGAAATCGCCGTTCTGGAAGCTTGTGGGGCGCGCGGGTTATGCCCTGATACCGGCAATGACACCCGATCAAACAGGCAGCGCTAACTACCTCGCCAACAACCGGCATAACTTCTCTTTCGGGTTGGGCCGTTCTTTCAGCAATTTACCCCGGCTCAAAGCCGATCTGACCATAGACATTGCCTTCCAATGGCAGTACTGGCAACCGCGCACGACGAACAAAGAAATCCGGAGTGCATTGTCCGATGGTACCACTCAGCCCGACTACAATTACGGCGGCAACCTCTTTATTGGATCGCTCAGCCTCACACTGAAAATATGAAGCCAATTTGTACCGCCACCATCTGTCTGATTGTGCTCCTTTTACCCGCACGCGTTCGGGCCAATTTTTTGAATTCGTACGGTTCAGGCTGGAATGTCGGCACAGCCGGTGCGGGGATGGCTATCGTCAACGATACCGCGGCGGCATACTTTAACCCGGCAGGCCTCGCACATCCGGGCAGATTTTCGCAACGCTATGCGGATGATGGCCGCGGTAATCCGAAAGATATTGCTCCCCCGATCGGCGGGCGTAACGCAGCGGGTAAGGTAAAATTATTCGCGCCGACATCAGGAAAATCAGACCCTTCGACTTCAGCGTTCTTGCCGACCGCCGCTGTGCCGCATCGCTATAGTCAATTCAGTCTCAATTACCTTCAGGCGATGCCCGACCTGGCTATCCGGCTTAACTCACAAAACCCTTTGGCAGCGCAGCAAAAAAGCAAGGCAGAAAATCTGAATTACGACGGTTTCATGCAGTTGGGGATTGCCTTAGACTTACGTTCGCTCGTCGATATGCCTTACGACATCCCGGTTGTCTTCGGAATCTATCTCGGCCTCAATGCCAATGGTACGGTTTCGGGCGTGCCGGCATATTCTGAAACCGTATTCAACTTTCAACGCACCGGGAACAATATCAATTTATTGCAGGCGGCAATAGCCTTGAGCGTGCAGCCTTGGAAAGACCGTCTCAGCGTCGGCATCTCTCCGGGGGCGAGTACAATACTGTCGGGAAACGCACAGGTGACGAATATCACTCTGGATTCGAGTCAACCGACCCATGTGAACGCAGTCGCCGATCTTAAAAGCGAGCCAGCGCCGGTACTTGCCGTGAACTACCGACAGCCGTTACCGGTAGGTGAGTTGCTCCTCGGCTGTGTATATCGGTTCGCAGTCAGACAAAAAGCAGATTTTACGCTGAGAACCGAACTGCCTCTAGGGATTACACAGAATCAGCCATTAAATTCAGAACTCATCGCCTTTCCCGATGTGATGAGTTTCGGCGCAGCTTATGGCTGGAATGGCTTTATTTTTATGGCTGATTTAGAATATCAACGGTGGTCGAGCCTACGCGTGGACACGGCGCTAGTCGCCAAGTTTCAACCGCTGAATTTTTACGATATCGTAATCTTACGAACGGCAGTGGAATCAAACCTGAAATATATCCCCCTTCTCGGGAAGTCGGGATTGATCGCCCGATTGGGTTATTCGTTTGTACCCGCGTACACGCCCGATCAGACAGGCCCATCGAACTACCTCGATAACTCGAAGCATATCTTTGCCTTCGGCATCCGAAAGTTGTTCGGCAAAAACTCTTGGATATTTCGCAAAACGGAACTCGATATTGCGTTCCAATGGCAGTACTGGCAGCCGCGCGATACGTTTAAAAGCCACCCTCAGGTACTAGCTGACGGCAGTATATTGCCCGATCACCGCTACGGAGGGAATATTTTCGTCATTAGTGCCGGAGTCACCTGGAATTTTAGCGAATTGGCAGAATAAGGAGTAAAAAATGGAAAATGCAATAGCACCGCAAAAACTGAAACGCCTTCTCTGGTTAGGCAGAATCGTCGCCGTAGCCTTTGGGGCGTTTTTCACTATTGGCATCCTGAGCAACCTGACAGGACACGCCGTCCAACCCGATTCCGGTTTGGGACAACTCGTACGTTGGGGACATGGCGGCGAACCGCAGGAAGTCATGTTGGGCAGCATTTACCTCATGATCGCGGTCTACTTATGGAAAGCGGTGAAGAAACCGGCCCAGCACTGGCTGCACATCGATTTCGCACTCTACGCCAACGTGGCACATTCCGTTGCGATGGTAGTATTGTCCTTCGTTTGGCCGAATTCGATGCAACACCTTTGGGGAGACTCGCTGTTGACAATAATTCCCACATTAATTCTAGGGTATGCGTGGTTTCCAGTACGTCCGGCAGTAAGAGCCCAGTGATTAATGATGAGCCCAGGCCGGAGTCATCATGTAAGCACCATTGTTTCTGCCACAAATGAGGCTGCCGTAATTTACTTTTCGCCCTGATTCACGATTCAGAATTATTTGCAATGGACAAGGCAAAGCTCCCGGAATTTATTGAAAGTAAGTACGAAGAAAAAAACAGTAACCCGGCAGTTCTCGAGGATACAGAGGTTCGCAGGGCAGTACTTGCAGTAATTGATATGCTAGATCGGGGAGAGCTGCGCGTAGCAACTCCGCCGCAAACCAGCGATAATGCGACCGACGAATGGCGTGTGAATGCATGGGTGAAAAAAGCCATTCTCATGTATTTCCCCATACAAGGCATGCAGACTTCACACTCTGGTGATATTGAATATTGGGATAAGATCCCAACAAAGAAGAACTATGCTGCGCAGAAAGTACGCGTTGTGCCGCCGGCCGTAGCACGCTACGGCAGCTTTCTTGAACCTGGTGCCATTATGATGCCATCTTATGTGAACATTGGCGCCTACGTCGGTTCAGGAACCATGGTGGATACCTGGGCAACGGTGGGTAGCTGTGCTCAGATCGGGCAAAATGTGCATCTTTCGGGCGGTGTGGGAATTGGTGGTGTTCTTGAGCCACCGCAGGGTCTTCCGGTGATCATCGAAGATCATGCGTTCCTGGGGTCGCGCTGTGTCGTTGTCGAAGGAGTGCATGTCAGCAAAGGCGCTGTTCTGGGCAGCGGAGTTATCCTCACGGCTTCGACCAAGATCATTGATGTATCAAAATCTGAGACGCAAACCTACAAGAGTTTTGTTCCGAAAAATGCCGTAGTTATTCCAGGCTCCTACGCGAAAAAATTTCCCGGGGGTGAGTTCCAGGTTCCATGCGCGTTGATAATCGGCGAACGTAAAGAATCGACAGATTTGAAAACCTCGCTCAATAATGCCCTGCGCGATTTCGAGGTGAGCGTCTAATCTGCTCGAAAAATACCGAGTAACTATTCGGTGGGACAACCATTGACGAGATTCGCTCTGGTCGGTGGAGGTCCCTCCCTTGATTATTGTGTTAGCCTGGTTGAAGAACTTGCGGCCCGGGACTGCAAATTCTTGCTCAGTGATTCAATCGCTGCAGGGGTCTTGCGGCGCTGGCCGTCGCTGGATGTGGCCATTTTTACTGTTGAACTGCGCCGCCATCCCTACCTGATACGCGTTCCTCGGCCGGCACCCGTCTATGCCTACAACAAAGCAAATTCCCGAAACCTGAGACTGAGCCCGGGAAGCAAGCTAACCGCGTTTAAACTGGCTGGCGAGCAGGGTGATTTTCCGACCTTGTATTCACCCGGGACCGTGCTGGGGACGATGTTGGCCTTTGCCGCTTCGAATCTCGCTGCTACAGGCGGAGAAATCCATATTCTTGGTACCGA
This sequence comes from Spirochaetota bacterium, assembly GCA_049323535.1. GTDB lineage: Bacteria > Spirochaetota > Leptospiria > Turneriellales > Turneriellaceae > Turneriella. Next base: position 16,489 of record JBMOPL010000021.1, on the reverse strand, counting down.
TCTGTTCTATATTGATGACCAGGTTTACAGCCGGTTTATTGATCCGCACGCGCCATCAACAAATCGAATAGTTAGTCGCGAACATTGGCAGTATGAAATGGTGCTCAAGAAGAGTTCTGGGATTCTTGCAAAATCCGGATTTGCCATACGCACATCGTTCGAGTTCATGCAGGCCCGGGAAAATATGCGAAATTTTATCAGGCAGCTACCGGATACGATATCCCTCTTTGAATATTCACCGCTAGGTCTGGACTGTGAGCGCGTGGAGAAGCGAATTCCGGGCGAATAGTTAGTCCGCAGTGGTTAAAAAGTCAGCTTCTGGTTTAACAGGTCAGCAAGAAACACCCGGTCCTTTTCACTGATCTCCGTGCCGTCCGCATGGTGCACCAGAAATTCATCGCGAACACCCTGGTAAACTGCCTCGGCCGAAAATGCGATAATATCCAGCCCCAGCGCATAGAGCACCTGTGTGATTTGCATCAGCACCCCGGGCCGGTCAGGCCTTTCGACGACCAGCTTAGTACAATGGTGGCGCGCATCGGGCGCGAGAACAAAATCTGATTTTATGGCCCGGGCATTTTTTATCTGCTGGGTCTTTTCCGGAAAGCGGGCGATAAACTCTTCTGCAGTCGTTTCCTGGGCAACGAGCTCCTTTACAGCTGCCAGTATCTGGTCGCATGCTGTCTTTGTCAGCGCTTCATGCCGGGTGGAGCTGACGATGAAGATATCCTCGACCTCGGCCTCTTCGTTGGGCCTGGAATAGGCGCTCAGGATATCCCAGCCGTAGGCAAACAGTACTGTAGTGACCTTGTAGAGTATTCCGCTCGCATCCTGCGGAAACAGGAACTGCAGCTTGAAGTTGCCGTCGGGCAGCATGGTGCTGGTGAGTCGTATGCCGGCTGATTTTTCGGAAAGTACTGTTATCATGCAGAACTAGAGCAAACTTCATGCCAGTGGTGGGAGGTCAGAAGAGAAGACGACTGAGTCGCAAATGCCCAAACCAGGCAGGATCCAATCCCCAAAAAAAAGCGCTCCCGCAGGAGCGCCTTTCATGCGAATAGTTAGTCAGCCGGTCAGCTAAACCAGCGTTTCGTTGCCTCGGCACCGATATCGATACCAGTGAGGCGGCCGCGCTGGACGATGGTCCAGAAGCCGCGGTACGTTGCGCGGTCGTGCAGTTCGCCGTCGTGCTGAATCGGGCCCCAGGCTGCGTCCTGTGCAGCGAGCAGAACCGCCACACCTTTCTTCACTTCAGAGAGGTCGGGTTTCATTGCTTCGACGATTGCATCGATCTGCGTGGGGTAGATTGACCACATGCGCAAGAAGCCGAATTCATTGCGGGCGCGTGAAGCGTCAGACTTGGTCTGCTCGAAGTTCTTGAGGTCGAGCGTCACGTTGTGCGCCGGAACCACGCCGTTCGCGAGTGCTGCAGCGACGCAGTTTGATTTTGCGCGCGCGAGCAGCTTGTGGTCGAACTGGCCCGGGCTCTTCATGTTAGAGAGCGCGATGGCGCCGTGGTGGCCCGAGATGAAGTCCATGAGGCCGAAGTCGATGACCTGCAGCCATGGCAGGGTGGCGATCTTCTCAACATCGCGCAGCGCGCCGTGTGTTTCGATCAGCACGTGTATCGGGATCTCGCGCTTGAGGCCTGCTTTTTTCGCAGCCGCCTGGATGTACTCGATCATTTCTTTCACCTGCTCGTAGGCAGTGGGTTTTGGTATGGTGATGTAAGCGAGACGCTCGCCGCAGCCTGGCACGAGAATATCAACGTCCTGTTTCCAGTATTTGCTGGTGTAGTCGTGGATACGGGCGCCAGCCATGTTGTGCTTATTGTGTTCGCTGTTGGTGAGGCGAACGATCATCTCTGCGTGTTCTTTTTCCTGGCCAGTCGGAGCTCCGTCTTCGCAGTCCTGCGTAATATCAAAAACGGGGCCTTTTTCGTCCTGAAAGCTGAACGCCTTCATGATCATTTTTTCGTTACCAGCAAAGTGCTCGCAGGTAGCGATCACGGGAAAGGGTTTTTCGCCTGCAAAGAGGGCATCATTGGGGTGTGTCATAATATGGGAAAAACCGGGGTTTGAGACAAAGCGTCAATTAAAGGCATGGCCTGTTAGCGACGGGATGAGTCCTCAGCTAACAAGCCATTTCGAGATGCGAAAATCCATATTCCGGCAAATCTTTGGTGCTCGCGCTAACGTACCTTGAGCCACAAAAGCGCCGGTTGGTGATCTGAAATCGCCAGGTTGCCGTGGGCTACGATATCTGCCAAATAGGTTCCCCGGGCGGGTGTAAGCCATGCCTCGAAAGCAGCATTCACCACAAGGTGGTCGATTGTCGAGTTATAAGGAATGTTCGTATACCGGGTGGCGTCCATCGTGGGGGATTGAGTCAGTATCTTCAGGGCACTGTTGCTCTCGAGGGCATTCAGGCTGTCGATCGAGGTGCAAATACCGACGCCTGCCCTGACCTCATCATTCAAGTCGCCGAGAATCAGGGTGGGCGTGCTATTCGTGCTGTTAAAATAGCTATTGATGTCGCCCGCCTGTGGCTGGCGCGTCGAGCATGAGATCGCATCAGATCCCGACTTCAGGTGCAGGTTGATGAGCCTGAACTGCTTATCCGAGTGTTTTGCCTTGAATGTTGCGGCCAGTGGCCGGCGCAGGCAGCCATCCCAGTTGGTCGTGTTGAAAGGTGCGGCAGCGAGTTCTTCGCTGCCCAGCAGGCTGAGCAGGCTGCGCCGGTAGACATAGGCCAGCCGGGCACTGCAGCCAGAACTCGCCAGTAGGTATGTCCAGTCATCGCCCAGTCCAGATGTCACCCAAGCAGTGAAAACTCCCACGTCTTTGACTTCCTGTAGTGCGACCAGGTCGAAGCCGTTATTGAGGATCACCGAGGCTGCTCCGTCACGTTTCGCCTGTTGCGCCGTGGCAGAGTTGGTGCCGTCAAAGCCCGAGGTAAAGTATTCGAGGTTAAAGGTCGCAATCTGCAGGCAATTGTCGCTGGCAGAATCGGCACAAGTCGGTGCCACGGTGGTGGGAGTTCCGTTCGTTATAGCTCCCCCCGCCGCATTACCCGCCTGGTCGTAGGCGATCAGCAGGTAGTAATAGTTAGTCGCGTTGGTGAGGCCGTTTTGCGTCAGGGGAGCGCTGCAGTTCTCGCAGACGAGCGTGCGAGTGCCTGCATTCTGCACGGCCGCTGAAGAGTCGCCGCGGTAAATTCGTGTACCCTTGTAGTCGCTGTCAGTGGGGGCTTCCCAGCTGATCTGCAGGGAGCCGTTTCCGGGGGTAACGAGCAGCGAGCGCACATTACCCGGCGGTGTGGTATCCGGTGCCGGCGGTGACGGTGGCACGTAGGGCGTTGAAGGTGCAGACTGTGCATCGGGAGCTTCAACCCGCTGGTTGTAGGCGCAGGCTGAGAACAGCAGGAATATCAGCAACAGGTGGCGCCATGCGACCATACCGAAAACACGGCCAGTGACAACAGGCCGCAAACTCATTTTCAACCCTGCCCGCCCATACGCAGTGGTATATGCTGCGCGAACACCTGCAGGCAAAAGACGTTGCGCTTTCCCTGTCTGGTAGCATCACCGAAGCGCTGCAGTCTCTCATCGAACTCAGTGACAGTCAGCCTGAGCGTGAGTTGCTCACGCGCGGCCTGGCCGGGCAGGAGATTTTGCAGCATGCGAAGGTGGCGCAGGGTGTCATGGTACCCCATGTGCGCCTTCATGGCCTGGGCCGCGTGGTGGCACGACTGGGTATTGCCCCGGGGGGCCTGCAGTATGACGGTGAAAAAATACACGTCGTTCTGTTGCTGGCCCTGCCTGCTGAGGCGACGGCCATGCACCTGCAGCTACTGCAGGGAGTTTCTTCGGTTCTGCCGGCCATTGAACACGCGCTCTGCGCGGCCGATTCAGCCGAGGCCGTCCTGGCGCTCTTACGCACGGGTGAAGAGCAGGCGAAACCCTCATTTCGTAACCTGACACAGCAGCAGGTAGAGTTTGAGCTGGCGACGAGCGTTGAACGCGGGCTCAGCAGCCGCGAAGCATCTGCCCGGCTTGTAGAGTTTGGTCGCAATCTCGTGCGCCGTGGCAGGCGTATTCCCTCGTATGTGAAGCTGCTGCGGAATTTTTTCAGTTTCTTCGCCGTGTTGTTATGGATTGCGGCCTCGCTGTGTTACGTTCCGGGTGTCGACATGCCGCAGCTGGGCACCGCGATTCTGATTGTGGTGATCGTCAACGGCTTCTTCTCATTTTTGCAGGAGTTCAAATCGGACAAGGCGGTTGAAGCGCTGAAGCGGCTGATGGCCAACAGTTCACGCGTTATCCGCGATGGCATTACGCAGGAGATTCCCGCCGACGAGCTGGTGCCGGGTGATGTGATCCTGGTCGAAGAGGGCGACATTGTACCCGCGGATGCACGCCTTGTTGAAGCCTTCGAGATCGAAGTCGATAACTCGTCTCTCACCGGTGAATCGACCTCGGCCAAACGCTACAAGTCTGACCAGCCAGTATTGCTCGAAGGCAAGTTCCTGTGGATCGAGCTGCCGAATATTATCTTCGCCGGGTCGACGCTTATCAAGGGTAGCGGGCGCGCGGTCGTCTTTGCCACCGGTATGGCAACCGAGATTGGCAAGATTGCCGACCTGACGCTCGCCATCAAGAGCGAAGCGAGCCCCCTGCAGAAAGAGCTGCGCAGGACAGTGATCGCGATTTCACTGCTGGCGTTCAGTATCGGCCTGACGTTTCTTTTCCTGGGCTGGTTAGCGGCGGGGCTCACCTTTATCCAGGCGTTTATCTTCTTTATTGGTATCTTCGTTGCAAACGTGCCCGAGGGGCTTTTGCCCACAGTGACGCTCTCTCTCGCGATGGGTGTGACGCGCATGGCCAAGCGCAATGCGATCGTGAAGAATCTCTCTTCGGTCGAGACACTCGGCTGTACGACGGTCATCTGTACCGACAAGACAGGTACCCTGACGCAGAACCTGATGATGGTGAACGAGATTCTTGCCGACGGGGAGCGCGTACGTATCGAAGGGCATGGCTATGAGCCGCGAGGCATTTTTTACCGTGGCAGCGAATCGATTACACCCGAAGAGCTCTACCGCAATCGTGCGATGCGCAAGCTAATCGATTGCGCTTACATCTGCAACAACGCCAAACTCGAGCGCACTGCGCACGGCACGCGCATTATCGGCGACCCGACCGAAGGTTGCCTGCAGACGCTGGCTGCGCGCGCGGGGGTGTCCGGCATACACCAGCGTGTGCACCTGAATCCTTTCGAATCGGTGCGCAAGCGCATGAGCGTCGTGGTCAAAGACCCGCGTACCGGCACCAGGACTGCCTGGATCAAAGGCGCCCCGCTGGAGGTTGTCAGCTGCTGCACAAAAATCATGCAGGGTGGCGAAATCTGCGGGCTCACCGACGACCAGCGTGAGCGCATTCACCGCGAAATCGATCAGCTGGCTGCGCAGGGGTACCGGGTACTGGGTTTCGCGGTGCGCGACGATGCGGTACTGCAGGAAATCAAAGAGTACACGGTCGCAAATACCGAAGCGGACCTGGTCTTTCTCGGATTAACAGCGATATCTGACCCGGTACGCCCCGGCGTCAAAGAGGCCATTCACGCCTGCCACACCGCCGGTATACGCATTACGATGATCACGGGTGATTACCCGCTGACAGCGCGCAGCATTGGCATGCAGATTGGTCTCGGCGGTGAAGAACCCGTCGTCAAAACAGGTACTGAAATTACCTTCATGACAGACAGCGCGCTGAAAGACCTGCTCAGAAACGGTGAGCCGATTTTTGCGCGTGTATCGCCCGAGCAGAAGCTCCGCATTGTGACGCTGCTCAAAGAGCTGGGCGAGATTGTCGCAGTAACAGGCGATGGTGTGAACGACGGGCCGGCACTCAAAAAAGCCGACATCGGCATTTCGATGGGGTTGCGCGGTACCGACGTGGCAAAAGAAGCCGCAGAGATAATTCTGACCGACGACAATTTCAGTTCGATCGTCGCCGCGATTGAAGAAGGCCGCGCGATATTCGCCAACATTCGCAAGTTCGCCGCGTATGTACTCAACAGTAACCCGCAGGAAATGTATCCCTTCATCCTGTGGATGCTGATTCCCGGGTACCCTCTCGCGATGACGGTGATGGGAGTTCTCGCGGTTGACGTGGGCACTGACCTGATTCCGGCCATGGGTCTCGGCATCGAGCCGCCGGAAAAAGGGCTCATGGAAAAACCGCCGCGCCGTCGCCAGGACAAACTGCTTTCGATCGGCTTTATTCTGCAGTCATACCTAGTACAGGGAAGTATACTGGCGTTCAGCTGCTTTGCGACGTACTATTATTTCGCCTGGACAATAGGTCTTGTGAGCGAAGGGAATTTGCTGATGCACCTGCCGGCATCACCGGAAAAACTCGATCTTACCAAATCGAGTCACGTCTACCTGCAATCGCTTGCGGCGTTCTTTTTTCCCACCATTGCTGTACAGATCGGTAACGTGCTGTGCAAGCGTTCTTCTACAGCTTCTCTCTTTTCGCGCGAGTTTCTGCAGCCAGCTGTGCGAACGGGACTGCTCGAGAGCATGCGCAGTTACGCGCCGCGCAAGCGTTCGCTCAAAGTTGATATACGCTATCATTTTGAAGAAGCGCACCACGACGATACGCACCGTGCGTTTTTCCACCAGTTGTTTGTGCTGCTGGGTTTTCCGTTCCGCGTGCTCTATATGCGCCTGTCGAACTTTACGATGGGTGTGCGCCGGTTCATTATCGCTCCTCTGGCGCGCCTTGCGGCCGGCTTTTTTGACCGGCACCCGATCATCTTCAACTTTGTCTCGAACCCACTGGTGAACGTGGGTATTCTCACGGAGATTCTGCTGGTCTACGTCTTCTTTTACACCGACCTGCGCAAGATCTACTTTTTTGAGCCGGTGCCGTGGCATGCCTACCTGTTCGCGTTCCACGGCACTTTTCTGATTATCGCCTTCGAAGAGACCAAGAAATACTTCCGCCGGCGCGGGCATGAGTTGGAGTTTCTGGGGTAACCTTTCCCCGGTTCTGTAACCGGGGAAAGGTAAATAAATACTTGCCGCATCTACCCTGTTTTATTATATATCAACCGTTCGATATAAAATGCCAAAGATAGTCAACCACCGCCAGTACCGCAGTGAGCTGCTGGAAAAGTCGGCCGGTACGTTTTCACGCCACAACTACGCCGACGTCTCGATGCGCGATATCGCGAAAGACATCGGTGTCTCGACGGGTACACTCTACCATTACTTTCCCTCGAAAGAGGAGCTCTTCTGCGCGCTTTTCCTGCACACCGCGCAGAGCTCCGCCGCCGAGGTTGTCGATGCGATGTGCAACCTGACGACCTTTGAAGAGCGGCTCGACCGCCTGTTCGACTATTTTCTCGGCCGCTGCGACCGCATGCGCCGCCAGTTTCTGTTTTCGGCCGATATGCTGCGCAATGCTCTGCCGCACAAGGCGCACAAGCTGCTCAACCGCTGGGCCAGCGAACTCGAACGGCGGCTGTCAGGCGTGCTGGGGCTCGACTCTCAGACCGGCCTCGCGGTCTTTTTGTTTCTTGCGGGCAGTCTCTACGCGGGGCAGGTGCTGCCGACCTCTCGCGATCTCGAACCGGGCTTTAACGCAATGAAACAGATGCTCTTACAACAACATAAAAATAAGGGAAAGGGAAAATAACATGAACGGAAAATTTGGCAAAAGGGTGTTCACACCCCAATCAATGATAGAGATTCTGAGCGACATCGTGCGTGCGGCGCCGACGATGCCTGGTACATTTACGAGCGGTCGCATCTCGCCCGCATTCCGCGAGCGCATTCTGCTGGCGGTAACCTCGGTCAACCGCTGCCGATATTGCCAGTGGGTGCATTCAGACCTCGCGGCGGCGAACGGCATCAGCGGCGAACAGATCGCTTCGCTGCTGGGTTCGTCGACTGAAAGTGTGCCCGAAGAAGAAAAGGTGGCATTGCTCTATGCGCTCCACTACGCAGAAACCAACCGCAACCCTTCACCGATGCACCGGCAGCAACTCATCGACACCTACGGTGCCGAAACCGCGCAGGACATCGAGAACTGGATTCACCTGATCTTCTTCTCGAACCTGTCGGGCAACACGTTTGATGCGTTTCTCTCGCGTATGCGAGGCGAAGCGAACCCCGAAGGCAATGCAATCTTCGAAGCGATGTTCGCCGTACTCTCTGCCCCGGTGTTGTTGTCGCTCGCGGCGATCAGCAAGAACTCGGTGAACCCGCTGGCGAGCCTCAGTCATACATAGCGTCAACAGGCTCGGCCTGTTGATGCTATGTCGCCAATAAGTTGACAATACCGTCAACATCGACCCTTTGCCGCATGCGAATTTTCTCTGCGGCAATGGTTCTTTTGCTGGTCAGTCACGTCAGCGCGATAGCTCCCAACCAGCTGGGCAATGACTTCAATGACGGCATACAGCAGAGTAACCTGAAGCTGGGCATCGGCTGGTCGCAGGAAAACCACGACAGCCTGCGCGCACACCTTTTGCAGGGGCAGTTCGAATTTTTTATGAGCGATCGCCTTTCGCTGCGCGGCAATGCCGGCGTACCGCTCAGTTCTGCGGTATCTGAAACGAAATACTATCCATTTATGTTAGGGGGAGCTTTCCACGTTCTGCCGCGCTACTGGATCGATTTCTACTTCGGCGCCGACGCGGGTTTTGTGCACATTGCGACGGCGACTCTGCCGGCGACCTGGTCGACACGCGTCACACCCGTGGTGGGGGCAACGGTCTATTTCTGGGGTGCATTCTTTTTTGAGGCCGAAGCCGGGTACAATATACTGCAGTACGCGAAAGATGTAGCGATTGATATGAGTGCTCCCACTTACCGCGTGCGTATGGGTTTTTATCTGTGAGGCAAATGAGCGCACATCGCCTCGCAGCTGCTGTAGCCATCGGCGCGCTGCTTGCAGGCATGACAGCCTGCGCCAGCATACCGGTGCAGGGTGACCGCCACAAAGTTTTGACCTCAGACGACTGGGCGTTAACGGTCGAACACTTGCCTTCGCTCAACGCGGCTGTAAAAAAGAAATACCCGGTGCTGATCTGCCATGGCCTGGGCGCGAACCGCGAGTATTTCAAGGCAAAGGACGAAGACTCTCTTGTGCGTAACCTGCAGCGTGCGGGTTACGATGTCTGGTTGATGGACCTGCGCGGCCGCGTCGAAGCCGCAGAGACCGGCTATTGGTTCGGCAAGCATACCTACACGTACGACATCGATGCGTATATTCACCACGATCTGGACGCGGCGATCAGATTTGTGCTGCAGCAGACGGGAGCGCAGAAGATCAACTACATCGGTCACAGCATGGGCGGCATTGTGATGTATGCGCGGCTGGGTACGCAGAGCGAGGGCAGGGTCGCCAACCTCGTGACCATCGCCTCACCGATGAGTTTTTTGCCTTACAACGACTGGACTTTCAAACTCTACCGCATGCGCGGAGGTATGGCAATTCTGCCGGTACTGCCGATTCGCCCGGGAGCCTTTATGGCGAGTTTTTTTCCTGAAGTGCTCTATGCACCCTTTGCCAACGCTTTCTACAACCCTGAGAACACCGACGCAAAGGTCAAGGCGCAGCTCTTGCGCAAGTCGATCAACAACATCAGCAAGAACGAAATCAAGCAGTTCATCTACATGACGGAAAATGGTGGCCTCTATTCTGCCGACGGCAAGACCAACTACCGCAGCGAACTAAAAAATGTCACAGTGCCGGCTTATCTCGTAGCCGGCCGCCGCGATGAACTGGCAGACCCGGCCGTGGTGCGCGATGTCTACGAGCGCCTCGGATCAAAGGACAAGACGATGGAAATTTTCTCGCGCGCCGATGGTTATGCCGACGACTACGGTCATACCGACCTCATTTTCGGCAAACAGGCGCACAAAGAAGTACACCCGAAAATCATTGAGTGGTTGAATAAGCGTAATTGACGACCGCCCTTCGACTGCGCTCAGGGGCCGGTCGTCGGTTGCTGAGCGAAGTCGAAGCACCGATGCATCCTACTTCTTGAATATGAAATACACCGCCAGGACGAGAAAACCGAAACCAATCAGGTAATTCCAGCGCAGCTGTTCGGTCTTGAACACGTAGACCGCAAAGAACGTGAACACCACCAGCGATACAACTTCCTGGATGATCTTGAGCTCAAACAGGTTGAACGGCCCGCCATAGTTGGCGCTGCCGATACGGTTGGCTGGCACCTGAAAGGCATATTCGGCCAGTGCAATCAGCCAGCTGACGAGTATCACACCGTAGATAGGTAAATGCGAAAAACGTTCGCTTTGGTGCATCTGCAGGTGCCCGTACCAGGCAAGCGTCATGAAGATGTTCGATATGACGAGCAATGAAACAGACAACGAACCCTGTGAAAACATGATGTACCTGCCGTGCGCGACGCACGGCACACTGGAAAATTATTCTTCTTCGGCCGCGCCCGCAGGGGCTTTTACCTTGAGCGATATGGTCTGCGACCATTTTGAACCGTAAGAGACATGCGCCCCGTCGGCGAACTGCAGCGTGATACGGTAGTCACCGGGTTTGAGTTCGATGGTGTCTTCGGTCTGGCCCTTGCCGTAGTGCTTGTGCACTTCGTCGTTGATGATCGGCTGACCTTCTGCGATTGCTTCTTTATCAATTAGTATGTGAAAGTGGCCCGTCCCTTCTTCCATCGTGCCGGCAGGTTTGATCGTCATACCTTCAACCTGCATCACGAATTTTACGGGCGAGGTAACCTCTGCCTTATCTGACGGTTCAGAGAACCAAACCTTGCCGGTGTATTCTTTTTTCTTACACGAAGCGGCGGCGATCAGCAACATGGGTAAAAGCAGGTGGAGTTTTTTCATAATTGGCTCCACCTCGCTGAATTCAGCATGAGCGTAAAGAAGTTCTGGTGAGGTTATAAACCCTGCGATTCGGCCACAGCTATGTTCAGAACCTTGCCCGCTTTCAGGTTGAGCGCCTTCTGTAACGGGGGAAACTCCGCCACCGCCTTGTCTGCACCCAGGGCTGCCAGTCGCAGCACCCAGGGCAGCGTCGCGTTGGTCAGTGCATAGGTCGACGTGCGCGGGTAGGCGCCGGGCATGTTGGCGACTGTGTAGTGCTGTATGCCGTCGACGGTATAGACCGGGTCGTCGTGCGTGCGCGGTATGGTCGTCTCGGCACAGCCGCCCTGGTCGACTGAAACGTCGACAATAACCGCGCCGGGTTTCATGGTCCTGAGATCGTCGCGGCGAATCAGCAGGGGCGTGCGCCCGCCGGGAACCAGCAGAGCGCCGATGACCATGTCTGCCCCGGCAATACAGTGCGCAACATTCGCCGCACTGAGCGGCAGGGTTTTCACAGCACCCCGGTAGAGTTCTTCGATATGGCGCAGCCGGTCGACACTGCGGTTCAATACGGTGACGTTCATGCCAATGCCGTGCGCGACGCGTAATGCACCCATGCCGACGACACCGGCACCGAGTACCAGGCAGTGCGCACTTTCGGTACCGGTTGCCCCCGCCGGCAAAACCCCCGTGCCGGAAAAACGCTTCTGCAGAAAGAATGAACCCATGAGCGGCGCCATTCGCCCGGCAACTTCGCTCATCGGTGCGAGCAGCGGCAGCTCGCCATCGACCTCGAGCGTCTCGTAGGCAAACGCAGTCACCTGTGCCTTGATAAGCGCCTGCGTCTGCTGTGGGTCGGGTGCAAGGTGCAGGTACGTAAACAGTAACTGGCCCGGGCGAAAGAGGTGGTACTCAGCTTCGAGCGGCTCTTTGACCTTGACGATCAGGTCACAGTTCTCAAAGATCTGTTGCTTCGTGCTGATTTCGGCGCCGGCGGCAATGTATTCTGCGTCGCGGATTCCACTTCCGGTGCCGGCTTCACTTTCCACCCAGACCGTATGCCCGGCACGCACCGCTTCGCGTACCCCTTCGGCGGTCATTGCAACACGAAATTCGAGCTTCTTGATTTCTTTCGGTACCCCGATGCGCATAAGTACATGCGCCTTCGGGCAGCACATCTGTAAAGAGCTTCGTGTCCCGCACAGAGCTCCCATTCAGTGGGACCTCAAATCGGCCGAAAATAGAATGTGCTGATTAACTGCGTCGTCTACCAGGAGGGTAAGAAACTCTGCGACATACCCGTCGCCCAAATCAGCGATTACCTGCAAAAACCGGGATGTTTTGTCTGGGTAGCACTGCGCGACGCCGACGAGGCGGAGCTCAACCTGATGCAGGAGGAATTCAACCTGCATGAACTGGCAGTCGAAGATGCGCGCCACGGTCACCAGCGGCCAAAGGTTGAAGAGTATGGTGACTCGGTGTTCGTTGTGATGCACCTGCTCGAAAAAACCGGGACGGAATTTGCGGTTGGCGAAGTGCACATCTTTGCCGGACCAAATTACGTGCTTTCGGTACGCAATCGCAGCACCCTCAGCCTCCTGGGGGTTCGGGGCCGCTGCGAACGCGAACCCGAACTCTTAAGCCAGGGGGCCGGATTTGTGCTCTACGCGCTGATGGATGCAGTCGTCGACAGCTATTTTCCCGTGCTCGATGCGCTCGAGACAGAGCTCGACGAAGCCGAGAGCCAGATCTTTCACGCGCGCACGGCACGGAACAGCATACAGCGGCTGTACGAACTCAAAGAGCGTGTCACACAGCTGCGCCATGCCGTATCGCCCCTGGTCGAGGCGACGACGAAGTTACATACCAGCCGCGCTCCTCGCCTGTGCGCTTCGGCAGAGCACTACTTTCGCGACGTGCACGACCACCTCGCGCGCATCGAAAGCGCCGTAGAGAACCTGCGCGAAAAAACCGCCATCGCTATGCAGGTCAACCTCGCCTTTGTCACCATCGAAGAGAGCGAAATTACCAAGAAGCTCGCGGGCTGGGCGGGTATCTTTGCCGCAGCAACTGCGTTTGCGGGCGTCTGGGGCATGAACTTCAAGTACATGCCCGAGCTGCAATGGGAATACGGCTACCCCGCTGCGCTGGGTTTCATCAGCATCATTTGCTATTTGCTCTACAGGAGATTTCGCCGCGCTGGTTGGTTATAGGAAATCTTGAGAGCGCACCGCGCTCTCAAGATTTCCACTCAAGGCCAAAATTCGGAATCAGGTTGAGCGGTGTGCTCGGGCCGGCAAAACGCGGGTTACGCCCCGCTTCGTACGGCTGTGAGTTGCGGAATTCCTGCCGCAGCTGCGGTTCGTTGTTGTAGATGTTGATGAACTCCACGAACCACGAAAAGGTACCCCACGAGTAGGTGCTCTTGCGCGTGAGGCGTACATCGAGCCGGTGGAACAGCGGATAGTGTTCGCTATTGATGGCAGTCGAAAAAACTGGGGTGTAGAGCGTTGTCGACGGATTGCCGTCGCAGGTATACCCTGGTGTACAGTTGCTGCCCACAATCGGTGTATAAGGAAAGCCGGTGAAAAGTTCAAAGCGCGCCCCGAGCTCCCATGCCCCTAAGCGGTAGACGCCAATCATCTTCACGACGTGGCGCTGCTCGAAGCGAAACGGAAAGCTGCCTGCGACACCCGAGACGTCGGCGCGCGTGAACGTATAACTCACCCAGCCGAAGAAGCCGTCTTCATTTTCCTGCAATGACTTGCGGTAGCTGACCTCGACGCCGCGTGCCACCGAGCCGCCGGTATTAGCAAAGTAGATCCCGCGTGCCTGGTCGGCAGAAGAAGTTGACTGCATCATGTCGTAGAGGTTGTTATAGAAGCCTTCGACCTTGAACACATGAAATCCGAACTCCTGTTCGAGAGCAACGCTGCGGTGCAGCGCCTTTTCGCTGCGCAAGCTGTCGGCGGTCACAACGCGCGCCTCGCGGCGGCTCGCCTGGTTGAAGCGGTAGGTGTTGGTCTGTGCGAACGATGAATAGAGGCCACCTGAAACGGCAAGCGTCGTGTTGGTGGGAAATTTGTAGCCCGCGAGGCCGCGCAGGTCGAACGTTGTTTCACCAGAACGCACCAGGTGGTCAGAGCGCATGCCGGGTGTGACGAAAAAACCGCCCAGCTCAAACCGGTTATCGGCGTAGGCAGAAAGCAGGTGGTTCTGTCCCTGCGCGGCGACGCTGATGACATCGAAGTGGTCGGGATTATTAAAATCCGTCTGGCCCGAGGGTATAGTCTCTTTGCGTTGCTGCGTGACACCCGAGCTGTTGAAGTGGAAGAGCTGGTAATCGATACCCGCTTTGAGGCGTGCCTTGCGGTTCATGTACCAGATGTCGAAGATCTCGCGCAGCCCCGTGATGTTTGGCCGCGTGTTAACGTCGATGGTGCCAAGAGCGCGCCCGGGCGCTTCGCGGTAAAAGCGGCTGTAGATCAGGGTGTTGAACAGTATGGTGCGTATCTTAAGATTCTGCGAGGGCAGGTAGTCGTATGAGACAGACTGGCTGTGCGAAGAGATGTCGTTGAACACAGTGAGATCACCCGCGGCGGGGTTCTCTCCCTGTTCAATGCGCTGTTTTTTTTCTTCGTCGCTCAGTTTACGTACCAGCGTAAAGGTATCGTAACTGCCGAAGACAAACATCGAAACCGCGTGGCGGTTATGATCGCCGAGGTACCACCGCGCCTTCCACTGGTAGTCGTAGTACTCGGGTACCGCGATAATTTCTTTGCCTGTAATGAATTTGTAGATGGGGGGGACGAGCAGCGAGAGATAACCCACACGGCCTGAGATCGAAAAGAAACCTGTATCAACTTCTGATTTCCGTTTCGCGTCCTGGTATGCCTGGCGCTCCGCCTCGCTCGCGTTTTCTGACGGGGGAGTTAACTTCGGGGAGAAAACTGACCACGGCGCAGCAAAGAATGCATTCGAAGAAATGATGCCGGTCTGTATGGTCGCGGTCGGCTTCGCAACCGCCTCGATCGTGCGGATGTCGATCACCGCGCCGAGCGCCTGGCCGTAGTAGGCAGGAAAAGCAGAAGAGAAGAGGGTTATGTCATCGATGAGTTCATTCGAGATAACCGATTGAAATCCCCCGAAGTGCTGCGGGTTGATCACGGGAATGTCATCGATGAAGTAGCGGTTCGCTGTATCGGGTGCGCCACGAATAATCAGCGGACCGAAAATGCCGCCGGGACGGTTGACGCCCGGCAATGTCGCCAGCGCCGAGATGTTGTCGCCGAAGGTTGCCGGCACCGACTTGAGTTCGTGCTGCTGCAGCTGGTGCTTGCTGACGTTATGTTTCTCTTCGTGCGTGATGAGCCGCACCTTCTGCGCTCGCCGTGTCTGCAGCTGCATGACGAGCGTGAGTGGCTTTTTCAGCGGCAGCTGCAGGCGCTCTTCGAGACTGACGTAGTTAGGTGCGGTTATACGCAGCGCGTAGGCGCCGGGCTTGAGGTTTGGCAGTGCGAGCCTGCCATTCTCGAAATTGGTCTTGAATTTTGCCTCGACAATAATAGCGGTGCCAAACTCGACGGGTTCGCCGGTGTTGGTGACAATACTCAGCTCAGCTGCAGAGAGACTGGCATTGATTGCCAGCAGCGGTGTCAGCAAAAGCCTGTTTGACAGATTCAGTGCGCGTACCTTGTTGCCAGCTCGAAAGCGTCAGCGGCGGCTGCGAGTGAATATTCAGGAAAGGTTGGGCAGTGCTGTGTCAGCCTGAACCTGTCGAAAGGTGACACGCCGCCGCACTTCGACTAGCTCAGCACGACGTTTTACAAGTCACTATGAGTTGCCCTGCTACTCGCCCATACCAAAAAAATGCATGATCTGCGCCTTAACGCGCTTCATGTCTGCCGGAGGCAGGTGCCCAATTTTTTTCAAAATGAGTGCATTGGCGATGGTCACGAATTTCATGCGCACGAGAGTTGGTTTTGGCAGGCCTGCCGTTTTGAAATTCTTGATCAGCACGTCGCCTTCACGCGGCGGAGTTTTCACGTTGCTGGTCATGAATAGCAGGGTGGAGTCTCCGCCCTTGTTGAATACCTTGGGTGAGATCACCAGCGCCGGCCGGCGCTTGAGGGTTTTCAGGTTGGAGATCGGAAAGGGAACGAGGACAATGTCGCCTTTGTCAAAGGCCTCATAGGTCGTTATAGACTTCATCTTCTGCGTTGTCCCATTCGGCGAAGCCGCTTTCGGCATACTTGAGCCACGCATCCTCTTCGGCGGTATACTTGCGCATGACCAGCTCATTGCCGTGCGCCACGAAGAGCACCGTATCGCCATCATGGATATCAGCGATCTGTCGCATCGCTGCGGGCACGGTTACCTGAGCTTTGCTGGTGATGTGTGATATGGTTGCGGTCATGGGGTTCCTTACTTTTTTCAGAATACGGAAAGGGGATAGGCGAGGTGTCAAGAAAAAAGTAAAGAGTGGCTCTTTAGTCCGGGGACATATGTTACAGTGGGATTGCTGAAATAAGCGCCCGCCCTTAAGCGGTTTTTACGACAAAACTGAACTTGAAGGGACGGGCAAATGTACGATTACCAGGAAATCTATCGG
>JBMOPL010000020.1:0-49390 GCA_049323535.1 Spirochaetota bacterium | reverse complement strand
TTTGTCCAGGAATGATCGCTTCAACAAGTACCCACGGTTTGACATGATTGCGAGATTCTGAATAAAATTCGACTTGAGATTGTTCAGGATTCTTGGTAAGCCCTTACCTCGGTGCGGTAAGCCAGTCGATGTTCGCAAATTTGATAAATTTCCCCGCAAGGCAGAATCGATTAAGCGGCTATCTGATTTAAGCGTAACTAACTCGGAGAATTTTTTTCGGACGGTCTTGGGGATGCCGACACCTAGGTCTAAAAAGGAAAACCGCATTTTCTGCTTCTGGGCGTCGTACTGGGCAACGAGCCACCACTTTCGAATAGGTTTCCCATCAATTTGGTACGCATGATTGCGTGTGTTTGCCATGCACTCTATGAGCATGGAGTAGTTTCTTCTGCTGGCGATCGACGGCTCTTTACGCAGTTTTTCCAAGGCAAAGCTATTGAATTTGGAAGCAGTATGCGGCTCGACTTGGCTGCCCCGGTGGATTTCGAAAATATCGGAATTCTTGATGGCTGGTTCTGCAGAGAATGACATGAATTTTGTAAAGCCGCTGCTCAGAAGCAATCGCCGAGCCCTCTCGCTTTTTGGGCGCACCCCTTCAATATTGAAATGCTTATACAGACGCTCATACGTTTCAATATGCGCCAATAACAAGACTAATGTTTCTGTTGATAGATCCTCTACCTCGGAGTGGTCTAGGATAATCCGCGCGCTCTTTGCGACAGCTTGTTCCATTTCATCAAAAACGCGCAAGACAGATTCGGTATTTTCTAGGAGGTTAAAGTTCTTCGGACAGAGGATTCGGGCGGGCGGGGACTTAATTCTCAATCGCTCAAGCGTTCTTTTTTCGGTCCGAGTGATTCCACGCTTTTGTGTTGGTGGCTTTGAACCTGGTCGCATTGCTGCACGACGCATTCTCTGAGCATTTCTCCGTTTTTGTTGAGGGGATTTGTAGAGCTTTTTCACTGGCAGAACCGTTTTTACCTATGGGTTCGCAGATCGCGTTAGATGTGTCAAGAGCTACTTGAACCCATATGCACGATTGCTGGTGTCGTAAGGCAATTGAGATTTTAAAGGGTGTAGCGCCCAGCATGCCCAGTTGATGTGACGATAATTCAAGATCGGGCATCTGGGTGATTTTGTAAAGACGCAGCATGCTGCGGCTCTGCAAAAGATCCACACAACCGCTGCCTGCCACCTCACACAAACCCACATCACAGTCACCCCTCCCCGCAAGCGGGGAGGGGCTGGGGGGTGGGGACACCACCACCTCGCCAACCCACCAGCATATTTCACAAAATCCTTTACCTCACAGGTTAATCAAAATATTCACCTTTCCGATGTGCTAATCGTGTTCGCGAACACCAAAATGGAAAAGCTTTTCAACTCCGAAAAGGAGCTGACCAGAAAATACGGTCAACAGGCCAAGAAAATACGGGTTCGCATGGCGGTGCTGCGCGCAGCGGCGAACCTGGCACGGGTTTCCAGTCTGCCACCCGAGCGTTGCCACGAGCTATCTGAAGGCAGAGCCGGCCAGTTTGCGGTCGACCTTATGCATCCTTTTCGGTTGGTGTTCGAGCCGGCCGATGAACCCGTGCCGCGCAAAGCAGATGGCGGCATTGATCTGGCATTGGTGACAAAGATTCGTATTCTCAGCGTGGAGGACTATCATTAATATGGCTGAACTGGTGAACCAATATAACCCCGATTACGCAATCCACCCGGGCGAATATCTTGAAGAGGTGCTTGAATCGAGGGGAATCAAGAAAAAAGATTTCGCGGAGCGGAGCGGTCTCTCGGTCAAAGCAATCAGTCAAATCGTTCAGGGTAAGAGCGTCTATTCACCCGAGGTCGCGCTGAAATTTGAGAAAACCCTGGATGTGCATGCCGAAATCTGGATTGGACTGGTTGAGGCTTATCAGCTATTCCAGGAGAGGGAGAAAAACCGAAAATCGCTCGAGACAGAAAAGACCCGCAAATGGGTGACCCGGTTTCCGACTGCGGAGCTCAGGCGCATGGGCTATTTGCCCAATACGAAAAAGCTCGCCGAGTTGGCCGATGGCCTGTTGCGCTTCTTAGGCGTGGCGTCACCAGAAGCATGGGACGACTTCAACGCGATGCAGGTGGTCAGTTACCGTAAGAGCGGCAAGTTCACTGAGTCGCCTGAGGCAACCAGCGTATGGCTGCACCTGGCGAAAAAGGCAGCCGAAAAGATCAATGCCGCCACATTTGATAAGCAGAAGTTTGAAGCAAACCTGAAAGAAATTCGTCAGCTAACGATTCAGGAATCGGGGAGCTTCTTTGGCCGCATGGTTGAACTCTGCGCCGAGGCAGGTGTCAAACTCGTTGTGGTGCCCGAGCTCAAAGAAACGCATATCAGCGGTGCCGCGCTGTGGCTCAACCAGCACCAGGCGATGATCGCGCTCAGCCTGCGCTACAGGACCAACGACCATTTTTGGTTTACTTTCTTCCACGAAGCTGCGCATATTTTGCTACACGGCAAGAAGTCGATCTTTCTCGACAAAGGCGATGGTGATAACTCGAAAGAAGAAACCGAGGCCAACCACTTTGCCGGTGAGATGTTGATTCCCGAGAAGCAGTACCAGGCATTCGTCGATTGCGGCTGGTTTGATGTCGGGGCGATAAAGGGTTTTGCGAGGGAAATAGGCGTGCATCCCGGGATTGTTGTCGGTCGGTTACAGCACGACAGATTGCTCGCGCACAAGTTTCAGAATGGTCTGAAAGTGCAGCTGAAGTTGATTTAGATCGGATCCAGAGGATGCTAAGGGCGGCGTTCGGGTGATTTCGTAGGGACGCAGCATGCTGCGTCTCTACGAAAAATGTACATAATAAAAGTCACCCCTCCCCGCAAGCAGGGGACCTGCGGTGCGACGAGGCGTAGCCGAGTCTCTGCTTCAGAGCTTGTCGAACCGTGGGCCGGGGGTGGGGACATATCAGCCCCTGCAAGATAACCCACACTTAATTGACGCGCACAGTCGCGTTGCGGGTCATGCACCTATATTATGGCAAATGCAAAGATTACCTGGACTAAAATAGACGAAGCACCGGCGCTCGCGACCTATTCGCTGCTGCCGATTGTGCAGGCCTTCACCAAGGCGGCGGGCGTTGAAGTTGAGACACGCGACATTTCGCTCGCTGGACGTATCCTGGCGAATTTTCCTGAAAACCTGACCGAAACGCAGAAGATTCCTGACGAGCTGGCGTACCTGGGTAAGCTGGTCTTGCAGAGCGATGCCAACATTATCAAGCTGCCGAATGTGAGCGCTTCGATTCCGCAGCTCAAGGCGGCGATTGCCGAACTGCAGGGGCAGGGCTACAAGGTGCCCGATTATCCCGAAGAGCCAAAGTCGGAAGAAGAGAAGGCGATCAAGGCTCGTTATGCGAAGGTTCTCGGCAGCGCCGTCAACCCGGTAATCCGTGAGGGCAACTCTGACCGTCGTGTGGCGCGTTCGGTAAAAGAATTCGCGAAAAAGAACCCGCACAAACTCGGCGCGTGGAATAAGGACATCAAGAGCCATGTCTCGAATATGAAGGCGGGCGATTTCTTTCACAACGAAAAATCCGTAACGCTCAGCGCTCCCACCGAAGCCAAAATTACCTTCACCGACAAGGCAGGCAGCACGACAGTCCTGAAAGACAAGCTGGCGCTCAAAGCCGGTGAAATTCTGGATGCGACTTTCATGAGCGCCGAGGCGCTGCGTGCGTTTATCGAAGAGCAGCTGAACGATGCGAAGTCGAAGAACCTGCTGTTCTCGGTGCACCTCAAGGCGACCATGATGAAGGTCTCAGACCCGATTATCTTCGGCCATTTCGTTTCTGTCTACTTTAAAGATGTTTTTGACAAGCACGCGGCGACGTTCAAAGAATTGGGAGTTAACCCCGACCTGGGCCTCGGCGACCTGTACGCAAAGCTCAAAGCCCTGCCAGACGCAAAACGCGCAGAGATTGAGGCTGACATCAAGGCCACTTACGAAAAGCGCCCGCCGCTCGCGATGGTCGATTCAGAAAAAGGTATAACCAACCTGCACGCGGGTAACGATGTCATCATCGACGCTTCGATGCCGGTGGTGATCCGCGATTCGGGCCAGATGTGGGGCCCCGACGGCAAACTGCACGAGTGCAAGGCCGTGATACCCGATACTTCGTACGCTGAATTCTACCAGGTCGGTTTTGATTTTTGCCGCGAGCACGGCGCATTCGACCCGCGCACGATGGGCAACGTCGCCAACGTCGGCCTCATGGCGCAGCAGGCAGAAGAATACGGTTCGCACGACAAGACCTTTAAGGCACCGGCTGACGGAGTGATCCGCATTGTCGATGCCGCGGGCACCGTGCTGACCGAGCACAACGTTGAGCAAAATGATATCTGGCGTGCATGTCAGGCGAAAGACGAAGCGATACGCGACTGGGTGAAACTCGCCGTGCGTCGCGCGCGCGCGACCAATACACCCGCGGTGTTTTGGCTGAACAAGAACCGTGCCCACGACGCGCAGGTGATTGCAAAGGTGAATACCTACCTGAAAGAGCACGACACCTCGGGCCTTGAAATCCTCGTGCTGTCCCTGACCGAAGCGATGCAATACACGCTCGAGCGCGTGAAGGCGGGCAAAGACACGATTTCGGTCACGGGCAACGTGATGCGCGACTACCTGACCGACCTCTTCCCGATTCTCGAACTCAACACCAGCGCCAAGATGCTCTCGATTGTGCCGCTGTTGAATGGCGGCGGCCTCTTTGAAACCGGCGCCGGCGGATCTGCCCCGAAACACGTGCAGCAGTTCCAGAAAGAAGGCTATCTCCGCTGGGATTCAACCGGTGAGTTTTTGGCGCTCGGCGTATCGCTCGAGCACCTGGCAGAGACCTTTAAGAACCCGAAAGCCAAGGTGCTCGCCGATACGCTCGACGTTGCTTTCGGCAAGTTCCTTGATAACAACAAGTCACCTGCGCGCAAGGTCGGCGAGATTGATAACCGTGGCAGCCATTTCTATTTTGCTCTCTACTGGGCACAGGCGCTCGCTGCACAGACTGCGGACAAAGACCTGCAGGCAAAATTCGTACCCATCGCAAAGCAGATGGCAGACAACGAGGCGAAGATTGACAAAGAGCTGATCGACGCGCAGGGCAAGCCGGTCGACATGGGCGGTTATTACCATCCTGACGATGCAAAGGCAGCGAAGGCGATGCGGCCATCGGCGACCTTGAATTCGATCATCGATTCCATTTAAGCCGCCGTGTAGCGTCGATTCATGAATCGACGCTACACGGTCAGATCAAACCGTTTTTTTCACGTGACACAATAGCCCAATTTCCATACCCTGACCGCCGTGAAGCAATCGACCTGCCCGTCGTGCGGTGCGCCGCTCACTTTTGAAAACGCGCACAGCCTCTACGCAGTCTGCAAGTACTGCAGAACAATGTCGGTGCAGTCAGAAGATGCGCTGAAAGAAGTAGGGCAGACGGCGGCGCTCGTTGAAGACGGTTCTCCCCTTCAGCTCGGCGCGACGGGTACGCTCGACGGCAAAACATTCAAAATTGTTGGCCGCATACAGTACAAACACCCGGTAGGATACTGGAATGAGTGGTACCTCTCAGTCGACGAAGAGTCTGGTGATGCCTGGCTCGGCGAAGCGAACGGTATGTACTTTTTCACCCGGCAGAAGAAAGATGCCAGGCTGCCCGACGGTCTGCAATTTGCCGACCTGTATGCAGGCGGCTCCGTCGAAATTGATGGCGATGAATTTTTTGTGAAAGATATCCAGACGACACGGGTTGTTTCAGGTGAGGGGGAGCTCCCCTTTTCTTTTGAGGGTGAATACGAAGCTTCGGTTGTCGACTGCGTGCGCGAAGACGGCAGCTTTGCAACGCTCGATTTTTCAGAGACCCCACCACTGGTATTTACCGGACGCGCGGTCTCTTTTCGCGATCTGCGCCTCTCTCGCATACGCAGTGTCTATGGTTTCAAATCGGGCGATGCCGAACCCGTCGCAGCGGGGGGCCAGGCATGAGTGAAAGTACAGGCGCGCCCCAGGGCGGCAAGTTCCGCTACCGTGCCGACATGGCGCCGCCGCAACCGGCACCGGTTACCTCGAAGGGCTTTAAGTGCCCCAACTGCGGAGGCCCTGTCAACCTCGAGCTGCCCGGAAAATCTGTCACTATCCGTTGCCCTAAATGTTCTTCTATTCTCGAGCCTGACCACGAAGTCCTCAAGCTTCGCGATAAATACAACGAACAGTTTCCGCACCGCCAGTGGATTCCGATTGGTACCGAAGGCACGCTGAATGGCATAAAGTTCAAGTGCGTCGGTATGGTCGTGCGCGGGGACGACGATGGCGGTACCTGGAGCGAATACCTGCTGTTCAACCCGTACCATGGTTACCGCTACCTGGTCGAAAGTTCTGGTCACTGGACCCTGATCGAACAGGCACCGGGGCTCGGGTTTGACAAGAGTGGCCGGCCGGGATGGCACGGACCCGTTGGCACAATAAAGCTCGCAGGTAAAAAGCTTAAATACTTCACGCATTACCGTGCCACGGTAAAAAATATCATCGGTGAATTTCCGTGGCAGGCAACCATTGGCGAAACCAATGATGTGACCGAATATATCAATCCGCCTTACCAGGCGTCATGCGAGAATGTCACCCAGTACTTTGACCAGAAGGGCCGGCAGGTTGATATTTCGTCGCTCATTGCCGCCGCCGCCAAAACCGGTTCTGCAGAAAGTGATGATGACGAGGATGAAGACGACGAAGACGGCGTCGACATTGATGCGATTATAGAGAAACGCGGCCTGCGCAAGCGCGTGACTGAGAGCAACTGGTCAATCGGTGAGTACAAGTACCCCGAAGAAATTCAGGCTGCCTTTAAGCTCGAAGAGATGCCGCCAAAGTACGGGTTTGGCATGTGCGAACCTAACCCGATGCGCGCGCGTTACCTCGTTTCGCTGGCGATTTCGGGCCTTTTGTTCCTGGCAACCTGCGGTACCTGCTCGGTCGCCGCGGGTCGCGCGGAAGAAAAGGTAGTCTTCGACAAGGCCATTACCCTGAACACCGCTGAGTTTGAGCTGAAGAAAGAAGGCACAACAGACTACCTCGAGTTCAACTTTGAACCGGGAACGATCGAGCTCAACAAAGATACCAATGTTGAATTTGATTTTCGCGGCAACCTGAACCAGGAATGGATCAGCCTCAATGTCTTCATGATCAATGAACAGACAGGGCGCGGCTTCATCTATGATGGGGAGCTTTCGTACTATTACGGCGGCTCAGGCGAGGACAAATGGTCCGAGGGCGGCAATTCGACAGATTTTACCACCGAGAAGATGCCACCGGGCCAATACTACCTGTTTGTCGCCGGTGCGACAAATATCGGAGTGAATGAGTTCAAGCGCAACCTGCAGGTCTATGGCGAACGCGTCGAAGCTCCGCCTGCTGTACCCGCAACCGGGCCTTTGGGCAAGGCGCAACCCGGTAAACCCGGGGCGAAGGCCATTACGCCTGCAAAACCCGTGGCAGCAGCGGCGCAGCCGGCAGCAGCACCTGCACCTGCACCTGCACCTGCAGCAAAAGCCGGCGGAAAACTTTTGCCCCTCGACTTCTTTGGCAAGCCTACAGCGCCTAAGCTGAATCTGCAGATGAAGGCCAAGCGTGACGTCGCTTCGATTGGCTGGGGCGTGGTATTCATCTTCTGGCTGTTCGGCTGGAACATTTACTACTACATCCGTTTCCGCATAAAAGAGGGGGAGCGATAAATGAAACAGTTACTGCGCATGTATGTCTACCTGCCTCTCACCCTGCTGTTTTTTGGCTTTGCCGCGCACCGTATGCTGACGCAGGCCGGTGGCAAAGAGCCGATCGAAGCAGAAAACCTGAATGTGAAGAATATCCGCGCGAACCCGACTTCGTTTCGCGCAGTCTACATGCCTCGCATACTCGCGGGCGGTGGCAAATGACGAATTATACGAATTCAGTTAATTGGGGAGTAAACATATGAAAAAGATTTTCTTTCTGCTATTTGTGGCAACCGCGGTATTCGCGGAAAACGGAGAGATGCCCAAGGTGAAAGCACTGCTCGACCTGGAGCACATCCTGGCTGTCCTGGTCTATTCAACGATCGGTATTTTGGTGATGGTGTTGTCGTTTGCCATTATCGACTGGCTGCACCCGCGCGACATCTGGGGCGAAATTGCTGACAAACACAACCGCGCCATGGCGATCATGATCGGTTGCATGATGCTGGGCATTTCGATCATTATCGCCGCGGCTGTCGCGGGTTAAATCACGATGTCGTCGGGTGGCGCGCCGCGCAGGAATCTGTTGCGGGCGCTGCTCGTGCTGTTTCTTTTGTTATCAGCTGCCCTGGCGGGTGGCTTTTTTTATCTCCGGGGCCGGATTTCTCCCGACCGCATTTCGTCCGAGGCATCGGCGTTACTGCGCCGCAAACTGGGTTTTGCACTCTCCATCGGCGATATCCGCCTGACCTGGACGGGAAATGCCGAGCTCAGGCGCATCTGTGTGCGGAATGAGGCCATGCTTTCAGAACGCTGCCTGTTTTCAGCAGACATCGTGCAGCTCGACCTGCGCCTCTTGCCATTGCTGCGCAGGCAGCTCGAGGTCAGGGGAGCGCAGCTCGAAAACTGCGAACTGAATTTTTTCAGCGAAACCACTGAAACCCCGGAAAAGAAGAAGATCATCCGCAACAGCTGGGAGGGCTCTGTCCCAACCTTGGCAGAAAGCACGGCCGGTGCCGGCAAAGAGGGGGCGTCGCAGATATCCATGCGCATGGATAACCTGACGATGAAGAAGGCGGTTATATCTCATGAGGCACGCATCCTCCCGATTCCGCTGGGTAAAACAGCTTTTTCACTCGAGGTGCGCAACGCGGGCAAACGCCTTACCCTGAAAGCAGAGTTGCCGGACAGCAGCAAGGTCGGCGCAGAGCTTGAGCTGGGTGTTCCGGATTTTCTCGCGACAGCGCGCCTGGTTGCGACTGGCCCGCGCCTTGCTGATGCCGACCACGTGAGTGGTGCCATTGACTGTGAACGCTGCAACTTGTCCTCGCTGGATAATCGCGCAGGATTTCTGACCGGCAGGCTGCAGCTCGTTGCCGCAGCAAAAGAACTGCGCATTGCGGGTGAGGCCGTGCAGCTCACGACGCGCAGTGCTTACGCGCCGGCGCTCGTCTGGAACGGAACCGCGACACTCGCGCTGCCTGAGCTCTACCCGGCTGGCGGCGAGGGTAAACTGGCCGGGCAGGGGCTCTCTCTGCAATACCACCGGCTGGCGGGTTCAGCGAAGAGTGGAGTTGAGACAGACTTTGACGCCGAAGCTGACCTTGCCCGTCTGCCCGGGCTCACGGGATTGAAGGGAGTTGTCGCGGCCCGAGGCCAGTTGCGCAATCATTTACTTTCGGCCAACTTTTCCCTGCGCAATCTCGCCACGTCCGCTGCGGGTTTATCCGTGACTGCCGAACGGCTTGAGGGCGCGCTGTTGGGCAGTCGCATCGCGGTGCGCCAGCAAAAGCTGGTGCTTTCCGGTAACGCGGCTGAAGTGACGCTCGAGGCAGAAACGGGACGCCGGCCCCTGAACCTGCAGGGAAGCGTGGCATTTGGGGAGCTCAACCTCGATGCGCTGGTGGCTCGTGGAAAACCGGCAGACTCTTCGCAGGCACAGCCGCAGCATGCAGCTGCTGGCTCAAACCCGTCGATCAAGGCCAGTATCCAGCTCTCGGCAGGTTCTCTGCAGCTCGGAAAACTCAAAACCGGGCCGCTGCGCGCGCAGCTCTATTCCGATGGCAGTACAACCGAGGTCCGGTCGTGGCAGGTGGAGTTCGGCCAGGGACGCATGCAGGGCAGCTACAAGAAACAGGCGGACGGACAACAAGACCTGAGCTTTCGCGTTGGCGCTGTGAAAGTGCAGAACCTGAATACGCTGCTGGGTTTCAAGGCAACGGTCTACGGCACGATCGACGCAGACGGGCGGCTGAATTTTTCCGGCAATAGCCTCGAATCCGTCATGCAGACAGGCACCGGCCAGGTCAGTCTGCGGCTCGGGCGCGGAAAGATCCGCGACAGTTTTTTGCAGAAAGGAGTACTGGCGGGGCCATTGCATAAACTCGAGGAAAAGTTCTCCGATATTGAATTCGCTTCAGCGCAGGCCGAGGTCCGCCTGACGCCCAATAAGATCCAGGTGCAAAAATTTTATTTCGATGCGGAAGAATGGAATGTGACATACCGGGCTGAATCGGATGCGACGTGGCAGGGCAAAGCCGCACTGGCCTTCCGGTTCCGATCTTCGTTTGTCGAAAACGTCGCCAACCCTTTGCACATGGGCATCAGCGACCGCAAGGATGGTGATTTTTACGATCTGCCGTTTGCCTGCCGCGGCGCGGTGCTGACCGGCGAGTGTTACAAAAAGAACTGGTAACTACTTCTGCGTTCCGGCAAAACTTAGGCGGCGGAGTTCAGGTATCAGCAGGGCAATCAATACCACAACGACTATGGTCATTGACCCGCCAAAAACAACCGCTGGCACGAGGCCCATGAATTTAGCCGTGAAGCCACTTTCGAAAGCGCCAATCTCATTTGATGAAGCGATGAAGATAGAGTTCACCGCCGCGACGCGGCCGCGCATCGGGTCGGGGGTGTGGGTCTGCATAATGGTCGAGCGCATGACTACACTGATGTTGTCTACCCCGCCCGAAAGCGCCAGTATGAAGAGCGCCCGCGTGAAGTCGGTATTGAGGCCAAACGCGATCATCGTGATGCCAAAGAGCGCGACGGCAA
This sequence comes from Spirochaetota bacterium, assembly GCA_049323535.1. Lineage (GTDB taxonomy): Bacteria > Spirochaetota > Leptospiria > Turneriellales > Turneriellaceae > Turneriella. Next base: position 38,592 of record JBMOPL010000020.1, on the reverse strand, counting down.
CGAGCAGTACCTTTCCCGCGTGGTGCCTGATAGGGACAAATATCAGTATGAGTCCCATGATGGCTGCGCCCACTGCCGGTGCGGCGCGCAGGTAGCCCAGGCCTTCCGCTCCTGTCTTGTAGATGACATCGCTGAAGGCAGGCAGCAGTGCAACGGCGCCACCAAAGAGCACGGCAAACATATCAAGGCTCATAGCCCCGAGCACGATACGGGTATGAAAAACGAATTTCAGTCCTTCGCGAATGGCGACCGAAATTTTTTCGCGGCGGGCAGCTGGTCTGCCCGGTGCGCGGATAAACCAGAGAAAAACGATGGAAAGTAATGTGAGCCCGAGCGCAATACGGTAGCAGAACAAGGGAGAATACTTTTCATAGAGAATACCGGCCATTGCAGGGCCGGTAATCAGTGCCATATGCCAGCCGATGGAATTAAATACCGCGGCCCTCGCGTAGAAATGGCGATCGACAATCTCGCCGAGCAATGCGCTGCTCGCCGGCGCCACGATGCCACGGCCTACGCCAATAATGCCCACTGCAACAAAAAGCGGCAGGATACTGGAAGACTCATTGGCCGCGGCACCGCTGACGAGAATGGTGATGCTGAGTAGCGTGATCGATGAACCGATCAATGCCACTTTGCGGCGGTTGAAGCTGTCTGCCCAGTAGCCGCCGATGAGGCTGAGCGCTATCGCCGGAATAACTTCGGTGAGAGCAAGATAACCAATGTAAATGGAGTCACGCGTAATCGCATATACCTGCCAGTGTGCAATCGTACCCACGACCTGGAAACCGAGCACCATCGAGGTGCGAAAGCCAATGAAGCCAAGAAAACCCGGGTTTGCCAGAAGCCGAAGGTTGGCGCTCATGGTGCATTCTCCGGAAGACGCGCGTCAGAAACCATCGTCGAGGGCGTCGCGTTCGGGCGGGGAAACGCGCAGGACTTTACCAGTCATGATGTAGAACGAGCGGCCGCCCATGCCGCGCCGCAGGTATTTTGCGGGATTGCGCAGAAAATCCCCCACATTCACTTCGAGCGCAGGCGTGCTGTCCTGTGCTTTTTCGATGATGACAACCGGCGATGGCCGGTTTCGAAGTGCCTCTCTGTCGGCTCCCGGTAACAACTCGGTGTAGATACGCGCGAAATCCCCAACTTTGAGTTTGCGGGCCTCGGGAGCGGCGAGGCTCAGGTAGTAGCTCTGGCCGTTTTGTTCGAGCATCACACGCCAGCTGCCGCTCACGCCCGTTGTCAGGAACGATTGCGCCAGGCCATTGGTCAGCGCGCCGTTCCAGGCTGTCGCCTCGCCGGCTGAAACCACTTTGTTTCCTGAAAGCTGCGCATAGAGCTTCAGGAGGTCCTGGGGCGCGCTCATGTCTGCGAACTTCTCGGGTATAAGCACTCCGCCCGTCAGCTTCTGCGGTTCGGCGGAGCGACTCTCGAACAGCCGGCCGCCCCGGCGAAAGATGTACCATTCCTGTCCAGTCGAAAGACCCGCGCGTGCGCGCTGCGCTGTCGGCAAATACTGCGCGTCGTCACCGAGCTCGCGTGCAATCTGCGCCCAGAAACGAGCCGCCGGTTCGCTGGCGCTGCCTGTCGGCACAATGATCAGTTTGTTTTTTGCGGCAATCTGGCGTAGCGCAGCCTTTAGCTGCAGCCGTGAGTCAGCATCCTGCGGCTGCGCCGATACCAAAAGAACGATTACGGCGCGCCTGCCTTCACGGCGTGTTTCAGCCTGCGCCCGGCGCACGCATTCAGCCATCGCCTGTGGATTCTGCAGCGAGTAACCACCTTCAAAACGCAGGCGTTCGATGAATTCTTTTTCCTGTTGTTTGTCGGAGCGTAACCGGTAAGTCTGTATTTTACCCTGCGCATCGACCATGCAGTAAGCAGATTTGACGCTGTCGAGGCTCAGGAAAAATGGCTTCAGCTGCTGCCAGTCGAAGTACGCCGCGCCAAACGTATCGCCGGCAACTATCAGGTCGCGGCTCGATTCTTTGGGTGTTGCGGGACGTGCGCTGAAGCGCTCACTGAGCTGCTCGCCAACGACGCGCTGCAGGTCGTCGCCGGATTTCACCAGCGTGTCAGTCAGAGCATCTGATTCACGAAAATATACCTTGCTGGTAACCTCAAACTCTCCCGACCTGCGGCGGACACGTGTCAGCAGCACTCGCTCCGCCTGGCAGTTTTTGGCCACACGACCAATCAGTTCGGGAGCAATCTTCTGCTCCATGCTGAGGTTTTCCTGTTTCAGGCAACCTTCTGCTTCGGCGACGGAGACGACGTGTGAAACCCTGCTCGCACGCAGGTAGAGGGCCATCGCGCGTGCAAGGTCTGCCGGGGCAGGGTTGGTTTGTCCCGCGGTTGCCAGCGATTCGCCGTTTACGGTATTTTCAATACGAGGGGGTAAGATGAGCCAGCGGTCGGCAAAAAGTGTATTGCCCGCCAGCCAAAAGCCGAGAAACAGAATTTTTCTATTCATGCGCCTGTCCGATGCCTAAAGCTCTTCTTTTATATATCGGACAATCTCGTGCTGTGCCGCAGAAGCATTTGCGCTGGCAGGCTTGAGCGCCGCGCCCCTGGCCTGCGGATGAGATTGCAGAAAGCCGAGCAGGCCCTTCAACGCTGTAGAGGGACGAAAAGGCCGTTCGTCGAAGATCATGCAGTCGAGCTTGCTCGCAACCGCGTCGGCGTTAGCCCTCTGGTGGTTTGCCGCAGCAAAGGGAAAAGGTATCAAAAACGCAGGCTTCTGCGCCCAAACGAGTTCTGAGAGCGTACCACTGCCGCAGCGCGCGACAACAAAGTCGGCCTTAAGCAATGTTTCGGGCATATCAACGATGAATGGCCGAATGTCGTCGCCACGACGCGCCCCGCGGGAAATTTCAGCGTGTTGCTGCGGCCCGGTCGATACGATGCAGCGGTAGTTCTTTGCTTCAGGGGCTGCACAGAATGCCTGGTAGAGTGCGTTGATATCCTGGGCTCCCTGGCTGCCGCCGACGAAGAAGATCGTTCGCGTACGGCCGGCCGGCTTCTTGGGAGCTTTGGCCTTCTGGAATAAAGAACGCAGGGGGTTGCCTGTGACCACGAATTTTTCTGGTAATTTCTGCCCGGTGGGAAAAGACAGGAAAATCCTGCGGGCAAAAAACCGGAGCAGCCGGGTGACGATGCCCCAGCGCGCGTTCTGTTCGCAGAGAAACAGGGGCAGCCGGTTGAGCACTGCGTAGGCAACTGAAGGAAACGAGCTGTACCCACCCATGCCGACGATCGCGACTGTTCCTTCTGCTAAACTCGCCTGGCGGACAAGCCTGTATGCCGCACGAAAGCGCCTGAAAAAACCCCAGAGATGCAGCGGATTTTTCACCAGCCGCGGCGCATCATAAGCGACGATCGAAACAGCCTCGTTGCGCGCGAGCCGGATAATATCGGGGTATTCAACATTTTTTACCAGCGTCGCCAGGATAACCCGACCACCCTGTGCCAGCCATTCTTCGGCAATGCTGATGCCGGGAGTAATATGACCGCCTGTCCCGCCGGCGGCAATGAGCAGTGTTGGCCCTGAAGCAATTGTCCGCTCTTTCGTGGCAGCCCTCTTTTTCTCCATCTATTCCGCCTTCAGTTCGGTCATTTTCTGTCGGACCATCGATACCAGCACTTCGCTCTCATTTGCGGCACGGCCTGCTGCAACTTCGGCGTGCAGGAATTTGAGAATGTCACCCATTTGTCTTGATGCGGGAATTCCCATTTCCATCAGCGTGTGGCCGTTGACAGCAAGGTCCTTGATTTTGAATTCTTTTTCCTTGGCGATTATTTCGTCAATGTGGTCTATCAGCTTCTGCAGCGCTTTGGGAAAGGCAGTCTTTTTTCCCGATCCCTTGCGGTCTGCAAGCCGCAGCGAAATGAGGTCCTGCAGTTCTTCTAGCGGCACTTTTTTTACGAAGCGCCGCACCGCCTTGTCTGACCACTCGTCGGTGTAATGGAACATGTGGTTACGCACCAGGAATTTAACCTTCTGGCCAACCGTGATAGGTACGGCGAGCCGCTTCATGATCGGTACCACCATGCGGGCCGAATACATCTCGTGGTTGTGGAACGTCGCTTCGCCGGTGTCGGTCTCGACACGGGTAGGCACCTTGCCAATGTCGTGGAGCAGAGCCGACCAGCGCACCGGTTCGTTGAGATCCATTGCGCCGTCGACGGAGCGCAACAGGTGTTCAAAGATATCATGCGCGTGAAAGCGGTTCTGCGTCAAGCCCCGGCCTGCCGTGACCTCCGGCAGAAAATACTCGAGCAGCCCGAAGCGATCGAGCAGGCGAAGCCCGGCGGATGGACGCCGGCCCATGATTATGCCGCGAAAAATTGTCCGCCGAAACGATTGCGAGAGTGCGTCGAGTTCGGCTTTTTCCGGACGGGCTATGGAAGCAGTCACCGTCAGCTGCGGATAGCGGGCGGCCAGCCTGACGAGCAACAGTGCATCTTTCAGTGAAAGATCCTGTTGAGCGCTGAGCGCCGCAGTGGAATACTGAACCGCGGCCGGAATTACCGGCTGTCCTTTTGTGCTGACGTGCAGAGTTTCGGGCTGACGGCCTGCCTCTGCCAGGGGGATGCTGATTCCCTGTTCATCGGCTTGGGCGTGCTCGACGAGAGACCGGACACTGGTCATGCCTTCTTCGCTGACCGACAGGCGCAGCGGTAAGGTCTCGCGTTTACTGTCCTCGGCAAATGCCGCATCTGCGCTATTTGCCTGGTACCAGTAGAGCTCCCACTCTAATAATTGCTTTGCTTCGGCATCGAGAGGTAACCCGTGCAGTGACTTAAGTAATGCGTGTGCGTTCATGGTGAAGGTGATTGTTCCCTGCGCAGAATGGCGAAAATAGTATCACCGAGCGGTGCTTTTTCCAGTGCGCGCCGGTAAAACCAGGCAGGCACACGAAACGAGCCCAGCGGAAACCGCTGCGGATGTATACCCTCAGAGAAGGCGGCGACGAGCTGAAATCCGAATTGCCGGCCCGCGAGCCTGAGAGAGCGCGGTGAGTAATCTACGCTGTGGTCGAGCGGGTGCGTGTCGTACCAGCGCTGGCGATGAAAGCGAAATGTCGGACCGTCAGCCGATGGCAAGGCAAGCAGCAGGTACCCACCAGGGCGCACCAGGCCTGCGAGTTTCTGCCAGACCAGCTTTTGTTCGGGTATGTGTTCGAGCACGTAGAACATCGCGACAATGTCGTAGGGTTGTTTCTTCTGCTTTTCATGCAGCGCAGCTCCCTTGAGAAAATCCTGCTGCACGGTCTTGATTCCCCGTGCATTCGAGTATTTCGTCATCGCTTCGCTGATTTCCCAGCCGCGCACCGAATAGCCGGCTTCCTGCATGATTTTCAGAAAGTATCCGGCAGCAGAACCCACTTCAAGCACCTGCGCGTGGGTCGTGACCGGGGCAAGGTCGCGGATTTTGTCAAAGCGGATTTCATTGCGCGCGAGAATTGCCTGCCGGTCTTCAGTGTAGCTGCGACCATACTGGTTGCGGTACTCCTGCTCGAAATAGTCGTGTTCATAGCGGCGAAATTCATGCGCACCGTTGACGACCAGGCCGTCGTTGCGACAGATGGCGAAGCGTTTGTCAGACAGGTTCGTTAGCAGGGTTCCGCAGAGCGGGCAGGTCACAAGGGTGGGTCAGGGTATTTGCACAGGCTGAAAAACAAAAATCAGAACCAGCAGCCAAGCTGCAGGACTATTGCGGTGGCATTAAACTGCAGGTTCTGCGTCAGGTCGAGGTTGAGCGTCGCGCCGCCCAGATTCAGCCCCAGGCCCAGGTTGATCTGGTTTGAGACGAGTACGGGGCGAAAACTGGCTGCATTGCGCACTTCAATCGTCGCCGTGTCGTTGATTTTGAACTCATTGCCTCCCGCCGCTGTCGAAGCGGTTACCAGCATGTTCCCGTTGGCGGTGTTCGTGAGTGACGAGTTGCCCAGGTGCAGCGAGGCGAGCAGGCCCAGGCGCGCCGTGAAGACCGAGAAGAAAGGTTTCACGAGTACCAGGCCAGTGGTAAAGGAGTACACATTCCAGCGCAGCCGGAAGTTGTTCGTATAGGTGAAGTCTGCTCTCGCAGTGCCCTGTGAACCGTCACCGGTTGGGTCAAAGCCGACATCTTTCGCGATGCCGCTGAAGGTAGCAGCAAATGTGCCGTGCATGTACGCGAGGTCGAGGGGGGTTATAATCGCCGGGTTATACCATTCATTGCCCGCCGCCTTCACCTGCCGGGTAAGCGTTGCGCCCAGGCTATAGGGCTGAACGCTGAGCTTTGTTTCCCTGACAGTAAAATCCATCTCGGGCAGGTAAAAACCCCGCAGCTGGATTGCAGTCCGTTCATCCAGCCGAAATCCGCCGACTATATTGAGTGCATACAGAGGTAGCGCGCCCAGCCGCTCGTCACCTTTTGCCTTGCCCGGTACAATGATACCTGCGGAGGGTTCGAGCTGGAAGCGCGGTACGTTTTCCTGCTGGCGCTGGATACCGATGGTCGAAGAGAATGCAGCGGCATTGATAATACCGGGACCTGCGAGCGAGGCAATACCGTAAAAAAGGTCGTTCAGCGAACTGTCGAGTTTTCCGACGAGCTGTGCATTGGCTGCCGAAAGGTTAACCGTGGTTGAGGTTATCGTAATGTCTGCCAGCACCGGTCGTAAAGCTGCAACGAGTAGCAGCCAGCGGAGCTTCACCATACACGGACCCCGGCATAAAAATTGAAGCTGACCAGTTGTTCTGTGCGCGGAAACTCGAGCGCGCTGATGTCGAGGCCCAGGCCCAGCAGCAGCATATCGTTCATGAGCTTCTGGTCTATGCCGACGCGCAAAAAGACCGCGTACGATCGGTCAATCTTGCGCAGGTTGCCTGCGGACTCGGGGTAAACAGTCCGCGCTTCGGTATAAGTAAATTCTCCCCGCGGCGTTGAGATGCTGCTGCTTACCGGCAGCAGAAATCCCAGGCCCAGCGTCCAATGGATGTCCCACAGCTCGTAGATCTGCCGGATGTCGGCACGCAGCTGCGAATGCACTGCGTTGGTCAGCTTTACGTTTTCACCGGCAACTGCCGGAGAGGGGGTCACAATGGCATTGGGGTAGGCGACGGCCTGCGCGCGCAGCGAGAGCGCCGTATAGTGCTCGTTCCACAGACGCCAGGGCGTCGTGACGTAAAGACCCAGCTCGGCGCCGCGGTTATCGGCGAGCAGCGAATCTTTTGCTGCAGCGACAGAGTTAAAGCCAGCAATCACTGCGGCCTGCCAGGCACTGCCTTCCTGCGCAGAGATCTGCCCCGATGCCACAAGAGTTGAGAAGCAAAGAAGTACTGTAGACAGCGATTTCCTGAGGGGATTTCCCCGCGCCACGACAGCAGCCACCCAAATTCCGGATGCCCTGGCAAGCCCGTAAAAGACAAACGGTCTGAATCTTGCCCCCTTTATAATTGACGGCATGCGTGGCCGACCAAGGCGTCTGCATGCTTCATCTTCTCCCGGGCGCGTGGGCAAAAAATCCGACCCTGCCAGTCAGGGCACTGGCACTCGCTCTCCTTTTCTGGGCAAGCGCGCCGCTCTCCGCGCTGGAAGTTTTTCTTAACCGGTCATTCACCTCGGCAGAAAAGCCGCAGGCGACGCTCTACGCTTCCGGTGAAGGCACCCTGTTCCTGCGCCTGTACCGTATTGACGACGTGCATGGCTATCTCAGCGGCCAGGGCAATGCCCATACAGTCACTGAGAAGAACGAACGCCTGATGCAGCCCGGTTACTTTCTCTGGCGCAGCGTGGTTGAAAATCTGGAGTATTCATTCTACCAGCTGGCGCGCCGCTATATTCGCGCGGACTACCGTGAGCGTTTGCGTGCTGACCTCGGCCTGGAAAAATATGCATTCCCCTTTCGCGACCGGTTTCCCGAGACCAACCTGTTCTCGGCCCTGCCTTACCCGATAGTGGCAGAGCAGGCAATTGCCGTACGCGCACGCCACTGGCAGGCCCTGAAACATGAGTTTGCCCAGCTGGCACCGGGTTACTACCTCGTCGAAGCTTCACAGGGCAGGCACATTGCGCACTCACCTCTCGTCGTCTCTGACATTGCCATGGTGACGAAAACTTCGCCGCACAACATTCTCGTGTATGCGATCAACCTGAAAACCGGCGAGCCACTGTCGGACGGTATCGTAACTGCCTACGTGCGTGCCAAGCAGGCACACCAGCAGAAGCTGTCCTTTGCCCTGAAGGACGGCATTGCATTTACCGAAAAGACCGGATTTCTGAACGGCGCAGAAAGCACAGTCTACGTGCTGGAGCATGGCAAACATTTCGCCTTTACTGATCTTTATTCGATCGACGCAACGCGCGGCCTGTACGAGGCAGCAATCTATACTGACCGACCGGTGTACCGCATGGGCGATGCCGTCCAGGTGCGCGGTGTGTTTGTCCGCAAGCAAGGCTCTGCTGCCCATGGTAAGGTAAAATACCGCATCAGGAATGCTGATAACGAGATAATTCATTCAGGCGAGTCAGAGCTATCGGCAGCCGGTAGTCTCGCGTTTGCCTACAAGACAGGTTCGCTGAAGCCTGCGCGTTATACAATTCAGATGGAGCTGGAAGGCGAAACGCACAGTGGCAGTTTTCTCATTGAGCAATACAAGAAACCGGAAACACGGGCAAACATATCAGCAGCAAAGACCGTTCTGCTGAGCGGAGACATTGCCGAGGCAACGGTCTCTGCCGCGTACTATTCTGGTGAAGCGCTGGCGAACGTACCGGCCGAGGTCACGATCGAGCGCTCGCGCATCAGCTATCCGTGGTGGTACGGTTTCGGCTTTGACGAATACTATGGCGACAGCTATGACTATGCGAGCTGGGAGTTCGTGAAGGATTATACAGCCTCGCTGGATGCCGCCGGCAAGCTGAAGATTTCTCTGCCCACCGACGCTAAGGCCGAGGCAGATTACCATTACCGTGTGCGTGCGACAGTGAAGGCACAGAACCGGGAAGAGACCCAGGCTTCGATTCGATTCAAGGTTTACCGCGCGCCGGTGAGCCTGCGCCTCAGCCAGGACCGCTGGTACTTCAGCAGCAAGATGCCCATCAGCTTCAGGGTCACCGCAACCCAGGTGCTCGACCAGAAGCCAGCGCAGACCGGTATCACGGCAGAGCTTATACGACGCGACTATGACAGTAAGACGCAGAAATGGAATGATTCACAGGTCGCGACGCTCGAACTCAGGACCAACGATCTCGGTGAAGCTCTCGGCGAGTTCGCGCCGGTAGCCCGTGGTGGAGTTTACCTGGTGCGTGTGAAAGGCAGCGCGGGAGGGCGGGTGACCTATGAATACCTCGAAACCTACGTCTATAGCGCCGGAGACTTTTACGGAGACTACGGCGAGCAGACTGAACGCCCGATAGCGGTCAGCCCGGGTAAGAAGAAATATGAACTCTATGAAACCGCAGAATTCGCGGTGCGCATGCCGGTGCAGAAAAAGCTACCGGTGCTGGTAACGCTGGAAAATGACCGTATCCGCAAGTACCGCCTTTTGCCCGCTGCCGATGCGCAGTTTCTCCACAGCGAAGAACTCAAGTCTTTCTTAAGCCCGAATTTTGAACTGTCTGTGACCGCGCTGGACTTTGACAAATACCCGCGTTTTTATTCCGGTACGGCACAGCTTGTGCTGCCTCCCGAGCACCGCATGATGAAGGTCGAAATCGTTCCCGACCGCGAACGCTACCGGCCGGGAGAACAGGCCAACCTGCTGGTCAAGACAACCGACCATAAAGGCAGACCGGTGAGCGCCGAGTTCTCGTTAGGGCTCGTTGATGAGGCAATCTACGCGATCCGCGAAGATTCTCTGACCTCGCTTTCCCTGGCTCTCAACCCGCGTCTGCCGTATGCGGTGGTAACCGGCAATTCCATACAATTTAGCTTTTACGGCTATGGTGCAGAAAAGAGCCTGTATGCGCTTTACCGTGAGCAGATGGCCGAGGCCGCAGCGATGCGCAAGGGCGACAGAAATGAAGTTCGCGTGCGCAAAGACTTTCGCGACACTGCCTTTTTTACTGCGCAGGGAAAAACCGGTGATAACGGTATTGGCCGGCTTGCGGTAACGCTGCCCGACAACCTGACCGAGTGGCGTATCACGGCGCACGCGCATTCAAGCGCGGGGCTGGCCGGCAGTGAACGCAACAAACTTACCGTCTCTAAAGATTTTGCGCTGCGGCTGGCTCAGCCGCGTTTTCTGCGCGAACGCGATGAGTCGCGCCTTCGCCTGCTGGTCTCAAACCAGCTCAAAGAACCACAGACAGCTGTCTTTGAAACCACGTTCAGCTCGCTAAAGCTGGTGCAGGGATTTCCTTCAAAACTGACGGTGCCTGCTCAGTCAGAACGCTACGTCGATTTCACCGTGTCTGCTCCTCTCTACCCGGATAATGGACAGGCGACGCTGAAGTTTATCGCCCGCAGTGAAAAGGAAAATGATGGTCTGCAGATGCAGCTGCCTGTTCTGCCTTATGGCGTGGAAAATTACACTGCGGCGCAGAAGATTTTCGGCGACGACGAGCGCAGCTGGAACACCACGCTGAAGCTGGATAGCGACGCGCGCACTGATCTGGCAGAAATACAGCTGAGCTTTACACCCGGCGTAATACCTTCAGTACTGGAGACGCTCCCATACCTGATCACGTACCCTTACGGTTGCGTGGAGCAGACGCTTTCGACCTTCATGCCCGCAATCTGGGCCGGCCAGGCGGCAAAAAAACTGAAACTCCCCCTGCCGGTCAGGCAGGCGCAGTTACAGGAGATTACTGACCAGGGGCTGAAAAAACTCTACGGCTACCAGCATGCCGATGGCGGCTGGGGCTGGTGGAGCGAAGATCCCACCGATTTGTATATGTCGGCCTACACACTGTGGGGGCTGAATGAGGCCCGCTCGGCAGGCGTCGCAGTCGATGCGAATGTGCTCAAGCGAGGGGGCAAGTATCTCGCCGAGCAGCTGACCACGGCAACTACGCGCGATCTGAAAGACGGCTATGCTCTCAACCGGCTGCTCTTCGCGCAGATGGTTCACTTGCAGCTGACGCAAAAGTCGCCGCTGTCAGAGAAGATTCGTTCAGAATGGGCAGCTCTCCTTTCGGGGGGTATCAAAGATCCATACGCACTGGCACTGCTATTACAGGGCGCGACCGCCGCTGCCTGGGCTGATACGAAATCAGGTGCGCTCAACGTGCTTGCCGGCCTGAAAAAGTCCAACCAGCAGGGCAGCTACTTTGAGCAGGAGAAATCGCGCGCGTGGTATTGGTATAGCGACCGCGAAGAGATTACGGCGCAGGTACTTTATGCGCTGCAGGTTGCGGGCGAAAACAAGAAGATAGCCCAGCGCGAGCTGATCAGTTATCTCATTGCGCAGAAGAAGCAACGGCGCTGGCGGAGCACCAAACTCTCTGCGCTCGTGACCCGCGCATTTGCTGCGTGGGCGGCTATGAGCGGTGAAAGTACAGGCAAGGTGCGGGTGTCAGCGGAAGTTGACGGCGAGCGCCGCGATGTCGAATACGACGCACGAAAGAGTACCTCCGCAGATCTGCTGCTGTCGTTTAAGACCAAGTCGCGCGATGCACGCGTCCGTTTAATCCGCAGCAGCTCTGGCTTCTTTCTTGCGCGCGCCGAATGGAAGCATTATCTCAACAAGCCGCTCATTGTACCGCGCGAAGGTAATTTTGCGCTGAGCCGCAAATTTTTCGCCGTCGACCGCAGCGGTAATAACTATACCAAAGGTGCCGCTAAGTACAGCTTTAAACCCGGGGACCTGGTCATGACCGAGGTAGATCTGAAGGCAGAGAAGGGCGCAGAGTACCTGCTGCTGGAAGACATGATACCGGCAGGTTTCGAACCATTGACCCCTGCGGAGCTTTCACAGCTCGGAAACCTGCGCTACGACGGCTACGACAATGCGCCCGCTGCAGTCACACGCCTCGACGACCGTGTCGCCTTGGCCAAGACCTGGATGGCGAAGGACCACTTTATACCGCGCGCGTTTTACCGGGCAGTCTTTCCCGGTAAGTACCAGGCGATGCCGGCGCAGGGTGGGTTGATGTATTATCCCGAGTCGTTTGCCTATTCGGCGTCTGACGTGATCACGATCAGTGAATGACAGCCCGGCTTAGCGGTTTCTTCCTCGCGGTGCTGACGGTGGTTGCCGTGCTTCCAACCGCGGCGTGGTCTGCGCCGGCAGCGTACGAACTCCTGTTGGCGAGCGAAAAGGTTTCGCCTGCCGACCGTGTCGCCGGCTTGCTCGAGCGCAACCTGCCGCGGGTTGCGATCATCGGCGTTGCGCCGGCGGAGCGATACCGCAGGTATGCGCAGTTTCCCGTGGCGGCCTGCACCGGGACGGAGTATTTCCTGATCGCGCACGGCAAGCGGCTGATCGCATTCGGTTGCCTGGACGATGCCTCCGCCGCGGCAGAACTGCAGAAAATCCGCCTTGCGCTTAGCCGGGACAGCGACACTGTGCGAGAGCGCAGTAAAGAAGCCCTCTACGATGGAGCCTTGAACAGTGCAGCAGCCGGCAACTGGCCTGCCGCCCGGCGTTATGCCGCTGTTGCCCGCCGGGGCGCCCAGGCTGATGCGGAACCTGCGGCTCGCCTGCTGCGGCTGCTCGACCAGCAGAGATAACGGCAAATTCTTGGCATGAGATTTGCAGCGTATCTGCTGCGTGATCAGGGTAAAGCTCTCCCATATAACGGAATATACCTATGATCGCCCGGTCAGGCTGTCTCCGCATGTCGTGCGCCTGCGGCCTGCACCACATACGAGAACCCTTGTGGAATCGTATTCCCTGAGTGTTGATCCGGCGCGTCAATTTCTCAACTGGCAACAGGACCCTTTCGCCAACTGGCAGGCAAGACTGGTCTTTCCAGAGCCGACGCGGCAGCTGACAGTGCGCGTTGATCTGGTTGCGCAGATCAGGGTTTTTAACCCGTTTGATTTTTTCACCGAAGATTATGCCGCAAGATTTCCCTTTGAGTACGCGCCGCGGCTGAAGCATGAGCTATTGCCTTACCTGAATGTCACCGGCGACAGCGCTGACCTGCGTGCATTTGCCGACGGCTTCAAAGTCCGCGACCTGACCACGGTTGACTTTATCGTCGCGCTCAACCAGTACGTGCGCAACCACGTCGGATACGTGATTCGCCTCGAACCTGGTGTGCAGACAACGACTGAAACACTGCAGAAAAAATCGGGTTCGTGCCGCGACAGCGCGTACCTGCTCGTGCAGCTCGCGCGTTCGCTCGGGCTGGCAGCGCGCTTTGTTTCGGGTTATCTGATTCAGCTGAAAGCCGATAAACCCGGCAAGGGGGAGCTTGCCGGTGCTGCGGCCGACTTCACCGACTTGCATGCCTGGGCCGAAATTTTTATCCCGGGCGCAGGATGGGTAGGTCTTGATGCAACGTCGGGGCTGCTTGCTGCCGAAGGGCATATTCCGCTCGCGGCAACCCCTGAGCCCGAGAACGCAGCAGCAATCGACGGTTTCAGCGACCCGTGCGAATCGAAGCTCGATTTCAGCATGCAGGTCGTACGGCTGAGCGAATCGGCCCGCGTGACGCAGCCTTACAGCGATGCCGCCTGGGGCTCTGTCGAAAAAATCGCTGCTAAGATTGACTCCGACCTGAAGAAGAATGACGTGCGCCTCTCTATTGGCGGTGAACCCACATTTGTTTCCGCGACAGACCGCGAAAGCCGCCAGTGGAACTACGATGCACTCGGTGCAGACAAATACCGCCATGCAGAACAGCTGCTGGCGCGCTTTTACGAAATTTATTCGAAGGGAGGGATTGTCCTCCGTTCGCAGGGCAAGTGGTATCCAGGTGAAATTCTGCCGCGCTGGTCGCTCGACTGCTTTTGGCTGCGCGACGGTAAACCCTTGTGGCAGACACCGGAAATACTTTTGCACAACGGCGAGGCTGCTGGTGCGGTTCTCGGTGATGCCGAGCGCTTCATCACTGACGTTGCCGGTGAACTGGGGTTACCCCCCGAGTGTATTCACACTGCCTTTGAAGATCCTGTCTATTACCTGTACGCCGAAGCAAAACTACCGCCTGAAATCGAACGCATTATCAAGGGCAACTCATTTCCCGAGATCGAAAGGCGCCGACTGCTGCGCGTGCTGGATACAGGACTCGAAAAACCTGCAGGGTTTGCACTCCCGCTGACTTTTAATGCGACCGACCAGCACTGGGAGAGTGCCGAACTCGAATTCCGCAGGGGATTCATGGCCCTGCTGCCAGGCGATTCACCCATGGGGTTGCGCCTGCCGCTCGATTCGATTACCGATGCCTGGCAGCAGGATTACCACCACGACCCGGCAGCGAACCGCCGCGGCGAAGTAGGAAAGGTTGCCAGTGCCGGGCGCATACGCCGCGAACCGATCAGGACTTTTCTCTGCGCTGAAGTGCGCGGAGGTGCGCTGCATGTGTTCCTGCCACCGGTGAATACGCTCGAAGAATTCTGCGCGTTACTGGCGGTTGTCGAGACCGTTGCAAAGCGCAGGGAGCTACGGCTGAATCTCGAAGGTTATGAGCCGCCCAAAGACGGCCGGCTGAATTTTTTCCGTATCACCCCGGACCCCGGCGTGATTGAAGTGAATATGTTCCCTTCGGCAAGCCTTGTCGAGTCGCTCGTGAAGACGCGCACGATCTACGAAGAGGCCGAACGGACGGGGCTGACGACTGATCGGTATATGCTCGATGGCAGGGCCTGCGCGACGGGTGGTGGCAATCACATCACGCTGGGGGCGCTGCATGCAGAAGACAGCCCGTTCCTGCGTAAACCTCACCTGCTGGCGTCTCTGATCGCTTACTGGCAAAACCACCCTTCGCTTTCCTATGTCTTTAGCGGTCTTTTCATCGGTCCCACCTCGCAGGCTCCAAGACTGGACGAGGCGCGCGATGGCCAGGTGGCCGAAGCGGAAATTGCACTCACGCAGATCAGGCGCGCGGAATCGCTGGCCCCCTGGCAGGTCGACCGTATCCTGCGCAACATTCTGGTCGACATCACCGGCAACACACACCGCGCAGAAATTTCCATAGACAAACTTTATGCGCCGGGTTCGTTCACCGGCAGGCTCGGCCTGGTCGAGCTACGCGGATTTGAAATGCCGCCGCATTACCAGATGAGCGTCGTGCAGCAGCTTCTCGTTGCCGGCCTTGTATCGTGGTTCTGGCGCGAACCGTACCGTACACCGCTGACCCGCTGGGGCAACCAACTGCGTGATGAGTGGATGCTGCCCTTTTATCTCGAGCGAGACCTCATGCGCGTCGTACACGATCTCGCGGGGGCGGGTTACCCCTTTGCCTTCCACCACCTAGAACCCTTCTTTGAGTTTCGATTTCCAGTCTATGGAACTTACCGCGCCGGCGGCATTGAGATAGAATTGCGCATGGCGCTCGAACCCTGGAATGTACTGGGCGAAGAGGTGGCTTCAGGTTCCGTTTCCCGCGCGGTCGACAGTGCGACCGAGCGCCTGCAGGTACTCGTGCGGGGCAATCTTAAGGATGCAGTGATTACCTGTAACGGCTACGGGCTGCCGCTGAGATATGACCGCGACCAGGATTGTCATGTAGCAGGTGTCCTCTTCAAGGCCTGGTCACCTCCCTTTACGCTGCACCCGACAGTACCCGTGCACTCGCCGCTGCAGTTCTGCATTTACGATCGTCGCAGCAGGCAGTACACTGGCGGTTGCAGCTACCACACTGCACACCCGGGCGGGCGGGCATACGAAAAGTTTCCCGTGAACTCGTATGAGGCTGAAAGCCGAAGGCTTTCGCGCTTTCTGCCGCAGGCGCGATATCCGCATGTACCGCCGCTGAGACCAGGTGAAAGCGATTTTCCGCATACGCTTGACCTGCGCCGCGAGGGTTAGAGATGCAGCGCACCGGCTCCACGATGACTGAAGTACCCCAACCCCTGCTGCAATCGTATTCCGCCCTGCGCGATACCTATGATGAACTGCTCGATGCTTCCGGCAACCCGCGGGAAAAATACAAGTTCCTGCTGAACTCCTACCAGGAAATCGGTGAAGGTGAACTGGAGCTGCGGCAGCGTGAGCTGATGCGGCTGCTGAAAGAAAACGGCGTCACGTACAACGTGTACGGAAACCAGGAAGAAAAGGCAAGGCTTTGGTCGCTCGACATGATGCCTTACCTGATGGAGAGCGCAGAATTCAGTGCGCTCGAGAGGGGGTTATTGCAGCGTGGCGAACTGCTCAACGCGCTCTTTAAGGACCTCTACGGACCACGGCGCCTGCTCTTTGACCGGGTGGTGCCTCCCGAAGTGGTCTATTCGGCTCAGGGATTTTTGCGCCAATGCCATAACCTTTACCAGAACCGCGAGCGCGAGCTGCTGTTTTTTTCCTGCGACCTTGCCCGGCGTTCTGATGGCACCTTTGTCGTCATCGGCGATCGGTCGCAGGCGCCTTCCGGGACCGGCTACGCGCTTGAAAACCGGATAGCACTGTCTCGCGTGTTTCCGAGCCTCTATCGCGACAGCGAGGTGCACCGCGTGGCAATGTTTTTTCGCGGCATGCGCAAGGCGCTTTCGGCGCTGCCGCGTACGCGCGATAACCGCGAGCCTGTGATTGTCCTGCTGACTCCGGGACCTGAAAACGAGACGTACTTTGAACATGTCTTTCTTGCCGGATACCTCGGCTATACCCTGGCGCAGGCAACCGACCTGACTGTACGGGCAAACAGGGTTTATCTGAAGACCGTAGAAGGCCACCAGCAGGTCGACGTCGTCCTGCGCCGTACCGACGACCTGTTCATGGATCCACTTGAGCTCAGGGGTGACTCATTGCTGGGCGTACCGGGCATTCTTGAAGCAGTGCGTGCGGGCAATGTTTCGGTGGTCAATCCTCTGGGTTCTGCAGTCCTGGAGAACCGGTCTTTGATGGCGTATTTTCCCGCCCTCTGCCGCTACTACTTCGGCGAAGAACTGATCTTGCCAAACTGCGAGACTCTCTACCTCGGCGATGCGTCTCACCGCGAACAGTTCTTCAGCGATGCCGGGCGCTTTGTGGTCAAACCTGTTTCCCGTGAAGGTGGCAGGCGCCACATGTACCCGGCACAGCTCGATGCGGCGGAGCTTTACCGGTTACGCGAGACGATTGCGGCCCGGCCCAATGACTACATTGCACAGGAGATTATTCCCGGCTCTTCGGTACCGGTCATCGAACAGGGCAGGCGTATCGTTGCGGCCCGGTGTGTCATCAGGACCTACCAGGTGGCTACTGAATCGGGTTACCAGGTCATGCCGGGCGGTTTGGCCCGTATTTCGGGCAATGCTGACGACCTGGTAATAACTAACCAAAGCGGAGCGGGAAGCAAGGATATCTGGATTCTGGCTTCAGAGCCACAGAAAGAAGTCTCGCTGCTGAAGGCAGAGACAGTAGAGTCGCGCATATCGCGCAAAGCAAGCGGCGGAGTACCGAGTCGTATAGCCGACAACATCTTCTGGATGGCGCGTTATGCCGAGCGCGCAGAAAACATGTCGCGCCTGTTGCGCAACGTCATTGCGCGTATTACGCAGATTGAAGACACAGCAGGCGCCGACGAAATTGCGAAGTTATTGCGCATGGTGACGCATATTTCAGGCGAGTATCCTGGCTTTGTGGGCGACGACGGCGCAGACATGTTGCGGCGTCCCGAGGCTGAACTTGGTCGGCTGATTTACGACCGCGACGCGGCGGGTAGTGTACGCTACAACGTGCTCTCGCTGGTGCGGGCGTCGCGCAGCCTGCGGGACAGCCTGTCCGACGACATGCGGCGTGTCATCTCGCAACTGGAAAATGAACCTTATGCGTCCGGAGTGCTTTCTGTCCAGCATGCGCACCTGTTTGATGTGATCATTTATCTCTCGTCCGTTTCGGGTTTGAGTCAGGAAAATATGAGCCGCGAGGTAGGTTGGCACTTTCTCGAACTTGGCAGGCGCATAGAACGCGCGAGCTTTTCTCTGCGTGTGCTCAGGGCATTCCTCTTTCTGGGTGACATCTACGACAAGTTCATTGTTGAGAACCTGCTCAATATCAATGACATCCGCATCACGTACCAGCGGCGTTACCGGCACCGCATCGAAACCGACTCAGTTCTGGACATCCTGCTCTATGACGAATCGAACCCGCGTTCTCTCGGCTACCAGCTTGTGCGCATACGCGACTATATTCCAGCACTTCCGGCAAAAACCGAAGGGGCACGACCGGCCGCAGAAAAAATCGCGCTGCGGCTTTATACCGAATACAAGGTGACAGATATCCGCGAACTGCTGAGCGGCGAAAAGGCAGGCGAAAATCTCGCGCGCTGGATCGACACACTGGAGACTGGGCTCACAGACCTGGGGGCAAACCTGCGTGAGACGTATTTCACTTATGTCGAAGAGCAGCACAGCATTGGAGATCACACGAGGGCTGGCAGCATACGCCGCGCACAGAATACCGGCATCATGCCGGGAGAGGAAAACGATGGCTGATTACGAAGTTACCCATACCACTGTTTACAGCTACAGTGAAAAGGTCAGCCACTGCCAGAATATCGCCTACCTTCTGCCGCAGAGTGATTCACGGCAGAGTTGCGAAAGAACCGAGCTTACGATCTCACCGACGCCAGCGGCAAGCGCTGACCATACAGACTATTTTGGAAACCGGTTTCGCTATTTTTCCGTTGAGCAGCCGCACCGGCAGCTATCGGTGACTGCCAGGACCCGCATCCGCACCGACAATCTTTTGCAAAACGACTGGGAACATTCTCCGGCATGGGAAGAGGTGGCGGCTAGCGTGCGAAATCCCCTTGAGGCAGCCGATATTGCAGCCGTAGAATACCTGCTCCCTTCACCGTTCATCACGCTGTCTTCGGTTTTCGGAGATTACGCCGCAGAGTCTTTCTCGCCAGGCCGCCCGGTGCTCGCGGCAGCACTCGAGTTTGCGCAGCGCATTCGCAGTGATTTCAAATACGAGCAGAAATCAACCACGATCCTCACTCCGCTCAGCGATGTTTTCAGGCACCGGCGCGGCGTCTGCCAGGATTTCGCCCACCTGGCAATCGCGGCGTTGCGGACCATCGGTATCCCCGCACGGTATGTCAGCGGATATATAGAGACATATCCGCCTGCAGGTAAGCCCAAACTGCGGGGCAGCGATGCGAGCCATGCATGGATCTCGGTTTATGCCGGGGCTGCTGGCTGGTGTGATTTCGACCCCACAAATGGCAAGGCCATTACAGAAGAATTTATCGTTACTGCCCGCGGCCGCGATTTTGGCGATGTATCACCTCTGAAAGGAATTCTCTTTGGTGGCGGTAAGCATACGCTGAAGGTTGAAGTCGATGTGCACCGGTTGACATAAAAGTCTGGCGCGATATTTGCTACAAAGTTTTGTCGGGCACGTTCACCGTGCACCCGCAAGGCAGAGTAATCATGTTAATGGAAAGATACAGCACCGTACAGGCGTTTGACGAGATGGTCAATAAAGAAGGTGGAGTGAGGCCGCAGTACGAAAGCCTCGGCAACCGGCTACAACACATGGGTCTTGGCGAGCTGGTGCGGCGAAAGGGCAAGGCCGAAAAGGCGCTTTTTTCGTCAGGAATCACCTTCACGCTTTACGGCGAGCAGGGTTCGGAAGACCGCATACTCCCGTTTGACATTATTCCCCGCATTATTCGCGCTGACGAATGGTCCACGCTCGAAGCCGGCCTTGTACAGCGGACGCTCGCACTGAACGCCTTTCTCAACGATATCTATGGCAAGCAGCACATCATCAGGGACGGCGTCGTCAGCCGCGAGGTGGTAGAATCGAGCCCGGGATACCTGCCGCAGTGCGCCGATGCCCGCCCGGCGAAGGGCATATACACCAACATATCGGGCACAGACCTCGTCCGGGGTGAAGACGGCACCTACATGGTGCTGGAAGACAACCTGCGCTGCCCGTCGGGAGTAAGCTACGTGCTTGAAAACCGCGAGGTGATGAAGCAGATATTCCCCGAGCTGTTTGCTAACCTGCGCATCCGTCCCGTTTCAAACTACCCGTTTCGCCTGCGGCAGGCGCTCGGTTACCTGAGCGACAAGGCGAACCCTACGATTGCACTGCTCACCCCCGGGGTTTACAACTCGGCATACTTTGAGCACTCCTTCCTGGCGCAGCAGATGGGAATTCCCCTTGTGGAAAACAAAGACCTCGTGGTCGAGTCGGACAAGGTTTACATGAAAACAATCCGGGGCCTTAAGCAGGTCGACGTGATCTACCGCCGGACGGATGATACGTTCATCGACCCGACAGCTTTCCGAAAGGACTCGCTGCTCGGCGTACCGGGAATCTTTAAGGCGTACCGTAAAGGCAACGTTGCGCTGGCGAACGCACCTGGAACCGGAGTTGCCGACGACAAGGTCGTGTACGCCTACGTACCCGATATGATCAGGTACTACCTGAAAGAAGAACCGCTGATTGCAAATGTGCCGACGTACCTCTGCTTTAGAGAGGCTGACCGCCAGCATGTGCTGGAAAATCTCGACAAGATGGTAGTAAAGGCTGCCAACGGTGCAGGTGGTTACGGCATGTTGATTGGTCCGCATGCCACTGTTGACGAGCGCGAAAAATTCCGGGAGAAGATCCTGACAGACCCGCGTGGTTACATTGCGCAGCCGATGATTTCACTTTCGACGGCGCCGACGATCGTTGACAACCCGGTGTTAAATGCGGGCGAGGGTACAATTGAACCTCGCCATATTGACCTGCGTCCATACATTGTTTTTGGCAAGGACTGCTACGTTCTGCCGAGTGGTTTAACCCGCGTCGCTCTTAAAAAAGGTTCGCTCGTGGTAAATTCGTCACAGGGCGGTGGCACCAAAGATACCTGGGTACTCGACACCTGAGGCAATGATGCACATTCTCAGCCGGGTAGCAGATTCGATCTATTGGCTGAACCGCTACGTCGAGCGTGTGGAGAATTATGCACGGTTGATGGAAACATACCAGCAGTTTTCGCTCGAAAATCCTGAAATCACTGCTCCCCTCTGGCTGGCGCTGGTCGAATCTACTGCGGACACCACGGGTTTCAACGAAACTTATACTGAGCTGCAGCCCGAGAATGTCATTGAATACCTGACGTTCAACCGCAGGAACCCCAATTCGATTGTCTCGTGCCTGTACGCGGCGCGGGAAAATGCGCGTTCGATACGCGAAAAAATCTCGAAAGACATGTGGGAATCCATCAACGAACTCTACAACGACGTGGTGACCGCCGATGCAGAGCGTGTGAAGGCAGGCGCGCAATCGGGCAGCCACAGCTTTTACCGGGATATCCGCCGCAGCTGCCACGCCTTCTACGGCATTTCTGATGGAACACTCAACCACGATGAAACATACTTCTTTGCCCTGCTCGGACGTGCGATAGAGCGGGCCGACAAAACTACGCGCATTCTGGACCTGCAGTCCTATATGCTTACCAGCGAAACCCAGCAGCAGTTCGGCGAAGGCCAGATTGTTCTCGGGCTGGCCCTCTTACGCGCTACCAGTGCGCATGAAATGTTCAACCAGGCGCATGCGCGCATTACATCGGAGAACATACTGGACTTCCTGCTGCTCAGCCGTACTTTCCCGCGCGCCATTATCGCCTGCCTGCTGCAGATTGAATATGCGCTGCGCTGTCTCGCGGGAGAGCAGAAGGGATTTTTCATTAATGCCGCACAGAAAAAGGTGCAGCGGCTTCTGCTCGAGACGCGTCACGTCGATGTTGCCTCGCTCGTAGGGCAGGCACTCAATGCGTACCTCGACAACCTGCAGGTCAGGCTAAACGAAATCGGCATTGAGATTACCAATACCTACTTCACGGCAGCCTGAGCGTGGCGGGGCGTGGACGGGAAAGCCGTCCGGTAGGAGGTGCGAAAATGAAGGACTTGTGGATTCAGTCAACAATTTTTGGCACTCCAGACCGGCCTATTTGCACGATTTCCGCTGCGGGGAAAAAGACGGAGTGTTTATGGTTTACGCCCATGGGAACTTTCTCAGTTTCCTATAGTGACCGCTACAACGGGGGAAAACATCGATCTTTCGAAGCTTGACCATAACCTCGCCGGTGCACCCTTCCCGTATTTCCAGCCTATTATCTCGATCGAAGACAAGAGGGTCGTCGGTTATGAAGTGCTGGCACGAGGCAGGGACGTGCAGGGCAACATTACTTCGCTCGGCTACCTGTTTGAAAAGTACGCCGACAGCCGGGTAGCCATCGAACTCGACCTCAGCATTCGCGAAGCAGCCTTCAGGCAGTACGGACAGTCAGCGGTCGCACAGGGAAAGAAGCTCTTTATCAACGTTTTGCCCCGCTGGCTCAATTATACAATCCGAGATGATCTGAGCGATGTCATCGACCCGCTGATAGAACAGACCACCCGGTACGGTATCAAACCCGAGAATATTGTCGTTGAGATTACGGAAGGGGAATACCTGCAGCACCCGGACACGATGACCCGGGCGATTCATGAACTCAAGAACTACGGTTTTGAGATTGCTGTTGATGATTTCGGCGCCGGTTATTCTAACATGAGCCGCATCGGGCAGATGCGACCGAAATTCATTAAGCTCGACCTGCACCTGATCCGCAAGGGCTTCTCGGACCTGGTCTACAAAGAGATTCTCAACTCACTCGCTTTCCTTTCAGAGAAGATCGGGGCCATATTGCTGGTCGAGGGCATTGAACACGAAGAAGAAGTTTACGGCGCCCTCGACATCGGCGCCCGCTATATGCAGGGTTATTTTCTCGGTTTTCCCGAGTCTTCCTTTTCCAACCTTGATGAACTGCAGCAGATTCTGCACGACTACATGCGCGATTTCACCGCACGTAAGCTCACACATATGCAGAGCCTGATGTACTTCAAATCGATTACATCAGAATACTTTGATATCCACCTGAAAGAGCTATTCCTGCCCGAGATGAAAGAAGGTGAAACGCACTTCAGGCCAATAGAACCGCACAGTTTTCCGGCTTTTTTGCGCGACCATCTGCGGCTTGTCTATTTTCTGAATGCGCAGGGCGTGCAGATCAGTCCCAATTACCGGCTGGTTAAAGACGATGACGGCTTTCGCTGGCAAATGGACCACAATTACTCGCAGAAAGACTGGTCGTGGCGGCCGTACTTTCTCGAATTCATGGCGCGCCGTGAATCAGAGGGCATGCAGCGCAACTATTCAGAAGTGTACCGTGATATCAAATCGAGCGAACCCATCGTGACCCTGGTGCATTCGTATGCCGACGACTGCCTGCTCTGCCTCGATTTTTCTGTTGCGCACATTCACAACCCGCTCTGGCACCGGAAAATCTGAAAGCCTGCTTTGACATAACGCCCGACGATCCGTCGGTACTTGCCTGTCAGAATTCAAAGCTGCCACCGACGTCGGTGACAATAAGCCTGTCCTCGCCAATACCCTTCGCTGCTGCGGCTGAAACCGCCTCCTGCTTTGGCTGGTCGAGATCTTCGTCTGCGAGGTCGTACGTGCCCCAATGGATGCCGAGCATTTTTTGCGCTTTCAGATCAGTGAAAGCCTGAACCGCTTCTACGGGCGATACATGCACTTCGCGCATAAACCAGCGCGGCAGGTAAGCCCCGATGGGCATGAGCGTGAGATCGATTTCTTTGAACTCACTGGCGATCTCGGCGAAATGCGGCGAGTACGCGGTGTCGCCGGCGAAGTAGACGCGTTTGTTTGAACGATGGAATTCAATCATGAATGAAGCCCAGAGGGTTTCGTTGCGGTCTGTCGCAGAACGACCGGAGAAATGTTTGCACGGCAGGCAGGTAATCGTGTAACCATTCAGCTCCGCCTGTTGCCACCAGTCAAATTCGTAGACGTGCGCAAAGCCCAGTTGCTTCATGAGCGGGCCGACGCGCAGGGAAACAAATACCGGCGGCTGGTCCCGGCGGGCGAGCTGGCGCAGTGTTTCGCTTTCAGCGTGGTCATAATGGTTGTGTGAGAGTACAACTGCGTCAATGCGCGGCAGGTCTGCGACCGGAGCTGCGAGCCCGCAGAGGCGACGGGGCCCGGCAAACCGCACAGGCGAAACCCGGTCAGCAAAGACCGGGTCGGTGATAATATTCAGGCCATCGACCTGCAACAGGCACGAAGCATGGCCAAGCCAGAATGCCCTGGGATGGTTGCCGGGGCTCATCAGTTCATCGCGCGTCACCGGGCGCACGGCTGCCGGTTGCCCGCTCTTCTGCGTGCCCAATCCCTTACGGAAAAGCCAGCCTGCCACATCGAGTGCGCGGTGGCGTATATCTCCGCTCACGGGGTCGAACTTTGCCGCGTCGGAATCGGGGTGAGCTCCCCAGATATTGCGAAAGCGTTTACCGTGATGGTGCAGGGTTTCGTAGCGATAGAGGCGCCGGATTTCGGCTTTGCGCAGGACCACGGCGCTCAGTCGGTGATCGCAGAGACGCCGTAAACGAAAAGCCGGTCTGCCTCAATTGCCCGCGTTGAGGTATCTCAAGAGCACAATTTTTGCCGCCTGCGAGTCCTGCGAGCGCTGCTTCTGCCTGCGGCCGAGCCGGGTTTGCTGTACAAGTTCGTCGGCTTCGATGCTGCTGTACGATTCGTCGGTGAGTTCGACAGGTATTTGGGGGAAATGCTGCGCCAGGAGGTCACCGAAATCCCTGATGCGCCGGTGGATTTCACCTTCTGTTTCAGAAAACGGAAAGCCTAACAGGAATTTCGTTACTTTCTCTTCCGTTACGATCTGCCTGATCACCTGCAAGGGATCCTGTCGGTCAGTGCGAATGGTTTCGAGCGCGCGTGCGGTAATGCCGGGGAAATCAGCTACCGCGAGGCCAATAAACTTCAGCCCGAAATCGATGCAGAGCAGCCGGTCAGCCACCTTCGAAAAGCTTCAGCTGTTGCATGTCGGTAACCTGTGCGATGTAAGGCAGGTTACGCATGTACCCCTTGTAGTCCATTCCGGCTCCGACGACAAATTCGTCGGAAACTTCAAAGGCCCGGTATTTGACCGGGTAAACGAGCTTGCGCTGTGCCGCGACGTTCTTAGGTTTGATGAGCAGTGTCGCAATTTCGACCGAAGCTACGCCCCGTCCCTTGAGCAGGTCTATCATCGATTGCAGCGTTAACCCGCTGTCGATGATGTCTTCGGCGACCAGGACGTGCTCGCCCATTACGTCGTCGGTCAGATCTTTGAGTATCTTGATATTTCCCGAAGAAGTTGTTGCATTGCCGTAGCTGGAAATCTCCATGAAGTCCACTTTCACCGGCATTTCGATTGCCCGTATCAGGTCGGCCATGAATACAAAACAACCGCGCAAAGCGCCAATGACACGGATGTAGTTTTTTCCGGCATAATCGGCAGTTATCTGCCTGCCGAGTTCGGCAATACGGGCCTCGAGCTTTGCGCGTTCGATGAGCGGCGGGACTGGTTCGTACATGGTTCAGATTCCCGATTCGCCGACGAGCCTGCCGTACGCACGTATCAGGTCGGTAATGGTGATAACTCCCATGAGCCTGTCACCTTCGATTACGGGTATCGTGCGCTGGCCATAGACCGTAAAAAGGCGCGCAGCCGAATCCAGCGAGTCATTTGGTTTCAATGAATGCAGAATCGGCTGGTCGATCAGGCTGTCGAGGGTCGAGCGCAGGTAGTCCATTTTATCGGAAAAGCTTTCGACGTAGCTTTTGTGCAGCAGGTCGAAGGCACTGAGCACCGACCAGGGTTTGCCGTTTTTCATGACCACGAGTCCGTGAATCTTGTTCTCGATCAGTGTGCGAGCCGCTGTGGCGAGCAGGTCGGTCGCATCGAGGGTGATAACGTCGCGTTTCATCACGTCGCCTACACGCGTATTGCGTATGCGCAGCAGGCGCTGGTGCAGCGAATTGAGGTTGCGGTCGCTCGTGGTTTCAAACATTTCTGACATGGGTGATCCTTTTCTGTTCGCTTCTACCGGAAAGCGACGTTGCGTTTTTCCAGTTCTTTGTTCAGTTCATGCTGTATACGGTAGCGAATATTCTGGTTGATCTCTTTAACGAACCGGGCATCTTTAATATCTTTTTTGTTGTATTTGGCAAAGTCGATCGCCGGCAGAAACTTGATTTTCCATTTTGCAGGAAAAGGTATAAGGTTCATGGGCAGCGGTATGCTCGCGCCAATCAGGTCTTTAAACCAGTCGATCTTTGCCAGGTTGATGTTGCTTTCCTCTGCCCCAATTATGGCAGCCGGTACCACCGGAGCCTGCTGCATGATCGCGAGTGGTACGAAGCCCGGGTTGAAGTCGACCATCTTGTACATGCTCGACGAAACCTTAAAATTGCCCTCGGCACCTTCGGGAAAAATGACAACAATATTGCCATCGCGCAGGTTGTTCAGCCCCTCGCGCAGGTCGGCAGGAAAAACACCCCAGCGGCGGCTGAAGGCGGCGGAAAAGCCGTTGCTGAACCAGAAGTTGTGTCCCATGACGCGGGGAACCCGGCGCGTGAACTTGCGCAGCGCCATGGCCATCATGAAGGCATCGAACCCCAGCGCGTTGGAGTGATTGGGGACAACGAGCATGCGCCCGCGTCCACCCTGCGGAAGATTTTCTACGCCTTCTACCTCGAGGCGAAAATACGAGGCGAGGAGGTCAAACAGCGTCTCAGGTAAAAACCTGAGATTGCGCGCCAGCCATTCGGCCGTCTGCCGCGTCGCCTCGTCGGGTTTACCTGTCTTCGCCACCACCCTAGGCTTCAGCCGTGAAGAGTCACGTCAAGCAGAATGGAGGTTGTCGCAGCAGCCTTTGTGGCTTTTCTACTTTGCGCCGCCATAGGCTTCTTTTTTTGAGCGGCATGGACCTGCCATCGCTGACCCTGTTCTTCGGCGGGATGTTTCTGCTCGTATTGCCCTTTTGGCCGCTGCAGATACTGCGGGGAAGGGGATTTCGCGAGCCGTTTCTGGTTTATATCTGCCTGCTCTGGTTCTTGTCCTTCTTCACAGGGGCGATCCACTTTGCGGCGCAGGTGGAGCTTGGTGGGCAGGAGCTGAAGTTTCGCTTCTCTTCAGCAATCTATACCTTGATCTTCGCCGGCCTCGTCTTCGTCTATATCGCAGAAGGCATCAACGAAGCACGCAAGGTAATCGCCGTTTCGATCGCATCGCAGATCTTCCTGGTGCTGTTCCAGGTATTTCTCTACCTTGTCCGTGGTCATTTTCTGCCCGCCGCGGAACTTGCGCTCGCAGACCGGGTCCTCGAACCTCGGGCATTCAATATCGGGGTCTCCATTGTCAGCACGGTGGTGATGCTCTTTCTTGCGGTCATCACGTTCCAGTTTCTGGTTAACCAGCTGCGCCGCGCGCCGCTGGGGCTCAACATGTTCCTTGCCCTCTGGGCTACCATGATGCTTGATTCCGTGATCTTCCTGTCTCTCACGCGTCCCGAAACATTCAGTAAGGGGCTCGCTGCGCATGCGCTCTTCAAGACAGCCCTGTTACTGCTCTTTGTTTTTCCGCTGGCCTTCTTTCTCAGAAGGTTCCGGCGCGAATCGGAGCTGAACCTGAACCGGGGTACCCTCGACATTTTCAAGAAACTCGAAAACCTCGAAAAGGATCTCGAACGCGCGCACGCGGAGCTGAAGAGTTATGCGCAGAATCTCGAGAAAATGGTCGAAGAGCGCACCAAAGAGATCCGCGCCAAATCTGAGACGATGCGTCGTGAGCTCGAGCTGGCCACCGAGGTGCAGCAGGCGATGCTGCCCGGTGAAAATTCCGTCGGGCCATTCCAGGTTGCCTGTCTCTACCGACCCTGCCACGAGGTATCCGGTGATCTCTATGACTATGCCGAGCTGCCCGACGGGCGCATTTTCGTTTTTATCGCAGATATATCCGGGCACGGTGTGCCAAGCGCCCTGGTGGGAGCCATGTGCAAGATGTCTCTCGGCGGGCAGGATCTGACGCGCAGCAATGCCGGCGAAATCCTGAAAAAACTTTCAGAAGAGATGAAAAAAGTGACAACGAGCCATTACCTGACAGGTACGGTATTGCTGATTGATCCAGGGGCGCGGACTATCGAATACGCAAACGGCGGACACATACCCTGCCTGTTGCAGAGCGCTACATCGACATTTCTGCCGCTCGAGGCCACCGGGACTGTGATTGGTTCGTTCATCAGCGCACCGTATGATTTTCGCAAGATCGCATACCCCGCAGGCACCCGGCTCATTCTTCTCACCGATGGTATCGTCGAACAAAAGAATGGTGAGCGTGAAGAGTTCGGACAGGAGAGGTTCCAGAAAGCCCTCGCCGACACCCGCCTGCAAAACCCGGCGGTGGCGCTCGGCGAAATCTGGCGGCGTTCGAGTGAGTTTGCCGGTACCGAACGCTTCTCAGATGACGTCACGTTGCTGATCGCCGATCTTTCCTGATGCTGCAGCGTTTTTTTCAAAGGCTCGCAGGTGCATGGGCAATGCCCTTACTGCACACAGCCGCAGTCGTCTATATCCTTTCGGTTCTTGCGTACCGCGTGGTACTGGTGGTCGCTCTGCTCCTGGCCGAAGCGGCTCCGCTCGGCGCACAAAAGGGATTTTTGCCCGTTCTGGCCGTAGCTTCCGGTCTGGCGCACGACATTGTGCTGCTGGTGCTCGTGTATTCCATGGCCCTGCTCATGCGAATGGTGAGACCGACTGCGCCGGCCGGGCGAATCGGGCGCAGCCTGCAACTGCTGCTGCTGTGCCTTTTGCTCTTTTGGAACGCAATGATCCTCGGGTCACATACCAACCTGATGTTCACCATGAACACTGGCTTCACCTGGAGCATATTCGTGGAGTTCTTCACCGTGCTGAGCCTGCGCGAGTTTTTCTCACTGATGACAGTCAAAGACTATGTCGCTGTAGTTTTTCCGCCTCTACTGTTCCTGCTTTTGGTTTTGCGTCGGCCCGTGCATGTTGTCCCGGTGCGCACAGCCGGGGTATTGCTCGTTTCGACGTGTGGCCTGCTCGTGCTTTCCTGGCTGCCATTGGCGGGTAAGACGCCCGATGAGCTGAGCATGAACCCGCATACTTTTTTTCTCCGCGATGCGGGCAGGCAGCTCCTGGCGGCGCGTGAAACCCGGCCTCTCAGAACCGGCAACCAGCTCAACGTGGCGCTGAATTTACCACCGTTTGCCATGACAGGAGCTGAAAAAACGCCCGCACCGGCACTGCGGGGCAGTACACGCGCGAATGTCGTCGTCATAATTCTCGAAAGCACTGCTACCGAGTATATCTTCGACACCACCAGGTACGCCAGCGGCAAAATGCCCATGCCATACCTTCATGCGCTGGCTCAAAAATCGCTGTGGTTTACGCGGCACTTTGCCTCGAATAACAGCTCACCCCGCTCGATCTTTTCCATTTTTTCAGGGCTGTATGAAAGCCCTGAGACGCGTTTCTTTTCGATGGAGAAAAAGCTCCGCGTACCGCACCTGCTCGACCACCTGGGCAAAGACTACCGCAGTTTCCTTTACACGCCGGCCGACCTTGACTGGTATTTTCCGAAGGCCTGGTTTCGCAACCGGGGTTTCACCGAACTGAATGATTATCACAGGCTGAAGCATGTGCCTGAGTATAAAGCAGGACCAACGTCTGTGCGCGATGAGTTCAGGACGGTTCAGGAGTTCACGCGCGAACTGGGGGGACGCAGTCCTTATCTCGCGGTCTATTACAGCTTTGTCGGCCATTGGCCATACCCTGACCTGGGCCAGGAACACCGTCTGATTGAACCCAGGTCATCGCGTGACCGCTACATCAATAACCTCTATGCGCAGGACCAGGTGATCCGGCAGATTGTCGAGTCGCTCGAAGCCGAAGGCAGAATGCAGAATACCATCCTCGTCATTGTCGGCGATCACGGCGAGGCCTTCTACCAGCATCCCGGTAACCGGGTGCATTCTGCGGAAAGCTATAATGAGAACATCGCCGCGCCACTTTTTATCTACGCGCCGGGCCTGGCTGAACCGCGAAAGATAACTGCGCCAACGGTGCACGCCGATATTGTGCCTACAGTACTCGATTTGCTGGGACGCCGGTACGAAGGCGAAAGATTCCAGGGCGAATCGGCGCTGCGCGGCGATTACCGCCGCAAATACGTTTTTACCTTCGGTAACGAGAATACCATAACCGCAGTGTCGGATGGGCTCGGTAAGATGCAGATACTGCGCGCCTCGGGCACCTGCCGGCACTTTGACCTGGTGTCAGATCCTGCCGAACAGCGAAACCTCGGCTGCGATGCAGCCAGCGAACACTACCGGGCACTCGAAGCTTTTCTCAAGATTCAGCCAGGCCTTCTGAAAGGCTACAACGAAACCTGCCTGAACCCGGGTTGTTAGCTGGCCTTGAGCAAGCTTCCGTACTGGTTTCGAACCCCGGTGAACAAATGTCAGACGCCGAGAAGCAGGCGTACAGGATCTTCAATGGCCTGTTTCACCTTAACGAGGAAGGTTACAGCCTCTTTGCCATCGACAATGCGGTGGTCGTAAGAAAGCGCGATATACATCATTGGGCGGATTTCGATCTTATCCACGCCATTTTCCGAAATAACGACTGCACGCTTAACAATGTTGTGCATACCCAGAATACCGCTTTGCGGGGGATTCAGAATCGGCGTCGACATCATCGAACCGTAGATACCACCGTTGGAAATAGTGAAGGTGCCACCTTCCATTTCGGGCAGGGTAATGCTGCCTTCTTTGACGCGGTTAGCCAGGCGGGCGATCTCGAGTTCGATTTCGGCAAAGCCGAGCTGGTCTGCATTGCGCACAATCGGGACGACGAGGCCACGCGGCCCGCCGACGGCGACACCGATGTCGTAGTAATTCTTGTAAACGATGTCATTGCCGCGAATCTCGGCATTGATCGCGGGAATTTCCTGTAGCGCACTGACTACCGCTTTGGCGAAAAGGCTCATGAAGCCGATTTTCACACCATAGCGTTTCTGGAACTCCTCGTTGTGCCTGTTGCGCAGATCCATTGCAGGCTTCATGTCGACTTCGTTGAAGGTCGTCAGTATCGCAGCGGTATGTTGAGCTGAAACGAGCCTGTCCGCAATGGCGCGGCGAAGTCGCGTCATGGGCTGTATCGTCTCGCGCTCGCGGTTAGAGGAAACCGGACGGGGGGGAGCTACAGGCTGTGCCGGAGCAGGGGCCGGGCTTGCGGCGGCTGGTGTGGCCGGTTTTGCAGCAGCAGCGGCCAGCACATCACCTTTGGTTACCTGGCCGTGCTTGCCTGAGCCGGCAATGGTGCTCGTATCGATGTTGTTCTCGGCGGCAATTTTTTTCGCCGCAGGGGGTAGAGTGCTGGTCATGCTTTTCGCTTCGGGCGCTGCAGCGGCGGCCGGGCTGGGAGGTTGTGCCGCTGCCGGTGATGCAGCAGCAGTTGCCGAAGAGTCAATAATCGCAACAGCCTCACCTACCGCTGCATTCGCGCCCTGCGCCTTCATGAGCTTTTTTACGACGCCACCGGCAGGTGCGTAAATTTCCTGCGTGACCTTGTCGGTTTCGATTTCGAACAGCGCTTCGTCTGCCTTGATCGCCTCGCCTTCTTTTTTGAACCAGCGCGAAATGGTGCCCTCGCTGATTGACTCGCCCATCGCGGGGACTTTGACTTCTATATCCGGCATGGTTGGGTGACCTAACTTTGAGCTATAGCGTCAAGAGATTCGACATACTTCTGTGACCGATGGAGCCCGGGAACATGTATATCCCGCCGTCCAGGGGGCAGGAATTTCGTTTGCGGCATGACTAAAGTTCCGCTTTTGAGCGTTATGTCGTACCCCATTCTTCAGCAAACTGACCCTGAGCTTTACGCGGCGCTGCTGGCAGAAGACGACAGGCAGAACTCGCACCTTGAGCTGATTGCATCAGAAAACTTCGTCACGCGCCGGGTGCTCGAGGCGTATACCTCGACCCTCACGAACAAGTACGCAGAAGGATATCCGGGCAAACGCTACTATGGCGGTTGTGGGCCGGCAGACATGGTCGAGACCCTGGCGATCGAACGGCTCAAGAAGATATTCAACGCGAAATTTGCCAATGTGCAACCGCACAGCGGGGCTTCGGCAAACCTGGCGGCGTTTTACGCTGTCCTGCAGCCCGGTGACACCTACATGGGTATGGATCTCTCTCATGGCGGGCATCTGACGCACGGCAGCCCGGTCAATTTTTCGGGCCTATACTATAAACCGATTCCGTATGGTGTCAGAGAAGACACACACCTGATCGATTACGACCAGGTAGAGCGGCTTGCGCTTGAACATAAACCCAAAATGATCATTGCGGGTGCTTCTGCTTACCCGCGCACCATTGACTTTCCGCGCTTCAGGCAAATCGCAGACAAAGTTGGCGCCAAAGTTATGGTTGATATTGCCCACATTGCAGGTTTGGTTGCGGCGGGGGAGCACCCCTCGCCACTCGAGTACGCCGATATCGTCACTACCACGACGCACAAAACCCTCCGCGGGCCCCGTGGCGGCGTTATTCTCACCAACAGCGAAGAAATGATCAAGATTCTCAATTCGCGGGTATTCCCCGGAGTGCAGGGTGGGCCACTGATGCATGTGATCGCTGCGAAGGCAGCGGCTTTTGCCGAAGCGCTGACGCCTGAATTCAAGACCTACCAGAAACAGGTAATCCTCAATGCGCGTGCACTCGCCGAGCGCCTCATCGAACGCAGGTTCAGCCTGGTTTCCGGCGGTACAGATAACCACCTGATGATCGTGAACACCTTCGACACCAAGGGCATTACCGGCAAGGATGCGCAGGCAATGCTCGAACTGGCGAACATTACCACGAACAAGAATATGCTGCCATACGATAAGAATAAGCCTGCAATCGCGAGCGGAATCCGCCTCGGCAGCCCCGCCCTGACATCCCGCGGCTTTGGGGCAGCAGAATTCCGCGAGACTGCCGATATCATCGCCGATATTCTCGAAGCCAAAGGATCTGAAGAGGCGATCGCTGGGGCGAAGAAACGTGTCGCGGCGCTCTGTGCTGCGTACCCAATGGACAAGTTTCGCCTCGGTTAAGGAAGCCCCGTTGCCGAAGAAAATCCCCATGCTTGCTGCAGCGGCAGTTGTTGTGTGCGCTGCTGCTTTTGCGGCCGACAGTCGCCGCAAAGCGATACGCCGCGAAATGATCGAAATGGACATTGCTGTGCGAAACCTGACGAGCACAATTGCAATGGCCGACAAAAAGGTGCTTGATGATTCGCTTCAGCGGCTGGCCAGCTGGCAAATCAAAGACCATCCTGATCTGGGCCAGCCCTTCAGGGCGCTGCTCGCCGAATGGCAGGGTAAAGGGCTGTTGCGTTACGCCAGTGAACTGCAGAAAGAGGCACAGAACCTGCGCAGTTTTGCAGCCGGGCGACCCGCGCGGCTCGCTGATTCTGACTGGGCGCGAATCGGTTCAGGACTCAACCGAATACTGATCAATTGCCAAAACTGCCACGAGGCAGCCCGCAAGGAGCCCAAATAAATGAAAAAATTCTACGAACGTTACTTCAGCCTGCACAACTGGCTGCGCGAAAATAGAGCCGTAGGCAGTCTTGTTTCGCTCGCAGGCCTCGTGGCGTTCGTCTTTGCGATCAAGACCAGCGTTCTCGATGCCAATAACATTCCATCGCCATCGATGGAGCCGACACTCATGATCGGCGATTTTCTCTTCGTGAACAAGATGCGCTATACGATCGACCTCCCTTACACGAATATCCACCTGGTCCGCATCGCATATCCCGAGCGCGGTGATATTGTAACATTTACCCCTCCGCAGGATTCTGCATCCTATGCGAACAAGACCCTCGTGAAGCGGGTGGTGGGAGTTCCAGGCGATACGGTCGAAGTCGAAGACCACGAAATCACCATTTCCGGCAAAAGGTATCTGACCACGCCGGCCAGCAATGAAACCTTACTGAAGACGCTTGCCGATGGCAGCACAGGCGAACGCGAGCGGTTGTACGAAGAGAAAATTATCGATCCCAAGACCGGTCGGCTGGTTGTTGCGCACTATATGATGAAGTCGCGTATAAGGGCGACAGATATGCTGATGGCGACCCCTGGCAGAAAGTGGGTCATTCCTGCGAAAAAATACCTGATGATGGGCGATAACCGCGACCACAGCTCTGATGGCCGGGCATGCGAGATGGTCGAGGCAAAGCACCGTAAAGCCTGCAATGACTTTAACAATTGCATGTACGACACCTGGTCGGGCCAGCGGACAGAAAAGCAGTGTCAGGCGATTTATAGCGCGGCAAAGGGGGAAACGTGGGGCCTTATCGACGCCGACAACATCCACGGCAAAGTTTACCTCTCGTACCTCTCAGTCAACTGGGGTACGGGAATGAACAGTGAGCTGAACCCGATCATCAATCTCTGGTACACGATCACGGGGAAATTCAGCGGGGTGTACGTTCGCTGGGAGAGAATTTTCAGAAGGATATACTAGCCGCCGATAATAAAGAAGGCATGCGGCAGATTGCAGCTCCAGTTTTATGTCTCCTTGTTGCCGGTGCTGAGCTCTTCGCACAGCCGTACCTGGCCAGTCGCATTGTTTCGGTTCGTTCAGCTGAGACGGGTCGGCTGGAAATCACGGTAAGGTCAGAAAAAAGCGGGGAGTTCGATGCGATAACTCCGGATAATGCACCGCAGTTTACCGTAACAGAAAACGGTCGCGCACAGTCTCCAGTTCAGTCTGAACTATTGCCACAGAACAACCAGGTTTCCCGAACAGTCATACTTGCAGACCTGAGCTATTCTCTGACGCGCCGGCAATTTGCCGACTTCAAGCGTGCGGCAACAGACTTTGTCAGTCGTTTGAAGCCCGGTGACCTGGTGGCGCTGGTCACATTCCACAGGCGTGTCTACCGCGAACTGAATTTTACCGGTGACCGCGAGCTGCTGAAGAAACGGATTTCGGCCCTGAGGCAAACGGGCAAACGCACTATGCTCTATGACGCGCTGATCGAAGCGCACAAGATGCTGCGCGACGTGCCTGATCGCAAAGCGATCGTCGTCTATACCGACGGCAGGGAGAATGCGTCCCGGGTCCGTTTCGATGACCTGACGGAAGTTTTTACGGCGCAACCGGTGCCGCTCTTCGTCGCCGGTAACAGGAAGTCCTATTCGCTACGAAAGCTCATCCGGTTGGCGCGCGTCTCCGGGGGTGATGCGTTCCGTGCCGAAGACCGTCATGACCTGGGCAAAGTCTTCAGCTATCTGAGCCGCCTGCGCGCGCAGGAATTCCGGCTGAGTTACGTTACCCGGCAGCCCCCGGGCAGTGCTATTGATCTGGAAGTCCGCTCTCCACAGTGGGCGCAGCCGCTGACAGCTTCTTATACGATTCCCCATGGCGTGCAGCCTGATTCTCCGCAGCGGGAAAAGCTGTTTTCGTCTGCTCTGCCCGAATCGATCAGGGCACACATGCCCGAGATTCTGCTGTCGCTCATTGTCCTGTTGCTCATTGCTGTGATTGTGATGCTGTTTTTCCGCCGGCAGGAAATCAGCGTTAAGGTGGAAAACGTCCATCCGCCCGTACTCGTTGGTAACGATGAGATTTTTTCGCAGGGTGTGAAGCGCCAGGAGATGAACCGGGCAAAGTTGCCGCTCGATTACCACCACGGCTGGCTGGTCGAGAAAGAGGGGCCGCATACGGGGCGCAAATACCGCATCAACTGGCATACTGTCACAGTTGGCTTTGACGACGATAGTTCTATTGTCATTGATGACAATACAGTTTCCCCAAAACACGCAAAGATTGAACGGCAGGGGAATAAATTTGTACTCTACGATTTGCTTTCAGAGAATGGCACCTGGCTGAACGGCAGGAAACTTTTGCGACCGAAAGAACTGAACGACTTCGATGAAATCGGTATTGGTCGCACAAAGTTGATTTTCCGCAAAAGCGCAGGAAAGAATGAAGAAAGACACGGCGAAAAAGCGTAAGACTACCCCCGCACAGAAAAAGAATCCCTATTCGATCGATCTGAGAAAGCTCAGGCTTGGCAAAAGCGAAGTAATACTGCTCGGCACAGCACATGTGAGCCGTGAAAGCGTGGCCGACGTTGAGCTGGCAATCCAAAGGGAAAAACCTGACGCGGTCCTGATTGAGCTGGATGAGGGCAGGGCGCGTAACCTGCGTGACCCTGATCACTGGAAACATACCGATATTGTACAGGTCATCAAGTCCGGTAAGATCTACCTGCTTTTCTCTTCCATTCTTCTTTCCATCTTCCAGAAAAAGATGGGAGACCGGTTGACATCTGCACCGGGTGCCGAATTCAAAAAGGCAATCGAGATTTCCGAGCAGAAAAAGCTCGCGCACTACTTTGTCGACCGGGAGATACGTATCACCCTCAAGCGCGCCTGGCAGAGCGTTGGCTTCTTTGGCAAGCTGCGGCTGATGAGCGAACTCATCGCTTCGCTTTTTGTCACCGAGGACACGGCCAGCGAGGATATCGAGAAGCTAAAGGAAAAAGATGCCCTGCAGACTTTGCTCGATTCAATGCCGCCTTCATTCAGGCGCATCCGCGAAATCGTGATAGATGAGCGCGATTATTACATGGCTCAGAAGATCCGGGATATTGTTCTTCACGCAGGAAAGAGACCAAAGCGTGCGCTTGTTGTGATAGGGGCCGGCCACCTGCGGGGTATTGAAGAAGCCATGCAGCGTGATCACGATATGCAGGCCCTGACTTCAGTGAAAGAAGGCAGCCTCTGGAAATCGCTGGTCGCGTTTCTTGCTCCTATTGCGATCATTGTCGCCTTCCTTTCCTATTTTACGTTTTCTGGCACAAAAAAAGTCGATATTGCTGAGACGCTTAAACTATGGGTTATCATCAAGTGTTCGGTCACTGCAGCGATCACGATCGTCTGGCGTCCCCATGTGCTCGCTTACCTTGCAGGCATCATTGTCTCACCAGTCAGTACATTTCTGCCAGTCATAAAAGTGGGCTGGGTCTCGGCACTGCTCGAAGCCATGCTGCGCAAACCCGAGGTCACCGACTTCGAAGAGATGCCCGAAGCGACAACTCGCTTCCGTGCGTTTTACCGCAATCGCATATTCCGCATCTTTATGGTATTTTTCCTGGGCCAGTTTTCCAGTATGATCGGTTACTGGGTTTTTTTCTGGTACGTCTGAGCGAGTGCG
The DNA here is from genome assembly GCA_049323535.1 of Spirochaetota bacterium. Taxonomy (GTDB): domain Bacteria; phylum Spirochaetota; class Leptospiria; order Turneriellales; family Turneriellaceae; genus Turneriella. The sequence continues at coordinate 1,423 of JBMOPL010000020.1, read as the reverse complement.
TTCACCAGGGCGCCAATCAGGCCTCCGAAACTGCCGTTTGTCATAAAACAGACAACGTCCCCCGGTAAGAGCCTGTCCCTGATTGCTTCCACCCGGCTTTCCGCTGGCAGCAGATAAGCGGAGCGACCCCGTGCTCTCAGAGTGCTGACAAGCAATTGAGTATCGAGTCTTTCTTCCGGCCGGTATTTTTCAGGGCGGTATATCTGATCGAGAAAGATGACGTCAGCTTGTGCGAGTGCCTCGGTAAGTTCGCCCTGGAATACATTGCGCACCATGGTGTTGCTGCGGGGTTCGACGAGAACTACCAGTCGTCGGCCGGCATAGATTTCGCGCAGGGTTTGGAGGTTTGCAGCAATGGCGGTCGGATGATGAGCAAAATCCTCGATGACCGTAACCTGAGGAGATTCCAACCTTAGCTCGAGTCGGCGTTTCACTCCCTGGAAGCTGCGGATGGCTGTTACAAAGTGTTTTCTGTCAATTCCGACAGATTCAAGCAATGCCAGGCACGCAAGTGCATTCATCGCATTATGCCGGCCAAAAAGCGGGCTTTCGAATTCTACTGACTCACCCCGGATGCGGCTTCTTATGATTGAGGAATTTCCAGTGATTATTTCGAGCAGCTGATAGTCTGCTGCGGCTGCTGTACCAAAGGTGACAACCGGTGCAAAAGAATGTTTCGCCAGCTGCATACACGAGGGGTTATCTGCATTCGTGACAAGGATACCATTTGCCGGGATAATTTTGATCAGGCGGGCAAAGGTCCGCTCTACGGCCTGCAGATCGGCAAAAATATCGCCGTGGTCAAATTCAATATTGTTAAGGATAACATGCGTTGGACGGTACGAAAGAAACTTCGACCGCTGGTCAAATATCGAAGTGTCGTACTCATCGCCTTCGATGACAAATAAATCCGCGGTGCCGACCGAGGCACTGCGCACAAAATCAGGAGCAACTCCGCCGATCATATAGCCTGCATCAAGTCCTGCCTGACGCAGAATATATGCCGCAAGTGATGTCGTGGTTGTCTTTCCATGGGTACCTGCGACAACAAGAGAACGGCGCCCGCGGATGACGTATTCCGCGACAAACTGGGGGAGAGAAATTAGCTCCAGTCGCTCAGACAGCGCATACTCGAGTTCGGCATTGCCTCGTGAAATTGCGTTACCTAAAACGACAAGGTCAGGCCCATAAGCGAGATTTTCTGCCCGGTAGCCTTCAGTGTACGGTATTCCCGACGCCTGCAGTTCCGTTGAAGTGGGGGGGTAAAGATTCTGGTCAGAACCGCGCACTGAAAAACCCAGCTCCACCGCCATCTGGGCGGCCCCTGCCATCGCCGTACCGCCAATTCCGATGAAATGTATCTTTTTGCCCGCAGCCTGAAGCGCCATCAGGCATGACCTTAGCCAAAATGCCTGTTGCAGTG
>JBMOPL010000019.1:0-49595 GCA_049323535.1 Spirochaetota bacterium | reverse complement strand
TCTGAAATGGTACAACAGGCGACGCCCTCACTGGTCATTGAACGGTTTGACACCCCATGAGCGGTTCTATGGCATCCGGCTGGCAAAGATTGCTTAGGTGTACGATATCTCCCCGGACTCTACATTTCAATGAGAGCAGTCGTGCAAAAAAAATGGCACGCGCTTGCCTGTGATTCAATCAATTAATATCAGCTAGAAAGCCGCGCCAAGTTATTGACTCACTGTGTCTGACCTCAACGCTGCAAAAACCCGGTTCTCATGGTAAAAGTCACCCAACTACAGCAAGTCCATCATATTCTGAACACAGTTCTCGGCAAAAAACCCTGCTCGATACTGGTCGATGACGCCGAACACCCGGCGGGATTTATCTCTTATACGCTGCTCACGACCGGGCCTGAACTCAAGATCCGCACGCAGTTTCTGAATACACCGGCCGAGCGGCGGGTTCTGGTGCGCCACAACAAGAAACGCATCGTCGCCGTGTGCAAATTTCTGTTGCGCAATGGCCCGACGGAAATTCTGCACCCGCACAGCCTCGAGATTACCGACGACGTGAAGAAAGATGTCGCAGAAACCGGAAACTCCGCCGGCTTCTTCATGACCAACCTGACTTCGGCAAAAGAAATCGCGTTCGTTATCGAGGCAAATAAGAAGAAGGTGAACGGCTTTGTGCTGAACTTCTTTGACAGTGAACTCAAGGGCCTCGTGCCCTACCACCGTCTTTTTCTCGCAACGGGTGAGTCAACCGACATCCGGTTACGCCACCTCGTCAAGAACCCGCGCATCATTTACTACACGCCAGAACCACCCCCCAACTTCAATGCGAAGCAGTACTTTCCGCAAGACCTGTACCTCGAAGAAATTCATAAGAGCGACCTGAAGGTACCAGCAAACCTCAAGACCGAATTCACTATCCCGATTCTGTACAAGACCCGCCTGCCAATCGGCTATATACAGATCAATACACCCCGCGCTATAGATGATATCCTGATGCAGACTGTCAAAAAGATCGGTGTCGCGCTCGAGACGCAGCTACGCAAGGTGGGATTGCAGTTTGAAGAGCCCCGTCCCCTGCCGATCAGCAAGATCGATATGCACCAGATGGAGCTCGAGATCACCGACCGCCTGTTGCTCCGCCACTTTCAGCCGGGCTTTGTGGTGCTTTTCCGCATTCAGAAGCAGCAAGAGAGCCTGGGCCAGTTTTCCGCGGTGGTCAGTAAGAGTAACAACCTCGGTGGCGGCAAGACGCAGATCGTACTCGACTTCCAGGACAACGACGCAATGTCAGAGCTGAACCTGGAAGAAGCATTGGAAAAATCCAGGTAGCTGCGCTACCTGGATTTCTTCAATGCCAGGCCGTGCTGCGCCCAGTCGGTCAGGCGAAAATCACTCACGATACCTTCGACACGGGCTTTCATGGCAGAAGCGCGGCGTTTGTCGTCATCGGAGAGAATTTCGAGTGCGGTACCAATCTCGTTGCTGATGCCGGTCAGGCACATTGCAGCGGTTTGCAGAAACTTGCGGTCGGCGTCATCACGGCCTCCCTCACCCCACTTTTGTATCTCGGCCACATAAGCGGCCAGAAACGCGGTCATGCGCATGGGGGGCTTGTAGAGAAAACGTTCTAAATCCGACAGGTAAAACTTGATTTCGCCCCATTCTTTGCGACCCTGGAAAACGTAACGCAGTTCGTTGTCGATTTCGGGAAAAAGATTTGATACCGCGCCGACGATGCGGCGGCACTCGAGGGTCGCCATCGGGTGAAAAAATGTATCGGGGTAGTGGGCGATGAGCGCGTCGTTGGCTTCCATGATTTCGCGCATGCGCGCGTCGGCCTCTTCCTGCCGTTTGCGCCGCGCGAGCTCTTCGAGCGCTTTCTCTTCCATCGCCTTGTAGAACTGCATCTCGTCGAGAATGAAGCGCTGGAAATCGGAGCGGGTAGCACGCTGGAAGGTGATGCGCTCTTCAAGCTTGTTCAGGTCGAAGAAACGCACGCCGTGTTCCAGGTGGGCGCGGCGGTATTTTTCGCGCAACTTGTGCAAAACCTCGGTCTTGTTTTCGGCGTTAAATTGGTCAGATTTCTTTGGCTTGAAAAACATGGTTTTAGCTCCATTCAGGCGTGGGCTACGCCCACGCCTGAATGGAGAAATTACTTGTCCCTACCAATTATCGGCAAAAAACCTACCCATGTTAGAGAATACGCCGAGCAGAACGGCCGAGGTCGTCGCGCTGATTCGCGCGCTCGAATACGCCTACTACGGCGAAAAAAGCCTGCTCAAAGACAAGTACGCCGCGCGTTTTCTCTCTGACTTCTACATGGCGATCTACAACCGGCTCTCCATTCTGCCGGAGTTTATGTCGTTCTTCGTCAACAGCGCGAGCCTTGGCCTGTTCGACTTTATCACGCTGCGGCACGCCTTCATGGACGACTACACCCGTCGCCTGGCGCAGAAAATTCCCGTGGCGGTCCTGGGTGCCGGTTACGATTCACGCGCGCTGCGCCTCGCGCACCAGATCAAGCACGGTATATGGGAGTTTGACTTTCCTGCGACCCAGCGCCGTAAAAAATTCTACCTCCGCAACGAACGCATCGAAGGTGAAGTACCGCACTACTGTGAAGTCGACTTCATGAAAGAACCGCTGCCCGAAATTCTTGAACGCTCGGGTATACCGAAAACAGCGGCGCTGGTCATATGGGAGGGCGTCTCGATGTATGTCAGCGAAGACGTCGTCAAAAGCACCCTGCTCGCCTGCCGCGACTATTTCGGCGAGGGAACCATAGTCGTGTTCGACTACTGGCACAGTACCATGGACGACCCGATTCGCAACATGCTGGTGAAGATCATGCCCATGGTCATGGATGTGATCTACAGCGAGCGGTTCACCTATGGTGCAACGCCGCAGCAGATGCGCGAGCTGGCCCTGTCGTGCGGTGCGCGCCGCTTCGAAAGCCTGACCGGGAAGCAAATTATGAAAAAACTTTTTCTCACGTCAAGGCTGCCACTGACGTCGGCGTCGATGGCGGTTGTGGAATTCTAGGTTTGCCGGAGATAAAGCGAGGAAAGATGACCAAAGAATCACTGATTGAAGAACTGAAAGAGACGCTGGTAACGAACACCGACCTGGGTTTCCTGGCATCGCTCGATGAAGCCACGCTGGAAAAGATTCACAAAGAAATTCACGACTACATCCACCGCACCGAAGAACAGCAGAAGCCGGTTTTCAAAGTGATGGCGGTCGCGACGCAGTTTATTCCCAATTTCATAATCGCTAAGCTGGCGCACGACTACCTGACGCCCTACATTATCGCCCAGGTGGTAATCTACATGGATCCCAAAGCCGCTGCAAAAATCGGCAAGTCGCTGCGTATCGACTACATGGGCCAGGTGGCACTGTATGCCAGCCCCGAAATTACCGCACGTATCGGCAACCTGATGGAGCCGCAGATCGTAGCTCAGGTAGTCAAAGACCTTTCGACGAAGAACTTCAACGCAAAACTGGGCGAACTGGCCGACCTGCTCGACGACAAGATGATGGTCGACATCATCAAGGTGCTGCGCGACGGCCGCATCGTCGGCAACATCGCTAACTCGATGATGAACCAGGAGAAGATACTGCGCATTGTACCACAGATGCCGCCAGAAGTGCGCAGCGGTGCACGGGCACAGCTTCAGTCATTGGGTAACAAACTGGCCGAGAAATTCTGATATTGCTGCGACGGCGGCAATATCAGACGCTCACCCGCCGCGTTTCCTGCCCTGTCATGATGTCTGTATACACTGTCTCGAACCGGGCATTTTCCACTACGAAAGCCACCCCATCGAGGCTGGCCGAAAAACCGGCGTGGGGCTCGCTGAAGGTTACGAGCTCCCCCTTTTGCAGTGCTTTTTCCTGCAGCTTACCAGCCTCGTCTCGGTAGAGCATCGTCAGCTCGCCCTGCAGCAGTAAGAAGGCTTCGGGACACGAGTGCTGCTCGAGCTCGCGAATCTCGTCGCGTGCCCGATACCGTGGACGGTAAATACCGATACGCCAGTTCTGGCCCTCATTGAAGATGACTTCCCATTCTTTGGTGGGGTTGATCGAAGCGACGTGCATACGCTGGAACGCCACATACCCGTGAGAAGTCACGCGGCATAGTCATGTGCAGGGGCGCTGCTCAGCCGATTTGCTTGACTGCATGATCGGGCGCGTACTGTTTAGGGTCCGCAGATACCTATATGATCGACCAGGCAGACCAATTTTCTCCCGAAGTAAAGACGGCCGTTGACCAGTTTCTCCAGCGGCAACGAAAGATCTATCGCATCAACCTGCTGGCGGCCGTGACTATGCGCGGCATCATGCTCATTGCAGGTGCCATTCTTCTGCCGCTCGCCAACGCGCCTTTCATCGATATCCTGAACGGCATCATCGCGGTTCACTTCATCTTCAATCTTGCAGGCACATGGGCATACTACCGCATGCGCTTCGTTGAGTTTTTCGTCATCAGCCTCGTGGCACTCGACACGCTGGTGCTCGGTGTCGTTTCCATGTGGACGGGATTCCTTTCAAGCCCGTTCAACCTGATATTTCCCATGGCAGCCGGTGTCACTGCCCTGGTCGCCGGCTTTCGCGCAAGCCTCGTGACCGCAATAGTATGTACGCTCTTCATGGGAACAGGCGCCGTTCTCAAGCTGCAGGGCTCATTGCCAGGCGTGATCGCCGGACCGCCGCTATCGGGCACCATGATCGTAGTCCATCTCTCGCTGCTGCTGCTGGCCGAGTGGGGTCTGGCGATGCTACTCGCGATGATTGTTTCGCGGCTGCAGAAAGGCGAACTCGAGCAGGTGCGGCAGGCCGGGGAGATCGCGGCGCACAGTTCGCGTCTCTCGGGCTCGCTCGAAGAGATCAGGGCGCTAAAACAGGCGCAGGACGGGGACTACTTCTTAACCGCGCGCCTCGTGAATCCGTTCATGCAGAATGCCGGCGCTGGTTCTGACCCGCGCGTCCAGGCAGACTTTTTGGTGCGGCAAAAGAAGCGGTTCGCTTTCAAAAAATGGAAGGGTGAAATAGGTGGCGACTACTGCAAGCTGGATACCGTGGTACTGGGCGAACGGCCATTCCTGTTTTTCGTGAACGCTGATGCCATGGGTAAATCGCTGCAGGGCGCTGGCGGAGTTCTCGTGCTGGCTTCCGCCTTTAGCGCACTGCTCGAAAGAGCGCGTACCGAACGCGAAAACATACAGCCAGAAGAATGGCTTGGCAGAACCGTGGGGGAGCTCAACAAGTTATTCCTGTCGTTCGACGGAGCAATGCTCGTCTCGCTGGCAATGGGTCTTTTCGACGCGGCGACAGGCACGGTCTATTATCTGAATCTTGAGCATCCGCGCGCGGTAATCGTACGCGGTGGTGAACCTGCGTTTTTCGAACCCGAAATGCACGGGCGAAAACTGGGTACAGCCGAAATTCCGATGGATTTTCACCTGACTGTAACACGGCTTTTTCCGGGCGATACCCTGCTGATCGGGTCTGATGGCCGCGATGACGTCGTGCTCGAAACCAGTGAGACGGAAAACGGAAAACAGGACAAGGTGCGGAACATCAACTACGACGAGAACAGGATTCTTGAACTCGTCCGCCTGCACGGTACTGATATACGCGCGCTGGAGCGTTCGATTGAAGAGAAAGCCAACCTCACCGACGACCTGTCTTTGCTCTCTGTGAAGTTCGTAGGGCCGGTATCTGTTACCCTCGACGATGAACAGTATGCCGTACAGCTCGCCGCCGCACGCCAGCAAGTGCGGGCACGCGAATTTGATGCGGCAGTCCACGCATTATCGATGCTGGTTGAAGCCCGGCCCGACCGTACCGAGGGCCTGTTCAGCCTGGTCACGGTGCTGGCGCGCCGGGGAGATTTCGCGCGGGCACGGCAACTTTCGCGCCGTATCGCCTGGCGGGAACCGCGGCACGCAAAAAACCTGCTGCAACTCGCAGCGCTTGAGGCGAAGGCCGGGGAAAAGGTGCGCGCCCGTGAGCTGGCACAGCGCGCTGCCGGCCACGACAGCACCCTGGCCGAGAAGGCGAACCGCCTTACCGATCGGCTCTGATCGAAAAACGCTTCCGCCAGGAGAATTCACCCGGCTGCAATTAACCCCAATCTCAATTAATGGATAGAATATTCCATGATCTTTAGTTTACGCGGCATTTAGCAGTCTCAAAATGCAATTAGATGGATTTTCCTCCTATAACAGAAAATCCCAACCACCCTGACATAACGACGCAGTCTCCCACTGCACTACTCGAGATTGCCGCACGTTACGCGACATATAGCGCAGAACAGCTTGATTTTGCGGCGCTGGCAGAAGATGCCCGGCGCCTCTCCGGGGCAGCCTACGTTGCACTCAATCTTCTTAATGAAAAGAATGGCACGACGCGCACCGTAGCACTGGCCGGTCTGGGAAAAAACAAACGCCGTGCGCTCGATCTGCTGGGGTACCAGGTTGTCGGCCGTGAATGGGCGCTCGATGATTTTGCGCGCGCATCTCTCAAAAGCCACCGGTTGATGAACCGGGGAAAACTCGAAGGCGTGCGCGAACACTTCACGCAACGCCTCGCCCGACAGCTGCAGACGGCATTCGGCATCGGCGATATCTGGAGTGTCGGTCTTTTTTGCCGAAACCAATCCATCGGCACGCTCGTCTTTGTCATGCACAAGAACGCGTCGATCGAAAACGCGGCAGATATCGAAATGCTGGCCCACCTTCAGGGCAGCCTCATATACCGCAGCACTGTTGAGGGCGACCTCAAACAGGAACGCGAAGCCCTACGCGCAGTGTCTGAAAATTCGAGTGAACTACTGCATTTGATCGACCGCAAATTTCGCATTAGCTATATCAACCGTGTTATGCCCGGGTTCAGGCACGAGGAAGTCATCGGCAGCAGCGTACTAGACTATGTACCGACCGATGCCCGGCCCGATTACCGGCGCAAGTTGCGCAATGTCTTTGGAACCGGCAGGCCCGAAGAACTGGAACTGCAGTCCCTCGGGGCAAACCGCGAGCCTGCCTGGTACCATGTGCGACTGACCCCCATCAGCGATCAGGCTGGCATCCGGTATGTCTACGCAGTGAGCGCGGATATCACGGAGCGCAAGCTGAATGAACAACGCCTGCAGCTGCAGGCCGATACTCTCAAGCAGTTGCATACTTTCGTCAACGCCACCAGCGACGCGCTGCATGTTGCCGATGAAACAGGACAACTCGTGTACTGCAATGCGGCGGCCTGCGCGCGCTTCGGCATCGAACCGGGCGAAATCGGCAAATACCACGTATGGGATTACGCTCCGCAACTGAAAGGAAAGGTTGCGTGGAACCGGCACCTGCTCAACATGAAGGCAGGCTGGGTGCAGCGCATTGAAGGCGAGCACCTGAACCTGAAAACCGGTGAGCGTGTGCCGGTCGAAGTTTCCACCCGCTACCTGAAGGTCGGCGGCCGTGGCTTTCTTGTCGCCAGCTCGCGCGATATTTCGCAGCGCAGGAAAAACCTGGAAATCATTGAAAAGCAACGTAACGAACTGCAGCAGATCATGACCGCGCTCGAACAGAGCACTATCCTGTCGATCACCGACACCAGGGGCAATATCGTCAGGGTAAACAAACACTTCTGTGAAATTTCCGGTTATTCCGAAGCCGAACTGATTGGTCAGAATCACCGTCTGGTCAATTCGGGATACCACGACCGTACGTTCTGGCGCCGGATGTGGAGAATGATCGCCTCAGGTGAAACCTGGCGGGGGCAAGTGCGTAACCGGAAAAAATCCGGAGCGTTCTATTGGATCGAAACCGCCATTAACCCCATTCGCGATGCACATGGCAAAATCACGCATTACCTTTCTATCCGGCAGGACATCACAGCCCGCAAAGAAGCCGAATTACGGCTGATCGAAAGCGAGCGCAGCCTGCAAGATGCGCAGCGTATTGCCAAAATCGGCAGGTGGGAGCTCGACCTGATGGCGAACCAGCTGCACTGGTCGCAGTCCATTTACGATATCTTTGAGATCAACCCGAAGCGCTTTGGTGCAACTTACGAAGCTTTTCTCAACGCGGTACACCCTGAAGACCGGGCCACCGTGAACAAGGCCTATACCAATTCGCTGGTCACACGCAAACCGTATGCGCTGGAGCACCGCCTGCTGATGCCCGACGGCCGTGTCAAATGGGTGAAAGAAACGTGTCGCACGGACTACGATGCGCAAGGCAAAGCAATCCGCTCGGTCGGTGTGCTGCAGGATATCACGGACATGAAGGAGGCCGAAGCTGAGCTCCGCTTTGTGCAGCGTGTCTTGTCGAATACCAGTGAAGTGGCGCGCATCGGTGGCTGGGAGCTCAACCTGCTGAGTAACCGGCTTTACTGGTCAGACGTTGTTAAGCAGATACACGGCGTTAAACAAAACTACGAACCCAAACTCGAAACGGCACTTACTTTCTACAGTAAGGGTGCCGATCACGATGCCATCAGCCACGCGGTAACCGAAGCCATGCGGCACGGTACTGCTTTCGACCTTGATCTGCGACTGGTGCGAACCGACAAACGGCAGATCTGGGTGCGCGCCCTTGGCCAGGCTGAATTTCAGAACGGCCAGTGCATTCGCCTGTTTGGTACACTGCAGGATATCGATGCCAACAAGAAAAAAGAAATCCAGATATCGAAGCAGAACGAATTTCGCCGCCTGCTGACCGAAATTTCTTCAGACTTTTTACGCGCACACCACCACCAGATGGACGATGTCATCAATAAAACGCTCGGTCGCATAGGCCGGCATTTTGAAATCGACCGGGTTTTCCTGATGCAGATCGACCCGGAAGATCTGACGATTTCCAACACGCATGACTACCGGGCAGCCGGATTGCCCGACTTCCAGGATAGGGTACAGAACACCCCGGTTGCCAGTTATCCCTGGTTCGCTCACCAGATCGGCTTGCAGGATGTGTTCGTGATACCGGATGTGAATGCCCTTTCCGATACGGCCGCCGCGGAAAAGAAGGAATGGCTGGCGCAGGGCCTGCAGGCCTTGCTGTTCGTGCGCGTCGAAATCGCCGGTACACCTGCAGGTGTCCTGGGTATCGGCAGCAATGCAAAAACTGTTGACTGGACCGACGAGCAGATTGACGGCCTCAAGCTCGTCGCCAATAGCCTGGCCGATGTGCTGACCCGCCACGAGCTCGAACGCGAAATGCTGACCGCGCGCGAACGCGCCGACGAAGCGAACCGTGCCAAGTCCGAATTTCTCGCGAACATGAGCCACGAGATACGGACCCCGCTGAATGGTGTGATCGGCTTCACCGAACTGCTGCTCGGCGCAGAACTGCCCGCTACGTACCGCGAATACGTACGCCATGCAAATACTTCTGCACAGACCCTGATGGAAGTTTTGAACAACATACTCGACTTCTCCAAGATCGAAGCAGGTAAACTCGAGATTGCAGAATCCGAAGCCGACCTGTTTGAAATGTGCGAACAGGTGATCGACATCATCCGCTTTCCCGCCGCGCGCAAGGGAATTGAACTTTTACTCAACCTCAACTGCAAGGTGCCCCGGTTTGCCCGTATCGATATGGTGCGCCTGAAACAGATACTGGTCAACCTGCTGCACAATGCCGTGAAGTTTACCGACAGCGGCGAGGTCGAGTTGTCTCTGACGGCAAAGCCGCCAACCAGCCCTGACAAGTTTGCCTTCTGCTTTACCGTTCGCGATACCGGTATTGGCATTCCAGCTGACCAGCAACAGCGCATCTTCGAGGCATTCTCGCAGGCTGATTCGTCGATCTCGCGCCGTTACGGCGGTACCGGCCTGGGGCTGGCCATAACAAGCAACCTGGTCGAAAAAATGGGCGGCAGTCTGCAACTCGATAGTAATCCAGGAATTGGCAGCCAGTTCAGCTTCACCCTCGAAAAATTGTACCGGGTCGAAGATCTGCCCGCGACCGACCTCAGCCGCACTGTTGGTACGGCGCTGGTTATCGATGATAACGCTGCGAGTCGCCGGATTCTGCGACAGATGCTCGAGTCCTGGAAGATTGAAGTCTGCGAAGCGGCAAGCCTGGAAGAAGCCATGCCCGTCGTTTCAGGCAGGCAGAGTTTTGGCGTGGTCATCGTCGACCTGGAACTGCGCGGCATCAGCGGGGTCGACGTTGTCCGCAAGTTGAGGTTGCTGAATAAGCGCGGCATACAGCAGGCGGCATTTATTCTGCTGCAGACTTCAAATAGTGACCGCCAGACATTTTTGAAAAGCCGCATCCTGGGCGTCGAACACACGATCACGAAACCCGTACGGGAACACCTGCTGCTCGATTGCCTGCAACGTCTCAGGGAACACTCCCCCGCCCTGGGCAAGGCAGACAGCGAGATTGCCGCTCCGACACAGTCGCTGGTGTCACTCGGCCTGGGCAAGAAGACGGTTCTTCTGGCAGAAGATGTGGAAATGAACGCGATACTGATGAAGAATATTCTACGCAAGCTGATGCCCGAGGCCGAACTTGTCATCGCTGAGAACGGGGCGAAAGCGATCCAGAAATACTTCGAGAAAGAACCCGATATAGTGCTGATGGATATCCAGATGCCGATTTTCGACGGTATCTCTGCGACGCGCGACATACGCGCTCTCGCTTCTGCTGACCGCTGCGTGCCCATCATTGCACTCACTGCCGGCATTTCGGCAGAAGAACGCGAGCGTTGCCTCAAGGCAGGCATGAATGATTTTCTGCCGAAACCAGTGGACACGCAGCACCTTGCCGAAATCCTGCAGCGTTACCTCGCACCGACAGCACCCGCTTCACTCGACGCTTAAGATCACGAAAGGTGTTTACGCGGCTTTATGACTGCTCACGCCGCACCATGGCGCTGCCGCGCGAAACATTAGCAGAACAGGTTCGCTCTGCGCTCATCTTAGCTGCCCGGGAAGCCTACGAAGAGGCGGGCATCAGCGGCTTATGCGCCGAAGGCCGGTGGGAGAACGCACTCGGTGCGATGCAGACACTCGACTTGCGGCCTTTGCTCGGGGCGAAAGACAAGCCATGAGACCTTCGGTACCTCTCGCCGAGCGCATGCGGCCGAAATCACTCGCCGACTACGTAGGCCAACACCACCTGGTCGGCGAAGGTTCGGTACTCCGGCGCGCGGTTGAATCGAAAAACCTCGCCTCGCTGATTCTCTGGGGACCACCTGGTGTCGGCAAGACGACGCTCGCCAATATTCTCGCCAGCGAACTCAAGCGGCCCTTCTATAGCTTAAGCGCCATCAACTCGGGTGTCAAAGATATCCGCGAAGTCATTGAGAAAGCCTCAAACGGTGGCCTGTTCGCGGAAAAGCCGGTTCTCTTCATCGACGAAATCCATCGCTTTTCGAAGGCGCAGCAAGACTCGCTTCTGGGCGCGGTCGAAACCGGCAAGATCACGCTCATCGGCGCAACGACAGAAAATCCGTCTTTTGAAGTCATCTCTGCCCTGCTGTCACGCTGCCAGGTCTATGTGCTCAAACCACTTTCAGAGGCGGAGCTTCTGCGGTTATTGCAGGTGGCGATGGAGAAAGATGTCTTTCTCAAAACGAAAAAGATTGAACTTACCGAGACCGCGGCACTTTTCCGTTTGTCAGGCGGCGATGCACGGCGATTGCTCAACGTGTTTGAGCTGGTTTTGGACAACCTGGTCGGTGATCCTTGCCGGGTCAGTGACCAGGTTGTTCAGGATACAGTGCAGCAGAACCCGGTCCTTTACGACAAGACCGGCGATAATCACTACGATATAATCTCGGCCTTCATCAAATCGATTCGCGGCAGCGACCCGAACGGTGCAGTTTACTGGCTCGCGCGCATGATCGAGGGCGGTGAAGATCCCTCTTTCATTGCCCGGCGCATGGTCATCGCGGCTTCTGAAGACATCGGCAATGCCAACCCCACCGCGCTTGTGGTGGCCACCAACTGCTTCACCGCCGTCAACCTGATTGGTTACCCCGAAGCGCGCATCGTGCTTTCGCAGGCGGCAACGTACCTTGCTACGTCACCCAAAAGCAACTCGGCGTATGCTGCGATCAATGCCGCGCAGGAGCTCGTGCGGCAAACGGGCAGTTTACCCGTGCCTTTACACCTGCGCAATGCACCGACGAACCTAATGAAGACCGAGGGTTATGGTAAAGGTTACCAGTACTCGCACGATAGCCCCGGCAATTTTTCGCAACAGGAATACCTGCCTGGCGAAATCACCGGGAAGAAACTCTATGACCCGGGCAACAACGCGCGTGAACGAGAAACCCGCGAGGCTTTGAAGAAATTATGGGGCGAAAAGTACGGTTATTGACCCGGTTGTTCGGCGCAGTTCTGCTAAGCGGCGGCTGCGCTGCGGATTACCGACCTTACGTCGGGGGCGCCTGCACCACTGCGGCCAGGGGTGTGACCATTCTACAAGCCAGTGATTTGCATATCAGAGACTTTGCTGACGCAGACTGGATTAAACAAAGGCTGAAGTTTTTTATTGCGCAATACCAGCCAGATCGCGTGATCCTTACCGGAGACCTGACCGCCGACGGCTCCCGGGAACAGTGGACCCTGCTGCAGGATGCGCTGAAAGAATGGCCCAACGTAAGGTATATACTTGGCAATCACGATATGCCGCTCAAAGAACACGCGGGTGAGTTACGCGGCACAACTACCTGGGAGGATTATGGTGGCCTCAGGCTCATTTACCTGGACAGTGCATGGCACGGACCCTTCGTAGGAAGCTACACCGCAATCCCCGAGACGGAACTGAAACAGCTCGTTAAAGCCCTGGATACCGGGCTCCGCACTCTCGTGTTTGCTCACCATCCCATTGCAGAAGGCTCTCCACACTTTGTGCTGAGGAACGCCGCCGCAATACGGGCATTATTTTCCGGAAAACAGGTTATAGGTGTTTTCACAGGGCACTTCCATGGTGCCTACCAGGCCTTCGAAGATAACATCTTCTACGGCGGCGTCATGCCGCTGAGCAATCACCAGCGCAACCACACGTGGAGCCAACGCAAGGGGATTCGCCTGATTGAAGTTGCGAATAGTTGTTTACGCAGTTCACATCTTCTGCTCGACTGAGTGCCTTGCGCCAGGTCATTGCACTCCTGTATCTCATGTGCGTCAACGGCGCCGGCGCTGCGCTGGTGACCTCAGACGCCGAAGCAATGCCCCAGAGCAAGGGCCGCCAGGTAACCAGTACTTTTGTCTTTAGCCCCGAAAACCGCGATAGCGGATGGATCTTCGCCACGGGTATGCACCTGACAGTGATTCCGAAAAAAGTCGCAGAATCAGAAACCCGGTTTTTTCCCCTGATCGAAGCATACCTAAACAAAGATTTTCTCCGGTACTTCAGTTGGCGAAATTCGACGGGAGTTCTGTTTATTCAGAACTATGCCAGTACGGGCGTTGCCCTCTTTTACCATTTTCCCTGGTTTAGCGTCAGCATCGGCATCAACACCGTTCTGTGGGGAGGAATATTCAAATCATCAGGATTCGATGTGGTAACCTATACATGGGTGAACAACCCGGCCTTTTCCATCGGTAAGAATCTGCGCCAGTACTACTACTGGCTTCCGGATAGTCTTTCCATTACCGTCAAACTGAATCGCCTCAACTATCAGTATGCCCAGTTGGGTAATGCGACTGTAGAGAAACGGCGCGCTGATTTTGAAGGATATACAATCGACATCATGGCTGAATATGGTACAGGATCTGGCGGAATCTACCTGGGCCTGCGGATTAACCACGCACGCCCAGGCTACCAGTTCTGGCTGGCTTTTTCAGATTATGACTATTTCATGAACTACACCACAATTTATGCAGGATACCGGTTCTAACAGGCTCGTGAAAAAGAAACAGCAAGCGGGTTCCGGAAGCTGTTAAGGAGATAAATCAGAAAATGTTGCACTCCGTCACATCGTATAGGCAGTTCATAAAATTTTTCCTGGTACTTACTGCATTAGCGTTTAGCAGTTGTTCGGTACTCACCGAAGAAGAAGACCGTGATTTTGGTGACCAGGGCCAGCTCAAAAATGCACTGCCGCTCTCCGACACACAGCTGGGTCACCTGCGCGGCAATTACCGCGTGACAATTACAGGAACCGAAAAATTCACCGGCCCGGTTTCTATCGTATCATCCAATGGCCGTATTTCTCTGCTTTCGTATGAACGCGAAACCTACGCGGTGATGAACGCGGGCTGCGTCGATAACCAGGTGGTCTTTGAAGGGCGCAGCTATGATCCAGCATCGCAGGAGGGGGGATTAGTGCGCATCCGCATAGAGAACAGCACAGACAGCGCACAGGTGTGCGCTGGCAATGCACCGATTAGTCCGCACGTTGCGTATGTCGGTGTCTCGGGGCGGACGAAGAACTCGCTCACGAATTTCATCAAGCTCGAATATGTTGGTCCGCTAAAGCCGGTCAACAAGTACATCATCGGTCACCACGGCTGCCGTACAGTGGATAACTGCGGCGCTTCAGAGAATACACTCGAATCCATCAAGCTCGCCGGAAATCTGGGTGCTAACTCCGTGGAGATTGATGTACACATGAGCAAGGACCAGGTGCCCATCTTATACCACGACGATGACTTTAATTCTCGGCTTGTTTCGGGCATTTTCTGCCTGGGATCAGTAGACAACTATACGGTGCTACAAATGAAGGTATTCTGCCGCCTGAAATATGGCGAACGCATACCCACATTGCGCGAGGCGCTCCAGGCACTGCTTACTGACGATACCATGAAGATGGTTTGGCTCGATCCGAAAAAAACCTCTGCGGTGGGCCCTATGGTGGCCCTGGCCAATGAATATAAGGCAAAAGCGACAGCACTGGGCAAGAGCCTCGAAATTCTCGTCGGTATACCTGATGACGATTACCTGAGCGCCTACCTGGCATCACCCGGGTATGAGAACACAGCCTGTCTTATTGAATATGATTATACGAAAGCACTGGCGTACAACTGCAGGGCCTATGGCCCGCGCTTCACGGTCGGTCCGCAGCGGCAATACGCGGACATATTGCATGGTGCTGGTCGTCTCATCCTTTACTGGACCGTAAACGACAAGGACTACTTCAGACTTTACTTTGATGAAGGGGCGGCAGACGGCCTAATCAGCGATCGAACATTCAACATCTATACAATGTTCCAGCAGCAATGAAAAACCTGAAGCACACTCTGCTTTCCAGCATGCTTTTCGGGGTACTGTGGCCCTCTGAACTCACCGCATTCCGTGTGCCTTTTCCCGATGTGCAGGTGGGCGCATGGACTGTCTGGCACTATGCCGTGAAACCACAGCCGCGGGCGACATCTCCTGGTTCACGGGTCCGTATGGGGGGTACCGGATTCGGCTTTGATGCGACCGTCAGGTATTTTCTGCCCTTCTACTATGGGGTGCAGTATGAATACATGCCGGTCTATTCGGAATCCGGGGGAGTTACCTTTGATGGATACGGCAATGTCGCTTATGGCGCGAATCTTTATGCGCATTATTTCGCGGGTGCAATTTATTTCCCTATGGGCGACTGGGTTTATGAAGTCTTCTTTGAATCCGATGCAAGACCTTTGTCACTTTTCTGGCAGAGTCTGCTGCGCGCTCCCTACGTTAAAGCCAGTTATGGCCTGCACCATATGTATGTGACCTTCACGACAAACGGTGAGGACTCAACTTCTTATGCAGCCAGGTTCGGCTATACCGGAGAAGCCGGCCTCATGTTCATGGTTTCCCGTAACCTGCGGGTTTACGGGGCATTCGATTACCACAGTGTTTACGAAGATGACTATGCGCTCGTGGGGCTCAAGGGAGGTATGGTCTACCGCTACTCTTTTGAGGTCTCACACCAGTCAGCGGGAAAAAAAGCATGAGGCTACAAAGAAAATGAAAAGCACAAATCAGCTACGGAGCGGTATCCTGTGGGTCATTGTCCTGGCTGCGAGCCACTGCAACAGCTGGGGAAAGTTCTGGACCACAACCGAACTCCCAAAAATCACCTCGTACTCAGTTCCGGCAATCAACGCCACCGGCATCATCACCGGCAACCAGATCAGCGTGATTGCACCAACGCTCACAGCGCTCTCGCCGCAGGTTGCGACTTTCACTACCACGGGCCAGAGCGTAACCGTCTCTGGTGTAACGCAGCAGAGTGGTGTGACAAGTAACGATTATGCATCGCCGCTGATCTACCAGGTCACGGGAGCTGATGGTGGCAAGGCAACCTATACCGTCACTCTCACAGCACCGCGGGTCTATGGCGGTAGCACGCTGCGCCTGTGGCTGCGCGCCGATTCGCTCGCGCTGGCAGACGGAACAGACATCGCCAACTGGAATGACGAAAGCGGCACAGGCAATCATATGGCGCAGGCGACCGCAGGCCAGCGCCCGCTTTTCAGAACGAATCGGCTAAACGGTCTACCAGTCGCGAGTTTCACCGACGCGGCGAATTCGACGATGTCAGGGCCAGATACGAATATTAATGACCAGAGCAACGGCTCGTTCTTCATAGTAATGGCTGTCACGGCGAGTACGACCGCACGCAATATCATGGTTTTTCACGGGCCGCAGGGCCGTTCGTTTGACGTCCTTGATGGGACCGCCAGCCGATTTGCCCAAGGCAGAAACGGCGTTGGCCTCAACTACCAGTCAACATTTGACTTTGGGCTGAACAGCTTCGTGGCAATTGGCAGTGTCCAGATCGCCAGTACAAGCGTTACAGAGGTCTGGAACGGTGATCTGAAGGCCACTGGTTCCCTCAGCTGCTGCGCAACCTATGATCTCACCGGTAGTGCAACCAACACGAATTACCTGACGAACGGTAACCTCGAGGCAGACATTGCTGAGATTCTGTATTTCGATGCAGCCCTTTCCCAGACCGAACAGGACAAGGTATTCTGCTACCTGAACACCAAGTATAACCTGGCATCCGCACGCCGGGTGTGCGACAGCTAGCCCGGCAATTCCAGCAACTCCAGGAATCGCGAAGTCTTCGCCTCGATCTCTTTCTGCAGCTCGTCTATCGATCGACCCAGTTCGCTGATCTTCTCGAAATTGCCACCCGCCTGCATTTCTGCATTGAGTGATTCGAGGCGTGCTTCGAGCATTGGTATCTCTTTTTCGAGCTGGTCGCGCTCCTTCTTTTGCGCAAAGGTGATCTGTTTCGGGCGCTCCTTAGGCTTGCGCTCTTTGCGGAGCTCCTCTTTTTCCTGCTGCATGACCTGCCGGGTTTTGGCCTCTTTAGCAGCGAGGTAGTCGGAGTAATTTCCCAGGAAATCGGTAATGACTCCTTCGTCGGTGTCACGAAAATCTTTGTCGAGAACGAAGAGGTGCTGCGTCAGTTTGTCCATGAAATAGCGGTCGTGCGACACAACCAACAGGCAGCCGGGAAAGTTTTGCAGGTACTCTTCGAGCACGGCGATCGTTGCGATGTCGAGGTCGTTAGTCGGTTCATCGAGAATCAGGAAATTTGGATTCTTCATCAGAATCGTCAGCAGGTACAACCGCCGCTTCTCACCGCCGCTGAGTGTCGCCGCCTGCTGCCGGTGCATCGCCGGCGGAAACAAGAACTGCTCGAGTAACTGTGCAGCCGTGATCGACTTGCCTTTGGGTAAAGGAATCGCTTCGGCCACATCACGCACGACGTCGAGAATGGTCATACCGGTTCTGAATTCAGGCCCCTGCTGGCGGTAGTAACCGAAAACCGTGGTAGCTCCCACTTCGACTTTGCCCGAATCGGCCTGCTCATGCCCTGTAACCAGGTTCAGGAAAGTAGATTTGCCGACGCCGTTGCGCCCGATCACACCGATGCGGTCGCCCTTGAGAAAGTGGTAGGTGAAATTGCTGACAATACGCCGGTTGCCGAAATTTTTCGAGAGATTATCGATATCGAGAATCTTGCCGCCGACGCGCGAGATTTCGGTTTCAAGCAGTGCCAGACTTTCTTTCTTACGCGCGGTCGCTTCAACCTTCAGGTCTTCGAACGCGTTGACGCGGAATTTTGCCTTCGTCGTGCGCGCTTTGGGCTGTTTGCGTATCCATTCGAGCTCGCGCCGCATTTTGTTCTGCGCCTTTTCAAGCGAAGCCTGTTCGGCCTCCTCGCGTTCGGCTTTCCGGGCAAGGTAGTTTGAATAGTTACCCTGGTAGGCAAAGAGCTGACCGTCGTCGAGTTCGAGAATCTCGTCGCAGATCGTTTCGAGAAAGTACCGATCGTGCGTTACCAGCAGCAAGGTGATATTGTCCTGTTGCAGGTAACTTTCGAGCCACTCGATCATGTCGAGGTCGAGGTGGTTGGTGGGCTCATCCAGGACCAGCACGTCCGCCTCTTCAATGAGCGCATGCGCCAGTGCCACACGCTTGCGCTCCCCGCCCGAAAGATCGGCAACCTTTGCGCCCAGATTCGTAATGCCGAGCCTCGACAGAATTCCCTTGATCTTGCGTTCGTAATCCCACGCGCCGGCAGCTTCGACCTCGGCGATGGCGGCGTCGATGCCACGACCGGTAGCCATTGCCTCTTCGTAGCGTGCGAGCAGACGCATCACCGGCTTTTTGCTGTCAAAGATGGTTTCGAGAATCGTGTGGCTCTCGTCGAGCAGGTCCGATTGATCGAGGTAAGCGAGACTGATGCCGTTCTTGAGCACGACGCGCCCGGCGTCAGCCGATTCGCGGCCCACCAGGATCTGCATCAGCGTCGACTTGCCTGCACCATTTTTCGCAATCAGGCCTTTTTTGTCCCCGGCGTTCAGGCCGAACGAAATTTCGCGGAACAGCGGCTTTACACCGAAGGTTTTGCTGAGTTTTTCGACAGAAAGGTAATTCAGAAACTGCGCATGCTACACACGCCACCCGGCGTCAACGCAGAGGCAAACTCAGCCGGAACCTTTCTGTGCTGAGTTTACCGATATATAGATCGTCTTATCTTTTTTGGTTGTCCTGCTGGCCGCGCGGTGTACGGTGTCCGCAGTATAGGGGTGGAGTTTTGTCTCGATCCTGAGGGGAAAACGTGGAAGCTGTCATCACCGAATTCAAATGGGAGAAAAAATACGCAACGGGTATACTCGCAATCGATGCGCAACACCAGTACCTGTTTGCCTTGACGAACCGCCTGCTGCGCAATGTCGCCGAAAACGTCAGCCTGGCGACGATTGGCGTGACCATCGCCCAGCTCGAAGACTACGTAGACGAACATTTCCAGCGCGAAGAGGCGATGCTGCGGAAGGCAAAATATGAAGACCTCGAAAAGCACATCATCCAGCACCAAAAACTACGGGCGCAGCTGAGCCAGTATGCAGCCCGGCTACAGGATCAATCGCTCTCCGTCACGGATTTCGCCCGCTTCATGCAACTCTGGCTCTCGAAGCATATTCTGCATGAAGATATGAAGTACCTGCCCGCAATCAGGCGGTAGGCACACTGCCACTCAGAGACGCAGCGGCAACCTGCGCATCAGCCACGCCAAGAACATCATCGCCATGAGCAGCAACACTGAGTACAACAGTGACTGAACCTCCGCCGGCATAGAAGAGACGGCAAGAAACTTATAAGTGTACTGTTTAAGACTCAGGCCCGAGGACAATTTCCACGTAGCGAGCGTTTTACCGCAAAGCACACTGAGCACATAGACGATGAGTGGATTCTTTCCCATTTCCACGAACACGTTTCCCGGCCGGCGATCACCGGGGCCGTGGGCAGATAGAGTGATTTCGAGAACCGTCAGAGCCGCGGCACCGAGGGCTGCGGTGAGCAGCACGTAAGGTGTGGTCCAGAGGTTTTTGTTGAGCGGTTCGATTGCCAGGGCAAGCAGTGACAGCACAGCTAAAGCTCCCACAAGGTACCAGCGACTTTTGCGCAAGCCCAAGCGATACGTTAAACCACCGAGCAGGAAGGTTGCAGTCGCGGTGAGCGTCGTGAACAGGCCTTCGGGATCAAAGGGAATGCCCTTTACTTTGTAGAGCATTGCAGCAGGCAAAACGCTGGTATCAATGAATCGGGCGAAATTGTCAGCGAGGCCAAAACTACCACCATACAACCCGGCCGGTGTCTGCAGGACAATGAGCCGCATGCAGATTTCGTAGAGCAACACCAGAACGACAATGGCCAGCGTTGTCTGCAGGCGCGTTGTCGCGTACCGAAGTATCACTCCACCAATGAGAACGCATAAGGCAATGCGCTGCAAGACACCCATCACGCGCAGGTTCGCCATATCAAAACTGGTGCCCGGCAACAGACCGAATGGCCATGCATTCAAGAACACACCGATCAGGAAAAGCAAGGCAGCGCGGCGTAAGAGCGGCCAAAAAAACGGCGGAGCTTCGGCGGGATCGAGCGTGAGCGCGCTGGCGCAGTGCGGCCCCGAGCTCTTGAGCGGCAGATACACGCGGTGAATCTTGAGTGCAGCAGCGTAACCTGCAATAAACAGGAACAACGGGAAGACAATATCAGCCCCGAGAAAGCCATGCCACTCAGCGTGGCGCAGAAAGGTGAACATCGCCTTCCAGTCGCCCGGATTGTTGACAATGATCATCAGGGCGATCGTAAGACCGCGCAGCAGGTCGAGGGCGTGGTTGCGTTGGTTCCGCATGTAGGGGTAGGTTTAAACCTACCCCTACATGCGGGGCTGTCTCACCCGTCAATATTTGTTAAAATACGCAGACTCGAGCACTGGTGTGCAGAGCGTGCCCACAGAACGAGTGTCGATCACGAGTATTGTCGATGAACTAGATCTCGGTATGGCAAAGATTTTTCCGTTTGAGGCAAGTACCCCACCCACCCATTTGTTACTATTGTTGCTGAGTGTCGGGCCGACGAAGCGCGTCGTGTTTGAGCTCGGGTCAAGTTCGATGACTTGTGTCGCCATGTGGGGAATAAAATAGATTTTTCCATTGGGAGCATAGACTCCCCCGAGATAGTTGAAGGCAGTCGCGCCAAAGTTGCCGAATTCCTGCGTGGCCTGCGTCGTGGGGTTAATTTCGAGAATGGTGCCGAGGCTGCCCGGTGCTGCATAGATTCTGCCGTTATTCGCGAGCACCCCGCCATGCCAGCGGTCGATTGCGCCACCGAATGTGCCGAACTGCTGCAGCGTGTCTGCCGTCGTGTCAATTTCGAGAATATCGGTCGCCTGGCCTGGCACACCGTAGATTTTTCCATTGGGGGCAAGTACTGCACCTGCCCATTTATATCCCGTACCCGTCGGCGAACCAAAATACGAATGCGTATCAGCCGAGGTATTTATCTTTAGCACGCTGGTGTAGTTGTTGGGCATGCCATAGACAAAGCCATTCGGTGCCATTACTGTGCCCGTCAAATGCACTCCACCGGTTGCGAGTGCACCGGTCGTATTGAGCACGGCCGAAGGCGGTGTAAAGGCGCGCGGTAAAGACTGAGCATAAGGTGCGTGATAGATTTTTCCGTTTGATGCGAGTGTGCCGCTAGTGTACGCGTAACCGCCGGGAGCAGAACCCACTGTTGCGTAAGTCTCTGCTGTCGGATCGATTTCAAGGTAGTTGGTCGCCGTCAGCGGGTTGCCATAGATTCTACCGTTCGCTGCGAGCACTCCACCATGCCAGCGATCGGTACCTGCTGGCCCTGGTATAGTGTAAACGTTCGGGTCGCTGGTAACACCTTTCGCTGCCTCTGCCTGCAGGTAGCCCTGCACCAGAGACCAATTGCTCGGCTGAATGACATCGAGGCGTGTCATGGCACAGACGCTGACACAGGTAACCGTGACATTGGTAATGTTGGCGCCGGATACCGTTCCGCTGCCATTGGTGATTGTGCAGTTCTGGCCTGGTTGCTGCGCCTGCACGGTAACATTGTAGGTCGAACCGTTGGCTACACCGGCGCCAAACGTGAAGCTGCCATTCGCGCTCACGCTCAGGTTGTTGCCGCCGTTGTTCTGCAGGGTTATCGCCACCGCGACACCTGACGCCGTGCCACCGAGCGTGAAGTTGTTCACGCAGGTGACATTCACGTTTGTGACATTCGCTGCGCCGACCGTGCCGGTCGCATTTGAAACGGTGCAAGTTTGCCCGGCAGGTTGCGTGAAGACTGTGACGCTGTAGGTGGCACCCTGCGCGAGCTGTGTCGCGAAGGTAAAGACCCCGTTTGCAGACAGGGTCAGATCATCTGTTGCATTGTTTCTGAGTACGACGGTACCTGTTAGGCCACTGACGCTGCCACCGACCGAGCGCGGTACGCCGCAGCTCTGCGTCGCAGCGCAATCCGCGGGGGCCTTGCTGTTTTCATACGTCTTTCGTATGCGCTCAGCTTCGCTGATCAGCGAACTGCACGACAACAGGGTCAGCCCAAGCGGCGCGATAGCAGTAAGGCGGAGTGCAGATTGTACTGCACGGCACAGACCGAGGCTTCGAAATTTCACTCCCACTCAGCCAGAGCAAAGGCCGTGCACGGCGCCGTAAAGCCCCTTTCGCGCGAAGGCATGAATGAAGCAAAACAGAGAGTGGCAGACCATCAGCAGCAAAGCAGGCATCCCCGGCCGAAAATATGGTTTACGCCTGAAGATGTCTGAATAATTCATGAATTTTAGGTAAGTAATTTAATGCGCACTGAAATCACCGGAGGTACTATATGAAAAAGCTGGCTATCATGCCATTGTGCATGTTCTTTTTGCAAACAGGCTACGGGGCCACGTCGTCGGCACCATCGAACTTTCCCTGGCAGAACACGACCGCGCTCCGCTACAATCCTCTGGGCCTCTTCAATGAGACGCGCCTCAGCTACCGGCACTGGCTATACGATGCCTCTGAGAAGCCTATTCTCAAGGGCTCGCACTTAGGGGGGTCGGGTGTGTTGTTCACCTCGCCCGCGCTCGTGCAGGCCGGTGCCGACCTTGAGTTCGCGCCCCTCGCCATTTTGAATCTCACCGCGGGCTACCGGCTCGTCGGCTACTTTGGCGCCTTTGGCATGCAGCAGTCGTACGGCTCCCCAGCAGCAGACTGGAGCGACAAGCAGCGCAGTGACCAGACGGGCCTCGCACAGAGTTCGCTCGGCAACATGTTCACGTTCGGAGCGCAGAAGCAGTTGCGCTTCGGCAACATCGTGGTGCGCAACCTGTTCCGCGGCTTCTGGCAGGAGCAACGTCTGAATCTGCGCCCCGGAGAAAGCCAGGTCGCGGCATTCTACGATCCGGTTCTCGATATTCTACAACCCAACCGCGGCCTCGCGATCGTGAACGACGCCGATATACTCTGGCTTGCGAGCGACCATTGGACGTTCGGTATTCGCTATAATTTCTCACATGCCTTTTACAATACCGGCAGCCTCAGCGCGGCCGAGCGGGCGCTCGCCGATGAGAGTGCGTTCCAACAGCGCATCGGACCACTCATCACCTACCGCCTCAAACCGGACCCCAACCGTACGGCGCAGGCGCCGATGCTGATACTACTGGTACAGGTACACCTCACACACCGGTTTCGCACGGGCGGCGTCGGCGGCGATCCGTTCAGCGGGCAGGCGGTGAACCAGGCTGTGCCGTATATAGGGTTGGCCTACCGCGTAGCTGGCGATTTCTAGAGTAGCAGAGTCACACCCAACGGCGTGAGCCTTACTTCGCAACGCCCCTGCATTCAGGGGCGAAGACGAGTATCAGTTTCTGATCGGTCTTCGGTTGCAGTGGAAGAATATGTGAGTTGCCGCACCGAAGAGATTTCTGGCTTAACCGCCAGTACCCTTGGGGCGGGTAATGCCTTTTTGGCTTCCATCATTGGCGGCAGGCTGACCTGGTTTTGCGGGCTTTTTTTCTGGCGTGGCAGTATTCTGCGGCAGCTGTGTCCCTTTCGTGCCACCTGGCGCAGGTGCTGGTGTCTGTGCGCCGAGTGCAGCGCAGCCAATAGCGGTGAGTACCGCGTAGAGCAAGATTTTTTTCATGGGGTATACCCTAAAGGACACGCGTCTGCGTGAACAGAAGTATTTCGCCGTCAAAGGAATGGCACCGCAATAAGTACTAACTTCCGCCGAAAGTCATTTGCCACATTATCCGACGGAAAATCACTTCAAACCAGCGTTCCTTCCCGTGGTTTCGTTTACGCATTCACGTCGGTTAGAGCAAATCTAATCACGCCTAAAGGTGGCTAACGAGCAAATACAAATATTTTTGCCACGGCCAGTCTAATGTTATAACTTGCGTAACAACATGAGCCACAAGACCAAAATACGCGCCATCGGCAATTCGCAGGGGGTGACCCTACCCAAAGCCCTGCTCGATAGATACCAGCTCAAAGAGGGTGATGAAGTCACCACCATCGAGACCGAAGAGGGCATATTGCTGAAATCGCATAACCCCGATTTTGAAGAAGGTATGCGTGCTTTCGCCAAGTTTTCGGGTCAGTACAAGAATGCTCTGCGCGAACTAGCAAAATGAAGCGCGAGCCCAAATGGCTATCAAAAGAGCTCGTCATTGCCATGCACCGCGAACTGATTCGGCAGTACGGCGGACTTTACGCAATTCGCGATGCGACCCTGCTTGAATCGGCTCTCGCCAAACCTCAGCAGAAATTTGCATACGAAGAATCTGCGACGCTTTTTGATCTGGCAGCCTCGCTGGGGTACGGACTGACAAAGAACCATCCGTTTGGCGACGGCAATAAGCGCATTGCATTCGCCGCGATGGGTGTCTTCATGATGATCAGTGGCCACGAAATCAACGCCACCGAAGTCGACGCAGTGATCATCATGCTCGGCGTGGCCGACGGCAGCATCGGTGAAAAGCAGCTCGCCGAATGGCTGCGAAAAAATCACACCAGAACCTGATGCCCGTCAGCATTGAAGAAAAGTTCGCCCCCCTGCTCGCAGAAATGCGTGTCTCTGCGCGGCTTGTCGAAACCACGGCGCTGGTGCCTGAGGCATCGCTGCGGCGCTATTATCGCTTGCGTTTTGACGATGGCCGCACGCTTATCGGCGTTAACGAAGACGCATCCTCTGCGGCCACCAACATGCCGAATGTTATCGCTGTGCAGCGCTTTCTGCATGAGCGCGGCGTCGCGGTACCTGAAATCTATTTTGCCGACGCCGCGGCGGGCGTCATGCTGCAGCAAGACCTCGGCGACCTGAGTCTGAACCAGGCACTCAAAGAGAATCCTGACAAGGCGGATTTACTCTATCAAGAGGCCATTTTGCACATGCTGAGCTGGCAACGCCTTGCGGATGACGGGCATTGCCCGGCATTTCGACTGAGCTTCGATATCGAGAAGCTGATGTTCGAGTTCGAGTTCTTTCTTACGCACACCTTGCTGGGGTATTATCACGCAAAGGTCACTGACACGGAACTTTCTGAAATCCGCGCAGCGTTTGCGAAAATAGCCGAACAGCTCGCCGCATACCCGAACAAGGTCTTTACGCACCGCGATTATCATTCGAGGAACATTATTGTATATGGTGGGTCTGCGCCTCATCATAAACAGTACATCATCGATTTTCAGGATGCGCGCATGGGCCTCATGCAATACGACCTCTGCTCGCTGCTCTGCGACGCCTATGCGCCGCTGTCCGTCGAGCGCCGCGCCACGCTCATCGACTTTGCCTTTGAACAGGGTAAAGACATGCACCGCCAGACGCGCGCTGAATTCGACCACTACTGGCAGCTGAGTGCCTTTCAGCGCACGGTCAAGGCGATGGGCACGTTTGGCAGGCAGGCCGCACTCGGCCGCGAAGATTTTGCCGGGCATCTGAAACCTGCGTGGCAGATGTTGAAAGAAATTACTGCTCAGTCTTCAGAATTGCAACAGTTGGCTGATCAGTTGGCTGGTCTTGTAGCCTGACCCGAGGCAGCGGATTTCCATAGCCGCAGGATTTTTACCAGAATTATGTCACATTTAGAGCTATGGAATGCCATAGCGGATGAGATCGTTTTTGCCAAATCTGCTAACGGCTCCTTCTCAAGGAGCCTGCTAGCGCGCAGTATTCAGTGCTTTGATCAAAGGGGTTTTTCCGCTGCGTGACTTGGGTATTTCTTCAACTGGCGTAACGGTAATCTCCGGCAGGTATTCTTCGGCAATCTGCTGGCGGCGCAATGCTGCACGCACGCGTTCAGCAAGGCTATCGCTCTGAACTCCCCCGGCAATGAGCACGGTGAGACTGCTCGCTGTCTGCACAATTTGCCAACCGGAACACTGCACCTGGTCCATCAACGAATGAAAAACATTCGGGTGCACCGAATGTGGGCCAAAGCGCAGTGTGTCTTCTTGTCGGCCACCGATAGCGACAATACGGCGAAAACCCGTTGGGCCCGGGGCAAATTTCACACTATCGGAAAGTTCATAGCGAATCAACGGCAAGGTGCGGTGAAAGAGCGGCGTGATCAGTAATTTTTCGCCGTACTCGCCATCGGTTACCGGACGATTGCGCGAATCGACATTTTCGACGATGACCATGTCTTCGAAAACCCGCAAGCCATCGTGATCTCTGGTCTCCGCAGCAATCACCGCAGCTTCTGTGCTTCCGTAGGTGTCGAAGATGTTATTACCCCAGACGCGCTGCATGGCCGCGCGCATAGTGTGGGTCAGCACCTCTGAACCTGTCATCACTTGCTGCGGGTGAATACGAAGTTTTCCTGCAGCCTGTTGCAGCGCAAGCTGGTAACCCGTAGCCGCGTAGACCGAAAGTATGTGCGGTTGCCAGGCGTTCAGTTTTTCCACCAGGTCATCGAGGGGCGAGGTCACATCAAGCTGCAGTACCGGCATAAACGGAATTGTGGCAAGGCGCGAAATGCGCGCGGTGACAAAATGCTCGTCGGTGCTGGCAACAATGGCCAGGCGCTTGGTCCTGCCAAACTGCACGCCACCACCCGCCCATTCTCTGGCACGGGCAAAAGCTGCTGCGACTCGTGCCCATTCGCCTCCGTTGAAGACGAATACTCCCGGCATGCTGGTGGTACCAGAAGTTGTTACCACTTCGCAACCTGCTATGCGCCCATATTGCGGCTGTGCGAGCAGGTTTCGAATGCTACTGAGCTGCAGATTTCGCTGGGTGACAATCGAATTGAAGTTTTCCATCACCATTTTTTTGCTCAGCA
The DNA here is from genome assembly GCA_049323535.1 of Spirochaetota bacterium. Taxonomy (GTDB): domain Bacteria; phylum Spirochaetota; class Leptospiria; order Turneriellales; family Turneriellaceae; genus Turneriella. The sequence continues at coordinate 22,562 of JBMOPL010000019.1, read as the reverse complement.
CCGGCAATTCACTCAGCGGGGCGTCGAACAGGCCTGCATGGAATTGCCGGTAGAACGGGGAGTTCCGGTACACGTAACGACGCAGCTTTTGCAGCTCACGGGCCTGATGCGCAATGACATTTTCACGGCTCCAGCTTTCATGCCGCCTCAGGCGAAGCACCTCAAAGGCAATGCGCATCATCGTGAAAAGGTGCGCCATGGATTCACTTTTCTGCAGCAATAATCCACGCGACAAGCAGAGTCTGGCGAAACGGATTTCTGAGTTGTGTCAGGTTAGACCACCAACAGATTGCGAATGACAGACTGAATCTCCCTTTGCCTCAAGCATGAGGCCCTATGAGCGACCTTCGCCTACCAGTCTCTCCATCAAAAATCACCGCGCTGGAGGCGCGAATGGCAAAACACGGCATCCGCGAAGCCGACCTCGATGAATCGTTCATCCGCAGCGGTGGCAAGGGCGGGCAGAATGTGAACAAGGTTTCGACTGCGGTCAGGTTGTCGCATAAACCCAGCGGCATCGAAATCAAGTGCAGCACGCACCGCACGCAGGGTATGAACCGTTACGCCGCGCGCGTCATGCTCTGCGAAAAACTAGAGCAAAAAGAACGCGATGCCAACGCGATTGAAAATCCTGTACATAAAAAGAAGCGCCTCGCGAAACTCGACCGCGCGCGCAGGGCAAAGAGAAAGGCTGCCGCAAAGAAGTTAAAAAAGACACCGCGCAGCGACTGGAAAAATCCAGGTGAATGGTAACTACCCGGCGGTGCTGGAGCCGGTTGCTTTGGACTCGCCATAGACGGCGATGTGCTGCTGCGAAATGCGGCTAAAGGTCAGGCTGAGCGTCGCCTGGGGATCTCGAATACCAAAACCGGCCGGCACCTCCCGCACAAAATAATTGAGCTGATCTCGACAATGGTTCAGGCCCGCAATGGCCTCGGGATTCCGTGCCAGCAGCTGGCTCGCCAGTCCGCCCGTCTGCGTCCAGATGCGTCCTTCTGTCAGCACCTGCGCCGCGAAGTTCGCCTGCTCAAGTACGTAATCATTGCCTTCAATTCTCCAGATGCAGGCAGCCACTGGCAGCATTTCAAACTGCCGGCGGAATATCTCTCGCTGTGATTCTGCTTCGCTCAACGCCTTGTCGCGATCTGCCCGGGAGCGACCTATGCAGAGGACGGTGAACCCCAGGGTGTTCACAAGATTGGACACCAGGGCCAGCATGTGAAAAATTCCGGCGTGTGCCGTTTGGGAAAAAAGCGAATCTGATGGTGCCGGCACGAACGGATACTGCGCACCTGCCCTGGCAGCCATACCAACGCCTGTAAGCAAAAACAGAAAGGCAACGAATCTCTCGCCACTATTGGCCCTCGACCGGGAAAAAAAGAGCCAGCCAGCGCTGAGAAGAAGTACGAAGGCGGCAAATACCGAAAATATTGCCATGCGCGCGGGCAGGTTAGGCCACAGGTACAGGCAGGCAGAATGCGAAACCGCAAAGAGCAGCAAGAGGAGAAGCCAAAAGCCCCACGACACTGTCCGGGCTGAGTAAGCCGCAATGACAGAACCATAGAGCAAGATCGCGGACATGATCAGAAGATTACCGATCACGATGCCAATTTGAAAGGGCAGAAGCGTTCTCAGGCCCATAACAACTGCGATACCCACCCCCTGCAATAGCGAGGCATAGGCCCAGGTACGCAAATGAGGAATGCCAGGTTTTTGAGTTCGCTCAAAAGCCCAGAGCACGCTGCCCGCAACTGCAGCAATGATTGCGGTCAGCACAAGTGTGGTAACAGGATCCGTTTGCATCGCAGATGTTATCTATAGTCCGTTCGGGAATGCGAGGTTACCCGAACACTGCGAAATGTATTCAGGAATGGACCAAAAGGCAATCGGTAGAGTTACGGAGTAAATCCCGCATTTGCCGCGAGGGCATTTTCTCCCCCGGGTGCAAAAGATTGCCGCTGCATTAGCCGTTGGCGATAGGCCTCAACATGAACGGCTTCCTGCTGGCGGCTGGGCGCGGTACACGCCTGAAGCACCTGACAGACCATACGGCAAAACCCGCGCTGCCCGTCGCAGGCCTGCCCATGCTCGCGTATTCGCTGAGTTTTTTTTACAAGGCGGGTGTGAAAAAGCTCGCGGTGAATACGCACCACTGCCCGCAGACCATTACCCAAATACTCGATCGTGCCGAACACCCCTGGCAGCTGAAGGTATCGCACGAAACTGAGCTCCTCGATACGGGTGGAGGAGTGAAAAAATGCGAAGCTTTTCTTGCCGATGACACCGTATTGCTCGCCAATGCAGATGTCGTCGCCGACGTCGATATCGCGAAGCTCTTACGCTTCCACGCCGCGAAGCAGGCGGCGCTCACGATTGTCGTGGTACCGCACCCGCGCGCAAATGAAATTGCCCCCATTACGATCGGCGATGACGACGCGGTAATAGACATCAACCGAACATTCAGCGCACGGAGCACGGGTCATCACCTGTACGCGGGCATTGCCGTGTTTGAACCTGTGTTGTTCGACTACCTGAAAGCCGAAGCCTCAAGCATTGTGTATACGGGGTACACAGGTCTCATTGCGGCAGGCAAAACCGTATGCGCATATGTGCATGATGGCCGCTGGTATGACTGCGGTACGCCTGAAAGTTATGCCGAAGTCAACCGCGCGGTTGCGAACGACGCAGCGCACTGGGCAACCGTACTGCAGCCGCAGATTGATCGTCTGAGAACCGCGTAGCCAGGCACGGCCCGAATCTCGGGGCCCTTCAAAAATAAAAATTCAGACTCAAGCCCGCGGCAAAAGCGCCGTTCAGTGTCAGGTCATTCGCATTCTTGTTATCGGCAAGGATCGTCGGGGACATGCCGTAGAATCGTTGAGTCTGTTGCGGCTCAATATTGCCCTCACCAGGAAATCCCGCAGCTTCGTTGTTAATGGTGGTACTGTAAACTTTCGACGCGGGGCTCATCAGGTACGCAAAATACAGGCCAACCGTCAAACGCGGCGAAATGAAGTACTGCGGCTTGAGTTCCAGACGCAGCACGTTTATGCTGTAGTATGTTTGCTCTACACTATATTGCCCGTTGGTTTTCTTTTCTCCCGCTTCTATAATTCCATTGTTGTTGGCGTCATTCCAGACATAGCCAGGGTTATAGTTCTGCACCAGGGTAGGCGATGAATATGTTGAGAAACCCACGCCTAAAGCCAGCGTAAATTTTTCGCTCGGAGTCCAGTTAAAATCTATACCCGCGTAAGGTCCCAGCAGCTTTAGATTAGCGCCATTGTAGCTAATGGTGGCTGGCCTGTCAACGGCCGGCATCTGTGGATAGATATCAGACACATTGCTGAATGTCCCTGACCCCACACCAACACCAGTACTGTTGATTCCCAGCTTAAAATTCAGCCAAAGCAGTGGGCGGTAGTTCAGAAATACATCGGTAGAAGACGCACTCGTGTTGCTCACCGGCGACTTCATGAATATCCATGATTGCTGGAAGTTTATACCCAGGCCATATTGTGCGATATAGCCAAACTCGATTTCGCGTTTCTTGTCGAGCATCTCACGCGACTTCACCGTGACCGTTTCCTGCGCGACAACCTTACCCGAATCGGTTTCTGTAAGACGCATGGTGATCACCATGTCACCCTGCAACTCAGAGATGCTACCCGAGAGAAAGACCTTCACTCCGGAAATCTTGCCTGCTTCTGTAGTAGTTTTTTCATCCACTATGCCCGTCATCGAGAGCTGAATTTCCTTCAGACTGGCCTCGAGCGAATCCCGGTCGACCAAAAAGAAGATCTGGCTGGTTATTACCCGCCCCGAGAGAATTTCGCGTACTGTATTGCCGAGGCCCTTGCTTTTTGCCTGCTCTGATTCTTCTTTAAAGGGCAGCACTGCAAGGCCACGCTTTGTGGATTTGGCTGGGTATTGTTTTGCATAAGCGTCGGAGAGTCTCTCAAATGCGGTCTGCATCGTCGAGTTCAGGTTTGTCCCGAAAATCGGCGTAAGGCCAAACAAGAGCAGTCCAATGACGCTGAGGGCATGTTTCGAGGGATAATGCATTTTTGACTCCAAAAGACCCAGCTGGCCATCACTCTATTTTTAGGTCTATTTATCGATTATTGCCCAAAGTGCGGCCCTGCTGGCAATTTCTTTTTTGCTGTTGGTCAGTGGCTTATTGCGCGCTTACGGCGAAAAAAAGCCCCGCGTAAGACAGTTACGCGAGGCCAGGAGACGCGACAAAAAAGACTATTACTTCGGTACGAGCTTGAACGTCACCCGCCTGTTGTCGGCATGGGAGAGGTTCGGGTCGGGCTCGGCATTGCCGACGCCGACGGTGGTCATCTTCTTCTTATCAATGCCTTTGCCGGCAAAATAGTTGTAAACATACCGGGCGCGTTGCAGCGAAAGCGATTTCGTATACGCTGCCGATTTGGATGCATGCTGGTTCGCATGGCCCTTAATCTGCAGAACATAGCCGTCAGGCATGTTATTGACCACACCCTTCGCTACGGTCGCCGCATTTTCACCATACTGGTCAAATTGCGTGATCGGCATCGTGTTCGAGAACGGGGGAAATCCCACTACGGGCACTTTGGCGAGCTGTTCATTGGCCGCATCGACCACCATGTCACCACCAAAAGACCGCGAGCTGGCTGATGTGCCCGCGCTATCTGCGTTTGCACCAGCTGCGCTGGCATCGATCTTTTTGTCAGTGGAGCCGCAAGCCACAGCCAGCGCCGCGACCAGGACAAGAAATATCGCTTGGGTAAAATGTTTTATATTCTTTTGTGCTTTCATTACACCTCACTTGTTGGTTCAATTTTGGATCAGCCGGAGCATTCAGTGTCACGGAAACAGGCTGCCCGAAATGCAGCCCAGGGCCCGAAAGGTCAAAAACCGGCACTAGGATAAATATCCTATATCCAATGACATAGTACTCCCGACGGGGGTATCCGGCAACTTTTTGTGAGGTCGCTATAGTTTGCGGCGGCCGTAATCAATCAGCTTCTGAATCAGCTGGTCGTAGGACATGCCGAGACGCTGTGCTGCGTACGCAATCTCGTCGTCGTTGGCGATGTTGGGGTTGGGATTTACCTCGATCACGTAGATCTCATTCTTGTCGGTCAATCGCAGATCGAGACGCGCAAAACCCGACAGGCCCAGGGCCCTGAATGCCGTCTTCGTGATGTTCTCAATTTCGGCTTCGACTTTTTCGTCGATGCCCTTGGCAAACGTGTTCTTGATGCCCCACTTTTTGCGAAACTCGGGGTTCCATTTCGCGTGAAAAGTCGCGAACTTGGGTTTATCTTCGGGAAAGTTGGTGAAGAGCATCTCCCTAAGCGGCAACGCTGTCAGCTTTTCTAATCCCAATACCCCCGCGTAGATTTCGCGTCCCTCAATGTACTCCTCTGCCAGCGCATCGACCTCATAGGTTTCATGCAGCGTTTTCACGCGTTCAATCAGCGCCTTCTCGTCTTCGACGAACGAGGCCTGCGAAATGCCGTCTGAGCCTTCTAGCCCCAGCGGCTTGACGATCAGCGGAAAGGTGAGGTCTTTTACACTGCGGTTCGTCTTGCCGCGGGGAAACAGCACTGAACGTGGTATGCGAATGTCGTACTGGCTTAACAGCTGCTTCGTGTACTGTTTGTTACGACAGATGGTCAGCGCCTCAGACGGGCAACCCGTGTAGGGCACCTGGAGCAGGTCAAAGAGTCCCGCGAGTGCGCCTTCGTACTTGCGCTGCTTTTTGAAACTCTCCAGCAGGTTAAAGGCGAGGTCGGGCTTGCGCCGCTTGATCGTGTAGATCAGCGGCATGATGTTATCGTATACACCCTGAAGGATTACCTCGTGTCCCAGCCGGCTGATCGCTTCGGTCACGTTGCGAATCGGCCGCCAGTCATCGGCATGTAGCTGTGCCGCGTAGTTGCCATCTGACGGCGGCTCCAACGGGTAGTCAAACGCCACGAGCACCTTGAGTTTTTTCTGTCGGCCGCGCCGCTCTTTAGGGCGCTCGCTCTGGATATTGTCAGTATTGTCTGCGCTCGCCATCGGTTATTTGCCCGGCTTGTAGCGATTGGTATAGCGGTGATTGCTGACCAGCGATGTCAGGTATGCGGTGAACTCAACGAGCGCAGCATCGGTGCCGCGCGCGTTCACCTCGAGCTTCAGTACCTGGCAGCGCTTCTTGAGCCGCGCAAGCAGGTTGTGTATCAGTACCTTCTTTTCGCCCGTCCAGCGGCTGACGGTGCGCTCCAGGTCGCTTGTCTGCCCCGCGAGAAAGCGCGCTGCGGCAATCTTCGACTTGCCCTGCGGCGCGGGAAACAACTGCTTCAGGTCGGCGTCAAAGAAATCTGCCTCGTGCTCGATGTAGAGTTTGCGCTTGGCCTTGTAGTGCGAATCGAGTTTTTTCTTCAAGGTAGAAATATGCCAGAAGAATTCGGATTTAGCCACACTCACGGTCTTTTTGCCGATCGCAGGCACGAGCTCCTCAATGTACTCGAGTTTCTTCAGCGCAGGCCAACCTGCGTACAGTTCGCGCCAGTTGATCTGCGGATTCAGCCAGACCGCGAAGGTTTCAGCAAAATCTTCTTCGGGGTGGCTTTGCGCATAAAAATCTTTCAGGTTGCGCACGTACGAACGGCTGTAAGGCTGGTAGCGGTAATAGTCGCTGAACGGTTTGCGCGGATGCCCAAACACCTCGCGCCAGCTGGCGCGTTTCGTGAGGTTGAACGCGTGCACCAGTGCATGGCCGCATTCATGCCGCAGCAGTCGCATCGCCTCATCGCGGCTTTCACCTTCTGCTTCGCCGATGAGCTTGCGCTCCATCTGCACCAGGCGCGGGTGCGCCAGGTAAAAAGGCAGCGCGATAGCAGGAACACCCTCGGGTGAGAACCACTCGTCGCCGAGGTAACACGGCGGACGAAATGCGAGACCGCGTGCTTCGAGCTCAGCGTACAGCTGTGCGACCAGTTCACCCAACCAGGTGTTTTCGATTTTTAGCGGCAGGTCGCAGAGACGCAGCTCCATGAGCTGCTTTTCGTCGATGGTCTCGAGATCAATGACGGGGCGCGGCACTGTGTGAGTATCGCGTGCCTTACCGGTGTGTCAACTGATTATGCCGGCCATACCTCAGACAGGAAGAACATCGTTCAGGGTGCATTTGGCTGCTCAGAAACTGATCTTGAAGCGCGTAAATTCATTCACAACCGAATCGACTTCTATCGATGCCCCTGCTGCTTCCAGCTGGTGCCGGGTTAGGTACAACCCGACGCCGCGTGCGTCCCGGTTACCGTGAAAGGTCTTGTAGAGTCCGAATATCTTGTGACCTTGCTTGTTCAGATCTATGCCCTGTCCATTGTCGCCGAATACAAGGGTTCTTTTACCGTCGCTGTCGATATGGCTCGTCACACTGATCAGCAGGTCGCGCTTGGGCGACGCATAACGCAGGCTGTTGCTGACGAGGTTGAGAAAGACACTCTCCATTGAACTGGGGTCACACTCCAGCGAATCCCAGGCAGTAAAGTCAGTCTGGAAGTTGAGATTCACGTGCTTGGCCATCTCGACCGCCAGGGTTATCTTTGTCTTTTCAATCAGGTCTGTTAAACTAACGCGTTTGGTACTTTGTGGATTTTCAAACTGGGTTTTTACTGTCTGTGAAAGTACTTCTACCGTGTCGGTCAGGGCAGCAGAGGCTTTTTTTGCGTGGTTGAGCAGGTTCAATTTCTCCGCCTCGTCACTCTCGTCGATCAACTGCAGGAGCATCTGTATATTTCCTGCATGGTTGCGCAGGTTATGCGATACAATGTGCGCAAAATTCTGGAGCTGCTGGTTTTTTTGTTTTAGCTTGTTGAGGTTCTCATTGAGCTTCGCTTCTGCAATCACCCGCGTACGATAATTGCGGTAGCCCTCAATGAGTGCTGCGCACGTCTGAAGCAAAGGCTGCAGATCGTTGACAATCTCCCGCTCGTAACCCCCAGGCCGGTTGGCGACTCCGAGCATGCCGTTCATCTCTCCGTCAAAGAAAAAGGGCAGCCCCAGAAAATGGCGCAACGGCGGGTGTCCGTGCGGCAGACCGGCCCTGCGCGGATCATTTGCCGGGTTGTTCGCGATAACTGGTTCCTTTGTAGTGATGATTGCACCGAAGAGGGATTTCAGGTTTGTGAATTCAAGCCCACCCGGAGCATTCTTTTCGTAGAAGACCCGGGTTTCGTCGTTCCAGGAAATATTGGTAATGGCATGAGTCTTCAGGTACGGCTGGCGTTCGTCTGAGACGAAGACCTCGCCAATGAAACCATATTCACTGCGCGTTACCTTAAGCAAGATCGCGAGAAGGTCGTTGAAAACAACCGCAGGCTCGCCGCGTGAAATAAAACGCGCCTGCGCCGCGCCGATGGCCTCAAGCAGCTCCCCCTTTTCCAGGCCGTGTATACGATGCACCGTACCCAAGCCGAGGATGACAAAAATCGCGTCAACCTGTTCGATGCTTCGGTCAGCGATTAGGCAATAAAACCCAGTGGGCAGAACTGCAGATGCTAAGGTGCGCGCTTAAGCAACCGCTCAAGACCATCGAGAATCAGCTCAAGCCCGAATTCAAACTCGGCATCATAGGGCTTCGCCCCCGGCGCAAGCTTGAGCCACGCGGCATCGAGTACCACACTCATCAGGTTTGGGTAACTGCCGTCTTTGAGAAATTCTTTTACACCTGCAACTGCCTTCAGTCGGTCCGATTCTTTCGTTGGCCAATTGACCTCTTGCAGCACGAAGCCATAGACATAACTGTCGAGCAAACCAAAGGCCCGGTACTGTACCCCGGGCGGAAACCCCGCTTTATTCAGAATCGATAGTACTGTATCAGCGTAGCGCATACGCGCTTCAGCGGGCGCCAGGCGCGACTCGATCAGCACCGAAGCCCACGGGTGCCGCAGAATTGTGTGCCGCACTGACCATGCGCGGCGCCGCATCGCCTCGCGCCACGGTGTACCAACCGGCGGAATTTCCATCTCGCGCAGGATTATTTCCACCAGGCCGTCTAGCACCGCATCTTTATTCGCCACGTGCTTGTAGAGCGACATCGCCTCAACGCTCAGCTCTGCAGCGAGGTTGCGCATCGACAGCGCTTCGATACCCTGCTTGTCCACGAGGGCCAGGGCCGCTTTGAGTATGCGCTCCCGGCTGAGGGGCTTGCGCGGGGCGGAGTTCTTTTTGCTTTGTTTCTTTGGCACGGTCTGCTGCGGCTTATGGTGTAATCACGGGAAGCTATTTTGGTCGGGATGCAGCGTGTCAACCCGTTGAGCAACCTGGCTTGACAAGCCCCTGTGCCGTGTTTCTTCGACACCATGATCAATCGGCTGTGGCTGATGTCTGTCGCTGAAGCAACCGGGTTCTTCTTCGCACTGAATGTGCTGATACTGCTCGGTGCCCTGCTGGCAGAAAAGGTCTCACAACGGCTTTTCTCAGGCGCGCCGCGCACGCCCCCCGCAACCAGCCGGGAGCTGCTGCTGGCCTCGAGCACCGTGGTCATCAATAGCCTGATATCAGTCGTTGGCTGGTATTTGTGGCGGGCCGGCTACCTGCGGCTCAACCGCGCGGCAGATGCTCTGACGATCCTGCGCGATACCCTCGTGCTCTTGCTCACCATGGACCTTATCCTGTACATTCTGCACCGCGTGGCTCACCTGAGGTGGTTCTACAACTGGGCACACTACCTGCACCACGAATTTCTTCATGTACGCCTGCTGACGCTCTTTGTCATGCATCCGCTCGAAGCACTGGGATTCGGTGTACTGTGGGTCATTACACTGTCGGCATTCGCATTCAGTACTGAATCGGTGGTTATTTTCCTTCAGCTGAATCTTTACTTTGGGCTGGCTGCCCATTGCGGTTTTTCGCCGTATCCCAAACGGCTGGCGCGCGCCATCTCCCGGCTATTCATCGCAACACCAGAATTTCACCTGCAGCACCACCGGCGCGAAACCGAAAATCTCGGCTTCTACACCACCCTTTGGGACAGGCTTTTCCGAACCATCAGCAGGCCAGAACCCTAGCACCAGGCGCGACTGCAAAAAAGCCGGCGTTTTTGGCTTTACGGGCTTACAGTGTAAGCCGTAGCGACCTCGCCGCCCGGGTCGGGACGACTTCACATCCGTGCGGCGAGGAGAAAAAATGAACAAGACAATTTCGATGGCAGCACTGCTCGCCGCTCTGGTGCTCAGTGGTGCAGGAAGCATCTTTGCGCAACAACCGGCAAGGGCCTCGGCGACCATGCAGAATGAACCGCCAGCCGCTGAACCCTTTAACCGGTACTTCATCGGCAGTTCGCTCTTCATGGTGATGAATGCCGCGCTGAACCCTTCACCTGATTTCTATCAACTCAACTTCGGTTACTGGCTCACAAAAAAAGACGTACTTTCGGTTGAGGCAATTACATGGGCCTACCACCGCGCGCTCGGCACGCCCTGGGGGCCCGACATGAGCGATGAATCGCAGCGGTATCCCGGTTATGTGCGCTCTTATGGCATAGGCGTCGCCTACCAGAGATACCTGTGGCAGGGCCTCTACACGGCGATTCATGCGCTTCCACTGTGGCAGCACTTCAACACCCCCGACGGGAAAACCATCCAAGAGGGTTTTCAACTCTTCATGACGCTGCGACTGGGCTATCACTTCAGCTTCTGCGACGACCGGGTGTTCATCGAACCTTCGATTGCCGTGACGCACTGGCCGGTGAACACCAACGTTCCCGCAGACTTCGCACGCCTCGACAGCCGCTGGCCGAGTTACTTCATAGAACCCGGGCTGCACGTGGGGTTCAAGTTTTGAAGGCGCGGAATTCTTTTTTAGACCTAAAGGCTTACAATGTAAGCTTTTGGGTCCTCAGCGCGCGGTGTCGCGCAAGGATGGAAAATGAATCTCAATAAAATCTTGTTGTGGTCTTTAGCCGCAGCGGCATCGGTCTATGGCCAGGCAGCCCAGGCAGAGCAGACGCAAAATAGAGAAACTAATTACCGATATTTCGTGGGTAGCACCTTGTTGATGTTGGGTAATTTTGTGCCAGATGACCCCAATCGGCCTGATTTTGCCCAGCTGAATATCGGGTACAGAATGACACCTAAGCATGTCGTTTTCCTGGAGTTAAAGACATCGAAGTTTAACTGGCCATTGGGTATGCCCTGGCCTGAATTAGTCGATGAACAGCGGCAGCAGTACAACTTTCCCGGATATGTGCGCCAGTACATCGTTGGTATGGCGTACAATTATTTCTGGTGGAAAGGATTATATACGGGCGTTCATGCGATGCATGCGTACCAGGTGTACAACAGCGAAAACAGTACGCAGATTGCAACCGGCTACTCGCTGTTTCTGACCTATCGTATAGGTTACCAGTTCAGGTTCTTTGATGATCGCTTCTTTATCGAGCCATCGATTGGCCTGACCCATTGGCCCGTAAAGACCAATACGCCAGAGGCATTTGAACAAAAGGAAGCGCAATGGCCCAGGTACTTTGGCTTTGAACCCGGGCTACACTTCGGGTTTAACTTTAACCTATAAGAAAATGCCAGGGCCATTTGACTCGATTGTACTCGATCGCGAACGCAAGAATGAGCGCACGGTTGCCAAATTGCGATTGGCCCTGAATTTTTTCAGTCTGGTTGCAGATTTTGCGGGCTACACCCATATCATTGACTTCACGCATGTGACACCGACCTGGCAGACTCTCGCCCTGGACGCAACGCTTACCTGGATCTCGTGCCTTGTTCTCGTGTGGGTGACGCATCGCAGATACTGGCGCGGCACCAAATTCGTCACCATCAGCCTCGACTATGCCCTGGTGGCATCGCTCCTGGTTCTTGACCCTACAGTTTCGCAGAATCCGCAGATTTTGCCGTGGATGGCGCTCGTCGCAGGGCTGTTTGTTTACTCGTATAATCTGCTGCGGTTCTCAGTGGCTGGAACCCTCTATGCAGGCGCACACGCAACCGCGATGTTCTGCTATTTCGCCATCGCTTGCAATGTTGCAGATTTTATACCGATGCTCTTCTCGTTCATGATGCTACTGAGTATCGGCCTCATCGTCACCGTCTCTAACCTGAAAATGATGCGCGAGGCGAATGCAAAGGTCATGATGGAACGCTTTCTGGCGCCCGAGCTGGTCAGCGAACTACTAACGGCGAAAACCCTGCCCGTCAGCGGGGGAAAAACTCAGAAGATCACCCTCCTTTTCGCCGACATACGGTCGTTCACTGCCATGGCCGAAAAGCACAATCCCGAGCAGGTGGTGCAGTTTCTGAACGATTATTTATCGACCATGACCGAAATCATTTTTGCGCATAACGGCACGGTAGATAAGTTTATTGGGGATGCAGTGATGGCCTTCTTCGGCGCTCCCCGGCCGACAGAAAGAGACGAAGAGAACGCGTTGCTCGCGGCTGCCGCAATGACCGGGGCATTACGCGAGATAGCCGCGAGGCACCCAGGCATGACGCCACTCGCGATAGGCATCGGTATTCACACCGGCGAGGCGATTGTCGGCAATATCGGCTCTGAACGTCGACTGGACTACACAGCAATTGGTGACGCTGTGAATCTGGCCTCGCGCATCGAGGGCCTGACAAAACAGTATGGCTGCGGAATTCTTCTATCAGAGGCAACGCGAGCCGGGCTGCCGGTCGATGGATTGCCGGGCATGGCGTTGCGGGAAATTGACGTGGTTGCAGTCAAGGGAAAGGCTCAGCCGACTCTCATTTACGAGGCAGTAACGACATGACCACCAGGATTCTGCCGTGTCCCGACCCCGGGGGCGTGCATCTCTTTTTGGGCCCAAGAAAACCGCGTATCAACGTCGTAGGGCGAGTTTTCGCAGGTGAAACAGTCCCCACTGGAGCAAGACGCGGCTGATGAAGCGTATCGGCCAGATGGCGTCAAAGGCGGCTTAACGAGTGAGATTTTTTCATGCGACTGCCCCGGCTTTCATGTTTGCCGCATTTGCATGCTCATCGACGCGCGTAGGTATTACGCCCGCGGCGCCCGCGCGAAAGCTCTGCCAGAACGTCGGCGAGAATATTCACGCGCTGGTTCTGTGGCGCCCTCAGTGGCGGCCTGATCAGAAAGAACCAATCAAACGCGAAGAGGCCGCAAAGCTGGGCATCAAGGATTTTTTTTCTACAAGCCGGTGCTTTGGCAAGACCAGAATCGAAAGATCCGATGCCGAGAATATCGCCGCTTACCAGCAAACCAACGTGAAATCAAGTCCTGATTTCGAGCGGTTGATTCACATCACCTTAAGGGAACTGGGTCCCGTCGTGCGTCTCTTCAACTCGTTCGCTTTGCTTGAAGGCGGTACAGAAGTTGTGCTCGAAATAGAGGTTTCAGATACACGCGCAGACCTGGTGGAAAAATACCGCTTGCATTGGCAAGATGGTGGCCCATGGACACTTAAGGGAGCGACGACATTACCCGCCGATATGACAGCGGCACTCGCGGCTGTTTTCAACTAACTGATTCGAGCTTGCCTGAAAACCAACCGAAATCCCTACGAAGCCGCCAAATCCCGGATTTTTCGCTCGCTTACCGCATGACGGGCTGTCATTCAGACAGCGTAAACCTTTGTTGAGAGCAATTTCCCATATACTAAATCCCCATAAATATTCTTGACAGGCTTACAATGTAAGCTGAATGGGTTTATTCATGAGCCAGAGCAGCACGAGCAGAATGCGCGCAGCCGTTTGTACTGCCTACGGTGACCCCGAAGTGCTGCAAGTGCAAGAACTGCCGATGCCAGTGTCCGGCCCGAACGACGTACTCATTCGCGTGCACGCGAGCGCGGTGAATTCCGCCGACTGGCGCCTCAGGCGCCCTGACCCCTGGGGCGTGCGCCTTTTCCTGGGGCTCACCAAACCCCGCATTAAGGTCTTAGGCGGAGTTTTCGCCGGCGAGGTGGTGGCTACAGGTTCAAGAGTGACCCGCTTTCGTACTGGTGACAAACTCTTCGGTTCGACGCTGATGCGCTTCGGCGGCCACGGCGAGTACGTCTCACTGCCCGAGAAGGCAACGATGACTACCATGCCGCGCGGCTTCAGCTTCAACGATGCAGCAGCGCTGACGTTTGGCTACCTCACAGCGCTGAACTTTCTGCGCAGAGCCAAAGTGACGGCAGGGCAGAGTGTTTTGATTGTCGGGGCTTCGGGTTCTGTCGGCACTGCCGCTGTCCAGCTGGCCGTGCATTTCGGTGCAAACGTGACCGGCGTTTCAAGCGCAGCCAACCTCGACCTGGTGCGCCAGCAGGGCGCTGGCCGCACGCTCGACTACAACAGTGCCGAGTATGCAAAAGACAGAACCCAATACGATGTTGTCATCGATACTGTCGGCAAAGCACACTGGAAGAACCATCTGACCCGGGTGAAGCCAGACGGTAAGCTCGTACTTGTTGCGTCCGGGGCGCTCAAGACCCTCTACCTGCCGCTGTTGCAGCCATTCTACAAACCCCGCATCGTCGCGGTGGTTGCGGCAGAAAAAAGAGTTGATCTTGAAATGGTGCGCGACCTCGCAGAACAGGGAAAACTCCGCCCCGTTATCGACCGCACCTACCCACTCGACCAGGTTGCCGAAGCGCACCGTTACGTCGAACAGGGGCATAAAAAAGGGAATGTCATCGTGACGCTGGCAGGCGAAGGGCCGGCATGAAACTCACCGAACGTGCATCGCAGCGGCTCGCTGGAATCCTTTTCCTCGCTGCATTCGTGGCTTACGGCTTTGGTACGACTCTCGTCGCCCCCCTCATGGATGCTCCCGACAGCACAGCAGCCGTACAACAGGGTAGCACAAAACTGGTTATTGGTTGCCTGCTGATGCTCGCCAACTCTGCGATCGTGATGGGCATTGGTTTGCTGCTGCGCAGCACACTCGCCAGCGCCAGCAAGAACGTTGCGAACCTATATCTCGCGACCCGCGTCGTCGAAGGACTCTTTCTCGCAGCCGGAGTTTTCGCGCTGCTGTCGCTGGCGTTCACGGGTGATGCTGTTTCGCTTTCTCACGTGACTTTTGCGCGCAGGGCCAACTTCATTGGTTACCAGGTCGGCATGCTGGCGCTCGGCCTGGGCAGTTTGCCTTTCTGCCGCCTGCTTTTGCAGGAACACCTGGCGCCGCGTTGGCTGGCAGGCTGGGGTTTCATGGGCTATGCTGTATTCGCAACAGGAGCGTTGCTCGAACTGTTGGGCTTATCGTACGGCCTCGCACTTTCAATACCGGGCGGAATTTTCGAACTCGCATTGGGCGTCTGGCTGATGACCAAAGGGCTGGGGCTGCCCCGAAACGAAGTGACGGGCAAAGGCGGTCCATAAGGCACCGCTGACGGGAACCCACAGTTGATAGAAAAAGTTGCCAGATTATACTACACTGTGTAGTTTACTTAATAATGAGGGACTATGCCTAAATTCACCAGGGCCTTGTTTTCGTCCGAACGCATCTTTCTCGTCGACGGAGTGGGTGCTGCGTACTCAGCCACGATGCTGGGTGTCGTACTCGCAGCTTTCGTGCCGTTCTTTGGTATGCCAACCGCCGTGCTGTACCCGCTCGCGGGTACAGCGGTCTGCCTTGCCGTATATTCGCTCAGCTGCCACTTTTTCAAACCACGGCGCTGGCAAATCTTCTTACGCGGCATTGCGACTCTGAATCTCGCCTACTGCGCTGCTTCTGTCGTACTCATGTCTGTCTTCTGGAATTCACTGACGACCTGGGGTGCAGCCTATTTTGTTTCCGAAAAGTTTGTAGTGATTGGTCTTGCCTTGCAGGAGTTTTCACTTTCCCGGAAGTCATGACCGACAAGGAGTGAACATGACACAGCGTGTACAGGAGTGGCTCAACGCCGGCAAATACCTCGAAGTCGACGGCCTGCAGATCTTCTACCAGGTCCATGGCAAGGGCCCTGATCTATTGCTATTGCACGGCTACCCGTACAACAGTTACGACTTTCACCTGGTCGTGCCCGAACTGGCGAAAAGCCACCGCGTCATATTGTTCGATTTTCCCGGCATGGGTTTCTCTGATAAGCCGCGGCAGCAGGAGTACACATTCGCAGGCTATGCAAAGGTCGTGAACGCGCTCGCGCGGCACCTCGAAATTCGCGAAGCCGACATTCTCGCGCATGACCTCGGCGTCAGTGTCGCGCAGGAGCTGTTGGCACAGCAAAGTGAAAACTCCTTCAAGCTGCGCTCGGTCGCCTTTATGAACGGAGGCCTCTTCACTGACGTCTATCGCCCGCGGCTGATACAGCGTGTGCTCTCGCAGTCACCGGACTGGCTGGGCGCGTTTCTCAGTCAGCGCATCGGCCGCAAGGCTGTCGAACGACCGGTGGTTTCACTCTTCGGTAAGGACACGAGGCCATCACCGCAGCTGCTCGACGACTTCTGGAGCATTCTGAATTTCAAAGAAGGCAAAGCGATTGCTTACCGCATCGGTCGGCTGGTCTTTGAAAAGGAGAAACACCAGCAGCGCTGGCACAAAGCCATGCGCGAAACCAAAACTCCGCTGTGTTATATCTGCGGGCCTGCAGACCCCAACTCGGGCGCTCACATGGCCGACCGCTACCGCCAGGAACTGCCGCAGTCACCGGTGTATTTGCTCAGCGAGAATATAGGCCACTGGCCACAGCTCGAGGCGCCCGAAGAAGTGTTGCAACAGCTCAAGGAGTTCTGGCGGCGCTTTCGCTAGACGTTTGGTACAGCGGCCGCACGCTGGCGTCAGAATCACATGACTGCGTGCCGGAAACAATCTGCGTTACCGCATTGGTGATACCGAGTTTCAGATCAGGCTCGATAGCCAACACCGCGTCGTCGAAAAGGTAGTTCGCTGTATGGCCAATTGCGCTGTGGGGTAGCTGTCGCAAGCGGCGTATCGAATACGATTGAACTATCTCATCTAAACTACCCCTGCAGCTCGCAGCTGCACTTTGCGATTGCGCGGTGAATCATCTATTCTCGCTTGCACTCTTCGTCGCTGTAGCTGAACAGGGCATATGCTAAAGAGAATCGCCGTAGTATTTCTGACCTGCCTGCCGCTCGCGGCCGAAACCGCACCCAGAGAAAAAAAGAGCATTGAATACGATGGCGAAACCTATTTTCTCGCGCATACCGATGCAACGGCCGACCAGGCTCTTGAAGAATACCTGCGCGAAGGTGAAACCCTGGAAAACTGGACGAAAATGGTTTCGGTGCGCGCATTCAAAAGTTTCAACGATCCCAAAGAGCTGGTGCGACTGTTCGTGGCAGCGCTAAAGAAGCAGCACCCCGACGCACCCTACGAAGCAGCGCGAATACCTGAAACACGCGAGATTATGCTCGATTTTGTCACCTGGCCCCCCGACGGCAGTTACGCAGAAATTAACATCTGGAAATTCAGAAAGGTCAGCGCAGGGGTCATCGCTTTTCAGTTTGCCTTGAGAAAACCCGACACACGTGCAGTTCTGGCGGATTTCAAAAAGACCAGGCCGCAGATGCTGAAAGTGATGGCCGACGCGCAGTTTGCTGCAGATTGATCTTAAGGCGCACAACCGTTGCGGCTGCGCGCTTAAGCTGGGTGCATATAAAGGGTACCCTGCGCTTCTACGCAGAGCATGCCTGTTTCGTCAAAGAAAGTGACACTTGAATAGACCAGGTTACGCGCCTGGCGTTTGATGCGCGCAGCTAGTGCTTAATGCCAGGCTTCCGTGCGCTAAAGTAGATTCGGCTGAGGGGTGCAATGCTCAGTAGCACGGGGTCGCCGACGGCAACCGTGTCGAAGAAATCTTTCGGTACGTCACAAGTTACACCCCTGACGACGATCAAATACGATGTGGCGGTTGCAGGTATTGGCTGACCCGAAGGAATGTTCTGAGTCAGCGTTTTCTTCTCTCCGATCTTGTCTTCGAAGATCAGTTTCACTCCGTTCTGCAAATCGGCGCGCGCGTGAGAGATGCCTCTGAACGATCTGAAGACAAAAAAGGCAAAAAGAACCCCAAGTCCCGCAGGCGCCATGGCCCCAAACAAACGAGCGTTATCATTCGTTCGTGCGGCCTCTAAGGCAATAGGTGCAAGAAATACGATCAGCACCAGGATTGCCAGCAAAATGACGAAAAGAACCCCCGTGATGAGCTTTGAGGAACTGATCGCTTGCTGCAGTTTTTGCTTCTCTTCCGGTGAGAGGGATTCACGTTTTTCCATGGGGGGTTCGGCAGCACTGGCGCATCGGCTTGCGGTTGGTCAAGACTATTGCCACAGGACCAGGGACCAAAATTTCACCCCAAATCTGCGTAGTACCACGCAGATTTCCCGGTGTCGGCGCTGATGACAAACGCAAAGATATGTGCTAAGTTCTGATCATCGAAAGGACAGCCCCTTTCGGTGAGGAGTAAAGGAAAATGAAAAAGACAATTCTCGCTGTGACAGCACTGGTTTTTGTAGGAGCTCTGGCTTCGGTAGAAGTAGTACCCGCAGACGCAAAACTGACCAACTGTGAAAACCTGGGTAAAGTACAGGCAGGTGACCGCTTCGCAGGCCTCGATCGCGAAACCGCCATCAAAGCCGTAAAAGAAGAAGCAAAGGCCATGAACGCGAACAAAGTGTTCCTGGATGTAACCTCGTACAGCCACCCGAAACTCGGTAAGCAGTACGTCGCCAAGGCAAGCGCCTGGAAGTGCAACTAATTGCCCGTGACGGTTCAATAGCACCCGCCTCTTTTGGGGCGGGTGTTTCTTTTCTTAATTCATAGCTACTAATTCGCCTGCGAAACACCCTAAAGAACCGGCTTTACAGCGGCGGATTTGGGAAATCTACCGGCCATGACAGGCGCTTAACACCAGGCACCTGCCGAAAATCATGCAACCGACCTTAACCATTTGGCCCGACATGGGCATCTACAACGGACCTTCTTATGCGACCGAACGGCACAGCCATTTCTATTCGCAACTCGTCATCGGGGCGCGCGGGCCGGTAAGACTGATCGGTCGCGACGGTGTGGAGCGAAAGTTTGAAGTCGCTTATATCCCCTCGGGGGTCAGCCACCAGACCGTGCGATCTGACGACGAATTTACACTGGTGTTGCTCGACCCCATTCAATGTTCCCAGGGCCTGTGGAATGAGGTTGTCTTGGCCAAAATGCACCCGGCAAAAGAGGTCGCGCACCGGCTCACGAAAGAAGATCTCAGGCAACTACGCAACAGGGTGACCGGCAGTGATCAGCGGGTACGCGATGATGTACTCACGTTACTGCACCGGTACAGGCAGCAGGCGAATGCCGCGGCATTCGACGCGCGCATTCGCAGGGCGGTAGAGTTGCTGCAACAAACTTCGGAAAATCTGCCGCTCAGCCTGGCAGCGGCCGAAGCAGGCCTTTCGACCGATCGATTTCGGCATCTGTTTCGCGAACAGACGGGTATCAGTTTTTCTGGCTACAGGCTCTGGCAGAAAACCCGGCAGGCAATCTTAGCCCTGGAAGAGCACACGCAGTTTGCCGATGCAGCACACCGGGCGGGCTTTTCAGACCAGGCACACTTCAACCGGGTCTTTCGACGCGCGTTTGGCCTCAGGCCAGCCGAGCTTTTCAAGAACGGGCTTCGGGTGAATTTTTTTCTTTGAAGCAGCCGCTTCGTTCAAGTCGATCGCTCCCACAAAGCTTATTTTTCAGCCAGCAATAGGAGGAATCATGAACTTTAAGATGCCCAAAGCCTGGAAAGAAGCTTATCAAGAAGAACTACGCCAATACCATACGAGCCTGAGCGGCCGAAACTTGCCGCAGGCATGGCGGCACCTCGAGCGCGCTCATGTTATTGGACAGTACCACCCCGTGCCGCACACCGCGATCCATTGTCGCATGCTCTGGTTCGGCTTGCGATCAGCAAACCTGACTGAAGTGTTCGGCCAGATACTGCGCATTGCAGGTGGTTGGCTGGGTTCATTACTTAACCGCATACCCGTCGGCAATACAGGTGGTGCCAACGTGTACATTTTCGCGCGCATGCCGATTCCCGAGGACCTGCGTGAACTGTTGGCAGACGCTGATGTCGAAGCGAAAGGACTCGCGGGTATCAAGCGAAAGCAACGCTAAGGCTGGTCAGGCCTCGATCATCTACGCCGGTGCTTGCACGTAAACAGTCGACACCTACGGAAGAATTCAGCGATCTGCCAGACAACAACCCATGATAACAATCAAGCTGCTCATAGCCGCGTCCCTGGTAACGTCGCTGCACGCTGTCAATCCGTTCGTGCAAACCCGCGGCATGGACCTCGTGCGCAATGGTAAGAAGTACACCTTCATGGGAGCGAACCTCTGGTACGGCATGAACCTCGGCGCGTTCGACCGGCCCCGCCTCAGACGCGAGCTCGACCGCTTGCAGAGACTCGGTATCAAGAACCTGCGCATTTTGGCAGCGAGCGAAGGACCTGACAGCGAGCGCTGGCGCATTGTGCCGGCGCTGCAGACCGCGCCCGGTGTCTACAACCAGAAGCTGCTCGAGGGGCTCGACTACCTGCTCGCTGAAATGGCGAAGCGTGACATGACCGCGGTGCTGGTGCTTGGTAACTACTGGCACTGGTCGGGTGGTTTTGGCCAGTACCAGGCCTGGGCCGGCAAGGGAGCGATTCCTTATCCCGAGTTCGACCCCGAGGCGCGCGGCGGCTCTGACTACAAACTCTCTTCCTGGTGGCGCTGGTTTCGTTACAACTACTATGTCACCCGTTTCTACAAGAACCCCGTGGCAGTCGGCTTCTACCACAACACTGTGCGCATGCTCGTCACCCGCATCAACTCCGTCACGCGCAGGGCCTACAAAGACGACCCGACAATCATGGCCTGGCAGCTCGCAAACGAACCAGCCGGATTTCTGAGCGGCGACAGCTATGACAAGTGGATCGCCGAGTCTGCGGCGCTCATCAAGTCACTCGACCGCAACCACCTGGTCAGCACCGGTGCCATGGGGGAGGTCTTCCAGTTCTCGGGCAATGACCAGGTCAAGAATCACTCCCACAAAGATGTTGATTATACTACCGTGCACATCTGGGTGCAGAATTCGGGGCTCTATAACCCGTGGAAGGCGAGTGAGACATACACTAAAGCTGTCGAAGTGCTGCACAAACAGCTTACGCAACACCGCGAGCTCGCGAAGAAACTCGGCAAACCCCTCGTCTTCGAGGAGTTCGGTTTCTCACGCGACATGAACCGCTTTGCGGCGGGCACTCCCGTAACCCTGCGCGACGATTTCTACGCGCAGGCATTCTACCACGTGCTCGAATCACAGAAGACAGATTCGCCGATCGCCGGCGTCAACATCTGGGCCTGGGGTGGCGAGGGCCGGCCCGCGCACAACGAATGGAAACCTGGCGACAATTTCATCGGCGACCCACCGCACGAAGCGCAGGGTTGGTACAGTGTTTATGATACGGATATGTCGACGCTGAAGTTGATCCGTGAGGTCGCGGGGAGGCTCAAATAGGCTTTACGCGCCTTTCCCCCTTGCGCATAGAGTGGCATGGCTTCACGTGCCACTGACTGGCTGAGGCAGGCCGAAGATGACGCGGCATGGCTCGCCGATTCGATCGAAGACGGTCATTTTTCTCAGGCTTGCTATATCGCCCAACAGGTTGCTGAGAAGGCACTGAAGAGCCTGGCATTTTCACGGGGCGCCTCAGAAATCAAGGGCCACTCCGTAACAAAAATCGCGCAGGCACTTGCGATCAATGCTGAAATCGAACGCGCGGGCAAGATTCTCGACCGTTACTATATCTCCGGACGCTATCCCGACGCTTTTCCCGAGGGAATACCCAGTGATTTTCTGGATCGTGAAGCAGCAATTTCTGCGCAAGCCGAAGCGTTACTAATTCTCAATAGGGTGAAGAAGCTGGTACAAGAGTCCGCATGAATACTGTCGTCTATCCCGCATTCAAAGACCCGCTGGGCGGCCTTTCGCTCGAACAGTTCACATCGGAACTACGGCAGATGCTCATCGGTCGGGTGCACAGCGTCTGGCTATATGGCTCGGTCGCTAGGGGCGAAGCGCGATCTGATAGTGACGTAGATCTGTTTATCGTTACCGATACCGATCTGCCGTTTCACGAACGCGGCTCTCTCTTCGACGACCTGCGCGATTTTAACGTCAACATCGAGCTACTGGTCTACACACCCGCAGAATGGCTGCGCCTGACTTCCGACCCTACTGTTGGTTTTTGGCAGAGCGCGGTGCGAGAGATGGTCAAATTGATCTAACCCGTCACGACGGCCGCTTTCTATTTGGCTTTTACTGAAGGTGTTGTGCGTCTTCGGCCGTTGACCTGCCACGATTTTGTGCAGAGTGGTCGATTGTTCGCCTGAAATTGCCCTACCAGAACAAGTGACAAACCGCCTTTCTGGTCTACCCGGCCAGCGGCAGAGAATACCGACTGAACACCCGGTGATAATGCGGGACTCAATTTTGTAGAGTCCGGGGAGATATCGTACACCTAAGCAATCTTTGCCAGCCGGATGCCATAGAACCGCTCATGGGGTGTCAAACCGTTCAATGACCAGTGAGGGCGTCGCCTGTTGTACCATTTCAG
>JBMOPL010000018.1:0-65739 GCA_049323535.1 Spirochaetota bacterium | reverse complement strand
ATCTGAAATGGTACAACAGGCGACGCCCTCACTGGTCATTGAACGGTTTGACACCCCATGAGCGGTTCTATGGCATCCGGCTGGCAAAGATTGCTTAGGTGTACGATATCTCCCCGGACTCTACAAATAGGGAGATTGTACAGGATATGTAAAGAATAAAGGGGCTATAAATATGTATATATGCCCACATTAGGGGTAGGTTTAAATCTACCCCTAATGTGGGCAAGTCTTCAGCACCTCGCGCATCTGGGCGAAATGGCGGTCGATGGTAACAATGTTCGCGTTGTGGTGTTCGGCAGTGGCGAAGATGAGCGTGTCAAAATTAGAGACCGTGAGGCCGTTGGCGCGAAAGAGGCGGGCGCGGTTCGCGGCCAGTTGCCAGACCTCGTCGCTGATCGGCAATAGCGGCAGCACGTCGAGGTAGTCTTGAAGCAGCTTGAACTCCTCAGGTTTTCGTAAGCCAGCGCTGAGTTCAAGAACAACTGGTTGGCAGAGCGCTGCACGGCCTGAGCGCAGTGCTGATTCTACCCGGGCCTTGGCGTCGCCGCGCCCGTTCTTGCGCCAGGCTTCAATTAAGGCTGATGTCTCGAGAAGTATCAAGTTCTCTCATGGAGTGCAGGTCGTCTTGCGTCATGAAGTCGGTGAAGGTGCCAAGTTGTTCCACCAGCTTTTCGATCTTGTAGCGCCGGGTCAGCTCATCGAGCGCAAAGATGACTGCGTCGCGCTTGGTGCGCAGGCCATAGAGATTCTGCACTATCGTAAACTTCTCTTCAGGAATATCAAGAGTAGTTTTCATACGTATAAAATAAATAATCTATATGGATAGTCAACTCAATTTATACATATCGCATGAAGGACAGACTCTCCGTGTTGCTGCGAGTAATTCCACTGCTGGGTAGATTCTTACCCAGAGTGTTCTACCTAATCCATACGGCTCTCCCCAGGCAGTTGCAGCTGTCTGGCTGAAGTTATTTGCATCGACAATGCTATCGCATTAAGGGATAAAAAGATCATAATATCTGCAATATGTTTAGCGAATAGACCGCCCGTGCCAAACAAGGGTAGTCTATGGTGCGGTGCGAACAAAAAAACGATTGACGGGACGCGCCGAAAAGCCGACGAAACTATCAAGTGCTGAATAGTTTTGGTGAAAGCCAGGGCTAGACGACATAGAGGAGGAAACTATGGAAATTACAGCAAATATCACGACCCTCGGCAACATGGTCATGCGCAACCCCAAGGTTGCAGCAGAACTGTTCCCGTCGGCAATCGCAGGCTACGTACTGCAACACGGGCATAACAATACCCTGGACGTAGTCTCTGGCCATGCGGTTCACTACGATTGGACTTATTCCAACTTTGGTAACCCGGAGTTCAAAACGCTCTACCGCCGAGCCTATAAGGGACAGTGGGATGCAGAAGACCTGCCCTGGGATACCAACGTCGACCCGTTCAACCCGAATATCGCTATCATTCCCGAGCGCCTGGTCCCAGGCTTTGGCGAAAAGTTTTACCCGAAAGACCTGCGCGACCGGCAGAAGATCCAGCACGCTGCGATCAGCTTTCTGCTTTCACAGTTTTTGCACGGTGAGCAGGGCGCTCTCTACATCGCCGGTGAAACCGTCGAGGCAAGCCCCTGGTTTGACGCCAAGCTCTATGGCTCAACGCAGGTAGTCGACGAAGGCCGTCACGTCGAGGTCTTTGCCCGCTACCTGCAGCAGAAGCTCGAAAAGCTATACCACGTGAACGACAACCTGTTTGTCATTCTGCGCTCCATTACCGCCGGTTCTGACTGGGATCTCAAATTTTTGGGTATGCAGATCATGATCGAGGGTCTCGCACTCGGTGCATTCGGTACTCTCTACAAATTCACCGAAGAGCCGCTGCTTAAGCAACTGCTCAAGCAAGTGATCTCTGACGAAGCCCGCCACGTCCACTACGGCGTTGTGGCACTGCGCGACTATTTCACCAAGGAAATTTCTGAGGCAAAGCGCCGCGAGCGCGAAGACTGGGCGTACGAAGTGGCGATCATGCTGCGCAACCGCTTCCACTTCCTCGAGATACATGAGGAGTTCTACGGCCAGTCGATCAGCCGCAAAGACTGGCTGCACCTGCTCGATACTTCAGAGATGATGAGCGAGTTCCGCAAGCAGCTCTTCACGCGCATGATTCCGAACCTGAAGGCAATCGGCCTTCTGAGCGACCGTATCCGTCCGAAGTACGCCCAGCTGGGTATTCTGAAGTACGAGAACGAGCGCTCAGCAGATCACCTGACTGCTGAAGATCTGATGAAATAGCGTCCGAGGATTGCGGTTTCGCCCTGCACGGGCGAAACGCCAATTGCCAGCGCACCGCAGGTGCCTCGCCAGCGAATTGCCGGGTTACCGGCAATTCGCGAGGCTGGTGATTGGCGAGCATGCCGAGGACGCGACATGATTGCGAGGCCTGCAATGCGGCAGTCACGCGCAGTCGCCACGGCTTCATGCCGGTCAAAGCCCGGAGCGAGGCTGGCGATTGGCGAGCATACCACCATGTTTTCTCTCTGATAGGCAATGTATTGACACCGGTCATTCGATGCAGCCAATGCTGCCCATGACCAAACTACCTTCCACGAATTACAACGAAATCATTCCTCCCGGCGAAGATGAGAAGTTTGCCGCATACGCGCAAAAGCTGCGCGCAATACAAAAAGCAAAATCGAAGAAATACGGCAAAGGCAGGCTGCTGCACCGTAAAGGATTGCTTGCGCTAAAGGCGGAGCTAAAAGTAGATGCGAACCTGCCCGCTCATGCTGCTCAAGGTATCTTTGCCAGGCCCGGCAAGTATGAAGTGCTCGTTCGTCTTTCGAATGGTGGGCTCGATGTGAAAGCAGACAAGATGCCGGATATTCGCGGGTTTGCCTTCAAGGTAAAGGGTGTTACCGGAAAATCTGTGCTCAGCGGCGGACCGCAGAGCGAGCAGGACTTTCTCCTGATCAATCACTCGGCATTCGGTGCGGCGCGGGCCGAAGAGTTCCTTGAACTGTTGCTTGCGCTCAACGCGGGCGGCGGTGCAGTGCTGAAGCATCTCCACAAAACGCACGGTCTTGTCGGCATGTTCAGGGCAATGGGGCGCCTTGCGAAGACAATTGGTAAGAAATTCACTGGTTTTGCCTCCGAAAATTTCAGTACGGTCGCGCCAGTCAAAAATGGTGCCTACGCGGTAAAATTGCGGATTCGCCCGCTGACGAAAATGACAACCGCGTTCAATAAGGCAGACCTCGCAGGCGATCTGCGTACGCATCTGAAGTCTGCCCCAATTGAGTATGCCGTAGAACTACAATTTTTTACTGACGCGCAGACCACGCCGATCGAAGATTCGAGCGTCGAGTGGAGCGAGATGCAATCACCTTTTGTCAGAGTGGGCACCCTGGTCATTCCCGCGCAGGACCTTTCAGGCGCCGGGTACGAAAAACTCGCAGCGGAAACCGAAGCCAGTAAATTCGACCCGTGGAATGCCATCGAGGAGCACCGTCCGCTCGGCAACATTATGCGCGCTCGCAAGCACGCGTACTACGTTTCCCAAAATGAAAGAGGTGCGTAGCACCTCTTTCATTTTGGCCTGAACTCAGTCCGCCGGTTCTGTTCATCGTAGGGCTTGCCGCGCTTCGCCACTATGGGGCGCGATTTGCCTGCGCCCGAAGTGGTGAGCCGGTTCTTTTCAATGCCGTTTTCCACGAGCCAGTTTCTGACGCTTGCTGCGCGTTTTTCTGACAGCGCCTGGTTATAATCTGCCTCGCCCGCGAGGTCGGTGTGGCCGATGATCTCAAATTCTGCTTTTGGGTTTTGTTTGAGAAATTCAAGTACCATGCGCAGCGAAGGTTCCGAAGTCTTTCTGATGCGCGCTGAATCGAAATCAAAGTAGATCGAGCGAATGTCAAAGCTTGCATTCTTTTCCAGTTTGCGCAGCGGCAGCAGGTAGGTGCCATCGGCAAGCGTTGCCGCGTCCGTGTCTTCGCTGGCGGGAAGATAACCTTCGGCGCTGCCGTTTAGCCTCACGACTTCTTCGCCGCCGACTGATGCCGGAGCCTTAAAGACGATTCCGTTGCCGCTGCCCTGGGTGCTGTAGCTTGCCTTCTTGTCACTGT
Source organism: Spirochaetota bacterium (assembly GCA_049323535.1). Taxonomy (GTDB): domain Bacteria; phylum Spirochaetota; class Leptospiria; order Turneriellales; family Turneriellaceae; genus Turneriella. The sequence continues at coordinate 61,613 of JBMOPL010000018.1, read as the reverse complement.
CAGCTTCAAGCACTTCGAGCTTTACCGTACCTGTGAGTTTTTGCTGCGTCGCGCTGTCGACCAGCTGTACATTCCAGGCCTTAGGAGGTTGTGGCTTGATGGGTTCGATGTTGAGATCGTAGTCTGCCTGCTCCGCGTTAAATGTGCTCGAGATAAAGTAGTTTCCCTGCGACACGGCGAGAAAAGCTTCGTTTCCCTCGGTGTTGACATTGCCTGGTACAGGTTCGGGTTCTGCCCATTTGCCGTCACTGAAGCGTGTCTGCCAGATATCCCAGCCGCCTTTGCCGCCTGGCCTGCGTGATGAAAAATAGTAACGGGTATTGTCCTCGCCGGGTACGAGTGCGGTTTCCTGGTTTCCCGAGTTGATGTGCGGCGGAAGATCGTCGATTACATTTCCCTTAGCTTTCAGGTCCAGCATGCGGATGCGCGAGCGTTTCATGTCGCCAAAGGGCCAGCTGCTGAAAAAAAGATAGCGGCCATCCCGGCTGATAGACGGCGACTTTTCATTCCACGGCGTGTTGATTTCCTGCACGGGGCGTGGGTTCGACCATGTTTTGCCATCCCATTGCGCGAGGTAGATATCAAAACTCACGCGTACCTGGCCTTTCGAATCGCGCGGCAGTTCAAGACTGCCGTCGCGGTCAGAGGCGAAGAGCAGAATTTTGCCGTCGTTGCTCAGGTAAGGTGTTTCATCGTTGAACTGCGAATTCACGGAGTGCAGGGGTTCGGGTGCACTCCATTTGCCTTCAGCCAGGCGCGAAACGTACAGGTGAGAGAAGCCGTTTTTGACAGACGAGCGCGTCGACGAAAATACCATTGTCTTGCCGTCGGGAGTAAATGTTGGGGCGAATTCCTGTGCCCGAGTGTTGATTTCTGCGAGAGCTGCCTGGCGGCGGATTGTCTTCGGTTCTGCGCCTGTACCCCCTTTTTCGGCTGCGTCAACCGACCCCAGCAGCATATTGACCAGCGCCGCAATGGCGGCAGCGAGCATGATTCGCCTCATGGTTGATTCTCGGTGAAAATCTGTAATCCTGAAGTGTAAAATCGACCAAATGGTCGGTGGCGGCAGCCGTAAGGCTATGGCCCGGGTTGAGCAGGGGGTGCAGCTCGTGCGGGGTTTGGTCGCCGAATAACCTGATTTCCTCGACGTCCTGTGGCCCCCATCTATTCGTCCACCATGAGCGACCCTACCATGCAGGTGCCCTGCCGGCACGTCAAACTCACCAATGGAGACATAATACAGCTGTATGACACAGCAGGCCCGTTCGACGAGCTCAGGGCAAGCCCGCAGGGGCACGATGTAAGGCAGGGGATTCCCAAACGGCGTGAGAAATGGATAGCGGCGCGCCGGGCAGCAGGAGACAAAACTCCCACACAGATGTATTACGCCAGGAAGGGCGTCATTACCGAAGAAATGCAGTTCGTGGCGATGCGCGAAAAGATGGATGCGGAATTCGTGCGAAGCGAAGTCGCGCGCGGCCGGGCGATAATCCCTGCCAACATTAACCACACCGAACTCGAGCCGATGATCATCGGGCGCAACTTTCTGGTCAAGATCAATGCGAATATCGGAAATTCGGCGCTCGCCTCATCCATCGAAGAAGAAGTAGAGAAACTTCGCTGGGCAACCAAATGGGGAGCGGACACCGTGATGGATCTCTCAACTGGAAAGAACATCCACGAGACGCGCGAACACATCATCCGCAACGCGCCCGTGCCAATTGGTACGGTGCCGATCTACCAGGCACTGGAAAAGGTGAAGGGCAAAGCAGAAGAACTAAATATTGACATTTTCCTCGAAACCCTGGTCGAGCAGGCAGAGCAGGGAGTCGATTATTTCACCATACATGCCGGTGTGCTGCTGCGTTACATCCCGCTTACCGCAAAGAGGGTGACCGGTATCGTTTCGCGGGGTGGTTCGATCATGGCGAAATGGTGCCTTGCGCACCACAAGGAAAATTTCCTCTATACGCACTTCAACGAAATCTGTGAAGTGATGAAAAAGTACGACGTATCGTTCTCGCTCGGCGACGGACTTCGCCCGGGGTCGACAGCTGATGCAAACGATGAGGCCCAGTTCGCCGAACTGCGGACGCTGGGTGAACTCACAAAGATTGCCTGGTCGCACGATGTACAGACGATGATCGAAGGCCCGGGGCATGTACCGATGCACATGATCAAAGAAAACATGGACCTGCAGCTCGATATCTGCCATGAAGCACCGTTCTACACCCTGGGACCGCTGGTGACAGACATAGCGCCGGGTTATGACCATATCACTTCGGCGATAGGTGCGGCGATGATTGGCTGGTACGGCACGGCGATGCTCTGTTACGTCACACCGAAGGAGCATCTGGGCCTGCCTGACAAGGATGACGTGAAGCAGGGGGTGATTACTTACAAGATTGCGGCACACGCGGCCGACCTGGCAAAGAATCACCCGGGGGCGCGCGAACGGGACGACGCGCTTTCTAAGGCGCGCTTTGAATTCCGCTGGGAAGACCAGTTTGACCTGTCGCTCGACCCGGAAACGGCCCGAAAGTACCACGACCAGACCCTTCCGCAGGACGGCATGAAAAAGGCGCATTTCTGCTCCATGTGCGGTCCGCATTTCTGTTCGATGAAAATTACGCAGGATGTCCGGGAGCTGAGCGAGTCGGCCGAGCAGGGAATGGCCGCCAAATCAGAAGAATTTAAGGCAAAGGGCGGAGAGATCTACGTTTAACCGGACTGGGTGGAATTCGCTTATGCGAATTCCACCCAGTCCGACAATAACAGTATGCAGGTTCGCCGTGCCCTTGAAAGTTTTGTTCTGCAAAAGAAACTGAATCCGCGAAAATTGCGCAACCTGCTCGCCGTTGCCGGCGCGGCCGAGCGCCTGTCGTCGCTGCCGTACATGGCTCCGAGCGAGCTGCAGGGCATTGTTGCTCGGTTCGGCGTTGAGCCTGACGTCACGACCTGGGGTGATTTTTTTGCGGCGGAAATTGCAACCGACCACTGGGAAAAAGCCGATGCCGAGTTTGAACGCATCTGCGAAACCGTTCTTTTTGACTTCATTGCTGCTGCGATGGTCTTTTCAAACAAAAGCGCTGATTTTGCCGCAACGGTCATGAGTGAATACCAGGATAGCCTGAGCAAAGAAGACGGCCTGCGCACAGCCGACGACGAAGAGAAGATACACCTTGGCATCCTTGCCGGATATCACACCCAGATGGGGTTGGAAAAATCCCGGCTGAGTGACGCAGACATGGACTTTTTTGAGTCCTTTAGCCTCAAAACCAAATCAGCCTGACGTTGAAAGCAGTCCGGCAGCCGTGAGCGCGCAGGCCCGGATTGAAGCCCATTTTATGCGGGCTTCACAAACCTGGCCAACCATTTCCAGAAACCGTGTGCATCTGGCCTGGCCAGAATTCTGACAATCGAAGCCGAGAGAATTTCGCGCGCTATGGCGATGTCATCCTGACCGGGTTCTTCTTTTGCCCGCTGGCACAACAGGTCGACACGTGACTCAATGCCCTTCATGTCGTGTTCCTTTGCGGCTTCGGCTGCAGCGAGTACTGCATAGGCTACCTGCTCGCGAAAGACAACAGCCCGGGAGAAAAGTAGTATCTCTCGTTTGCTGAGCTCTCTGAAAGGTACAATATCGAGCGGAATCGTGAATTCGGCCCGGTAGTGGCGGATGCTCTTGTCAGCTGCGACCCGGTAGGTCGCTTCGGGCATTTCAAGGGGAGTCCGGTGCTCACGGTATTTTTCTGTATCGACAATGACGAGCGCGAAGCGGTCACGGTACTTGACCGCGAAAACGCCGAGCTCCGCATCGAGAATAAAAGATTTGTTCGCGTAGAGGCTATAGCCGCCCGTTTCATTTTCTGTCAAAACACTCTTGATGTTGAGCGGTGAATTTTGCCAACCGGGTTCTGAAATGGCGTAGACGAACTCACCTTTGCGCGCGACAAATTCCGGAACGAGCTCGGGAAAAAATTTCTCAATCGCGTGACCGGCTGTCGCCTTGTGCGCGATAAAGGGGATAAAAGCTTCGGGGTATTCTGCCCTGGGATATGCTGTGCGGATGAATTTCAGAAATTCGCCGAACGGCTTGTCGTAAGGAATTTCCATTCTCAGAGGGTTACCCCTGCCTCATGGCTCGACAAGAACTTTCCCGTTTGTCCGGGTTGAAGAAAACAGCCAGAAGGAAAAAACTATCCAGAGTGCATCAGACCCCAGTAGATGAAGAATCTGCATATAGGCCGGGGCGCTCAGGAAGATATTGGTGACCCCGATCACACCCTGCAGTGCGGTCAAAAACGCCACTGCATCACAGAGGTGGTACCTGCCGAACAGAAGTGCCGGATATTCTTCGCGTTGGCGGACTGCAATCGTGAGCACGTAGCCTATGGTAAATACCGCGAGCAGGGGGTGGATGTTCCTGAGCTTGAGGTAAGTATGCCCCTCGGTAACGAAACCGCGCGTGCCAGGGAATAGTGTGTCGCCAAGTGCGGCAAGTGCACCGAACATACCGGTAATGAGCAGCAGCGCCGCGCCGGCCTGGACAGCGCGGTTGCGGTTGAGATGCAGCTCCTCGCCAGGGGCAGACAATGCCTTTACGGTTAGTGCGAGTGCAGTCAGCAACAGGTATGTATTGCCGAGGTGCAGTGGCATCATCAGACCGCGCCCGAACGAAGCGTCGAGCCCCACCCAGCGAAAGAGCACGAGTGAAGCCCCCAGCAGGCCCTCGGAGACGATCAGCAGAAAGGACAGCAGCGCCATACGACGGGCGCTCTTCGAGGTGGCTGTTGAACGCCAGACGCCGACGAGCAGTATGATGACAAAAACACCAGACAGACCACTGGTTGTGCGGTGGGTGAATTCAATCGCCTTCGCGTGGTTCTTGATCAGGTCGCCTGGGATCACTTCGCCTTCGCAAGAGGGCCAGTGTTCGCCGCAGCCGGCGCCCGAACCCGAAATGCGCACGTAAGCGCCGAAGAGAATAACAAACAGGGTGTAGGCGAGAACAAAGACCGAGAATTTTTTCATAAATCGAATCCGAAATGTGTTTAGCGGGCAGAGCCCGCCAAACATATTTCGGTTTAGGGACGACCGGACAAGCAGAAGCCAGGAATTGGCTATTGCTTAAGACATGACCCCCGCACGCGACCTCTATACTGCCAGCGCCCTGCAGCGGCTTTGGCAGACGCAGTTTTCTGACCTGCCGTTTGAGGCGGTTGTCAAACAGGACGTGCTGCGCCAGGGGCTTTCGTTTACGCCCGCAGCACTCGAAGAGGCAGATTTCAAGCGCAAAGACTATTTTATTTTCACCTTCGACCGCGCCCCGCTCGCCGACATGCCCGACCATAAGAGGGTACCCGAAGAAATACGCATCTACACCGATTCTGAAGTTGTGGGAGTTTCCTCTCTTCAGCCGACAGTGATTTCTGTGCGGCTGAACCCCGATTCACCTTACAAGGTTGACCGCGATGCTGCGGGGAGAATCGTGCTGCTGCTCAGCAATGAAGTCCTGTCCCGGGTTCTCTATCCACCCGTACCTGAGTATTACAAAGAAAAATTCTCCTTCGACAAACCCATCGGTGAGGTTGCGCCAGCGATCGAATGGGGTTATCTCATCTATCTCACTGTGTTCCGCAACTGCCAGTATTTCGGCAAAGATGAAGAGTGCCAGTTCTGCGATATCAACCACAACTGGCGGCAGCAAAAGCGGGAGGGCCGTCCGTACACCGGGGTGAAAGATCCCGCACACATTGTCGAGGCGCTCGAAAAGATCGCTGCAACAGATTCAGCTGCGCAGGCGTTTACGATTACCGGTGGTTCAGTCACCGGAAAACTGCAGGGTAAAGACGAGGTCGAATTTTACCTGCAGTACCCGCGCGCCATGAGCGACAAGCTGAAAGAGCGTTTTATCTCCAAGATGGTAATACAGGCATGGGAACTCGACGACTGCCACAAGGCGGTCGACGCGGGGGTAAAAATTTACCATCCCAACTACGAGGTGTGGGATCGTGAGCTTTTCAGTAAAATCTGTCCCGGCAAAGAGCGTTTCATCGGCCGCGACAACTGGATTAACCGTGTTGTCGCGTCTGCCGAAGCCTTTGGCCCGGAGAACGTCATTCCGAATTTTGTCGGCGGAGTAGAAATGGCCGATGGCGTCGGCTTTGCTGATGAAGATAAGGCTGTCGCTTCAACCTGTGAAGGCCTTGATTTTTTCATGAGCAAAGGAATCGTGCCGCGCTTCACCACCTGGTGTCCCGAACCTTTTACCCCACTGGGTGAAAGCGCGCCTCCGCCGTTGACCTATTACCTGAAGCTTTTGCGCAATTATCGCGCGATACACCGAAAGTATGCACTGCCAGTGCCGCCAGGCTACGGCGAACCCGGTGTGGGAAAGGCAGTCTTCAGTGTTAGCGCGTTTATGGATGTTCTTTAAGAGGACGCCACACGTCCTCTTAAAGATCTAGTTCATCATTCCCCACAGCAGGTCCAGGTTTGTCTTGTCCGGTGAATGCCCCTCTGTGGGAAATTCGCGGTAGTCTACGTTAAACCCCCAGTCAGTCAGGAAATCCCTGCATTCGGGCGCCTGCTTTTGCACGCGGGGGGCATCTTTCTTTCCCCCAACTGTCAGGATGACTCTTTTTCCCTGGGTTAGCAATGCCATGCGTGCGCGGCGTTGGTCTGGGTCCAGCGTTGGGTCGGGCATAAAAAACTGCGGATAAAAATTGCCTTTCATGCTGATGACTCCCGCATACGCAAATGAATTTGCTTCCGGGTCGCCCATGAGTTCATTGTAGCTGAGATTCTGCACAAAGGTAGCAATCGCCGTAAAGCCGCCCGCGGAAAAGCCCGCCAGGTAAACGCGTTCTGCGTTTATTGCCCCCGCCGCGACCAGCGCACGCACCATTAGGTTCGCCGCGCGCCGCGATTCGTCGAATGCCTCAACGCGGTCGCCCGAAAGCGGCCACCAGTTCTGGACACTGAGGATGACCGACTTACCCTCGGCACCGGCAGTGAGAAAGTTAGCGGCTTTCTTATAAAGTTTCTTATCGCGCGAATTGCCGTGAAAGAAAACTACTGCAGGGGCCGGGGCTGTCAGGCCCTTGGGTACAATGAGTTCAGCCTCGATACCGCGCGTCGCGAATTGGGCGCCGTCAAGTTTAACTGACATCGGGTATCTGCCGGGTTTCAGGGACGCAGCAGCCGCTGGCACAGGACTGACCTCGTGCGCATAAAGCCAGGCAGGGCTGCACAATGCAAGCAACACCAGGAGGGTTTTGTTCATGCGCCAGCGTAGCCCTAGAGCGCGCGCGGGCAAGGTAATTTCGCGCCCCGGCGAATTAAGCTATGGTTCAGAAGACAATACTCAGGCCAAACCAGCCGCGTGCACCCGAGGTCCGGTAGAGCGAGACGAATTCGTACTTCTGGTTCAGCAGGTTTTCTCCCCGGATAAATGCCTTCAGCGAGGGTAGCAGGGCCTTTTCGATACCGGCTCCCAGCAGCAGGTATCCGTTCAGATCGCGCGTCGTGAGCGTGTTCATATCCGTTTCGCGCCGGTTATGAACGTATTTCATTTCGAGGCTGAAGTCCCACGTATTGGGTGTGTAGTGCAGCCGGGTAAAGAGCGCAAGCGGCTCGCGCAGTGAGGCCTGGTCAATGAAGTATTCGGCAGCAAGTCCGGTGTCGTGCCAGAAGTCCGTCCCAAAATTCTGTGCCAGCGACACCGAACCCTGCAGCGCACGGTAGCTCATGGGATTCAGCTGCAGAAGCCCGGTAGCACTATCTAACCTGCGGTCAAAATAGACCGGGTAGTTGATGAGCGTGGCCGAGACTTTCAGGTGTGTTTCTTTGGTCAGGTGAAAGTTGTTCTTGAAGGCAGCTCGCCAGAGATCTTCAGCCTGGAAAAAACGGTACGGCGCCTGGTACACAGGGGTGAAGAAATATTTCTCGACATCGGGCAACTGGCCCGTGCGCTCCAGTTCGAGCGTGCCCTGGTAGCCAGGATAAAAAAAGTCGAGCGCCACGCGCGGCCCGATGACCGGCTGGAACCCCTGCGCGAAGAACAGCTTAGCTCCCACCGTGGCATCGACCTGCAAAGCCTGGTTTTCGCTGCCGAGCAGAAAGCGGGCGAGGGGAAAGACGTTGCGGATTTCGCCGTTACCGCCGCGGTAGTACTGTGGCTGCTGCGTGAGGTAGTCGGCATTCTCGCCGTACCAGAGATCGCCGAGGATTGTCAGTGCGTTGCGTTCGCCGAAGATATATTGCCACTCGACCGAACCCTTGATGTTCTTGAAATTTGCATCGAGCGTATTCTGCGCCAAACCCACCGGGGCAACACTGCCGCGTGCGAGCGAACCGGTAATCCCTGCGGTGATACGCTGGTTGTCACTGGGGCGTACCTGGTTATCCCACTGGAAGACACCAAGTTTCTTGTTCTCAGCGGAGTAGGCCGTGTTGCCTTGCAGGCCGCGGCCCGATTCGAGGTACTCGGTGCGCAGCAGCATCTTGTAGCCCTGCGAGATGTTCATCTGACCAAGCAGCTTGAGGTGATCGTGCGAGAAGGCCGAATTCGCAGTCACCGAACGGCCGAAGGCTTCGTGGTCGTACTTGTTGCGAGTATAGTCGATGAGATAAGTGCCCACCTCGTCTTTTTTGGTGATGAAAATGCGCGCACCGAGCGCATTCTGTGTACCGTACTCGGCCTTAATCTGCGCCTTGCGCTCGAGCAGTTTGGTGCCCTGCTGTTCGCCGGCAGACATGCTGCCCACTGCCTCATCCCAGCGGCTGGCTGCGCCATCGGCGAGTTTCGGCAACTCAATGTCGCTCTTGCGCGGCGGGGCATACTGCTCGTCCTCACCCTCGACGGTGGTGGTTTTGTCGGCAATGTCCTCGGGTTCCTGGTTATCTGTGGGAGTTTTCTTTTTTTTGCTGCCTTTGCCCTTTTGCAGGTCCAGCTCGTCTTCAATGGCCAGCCCTGGCGAGCTCGGGGTATTCTTCTGCGCCGTAAGCGGCAGAGCAATCAGCAGGACAATGAGGGCAGAGGCAAAAGGCATTGCTCTATGGTCGGGAAAGAGACAGGGTGTAAATAAGTGCTCGTTTGTCGTTTTCATCGACACCGCAGCCGGCGTTCGTGTCTTTGTCGGCATGCAGCAGCAGGCGTTCTCGCGCCGTCGTTTTCTTAAACTGGCATTACTCGGTGGTGGCGGTCTTTTTGCTGCGGGCGCTCTTTGGCGCTTCTGGCCGCGCAAAACCCATGGCCGGCTTCTTTCACTCAACAGTTATCTGGCCGATGTCGTCGAGGCCTTTGCCGAGGTAACTCTGCCGCAAAGCGGCATGCCCGATGCAGCGGCCACGCAGCTGGTGCGCCGGCTCGATGAAGAGCTCACCTTTGTTTCAGAACAGATCCGCAGCGATTTTCTCGCAGCACTTTACCTCGTCGAATTTTCACCTGCTGCCTATGGCTTTTTTGGCCGCATGTCGCGTCTCACGCGCGAAAAGCGGCTCGCGTTTCTGCAGAAGGCCGGTGGTTCCGGTTCAGATTTGGTGCGCGCGGCAGTCTCCAATATCCGTATGCTGGTGATGCTCTGCTACTACGGTCATCCTGCAACCTGGAAGCGCATTGGATACGACGGCCCTTTTGGCGGATTGCCGGAAAAACTCTCAGAACAGCGACGCCATTACCGCGAGCAGGTGGCAGAAAAATCATGACGGGGAAAATCCACCAGTTTGATACCATTCAACCTGGCAGAATCAAGACCGATATCGCCGTGATTGGTTCTGGCTGTGGCGGCGCCACCGTCGCGCGTAAACTGCAACAAAAGGGCTGGCAGGTGACTATTGTTGAGCAGGGCGGCTATTACCCGACCGGCAGCTTTGACAACAACGAGCTTAACATGGCGGGCAAGGTTTCAGCCGACCGCAACATGATGACGTCGAACGACGGAGCGTTCAACCTGCTCTCGGGCGACAACGTGGGTGGAGCCTCAGTCCACTACTGGGCAGACAGCTATCGCACACCCGATGACCGCCTTGAACTCTGGGAAAAACAATTCGGCGTCAGGGGCCATAGCGCGAAAGATCTGAAGCCTGTATTCGACGAACTCGATAAACGCCTGAATGTGCACCCCGCGACTGACGACTACCTCAACACGATGAACCGGCTGCTTGAGACCGGCGCAAAAAAGCTCGGCTGGCAGGGGCACCGGGTGCCGCAGGCGCGCAAAGATTGCCAGAAGTCGGGTCACTGCATGCAGGGTTGCGCGTTCGGCGCGAAGCAGAGCCAGCTGGTGACACATATCGAAGATTTCGTTGCGGCCGGCGGCGAGCTCTATGCCGATACGCGCGCGAAGCGCCTCGAATTCGCCGGCAACCGCGTTCAGGTGCTGACCTGCGCGATCATCGACCGCCGCCAGGCGAAAGAAAGCGCAAACCTGCTCGAAATTGAAGCCAAAGCATTTGTTGTGGCAACCGGGGGATTTTCTTCGGCCGCGTTTCTCTTGTCGCAGGGGCTGGGTGCCTCGCTGCCGGTGCTGGGCAAATACATCGCGATGAATCCTTCACCGATTGTACACGCGCTCTACCGTGAACCGGTGGTGCAGTGGCGCAATATTCCGGCGGGGTTCGGCATCGACCAGTTCAGGCTAGCGACCTATAAAGAGGGTAAGTACGTCGAAGGTGGTTACCTGCTGATGCCCAACCAGCTGCAGCCGGCAACACTCGCGGCGATGCTGCCCGGTTATGGCCGCGACCACTTCGAGTGGATGGAGATGCTGCCGCACATCGGCGGCACCATCGGCTGGATCGACGATCTGCCGGTCGGTTATGTCGAAGTGGATGGCAACCGCCGCAAGCTGTATTATACGCCCGGTGAAACCAACAAAGCGATGCTGCGCGACCTGCTCAAAAAACAGGTGCTGGTGAACTTTGCCGCGGGGGCGCAGCGCGTCATGCTCTCTGACCTGCGAGGCACCGAGATAAAATCACCCGATGATCTTGCTGCGATTGATCGGCTCGGATTTGAACCGGGTTCGTTCGCGATGGCAAGCCCGCATCCTGCCGGTGGTTGCCGCATGGGCGAAAATGCACAGACTTCGGTGGTGAATTCAGACCACCAGGTTCACGGGATTGCGAATCTTTACGTCGCGGATCCATCGGTTTTTCCTACAGCGGTCTCGGTTGACCCAAGTTACACCATCATGGCCTTCAGTTATATCGCAGCGCAGTGTATCGACGCGGCATTACGCAAGAAATAAAAAAGGGCCCCTTGCGGGGCCCAAAATGAGAATCAGGTTGTTGGCATTTCAGACAGACCTACGGTCTATCTGCCATGCTCAATCAATGAAACAACCAGCTGAGCAGATAAGTTGGTGTGAGCCAACATCGCCGTACCACTCTGCAGTTGAACCTGGTTCTTTGTGAACTCCAGCAGTTCTTCGGCCATGTCAGTGTCACGGATGCGGCTTTCTGCCGCCACCATGTTTTCATAGCCGGTGCGGAGCGCATCGACCGTAGTTTCGATACGGTTGTAGTACGCTCCTAAATCCGCCCGTTGCCTGTTAAGCTTGTCGAGCGCGTTGTCGACCGTGCCAATCATTTCATTGGCCTGGAAGACTGTCGCCAGCGGTTTCTTGGCTGCTTTCGTACCTTGGCCGTCGTAAAAACCAAACGCACGGGCATTCATCGTTTTGATGAAAGCCTGTATGCGCTGGTCCTTATTCGGGCCGACGTGAAAGAAAATCGAGCCGAGTTTTGAACCGCGGGCATACCTGCCCGTCAGAAGTTTCATCCGGTTGAATTCAGCGGATGTACCGATACGGTCGACTTCATCGACCAGCTGCGATATTTCCACCTGGATCTGCTGGCGGTCAGAATCTGAATAGATTCCGTTCGCCGCCTGCACCGAAAGCTCCCTGATGCGTTGCAGAATGTCGTTGACCTGACCCATGTTGCCTTCGGCAGTCTGGATGAACGAAAGCCCGTTCATCGCATTGTGCTCGGCCTGTTTCAAGCCCCGAATCTGTGTTCGCATTTTCTCTGACACGGCAAGGTTTGTCGCGTCGTCGCCCGCCCGGTTAATGCGCTCGCCGGTCGACAGCTTTTCGATCGATTTCTCGAAGCGGCTGTAAACCCGGTGCAATTGCCGGTTAACCTGCATTGCGGGCAGATTGTTGTTGATCTGCATCTTCCCTCCTTGGAAATTTTGTATACGGCCCGCATGCACCCAAAGGGGCACGCGCTCCATACACACCCAGTTGAGCCCATAACCCCCATCCCTGGCGGTTTCAGTGGCCCTCGGCTACGGCGCGACCGGGGCCCCTGAAAAGAGATCCCATCTGCAGCCAGCCATTCCCTCGAAGGGGGAGTTCATCTGTCAAACGACGGCTATGGATTTCCATATCCTATGCCCAGGGCATAGGCCGCCATAGTCGTATTTGTCGGTCTTCGACCAGGCACACTGGATGAAGGTAGGTTCAAGATATGGAACGATAAGCTAAAATGAAGTAATCTGGATTCAGTTAACTAGCGATTTAATGGGTATGATCATTTTTTTTGGGGTTTTTCTTTCGCGGCGCAGAGGAGTCGAAACCCTGCGTAGGCGCAAAAAAGAGGCTCAATCGTAATTCTTGACAGCCGTCGTGTGGGGCAGAGCATGCCTGTATGCGGCTTGCCATAGGTCTATCCCTCGTCTGCCTGGGAATTCTTCCGGCCGGGTGTGCGCTGCTGGAAGACGACGCCAAGAAGAAAGAAGGTATCTGCATCCACGGGATGTCGGTCATACCCAAAGATAACAATTGTGGTACCTGTACTGCAGGCTCGCCCACTTGCGATACCAAGTACTATACCTACTGCAGCGACGAAAAGAAAACTGAGGATTGCACCAACCAGAGCGCGGCCTGCAGTCTTTCGATGACCACCAAAGCCGATTACGACGACACGATAACTTTTTATGACGGTGGAAAGCGCTGCGATACCAGCGGCTATACCGTCACCTGTTCAAACCCAAAATACAAGGCATCTGATGCCGCTTATTGCCCTCCCTGAGCGCCGGGCTTCTCCTTGAAAACTCTGGTCTCCGTTCTAAAAAAAACTGGTGGTCTGCGCGGTTGGCAGACCAGTACCCTGCGCAAACGCTCCAAAGAGGCATTCTGGATTGCCTCTGAACTTGAAACCGTCCGCTGTAATGCGGTCGATAGCTATGCCCTGCGCATACAGACCCCGGTGGATGATGCGCTCATGGGAGAGAGCACAACGCGCTTTCAGGGTAAGCCAGCCTCTATAGCACAGCTGGTGAACGACACTGTCGCGCGCGCGCGGCTGGTCAGAAATCCCTGTTTTGGTTTTTCTCCGCCGTGGAGTCCGCGCGAATCGACGGGCGTTTTTGACCGCGCCGTCAGTGAGGCTACACTCGACGATCTCATTGCCTTAGGCACTGAAATTCAGAGCTTCCACAGCCGTGAGTTAAGCAGGTTTCCGCTGAATAGCCTCGAAATTTTTCTTGAAGATTTCGTTTATTCAATTGAGAATCACCATGGACTCTCTGCCAGCGCGCGTTCAACCAGAGTAGTTTGCGACTATGTCCTGACATCGCCCGACAACCGGCACGAAATCATGGGCATAAAGCGCCGCCGCTTCATGCATGACCTGGCGCTGAAAGAGCAGCTTGCAGAAGACGCAGCGGTACTCTCTGACCTGCAGGTTGCCCAGTTACCCCCGACGGGAGAGCTACCGGTAGTGCTTGCCGGCGATGCGCTCGATTCTCTGTTCGATTTTTTCGTTGCTCAGCTCGACGGCCATGCACTCTTTAACCGCTATTCGATTTTTGCGGCCGGCGATGCAGTGCTGCAGCACGAGCGCGAACCGCTGAATATTGCCTCAACGCCTGAACTTGCAGGGGGTATGCACTCTTATAGCTTCGATGAGCTGGGCTTTCCGACCAGCCGTGTGCAGCTCATTGAAAATTCGCGCGTAAAAAATTTCCTGATCGATGGCCGTTATGCCGATCTGCTGGGTTTGCCCCGGACAAGTGCGCTCATGAACATCGAAGTTGATTGTGGGGAAACCCGCTATGAAGATTTTCTTCAGGATGGTGTTCTCGAGCTGACGAAATTTTCGACATTCCAACCCAACACGATTTCGGGTGCCTTCTCAGGAGAAATCCGCCTGGGTTACCTGCACAAGGGCGGCAAGAAGATACCCATCAAGGGCGGTTCAGTTTCTGGCAGCACCCAGGTGGCCTTTGCCCGCGCGCTCAAATCGGCGGAGCGCGTGCGCCGGGGTGCTTACTCGGGACCCAAGGGCGTATTCTTTGAAGGCCTGACCGTCGCGGGGGCGTAGGTTTAGTTATTTTCAGCACAGCAAAAATAAATAAACAATCTCTTCATGCGCTATCTTAAATCCGCGATGCCGGTACCCGGAAAGGGCACTGCTTTCATGCTCTATGAGATCGAAGGTGAAAACACGATTGTCCGGATGCTCACGCACATTCCCGAGACAAACGAAATTAAACTTTATCCCAGTCCGAAGATGAAGACGCTGTTTCAACCCGAGCGACTCGATGAGGCAGCGAAAGAAGAATTTGAGTATATTTGGGATATGGGTTCAGAACAGGCATGAGACCCGCGGGCTGGTTGCTGAAATCCGAACCTGAAACATTCAGTATCGACAACCTCATTGCTTCGGCACAAAAAAGCACGCTCTGGGATGGTGTGAGAAATTATCAGGCGCGCAACAACCTTGTGGCTATGCAGAAAGGCGACCGGGCTTTTTTTTACCATAGCAGTTGCCCGTTGACTGGTATCGTCGGCGAGATGGTGGTTGCTGCGGCAGCAATACCCGACGTAACGCAGTTCGATACAGCCTCGCCGTATTTCGATGCAAAAAGTACCCCCGATAAACCTCGTTGGTTTTCGCCTCGGCTCAAATTTGTCAAAAAATACCCGGCAACCTTCACGCGCGACGCAATGGCACGCACGAGCCTCGGTAAATCGCAGCTGTTCACGCACACGCGTCTTTCGGTGATTCCCCTGTCCGCCTCTGAAATTAAAGCAATTGATCAATGGCTGGGAGCTCAGGTCCGGAAATGAAAAATAAACGATTTTGGTTTACGATCGGCATTTTTACGCTGACTGTTCCAGGGTTCATACTCTTTTCTTACTGGTACCTCGGTATTTTTAGTCCCGTTCGCCTAAGTGCCGCCAGCCAGCATAACCTGACCGTCATTGGTGGTGAGGTTTCTGGTGATTACAATAAAACTGGTGCAGAAGTGGTGAAGACCCGTCGCCTGCTTGAGGCCAACGGATTCGCGTGTGAACCGGTGCTCATCTATTACGAAAATGCCATAACGACCGGCAAGCCATACCTGCGCTCGGTAGGCGGGTGTTCGCTGCCGACTGACCTGCCGGCCAGGTTGTCCCAGGAGCTTTTACGCGATGGCCGCCAGAAAAGGACCGTGCAGTTTGCACGAGGGGTACGCATAGAGACCTATGCACAGACGGCAGTGGGATTACGAAAAGTCTGGACTGAAATTGCGCGCCTGAGCGAGCAGGGCAGGCAGCTGCAGTTTCCGCTGGTACAGCGCATTCGCGATGACGGCACGAATGAATTCCTGATCGGCGAAAAGTAATACTCAGGCTCTTCAAAGCGGGCCTGTTACACGGTCATCCGGCCGCGTGCGGCGATACCCAGTTTGCGGGTAAGCTGCGACAGCGTATCCAGCTCCTCAGCGTCGAGTGCTCCCATCATGCGGTAAATATTGTTCATGTGCAGGGGAAAAACCTTACTGATCAGGTCTGACCCGGTCTTGGTCAGTTCGACGCGAATCGTCCGCCGGTCTGCGGCATCGCGCGTCCGGCGGACGATCTCCCGCTTCTCGAGGTTGTCGATGATCGTCGTCATGTTGGCACCGCTGCGCAGGATCTTGCCGGCCAGGTCTTTCTGGTTCTGAGGGCCGAGGTGTAGCAGAATTTCGAGGACCCCCAGCTGTGAAAGGGTCAGGCCATTCGCCTCTGCGTTGCGCGCGAGAATACCCTGGATAGTATCCGCGCAGCGCATGAGTTTGACGTAGGCGTCTACCTGCAATACTTCATCCGGGCTGCCCGAATACCTCTTCGCCATGCAATACCGCTTGTTCGGGGCGGTACGCAGTCAAGAAGAAGAGATTGATCAGGCAAGCCCCAGCTCTTTCGGTATTTTCGACCGCAATACCTTGCCGTTGGCCGACCGGGGAAATTTATCGAGCCTGTAGACCTTTTTGGGCAGCTTGTACGATGCGAGTCGCTCTTTTCCCCACGAAAGAAGCTGCTGTTCGTCATACAGGCTGCCCGGTTTCACCTGGACGCACATCGAAATCAGGGTTTTCTCAGGTCCGAGGTGCTCGGCAAACGCCACAATGTCCTCGAGCGCCGGGTGGTCGCGGTACACCCGCTCGATTTCAAACGGTGAAACGCGGTAACCAAACGACTTGATAATTTCATCGCGCCGGCCCAGAAAGAACAGGTAGCCGTTTTTGTCCTGGATAGCGTAGTCTCCGGTGAGGAACCAGTCGCCCTTGAACTGTGCAGCCGTCTGCTCCGGCGCCCGCCAGTATTCAATGAAGAGGCCCGGATCGTTGCGGCTGATGCAGATCATCCCTTCTTCGCCGGCAGGCACCGGTTTCAGGTCTTCGTCGAGCAGCTGCACAATATGTCCGGGTTGAATTTTACCTGCCGAATTCTTAACGATTTCATCTCCCTTCTTCTGGGAAATGTAATACGAACACTCGGACATCCCCAAACCTTCATAGATCGGAAAACCGAAACGGCTGATCCAGCCGTCGAGAACCTCGTCGGTAAGGTGTTCACCTGCGCACATGCAGTGGCGCAGGGTCGGTACATCGCTGCCTTTGGTCGCCGTCTTCTGCAGAATCTGCCTGAAGATGGTTGGCACACCAATAAAGATGTTGCAGCCGAATTCCCTGATCAGAGAGATCCATTTCTCGGCAGAGTTTTCTCCTTCGTACACGATGACAGTTTTGCCCTGGTAAAGGGGGTCCATCATGGCGGTGCCGAGCACGTATGTCCAGTTGAACTTGCCCGAGTGCAAAATGCGATCATCACCTGCAAAGTGGAACCAGTTATTTGCCGCTGGAATACGCCCGATCAGCGCCCGGTGTGCATGCAGCACTCCTTTGGGAAATCCCGTGGTGCCCGACGTATAAACGAGGTAGGCGGCATCTGCCGCACGTGAGGCGAAAATGTCCTGCGCGGCAGATTTTTCTGCGAGTTCCTTTTCGAGGTCAATCGCACCGGCAACGCTAGCCAGTCCCGAGACATACAGTGCCTTTACTTCCGACGCAGCAATTTCGCCCGCAACCGCGCTCCACAGGCGTTCTTCCGTCACAATGGCATCCGCACCTGAATTCGAAATCAGGTAGCGCACTTCGGCAGCTGTCAGCATCGGTGAAGTCGGTACCGGAATTGCCCCGGCTCTCATCGCACCAAAAAAGGCTACGGGAAACGCGACGCTGTTCGGCAGCCTGAGCAGCACCCGTGCACCCGGTGTAATGCCGCGGTCTTTGAGCGAAGAAGCGAACCGGGCCGAAAGCTCATCCAGTTCTGCATAGGTGTACTCGCGCGCCGCACCTTTGTCGGTGGCGAAAATCATCGCGACTTTGTTCTTGTTATTGCCTTTGGCCTGCTTTGCCAGGCACTCCTCAGCGATGTTCAGGTATTCCGGTACTTTGTTTATCATTTTTTGCTCCATGGGTAATTCTTTCCTTTATTCGGCTGCGGCGGTGGGGGGCCATCCAGGGTAGGGCCAGATCTCCGGGAACTTTTCTGGTGGCAGACTGGCAATCAGTCCAGTGACCACTTCTATGACGCCTGCGTCCTGGTTACCGAGCATCACTGAGCGCATCAGCAGCTGCAGTGCCTTGGCAAACATCGGTGGATCCATCATCTCATCTTCGAATCGTATGGCTCCACCCAGAAAGGCATTTGCGCGTATTGCTTCTTCGAGAATGCGCAGCGAACGGTGCAGGTCTTCGTTACCCGGAGAAAACCCATAGCGCAGCAGACGTATGTGGTTCGGATGTATCACCTGTTTGCCGGTAAAACCGAGCGAAGCCTCACGCCTTGCATGGTTGCATATGACCGCAGCATTCGCTTCGGCATGGCGGTTTAGCCACTCGGGAATCAGTGCCACATCGGGAGGATCAGAGGAAAGCAACAAAGTCTCTACGCCACCGATTATACCCTTGCCCGCAAGGCGTGCTTCAACCATCAGCGTGCACATGAATGGGTAGAGTTCGTCCTGCCAGTTCTCGGCAGTGATCATTAGCTGCAGCGCGCGTGAAAAATCATGGATGCCAAAGACGACGTGCTCAACTTTGCGGTGGCCAAAAATCTGGTCTGCGATCTTGAGCGATTTAGGGTGCTCTATAATCGGTTGAATGAGCATTGCGGGCGAGAGAGAATCAAGAAAATTACCGAGCGTATCGAGTTCGGCAATGCCGTGCTGTTCGCCCGCTTTCGCCAGCATGACGTCATCGACGAACGGTGCAATTTCGTTGAGCAGTGCGAGATCGAGAGCATGCTCGGGTGAGGTTACCGGGTTGATGCGCACGGCCACCCGCCCGGGAATTGCCGACCTGCTCCCCGGCAGCGAGGCAGCCAGAAACTGCCGGCTCAGCGACTTCTGGCGGCAGCCGTCTTCGAGGTCAAAAATAAGCGTATGTGCTTCGCTCTGCCGGGCATATTTAAGCAGGCGTTCTTTTGCCTCGGCTTCGGTTTCATAACTGTTGTCCCGTGGCAGGTATTTGATCGGCGGGTAGTAGAGCTGAATGCCCGGCCATGTTGACCGGATTCGTATTTCGCGGGTGGCGTGCTGCGCGCTGCGGGTTTCTGCCTGCAAGGCATCGCGCAACTGCTGGCTGATTTCCAGTTTCTGAATCATGCGGCTAAGTTAGTGCCGCCCGGAAAAGCCGGAAAATATTAATACGTCGGGTTCAAATAGTCCGACATCGAACGAATTACCAGAACCTTATTCGAGGCGCGTTTCGATCTTTTCGCCGTTGAGTACCTTTTGCAGCTGCTCCATTCGGGCCAGTGCTTCTTCGGCACGTTTGATTTCTTCCGGACTGCGGGTTCCCTGTGCCTTCGCCTGATCGATGTTGGCTTTCATGGCGGTTTTTTCGACTTCGGTATTCATCCGCAGCTCATCCATTCTGGCAGCGGCATAGCTGTCCGCCCGCTCATGGTGCCTTGCGAGTTCCTGTTCGAATATCTTTGAATCGCTCATTGCGGTTTCAGAAGGTATGAAGAGTGGTGCACCAAAATCATCTACTGGACCTGGCGCAACGCGCGAATGCATTGATGATCTTTTGTATTCCGGGGCATGCTTCATTTCGGGCAGAACGCGCGCTTTCTGGATATCTGGCAGCGCCAGCAGCTGCTCGCGCTCAAACCGGTAGTTTTCGAGATCTGGTTGCATATCACGGGCAGCTCCCCCTGGGGCAACAACAGTTATGTCATCACGTGAAGTTCTTGCCTGTTTGTTCTCGGTGGTCCGGCTAGCCAGCCAGAAGATGGCAGCTGCTGCAATGATCGCAATCGCAATCCAGTGATTCCGCTTCATTTTAATTTCTCCAGCTCTGATTTATTTATGCGTATGTCCACACGTCCCAGGACCTTCTTTTTGTAAGTTTCGAATTCAGCCCTGAGCTCCTGTGCCGCGATTTCGCGCGCGATATCATCTTTCAGGTGTGTTGTCTCGTCGAGCGGCGGATATCCGTCCGTACGGCGTTCAGCTTTCACAACATGGAAAAAGTCGCCGTCGCGCACGACCTCCGACTCACCTTGTTTCGGCATCATGCAGAGTGTTTCGATGCGCGGGCGCTTGTGCAACTCGGTATCGTTTTTGATGCCGCTGATTAATCCAGGGTCAGGGTTGTTTTTATCGGGAGCGAGCGAGTACTTTTTGACGAGCGCCACCATGTCGGCCCCCTGGTCAATTTTGTCGCGCAGGTTAATCGCCTGATCGTAATCTTTAAGCTGGATATGGCGGCAGTCGATACTCTGTACTTCTTTGTATTTGTCTTTGTTGGCAGCGTAGTACTCTTTCACCTTGCTCAATGAAACGGATTTTGCCCGTTGTTTGACGGCACTGTTTTCGGCATGCGGGTTCGCATTCTCCATGCCCATTTCGTAGCGCAGGTTGCGCGAATAGACAGAGTTTGCCACCAGCTGCTTTAGCGCGCTGTATTCTGATTTTTCCGGTTCAGCTGCTTTGGCTGTGTATTCGTCGAGAAATTCGTATCTCAGCTGTGTCATGACAAGCTGTTCGAGCGAGCGCCGATCAGGAGAAGTAAAAAGATGCAGCTGGCCGGCGTGCGGCAATGAGTCAAACAGCCGGGAATAAGTCAGAATTGTGCCACCCGTTTCGCCGTAGCGTGCGAGTACGCGTTTGTCGGCAAGCGCCCGGCGCAGGGGAACGTTGGTATACGCAGCTTCGGCTTTTTCATCAAAAAGGGCGCGTAGCTCTGAAACCTGGGGGATCGTGATACTTTTTATCCATTGCCTGAAAACTGGCTGCAGGTTGCGATCGTTAAGGTAGTAAGACAGGGTTTCATAATAGATCTTGCGGGTTTCTGCAGTAACTGCGGAGTCGGGGTTTGCCGAATGTCGCTTGAGGTATTCAGCCGCCAGGTAATGGTCAGCTACGACCATGAAGAGGGCGCTGCGGACATCCTGTCCTTCTTTGATACGCGACTTGCGCATCACATCAAACATCGATTGGAAGACTCTCGTCGGAAGCGACAGGCTGCCACTTTGCAGCAGAATGCCAGGGGCTTCCAGGTCGTATGTGACTTTTCCTTTGCAGGAAACAGCAATCGCCGCGCAGAGCGCGGCGATTGCCAGAAGTTTCTTTTTCACCTGTCTTCTACGGTCTGCGTGCGATAGACTGCGCGGTAACCGCAGCAACTGCAGCGCGTATGCGGGGCAGTAGTTTCTCCGCGCAAGCCACTTCGTTGCTTGTGTAGTCGTTGGTATAGACCGCGTAACAGTTCGTTGTCGACCACTGTGCCATTGTCTTAACTACGTTCTCTGCAGTCATATTGGCAAACTGCGAGTAGAGCGCCTGTGCCTCTGCAAGCTTGGCCGGTGTCTGGCTGATCTGGTAAGAAGGGTTGTAGTAGTTGTCCTCTACGAAACCTTCAAAGTCAGTGTGGTCCTTACCATAATAGGCACCCGCATGGTGTGGCTGCGAGGCGTCTTCAATGTAATGGTAGCAGCGTGCAATCAGCGTCAGGTTGCCGCTCGCAACATAGCCTGAAGGACCGTCGATGAGAGCAGCGCATGCACTGGCACCCGAGACGTGATTCACATCCTGGTAGTCCTTGTCAAAAGCGCTGGTCGAGAACCGGCAGGATCCACCGCAAAGATTTTTCATGCGGGTGGTTGTACTGCTTTCCGGATTCAGGTTCCAGTTATATGCGGCCGAAACCCAGTCGTAGTCCCCGGTGAAGTTGTCGCCCACCAGGTTATAGAGTGCCCGGCTACGGTTATAGTTGTAGCCCATGGGCTTCTGGCTGTGAGAATCTGCAGAAGGTGAAGCGTTGAATGCATTCACAAAGTGCGAGAGGGCAACGTAGTAGGCCACGTCAACAAGACCAAAAAGCGACGGTGAGCCGTTGCGCGACCACGACCACCATGCATCGAACCAGATGTCGTTGCCCAGGGGAAAATTGGGCTGCGGGATGTCTTCATCTTTCGCCTGGTTGCCAAATGCGCTCTTCGCTGCAGCGAGGCTACCGTAGCGTGACACCAGTCTCTGCACTGCAGTCTGAGCCTGCGGGTTGGTCGTCATGCTGTTCAGCAGGTCGATTGCGTCCTGTGAAATGCGGTTGTGGGTTTGCCCTTTCCACGCGAACGCGGTTGAGGCGGTCAAGAGCACCATTGCGATGCTAATGAACTTTTTCATCGGATCTCCTTTCCACTTGTAACCCGTTCGCCCGTTGTGGGTCATCCGGAGCAAGCCCTGTCTGTGGCCGCCTGGCATTACCCTGGGAATCGAGCGGGTCTTAATTGTACGGCTTTGCCATACGCTCTTATTATGTCGCTGTGACGGGGGGTAGGGCCAAAAAAATGACACCAATGTCATTAAATTGATAATGCCTTCTCAATAAAGCAGGCGATTAGAAAACCGAGCGAATTTCGACAGTGCGCTTTTTCCAGTAGGGATGTTTGAGGTTCTCGTAGCGAATGACTTCGCCTTCCTTGGGAGCATGAATGAAGCGCTCTTCGTCTATGTACATGCCGACATGGCCTACGATATTGTTGTCATTCAGGAAAAAGATAACATCGCCCTTCTTGGGTGTTTTGGTAAGGCGGAGCGTGGGCCTCATGTAGATGACGCCGTGGGGCATCGTAAAGCCGTGCCGACCGTACAGGTACAGCACCAGCCCACCGCAATCAAAGCCATTGGGTGATGCTCCACCAAATTTATAAGGAAGGTTGAGGAATGACTGTGCCTGCCGCACCACGTCGTCACGGATAAGGTCTTCCTGCGGCAACACAGGGGCCGAAGGCGAGACCCGGGCGTAAGCGGCTGCTTTGGGTACAACTTCCAGCAAGAGCAGCAGTGCCGCCGTCGAAAACGCCGCCCAAAACCGGTATTTCGGGCGCCGCAGCTTCTTTTTCAGAGTCTGCATATGTCACATTTTGTGCAGCGCACATGGTGTAAAGCACAATGCCTGTTCGCACAGCGGTTTCTGCCGGGCCGGTAAAGCTCCTTTCCGGCAAAATTTGCGCTCTGCCTGAGCTCTTTTTTACGATACTAATACCATGCTGCGCCGGATCTTCGGTAACATTATTCCCGCTATAGATAAGCAGATTGAGCGTATTCCTCCCCATATCCGCGACATCATTCAGAAAGCGTCGATTGCTTTCGCCGCACTCATTGCCCTGCTGGTTATCATTTCGGGCATCAACAAAGGGCTGCGCGACGCCAAGCCGGCGGGCTATAAGCTCGTCGAGCGCAACAGGGATCTCTTCTATCTCCAGGAGATGCGTGAAGAATATGCGAAAAAGCGACAGCTCGTCGAAGACGTCGAGGTAGATCCGCTGCAGTTTCCCTCGCGCCAGCAGGCGGCGGACGATACACGTTTTGTTACCATGGGTCGCGAAACCATGGGGCACCTGATGGGCGAAAAAGACGAAATGCTGAAGTCTGACGATGCCCTGCGCCCCAAGGAAAAATCCCCCGGATATCTCGGGGATAGTTACCCGGTACCGAGGCTGACGCCTGACAAAAAAACTATTGAGGACGATGAAGCTCCACTCACCAGGGAAAAAATCGGCTCGCGGCCCGCAGAAAAAGTCGCTCCCGTCAATCAACAGCCGAACTCGCCCGGTAGTACTTCAGCACAACCAGCCCGGCAGGCCCCCGTCAGGGATATTTTCGACGGTGCGCCCACCAACAGCAGGAACCCGCCAGCGGAAACAGCGGGCGTACCACCTGCTGCTGAACGCATGGGCGCAACCTCTGGGGCTTCGCGCAAGAAGCTGGAGTTCATGGACTAATGCATTGTGCAAAGCTGGTTTTTATCGTTTCAGCGGTCATTCTGACCGGAGCAGTTGAGGCACGCAAGCGCTACGATGAGCGCGGCAATCCCCTCGCCGACGCAGAGAAGACTGAAGGCCAGGCGGGCGAAGAGAGGAAAGTAGCCGTCGAGAGTACGCCGCAGCCAGCCGCCACAGCTGCGGCAGAAGCGTCGCCGGCAAACCCGGCGAGTGCGAACGCCGAACCTGCGAATGCCGAAGAAGAGGGCGTGGAGAAGCAGGCCAGGCACCCTTTAACGAAAGTCTACCTCGAAAACGCGCAGATGTACCTGCGTTCCGATCGCGCGGAGAAAGCCCTCGAGTTTCTTCGCCGCTCCCAGGAAGCCGGCGAGGACAACTACTCACGCGAGGCGCGGCTGCAGGCATTTTGGCTGCGCGCCCGGCGAGGTGATGCGGGACTCGCGGCTGAAGCTGAAGGACTCGACGAAACTCTCAGGTTGTCTGCCCTGCTGCGGGTCGCCGATGGTTACGATGCCTGTTCGCGTGAGGTGAAGCGGAAACCCGAATGCCTGGCTGAAGCGGAGCGGGTCTATGCCTTCCTGGCTGAGTTGGATCCAGG
This sequence comes from Spirochaetota bacterium, assembly GCA_049323535.1. Taxonomy (GTDB): domain Bacteria; phylum Spirochaetota; class Leptospiria; order Turneriellales; family Turneriellaceae; genus Turneriella. The sequence goes on along the minus strand of JBMOPL010000018.1, from coordinate 37,454 downwards.
TGCCGCTGAGGGCAAACTTGCCGCATTCCGGCTGGCGCAGATGCTGCTCGACCAGAACCGGCCCGAAGCTGCGCTGCCGCACCTAACGCGGTTGCTCGCCGATGAGCCGAAGTCAGGCAAAAAGGTGCGTACTGTGCCATACGACCGCGCCTGGTATTCGTTAGGTCGTCTCTACGAGCGGCCATGGTACCACCGCGATACGCATAAGGCCCGCATGGCCTACCAGCAGGTGCTCCGTTACCCCGAGAGCCCTTACCATCGCCAGGCCAAAGAGCGCATTCAATGGCTCGAGCGCTTTGGCACCGGGTATACTTCCACCGGCAGGCCATAAGCAAGGCGATCGCCTTTCTTCTTTACGCGCCAGAGAGCAGCGGCGTTTACGAAAAATGGACTCGCGTCCAATCTTCGTAATTTCTGCGCCTTCGGGTGCAGGCAAGAACAGCCTGATCAATATTCTGCTGGGTAAAGAACCACGCCTCGTGCATTCCATTTCTTCGACCACGCGTGCGCGCCGGGCCAATGAAGCAGAAGGCATAAACTACCACTTTCTCAGCCGCGCAGAATTTGAAGATAGGGTTGCGGCGGGGGAGTTTCTGGAGTACGCGCGCGTACTCGACAACTACTACGGGACCGAGGTGCGCGAAATCAAGCGCATATTTGCGCTCGACAAGTACCCCATTCTCGATATCGATGTGCAGGGAGCGCAGACGCTGCGTGGCAAAAAAATCCGCATGGTCAGCATCTTTATCGTGCCACCGAGTATGGATGAACTCGAGCGCCGGCTGCGCGCGCGCGCCAGCGAGACCGAAGAACAGATACGCAGCCGTTTAGAACTGGCTCGCCTCGAGATCATGGAGCAGCATAATTTTGACTACGTCGTGGTGAACGATGACCTGATGAAAGCCGCAGAAGAAATGGCCGGCATCGTGCGCCGGCACATGCTTTGACGGGCGCAGATGGCGCAAAAACCCCGCCTGCTCATTCTCACCGGCACTACCGCCAGCGGCAAATCTGCCTTTCTCTACCGGAATTTTCGCGATTTGCCCCTGTCAGTGATTAACGCCGATTCGAGGCAGGTATACAGCGATTTGCGCATCAGCTCGGCTTCACCGGCTGAATCAGAACTGAGCCTGTTTCACCACGAGCTCTATAACTTTCTGCCCCTCGACGCTATTTATTCTGCGGGAACATTCGCCACCGACGCGCGGCAGGCAATCATTCGGGCTCTCAGCGCGGGCCGGTTTCCCGTCGTCTGTGGGGGAACTTTTTTTTACATCCAGTCGTTACTGAGTGGCCTGTTGCCCCCGATACCAGTACCCGAAGACATCCGCCAGCAGGTCGAAGCGCTGTCAGAAACAGAAGCATGGCAGCAGTTTAATGCCATTGATCCTGTTGCCGCTGCGCGTGTGCACCGGCATAACCGCGTTCGTATGAATCGCCAGCTGATGCTCTGTCTCGCGCACGGCGGTCCGATCAGCGCAATAGAGCGCGCAGGCGGTATAGCGGAGGATTTCGACATCATGATGCTGGTATTCGCGCCGGAGCGAGAAGCACTGCGCGAGCGCGTCAGCACCCGCGTTGGGCAGATGTTTGCCGGGGGAATCGTTGGCGAAGCGGATGGTGTGGTGCGCAGGTCACTTGCTGCCGGGCTCGACTGGCATACACTGCCGGCGCTGACAGGCATCGGTACCAGTGAATTTTTCGCAGCTTACAGCCAAACGGGAAAATTGCCCTCGGAACTCGATCGCGAGCAGCTTGCCGCAGTGGGGCAGAGCATCATCACGAACACGATGCAGCTCGTCAAACGGCAGATGACCTGGTTCAGGAATAGCTCCGCCAAACCGCCAAATACAAAAACAGTTGACCCGTCTTATGAACATGAGCTAATTGCCGCGCTTGCCCGGGATTTCATGCAGGTGCGTGCCTAATGACCAAAAATAACCTTCAGGATTTCATCCTCAACCAGATACGTAAAGAAAAGATGGGGATAACGATCTACCTTTCAAACGGTGTCCCCATTAAGGGCCGGGTGGTCAGCTTCGACAACTTTACCATCGTCCTCGAACACGACCACAAACAGACGCTCGTTTACAAGCACGCAGTAACCACAATTTCGCCCGAGCGCCCGATCAGACTCCATAACCCTGAGACCGGCGCCGAGGAAGAATAGCCGGGGGGTAGATTCCCCATCGCACTATGCTCGGCGATTTTTTCCGGAGAGCGCTGCAGATTCTGGCCATTGCCTCGGTTGGCAGTGTGCTTTACCTCGACATCCTTTCGGTTCCGACCGGTCACCTGGTCTTCTTACAGCGAGCCAGCGGCAGCGCAACTAGCGCTGCGGAATTGCAGGCATACGCTTCAGGTTATACTTTTGTTCCCACCCTGTTTGTTCCCGGACGCTGGCGTAAATTCCAGCTTGAGACCGCGCCCCGCCTGCAGGAGATAAAGATCCGATTGCCCCTGCGTTACAGCGCATACCTGAGACTGAACGACCTGTTTTACGTGCACCTGCGCCTGCGCATTGAAGGCGAGATCGACCCGGCGCACGCGACGGCCGCACTGGCTGCGCTGCAGATGCGCCCGACCGAACGCGACCGGTTCGTCGAAGAAAGCATGCAGTTTCTCGCGGCCGAGTACTTTATCAACGTGAATACTGACGAACGGCAACTGGAACGCCTCAAGATACAGCTGACTGCATTTTTCAGCGGGGCGAATCTGCCCGAGCTACAGAAACGGCTTGATGCCCAGCTACGCACGCCGTGGTACCGGCTGAAAAACGCCGAGTTGCGTGAGATACATGTTCCCGACAGCGAAATTTATGCTGCGCAGACCCGCAACCTCGAACAGGTTGCCGCCGCCGACCGCCGCGCGCTGTTGACGCAGATCGAGAAAGAGGCCGAACTATCGGTCGAGCGCAAGCGTAACATGGAAGAGCTCGCCAAGGCGGAGAAGATGTCTGCGCTGATGGCTGAAAACCCCGCACTGCTCGAATACTACAAGATCGAAAAGATTGCTGCCCGCGCGGGACAGGTCATTCTCGACGCTACATCGCACGGAACAGATAAACGCATATCCATCATCCCATCGAACGAAAAGGAATCAGCACGAGGTCGAAATGGCAACGAAGACAAAAGCGAAGCAGGCGGAGAAATCGGCGGAGCCCAAAGGCAACGCTAAACCGGCAAAACCTGTAAAGGTTACGAAAGAGTTTGCGCCGAACGGCAAGCCGTTTGTCATGATTATGGCCGGTGGTTCGGGGACCAGGCTGTGGCCCATGAGCCGGGTGAATCGTCCGAAACAACTGATTAACATTGTTGGCAAAAAAACGCTCATTGAAGAGGCCGTTGACCGCGCGCGCCTGCTGACAACGCCCGATCGCATCTACATCGGCACAAACAAAGATCTTGCCGCCAAAATCCAGAAGATAGTCAAGCTTGATAAGAAACAGTACCTGCTTGAGCCAGAAGCCCGCAACACGGCGCCGATCATTGCTTTTTTTACCTCATTCCTGAAGCAGAATGGGGCAGACGACACTTCAGGTGTCGTTATACTTGCCGCCGACCACCACATTGAGCCGGCGGAAAAATGGGCGGAGACCGTGAAACTTGCACTCACCCGCGCGGCCGAACGCATCTGGTGTATGGGAATCAAACCCACACGCGCGGAAACCGGCTACGGCTATATCGAAGCCGGAATTGAAGTTGCCCCGCGGATGAGCGCAATTTCGAGTTTCCGGGAAAAACCCGATTACCAGACGGCAAGCCACTATCTCACTACAGAAAGGCATTTCTGGAATTCGGGCATGTTCATTTTCTCTCTCGGCCGCATGCGCGAAGACCTGCGGATCTACCAGGCCGAAATGCTCAAACTGGCTGATGCCTGCGCGCAAAGCCCGGCAGCGCTCGCGAAAAGTTTTGCCAAAATGCAGAATATCTCCATCGACTACGCGATCATGGAAAAGACCAAGAAGGTCGGCCTGATACAGGCAGATTTTCTCTGGGACGATGTTGGTTCTTTCGAGGCTTTGGGCCGCATCTACCCGGTTAACGAAACAGGCAACCACATCATCAGAGGCAAAGTCATCAGCCACCGGGCGAAAGGGAATATCGTAAAAACCGGCCTCACGATTGCGTTGCTGGGGCTCGATAACTGTGTCCTCGTGGAAGATAACGGAGTCCTTCTCATCGCCAAACGCGACGCGCTGCCCGAAATCAAGGAACTCAGGGATAAAGCACCGAAAGACCTGCTATAGTGCCGGTCTGAATTCATGCGGGCCAATGCCCGGCAGGTTTCGCTGAGGAAATGTTGCCAGCCTGGTGCCGTGGCTGTCAGTCTTCGTTCATGAGCTTGCGCATTTTACGGTAAGCCAGGTTGAGCTTGTCAAAGATGGTCGAACGAGCTAGCCCTGTCGCGGCCGTAATTTCCTCGATTTTTTTGTTCTCGAAGAAACGCAGCTGTATAAGCAGGGCGAGATCCTGCGGCAGGTGGCGCAGCGCCGAAAGCATTGCCGTCATCCGCTCACGCGTCATTGCTTCGTTTTCGGGATTGTCGTTTCCTGCCTGCATATCAAAGAAATCACTCTGCGGCGACAGCTGTACTTCGCGGCTGCGTTTACGCAAAAATTTTTCTGCAGTACGAAACAGGATTGTTGTTGCCCAGGCCAGAAATGGCCTGTCAGGATTATAACGGGGCAGGGCAGAGTAGCATTCGAGCCAGAAATCCTGCGCGATCTCATCGGCACTGGCAGAATCAACCCCGTAACGCAGAGTCACGAGGCGCGCAAAGGCGCGGTTGTGGCGACCAACCAGAATGGCAAAAACGCGCTGGGCCCCCGCTTCGTCGCCGGTCAGGTGTTCCGCGAGTTCTGCGCGTTTTAGTTCCCTGATCAGCTCTTCGTCTTTTAGCTCGTCCAGCATGGTCAGAAACGCTAACGCGCTGACCAGCTTGCAAAGTGCACTCTGTCGGCGCAACGGATTTTCATCCGACGCCGCGCAGGCGGCACAGAATTGCCCGAAAGCTGCATTGAGTAGAAAAAAAGCCGGTACCAGGACGCCGTGTCATTTGCAGAATTGAACCCGCAAATAGTACCACCAGCCAGGGCCGGTGGAATTGTGGAAACCTCACGAGGAGCGTTACTCTTCAGGGTGTACCCTTACTTTTACGCAGAATTCCCTCCGGTGATCGGTCGGATGACCGTCTGCGTGGGACAACCTCAAATTTGGTCTCCGGTGTTAATACATTGGTTCAAATCATTAAAAGAAAGCCCGCACGCCCCAGAGGCCGGCAGGTAAACTTGCGAGAATCGATCGCCGCTGCAATCAAAAAGAAATTGCCCTGACGATCGTACCTTAGGGAAAAACCGTCTGTGGCACAGACTGCACTTGCTGAACCGGGCGCGACCGTTCTCGTCGTTGGTCTGATGAATCCGGGCGACAAGTACAGGTTTACCCGGCACAATGCCGGGGCCATGGGGCTCGACGTGCTCTGGCCTGCAGCAGACTATTCGCCGGCAAAAAGCCTCGAAGGTGAGGTTGCAGAAGTTTCAGAAGGCAGTGTTAACCTCGTTCTGCTTAAGCCGCATACTTTCATGAACCTCTCAGGTCAGGCAGTGCTGAAGACGATGAAGAAATTTCGCATTGCACCGCAGCAGCTGGTGGTATTGCACGATGAAGTCGAATTGCCCGTCGGTACGGTGAAGCACAAGTTCGGCGGGGGCCACAAAGGTCACAATGGTCTGCGCAGCATTATGGGCCTGACCGGTTCGGCGGATTTTCATCGCATACGCATCGGCGTTGGCAGGCCGCACGATGACCGTCACGGTATTGCCGATTACCTGCTCGCCTTCCAGCCGCCCGCAGAGCGTGTCACGAAAGAGCAGTTGCAGCCCGTCTTTCTCTCGCTATTGCCGCAATAAAAAAAGCCGGCAGAGCCGGCTTGTCATTTTGCCCGGAATCGATCAGGTATTTCCGGGCTGGATAGTGGGCTTGTGCGAAGCTTTTAATCCTCTTTTGTGTAAACGGTACCACCCAGGGTCATGGTCGTTTTGCCCTTTGCCAGGCGTGGAGCCTTGTCTATTTTGAGCTCTTTGGTGGCATCGGCTGACTTGAGGATTACTTTTTCATTGGTAATTTCCACAGTGGCCTCGTCCATTTTTGGCAGGAAATTATCACCTTTCTTGCCCAGGGGTGGATTTACCAGCGCCGTATTGTCCTCATTGATTTCCAGCTGTCCGGCCTTTGATGTCCACTTGCCGATATAGATCTGCTGTTCATCCGTCAGTTTCTTGCTTTCATCGGCTTTAGTGACCGCGGCAATGGTGTTCTTCTGTTTCGCGCCCGAATCTTTCACAGCAAAGAGGCTCAGTTCCGGGACGGCCGTGATGATGCCGAGACAAACCAGGAAAACCACGATAATGGGCGCAACCGCCTTGATAACCTGGCCCATGGGCACCTTGAAGATTGTCGACGCCACAAAGAGGTTGATTCCCACAGGCGGGGTCAGGTAACCAATTTCCAGGTTCACAATCATGATGATGCCGAAATGAATCGGGTTGATGCCAAAGTGTGTGGCGATCGGTGCTAGCAGCGGTGCCAGCACCAGGATGGCGCTCATGATATCCATGAACATGCCCACTATCAGCAGCAGAATGTTGACGCCGATCAGGAATGTCACCTTGCTCGAGATGAGCGTCGACATCGTCTCTACCATGTGTTGCGGTAGCTGCTCTTCGGTCATGAACTTGTTGAGGCTGACAGCCAGCAAGAGAATCAGGAAGAGTGTCCCCAGCATTTCTGCGCTTTCGCTCAGCACAACAGGTATTTTCTTCAGTGGCAGTTCGCGGTGCACGAGAATTTCCACAACAATCGCGTAAAGAACGGCAATTGCCGCAGACTCCGTGGCAGTGAAGAAGCCCGAATAGATCCCGCCCAGGATGATCAGCGGCATCATGAGCGCCAGGACACCCTGCTTGAGGGCGGCCGAAATTTCACTCAATTGCCACTTGCCCCTGGGCATCTTCCAGCCGCGGACCATCGCATAGATCACGAGGCCGGTCAGAAGCAGCAGGCCTGGCCCGATACCCGCGACAAAAAGGTCGATGACCGAAACTCCGACCATGATCGCATAGATGATCATAGGGATGCTCGGTGGAATGATGATGCCCAGCGTGCCGCCCGCAGACAGCAGCCCCATTGCCAGATTCTGGTTATAACCTGCCTGGCGCAGGGCGGGGTACATGATCCCGCCGATCGCAATCAGCGTGACCGGTGAAGATCCCGAAATTGCGGCAAAAACGCCGCACGACATCACACCCGCAACAGCCAGACCGGCCGGAATAGGGGCGGTGAACGCTTTACCGACGGCAATCAGGCGCCGGGCAATTGAGCCATGCGTCATCAGGTTGCCGGCGAGAATAAAGAGCGGAACAGCGAGGAGAATTTCTTTGTCGGCACCGTTGTAGATGTCCGACATGATATTGCCCAGCTTATCCATGCCAGTCATCTGACCGGCAGACATGAACATGAAGCAATAAGCCGTTACGGCACCTACAATAACGAACAGTGGCTGGCCAAAAAGAACCAGGAACGCAATCAGCGCGAGCAGTCCAATGCCGGTCATTCCGGGCCTCCTGCGTGTCCCTCTTTCTCGGCTGCGAGGGCTTCTTCAGCCTCGTTTACGTCAGCCGGGCGCACAGACGGCACCAGAGAGTAAACTAGATGCCGCAGCGTCATCGAAAGAAAGACGTATGGCAAAACGATCTGCAATATCCACAGTGGAATATCCGTTACCGGATGCCGCTGCCCGTCGACTTTGCTTTGCAGAACAAAATTGATCGCCACCCATGCCATCGCGGCACAAAATGCTGCGATGAAAAAGTGCTCCACCGATTTCAGCAGTGGCTTTAGCTTTTTCGGCCAAAGTTTTTCGCCGATTTCAGGGCGGATGTGCGCTCCCTTTGATGAAACGACCGCAACACCGAGCATACCACCCCAGAACATAAGGTGCAGGGAGATTTTCTGTGCCCAGGAGATTCCCTCTTTAAACAGTTCCCGGGCACCTACATCGGCAAACATGATCAGGGTCAGTCCACCGATACAGATGCCGGCTATCAGTTTTTCACTGGCAGCGAGAACGGCCAGTATGCGCGTTATTGCAGTCATAGTACCTTCTTACGGGCGGCAGGCTGCCTTACCAGCCTTAATTTTTGCGTAGATCATGCCGGCCTGGCCACCGATGCGGCCAACCATCTGGTCACCGATTCCTGCGGCTGCATTTTTGAAAGCGGCTTTTTCACCCGCTGACAGGCGCGTGATCTGTACGTTGTTGGCTTCGAGACCTTTAATCAGCTGACCACTGAGGCGACGGACAGCGCGGCGGGCTCCTGCAGCCATGCCATTGCCATTGCCCATCAGAATTTTCTTCTGGTCTTCTGGCAGCGAATCGAAAAAGGCCTTGCTGTACACGATTGCACCTGGCTGGTAAATGTGTTCAGTGATGGTGTAATACTTGATCGCGGTCTGCCATTCGGCAGCCAGTGTCATGAGCGCGGTCTGGTCAAAACCCTCGACTACACCCGTTTGCAGGGCCGGCAGCACCTCAGGAACTGACATCTGGATCGGGCTCGCACCGATATTTTTCCAGTAGGCCATGTGGACCTTGGATTCCTGCGCACGGATCTTTACACCACGCAGGTCGCCAGGCGTTTTGATCGGTTTGTTTTTTGTACCGATATTCCGCCAGCCATTCTCGGCCCATGTCACGAAAACAAGACCCTTCGCGGCAAACAGCTGGCGAAAGGGTTCTTGCAGGTGGTTGTCGAGCACGCAGTCGGCCTGCTTGTTGCTCTCGAACAGGTAGGGTATTTCGATCAGGTCGAGTTCGGGAACTGCAGCCGCGAGAGCCGTTGCTGTGAGGCCGCCGGCCTGAACGCGCCCGCGAATGATACCCTGCAGGATCTCATTTTCTCCGCCTAGCTGGCCACCCAGGTAGACCTTGAACTTGATCGATTTATTGCTCTCTTTCTCGACGCGCTTCTTGATCGAGTAGAGCTCATCTGACCATGGGGTTCCGGACGGCGCAACCGTACCGATTTTTACCACGATTTCTTTGTTCTGCGACGCAACATCGCTTACCAGCAGGGCGGACGCGAGCATAGCGCCCGCGACGATGGTTTTTTTCTTATAGTTCATGCATTACCTCAGTCAAAATTCCTTGTTTCAATCTCTTTCAGGAATTTTTTGGCCTTTTCTTGTTCTATGATCTGCTCAGGTACCCACTCAGCTCTGCCAAGTATTTCGGGCTTGCTGCTGATCACAAAGTTCAGCTCCTTTTCAAACAGGGCCTTGTCGAGCTTTTTTGCTGCCCAGATGTCGGCATAGAGGACGTGGTTGCCGAAGAAGCGGTTTTCGAGCGCGATGGCCTTTTCGAAGTTTTCTTTGCCTTTCGCCATGCTGCCGGTAGGGGACAGGGTTTCAGCTCCGCCGTAGTAGCGGTAGACAGCGCCAAAGAAGTAGTTCTGGTCCAGCGCTTCGACGCGCTTCATCATCTTTGTAAACTTTCCTTTATTGCGCAGCAGCGTGGCTGTTCCTTCGAGGCGTGACCAGCGGGCAAGAGCAGCATAACGCCAGTAGATTGAATCGATATAGTCTTTGTTCAGCAGGTCGAGCGCATCTTCGATACCGGTGCCGCCCCGGACTTTCTTCTTGAAGTCGGCCTGAAGAGACATAGCGCGCTCTGCGTACTGGATTGCCTTGTCGTAAAGCTTGGTCAGTTGTGCCTTGATTTGCTTTTCATTGTCTTCTGTCATTTTCAGAAACACGTGGCCATCAGCGTAGGTGTAGTTGGCGCGTGCTGCAATGATCTGCAGGTTATAGTCGCCGGGGTTCTTGTCTGCCAGTTCTTCGAGCTTTGGCAGGGCCTGAACCAGGCTGGCCTCAACGTGGCGCTTTTCCCAAAGTTTCGCGATGTCGGCAGGCAGACCTTTGCTGTCGCTGCGCACAACATTTTCATCGGTCATCGTGATGCCGCGGGATGTACCGCAATGCGCTGAAAAAAGCACTGCAACAGCTGCTGTTGCTACCAGGAATTTTTTTCCTGGAGTTATTACCTTGTATTGTTCTCTCATTGTTCTGTAGCTCCTCAGAATTTTTTTTCTATGAAATCCAGTTCATCTATAGGGTCAACACATTTCAGTGAAAATTGTGCTCTTTTTTTCTGACCGAATTGCAGATGAATTTCTCCACGATAATGCCGGTGCCAAAAAAAAATTCTGCGCAGCACACAGATGTTTATTTTCTGAATATTTTTTGTGAACATTTGTCCATGACTTTCATCTGGCTTTCAGCGCAGGTGCGCGCGATTTCCGTCGGGCAATTATGCTTGACCCCTTTGGTTTGACTGGGGGCGTTAACGGCTGAAAACAACCGGGGGCATTTGCCCCGCTAAGGCAGGTATAAACTCATGAAAAAAACAATTCGTCTGCTGCTCGCTCTGAGCTTTCTCGTAACCGGAATTTATGCAAATGACATTGCCGGAACCTGGATGACGATTGACGACGAAACCGGCAAAGCGCGCTCCTATATCACTATATGGGTAGAGAATGGCGTGGCCTCCGGGAAAATTGACAAGATTATCGCCATCAAGCCAGGCGAAAATACTGACCCCCTGTGCACAGAATGCAAGGGTGAAGAATATAATAAGCGCGTTGTGGGCATGACCATCATGCGCGGCCTGCGCCAGGACGGCGATGAATGGAAGGGCGGCACTATTCTTGACCCCAATAACGGCAAATCCTATAAGTGTAAGGTAAAAGCTGAAAATGGCGGTCAAATACTGAAAGTGCGCGGTTACGTCGGCTTTTCCCTGCTCGGGCGCACGCAGGTCTGGAAGCGCGCCAAGTAGCGCCGTGGCGCAGAGGGCATAAAATGCTTATGCCCTTTCAGGAAACGACCGACAAGCGGACAGGGGGTGTTTTCCCCCGCAGGAAACCATAGTTCATGCCAGCGCCGCAAATGCCGGGCTTAGCCTCGGGAATCGACACCAAGGACATTGTCCGCAAGCTTGTCGAAGTCGAGCGTGCGCCGATTGTCCGGCTGGAAAACAATAAGAAAGAACTCTCCGATACCACCAAAGCCCTCAACGAGCTGCGCAAACGCACCAAGACACTGCAGGACGCGCTGCATGCGATGTCTTCTTTCGAAGCGGCCTTTGAGCAGAAGCGGCTCAACGCGACACCCGCCGGCATCGTTGATGGCAGTGTCAGAAAAAACGCTCCCCCCTCAAAGCACACCCTGCAGGTGCTGAAACTGGCCTCGAACCTGAGTTTTGCCAGCAGCGCGACCGAGAGCCGAAAGAAGCTGCCTGCCGCAAAGATACGCATCGCCGGTGTCGAATCTGAATTCAGCGGTGGTACGCTGCAATCCCTCAAGGAGCATCTCGCGCGCTACCACAGCAAACAACTGAGTGCGAAGATCGTACAGGTCAAAGAAAATGAATCCATACTGATCCTGGATACCATCGCGCAGGGCGAAGATGCGCTGTTAAAAATAGAAGATCCCGATGGCCTGCTGCGCTCACTCGGATTGCTCGGAGTGGCTGCGACACCGGAACCCGGCAACAAAACCGAAGACCCGAAAAAAAATGCACCCGGCGAGCCGCAAAAGCCGGCCGAGACAACAGAGAAGGAACGTTGGGTACTCAACCCGCAGCAGCTGGAGCCCGTGAAGGGATCTGCCCCCGTTACCTCTGAAGACCGGCGCGTGCTGGAAATCGCAGAGGGGTCAGTCGGCAGGTACCGGCTGCTGGCGGGGCAGAACTCGAACGACCGTCGCCTGCAGTCAGTTTCGCTCGCTGCCGTGGCGCGTGCCGACGCGGGTGACAGCGATGATGCGCCCGACCACCTGACTGATGGCATAAAGGACAATATCAACATAAAGGGCATTGAGCTCGAAACCTACAACATTACCCGAACACGCAAAAAGGACCCGATGCAATCGGGGGATTTCGGAGTGATACTGCGATATGGCGATCGCGAACAGAGTATTTCGCTCCGGGGAAAAAATGGTGCGCAGGTTTTGCCGGTCGAACCTGGCCTGACAGCAGTGGATTTCTACTCGGCGGGGGAAGAGGTGCTTTTTGAGCCGCTCGAGCTGAGTTATGCGGTTACGCCGCAACCCAAGATCGATCATTCCAAGGCCGAAAAAGACAAAACTCCTGAAGAAGCCGAACAGCGCCGCATGTTTCCCAACCTGCTGCGGCCCGCGCAGAACGCAAAGCTGAAGATTGACGGCATCGATATCAGCAGAAAATCGAACTCGGGGCTTAATGACATCATCGAGGGAGTTTCGCTGAACCTGCTCAAGACTTCCACGGACAACGTGGAAACCGAAATCCTCAACGACAATGACGCCGCAAAGAAACAGGTACTGGGTTTCGTTAAGGCCTACAACGAGCTGCTGCAATTTTCTGAAGAAGTTGCCAAAACCGCGAAGATCAAAGAAGCCGGAAAATACCGCGAGATGCGTGCCGAGTCGGGAATTCTCGCGACCAATGCCACGATACGCCAGCTCATCAACGGGCTGAAGATGCATACCTCGAATGCTTACCCGGCAAACCGCGAACCCTATATACGTACGCTGACGCAGATCGGCATTTCGAGCGGGGCAATCGGTGGTAAACGCGAAGAAGTCACCAAGGGTTACCTTGAGGTCGACGAAACGAAACTCGCACAGATGCTGGCTGAAAACCCGGCAGCGGTGAAGGAACTTTTTGCGATTGATACCAATGGCGACCTGCGCATCGACAACGGTTATGCGCACGTGACCGAAAACTTCCTGGAACCGTTCACGCGCTTTACCCGCGGCCTGATTTCCGAGCAGATCAAGTCAAACCAGGAAAGGGTCAAGCAGATCGATCGCGACATCAAGCGCCAGGAAGAACACGTGAAAACTTACGAGGCAAAGCTCAAAACCAAGTTCGGTTATATGGAAAGTTCGGTGCAGAAGAGCAAGTCCACGGGCACATTCCTGAAGCAGAAGCTGGGTGGTGGTGGCGGCGACGGGCGTTAGTACCTGTCTCTGCGATTTCGGCTCGACATAAAGTCTCAGCGCCGGCAGCCTGCCTGATGCCAAAACCGAGGGTCAGTGTTGTCATTCCGACACTAAACGAAGAACGCGATCTGCCACAGCTGCTCGAATCTCTCAAACAGCAAACTTTCAGAGATTTCGAAATCATCGTCGGCGACGCCGGGTCCAGGGACCAGACAAGGGCGATATGCGCACAGTACGGCGCGCGCGTTGTCGAAGGGGGCATGCCGGGTGTGGGTAGAAACCGTGGGGCGGCCGTCGCCAGTGGGGAATACCTGTTCTTCTTCGATGCAGATGTGGTGTTGCCGCATGATTTTCTGTTCAAGGCCGTGCAGGAAATGGATGAACAGTTTATCGATCTTGCCACCTGCGCCTTTTACCCGATTTCAGACCTTAGGCTCGATAAGATTCTCTTTGCCTTCACGAATCTGACGGTGCGCATGAGTGCAAACAGCAACCCGCGCGCTGCCGGTTTCTGCATCTTCATTACGAAGCGTCTATTTGACCGCATCGGTGGCTTTGACGAAAGCCTGCGCCTGGCAGAAGATCACGACCTGGTCGAACGCGCGGCAAAGTTTCGACCGCTTCATGTGCTGAAATCGACTTCACTGCAGGTGAGCGTGCGCCGGCTGGCTAAAGAAGGCCGCTTCTCTCTTATCCAGAAGTATTTCCAGGTTGAAATGCACCTGATGACGAAAGGTAAAGTGCGTGACGACATTATCGAGTATGAATTCGGCAACTTCCAGGACGAGAGCACTGAAACGGTGAAGAAGGCGATGGATCAGTTTGAAGACCGGCTCATCAAGCTCGAGGCTCAATACAATGACTGGTCGCAAAAGGTACAGACGCTGCCGGTCGTTGAGCGCATGAAAGAAACGCAACAGCGCCTGGCGCAGAGCGCAGACGCTGTTGCCACCAGCCTGCGCGAATTATTTTCCACTAAGTGATTCTGTCAGCGGCTTTGCCGCTGACAAAATCACGATACCAGTAGCCGCTGTCCTTGATCGTGCGTTTCTGCGTCAGGTAGTCGACATGCACGAGGCCGAAGCGTGGTCGAAAGCCCTCAGCCCATTCAAAGTTGTCGAGCAGCGACCAGGCGAAGTAACCGGTGACATTGACACCTTCTCTTTTTGCGCGTAACACCTGTGCCAGGTATTCCCGGAAATAGCGAATGCGTTCCGGGTCGACCACGCGGCCGGCAAGCAGCTGGTCTTCAGCGGCATAACCATTTTCCGTAACCATCAGCTCGCGTATTTCGGGGTAAGCAGAGAATTTTTTTAAGAGGTCATAGAGCCCTTCCGGGTAGACCTCCCACTTCATGCAGTTCACCGGTGCACCGGGTGGGTTTTTCAGTTCACGCCAGTGGATGACGGGCGTTATGCGGCTGTAGCGTACAACTTTGCGCGTGTAGGTGTTGATGCCCCAGAAATCGAAGTCAAACTGCAGCTTCTGCATGTCGCCGGCCTCTACGAATTTTTCGATGCGGCGCAGGAACGGAAAATGCCGGGTGGGGTAACCTCGACCGAGGACGGGATCGAGGTAGAATGTGTTATACAGCACATCGAAGCGCTCGGCGGCCAGCCGGTCGCGCGGCCGTTCGCTTGCGGGGTAAACGGCCGTGGTGGAAATCGTGGTGCCGATACGCGCATCCGGACGCACTGAGCGGATGATCCGCGCGGCTTCTGCCTGGGCCAGCAGCGCATGGTGGCTCGCGGCAAAAAATTTCTTTATGGATCTTTTGCCTGGAGCGTGAATGCCCAGCAGGTAACCGAGAGTCAGAAAAATCATCGGCTCGTTCAGCACGATGAAGTCGTTCACGAGGTCCCCGAGCTTCTGCACGACCAGAGCAGTGTAGCTGGTGAAATGCCGTATGATGTCACGGTTTACCCAGCCGCCGCGCTCTTCGAGGTACTGTGGCAGGTCCCAGTGGTAGAGAGTCACAAAGGGGCGGATATTCTTCGCGCGCAACGCCTGGAGCAGGTTGCGGTAATAGGTGAATCCGGCCTCGTTGGCGCTGCCATCGGCGCGGACAAGGCGCGGCCATGACAGTGAAAAACGGTAGGTGTTCAGGCCGAGTTCAGCGAGCAGCTCAACATCCTGCGGCCAGCGGTGGTAGTGATCACAGGCTATGTCGCCATGATCTTTGCCCTTGATTTTGCGCCTGCGGTGAGCGAAGGCATCCCAGATAGAAGGTTCTTTGCCACCTGCGTTGTGCGCGCCTTCAATCTGGTAAGCCGAGGTTGCTGCTCCCCAGAGAAATTCGCCGAAGTCTGCGGCGGTCAGCGTGCTCACTCGCCTTTGACACCCAAAAACTGTATGTAAGGGCCGACGCTGATTTTCATCGAGGCCATGCCCGTAAAGAGTTCACCGTCGAGGCAGGGGTTCAGGCCTTCGGGCTCGCGCGAATGAACCTCGATCGTTTCGGATGTTGTCTGCACCAGTTGTTTGCCGGTATAGTCGCGCCCGGCAAACAGGTTCGGCAGGTTGGCAAAAACTTCATGCGGCTCGAGATAACCGACATGCATGTGCAGCTTGCCGTCCCGGTCTGCCTGGGCGAAGAGTTTGATGAGGTTCTTTATTTCGATCGCTATCGAACCCACATTGAGCGTATTGATTCGCCTGAATGGCACCGCTTTGCCGTCGACCTTTACATCAACCGCGATCGGATCGAACACGTCATTGGAGTAGTTAATGACATCTTTGGGCACATAGCCCTCAAACCAGCTGCCCTTGAACGCCGTAGAGGTAAAAGTCTTCGTGATGACCTCGACGATCGTCTGGAGCGATGGTTTGTGGCTCTCGTAGTACTTGTTGAAAAACTTCTGCGCGATACCGGCCAGTGCACCCGAGAAGGCAAGCTTGCGGTACGATTTGCCGAGGTGTTCTTTGGTGTACTTGCCTTCCATCAGAAAGGTGCGCAGCGGCACCGGGCGGGGAATTTCGCCGGCCGCAAAGAGCTTATTCAGTTTCTTGAGAATCTTGAAGGTGCCGCCATGCGCTCCCACTTTTTTGGCGAGAAAGTCGATCGTGCCGCCATTGGTTGGCACGAAGATCGGCATGTGTTGTTCAATCTGTTCGCGCTTGGTTGTGCCAAGGACTTCGAGGTAGGTATTGATTACCCAGTGGATTGTGCCGTCGCCGCCGTCGCAGACAATGTAGGGTACCTTGTGCGCGGCAAATTCAGAAAGGATGGATTTCAGCTGGTCGAGGTTGCGGCTTTCGCGTACGGCCCCGTACGGGCCAATCAGCCGTTGCAGCTCTTTACTGCGGTGCGATGAACTGGCGTTTTTTCCCGCGTACGGGTTCGTGATAATGCCGAGCGGCGGATGTTCACCGCCATGTGCGCCGTCACTTGCCCTGTGCGAGGAGCTCTTTGATGACTTCATAATCTTTTTCGATACCCTTGCGGAAAGACGAAGCGATCTGGTTTTCGAGCATGCCGCCGACGAGTGCCATGTTTACCTTGACGGTGATGTCGTATTCGCGGCGCGAGCTCGAATCGCTTTCGTGGACGTAGTGGGTAACTCCGCTGATGCGCAGCCGGTCGGGATTCTGCTCATAGACTACTTCAAACCTGTTGATCTTGTTCTTCGTGTCAAATTTTGCCGTCTCGACCAGGTTCAGAAATCCGGCAGGAATCATCGATTTGAGCGCGTCGGGAATTTTATCCGCGAGTGAGAATGCGCGGCGCGAAACGATCAGATCGCCTTCGTGCTTGCGGTCGAGCAGCTCCTGTTTTTTGAGCGACTCCTGTTTTGAGACGTCATCGAAACGCCGTTCGCGGGCTGCAAGCACCTCGTCGACGTGCGCGGAAAAACTTTGTGTGAGTTTGAAGTTTGCGGGCATGGTTTAGCACCGCATAATCGAAACGGGAGGCCAGACGGAAAGAGATTTATGGGGTGGGGGGGATCTGGCTGCGGTTAGCCTTGACGCTCCACACAAGATGGGGCCGCCTGGTGCCGAGATTAAAAACATGGCTGGCACGGAACGAATCCTGATACTCGAAGATGACCTGGCTTTCGCCCGGCTCATGGGTGAAGTGCTCAAAGATCTTGGGCAGACACGGGTGACCTCGTATCCCGAGCGCCTGCCGCAGCTGATAGCTGAATTTGCGCCCACCCTGCTGATCGTCGATTACAACCTCAATCACCCGACCATGAACGGCATTAAGGCCACCCGGCTGATAAAGCAGAATCCTGAAACAGCACTCCTGCCGGTGCTGCTGCTCTCGGGTGAAGACGATCTGCAGGTGATTGAAGAGGCCTTTAAATCGGGTATCGAAGACTATGTGCTCAAACCTGTGATACCCAGGTTTCTCATTGCAAAGATAGAAAACCTGCTCTTCCAGGCGAGGCGCAAGCTCAATGCGCAGGCTCTGTCAGGCTTGCCCGGAAATGCAGCCATCGAGACCGAGTTTTACCTGCGGCTGCAGAAAAAAAAGCCCTTTTCCGCTGCGTACACCGATCTTGACCACTTCAAACCCTTCAACGATGAAAAGGGAGTAAAGAAGGGGGACGACGCGATACAGTGCGTGGCGAAAATTCTCTACTCATTGCGGGCAAATTCTTCGCGCGAGCAACTCTTTGTCGGGCACATCGGTGGTGACGATTTTCTGCTGTTTGGCAGCAAGACCGCGGTGGCCGCAGCAGTTCGGCGCCTGCGCCGCGAGTTTCGCCGCGAAACGCGAATCTTCTTTACTAAAGCCGAGCTAAGGGCTGGCCAGTACCGCGGCACAGACCGGCAGGGCAGCTATCGGTCGTTTCCGCTGCTCGACATATCGACTGCCATTATCGACGGCATTACTGCGCATACCGTCGAAGATTTTGCCCGGCTGACAGAGCTTGCCGCCCGGGCCAAGAAAGCAGCCAAGAATTCAGAGAATCATGTCGCAGCATTCAACGCTGCAGAGCTGCAGTCGCGAGGGGAGGTAAAAACGTTGTTTGCACAGGAAGCCGGCGGTGCCAAAAAAAATCCTGCAGCGAAACGCCGTGCAGCAAAATAATGCTCTGCCGCCTGAACGAAATACCGAAACTTACTATAGGGTCTCACCATGGAATTTGCCAAATACCTGATCGATTTTCTGGTCTATCTTGCACTCGCAGCCGGCATTAGTTGGTTCTTCTTTTATTTCCGCCGTCTCGACCTGTTCGGCGGTTTTGTCGGTGGTGCAGTTGTAGCCCTCATTGGTGCAATACTCGGCGCCTTCCTGCTGCAGGGGATACTTTCAGAAATTATCAAGGCCCTGCAGAATGGCCTGAATATCAGCAACGTCAATATAATCGCTGCGGTGCTCGGCGGCACAGTCAGCGTCATGCTGCTCAGCAAAATCAATAACGGCAGGCAGCGCAAAGACTACTGAAGTTGCGCTACCTGTTTTTACTTGCTCTCGCTTTACCTGCCTGTACCCACCAGGGTGTTTCCTTCAAAGCAATTAGCCATTTGATCTCCAGTGCCGAATACACTCCTTCGGGTGATGGCTGGGCCGAAGCGCGCAGGCGACGCCTGGTGACGCGCTACCTCGGACAAACCGGGTTCCAGGTCGACGCTGTGCAGCGCTCTTTCACCGATGGCAGGGCTGCCAGCAAATACCGGCAGGTTGATCTGCTGGCGCGCCAGGTTACCGGGCAGCAGAACAAGAAACGGGTGAAGGCCACGCTCGTGCTGTTGCGACCGGAAACACTGACGGCAGCGACCGAATTCATGCAGCACCAAATGCAGTGCGACAAGATTCTGCTTTCGGTACTCGAAAACGCCAGGCAGTTTGCCCGGCTCGAACTGGTTTCGGCGCCGGTGTGCTTCGGTTTGACAGCGCAGGGCGAAGCGCAGGAGTAAACAATGAAAGAAATCATTGTCGCGGCGCCGCGCGGCTTTTGCGCGGGTGTTGATCGCGCAATTTCCATTGTTGAGAAAGCCCTTGAGGTGTATGGTACACCGCTCTATGTACACCACGAGATTGTCCACAACAGGCACGTGGTTGAAGGCCTGCGCGCAAAGGGTGTCATCTTCGTGGATACGATTGGTGAAATTCCGGAAAACCAGACAGTGATTTTCAGCGCGCATGGCGTATCACCCGCAGTCGTGGCAGAAGCAAAGCAGAAAAACCTCCGCATTCTTGATGCAACGTGCCCGCTGGTAACCAAGGTGCATATCGAAGCGCGGCGTTATGCGCGCGAGGGCTACCGTATCATTCTGATCGGGCATAAAGACCATATTGAGGCACGCGGTACGCATGGCGAAGCGCCCGAGCAGATGACGATCGTTGAAACAGCGGACGACATCGAAAGGCTGCAGATTGAGCCCGGCGCGCGGGTAGCTTACCTGACGCAGACAACACTTTCCGTGCGCGATACGCGCGGTCTCATTGAACTGCTCAAGGCAAAATTTCCGCAGATTGAAGGTCCCAGCTCGAGCGACATCTGTTATGCCACCACGAACCGGCAGGAAGCCGTTTCTGCGATGGCGCCGGAAACCGATGTCGTCTTTGTGATCGGTTCGCGCAATTCCAGCAATTCGAATCGTCTCAAAGAGCTTGCCGAATCAGAAGGCAGCCGTGCATACCTGATCGACAATGCGGCTGACATCCTGCCCGAGCACCTTGCCGGTGTCGTAAAGGGCATTGGCATTACGGCGGGGGCTTCGGCACCCGAGGTGCTGGTGCAGCAGGTGACCGAGCGCCTGCAAAATGAATTCGGCTTTTCTGCAGTGCGCGAGCTGCGTCTCAAAGAAGAAGACGTGACATTCAAGCTGCCCAAAGAACTGGCTGCCCACGGCTAATGCGGAGCTATCTCGTTCTGATTCTGTTGCCCCTTTCGCTCGCGGCGCAGACGTATGACGAGGTCAAAAACCTGACGAAGGCCGGCATTGCCGCCTACCACCAGAAACGTTTTGCCGAGGCCAAAGACAGCCTGTCCGCTGCGCTGGATATTGACTCCACCTGGGTTCCCACCGTACTCCACCACGGGCTTGCGTACGCTGACTGGCTCACTACCCAGATACACATACGCAATACCCGCAAGCTGATCGTCTTTGAGAAGTATGAACGCGCTGACCGTGAACTCGACGAGGCAGAAGCCCTGTACCCGGAGCATCCTGAAATTCCACCGCTGCGCGACCTCATCAGGCAGAAGCGCAGCGATAACACCAAGGTAATACTGCAGAAGCTGCCAGAGAAAAAGCGCAAAGATTACGAAGAAAGCATGCAGAAGGCGCAGGCGGCTATGGATGCGGGTAAGTACCCCGAGGCGATGCACCACTACAGCAATGCACTCAAGGTCGCCCCCGACTCGCTCGACGCGAAAATGGGCTATGCCGAAGCGGAGCGAATGCTCAAGCAGCAGGGGAGCGCGCAGAAGCTGACCGCGCTCTTCCGGCAGGCCGAAAAATACGAAAAGGAACGCCGTTTCGCACAGGCCGTATCTGTCTATGACCAGATATTGCGTATTGAGCCACAGAACCGCCAGGCGATCGAGCGCCGCGCCGCCCTGATCGACTTCATGCAGCAACAGCTCGGAAAGAATGAACGGCGTAACCTCGCGAAAGAGTACCTGCAGAGCGGCAATGAATCTTTCCGCAAGGCCGAATACGACCAGGCCATTGACCAGTACCGTATTGGCCAGGCACTTGACCCGAAGCTGGCAGACTGGGATGCCCTGATCAAAAAGGCTATTGCTGCACGTCGCGCCCAGGAAGAGAACCTGTTCGCCGAAAAACTCAAGGAACTCGAACGGCGCTACCAGTCTGCAATGGTACAGCTGCTGCTCGAGAACTATCCTGCTGCGATCGAAGATCTCGAGGCGGTCATTGCGATTGCACAGCAATTCAAGCAGGCAGAAACACAGAAGCAGGCAGAAGCCCTGCTGCAAAAAGCAAAAGAAGCGATGCTGCGCCAGGACGAAGAATTCATTACGCGCGATTCGCCATACTATGCTTTCGTTCAGTCACTGACGACGCTGGGGCTGACCAGCTACAGGCAGCGGGACTGCCAGTCGACACTCAAACATTTTGGCGCGATCACCGAGGTTTTTCCGAAGAATCGTCTTTCGAATCAGCATATCCTTTCGTGTACTATTTTTCTCAACCCTGAGCGAAAAGACGGCATCGTGCGTGACCTCATTGATGGCATCTACAGACTGAAAGATGTCAACGCGTATGAGGCTCGAAGGCTCTTCGAGATCCTGAAATTTATCGATCCGCAGAACCCGGCGATCGCACAGCTCGAAAAGGAACTCGCAGAAAAGACAACCCTGCTCAAGAAGGCTGTACAGCCGGCAGAATACATCGAGGCGCTGTACAAGAAGGCACTTGTACTCTCGCAGACAGACCCGGAAGGCGCGCTGGGAGTCTTGCGGCAGTTACTCGAAGAAGATCCGCAGAATACGCGTGCCCGGGCACTGCTCGCGCGCATCGAAGGTCGCCTCAACCGTGAACGCTGGGCGCAGTCCGATATCCCGGTAGCACCTGCAGCTTTACGTGCCTATGCAGACGGGATTGTTTTTTACAATACCGGGCAGATAGCCGAGGCCAAAGCGGCATTTGCACAGGCGCTCAACCTTGCTCCCAACTTTGACCGGGCAGCCGTAGCTCTGCGCAAGTGTGAGTCTTACTCGAAGGGGGCACGCTTCTGAAATACTGGATTCTGACCGAAACCCAGTATCTCCGCCTAGGGATCGCACAGCGCGCCGGTGTGGCAGCGATCGTCACGGATGATTACACGAGCCTCTTACGCGTCGAACGGCTGAGGTCAGCGCGCAACCTGACACCCTGGCTGAGGCGACGGCACGGGCTTGGCGTGACAATTGCCGACCGGCTGCGCAGCATAAGACCGCGCCAGGTCGAAGTGCATATTCTCCGCGAACTCGTGCGGCTTGCCCGTTACGGTTTGCCCGACGATGAAATAGCAGTGACAATCCATGCGACGGCAGATCGTTATGTGGTGCATGCCGAGCTCGGTGGCGCGATCGCCGCCCGCGTGGTGCCGGCACGACCGGCTGAGCTGCGCGTGCTGCTGTCAAGGCTGAAGCTGCGCTACGGCAGGTTGCGCATCACGATCATCGACCGTACCTGCGGGCTGCTATCTCAAATCCGTAGCTTTGGTCTTGATTGTGGCCTGGTGCTCGAGGCCGAGAGAATGACAGACCTGGTCCGCGGGCGGGAGCGCGAAACCAGGGATATCCTGGTTGTGACTAACCTGAATGGACCCGCGCTGCCGCAGCTGATGGAGAATCTCGATTTCTGGTCGCGCGGCCCCGGGGGATGCCGCTTCAGGCACATCTACGGACAGCTGACAGCCCGCAGGGCCGAAAGCGCGCTGGCGAGGCGGCACTGGGACATGGTGGTCTATCGTGGCCATGGGCAGGTGATAGACGGCCGAATCTGCTGGCAGGCAGAAGCCCCCTGGCCGCTACCCCATGGAATAGGAGGTGCCTACCTGCATCTTTCCTGCCTCGACTCACCGCAGCTGCTCGATCTTGCGCAACTGCCCGCAGGGCGGGTCATGACGCCCCTGAGTGTCATCGAGGACTTTCAGGATGCCGATTTTGTGCGGGAATTGATAACCCGGCTGCAAAAATCGGGGAGCTTCCTGAGTTCGGCCAGGGCGCTACACCGCACTTACAAGGATTTTGCGGTTATCTGCAATAGTTAGTTTGCCTTGCCGTTCGGCTCCTTCCGTATGTTTCTTTTGGTCGACCGCCTGAAAGTTTCCTCTATTATGTCACATGGCGAAAGGCAAAGGCAAGGGTTCGGGCGGCGATGAAGCAAAGCTGCCGACCACTGTCGCAAAAGAGATAATCCCGGTCGAAATCGAAGACCAGATGAAGAAGTCGTACCTCGCGTACGCAATGAGCGTTATTGTCGGGCGAGCTCTGCCCGACGTGCGCGATGGCCTAAAGCCCGTACACCGCCGCATTCTGCATGCGATGAACGAGCGTGCCTGGCGCCAGGATCGTGCCTATGTGAAATCGGCGAAAATCGTCGGTGAAGTCATCGGTAACTACCACCCACACGGCGATTCTGCGGTCTACGATACCATGGTGCGGATGGCGCAGGATTTTTCGATGCGCGAACTGCTGATCGATGGCCAGGGTAACTTCGGTTCGGTTGACGGCGATCCGCCGGCCGCATACCGCTATACAGAAGCGCGGCTCACCTCGATGGCCGAAGAACTGCTCAAGGACATCGACAAAGAGACCGTCGATTTCGCCGACAACTTCGACGGCACACGCCGCGAACCGAAGGTTCTGCCGGCAGCCTGGCCCAACCTGCTGGTGAATGGTTCGTCGGGAATTGCCGTCGGTATGGCGACGAAGATACCCCCGCATAACCTGAAAGAAGTGATTTCGGCAATTGAACTGCTGATCGAAAACCCCGACGCCAGCATCAAAGACCTGATGAAAAAGATTCCCGCGCCGGATTTTCCGACCGGCGGTATCATCATCGGCAAAGAGGGATTAAAAAATGCCTACACGACCGGCCGCGGCTCGATCAAGATACGCGCGGTTGCTAATATCGAAGAGAGTTCGCGTGGGCGCGAAGCAATCATCGTGACGCAAATTCCCTACGAGGTACGCAAAAATGATCTGCTGGCCCGCGTGGCAGACCTCGTGAACGACAAGAAGATCGAGGGGATTTCAGAAATACGCGATGAGTCTGACCGTACGGGAATGCGCATCGTCTTTGAACTGAAAAAGGACGCGCAGGCAAATATTGTGCTCAACCAGCTTTACCAGCACACCGCGCTGCAGATCAACTACGGTATCATCTTCTTGGCGCTCGTCAACAATGAACCGAAGCTGCTCAACCTCAAGCAGATGCTGCAGCACTACATCGCACACCGGCGCGAAGTGGTCGAGCGGCGTACGCGCTATGACCTCAAAAAAGCCGAAGAGCGCGCACACATCCTCGAAGGTCTGAAGATCGCGCTCGATTTTATCGACGAGGTCATCAAGATCATCCGTAAGAGCGAAACAGTCGACATCGCGCGCTCATCGCTCATGAAGCGCTTCAAGCTGTCCGAGATTCAGGCCAATGCGATTCTCGAGATGCGCCTGCAAAAGCTGACTTCTCTCGAGTCGAAAAAGATACTCGAAGAACTCAACGAAATCAAGAAGCTGATCGGTGAACTGAAATCGATTCTCAAGTCAGAAAGCAAGATGTACGGCATCATCAGGAGCGAGCTGGGTGTCATTGTGCAGAAGCACGGAAAAGAGCGCCACTCTGAAGTGTCGCTCGTCGATGCCGACTCGCTCAAGATGGATACAGAAGACCTGATCCAGAACGAGAATGAAGTCATCACGATTTCTGAGAGTGGTTATATACGCCGCATGCCGCTCGACACCTTCAAGCGGCAGCACCGCGGCGGCAAGGGTGTGATCTCCGGCGGCAAAAAAGAAGACGCGCTGAAGCATGTCCATTTCTGCCAGAGCCTCGACTACCTGCTGTTCTTCTCTACCCGTGGCAAGGTCTTCTATATGAAGGCCTACGAGGTGCCCGAAGCGTCGAAAGACGCGCGCGGTAAGCATATCAAGGGCTTTTTGAGCCTGGGCGCCGACGAAGTTGTGACCGTTATCCGGTCGGTGACTGAGTTCAGTGAAAAAAAATACCTGCTCATGCTGACGCAGCAGGGCATTATCAAGAAGCTCGAACTGTCGCAGATCGCGAACGCGAAAAAAGGCGGCGTGATGGCGATGCAGTTCAAGGCATCGGAAAAAGACTACCTGGTCGATGTCGCAATCGTGGACGATAAAGATGACATCTTTATGGCCACCGCCGAAGGCGCGGGGCTGCGTACCAACCTCGGCAAGATGCGTGCACAGGGCAGGGCGGCCTCGGGTATCATAGGCATGACCCTCGAAGGGCAGGACCACATGGCCGGCCTCGACGTCGTGAAAGGCAACAAATCTTACCTTCTCGTCATCAGCGAAAGTGGGTATGGCAAGCGAGTCAAGTACGACGAGTTTGGCACAAAAGGCCGGGGTGGCAAGGGAATGGCCTTCTTCAAGGCGACAGAAAAGACCGGCAAGGCAGTCGCGATCAGGACTGTGACCGACAATGCCGAAGTGATAGTGACAACGCTGTCGGGCATGGTGCTGCGCAGCGAAGTGAAGCAGATCACCGTGCAGGGCAGAACTGCTTCGGGTGTGAAGGTCGTCGACATCAGCTCAGGTGACAAAGTGGCTGACATGACGGTCTACAACCCGGACAACGACATCAAATGATACAGTTCTGGCGGCTGGGACTCAAGCGTGCGCCCGTGATGTGGTCGCTGGCGGGTATACTCTACCTGCTGGCGTACGTCGAGATGGCCGTCTTTGTCCGCTATGAAAAGTTTCTGTCGGCAAACAACACCCTGTTGCTCTATGCATTCGCGTTGCTGCTGATTGGCTTTGCCTTCGGCATCCTGATGGTGCAGGCGATTCTTTGCCGCGCGCTGCGCTATGAGATCGGAAATTTCGAGACACTTGGGTTCACGCGCCTGAAAATCGTCAGTTATTATGGAATGCAGAACCTATTCGTGGCGCTGCTGGCACTTTTGCCTGCAGTTTCGACTGACCTGATTCTGAGTAGCTTCTTCTCGCAGAAGAATATGCCGATTGCAGCGTTTGATCGCGCCATTGCCGCGCAGTTCCTTCTGGGTATCTTTCTGATGCTGAGTTTCGTCAGTTTCCTGTTTATTTACTCACGCCAGAGTCCCGCGCTGCTGCTAAAAGAAAAGGTCTGATGCGTGCTGCCGCGTGGGCAGAAATAGCGCCATCTGTCGGCTCGATCACGGGAAAATGGTATACAGCCGAACCGCTGGCCGGCGGTGACATCGCCTCGGTCTTGCTGGTTACTGCCGACCGCGGCAGATTTGTCCTCAAGACGCACCAGAACCCACCCGCCGGCTTCTTTGCTGCTGAGGCCGCTGGCCTTGCCTCGCTGGCTCACCGGGGTGTGCGCGTGCCGGTCGTCTTTGCGCAGGGCGAAAACCACCTTTTGCTGGAATACCTCGAGACCGCCGCGCCGAACCACTTTGCTGCCGGGGTCATGCTCGCGCAGTTGCATGACCTGCCCTGCGAAAGTTTTGGCGCCGAGGCCGACAACTACCTGGCAACCATCAGGCAGCCGAATGCGCCAACGCATGACTGGCCGCACTTCTTTTGTTCTCAGCGACTGCAATTTTGCCTCGATAGGCTTGCCGGTCTCAGTGCGCATGAGCGCAACCGTTGGCAGCAATTTGCCACCGAGATACGCGTGTTCTTAGAGACATGCCCAAAAGCTTCTTGGTTACATGGCGACCTCTGGTCAGGCAATCTGCTCATGGGGCAGCAGGGTCCGGTATTTATCGACCCGGCATGCTATGCGGGCGATGCACTCGTTGATATTGCCATGACTCAGCTGTTCGGCGGCTTCATGCCCGGGTTTTACGAAGGCTATCGCTCTGTACTGCCGCGGCGCGAGCACGAGGCGGAGCTCATACGAATCTACCAGCTCTACCCATTACTCGTGCATGCGATCCTGTTTGACGCCGGTGACTGCCGGCAGTCGGCCTATTACCGGCGTGCTGTGGCTGTGCGCGAGGCTTTCTTCTGAGAGCGGTTTTTGCTCCCGCTGTGGCGCGGGGATTGCTGCAGGAAATGCGTGATAAATTCCATGCGGTCTGTAATGACGACGTCGGCACCCTGGTCGAAAAGCCTGCGCGCCTGCGCGAGGTCGTTGACGGTCCAGAAGGCGAGGCCGAAGCCGCGGCGTTTTAGCCGGCGCATGTATCCCGCCGATTCGCGCGACTGGTGCAGGTGTATGTTGTCGGGCAACAGGATAAAACGATAGAGCCAGTTCTTTGCATGGGTGAAGAGACCCGGTTCGACCAGCAATCCCACCGGAATCGGGCAGCGCATTTTCTTCAGGCGCCAGATTGTCAGAAAGTGGAAGCCCGAGAGAAACACCCGGTTGCGCGCAGACGATGCGAGCACAATCCGCAGCGTCTGCTCTTCCAATCCGTACGAAAAATCCCAGCGGTCGCGCTTGATCTCGACGTTGATCAGCGCCTCGGGGTGAATGGCTTCGAGGACTTCTGACAGTGTCGGTACTTTTTCCAACCGGTGTTTTGCCTGCGGGTGCTCGCGGTGCAGGTAGTGCGCAGCATCCAGGTTCGAAATCTCGAACGATGATACTTCTTCCATGCGACCGGTGCCGCTGGTTGTCTCTTCGAGCCGCGGCCCGTGCAGCAGCATGATGTCGCCGTCCTTTGTTTTGCGCACATCGAGTTCGTGTGAACGAAACCCGAGTTTTTCAGAACTGCGAAATGCCAGCAGGGTGTTTTCTGGTATAGCCGCGTGTTTGCCATAACCGCGGTGTGTGGCAAGCGCGGGCTTAAACCCGGAAAAGTGCCTGTGGAAGTTGCGCGGGTGGTGGCGCAGGTAGCGCACAGTCAAAAGCAGCCCGGCGGTGATACCGCCGAGAACAAGTGTTTCGGCGATCATCCGACGTCAAAGACCGGCTGTACGGCTTCTTCAACGGCTTCGCCGCGCAGCAGCTTCTTGCAGATGATCTTGCCCGCCTCGACGCCTGGCTGGTCGAACGGGTTGATCTCCCACAAATAACCGAGGTAAGAGACGACGTGCATCCAGAAGCAGAACCAGCGGGCCATTTCGGCCTCGGAAAGATCGCTCAGCAGGTACTCTGCCACCGGGCGCTCTTTGGCCGACAGCGCCGATTCGATGCTCTTCATTTGTGCATTCAGAATCTGGCTCATTGACTTGTCGGCGAAGTCACCGCGCACCTCTGAGGTAATCAGGCTGTCGCGCGAACCGTAACTTTCCGTATGCACAAAGCAGTGCAGGTGGCGGTTCGAAGCTTCCATGAAGTACTGCAGCAGCGAGTGCTGGTCTTCAGGGCCCTGCACGATCATCGGCAGTGCGGCAATGTGGGGTTTCTTGCCGAGCGATTCGGCCCAGAGCTGTACGAGCCAGCGGCCCCAGTCGACGAGGTCGGCTGCATAGACCCAGAACGCGACGCCGGTGAAGCGTGCGGCGAAAAGATTGTAAAAGTGGATTGCGGTTTGTTTGGCGACGTTTTCCGCGACGGGAATCGAAATCTCCCATTCGGCGTTGGCTTCGTCGAAGGCAGTCAGAAAGGCCTTCACATTGTAGTCCACGAACATGGCGGGCATCATTCCCACCGGTGAAACAATACTGAACCTGCCGCCGAGGTCTTTCGGAATCAGAAATGTGTTCTTTGCATGTGCACCCAGGTCTTTGATCGCCGCCGGCTCGCTGGTGACGAAGTATTCGGGCACACCGGGAAAAAACTGGCGAAAGAGCGAGAGGTTCGCACGCGTTTCAAGTGTGGTCCCGGATTTCGACACGACCAGGACCGCGGTTTGGCGGTTCTCGGCGAGCTGCGCTATCTTCTGCATTTTGCTCGGATGCGGGCCTTCCCAGAAGACCAGCTTGTCAGAATGGGGATCAATGAGTGCTTTGAGGGCAATGCCGCCCAGCGATGAACCGCCGATGCCGATGACGATCAGGGTCTGCGCGTCGAGCTGGCGCAGCTCTGACGCCCATTTTTCCAGCGGTGCCAGCTCGCTCACCTTCATGTAGTCGGTCGAAAACGAGGCAGGCCATTTCTTGAAGCCCGCGTGCATGAGGTTGTCGAGTTCGTGTGCGCGCCCGAGCGACTGCCAGTTCATCCAGAATTTGTTGGCGGAAAAGCGAATCGTCGGGTCTGACATGGCGGAACTTTCGTTCGCTAACCCGACGTGTAAAGAATATTACGCGCTGCTGCCGCTCGCAGGATTATCCGCGCGTGCTGGCATTTGATTTTTATCCCGGTGACGCTGCAAGGACGGTTGTGATGCTGCATGGGCTCTTTGGCTCGGCGCGCAATTTCGCCTCGCTGGCCGAAAGCCTTAGACCCGAAGCGCAGGTATTTGCCTGCGATGCGCGCAACCACGGGCGCTCGCCGCACACGGCGACACACACGCTCGATGACCTGGTGCTCGATCTCGAAGAATTCTTGCGCGAACAGAAGATAAACCAACCCATATTGCTCGGGCATTCCATGGGTGGCCTTACCGCGATGGCCTTTGCACTGAAAAAGCCCGAGGTTGTACGGGCCATGATTGTGCTCGATATCGCTCCCCGCAGTTACCGCCCGGGGCATGTGGGCGAAATTGCCGCACAAAAAATCGACGTGGCCGCGTGTACTACCCGGCGCGAAATCGACGAAAGGATGGCAGAATTTGTGCCCGACCCGGTCGTGCGGCAGTTTTTGCAGATGAACCTCGCGCGCGACGCAGAGGGCCGGTTTTACTGGAGCAACAACATCGCGGCGATTGAGGCATCACCCGAGCGCACCCAGTTTCCGGCAGTGGAGGGAGTGCTCTATGGCGGGCCGGTGCTGGCAATCAGGGGGCTGGATTCGGACTTTGTGCGCGATCAGGATGTCGGCAGGATGCGGCAGGCGTTTCCCCGGCTCGAGATGCACGACCTGGCCGGGGCTCAGCACTGGCTGCACCACAGCCACCGCGAGCAGGTTACGGCCCTGATTCTGCCGTTTCTGCAGAAATTATAGTTTGCCAAAGAACGCACCGCACCATAGCGATTGACGCCCGCTCTGAAATACCGGTTACGACTTAAAACCCTGGGCATAATCCATTGCGACGCAGTCTTCGTTTCATCTCTCAATCCTGGATTCCTATAACCGCGATGGTGACCGTCGTGGCGATGGGTATTGCCACACACAACGATGTCTATGCGCAGGCAGAGCGCTTTATCGGCAAGCGCATCCGCAAGGTGGAGTTCAAGGGGAACGTCAACGTTTCGCGCGACACCATCTATAACGACATTATACAGATGAAAATCGGGCAGACCCTGACTCTGCCGCTGATCAACGGTGACATCAAGGCGCTCTTTGGCGAAGGTTCGTTCGCCTATGCGCGTATCGAGGGCGAAGATTTCGAAGACGGGGTCGCGATTACCTTCCACCTGCAGGAAAGGCCCAGGGTCAAAGACATCACCTTCCTGGGGCTAGACGAACTCTCGGCCACCGACGTGCAGCAGGCGATTCCGCTGAAAGAAGACGATATCTACACAGAACGTAAAGTCGCCGACTCGATACAGCGCATCCTGGGTAAGTACCGCGAAAAGGGCCTCTTCAACGCGAGCATACGCGTGCGCAAGAGCGAAGTCGACCCGGCAAAAAACACGATCAATATCACCTTCGTGGTCGACGAGGGCGAGCAGATCAAGATCGCCAAGATCAACCTGCTCGGCGTCACCAAGGCTGACCCCGAAGACGTGCTCGCGGTACTCGAGCTCGAAGAAGACGGCTTTATTGCCGACGGTACCTTCAAGAACGAAGTTTTCGAGAAGGACAAGAACGCCATTCTCGACTTCTACAAGAACCAGGGTTTTCTCGACGCCGAGCTCGAAGACGCGCGCTACGACTACCGCTGGAAAAACCCCAAAACGCAGGAAGAGCGCGTCATCGTCATTACCTACAAGATCCGTGAAGGCGACCAGTACTTCTACAACGGCTACGACCTGACGTGGGATGAACGCTTCCTGAACCCGACGACCAAGAAGCAGCTCTTCAGCCGCGACAAGGTAGAAGAGTTCTTCGAGTACACCAACTCTGATATAGGCTCGGTACTCGACAACGGCAAGTTCAGTCGCGACCGCGGTATCATCAACTACCTGTATTCGCAGGAAGGTTATATCTACGCGCGCGTGCAGCCCGAACGCACCATCATTCCTCTCACTAAAGAAGCGATTGCCGAAAAACGTGGAACTCCGCAGCAAGTGGAGAGCGAAAAAGCGGGGAAAGACTACTACAACCTGGCACGGCTCGAGCGCATCCTGGAACGCAGCCCCGAAATGAAGGGCAAAAAGTTCGTGCACACGCGCTTTGTCGTGTCTGAAGGTGATAAGGGTTTTATCGAGAACATCATCATCAAGGGTAACAAGAAGACCCTCGACAAGGTTATCCGCCGCGAACTTATTATACACGAAGGCGAACTCTTCAACTCTGAGCTGGTGCAGCGTTCGCGCGAGCGCGTGCACAACCTGCAGTTCTTCAAGGAAGTGAACGTCGATGCACGCCCGGGTTCGAGCGAGGGCAAGATGAACCTCGTGATCGACGTCGAAGAGCAGCCGACAGGCACTATTTCACTCGGTGGTGGTTACGGTACCAACACGGGTTTTTCGATCTTTACCGAGGTCGCCGAAAACAACCTGAACGGTACCGGCCAGCGGATCTCGGGCCGTGTCGAATTCGGCCCCCTGCGGACAGCCCTCGAAGCCTCGTGGACCGAACCGTGGCTGTTTGATACTCCTTGGTCGCTGACGCTGACCGGTTTTTATGTGCGCCGCCGCGTGCTTTCGGGTTCGATCAACATCGCGACCAATGACGAGTCGGCGACGTATAACCTCGATACGGTGGGTGCCACCATCGGTATCGGCCACCGTCTCTGGGTCAACTGGGGTCACTACCACCGCTATTCACCGCAGCTTTCGGTCGCGAACAGCGCCTCGAGTATGGTGGACGACAACGTCTTCCTGCTGGTGCAGCGCGGCTGGCAGGTGAAGAACACGATCACCAACGGTATCTTCTACGACAACCGGGACAACATCTTCAATACGACGCGCGGTGCGCGTATCGAGTTCTCGCATGACTTCGTGGGTAACATCCTGGGTGGCCAGGACCACTTCATGCGCTACTACCCGCAGGTGGATTTCTTCTGGTGGATGATGGACTACACGTTCTTCAACCTGATACGCAAGAACGTGCTGCGGCGCTGGCGCGTGGTGCAGGAGATTCGCGGTTCGGCGACCTTCACGCAGCCGATCAAACCTTTCTGGTCATCGCAGGATGTCGCGACGAACCCGTACGTCGAAATACAGGACCGCCTGTACCTCGGTGGTTACGAGAGCTTGCGCGGCTGGACACTCTTTGACGCGTTCTACGGCGATACACCGGCGGGGCAGACCTGGCGTAACGGTGGTTCGCACCGCATTCTGTTCGGCAGCGAGATACGCGTGCCGGTTGAACCCTCGCTCTTCTGGCTGGTGCTCTTTTTCGATGCCGGTGCGCTCTACCAGAACATGGCCGAGTACAGCTTCAGCTCCACCACACCGGCCGCGACCATCAACGCCTACAGCCAGGCGCAGCTCTCGCAGCAGACTTTCGCGCTTAGCTACTTTCGGTATAGCTGGGGTTTTGGTTTCCGCCTGCAGATTCCGATTCTGCCGCTGCGTATCTACCTCGCCAAGCGCCTGTTGTGGGACGACAACCTGGGCTGGTTTCGCGATCATCCCAACCAGAGCGGCTTCGAGTTTGTCTTTGGTATCGGCGACCGCCGCTTCTGACAGCATGCTCGGCACCGGCGAAGTTGTCCTGATTACCCGCGAAGCTGCCGGTGCAGCGACATTGCTGCAGCAGCTCTCCGCCCGGGGGATTATTACCAACACAGGGCCAGCGTCAGCAGAGCATGTGCAATCGGCGACGAAGTATGTGCTGCCGGTGAATTCAGGCATCGATACCGCGCAGCTGCGCCAGCTGATGCTGGAGCACCAGTCTTCACTGCTTGCCTGGGCGCTGCGACCCGCAACCCTCAGGCCCGTCGGCCTGTTGGTATTTGATACCGATTCTACCTTTATTAACGAAGAAGTGATCGACGAAATTGCCGGTTATGCCGGCTACAAGGCGCACGTGGCGGCGATTACCGAGCGCGCGATGCGCGGTGAGCTCGACTTCAATGCCGCGCTGGCCGAGCGCGTGCACCTGCTCAAGGGCCTGCCCGGGCACACGCTCGACGCAGTGCTGCGCACGAAGATCACGCTGACCAACGGTGCAGCAGACCTGATCGCCGCGGCGAAGTCGCGCGGTGTGCACACCTACCTGTTGTCAGGGGGATTTACATTCTTTACCGGCGCACTTTCGCAGTCGCTGGGTATGACCGGTCATTTCGCCAATGAGCTCGAAATTGTTGACGGCCACCTGTCTGGCCGTACACTGGGGCCCATCGTGAACAGACAGCGCAAGGCCGAACTGCTGCGTGAACTGGCAGCAAAACACTCCGTACCGCTCACGAGCAGCGTGGCGGTGGGCGACGGCGCCAATGACATGGACATGCTTTCGCTTTCGGGCATGGGCATTGCCTTCTGCGCCAAACCGGCGCTCGTCGAAGCGAGTGCCTCGGCAATTTTTTCGCGCGACCTGCGCCTCGTGAACGAACTCATCTTCTGATATGGCCGAGCTGCGCCAACTGCTGAGCGAAGCAACGGCCGCCTTCTTAAAGAAACACCAGGCACTCGGCAGGTTCAGTGCCGATGCCCTGTGGGAGTGCCTCAGCGAAGACGAACGCGCCGCACTCGCGGCCGGGGTTGAAAGCGGTACCTGGCGGATGGGTGGCCGCCTGCTGCATTCAGAGCGCGATCCCAAACGCGAGGCAGACCGTGCTGCGCAGGCGCTCGCCGCCAGCAATGCGCTGGTGGCGGTTTCGTGTGGTGCAGGCTGGTTGCTCGACGTATTGCCGGCTAATATACGCTCGCTGCTCTTGATTGAACCTTCGGCTTTTGTCACCGCGGCCTTTCTGCTCGCGCGTCGCTACGAAAATTTTGCCGGCACGATCACGCTCTTTGCCGACGATCTTACGCGTTCTGAAGCGCTCGAAGAAGTGCTGCCGTGGCTGCAGGGCAAGAATCTCAAAAAAACCTCGATCTACTGCCACGCGGCATCGCTTGCTGCCAACAAGCCGCTCTATACCCGCGCGTTTGAGCGCGTCGTAGCGCTGTTTGAAAAGCGCAGCGTCAACCAGGCGACGATCGTCAAATTCCAGCAGCTGTGGAACAAGAATATCTTTCTCAACCAGCGCGTGATCTGGGCGTCGGCCACACTGAACGACTTGCTGGCATTGCCTGCGCCAGCGGCAATCGTGCTCGCGGGGGCAGGGCCGTCGCTTTCGGCGTCGTTCAGCGAACTGAGAAAGCACCGCGAGCGCTTTGTGCTCTTCGCCGCCGACACGGCGCTCATCCCCCTCAACAAGGCAGGTATCTACCCCGACGTCGTGCTCGCCGCTGACCCGCAGTGGCTGAACCACCACTTCGCTGAATCGCCTGACGCGGCGCGTTCGCGCTGGCTGATGGACCCGGTCGTCTGCCCGGCGATTCCGCACCGGCTGCAAACGCTGGGTGCACAGACCGCGTTCTGGAATAACGTCTTTGCCGCCGACGGTATCTTTCGCAGCACTGACCGTGGCGATGTGGCGCACGGTGGTTCGGTTTCGACGAATGCGTTCGACATTGCCGTGCGCTGGCTGGCGGCGCGGCCGGGTGGTGCGGGCCGGCTGATTCTTGTCGGGCAAGATCTCTCTTTCAGCGACAAGCAGGCGCACTGCCGGGGAGCTGTGCTCGAGGCTGCGGTCTTCAACCGCGCGAACCGCCTCTTTTCGATGGAGCAGCACAACCTGCGGCAGATGAAGGCAATGCCCGTGCTGTGGCAGAAGGGCATCAGGCAGCCGCAGGTACGCACCAACGGCAAGCTGCGCATTTTTCACGACTGGTTCGAGGCGCGCGCGGCGGATACAGACAAGACACGCGTACGGCTGATCAATGCGACGCACGACGGCGCCTACCTGCGCGGCTACGAACACATGCCGCTCGGCGAGGCGCTCGAAGGCCTGCCAGCTGAGAGCGCCACGTGCGCGTGGCAGGGCAGTGCAGCGGAAACGGATATGCGCGCGCGGGCAGAGAAGCTGATTGCGGGCCTGCGCGATGTTTACCGCATAACAAGAGAGAATGCCGGGCTCTCACGGCTGAAGAACCCGGAACCGCAGACAATCCAACAGCTGAATGCCAATGACAACAAGCTGAAGGCAACCGGCATAGCGCGCGAGATTGCGGGCCTCAACGCGCAGGCGTTGATTCTCAAAATCACCGAGCAGGGTGAAGAAGCAGATGCGGCGGTTTTTTACAGCACGCTGGCGCGTGCGGCGCGCGAGGTGAGGCACTGGGCGCGGCGCATGCTGTGAAATCGGCTTGACCGTGGCCGTCCGGGCGTCACGGTCTGCCTACCATGCGTTTGCCTCCATTAGGTTCCGGAAAGAATTCCGCATCGTCTGCAGACGCCGCGATTTCGTGCCGAAATCGCTCGCAAAACGGCCATAAATGGCCTGTCTGCAGCCTGATGCGGCTTCCGGAACCAGCGTGCGGCTCCTTTGCAAGGAGCCTTGTTGCCTGCCTTGCGGCACTGTTGATTACCGTCGCAGGCCACGCTGCAGCCAAAAAGACCGTTGCAGTCGTCAATTTCAGCAATAGCTCCGCCTCGCGCAGCCTCGACTACCTCAAGACAGCATTACCCGAATCGGTCAGCGGCACGCTCAGCTCGTCGCGCGAGATCACCGTGCTTGAACGCAATGAGCTTAAGCAGGTACTCAAAGAAATTGAGCTTGAGCAGAGCGGTGCGGTCGACAGCGGGCAGGTGGCGCGTGCCGGCAAGCTGCTGCGCGCCGATGTGCTGCTCATGGGCAGCTTCAGCGGCGACGCCGAGCGCATCAGCGTCACGCTGCGGGCAGTCGACGTGGCGACGGGGGCGGTGATTGAAGGGCGCAGCGTGTCAGCCCCGTTGGCGACAGTGCTCGACGAAGCGGGCAAGGCATCGCTCGCGATGGCCTCAGCCATTGCCGGCGGCAAAAGCGGCAGGCTCATCGTCACCTCAAGCCCCGAGGGCGCAGAGGTACTGGTCGATGGCATCGTGATCGGCACAACCCCTGTCGTCGAATACCGGCTCAGCGCCGGCAGCCACAGCATCTTCGTGCGCAAGCCAGGCTTTGAATCAGCCGAGCGCAATACCACGATTCGTGCGGGTGAAACCGAACGCCTGGCAGAAACCCTCGCGCCCGCGCGTGAAGCGATACAGGTCTTCGTCGGTGCGGGTTATGCGCGCCTCTTTCCGATGGATTCAACGCTCAAGCAGGGCAACCTGTTCATGGGGCAGCTGGGCATCACGTTCGGCCGCTGGACCGCAGACTTCAGCTTTGGCCTCAACGCCGGCTGGGACCATTCGTATTCGTACTCGAGCCCGTTCGGTGCGCTGTCGCAGTCGCGCGAGTACACGCTGAACTCGTACCTGCTGGGCATTGCGGTTGAACCGTTTACCATTAACCCTTACATCTCACCGTACGTCGGCGTCTTCGGCGGCTATACGCGCGTCAGCGACTATCGCCTCAAGGGCAGCGATGAAACCAAAGAAAAGCTTGCGTCATTCGACCTGCTGCAGCTGGGTATCAAGGCAGGCGTGGAGTTTTTTCCCAAACTCAAAGTAAGCCTGTTTCTTGAGGCACGCTACAACGCGTTCACAAAATCGGTGACGCGCGGCACCTATGTCAGCCAGGGTATACTGGGCGAACCGCTCTCGGTGAGCAGTGACTTAAGCCTGACCAACATTTCACTCGGCGGCGGCGCCCGCCTGAACTTCTGAGGGAGCACCTATGAAATTACTGACACAATTTTTCGCAGCAGCAGCCATCGCCGGCGCCCTGTCAGGCTGTCTTAAGACAGATGATGACCAGCCGAAGACGCCGATCTTTGCGGGGACGGAGGAGATTGGTTTGATATTGCCATTAAATGACGGAAGTCTGGCCTTAAATGGTTCGTTTTCATACTCTGTGCCCGGTGATGTTAAATACCTTGTGATAGGTATTTTTAATGCAGAAATTGTGACGTCGGGTAAGACAATAACCAACACCAGTAACTTTGTCGCAGGTAGTCGCGATGGTATGGCTGATTTTGTCCGTGGTTCACAATCGCGTACAACGCTTCACAGCTTCAATCAGACAACGCGGGATTTCAATACTGCAATTTCTAATCCCAGCAGTCCACCAATACATTACTGGGCTGTATGGGGCTATGATCAATATGGTAATTTGACCCACTCGTCGCCTCAGCGGCGGGTGACGCTTAACCCGTAGTTTTTGGGGCGGGAGCTGCCTGTAACCCTGAAATTGCCAGGCAAAGGGCTCTCTGCTTTGAACCACCACGCATCGCGACATTGCTGAAATACAGTTTTCTCATTGAGCGAGGGCATATAGAGTAGCACCGTGCGCGGTATTATGTGGCGTGACTTGGCTTGGTTGGGCTTGGTGTGGTCGGGCATGGTCGGCCTTGGTTTGTCGGACATTACACGTCATACGGATAACGTCACAAAATTCGAAGAAAAGCACGTGTAACGGTTGACAATAGGTAGATTACATGCCGGGCAGGGAATAGACGTTCTCTGCCATATTTGCACCTTGGTACTGCGCCGCCATCCGGGCGGCGAATCTATTCAAAGGGCGGTTATTTCTTCCCGACAATCATATTTTTTATGTCGGTTGTTGATCGGGCCATCTTAGCT
>JBMOPL010000017.1:310194-339782 GCA_049323535.1 Spirochaetota bacterium | reverse complement strand
GCCGATAGATTTCCTGGTAATCGTACATTTGCCCGTCCCTTCAAGTTCAGTTTTGTCGTAAAAACCGCTTAAGGGCGGGCGCTTATTTCAGCAATCCCACTGTAACATATGTCCCCGGACTAAAGACTGCTTTTCTTCAACTTTCTTGACTGCTCACTGATCTTTTTCCACCGGCTCTTCTCGACGGCGCTTGCTTTCATCGTTTGGCGGTCTGAGAGAAATGACGTTTCTTTTTTCAGCTTCCGGTAACTTTGTAGTCGCTGCGGGTCCAAAAGGCCATTGCGGATTGCTTCTTGGACGGCACAGCCCGGTTCGTTCAGGTGACTGCAGTCTTTGAAACGGCAGTCTGCGCCAAACTCGCGGATTTCTTCAAATACCTGTTCCAGGATTTCATCGTCACCCCAGACCTGTATTTCACGCATGCCGGGAGTATCAATGAGCATTGCACCGCCAGGCAAAACGAATAGTTCGCGGTGGGTCGTGGTGTGGCGCCCGCGGTTGCCCAGAGCACTCACCGCGTTCACTGACAAAGTATCCGTATCGAGCAGAGCGTTGATGAGTGTCGATTTGCCAACGCCCGAAGAACCGATAAAGGCGATGGTTTTTGCCGGCTTGAGGTATTTCTGTAATTTATCAAGATCGGCGGGGTTAATGGCACTGAGCGTGTGTATTTCGACACCGGCGGCAATCGATTCAACCTCAATCATTCGCTGTTCGGCCTCTGCGCACAGGTCTGATTTGTTCAGCAATACAATCGGCGTGGCACCGCTGTTTCTGGCAAGTGCAAGAAAACGCTCCAAACGCCGTAGATTAAAATTCAGATCGAGTCCCATGACGATGAAAATAGTATCAATATTCGCGGCCACCGGCTGTTCTTCGGTCACTTCACCGGCGACTTTGCGGCTCAGCATACTTTTGCGAGGCAATACGGCGTGAATCATCGCCTTCTGCTCGTTTGGAATTACAGAAACGGCGACCCAGTCGCCGACGGTGGGAAACTGGCTTTTCTGAAGTTTTTCAAAGCGGAACTTGCCGGTGACTTCACAGGCAAACTCACCAAGGTCGCCGCAGGCTGTATATTGCCCACGGTTTTCACGCAAAATTCGCAGGGCGAATAAGCCCTGGCTGCGAAATTCTTCGAAATGGTTGGCATAAAAATCGTCCCAGCCCAGATCTGTATTTTTCATGCGCGGGTCTTCAGCTAAACACGCCCAGCCAGTGCGCGCGGTACTCGGCGAATTTTCCCGCGACGATTGCGTTGCGCATGTTCTTCATGAACCCGTACATGAAGTAGAGGTTGTGGTACGTGCTGAGCATGAGGCCCAAAATTTCGCTCTGTTTGTGTAAATGGCGTACATAGCCGAGCGAATACTTTTTGCACACTTTGCAGCCGCATTCGCTGTCGATCGCGTCGTCTGAGCGCGCGTGCTTGAGGTTGCGTAGGTTTACCTTGCCCTGCGAGGTGAAGACCTGGCCGTTGCGCGCATTACGCGTGGGCAGTACGCAGTCGTACATGTCGACGCCGAGCTCAACGCCGTTCAAAATTTCGGGTATGGTACCGACACCCATCACGTAGCGCGGCTTTTTCTGGGGCAGGTGTTCAATCGCCGCGGCGAGCGACGGCACAAAGTACTCGAGCGGTTCGCCGACCGAGAGGCCGCCAATCGCGTAGCCGGGCAAATCGATGTCGGCGACCGCGCGTGCGCTTTCAGCCCTGAGCAGTGGGTTAACTCCGCCTTGCGAAATACCAAACAGAGTTTGGTGCCTTGGATCATTGAGCCAGTGCGTCTTGCATTCGGCTAGCCAGCGGTGTGTGCGCACGAGGCTTTCTTTGAGGCGCTTTTCGTCTGCAGGATAGGGGGCGCAGTCGTCGATCGGCATCATGATGTCAGAGCCGATCTCGCGCTGTATTTGCACCGTGCGCTCGGGCGAAAACAGGTGCTCGCTGCCATCGAGGTGTGAACGGAAGATCACGCCGTGGTCGGCGAGTGTCACATTGTCGCTCAGCGAAAATGCCTGGTAGCCGCCCGAGTCGGTGAGCACCGCGTACGGCCACGACATGAAGTTGTGGATGCCGCCAGCATCGCGAATGAGGTCAGAACCGGGGCGCAGGTACAGGTGGTACGTGTTGCCGAGAATGAGGCGAAAGCCGATTTCTTCGAGGTCTTCCTGGCTGATCGCCTTGACCGTCGCCTGCGTGCCGACGGGCATGAAGACGGGGGTATCCACCGTACAGGAGGTAAAAGTGATGCGGCCTGCGCGGGCGGTGCCGTCGGTGGCTTGTACTTCAAAGTGCATGGGCGGCGGAGAAGCAATGGGAGTCGGAGACGCGGCGAAAAGTGTTTATCTCTTCAACATTGCTCTCAAGGGGAGCAAAACCGGTTTACGGCCTGAGCACGAGACCTTGTCAAAACTTCCTTTTAGAGAACAGAGATTATTCCATGCCAGCCATCATTGCCGCAGCTGCTGACGCAATACAGCACGAGATAGAATCACAACTGCCGGAAAAATCGGTCTATAAGTCACTCCAGCTTGAAGAGAAATTGTCCCTGTTTATCAATACTGCGGCGATTAAAATGGCAGCGGGCATCGGTACCGACTTTTCAGCCCTGCGCCCTTATGTAACTGACTTTGTGAGCTGCGGCGCGTCGATCTACGATGCGCACCACACGATGGATGCGGTCAAACGTGCTTCGCACCTCGGTCTTTCGGGTATAGAGGTGCACAGCGTCGACCAGGGCGGCGCGAGTATACCGGCTGCGCTCGAAATTGCGCGCCGGCTGTGCGAAGACGAACCCCGCGCGGTAATTATCGCCGGTTCAGAAGTGCCGCGCAGCCTTACAGCAAGCAGCCGCTATTACCGCGAAGTCAATGACGCCCTACTGCATAAAGACCTTGAGCTGCATACGCAGGCAAACCTGATTTCGCTCTATGCACTTTTCGCCGATCGCCTGATGTTCGAACAGGGCATCAGCCAGGGGCAAATCGATGCCATCACAGCGCATTACCGAAACCAGGCGCAGGCCAACCCAAGGGCCGCCACCTGTGGCAAGCCGCTAAAAGAGGGCGATCTACAGCGTTTCCTGGCTGGCCCCTATGCGACACCGATGGTTGCTGTTGCGACAGACCACGCTGTGGCCATCCTGGTTGTGAGCGATGCCCTGTTGCCCAGGTTGCAGAAAGATCTTGCTCTTAAACTGGGTGGTGAGCCCCTCTACATTGCCGGCGTTGGCTCCAATTTTTACGACAAGTATGTATCGCGGCGGCGTGATTTTTCCACGCCTGCGAAGGTTGCCGCCGAACGCGCTTTTGCCCGCAGCGGAGTTTCACCTGCAGACATCGATTATGCGTGGATCTATGACTGTTTTACGCTGATGCTCGTGAAGCAGGCGGCGCGCTATTTCAACCTGGACTTCAAAGCCGTTGCCGATTCTCTCGCCAACGGCTACATTGAGCTCAATGGCAAGAAAATCCACGTCAACCAGTCAGGGGGAATTCTCAACACCCAGGCTGCGATTTCGCTCTCTGCAGCAACCGGTCTTATCGACATCCTGGATCATGCGCAAAAGAACCCACAGGCGCGCACGTTCCTCTTCGGTGGAAATGGGGGCCTCGATACCATAAACTCAGTGGCGATTCTGACCCGCGCACCGCGCCCTCTCCAGAAAGCACAGCATACCGAAACTGAACCCGTATTGCAGCAACAACCTGTGCAGCCGCTGCTAGAAGGTGAATTTGTCACCCTGTACGCGGCTGTGATGGTGCGCTTCAATCCTGGCACGGACATACCATTTGCCCTTGGAGCGTTTCGCCGTGCCGACGGATCGCTTTGCCTGCTACGAATCCAGGACCAGGCTGGCAAAAAGCTCAGCACAACAGACACCTTGATCCGGGACAAAACACAGGCCCAGGTTCGGTATTTAGAGAATAAGCCGCTCGCAGTCCTCGTGAATATTTAAGAAATTCATGCCGGACTCCTATTTGCGGCGGCGGTCATATCCGTGAAACTGCCCTCCACAGCCCGCTACAGCTCGGTGTCCGCTGTTACATTGAGCGAGGTAGAGGCTATCCTCGAAGTTCGCGCGGACAAGTACCTCGACAAGTATGCCATGGTGATATTCACGACAGCTGCAGAAGTGTTCCGCCAGGGCCGGTTCAGCCTGGCTAACATGGGGTGACCGACTATGCCTTTGAGGCATAGCTTACCCCCCTCCGCCATGCTGGGTGGAATTCAGATTTTCCGCGTGACTGACTGCACAAACCTGCCTCGAATGCAGATTCCCCGGCTGCCGGCAAAACCTGTGTATGTTTCGTTCGCGACGGAGCTCGATTTTGTTGAGCTCTTCGGCCGCATCGAGCAGCAGTTCGAGACCTGCTTCTTGCTCGAGTCGATGGGCGAACAGGGCTATGACTCCCGCTATTCGGTCATTGGTTTCGCACCCGATTTTGCGTTCGTTGGCAAACCCGGCGAGGTCGAGATCACTTCAGTCGCTGGGGTTGAACGCGTTAGGGCAGAAAATCCTTACTACTACCTGCGCGAAATTTTGCCGCGCGATGTTTTGACGCGCAACTATGCGGGCGGGCTCGTGGGCTACCTCGGCTACGACGCCGCGAATTTTTTCGAGCCAACGCTCGGTGTCTCGTTCCATGCCACTTACCCGGCATTCCAGATGGGTCTCTTCACCGATGGCCTGTTGCACGACAAGATGACCGGTGAGACAACGTATTTCTATTTTCTCAAAGATCGCCGTGAGCAGATAGCGAGCGCCCTGTCGCAACCGCGCAAGGCAGAAAAGACGCTGGTCAGGTCGCTCGGCCAGTCAAAGACGCGCGAGCAGCATGCGGTGATGGTCGAAGCGGCAAAGCAAGAGATTCTCGATGGCAATACCTTCCAGGTGCAGGTTGGGCTGAGCGAATCGTATTCAATCAGCGGCGACTGGCTAAACGTCTACGCAAGCCTGCGGCAGATCAACCCGTCGCCGCACATGTACTTCATGAAGTTCAAGAGCAGCGGCAAGGTCTATCGCCTGGTCGGAGCGAGCCCTGAACTTTTGTACCGGCAACGCCAGGGCGAGATGGAAAGTTTTCCGCTCGCGGGCACGACGCGCCGCGGCAAGTCATTCGATGAAGACCAGCAGCTAGTGCGCGCTCTGCTCTCTGACAAAAAAGAAATCGCCGAGCACAATATGCTCGTCGACCTGCATCGAAACGATTTGGGCAGGGTCGCGCGCTACGGTTCGGTCAAGGTCAGGCGGATTTTCGACGTGAAGAAGTTTTCACACGTGCAGCATATCTCGAGCGAAGTCGTCGGGCT
This sequence comes from Spirochaetota bacterium, assembly GCA_049323535.1. Lineage (GTDB taxonomy): Bacteria > Spirochaetota > Leptospiria > Turneriellales > Turneriellaceae > Turneriella. The sequence goes on along the minus strand of JBMOPL010000017.1, from coordinate 334,468 downwards.
AATTGCGCCAGGTGAAGACATGTTCACAGCGCTCGCGTCGTCGTTTCCTGCCGGTACACTCTCGGGTGCGCCGAAAATTGAATCGATGCGCATCATCGATCGCATCGAACAGGAAGCGCGCGGCCCTTACGGCGGTGCCGTCGGCCATTTCGGCTTCAACGGCGACTGCACGTTCGCGATCCCCATTCGCACAATCTTCGGAGTCGATAACAACGCCTTCATTCGCGCCTCGGGCGGGGTCGTCTACGATTCCACCGCGGAGGGCGAATACCAGGAAATCCAGAACAAGCTGGCCGCGGTGAAGAAAGCGCTCGCTGAATACATACCCGCAGACGGAGCTCAACCATGATCAGGATTCTGCTCGTCGACAACTACGATTCGTTTACGTACAACCTCTACCAGTATATGGGTGAGGTCATGGAAGAATCGGGAAAGCCGTTTCAGATCGATGTCGTGCGCAACGACGAAAAATCGTATGAAGAGCTGAACTCCGCCTCGTACGACCGCGTCGTGATTTCTCCAGGGCCGGGCAACCCGTCAGACCCGAAATACTTTGGTGTCTGCACGAGAATTCTGCAGAACCCTGCACCGAAGCAGAAAATACTCGGTGTCTGCCTGGGTATGCAGGGCATGGCCCACGTCTACGGTGGCAAAGTTGTGCGCGCGGCGCTGCCGATGCACGGCAAAACATCACCGATTGAACACGACGCCAAAGGTGTTTTCGCCGGCCTGCCGCAGGGCATCGAAGTGATGCGCTACCACAGCCTCATTGCCGAAGAGCAGTCGCTGCCAGCCACGCTTGAAATTACCGCCAAGACCACCGGGCCGGGCGCGAAAGAGATCATGGGCCTGCGGCACAAGACGCTGCCGGTCGAAGGCATACAGTTTCACCCCGAGTCTTTTGCGACCGAGGGCGGCAAGGTGATGCTGAAGAATTTTCTGCTCTAAGCAGCCGGTTCCAGCGGATCTTTGACTTTCGGGCAGGTATTGAAGAGATTTTCTGCATCGAGATCGAGGCAGTCATATGGGTCGCGGCGACCGCTGAGATCCCAGGCTAATGTGCCATTTAAGACCGTACAAGTCTTGCGGAAGACTTCAGGGTTCTTGAGAGCCACAAAAACTCCCTGGTCTACCAGTCGCGATGCATCATACTTTCTGACCGAACCATCCGCGAAGTAAATGTAAACCTGGTAATCTGCGGTAGGGTATACTTGAATTACAGAAGCAAGGCTCATTTTAGCGCCTCAATGCGCGCGGGCATTTCATGCTGGCGGCACTTTTCCCAGTTTTGCAGTAGCTCGTCCCTGTGCAATTCAGCCCAGGCGAGCACCAGTTTGAGCTGACGAGCGGGCAATGCCCCATTCAGAACGACCCCTTCTTCAATATCGACAAGGGCCTCCAGAGAGCCGTACTTTGCATGGAAGTGCGCAGGTTGGTGGTCATTCCAGTACATATAGATCTGTATGCCAAAAAATTCCGATATCTGAGGCACACCTCAATATAGTGCTATTTTGTATCGATGTAAAGTCTTTTCTTAAGATTGCTCTTCTGACTCCTTAAGCATGTCCCGCAGCTCGGCCGCTCTTTCAAAGTTGAGCTGTTTCGCCGCATCGAACATCGCCTTCTCGACGGCCTTCTTCCAGGCATCCTGCGATTTGAATTTCTTACGTGAAAATTCGTGCAAGTTTTCTTCGATGCGCTTCCAGTGATCTTCTTCGATCGCGCGTTCGCGCTCAACAAAGTCTTTGATTTCTTTCTTTACTGTCTGCGGCGTGATGCCATGTTCCTGGTTGAACTCGTGCTGCAGCTTGCGCCGGCGCTGCGTTTCGTCGATCGCACTCTTCATCGAGTCGGTCATCACGTCGGCGTAGAGAATGACCTTACCGTTCACGTTACGCGCGGCCCGACCCATCGTCTGAATCAGCGAGCGGTGCGAGCGCAAGAAACCCTCTTTGTCGGCATCGAGTATTGCCACGAGCGAAACTTCGGGCAGGTCGAGGCCTTCACGCAGAAGGTTGATGCCGACCAGGACATCAAACACTCCCTTACGCAGGTCGCGAAGAATCTCGAGGCGCTCGAGCGCATCGATGTCAGAATGCAGCCAGCGCACCTTGACTGAAGCTTTGACGAGATAATCTGTCAGTTCTTCGGCCATCTTCTTGGTGAGTGTCGTGACGAGCACGCGTTCGTTGGCCTTTACGCGCTTATCGATTTCGAGTATCAGGTGGTCGATCTGGCCTTCGCTGCCGTGGATCTCAATTTCGGGGTCGAGCAGGCCCGTGGGGCGGATGATCTGTTCAACGTGCGTGTCGCTGTGCTCGAGTTCGTACGCAGCAGGCGTTGCTGAAACATAGAGCACATTCTTCACGAGCGTCTCGAACTCCCCGAAATTCAGCGGCCGGTTGTCGAGTGCGCATGGCAGGCGAAAGCCGAAGTCGACCAGCGTCTGCTTGCGCGAGCGGTCGCCGGCGAACATGCCACCGATTTGAGGTATGGTGACGTGGCTTTCGTCGATGATCACGAGCATGTTCTCGGGAAAGTAGTCGATGAGGCATTCGGGGCGAGAGCCCGGGGGGCGACCGGTGAGAATGCGCGAGTAGTTTTCAATACCGCTGCAGTAACCCATCTCGCGCAGCATCTCGATGTCGTATGTTGTGCGCTGGCGCAACCGTTCAGCCTCGAGCGGTTTGTTGACTGTCTTGAAGTAGGCAAGCTGCGCCTCGAGCTCCTTCTTCATGTCTTCGATCGCATGCTCAAGGGTCGCGGGTGAAGTGATGAAGTGTTTCGCGGGGTAGATCGCGATGCGCCGCAGCGCTTCGGTCTTTTTACCGGTAACGAAGTCGAACTTGTTGATGGCCTCGATTTCGTTGCCGAAAAATTCAATGCGGTATGGATCGTTCGAATATGCCGGGAAAACGTCGATTGTATCGCCGCGTACCCGAAACCGGCCCTGGAGCAGCTCGGTATCATTGCGCGCATATTGCATGCGCATGAGCTTTGCCATGACTTCGTCGCGCCCCGCCTTGATAGACTTATCGAGCAGCAGCACTGAGTCTTTGTACGTTTCCGGGGAACCGAGGCCATAGATGCAGCTCACCGACGCAACGATGATCACATCTTCGCGTTCGATGAGAGATGCGGTCGCTCGCAGGCGCAGCCGCTCAATCTCGTCGTTAATCGACGACTCTTTCTCTATGTAGGTGTCAGTGACCGGGACATAGGCCTCGGGCTGGTAGTAGTCGTAGTAGCTGATGAAGTATTCAACCGCGTTCTCGGGAAAAAATTCGCTGAACTCACGATAGAGTTGTGCGGCCAGCGATTTGTTGTGCGTGATGACAAGCGTAGGGCGTTGCAGTTTTTCAACCACCGCGGCCATGGTCATGGTCTTACCTGAGCCCGTTACCCCAATCAGCGTTGCCTTGCCGTCCACTGGTGCAAGCGCCTCTGCCAGTTCGGCGATCGCCTGCGGCTGGTCGCCGGCCGGCTTGTAAGGTGCGTGGAGCTTTAGTTTCATGGTGAGGGCTTCGGCCCGCTGGTTTCCTCCCGGTCAGCCGGAGCCTGCGGTGAAAGTTGGGGCAGGATATAGGTACTGATTTTCTGGCTCACTTCAACAGGCAGAAAACCATACTTTTCGCGGAAAAGTTTTTCCATCCTGTCCGCTGAAGAATGCCGTGCAACCTGCAGGCGGAGCTCTTCGGTTTCAATATAGGCCGCCCTGCGCTCTTTTTTCAAACGCTCAATTTCATACGTGACTATCGCCATACGGATATTACGGTAGAGAAATGCGAAGACGATACCGCCGAGCAGAAAAACCATTACGGACACCGTCAGCAGGTTTTTCAGGTCTTCGTGTTTGTCGCGTATCCGCTGCATAAATGACGGCTATTTAAAATTCAGGGCGTATTGCACACTCAGTCCTAATCCGGACGAAAAAAATCCCAGCGATTGATCGAACAGATAATTTAGCATCAGCGTCAAGCCCACGGTGACAGGCCCAAAACTCTTTTCGGCGCGCAGCTGCGCCATCGCAGAGAATACGGTGTATTCCGAAGTAAAGGTATATCCCTTGAGCGCCACCGAAGCTGCGCCGGCAAGTGCGGAGCCTGTGAAGACAATCTGCTGCGGCCGCCACTCAAACAGGTAAAACTGTGGGCCAGCCATCACACCGAGCTGCCGGACAGAACGTGGAGAATTCTCGTATTGCGAAAAAACCCCGAGCAGGCTCAGCGCTCGCACTCCAAAGCGCGGCGGGATAAACAGGTGCCAGTCTGCTCCCACAGCACCATGGAAACCTGATGGAAAGATGTCGTGCAAAACGCCGCCTGTGAAGGCCGTGTAACCGAATTGTGCATTCAGTCGGATTTCGCGGCCCCACTGAAATCGGCTGGCCGAGGGTTCATCCTGACCTTGCGATAACTGCGGTGGTCGCAACAGGTTCTGCTTGGCAATACGCAGGGGCTTGGGCAGATAACTGAGTTTCACCGTGTAGTGTGATGCTGACTCTTCAAGCAGTTCGGCCCCCAGCAGGTTCTGCCCATTCTCCTGGTAAAAATCGTAGCGTTTGCCTGTCACCAGGTCAGCCGCGGCTAAGGATGTAGCTAAAAGAAGAACAAAAGCGAGCGTCGTGGATCTCATTTGATGGCGGCGCTGCCCGAAACTTTTTCGCGCGCCCGGATGTCGGCCTTCTTGAGCTCCAGGTTGCCAAGCACGGTAAATAGCCAAACTGAATCCTGATTTTCGCGGTAAGCCACGCCGTAAAAGATATTACCGTCGATCATCGTCAGCTTGTCGATTTTCTCTTTCTGGCTGCGGATCAGGTCTTCTTTCCGTTCGACGGACAGCGACTCTGCACGCTGCGCTGCACCCGCGTTGCGCAGATCGGGGACTGCCGGTACTGCGGTCGGTCGCTCCACCGGCTTCGCGGTTTCGGGTTGCGGCGGAGTCTGCGGCGGCGTAGCGATGGTTTCCGGCTTGGGGGGGCTAATGGCTGTTTCTGGCAGCACGACCTTTTCCACTGCGGCTATCTCCGATTTTTCTGCGGCCTTTTCTGCTGCCGCTTCGGCGTGCAGCTGCGAAGCAGATTTTTCGAGGTGCGTAACGGCCGCGATAAACTCCTTGTCTTTGACGACCGTTTCGGAGTTCTTGCGCGATTCTTCTGCGAGCTTCTCGTCGTGCCCGAGAAATGTACCCAGCAGGTACATACGGCGGTTTGCGTTGAGCGCGTAAGGCGAATCGGGCGTGGAGCTTACCAGGTCACGGTAGATGGCCAGTGCCTGCGCCGACTGCCCGGTCTCTTCGAGGCTGCGTGCCGTAAGAAAGCGTATGCGTGCTGAGCGGCGGTTCGCTTCGACCTGCGCAAAGTTTTCGAGCGCCTTGGCATAAGCAGCCGCCTCATAGTAAAGCTCGCCGCGCCGGGCAGGATCCTGTACCGATTCGATAATGCGGATACGTTCCCGCAGGTCTTTGAGAAACTGGCTGAGGCGCCGTGCTGTTTCCGCATTGCGACGCGAAGCGCTGCCTTCGACCGCGGCGAAATCGGCGACGGCTGACTCAAAGTGGTTCTGCATTGCATGGCAGAAGCCGCGGTGCAGCAGCGCAAAGTCTTTCTCTTCTTCGCTCAGAGAAAAATCTGTCAGGTATACGGTATAGCCCCGCACGGCCTTGCCGTATTCCCGAAACGATTCAAACTGGAACGCCAGGTCGAGCACCAGTTCCTGTTCAGGCGTTTTACCGAGCTTCAGGCGGGGCAGCCCCAGTATTCGGTTCATGCCATTTAGAAATGGCAGCGCCAAACGGTCTGAAAGCCCCAGTTGGCGGCTGCGGCCGCGTGTCTGTTTTATCGTGATGAGTGCACTTTCAGCTTCCTGGCGGTATTGCGCAGCGTCTTCGCGGCCGCCCGATAGCGCGCGCTGGTTAATCAGGGCAACGCGTGAGAGCAGCGCAACATTGCGCAGGTCGTCGCTTTTTTCATTTGCAGACTGCAGGTTGTCGCGTAACTCTGCCATGCGCAGGCGGGTCACGGTGCTGAGCAGGCTGCCCGCCAGGACCGCAAATGCGCTGCCCCAGATGAGGGCTGCGACGATTCCGGTATCACGCGCGCGCCCTACCCAGTGCATCAGACCTCGAGCACCAGCAGGGTAACGTCGTCTTCGGCCGGGGTGCCTCCCGCGAAGTTGTTCAGGTCGCTCAGAATTGCATCGCGCAGCGCCTTCACATCAAGCGTGACTGACGCGCCCACAATCGCCTTCAGTCGCTGCGCGCCATAGAGTTCACCCGCGGTGTTGCGCGCCTCGGTGATGCCATCACTGACAATGACGAGCTTGCTACCCTTGGGCGTCTCGAGCGTTTCGGTCTGGAATTCAAAAGGTGCGTCGGAGAGCATACCAACATAGAACCCATTTGACTTGAGGGTCACCGGCTCAGCCTGACCGGAAACCACGACAACCGGCTCGGGATGAGTGGCGTTGCAGTAAGCAATTTTTCCCGGGCTGACCCTCACATAGAATGCCGTGAGGTATTGCCCGGTCATCTCGAGCGATTCTGCGAGGTGCCGGCTTGCCGCCTGCATCACTTCGCCAGGTTCACTGTACTGCCGTGCAAAAGTTGCGAAAGCCGACTTCGCCATCATGGTCAGAAGTGCTGCGGGCACACCGTGTCCTGAGGCATCGCAAACCAGGTAACCCGTGCTGCCATCGTCGAACTGGTAAACATCGTAGAAATCTCCCGAGACGGCGTAGAGGGGCTTGTACTCGAGAGAGACCGGGTGCGGATAATCATCTTTCGGAAAAATACTTTTCTGAATATGCTGCGCGATCATCAGCTCGTGCTGCATCATTTCGTCGCGGTGCCTGATCTCTTCAAAGTTCTTTCTGATTGTCTCTTTCTGGTCGCGGATATCTGCTGACATTTTGTTAAAGGCCGCGACCAGGGTGCCCACCTCGTCACGGCGTTTTTCGTAGCCGGCAATCTGGTGAAAATCGCCCCGGCCGGTAATCTGCGAGGCAATCTTCAGCTCGCGCAATGGTCGCACGATCAGGCGGTAGAGAAAGAAACCGAGTGCGGTCTGTACTACGAGTAACAGCAGGACAATTGCAATGCCCAGCCGCATCAGGCGCGAGAGTTCAGTCTTCATGCCATCGAGCGCGAACACGGCGCGCAGAATGAGGTACTGGCCCCGGTCGTTGGCGAATGGCAGGTAAACCGTGAGCCGGTAATTCAGCACATCGGGAAATGAGTAAAAGGGTTCATTACTGAATTCGCGCAGGCGTATGGTCTTGACGATATTCTGCACTTCGTCGGCAGAAAGTTCAATGCGGGGGAGCTCCTTCGGCCAGGAAAGATGCACCGTGTTGCTGCCTGAAACGATACTGTATTCGGTCAGGCCCTCGGGGGTCGCCTTGTCCTGTTCACGAAAAACCTGTCCCAGCAGTGTTTCGGCAGCAGGTGTGCGGTAGAATTCTGCCCGGCGGCGCAGGGGATTCGCCGCCGTCGCCAGCTGTAGCTTCTGTTCTATGCCAACGATAGTACGGTGCATCTGCAGCGAGGCCTTATCAGCCAGCAGGCGCATCTGGTTTGAGCCAACGGCAAGCCAGAAGAGCACCACATTCACCAGTGTGAACAAGAAGAACAACAGACTCAGACGGGCCGTGAGAGACAGATTGCGGAACATATAGCCTTGGCGGTATTACAGCGGGGGTACTGTTCGATAGCCTGTAAACACTTTGCCTTGGCTTCGTCTTGCCGCCCTGAAGCAACCACGGTGTTCGTTATTGTGCGTTTGTTTTCTCAGCTGCTGCTCCTTTTGGCGCTCTGCGCCGGCGGTTGCGCGACCCTTGACGACGAGCGCGCCCGCTCTCCCTGGTATGACGGATCGCGGTTCAGGAATCTCGACAATGACGACGAAATAACCGAAAAAAGCTTCTGGACGATGCTGCGCTGGAAATGGTTTTCGCGGCGCGAACCGGATAAAATACCCGGAGTTTCGGATACTCCGCCTGAAACGAAAAAAATCCAACCTGCTGCGCTGCTCGCAGATCCGGGGAAGATCCGCATCACCTGGATAGGCCACGCAACGGCATTCATCAGCGTCAACCACCGGGGCAAGCTGACCAATATTCTGACTGACCCGATCTTCGGAAAAATCTTCACCGTTTCGCGGCTGACTGAAATGCCCGTGCCACCCGAAGAGCTGCCACCGGTGGCACTCGTGGTTGTGAGCCATTCTCACTACGACCACTGCGACCTGGATACGCTGCGTTTCTTGCAGCAGCGTAACCCGCAGCTGCGCATCGTACTGCCTGAAGGCCAGAAGCAATGGGGTATTCTCAATGGCCTGACCGGCGCAGAGTCCATGCGTTGGTTTACTGCCCGCAGCGTCGACACCGTGCGCGTCCACTTTCTGCCGGCGCACCACTGGTCTTTCAGGGTGCCCGGTGACCGCATGCAGTTCCACTGGGGCAGTTATGCGTTCACGGTAGAAAATACGTCGGTCTACTTTGGCGGTGATACGGGATATTCGTCGCACTTCAAAAAAATCGGGCAGAATTTTCCGAAGGGGTTTGCAGCCGCGCTACTTCCGATCGGTGCCTATTCGCCGCGCTGGTTCATGAAAGCTGCACACATCGATCCGCCTGAAGCCGTTATGGCTGCGCAGGATCTTAATGCGCAGATGCTGCTACCAGTGCACTGGGCGACTTTCCGGCAATCAGACGAAAAGATGCTGGAACCGATTCTGTACCTGCAGGCTGAAGCGGAAAAGAAGAAACTCCCTTACCGTCACTGGAGCCCGGGTGAATCTTATGAAGTTGACATCCGGTGAAGCAAAGGTATCTGCGTACAGGAGCACACCCTGAAAGCATTCAGCGTCACCGGCGAAACCCCCGAAAAATTTCTGCGCAAGATTGAGCGCGCACTGGCGAAGGGTGAATTAGGCAAATATGCCAAGATGACCCTGGCCCTGCCCGAGGCCAGGATTGCCTTCGACAAGATGGGCACGACTGAGTTCATCTACCAGGTTACCGGCGAAGGTGAAACCTTCACGGCCACAAAAATTCGCGAAAAGGTGGCGTTCACTCATGCGCTTTTTCGCGGCGAAGTGGAGCGCGAACTCGAACGTATCATACACCGCTTTGGCGGCAATGTCGTCAAATAGTTCGGGCCTTGCGGCAAAAAAAATCGCTATGCTGTCCTGGCATAAGCTATACGTTGGCAAACTATGAACATACAAGAAGAAATACAGAAGTACATTGCTCAGGCTAGCTCGCAGATCAATGTAGGCAAAGAGAAACTTGAAGGACTCGTGGCGGCGATTGCGACCGATGAACGCAAGGCGCAACTCGACAGCATCATTGCGTCTCTGAAAGAAAAAGGGCTTAAAGATACCGTGGCTTCATGGGTCGGTACCGGCGAAAACCAGCCGATCAACCCGGAGAAAATCAAAGAAGCACTCGGTGTGCAAAAGATCGAAGAGCTGGCGGCGCAGGCAAAGATGAAAGCGTCTGAGGTTCCGCAGGCCCTGTCAAGCCTGCTGCCGCAGATTATCGATAAACTCACTCCTGACGGCAAAGAACCGGAGAATGGCATCGCGGCAACTGCGGTCAACTTGTTAAAGGGACTGCAATCACGGCTGAATGGCTAAAAAGATTCTCCTGGCGCTCGCGGCAGTAGCCGCGGCGCTGCTTCTTCTCTGGGCTTACGCCGGTGGATTTTCCACTGCCGCTCCCATCAACCGTGTTGAAGCTGGCCCATGGCATATCGCCTATATCAGCCACAAAGGCCCTTATAAGTCGATTGGCAAGGTGCTCGACCAGCTCGAAAGAGACCTGGTAGCTGCGGGTGTTGAACCCGAACGTTACGGTGGTCTTTTTTACGACCGTCCTGAAGTGGCCGGCAACGATAAGTGCCGCAGCGATGCTTTCGCCGTGATCAGTGCCGCACAGGCAGAAAAATTCAAGGGACACGCGACAGTGAAGACGCGCGTGATCGAACGGCGCAGTTACCTCGCGACCAGTATGCCGTTTCGTGGTATGCTTTCAGTCATTGCGGGGGTGTCAAAGGTGTATCCCGCATACCAAAAATACTGGCAGGCAAACAAGTTGCCGCCTTACACCTACCGCGAGACCGGCTACGAAAATGATTATGCGATCGAGCTCTACGGCCCCAAGCGCATTTTTTACTATATGACAATACCCGAACAGGAGAAAAGATGAAACAAATTCTGGTTATGCTGGCGGTGCTGCTCTCCGCGGGCTCACTCTTGGCGGGCAACGTCGGCAGTGATTGCACGTACAAAGGCAAGAAACTCTGGGGCAAGATTAAGATTGTTACCTCATTCCCGGATATCAAGGTTAAAGTCGTCAGTTCGTTTCCCGATCTGAAGGTAAAGACTGTATCGTCGTTTCCTGATTCCTGTGGCAAGTGGCAGATGGTTGAATCGTTTCCCGATCTCAAGGTGCAGTTCGTTGATTCTTTTCCCGACGTGACAGTACAATACGTAGACTCTTTCCCGGGTGTCAGGTAAAGGCAGGTTAGCAGTTACAATGAAAAAGAAGCTCCTTATTACACTTGGTATCCTTGTGGGATTTCCCACACTACTGCTTCTCTCGCAACTGCGGTTTGATATTCCCGTCTCAGACGTTGAAGCACGCTACAAGCTGAAAGAATCCAAATTCATGGAGATCGGCGGTATGCGTGTGCATTACACAGACGAAGGCAAAGGCGAGGTGGTACTGCTAGTGCACGGTACTGCGGCCAGCCTGCACACCTGGCAGGCCTGGGTCGATGTACTCAAAAAAGACTTCCGCGTCATACGTATGGACTTGCCTGCATTTGGCATTACCGGTCCAGCACCCGACCGCAACTACAGCATCGACAGCTACGTGAAATTCCTGCGGCAGTTCCTGGCAGAGTTGAAGATCAAGCAGGTCAGTATCGCCGGCAATTCGCTCGGCGGGCAGATTGCGTGGCACTATGCGGCCCAATATCCCGATGATGTGAATAAGATGATTCTTATCGACAGCGCGGGCCTGCCACGCCTGAAGGGAATCCCCATGCCGATTCGCCTCGCGCGCATGCCGGTCATAGGTAAGCTCGGCCTCTACATCAGCCCGCGTTTTTTGGTGCGTAACAGCCTGAAAGAGGTGTACTTCGACCGCAGCAAGGTCACCGAAGAACTTGTCGACCGCTACCATACAATGGCCCTGCGCGAGGGCAATCGCCAGGCATTTGTCGACCGGGCTATGCAGCTCGAAGAGGGTTCGGGCAAAGGTCTTGAGCGCATCAAAACCCCGACGCTCATTCTCTGGGGGCGTTACGACCAGTGGATTCCCGTCGAGCAGGCAGAAAACTTCCGCAAAAAGATGCCGTGGTCGCAGGTTATTATTTATGACAATGCCGGCCACATTCCACACGAAGAGATACCCGGGCAAACGCTCGCCGATACGGTGAAGTTCTTGAAGTAGTGCCGCCGGCAGCCGGCAGAAAAATCCGATGTAGTTGACACAATATACCCATAGGGACTAGGATGTTCATCCAGTATGAACCTACCGGCCCCGGCATCGATAGTTGAGCGGAATTTTTCTTCAGAAGGTGGAGCTATGCTTAGTCTGATCTGCCATTTCAGAGGAATGTTCCTCATTGGGTTGGCGTTGGTATTTTGGGTTGGGAGCATAGAAGCTTCGCAACTCAAGAAGGTGCTGGTACTCGATTTCAAAAATATTCTGAAAAAGGCGGATTTTAATTACCTCGAAGGCAGTATCACCGATGCGGTGCGCGGCAAACTAAAAGAAAAATTCGCCTTTCAGGAAATCGAACGAGATAAATGGCTTGAGTCGGCCAACGAAATCTTCGTTATCGAAGAAGACCTTTATACCTATTCGGCCGCAATGAACGTTGGCATTGCGGCAAAGCAGGATGTCGTGATTTTCGGCGGTTACGTGGTCGAAAACAAGAAAGGCGGAGCACAGGAATTGCGTGCGCGCGTGCGCATTCTTGATCTCGGCAAGAAGAAACAGATCGCCGATTTTGAGATCAAGAACCCTGTCGATGCGACTATTTTCGACGCGGTAGAAAAAATTGCCGACCGCATTGTGAAAGAAGCGGCCGCGGTGCTGCCGAGCAAAGACGATGCGGCGGCTGGCCGGTTCAAAGAAGAAACTCCCTCCTTTAACCAACTATCGATGCGTGGGCAATTTGCACCCATCGCCTTTGGTGCGAACCGTGTTCTCACCACGACCGGCGAGTACGCCGGAACAGATTTCAAGAACACTGCAGGTTTTACTCTCGATTTTCACCACTTCGGCATTTTCAAAGAGCAGTTGGGCCTGTTTGCCGGCGGCATGGTGCGCGTAGCCAGCGACCAGTTTTCGTATGGTATTGACGGTTCTTCTGTGCCGTCGGCATTGCAGAGCTTTGGCGGGCAAGCGGGCATTGCGTGGCGGCAGAAATTGAGCAGCAAATTCTACCTGCAGCCGTTCATCGGCGGAGGTGTGCAATACGATATCATAAAATTCACCTACGACAACCGCACCGTCGCTGTCACTACGACGGCCGGCCAAACCGTCAGCGCGGGGGAGTACACTTTACTCGCGCCATTTGCAACCGGCGGCCTGCGCTTCGGCTATGCATTGAACTCGTGGCTCTTCATCGAGGCGGGCGGCCAGTATGTGTTTTCTTTTTACCAGGGTGCGAACGGGCAGAGCCTGTTGGCGAAATGGGAGTGGGGTTTAGATTATGATCAAACAAATTGCATGCGCAATTTGTTTGATCGCGATAATTGACTGCAACTCCAAACCGAAACTCGATGTTGATCTGGCCGCCAAAGATCTGACCCCGCCGCAGGTGCTTTCGATCACGCCCGGGAATGGCGCCACCGAGGTCACGGACAAGCCCACGATCACCGTCGTGTTCAATGAACCCATGGACGCCGCTACGCTCAACAGTTCGACAATGATTATAAAGAGTTCAGCGGGAAATTCGGCTGTTGGTTCATATAGCTACGACGAGGCACTGAGAGCCCTGACGTTCGCCACTAGCCAGAAGCTGTTCACGAACACCACTTACACAGTGTCTCTTACGAGCGGCATGAAAGATAAGAGTGGGAATGCCCTGATAGGAATGAGCAGCACGTTCTCCACTGATGTCTGTCCGAAGGCTAAGGCAGGTAGTGAAGTGCTAAATGGCCAGGTGTTTGCGATTGCAAAAGTCGGCTGTATCCTTTATTTGGGGGGCGCATTCACTTCGGCCAGTACACCCCACGAAAATGGGACTGTCATCGACGGTACAACCGGTTATCCACCCAGCAGTTTCTTGTACCAGGCCATCAATAATGAAATTCGAGCTGCCGTCTCTGACGGTTCAGGCGGCTGGTATATCGGCGGAAAGTTCACTAAGGTCGGTGGCCTGACTCGTAACCGTTTGGCTCATATCAGTTCCAGTGGCGAAGTCTTGCCCTGGAATCCCGATGTTTCAGGTGATGTACTTACGCTCGCGCTGGCAGATTCGGTCATCTATGTCGGTGGCGCGTTCAACACCATTGCCGGAATCTCCCGCGAACGCCTCGCGGCGATTGATACGCAAGGCAATGTCCTGGCCTGGAATCCGGGCGCGAATGATTTTGTTTTTGATATACACGTATCCGGCAACAACATCTACCTTGCTGGAAGTTTTACTTCAATATCAGGTATCCCACGGAACCGCCTTGCAGCCGTTGATCTGAACGGCGCTCTACTTGGCTGGAATCCAAATGCAGATAATGTTGCCCGTGCTCTGACCTCGATTGGGACTACGATCTATATCGGGGGTGATTTTACGATGGTTTCCGGCTCTGCTCGAAGCCGATTGGCCGCGGTGAACGACACTGGCGCCCTGGAAGCCTGGAACCCGACAGCAGCCTCGTCAGTCTATGATCTGGCTGTGATTGGTTCAAATGTCTATGTCGGCGGTGGCTTTACATCAATAGGTTGCGCCGCCGGCTGTACGAGTGTTCCGGCGCAAACTCGCAATCGCCTTGCGGCGATCAATGCCGCCGGTGCTGTTTTGCCGTGGAATCCAGATGCAAGCAGTGTCGTTTACAGTATTGCGGCAAACGCTAATGCCATTTACGCCGGTGGGATTTTTACAGCGATCGGAGCGAATACGAGGAACCGTCTGGCCGCAATTGATACTTCAGGTAACCTGCTTTCGTGGCAGCCTGAAGCCAGCGGCACAGTTCTCACACTCGCGGCATCCACTTCCACGGTATTTGCCGGTGGCAGCTTTACATCAATCGGGGGAATCGCCAGAAGCTATCTGGCGGCATTTGATACCTCTGGGCGTCTCCAATCCTGGAATCCCAGTGCCGATGGCATAGTTGATGTTTTGATGGCCAAAGATTCCCGAATTTATGTTGGGGGAAATTTTACTGCGATTGCTGGCACAGCCAGAAACAGGCTTGCTGAAGTTGATGGTTCGGGCAACCTTCAGAGCTGGAATCCCAATGCGGGAAATCGGGTTTATGCTCTGGCGAACGACGGTTCAACCATATATGCGGGCGGGACATTTACCACTATGAGTGGCAGCCCTCGTAACCGACTCGCGGCTATTGATACGAGTGGTGCTTTGCTTCAGTGGATAGCAGACGCCAACGGAACGGTATCAGCTCTAGGCGTCTCGGGTTCTATCGTTTACGCAGCGGGTAGTTTCACCACTATTGATGGCACACCACGAAACCGGCTTGCAGCAATCGACAGCAGCGGCGTTCTTCAACCTTGGAATCCAGATGCTAACAACGGCGTCTATTCGCTGGCAATTTCAGGTTCGACTGTTTATGTCGGTGGTGGGTTCACAACATTGGGTGGGAATTCCAGAAATTATCTTGCGGCCATTGATTTGGGAGGAACTTTACTTGCCTGGAATCCAGCCGCCAACAATACGGTCTATACAATCGCTGCTTTGGGTACCACGATTTATGCAGGCGGTCTCTTCACGACAATCAACGGTACAGCCAGGAATTACCTTGTGGCCCTCGATAGCAGTGGGACGGCTCAAGGCTGGGAAGTTGTCCCGAGCCACCTGATCAGGCACGTTGCCGCCTCAGGCAATACGGTTTACGTGGGAGGATTATTTACGACGATCAATGGTAATCCCAGTGATTACATCTCATCGGTCAACACCGACGGGAGCGTGAATTGGTGAGGCGATTCACCCCCAACCCCCCGCGAGATGGGGAGAAGAAGCGGCGTTGCTCCCCTCTCTTTTCAGGAGTGGGGCTAGCGGTGAGTTTGCTGCTGCTCCTCCCCGCCTGCAACGCTAAACCCAAACTCAACGTCGACCTGACAGCCAAAGATCTCACTCCACCGCAGGTGCTGTCGATCACACCGGTGCATGGCACCACCGAGGTTACTGACAAGCCCACAATCACCGTCGTGTTCAATGAGCCTATGGACGCCGCGACGCTCAACAGTTCGACGATGACGTTGAAGAGTGCGGCGGGGAATGCAGTAGCGGGATCATTGAGTTACGACGAGATACAGAAAACCCTCATGTTCACGACCAGCCAGAATCTGTTTACTAATACGACATACTCGATCACATTGACATCGGGTATCAGGGACAAGGCAGGCAACCCGCTTGCCGGCATGATGAGCACGTTCTCGACCGATGTATGTCCGAAGGCGAGGTCTGGAAATTTGGCGCTCAATGGGGCGGTCACGACCATTATTAAAAGTGGCTGCCTTCTTTATCTGGGGGGACAGTTTACCGGAGCGGGTACTGCAAACTCTTACGGTACCGCGATAGATGCGGCCAGTGGACAGGCCCCTCCCGATTATATTTACGAGAATATCGATGGGCAGGTCTATGCTGCTGTGAGTGACGGTGCCGGTGGTTGGTATATTGGGGGTGAATTTGCCAAGATTGGTAACACCGCGCGCAGCCGGCTTGCGCACATTGGCAAGAGTGGCGAAGTTCTTGCATGGAACCCCGGTGCGAATTTTTCGGTGCGGGCGCTGGCATTCGATGGTACAACAATTTATGTCGGCGGTGAGTTTACGATCCTCGGCGGTGTGACCAGAAATCGGCTGGCAAGCATCGACAAGAACGGCACTTTGTTGCCCTGGAATCCCGCTGCAAACAATACGGTCTATGAATTGGCGCTTTCGGGTTCCAGTGTCTATGTAGGTGGTTTATTCACGACCATTGGCGGTATCACGAGAAACCGCCTGGCAGCTATTGCTACCGATGGCAACCTTCAGTCCTGGAATCCGGATGCAAATGGTTCTGTCTTTGCGCTGGTCGTTTCAGGTTCAAACATCTTTGTCGGCGGCAATTTCACGAGTATCGGCGGTAGCAGCAGAAATGGGTTGGCAGCTATCGATACCGCAGGTAGCATACTCGCATGGAATCCAAATGCAGGAAACGTACTGGCGATTGCTATATCTGGTAACACAATCTATATTGGAGGCGGATTTCCCTCTGTTGATGGCTCGGCAAGGAATCGTCTGGCAGCAGTCAATGCGGACGCGAGTTGCCTCGCGACCTATGCTCCGACCTGCCTTTTGAGCTGGGCACCAGTCTCGAACGATCGGGTGTACACTCTAACTGTGATCGGTTCGGTGATATATGCCGGTGGTGATTTTTCTACGATTAACGGGACACCGCGAAATCATTTGGCGGCATTCGATGCCGGTGGCTCACTGCAAACATGGAATCCCAATGTCAATGGTCAGGTAGTAACCTTGGCGGTTTCGGGTTCGGCGGTGTTTGCAGGTGGCAGCTTTACCTCAATCGGGTCATTGACCCGAAACTATCTCGCGGCCATTGATACGGCCGGGGCCTTGCAGGCCTGGAATCCGGATGCAAACGGTACGGTCGCAGTATTACGGGCTTCTGGCAGCATTATTTATGCAGGCGGGTCATTTACAACAATAGGTGGTACCGCAAGACCCCGCCTTGCTGCGATTTCTACATCAGGAATTCTACAGACGTGGAATCCTGAAGCAAATAACATCGTCAACGACATAGCGGTCTCCGGTTCCACGCTGTATGTGTCGGGAGATTTTACCTGTATTGGAGCCGGTTGCATACCGGGTGATCGTAACCGACTCGCTGCTATCGATACGGCGGGTGCATTACAGGCCTGGAACCCGAACGCCAACGGGCAGGTTTCCGAAATTGAGGTTTCCGGTTCCACTATTTACGTCGGTGGCAGTTTCACGAGTATTGGCGGCACAAACCGAAACCGCCTGGCTGCCATTGATACAGCTGGTGTGCTGCAGCCCTGGAATCCTGATGTCAACAATACCATTTATACACTGCAGCTTGACGGTGCTCTCGTATACCTAGGCGGAGTATTTACCAGTATTGGCGGCACATCGAGAAATTACCTCGCGGCAATTGATACCGCCGGCATTCTGCAGGCATGGAATCCGGGAGTCAATAGTCCTGTTAATGCCTTAGGTATTTCTGGCTCAACGATCTACGCAGGCGGATATTTGACTGCTGTTGGTGGTGCCCCGCGAATTCGCCTCGCCGCGCTTAATACTGCAGGCGGGTTGCTTTCGTGGAACCCCAATGCGAACAGTACAGCCGATACATTGCTCGTCTCGGGTTCAACAGTGTATGTTGGGGGTAGTTTCACCACCATGAGCGGCAATCCTTCGTATTACATTTCCTCGATCAACACGGATGGAAGCGTGAACTGGTGAGCCTCAGGTTTTTACGTTGACCCGGCGATTTAATCACGTGGTATTTGCAGGCAATGCCCGCCATGCTTGTCATCCCGGTAAATCTGCGGCAACCGCTGCAACTATCGCCCATGCTGGCCTTGTGTCTCGCTCTCGTTACCCACTGCACCCGCCCGACAGCCACGCGCGAACTCGTGATTGCACATCCTGAGGCGCTCGCAGCCGTGCCGCTGAGTCTTGCCGCCGAGTCACCGCTCGCCGGTGAAAAGATTCGCCTTAAGCCCTATACCGATCATGCGCTCGCGGTGGCCGAGTTTCTGCGCGGCGAAAGCGACCTGCTCTTCACCGGCACAACGCTCGGGGCGATGCAGGCCGGCAGGGGGGTGAAGCTGTGGCGCACGCTCGTTTGGGGTACTGCGAGCATTGTCCTGAAACCGGGCGACAAACCTTCTGCTCAACCGGCACTTGCGCAGCTGAATGGAAAACGCGTCGCGCTGCCTTTTCGCGGCAGCCCGAATGACATCCAGTTTCGCCGGTTGATCGAAATACAAAAGGTCAAACCCATCATTGAATACCAGCAGCACGCGCAGGCGGCTGCGTCGTTGCTCGCCGGAAAAGTCGATGCCGCCATTCTGCCAGAACCGCTTGCATCGAAGCTGATCGCCCAGCACGGCCTCGCGCGGCTCGCCGAGCTTTCGGCACTGGAAGAGCGCGCTTTGCCCACGGAAGCGCCCGCACCGATGGTTTCCCTATTTGTTGGCCCGCAGCTGAGCACAGAGAAAATGCAGCGCCTGCCTGAGCTCGAGCGCAGGTTAGTGGACATTGTGGCGCGCGTCGAAAAAGATCCCGGGGCGATTGCAGCGCTCTATGCACAGAAGTTCCAGGTGACGCATGACGTGCTGCGCGAGGGTCTGCGCTACACCCACTTCGCGCTGCCCGAAGCAGGTGTGGCCCGCAAGAGGACAGCAAGTTTCCTGCGCGCCGCCGGCATCGCCGAATCCGGTGATACTTTCTTCATGCCGTAGGCCGAATGCAGCGCCGGTTGTTCCTTACTTTCGCTGGCTGGCTGGTGGCCGTGGCCGTTCTCGGATGCTCGCTCGCCGTCTTCTCGAACCCGATTTTGCCGGGACCGGGATTGCTTTTACAAAAGATGGCAGCACTTCTGTATGGCCCGCTGTGGCCTGATCTCGCGCTCACTGTGGTGCGTTCGGTCACGGCGTTTGTGATCGCTCTCTTTCTCGGCATCGGTTGGGCCGCCGTGTTTCCCCCGCGCAGTTCACGCTCGCAGCTCGCGGCGCCGAGCCTCATGCTGCTGCAGGCAGCCCCCGTGATTCTCTGGATTGTACCGCTTGTGCTTCTGCTAGGCACCGGCAATGCAGCGCCCGTTGCTGCTTCTGTTCTGGTGGTGCTGCCGCTCATTGCCTTCGAGTTTCGCGCCGCATTCGAACTGACTTCGCGCGACCGCCGCGAGTTCTGGCGCCATTACGTACCGTATTACCCGCGCCGCGTTGCCCTGAGGCTCTTCTACGAATGGCGGCCTCACCTGGTAGCGGCGACCGGCATGGGGCTGCTGATGTCGTTCAAGGCATCGGTGATTGCCGAATGGTTCGCGGCAAAAGATGGCATTGGCCGGCAGCTGCAGCAGTCGTTCGTCGTTGTCGACACGGCTTCATTTCTCGCGTACGCGCTGGCATTTCTTGTTGCCGCGCTGGCCGTGACTGCTGTTGCGCAGGCAGCGATCCAGAGGGTGGGCTTTCTCCGCGTACTGTTTGCGAATAATCGAATGCCCAAGCCAGGCGCTGCTCAGTCGGATATTCTGCGTCTCGGGAAGATTGGCGTCAGGTTGGGCCGGCGCGCCATTCTGACAGGGGTAGAACTCGAACTGCGGCCCGGCGAGATCGTCTTGCTCACGGGTGCGTCAGGCTCGGGCAAATCGACGCTCGCGCGCGTCGCGGCGCGCCTGCTCAGGCCGACTGAGGGTCGGGTGGTTGCACCTGCCGATTCTGTCTGCCTGGTTTTCCAGCCTGATTTTTTATTCCCGCACGAGACCGTGTTCGACAACGCGGCGTTTCATCTGCCACCAGGCGGGAAAGTTGCAGCAGAGCAATCGCTCCGACAGGTGGGACTAGAAGGTGACCTTTTTGCCGGCAACCTGAGCGGTGGTATGAGGCGCAGGCTGGCGCTGGCGCGCGGGTTGGCGACTTCTGCAA
Source organism: Spirochaetota bacterium (assembly GCA_049323535.1). Taxonomy (GTDB): domain Bacteria; phylum Spirochaetota; class Leptospiria; order Turneriellales; family Turneriellaceae; genus Turneriella. Next base: position 314,598 of record JBMOPL010000017.1, on the reverse strand, counting down.
AATTTCTGTTACTCGATGAACCCTTTTCCGGTCTTGATGCAGCTTCGGTGGTGCAGCTCCTGCAGGTTATCAGGGCTGAAGCAATGGCAGGACGGGGTATTTTGCTGATCACGCACCATGTCACAGAAGAGATGAAAGCGATGGCAACTGCGACGCTGGCGATTGCCAATGGCGAACTACGCCCGGCGTAGCCGGTTTTTTTTAGACCAGCGAACTGATCAATTCGCCGAGTTTATGGACGTATTCGCGATGAGAGAACCGCTCGGCCGCGTCCAGTGCACCCGCTGCGCCAAAACGCCGGCGCAGTTCAGGAAAATCGAGCAGTAGTCGTAGTGCATTTTGCAGATCTTCTGCGCTATCGGGTTCGAAGAGCAATCCGTCGTGTTTGTCGCGCACGAGTTCTGGCGTGCCACCGCTGCGCGTTGCTACCACCGGTAACCCTGCCGCCAATGCTTCAACTGTTACCATGCCGTAGGTTTCAGCCTGCGACGTGAGCACAAAGATGTCGAGCGCGGCATAGGCGTCCCTCACATCTTTCTGAAAAGGGCGAAAGTGGACTGCGTGCGCGATGCCGAGCTCATGCGCCAGCGCGTGCAGTTCCATCTCGTAGTCGTCCTGGTTGTCCAGCGTGTTAGCTCCCACCAGGAGCAACTGCAGCGGTAACCCGAGTTGAATGAGCGGTGCCGCCGCGCGCAACAACAAGGCCTGGTTTTTTTGCGGGTCAAAGCGGCCAATCACGCCGGCGAATACACCTTCGGTGGGTAACCCGAGTCGTAGCCGGGCGCTCGTCTGGCACGGTTTGTTTTCTGACAGGGGAGCAAGCTCAGCGCCAAACGGAATTTCATAGATGCGGTTCTTGTCGAAGCGCGTCATTTGCGCTACCTGCCTGACCATGTAGGGCAGGGGAGCGATCCACGCGGCCAGGCGGCGAAAGAACCAGCTGTGAATCAGATCTTTCTTTCGCACGCCGAGCTGCATATGCTGCACGAACACGAGCTTCGTATCGCTGAAGGAAAACGCCCTTGCGAGCACTGCACATCTCAGGTCTTTGCTCGTGTGCACAAAGAGCGCATGAATTTTTTTCGCGCGTAGAAACCGCCTCAGCTCTAACAGCGCCGCGCCAGAGTGGCGTCTTTCTACCAGCGCGACCGGAATTTCCTGCTCGCGCGAGCGGCGGGCGATTTCTGATCCAGCGGAGGCAATCATCTGCACGGGGTATCCCGCCGCCTGGAGCCATACAGCCATGCGAACAACGTTAAGCTCAAGCCCCCCTGCGGCGCGTGATGAACAGTAGATGGCGATCGGTGCATGCATGATGGTGGATAGACCCGGTAAATATTCCTATAGTTCCAGCACAATGTATGCCAGATATAGGACAAACAGCTAGTTTTAGTTGTCTTTCAATCTGAACATTCGTTCAAATATGTATTGACACTAGTGTCATTAAGTTAATCTCCGTCTATGCAAGTCCGGAAGCCGACTTTTGATTTCTCCAAAATTTCCCGCTACTATTTCGCTGACAACGCCTGGGCGACGCACGTGATGAATGCGCTGCACGTGATTGTCCCCATCGGCGAGCTGTTCTTCATCAGGGCTGTGCGCGGGCTTGCTGACGAGGCGCCGGCTGAGCAAAAACAGGATATCAGGAAGTTCATCGGGCAGGAAAGTGTGCACGACCAGGCGCACCGGCAATTCTGGCAGACTCTGCGCGACCAGAACCTGCCAGTCGACGCTTTTGCGGAGTTCTTTCGTTCTACTGCAATTGAAACCATGGAACCCATTGTCGAAAGGCTGCTGGGGAAAAAATTCCTGCTTTCGGCGACAGTCGGCTTTGAGCACTACACGGCCGCTCTCGCCGACATTGCCTTTGCCCCCGGTTCGCAGCTGCTGCCGTCGATGCAGAAAGAGGTGGCCGACCTGATGCGTTGGCATGCCGCAGAAGAAATTGAGCACAAGTCGGTCGCCTTCAGGCAGTTGATGTCCATCGACGACAGTTACCTGTTGCGCGCCGGAGGCATGGTGTTGGCTTCGTCGCTCTTAACTTTCTACACGATTGCAGGCACCGCCTGGTTCATTGCCGGCGACCGCGAGCTGACGCTTGCCCGGCTGATCAAAGACTTGCCACAGCTGCCGCAGATTGCACGCGGGCTCGTGAGCGGTGTCATCAGGCACAACGCAGAGTACTTCATGCCTGGTTTTGACCCCGACACAAAAAACAATTACCCCCGGGCTGAAGCTGCGCTGCGTGAGCTCGGCCTTGCAATCGCTTCATGAAAGAGAAAAAACACGGACACGATTTCAACCCGATTCCGCTACCCGCGCGCTTTCGGCAGTTGTTGCTTCTGGGTGCGGTATTCTGCTTCGCTGCCCCCAACGGTTATTTCCTGTACCGCTACATGAAAGAACCGCAGCTGATGGACGCGCTGCTGGCAAACCCCCTGGGTGTATGTTTCCTGAGCGAAACTGCCCTGCTGGTGCTGCTGTTTCTTGTTGCGGTCTGGTATTTGAAGCAATCAGCACTCAAGGTGCTCTACTACGGGCTCGCCGCGTTTATCGGCGGCCTGGCGTTTGCACTACCGCTCTTTCTCTGGTTCAACAGCTACGACAAAAAGAAGGAGTGATATTTCTTTCGCTTCAGGCGTCGAGAGCCTCAGGTCTGAAGCCTGAACACGAATTTCCTTTCGCCGCGCGGCTTTCCGCGCCGAAAGGTCCGTTCGCAAAATTCGATTTCACCGTCTTGCCTGAACTGCAACACGCTTGTCACGCGAGTGCCATAACCCGGCAGGCGAATGAACGGCGGGGATAAACCTTTTTCGATGGCGGGCGAAAGACCCGTCTGCTGCACCTCGCCGTCGGGTGCAGGTGTGTTGTCGGCGAAGATCGGGAAAAGCTGCTCTGGGGCAATCGGGTGACGTAAGCGCGAAAACTCCCTCTTGATTTTTGTTACCTTGTACCACGGCGTATCAAGCAGTGCGTTTGAGAGGGCGTACGTACCGGGCTTCAGCGCCACGGCCAGGCCATCAGCACGGTTGCTGAAATAATAGACTGCGTTTGTATCACCGAAGACCAGATTATAGCCATTGTAGTGGCCGGCTGATTGGCTGAGTTCTGCGGCATACGCTGCAGGTGAAGTGGTGCCAGAAATAAAATTACTGACCAGTAGCCCCCGCGAGCGTGCATTGCGGTTTTCTTTGCCGGGTTCTCTGAAGTTCGTGATGGCCGCAAAACGACCCGAACGGCTAACGCCCATCCACGTACCGAGGTTAGGTACTCGCTTGAGCCCGAGATGGTACGCGAGGCGAACCCAGATCGGCGCATAACCCAGATCGCGTCCGGCCAGTACACCTAAGCCCGGCCACCAGTCGAGCGGTGCGGCACGCCGGCGATAAAACTCATCACGGTTGGCCGCGATCAGCAGCGGTGTCTCAGTGCCCGGCTGAAAGGAGAGAAGTATGAGGCACACGAAGTGGAGAGTCGCCGCAGCGTTTATTTGTTACAAGTCAACTTGTTCAGGGTAAACTTGCCCTCTTTAACCTGTTGTTCCCCTTCAACCAGGCCATAATCGCCGCTCAGGTTAAAAGGCTTGAGTTCTGAGTAACCGGCGCGGTACGAATAATAGCGGCCTTTGAACTTGCCAGAGGTATAGTTCTGGTGGAAGTCACAGAAGCCTTCAGAGCAGCTGCCGTCGACGGTAAAAATGCCAAATGCATCTTTGTGCGCAGCGTTGCTCTTGATCGAAAAGCCGTACGCGCTGTTGCCTTCGCCGTTGTTCCAGACCAGCTTTACCTTCCAATTCGAATTGCCTTTCTTCTTTGACTGGCTCGTCCAGGTGCCGCCGATCGTGCAATTTTTTTCCACCTGCTGTGCGTGCATGCCGCCTGCGGTAATGATGGCGATGGTTACTACAATAAGATGTCTCATGGGTTTTCTCCTAAAAATTTTCGCCAGCCTGTTCCGAGATTGGCCTTCGGCAACCGCTTTTCTGGCGGCTTTGGTCCAGAATACTTCGTTGACCTTACTTGCGGGCACGGCCGGCTGTGGGACCGAACCCACTTGACCGTGTATATGCACTATATTTTTGCAGCTACATGATCCGCGATGGTGCTTCACAGCTGAACTGGCTCAACGCCGGTGCAGTCTGTCTCAACTTCAACCTGCGCCGCACCTCGCGTGCTGTAACGCAGTACTACGACGAAGCCCTGAAACCGACGGGTGTGAAGGTCACGCAATTCACAATACTGATGGCAATCGCCTCGCAGTCCACAGGTCGCAGCGATCACGACGGCCAGGCTGCGATCCAAAGCACAGGAGGTGCCAGGGGTCGCAGCGGCCAGGACGGCCAGGCTGCGATCCAAAGCACAGGAGGTGCCAGGGGTCGCAGCGGCCAGGACGGCCAGGCTGCGA
>JBMOPL010000017.1:0-310094 GCA_049323535.1 Spirochaetota bacterium | reverse complement strand
GACGGCCAGGCTGCGATCCAAAGCACAGGAGGTGCCAGGGGTCGCAGCGGCCAGGACGGCCAGGCTGCGATCCAAAGCACAGGAGGTGCCAGGGGTCGCAGCGGCCAGGACGGCCAGGCTGCGACACAGACCGGTGGTTCGATTACCGACATCGCCCGCCTTGCGATGGTCGACCGTACTACCCTGACACGCAGCCTGAAAATTCTCGAAGACGACAAGCTGATTGAGATACGCAAGGCGCAGCCGGGAAACAAACGGCGGGTAATCATCACAGCCAGGGGTATTAAGAAAATGAAAGAGATTTACCCTTATTGGTTTCGCGCGCAGCGCGCCCTGGTAAAAAAACTCTCGCCGGTAAAAACCCGTGAGTTGCGGCACCTGCTGGGTGACATTAAGAACTCCGCCGAGGCGCTGCATGGTTGACCAGGAATACCTGAAGCCGACCTGGACAATCGATTCAGACCACCCGGAAGTGGTTGCCTATGCGCAGAAAATTACGCAGGGGCTTGCTTCGCCGCGTGAAAAGGCTGTCGCACTCTACTATGCCGTGCGCGATCTGGTGATGTATGACATGATGGTCGAGCACTTTACGCGCGAAGTATTCAAGGCGAGCCACTGCCTGCACGCGAAGCGTACGTTTTGTATTCCGAAAGCGGTGTTGCTGGCGGCGTGCGCACGGGCGGTGGGTATACCCTCGCGTCTGGGATTCGCCGACGTCACGAACCACCTCGCGACACCGAAGATGCTCGAGATGCTGGGTGGTGACTACTTCGCCTTTCACGGCTATACCGACCTTTACATCGACGACAAGTGGGTCAAGGCGACGCCGGCCTTCAACGAGCGGCTCTGCCGTTTCTTCAAGATCAAGCCGCTGGACTTCGATGGCCAAAGTGATTCGATCTTCCACGAATTTTCAGCCGACGGTAAGAAGCACATGGAGTACATCTACAGCCACGGCACCTTCGCCGACATGCCGTACGAGCTCATGATCGAAACCTTTCGTAAGCACTACCCGCACTGGTTTAGTGTGGGCGGACCGATGGCCGATGCCGATATCCTTTTTTTTAGCGGCGCTGCAGACCGGACCTTGGATACCTGATCGTTTAGCCTTGTCGCCGCTACCAGAGTTCCGTATGTTGGCACCATGCGACACCTATCTTATTTCGCGTTTGCCTGCCTCATGTTTGCAGGCGCGCTCTACCCCGAGCAACTGCACTACGAAAACAACGCCGAATTTCAGAAACAATTCAAAGGCAGCCGCGTCAAATCGCTGTCGGTACCAACAAGAAACCTGCGCATCGACAGTCTCGGCGACTGGATTGGTGATTCGGTGGAGCAAAAAAACGACTCGATAGATTTCAAGTGGAAGCACATAACGCTACCGGTCAGGCTTGAGTTGTCGGCCATGGATCTCGGTGTGTTTCCTCCGGAAGTTTTTGAGGAAGTGAAGGCAGAAGCGCCGGAACTCCTCAAGACCCTTTTCCCTGATCGGCACATGAAAATCATTTCACTGGCGGAAAAAAAAGTAGGAAACCTGAATGGCTTCGTGCATGATATGGCAACCGCTTCGGGGCCGCCGCTGCGCGTACTCATGTGGGATGCAAGCCGCAAAGGATACAACTATATTGTGAAGCTAAGCTTTGAAACGGCCGACGCAGCGGCCGTACAAAAAGCGTATGAAGAGTTTTTTGCGGGCATGATGTTTCCAGATGCCGCGGCCGAATCGCCGCGGTTTGTTTCAGAAAGGCTGAATAAGGTAATTACTTCGTCGGAGTACGGTTACGAGATTGATCCGCGGGGAACTTATTTTGCCATTGTGCCATTGTCGGGTGAGTCTCCGACGAAGGCCGAGCACGCTTTGGAGCTTGGGCAGCGCCATGCACTTTTCTATATTCCCTTTAAAATGAAATATTCCAGAATGGCACCGGAAAAGCTATTGAAAGCTGTCATCTCAGCAATCGAAGGACTGAAGGACATACGTCTCGATGGCATCAGGACAGAGACCGTTGATGGGAAGAAACTTACTCGCGCAGCCGGCAAAGGGATCGGTAAAACAGCCGGTTCGGTACACGAATTTCGGCTGTATAGCCGCGAGGGCACCTATGTACTAGAGATTGCCAGCATGCGCGAGTTTGCCAATGCTCCACACCGCAAATCCGTACGGTTGCCTTTCCGATTCATTAAACCTTTGGAGGGAAATGTAACGTATAATGAAGACCAGCGCCGGCGTCATTTCCACTTTCTCATGAAAATAGGCAATGCCCTGGCCTCAGAGGCACAGTATGCACAGGCGCGAGAATTGTATGAAGAGGCGCTCGCACTGCATTTTGACGACAATTCTGCGGTGTTGCAGATTTGCAGCAGCTACGACAAGATGAAAAATTTCACCGCGGGATACAACGTGACAGAGCAATACACGCAATTAGTGGAAGCAAACCCTAATCTAATGTCGTACAAGGCATACTTTGCCTACCAGCTGAAGAACTTCAAGCAGGCAGCAGACCTTTACGAACGCGCCTTTGCCAATGGATATTGGGCATACGATGAATTCGAGTTCATGCTGAAGTCCCTTGCAGAATCGAAGCAGATGGATCGGGCGGATAGCCTGATCAAATCCTATCTCGCGAAACAAAAAAATGAAGAGCTATTGCGTTTCGTTCTCAGTTTTTATCGCGAAAATCGCGAACTTGACAAAGCTCTTGCTGTGGTTGCTGACGCTGAAAAGAAATTCGGTTTCACAGAACGTGTTGGCTTTGAATACGCCAAGGTATATTATGACCAGGGTAACTATTCTGCAGGCCTCGGCATCTGTGATAGGATGGACGCGCAGGGATTTACCGATCCCATAATTACGTATAACCGCGGACTTTTTCTCTATTCAATGAAACAGTATCCGAAGGCCCTTGAGGTCTTTCGTAAGTATGTGTCTGGCGGCGGAGCCGAAGAATCGGCGCGCACCTATATCAAGAATATTGAAGACATTACGGAGAGAACACCGGCTGTCTACGTTTCAAAGGATTTTGCCTACAACCTTAAACTTGATGGCACAGGTTTTCGTCACTGGGATAGTTTCAAGTCGGAAATCAATACGGCTGAATTTGCTTTGCTTAATGAGGACTTTGGTGGAATGGCGATCTTCTCATTGCAGAAAGTTCTGTTCAAGCCTGCCGCACCCGCCGGCCTTGATCTGCTTACGCTGATACATCCCGATCATGCTGTTGCCGCCGGTAAACCCGTCAAAGAGTCTCGTGAAAATGGGATCGCCATTCAGGATTACACCTACCTGCGCAAAAGTGAAAAAACCCGGTTTTTCTACTTTGTGCGGTTGGTAGATCGCAAGCACTATCGCCATGCCATCATGGTCTGGTATGCAGACGGGGACAAATTGAACTCCGAACGCGCCAAAATTTTTTCCATTGTCGATAATCTCAACTATGACGAAGACAAGTCGCCTGCCGCCCTTTCAGCCGATGCCGCCGTAATTCAGGGTAATTTCCTGGGGAAATGGGGTGAAATCCAATCTAAACGTGCAGAACAGGCATTTGCCAAGGTTAACCTTGGCAAGGCCCACTCTCTGCGTCCGGACGATTTGGGTATACTGCATTCGCTTCTGATGTTGCATTCCGCGGCGCAGGAATATGGCCGCATTTTGGAACTCGTTCTTGCGCAAGAAAAAAAGAGTCCCGGCGATCAGAATCTGCAAACGTGGAAAGGCTTTGCACTGTACAAGACGGGTAAACTTCTCGAGGCGGAAGCCGTTTACGCGCGCGTTTTTGCGACAGATTACTGGCACGAGGGAGATTTCAAGGACTATCTAGACGTGCTGTCGCGTCTCAGAAAAGACCATGAGGTAGATAAGCATCTGAAAGCCGCGCTGGCCAATCGCTACTCAGCCGATCTGGCCCTGTTCGCGGCAAACTATGAACGTAATCGCAGGCAGTTTGACACGGCAAGAGCCCTTTACGACCGGCTGATCTCTGAAAATCCAAATAATACAGACGCGCGCATCGAAAAGGGATGGTTGCATATCTATGAAGAAAATTTCAAAAGTGCCTTGGATATCTGTGACGAACTCTTGCGTCAGAATATCAGGACGGCATCTGTCGAGTATCTGAAGGGGGTTGCCCTCTACAAGCTTGGCAGATACAGGGAAGCAAAACCCAGTTTCGAATATGTCGTACGCCTGAGTCCAAAAGATGCCAACGCTCGCGATTACCTGAACCACGTTACGTCTCTTTTGGGGCAGGGGCAAAATTCCGATATCCAGCAGCCGATAGCTGCCGTTGAAATTCCGGGAGGTTATGTCTCTGACAATAGACCGTCCGGCATCAGCGGCGAAGCCTCGGTGATCAACCGTTCTGTAAAAGCTGTCTATTTCGCGCCTGACCGGCCCGAGCGGACCACACATTACTATGATTTCACGATCGAAAAAGAAGCTGGCATTGCCTCGCATTCAAAGTATTCTTTCGGTTTTGATCCTTTGCGTGAGCGCATTTTCGTTAACAAGCTGTTGGTTACGAACAGGGCAGGGCAAAAGATTCAGGGTAAAGCAGAAGAATACTATGTCGTGGACGAGCTGGATGACTCGAATGTCGCCACAGGAAAAAAGGAGCTGCGAATAATCGTGCCTGGCCTCGAACCAGGTAGTCGCGGCGAAATACAGGTAACTACAGAATCATTGCAGCCAGCAAAAAGATTACAGTTTGTGCAGAGTCTTCTGGCTCATTCAATCGCCACGAGGAAAAGTGAAGTTTATCTATGTGGCGAGCACAAGACTGTCAAATCGTGGCAGATCCACGCCAGTCCACCTGAGGACACTGGTGATTGCAAGAAATGGCATGCAGAGAATCCTGTCATTCTGGCTCGCGAAAACCTCAGACCGAACAGTGCTGCCTTTGCCCCTATAGTTTACTTCGGATCTTCAGACGAGTCGTGGTCCAGGCTTGCTCGTGACTACGCTACTAAGATCAGAGACAGGCTGGCCGATGCGGCTTCGGTAAAGAGCCAGGCGGATGCTCTGGTGGCTGGCCTTAAGGACGACGCAGAGAAAATTCGAAAGATCACGGAATTTGTTCAGTCTTCCATCAAGTACGAGGCAATCGAATTTGGCACGCGCGGAATAATTCCCAATAACGCGGCCAAGACCCTGCAGGATAAATTCGGCGACTGCAAAGACCAGGCATTGCTTGTCCGCCAATTGCTGAAATCTCAGGGAATACCGGCGGAACTGGCCTTGATTCATACCTATGCGGCTTTCGTAGAGTCGATACCCAGTCTCGACCAATTCAATCACATGATCGTGTACTTGCCAAGCTATAAGGGTGGCAAATTTTTTGACCCGACCCAGAAAGATCTTGGTCTCGCAGATCTGGCACCGATTGACCTTGAAGGCCAGACTGCGCTACTGGTTTCCGAGGAAAACTCGCAGCCGCGCAGGATCACGCGTAGCGGCGAACCGAAATCGGCGATCACGATCGATCGTCTTGTCAGGACCCGCCCGGGCAAGCTTACGGTACGGGAAAAAGTGCAGTGGACGAGTTACCATGCGTCCTTTATCAGGCGGTATCTGAAAAAACATTCAGGCAAACCGGCAAAAGAAGTCGTGCAGGAACTTATCGGTAACGATTTTCACGGTGTGTCGATTTCGAACGCGGTCATCGGTGGCGTCGATTCACTGACACTTCCCGTTACTCTAGAACTGGAGTACGAGATTGCGCGCACCGTACAGGGGGACGATCAGCAATTTATCAGGTTGCCCAACCATTGGGAAAAACAGTACGTTGGTTTTCCAGCCGTGGAGAAGCGCCGCACACCATTCGGGTTTGAGTATCCTGTCAAGATGCTGAGCCGATCAACCCTCGAGGTCTCTGCAGATCACACGGCGCAGCTTAGCGGCAAACAATACACGGCACAAACGCCCTATTTTCTCTTCGAGGCACGTTCCAAAAATACAAAGAATGTGCTGGTGAGCGAGGTCACTTTTGAGACGGAGTTTGGCCTGCACCCTGCGAAGAAGTATAAAGATTTCAAGGCAGAGTCCGACAAAGCATATGCGGCGATTCCGGAAAATGTGATTCTCAAGAGGAAAAAAGCGGTCCGCAATTAGCGTATCTGTTGCGAATCTTCTTGTCCACCTCATTCGGGGTTTGAATTTGGAGCGTGCACGGCATCGCCTTCACTCGCGCACTGCAGGTCTGTGGATTGTTGATGTTTGTTTTGCAGCTGGCCGACGCGCCGGCGATCGTTGCCGATGCGATGACTCCCAAATTGCGTATTTGCCCGCACACCAAGGCGCAGTATAAACGGGGCAATCCTTGTCCTTGTGGCCACAAGCATGGCAGGAACCGCGACTTACCCCGTTTCGTGAGCGAGCACGGTGACTGCGAGAGCGATGCCGATTCAGAACGCCTGCGCGCGCCGGGCTTTGAAGCATTTGTCTTCACTTACGACAGCGAATACCTGATTTCGCGCGAGCTGGTGGCGATAGTGCATCCTTCTGTACAATTTCTCCCACCGGGTCTTATCGTTGACCCTCCCGACACTCCTTCTTAGTAACTGCCAGTGCCACCGGCGGCACCTTCAGGCGGATTGAATTCATTTCTGCGCCTGTTGCCCTGACTGTTTTGTAAACGTGTCCTGATCGACCTGCGTCTGAATGGGCGTACGGCGTCGCTACACCTGCCGGCAAAACACTTAAGCAAACATTTTAAGGAGACGGCAATAGAGGGCATTGTGTCCGCCGTCTTCCGGATACCTCGTGTATCAAAGGGGGAGCATGCGCTTAGTATTCTCATACATGACTCTGGCTGTTCTCGGCTTAGTGCACAGCTCATGGCCAGCTGAAAAAGTTACGCTGCGAGATCTGCCTCTGCTGGGCAAATCGGCACGACCGCTGACTGGTTATGCGGGAAAACCGTACGTCCTGGTTTTCTGGGCCGTATGGTGTGGGCCATGCGCGGCAGAGCTGCGCGAGCTCGAGCGTTTCTCGCGCTCAGAAGAAACTCCGTTTGTGGGCGTTGCAGTCGATAGTCCCGAGAGACAGGCGCTGACCATGGTCGAACGAACCGGAGTGAGCTTTCCCAACTACCTCGACACGAATTCCGCCTTCGCCGATGCGCTTGGCGTCAGCGGTGTGCCCTCCCTGCTTGTGATCGACGGCCATGGAAATATCGTCTGGTCGCAAAGCGGCTACTCGGTTTTTCCGGAACAGGCTCTGAAAGAGCAGATCAAAAAATTAAGTAACAACAAAAAGGAATAATTATGCAAACTCAAAAAATAAAACAGATGCGCGCTGCCGTAGGGGCAGCGCTCGTGGCGTTCGTTGTCAACGCGTGCGTACAGAATGAAGATGCCGCTGCCGCGGTGACAGCACCCAGTGGACTGAGTTATGGTGCAAAAACCATCACCCTCGCGCAGAATGTTGCCGTATCAAAGAGTGCCAGTGTCACCGGTAGTGTGGCATCATGCAGCGTTTCACCCGCGCTACCTGCGGGACTCAGTCTTGATACAGCGAATTGCACGATCAGCGGCACGCCGACTGCGACTCAGGCGGCGACATCGTACACGATTACGGGCTCAAACAGCGTGGGGTCGGCAACTGTCTCGGTGAAAATCGCCGTTGTACAGTACACTGCCACGATGCAGGGGACACCCACGCATAGTGTGGGCAAGACCACTTTTCAGATCAAGGTGACCGACAGTACGGGCACCGGCGTTGCGGGGCTTAATCCCAAAATCGTGCCAGAGATGGATATGGGTTCAATGGTGCACACGACACCGGTCGATACAGTGACCGACAACGGCACAGGCCTCTACACGGCAGTGGTCTATTACCTGATGAACTCCGATGGGGGAACATGGTATATCAAGACCCTGAACAGCGGCGGTATGACAGAGATAGGCACGCGCATTGCGATGACTGTCGGTGGCTCGTCGACGGCGCGTGTTTCGGTGAGCAACAGCGCAGACCAGTACAGCAACATGATGACCGCCACCAACCGCCCGTACTTTGTGTTCGTCGATTCGGTCTCAGGTGCCGCGGGCAACCATATGGTGAGTATCTTTGCCGCCACGCGCAAATCGATGATGGACCACCCTGCGCTCGCGAACGGACTGGTACTCACTCCGGCAACCGGATCAGACTGGACGGTGAACGGGGCGACGACGAGCATCAGGCTCTCGATTGACGGCGGAACTAGTTGGGTCGGTACGCTCAGCGATAATGGCACCGGACACTATTCGCTGGGCAGTATTGCAGGGCTGACGGCCGGTTCGAAAACGCTGACCTTTGAGGTTACCGTGAATGGCACCGTCAGGGGCACTGGCTCACTGACGGCTGTGATTCCGTAGGTCACATGAGAAATGTAATTTTCGGTATGGCTTTGGCCATACCGATGATTCTTTTGCTCTCACCAGCACAGCCGGTTCACGCCGGCTCGTGCTGCGGGGGCGGCACGGCCGGCGCGCTGCTCATGCCCAAGGCGGCGAAGTGGCTCTTTGCCGCCAGTGGCGACATCGAGAAGTACAACGGCTACTTCGACCGTGGCGGCAGGTACCTGGGTGATCCGCCGCAATCAGACTTGCGGCAATACCGGCTGAACGGCGGTGTCGCGGTGCGCCTCGCATCGCGCTGGCAGGCCGCGTTCGCTTCGGGCTACGTGTTCAATTCGAACAAATACAGCGGCCTGGTTTCGAACACGAACGGGCCGGCCGACAGCGTTGCGTCGCTGACGTACGAGACGTTCGATAACCTCCGTTGCGTGTGGAAGGTGCGTAAGTGGGCCGATATGGTTCCCGCGGTCTATCTTGCTTCGCAACTGACGCTCCCCACCGGCGTCTCACCGTACGACAATGTGCAGTCGAGTTTCGATATCACGGGTCGCGGCTTTTACCGTCTCGAGGGTAAGGCAATTGTCGAAAAAACCGTCTACCCGTTTACTCTCGCCCTGACGGTGCTTTACGGCACGCACTTTGCGCGGCCGGTAAACCGCGACTATGGGCTATACGTTGAACCGTACCGCAAGCGGCTCGGCGATCGCTTCACAGGTACCGCGGCGCTCAGCTACACCTTTTTTACTGAATCGATGGCAAGTCTGACTGTGAGTACGACGTACACCTATCTGTACGAAGCCGATGCAACCATCAATGGCTACGTCGATAAGACTACGGGGTTTTCGCGGCACTTGTTCGGTGCGACGCTTGCATGGGCAACACCCGAACGCGAGTTGATCTATACGTTGAGCTACAACCCTGCACTGCGAGAACCTGGGCTGCAGCAAAATTTTCCTGCTACGCATGTCGTTTCAATAGGAGTGAACTATGTTATTCGCTAAATTCAAAGGATCGAGGAAGATTTACCCTGTGCTGTTAATGGCTTTGTGGAGCATCCATTGCTCAAACCTTTTGCCCGATTCCAGGGATTTGCGGGGCCAAAACCCCGGCAACATTCTCGCAGTGGGGCAGGCAGCCCCCGATTTTGCACTGCCTGTAACCGATGGCAGTACATTGACCCTGGCCTCGGGGCTTTCTGGTAAGAATGGCCTGGTCATCTACTTCACGATGTGGTGCCCCGTTTGCACGAGCCATACGGACGAGGTCGTGCAGGCAATCATGCCGGCATACCCGGATGCCCGCTATGTGATGGTTGATTACGTTTCGTCGGGCATTGGTGAAGCGGCGACGCTCAAGACCTACGGCGGTTACGATTCTACCGGCATTGTCGTCGCACTCGACAAGTCACAGAGCTTTATGAGCAGCTACGGCGCGACGATGGCCTACGTGGTGATCATCGACAGTACGGGAAAAATCCGCATGAATGAAGTCTACAAGAGGCAGAAAATGGAACAGATTCTGGGGTCGTTATGAGAAAGGCGCTGCTGTTTCTTCTCGCTTGCCTTGCGTCCATTGTAGCGACCGACGACGCGAAGACCTTATTCGAAGCCAAATGTGTGACCTGCCATGCTTTGCCCGACCCCGGTAGCCTGGGTGAGAAACAGTGGCAGGCAGTGCTCAAGACCATGCAGAAGCGTATGCGCGAAGCGGGTAAGCCCGAACTGACCGCTGACGAATTTGCAAAAATCCACTGCTATCTTACGAGGCAAAACAGCTCTGCCTGTAGTGTGGCAGAAAATCGGTAAGGTGCGTTAAGCCAGTGCGGTCCTTTCCAATCGGCCGTGCCCGCCGTGTCGCCGTGGTTTCCAGCTCTTCCATCATCGCCAAAAATTTTCCGAACCCTTTAGCCCCTGCAGAAGTCTAAAGCCTATGAAAAGAACGCTCCCCCTGATCTGTTGTCTCACTGCAGCGATCGTCTTGCCTGCCGTCGCACAGGCCGCCACACTCAATGATGCCGCAAAAGATGTCTCTGCCTTCTTTGCGAAAAATCCCGGCAAGACGGTCGCGGTACTCGCCTTTAAGCACGGCGACGCCAATGCCATAGCTGAAGTGACCGGTGTGCAAGACCGGCTGACAGAACAGCTCGTTGCTGCGGGTGAAGTCACCGTAATTGAGCGCGATCGTATCGAGCAGGTCTTGCGCGAGCACCAGATCGACCAATCGGGCGCGACTGACAAGGCCCGCATAGGGCAATTGCTACAGGCGGATTTTCTTCTCACCGGCAGCATCACACCGGGCAAACGCGGCCAGATCGAAATTTCTGCGCGCCTGGTTGAGGTCACGAGCTCAAAGATTGTCGCCACGGCGCGGGCAACCGCCGACCGGTCCGATTTTGGCGCAACCATGGTCACTAGGCCGCGCGGCAACTACCTCGGCGAGCCGGTGGTGCAGATCGCTATTCTCATCGATACCTCGAGCAGCATGGACGGCCTGATCGACCAGGCGCGCACACAGGTCTGGAAAATAGTGAATACGCTGGCTAATGGCAACCGTGAGGGTAAGAAACCCCGTCTTGAAGTCGCGCTCTATGAATACGGCAACAGCAGCCTCGACGCGTCACAGAATTACATCCGCCAGGTGCTGCCGTTTACCGCGAGCCTCGACAAGGTTTCAGAGAAATTGTTCGAGCTCAAGACCAACGGTGGCGAAGAATACTGCGGCGCTGTTATCGCGCGTGCGCTTGCCGAACTCGAATGGAAAAAGTACGACGACGTCTATCGGGTGATGTTCATAGCCGGTAACGAACCTTTCACCCAGGGGCCGGTTGATTTTCGTGCGAGCATGGACCAGGCACGTGCTCAGGGAGTCTTCGTGAACACGATCTTCTGCGGTAACCGGCAGGAAGGCATCGCCACGCAGTGGCTTACGGGAGCGCAACTTGCGCAGGGTGATTTTCACGTGATCAACCAGGACCGTATGGTTCAGGTTGTTGCAACGCCTTATGACGAAGAGATACAGCGTCTCGGTGCAGAGTACAACGCAACAGTAATTCCCATGGGCAATGCGGGCAGGCAGGAAGAAGACAGGATGCAAAAACAAGATGCAAAAATTGCCGCCTCGGCACCGGCGAGCGGTGCATCGGTTGAGCGGGCGCTGGCGAAAAATACCGAACAGTATTCTGAGAGTAACAGCTGGGATCTCACGACGCTGTTCCGCAAAAAGAAGGGTGTCGCGGGTGTCAAAAGAGAAGAACTACCCGCAGAGCTGAAAGATAAATCGGCTGCAGAGCTCGAAGCCTATGTGAAAGACAAGGCTGCACAGCGTTCAAAGATACAGGCCCGCATCGATGAGCTGAACCGCAAACGCAACGATTTTATCAGCCGGCAGGCGGCAAAAAGTGCTGGGCAGAGTGATCTGGGCACCGCGATGCAGGCATCGGTGAAAGCTCAGGGTAAAAAATCAGGAATAGCTTTTTGAGGGGCAATACAATGCACAAGATCCAGGCAATGATTCTATCGATGGTGGTGTTTGCCGCCACGGCGCTATCGGCAGAGGCTGAAAAGGTTACAGGCAAGATTGATTCGGTGACAGTTTTCACTGACCGCGCGCTTGTGCGGCGGGTTCAGCCGGTAGAAGGCACCGAGAAGAACGGCGTGGTGCGCTTCACCGGGTTGCCGCAATCGCTGATGAGCGAGACTGTGCGGGCCTCTGGCGCGGGTGTCACGGTAACCGGGGTCGCGCTGCGCTACGTCGAAAAGGTTGCGGGTGACGAATGGGCGGAACATCCGCTGAAGATAAAAATGCAGAAGCTTGAAGCGCAGATACGCGCAGAGAGCGACCAGGTCAGTAACTACCGCGACCAGCTGCGCACCATCGATTCGATGATGAAGCTGACGACAAACCAGAGTGACCGCGAGGCCCGGCTCAATGCACTCAATGTCGACTCGTGGGAAAAGGCACTGACCTTCCTCGAAGAAAAGCGGCTCGCGTATCAGGGAAAAATACGGCAGAGCGACGAAAAGACAGAGAAGCTGCGCCGCGACCTGACGCGCGTAACGCTACAGTTCAATGCCGAGACGCAGTCTGCACGCAACTCGTCGACCGAGGTTGAGGTCTCTTTTGCCCGCGCGGGGCAATCGAATGGCAAGATCGAACTCGAGTACATGGTCGGTAATGTTTCCTGGAACGGCGTCTACGATCTGCGTGGATCTGCCGAAGGCAATGAGTTCCAGCTGGTCTCGCATGCGATTATCCGGCAGAGCACGGGGGAGAACTGGAAAAATGTGGCGGTGACACTTTCAACGGCGAAACCTGCAACCGCACTTTCGCCGGGTATACTGCAGCCGTGGCGCGTCAGCGGCTCGGGTTTTTTTGCATCTAGGCCCGATACGAAACGTGCTTCGGGAAAACTGGCCGCGACTGCATCGGCCGACCGCGAAGAAGTGGCGGGAGAAAGTCCGGTCGAGGGGGCCGATTATTCTGACAGCGCTGAAACGACTACCGTTTCGATTACTCTTCCGGGCCGGGAGAACATCCAGAGCGATAATTCAGATCACCGGGTGACACTCAGCACGGCACCGCTCAAAGGTACCCTGACGCATGTCGCTGTACCTTCGCTATCGAGTTACGTATATCTCAAAGCCCGTTTGAAAAACACGAGTGCAGCCCCGGTCGTTGGCACGATGAATGCGTTTCTCGACGGCAGTTTTCTCGGGGCCATCACGCTCAAAACCCCGGCTGCCGTAGGTGAGGAGTTCGATGTCTTTCTCGGGGTTGACCAGAGAATGCAGCTGAAACGCACCCTGAAGCGCGGCGACGTCGAAAACAGCGGTCTCTTTGGCGGCAAGGTCGAAGTACTGAACCAGTGGGAGATTGAAGTTTCGAACTTCACCAAAAAACAACGCCAGGTTGTGGTCTATGACCAGTTTCCGGTTTCCGCGGATCCGGGTATTTCAACAAAATTCATCGGTTCAAGCAGAAGCGATCTGCAGAAAGACGCAAATGGTATGCTGGTCTGGAAGATCGATATCAAACCGGGTGAAAGAATCAAATATGATTTTAGCTATTCGCTCACGTTTCCGAAAGACACCTGGGAAAACTTTACGCGAGGCTACGATGCAGCGGCTTCTGCGAAAGAAGAGCAGTACTATGACAACCTCTCGAATAAACCTGCTGCTGCCCCCGTGCAGAGGCAGTACAATCTCGAAAAGATGCTGCAGAAACGTTAGCGCCTGATGGGCAGTGCCAGGCGCTGCCCATCGAGCAAAATCACATTGTCCAACGCCTCCAGGAAGTGGGCGTTGTCGGGCTTTCCGTACAGCGCCTCGCGATAGAGCTGGATGAACGGATTCTTCCTGAGGGAAAATTTTGCATCTGCATCGCGTCGCGGTGTGCCATAGGACTTGAGGCTACGGTAGTGTTTGCTTGCCGTGATTCTCTCAGTTGTTTGGAAGCCGTTACCGACCGTAATGCGCCTGTCGCTAATCCTGATCTCGAGTTCGAGATGAAATACCCCGATGCCGAGGCTGGTTTCGATGAGGCCCGTTGCCCCACCCACGTGTTGCAGGTGTAACACATGGCTCCTTGGCTCTGCCACAATGGCATGCTTCTTCACAGGGCCGAACAGGTATTGTGCCAGGTCGAGCAGGTGGGTCGTGTCGTGCAGTAATACGCCTTCGTGGCCGTCTTTTGTTGCATAGAGACTCTTACCCCCCGCAGCAAAAAAGCCCCGGTAAACGGGGGGGCTATCTTCCAGGGAGATCTGTTGCTTCAGGCGGATGTACTTCGGGTGGTAGCGCCTCTCGTAATTGGGTAGAATCACTGATCTGGTTTTGCGCACCAGTTGCCTCAGCCTTTTCGCCTCGGATGCAGAGAACGCTACGGGCTTTTCCAGGATGATGCGCGGTATCTGCGCTTTGAGCGCCGCACTCAGCATGGAAAAATGGGCGTCAGTGCTCGCGGCGATAATCAGCAGATCGGGCTGCGTGTTGAGCAACCTGGAAAAGCTTCTGGTGATTACGGTCGGCATCTTTCCGTGTACCATGGTTTTGCTGCCGCCATCCGTGGCTCGCAAAACCCCGGTACGTCCGTGTACCATGAATTCTGCTGCAGCTTCGGCGCGCGTGAGGTCGGTGTCGCAGAATGCGACAGGCACCAGACGTTTGTCTTGCCGTACGTAATGGCGCAGCGCGCCCAGGTGCGTACAGGGCTTATACCGCAGCGGATCTTGTTCGAGTAAGAAAGCGATGCGTCCGCAGCCTGCGATGGCAATACGCATCTCAGGTGCGTTCACGGGGGACAAACAGCAACGCAATGATATTGCCGCAAATCATGGAGAGGAGCAGAATTGCTGGCAATTGCGCGGCGCTCAGTGAGGGAAGGTATTGCCCAAGGTAGTTGGTAAAGTTGCCGAGCGGTTCTTTCGTCGAGTACCAGAAAACAGCGAAAACGAGGCCAACAATCAGCAAGCGCAGCATTTTGCGCGGCAATGAAGCTCGTACATAAGCCGAAGCAGCTGCCAGGAGTAGCAGGCCCAAAAGCGCACTGCCTGGGGAAAGAAAGAGAGCCACTGTGAGCAGAGTCTGTATCAACAGGTGTAGGCCCGGCCGGTTGAGCTCTGCACGTAGCATCGTTTTCTGCAGAACCCGCAGGGGGAAAAATACTACGGGTACCAGAACAATCGCGAGAGTGATCGTGGCAAAATCAGTCCGTGTATACTTCAGGACGAGCTTGAAGAACAGAAAATAGCCAATGAATGCAAGGCCGTACAGTAAGCCAGAGGTCAGCGCCGAACCGGGCTCCATGCGCTCCCTGAAGGTACTGAGAGCGTTCGCCAGCGGAATAAAGGCGAACAGCCAGACAATGACGCAGAGAGCAACGAAGCCACCGCGGGTCAGCTGTGTCTGCTGGCCAAGATACAATGCTGCCGGCCTCGTCAGTTCTGCAGCGTCAACGCCGCTGATTGCCGGATGAGCCAGTAAAGGGTTTGTCGCAATTGTTGCCGCGACACCGTCTTTCCATTTGTCGGCCGGCAGGTGCAGCAGCTCAGGACCTGCAGTTTCGCTACTCAGCGCCAGCACGTTTGCCCAGAGCGTGCGCTCAGGCATGAGAAAAGCGTGCGGAAAATGACGCCGCAGCCTCAGGTTGCGCAAAGCAGGAATCCGGTCGTAGTGGGCAGCCGCCGCTTCACCGCCGGCATCGACAAAAACCGGTAAACCGGCCTCAGCGCCTGCCACAGTGCGCACCGCGGCCTCAGCATCGCATCCCTTGCGTGGAAAAACGAGCGTCGCAGAAATCGCCGTCGCCGATGCCTGCGCACCGATGCGGTCGAGAAACACCATCGCGGCGTATATACCCTCGCTGCGATTTTTCTGTACTGCTGCGAGAATTTTCCACTGTGGTGCAGAGCCGCGCACGAGTGTAAGTCCCCGGCAACCGGCAATACTCTCTTCACGAGAGCGGTAGTTGTGTTTCTTTTTCAGGCGCTCGATGTGCTCTTCGGCGGCATCCCACTCTGAACCGGTTTCGGCGTCGCGCAGTTCGTAGAAGAGTCCTTCGGCAAAACCGTTGACGCTTGCCGGCAAAGTCGCCGCTGGTTCAGACGGCACGGTCTCAACGGAAGTAAAGAAAACAATGCTGAGCGTGATGATGGCAACGACCGCCCAGACCGCATAAGGTTGGCCCCAGGCCGGCATTTTGTAACGACGGTTGTAAAAAACCTTCTTCGCCATCTTTTTTGGCAAATGTGCTCCGCAGAGTACAGGGAAAAGCAAAATAGTTGAACCCAGGCCGCGGCGTTTGCAATGCAGGCGCTGACAGCAGCGGGATGATAATTTCCTTTCCGTCGGCTCTCATAAGTAGTATCTTGAACCGTGTTATCGATACTCGCCGGAATTTTGCTGCTCGGCATCTGCGTGTTTTTTCATGAACTCGGCCATTTTCTGATCGGCAAGCTGGCCGGTGTCAGGCCGCGCGTGTTTTCGATTGGTTACGGTCGGGGCATGTTCTTCCGCCGCCGCAAGGGCACCATCTACCAGGTCACTGCCATACCGCTGGGCGGCTACGTCCAGTTTTACGGTGACGATCCTTCTAACCAGAATCGCAAGATGCGCAAGGGTGATTTCTTTTCCGTCGGACCATGGCGCCGCATGGCGCTTGCATTCGGTGGCCCGCTGTTCTCCATCTTACTGGGATTTCTCGTCGTGCTCTTCCTGTTACAGACGGGCTATCGCCCGATGGATAACACGGTTCGCGTTGATACGAAATCCGCCCTGTATAAAGCGGGATTGCGTGACGGTGACCGTGTTGTACAGGTAGATGGCGCGACCACACCGTCATTTGACCGAATCATCTATGAATTCGGATTTGCCCACGGCGATACAGTCGATGTTACTGTTGAACGCAATTCGGTTCCCGTTCCGCTGCGCCTGCCTGTTGCGCGCAGCGAACCAGGAACACCGGGCATGCTGACCGGCGCCCGTCCACTGTCTCGCCTTACCATGACCGAGGCGGGGCCTAAAGGTACCGGCCTTCTCAAAGGCGACGAAATTCTCAAAGCAAATGGGGCGGAGCTTTTTTCCATCGAAGACCTGATCCGTGTGCTGAACGACAAACCTGCAGAGACTGCAGAACTCACGATCGAGCGGCGCGAAGGCGGCGCAACAAAGCAACTTGCTCTTACTGTGCCGCTGAAAAAGGTTCCGCGCATTGTGCTGAGAAATCTGCGCGATGTGCAGACCGGCAGGGCGCTGCCCGAAATCGTGATCGAAGAGCGTGCGGGCAACGAGTTCCAGAACATTTTCATCAACGGCGAAAGTTTTCGCACCTTTGCCGAGTTCAGGTCGGCACTCGAAAATGCCGAAAGCGCGCCGAAACTGCGCGCCGGGCCCGTAGAAATTTCGGGTACGATCGAACCTGGTTTTCGCCGCCAGATAGGCATACGCCCCGCTGAAAAAGCCATCAGTTCTCTGAATGAAATGTCGTTCGTAAGCAAGATCGTGCTCAGCTTTGATGAGACTGTCTTTATCACCAAGTCGACGCTGGTTGGTCTCTGGCGCATTATCGAGGGTAAGCTCTCCTTTAACAAAAGCGTTTCGGGACCCGTCAAGATGGTCGCGATTGCAGCCAAAACCGTGGAAATGGGCTGGCAGACATACTTTCTTCTCATGGCGCAGATCACGATCATCCTGGGAGTTATGAACCTGCTGCCAATTCCGGTGCTGGATGGCGGGCACATCGTCTTCTACCTGATTGAGGCAATCTATAAGCCGGTTTCTTTCAGGATACAGGCGACTGCGACGCGCATCGGCATGGCGCTCATGCTGGCGATGGGTATTTATGTCATCGGTCTCGATATTATCGACGTGTTCTTTCGGCGCGTTTTCGGCTGAAGATGGCAAGCCGGGCACTGCAGAAGAAGCACCAGAAACTTCTCTCGCACAGTTCTCACGTTGGGCTTGCCATAGATGAGTACGACGACCTGTTTTCCGATTTTGATCCGCGGCCGTTTCCCGAACGTGAATTGTCTGAAGATTTTTTAACCGAACTCCGCCGCTTCTTTTATCACAAATCGCCTGAATACCTGGACATTGTGCTGCTAATTCCGGCGAAGCGACGTCACAACCGCGATGAAGAAGTTGTCAAAAAAAGACTGCACATCTATTTCCAGAAGAAGTACCGCGAAACGCAGAAAGGCCTGAAGCACGCGACACTATGGAACCTGCTGCGCGTTCTTCTGGCCATGTCGATCATGATTGTCACAGGCTTTCTGGCGGTGCATGCAGGCCAGGTGCTCTGGCGCAATATCCTTAAGGTAATGCTCGAGCCCGCCAGCTGGTGGTTATTCTGGACGAGTATCGACAACCTGATGGCCACGCGCCGTAAGGTGCACGACGAGCTGCAGTACTTTCACCGCCTCGCAGAATGCAAGATCGTATTCTTGCCGCGCTGACTCGTCATCAGCAGCGCCGTTCAGCCTGCTAGCGGTTACGGATACGCTTGCCGGCCATAAGGCCCAGTACCAGCCATACCGCGAGCAAACCTGCATAGAGCAGTACCGACAAGGCAGGCGCCAGCTGCGTCACGATGTATGGCGTTGCCAGCGTGAGAATTCCGCCGGCGATGAATGGTTGTGTGATTGCCGAACTCTCTGCGAATACTTTTGCCGCCGGGGTCTGGAATTTCGGGTCAACCATCTTCAGCAGCATCAAACCGGTCGCGGCAGTACCATTGAGCATACCAAAGTTGATGAGGCCAAGTTCAAAACTGTATGCCTTGTTGAGCATGCGCGGCCGCAGCCACGTATGGCAGAAAAGATTCCAGGCGAAGCCCATAGCAAAAAGGCTGAGCAGGGGAATCAATCCCTGCCCGAGCAGGCGCACATCGATGATCGCGATACCCGCAAAAATGAGTATTTCAAGAAAAACATCGGCGAGCAGCAGGATGCTGCTGTTGTCGATCAGCCTCGAAAAACCGGCGAGGGTCAATAGTTGTTTCACCGTATAACCACCGATCAGGGTGTATGCAAAGAGCGGCAGGCTGAAGCTGCCCAGGTGGGCCGGGTCAGTGATGCGGGGCAGAATTTCTTTCTCAAACGCACCCTTGTAGAAGAGGCCAAGCCAGTAAGCCGCAGCCACCAGGCCTAAACTGATAAGTAGACCTGTCACATCAAATTGCGCGTGCACCAGATCTTCGTCACTGACAATCATCCGCGTTTTGCGGCGCTGGCGTTCGATGAGCCAGACTCCACCCGCGATGCCCCCGATGAGGCCAATGGTCGCGCTGAAGAGTGCGTATTCGAGGCCGGCAGGTACGCCGTTATGTACCAGTATGGGCCCCATGGCGACGGCCGTGCCGTGACCGCCTGCGAAGCCCGCTTCGAGCACCGACGTGAATGCCAGCGGTTGGCCAAAAAAAGGTCTGTAGATCAGTAGGGTGGCGACGAGTCCGATCAGCACCTGGCCCATGACCGATACCCAGATGAGAGAAGTCTGTGCGAAGACATCGGTAATTCTTCGCTCGGTCAGCCCGGCATTTTCATGCCGCTGCAGAAAAAAACAGGCAAAGACGAGCGCAATAAACTCCGACGGAATCTGTTTCAGGTGGAGGAAAAAATCTGCGTTTTTTGCACCGGGGATCAGCGAAAAGAACAACAGTGCAACTGTGCCAGCGGTCAGCGAGGGCGGTATACGATAGCGGCTAAACCAGGGTATCTGTTTACCGACGAAAACGCTCAGCCCCAGGAGAAAGAGCACCAGTAAGAAATATTGCATAACCTGAAACTGAAATTACCACGTGGCGCCACGGGTAAAGTGGGATTTCCTGCACCTACAGGGCAGGCCTGGCTACTCAGCGCCGCGTCTTTGCCGGGGCGGCAGGTTTAAGCCAGCGCTTGAGAAATTCGCCCGTTAATGACCCTTTTTCTTTGGCGATCTCTTCCGGTGTGCCGGTTGCGACAACCTGGCCGCCCTTGACGCCGCCTTCGGGGCCCATGTCGATGATATAGTCCGCGCACTTGATGACATCCATGTTGTGTTCGATGACAACAACGGTATTGCCTTCATCGACAAAACGCTGCAGTATGTTCATGAGCAGCCGTATGTCTTCAAAATGCAGCCCTGTTGTGGGTTCATCGAGAATGTAGAGCGTTTTTCCCGTCGAGCGGCGCGAGAGTTCGGTGGCGAGTTTTACCCGCTGCGCCTCACCGCCTGAAAGTGTGGTTGCAGCCTGGCCCAGCCTGATATAGCCGAGACCGACGTCGTTCAGTGCCTTGAGTTTCGTGTGTACTGCGGGAATCGCCTCAAAAAAACCAGCAGCTTCTTCGACTGGCATTTCAAGCACTTCGTAGATATTCTTGTTCTTGAAGCGGACTTCGAGTGTTTCCTGGTTATAGCGCTTGCCGTGGCAGACCTCGCACTTAACGTAAACATCGCTCAGGAAGTGCATTTCGATCTTCTTGACACCGTCACCAGCGCAGGCCTCGCACCGGCCGCCTTCAACGTTAAACGAA
Source organism: Spirochaetota bacterium (assembly GCA_049323535.1). Taxonomy (GTDB): domain Bacteria; phylum Spirochaetota; class Leptospiria; order Turneriellales; family Turneriellaceae; genus Turneriella. The sequence goes on along the minus strand of JBMOPL010000017.1, from coordinate 289,756 downwards.
AACCGGCCGGCTTTATAACCACGCATCTGGCTGGCGGGCAGGGCAGCAAAAAGGTCGCGTATCGGTCCAAATGCTCCCGTATAGGTCGCCGGGTTAGAACGTGGCGTGCGACCGATGGGGCTCTGGTCGATATTGATGATCTTGTCGATGTGCTCCAGGCCTGTAATGGCCTTGTGTTTGCCGGGAAGGTCCTGCGCTCCCATCAATTGCCGGTTGATGCCTTTGAAAAGAATCTCGTTCACCAGCGAACTCTTGCCGCTGCCTGAAAGACCGGTCACTACCGTGAGTACCGAGAGCGGAAAATCGACATCGATGTTCTTGAGGTTGTTTTCCTGGGCTCCCACGATGCGGATTTTTTCTTTGCGAATTGTGCGGCGTTCTTTGGGAATTTCAATCTGCTTTCTGCCTGTCAGGTAATCTGCCGTGAGCGAGTTCCTGGCTTTGGTGAGCTGGGCATACGTGCCGGCGAAAACAACCTGGCCACCGTGGCGACCGGCGCCGGGCCCCATGTCCACAATAAAGTCAGATTCCTGCATGGTCTCTTCGTCGTGTTCGACTACCACAATCGTATTGCCGAGATCGCGTAAACCCTTGAGGGTTGAGATAAGTTTCGCATTGTCAGACTGGTGCAGGCCGATCGACGGTTCATCAAGGACATAGAGTACTCCCATGAGAGCAGAACCTATCTGTGTCGCGAGGCGTATGCGCTGTGCTTCCCCACCAGAGAGCGAACCGGCAATTCGGTCGAGTGTCAGATAGCCGACGCCGACCGAGTTCAAAAACCGCAGACGATCAAAGATTTCTTTCAGCGCCTGTTTGGCGATTTCCATTTCGGTCTTGTTAAACTGTATCTTCTGGAAGTGTTCCAGCGCACCCTCGAGGGTCATCGCCGTTGTCTCGGCGATGTTCCTGCCTTTCAATTTTACTGCCAGTGCCACCGGCTTGAGGCGTTTTCCTTTACAGGCAGGGCATGGCATGTGTTCCATGTACTGCTCCATTTTCTGGCGCATCGTCTCTGACTGCGTCTGCATATAGCGCCGGTGCAGGTTGGGAATAATGCCTTCATAACCGCGCGAGAACTGGTAGGTGCTGTCTGAGCCCTTCCATTCATAGTTGAGCTTGAGAGTCTTGTCACCATAGAGCAGAAGGTCGAATATCTTTTTCGGCAGTTTGCGCCACGGTGTCTTTGGGTCGAAAGGGACTTTCTTGCGCAGTGCATCGATCGAAGCTTTGTACCAATAGGCATCGCCGCTGAAACCGAGCCCATCGCCCAGGCCGTCGCCAACCGTCTGCGTTTCATCGCGGATCAGCCGGTCGGGGTGAAATTCCAGCATGTGCCCGAGGCCGCTGCAGTTTTCGCAAGCGCCGTCGGGTGAGTTGAACGAAAAAAGCCGGTGGGTAATTTCGGGAAAACTCAGGTCACACGCCGAGCAATACAGTTTTGCCGAATAGTTTTCTTCGAGCGATTGGCCGTTGTCCGTCTCGAACAGGATGCTCGCCTGGCCGCCGCCGGTTGCCTGCTTGAGCGCGAGTTCAAGTGAACCAGCCAGGTGCATTCTTTGCGATTGCAGGTTATCTTTCTCCAGTACAAGCCGGTCTACCACGATATCAATGTCGTGCTTCAGGTTTTTCTTGAGCTCGATGGGTTCATCGAGGCTGACTATGCGGCCATCGACCCGGACTCGCACAAAACCTTCGCGCTGGATGCGCTCGAAGACGTCTTTGAATTCCCCTTTTTTGCTGCGAGCGATCGGTGAAAGAATCTGTGTGCGCACAGATTTTGCCGCAGGGATACGGTCGAAAATACCGAACGTATGTGCCACCATGGTGTCGATGGACTGAGCTTCGAGTTTTGCTCCGCATTCCGGGCAATGGGGGTCTCCCAAGCGCGCGAAGAGCAGACGCAGGTAGTCATAAATTTCGGTCACCGTGCCGACGGTCGAGCGGGGGTTGCGTGCGGTAGTTTTCTGTTCGATTGATATAGCCGGGGACAGGCCTTCTATCGAATCGACATCCGGCTTTTCCAATTGACCCAGGAACTGCCGGGCATACGCAGATAACGATTCGACGTAACGCCTCTGGCCTTCAGCGTAAATGGTGTCGAATGCCAGCGAGCTCTTGCCGCTGCCCGAAAGCCCGGTAATGACGACCAGCTTTTCGCGGGGTATCTCGAGCGATACATTCTTGAGGTTATGCTCGCGTGCGCCCGTAATCTTGATGGAGTTCATGTATTGCCCCTGCAAACCAAATGCACGACCGAATCAGGACGGCTTTGCGGTATCATGCTCAAGATACCGGCCAATGAAGCCCATGAATTTTTCCGATGCTCGCTGTGGCCGCGCCTTTGACAGCGAAACAATCAGCTGTTCATCGCGCATCGAGAGCAGGATTTTCCCGTTGTGGCAGACGTCCTGTCTGAAATAATAGCGTATCTTGTCCACGCGCTCGATCCAGGTCATGATTTGCAAGGTACGACCTGCCGGCACTTCTGCCAAAAAATTGCAGATGCTGCCCATATAGAAGGACGTTGTATCCATTTCGACAATGCGTTCGTATGTCATGCCGGTCTGCTCGGCAAACATCCAGCGGCCTTCTTCGAAGATACGCCAGAGCGCAGCAACGTTGTAACGGCCGGCAAAGTCACGGTCTGAATAAGGCATGGTATACTGACTGATAATGCGTTCATTTTTGCCGCTCCACGGCGGCAGGTCAGCGTATAGAACTTCAAAGTTTTCCGCAGAGTCTATACCATCCAGTTCAAGGGGAGATCCCGCTTTTGTGGTGCGGGTTCTGAGTTGAAGGTGGCATACCAGTTCGCCAGCCTGGTCCAGAATCTTTTGATCCCAGTGAATGAGACCTTCGCTGCTGTGCCCGCCGGGCACGGCAGCGAAGGTCTGAACTTTCAGTTGCGCACCGGGAAACTGCTGGCGATGAAATTTCGAGTAGCCGGAAACAGCCTCGAGGTAAATGTTCTCGTTCTGGATGCGTTCCTGGTTGTAACCCAGTTTGCCGAGCACGCGGTAGCGGCCTTCGAGGGCGAATTGCTCATACGTGCGGCTGGTGACATGGCGCTGCGTATCGAGGTCGGCGAAACGTGTCGTGGCAAAATATTCATCGGTCATCTGCGTTAATCCTTTAGTTCCTTCAGATAAACATCGAGAATCGTGATTTCAGGCCTTGTGCCGATTCTCAGTGGGGCACCCCAATAGCCAGTACCGTCGTTCACGTAAACGAGCAGGTTGCCTGTCCGATAGAGTCCCTTGGCAAAGCGAAACACGAGGTGAACAATCCAGGACCAGGGAATGTACTGGCCACCATGCGTATGCCCCGCGAGCATGAGGTCATAGTGCTTTGCTGCTGCGCTGCGTGCGAAAAGCGGCTGGTGTGCCAGGAGTACCGCGAGGTCAGATACTTCACGCGCAGGTATTTTTGGCAATTCTTCTGCAAAGCGCGCTGCCGTCGGGTCGCTGACTCCAGCGAGAAAAAGACCGCCGATCGCCGTTTCGATTTTTGTCCCGCTGTTGATCAGCGGAGTCATCTTGTTTTGCTGGAAGATGTCGAGCCAACCCCGCATGCCCCAGTAGTATTCGTGGTTACCCGGTATAAAATAGCAACCGTGTCGCGTGGTGATCTCTGCCAGTGGGGCGGCATCTTGCGCTAGCGCCGTCACTACGCCATCGCCGATATCGCCGGTAAAGCAGGCAATGTCGGGTTGTTGCGCGTTGATCATCTTCACGACACGCTCGACATAACTCTTTCTGATGGCTCGGCCGATGTGCAGGTCACTGACCTGCGCGATGCGGAGCTTCTTCGGTACTTCAGGGTGGCGGCGAAATCGTGGCCTGCGCTTCGCGCGCTGCTCCAGAGGCAGAACCACCTTCACGAAACGGTAGCGCGGGCCAAGGGCAACCTGTGCCCGGCCGAAAATAAAAAAGATGACTGCGAGTGTGATAATGAGCAGGGCCATACACGAATCAAAGTTCTGGCCCGCAGGCATCTGTACGAGCAGGTCACCCTGCAGCGTCTGCGGCAAGAGCGCAAAGACCACACGGATTGCTTCACCGAGCGCAGTGAAGGCAAGCAGCAGACTAAGGAATCCCATGAAGCTGTACGCGCAGCTTTCGAGGACACGAGTCAGGAAGCCCGGGGAGGCGTGTGCTGCATGGAAAGTGCTGCGGCGCCAGCGTTTGAAAGGCAGCCAGAGCAGGTTGGCAATCATCAGGGCAAGTAACAGCCATAACGCACCGCGCACCGCGGGGGGCCAGATGGGCGGAATCAGGCGGCCGCCGAGATAGACGAAGCCGAGCAAAACTAAAATAGACGCGGTGACTAAGAAGCGGTACATTGTAACTGGATGTCACTTAACGTTTACTGCGGAAATTTCGCAGCAAACGTTAAATGACGATCCACGGCACGGAGACTGCGTGGAAACGAGTAATTCAGATCAAGAACGACACAATAGACTGGTAGATTTTCTGCGGCAGGAGGGCTTACCCGACAAGGTATTGCCGGCGCTCAACATAGCACTGACACACAAGAGTTATTCCAACGAATTTCGCCTGCATGTCGACCCGAACATGGATAAACACAACCAGCGCCTGGAGTTTCTGGGTGACTCGGTGCTGGGTTTGGTCATTGCGCATCACTTTTATGTCAGTAAACGCAAGACAGCCGAAGGCGGTCTGACGCGGCTGAAGGCGATGACCGTTTGCGAGTCTGCTCTCAGGAAAATTGCCGACAAACTGCAGATCGGGCAGCTGCTGCGCATGGGCAAGGGTGAAATTGCCACAGGCGGGTTGACGCGCGCATCTAACCTCGCCGATGCTATGGAGGCGGTGATCGGAGCAATCTTCATTACTACAGATTTCGAGACTGCGCAAAAATTTGTCGTGCGGCATTTCCGTGATATTCTCGATCACCCCGAGACCGTAGAGGGAAGTAAAGATCATAAATCCGCCCTGCAGGAGCTGCTGGCCAAGCGCAGCCACCAGCGTCCTGATTACCAGTTGGTCGCGGCCGAGGGCCCCGATCACGATAAAGAATTTACCGTGGCGCTCTACGTCGCGGGGGAAAAAAAATCAGAAGGCGTCGCACGCACGCGCAAACAGGCCGAACAGAATGCTGCAAGGGCGTACCTTGAGAAGCATGGGCGAAACTAGGCTGTGCCCATCAGCCACCAGCACCCGCGACCCTAATCCTCGGCCGCCTCGTTATGCCAGGCGCAGGAAATCCCGCGCAAAGTCGGGGCCGTAGTAGACAAAACCCGTATAGACCTGCACCAGGTCTGCACCCAGGTCGATGCGTCTTTTGGCCTCTTCGGGTGAAAAAACACCCCCGCTCGAAATCACCGGGACTTTGCCTTTCGTCTGTTTGAGGGTTAGGCTGAGGTAGTGACGCGCCTTGTCGGCCAGTGGCCTGCCCGAAAGCCCGCCGCCAAATCCTTCGAGTATCTTCGGTAACGTTGCGAGAGAATGATCTGTGGTTGTGTTTGAAATGATGATACCCTGGGCGCCGCCTTCGAGTGCTGCAGAGAGTGAGTCGCGGTAGGCTTTGTCAGATACGAAGTCGGGGGCGAACTTGACGACTACGGGTCGTGGCGAAACTTTCACGCAGCTTTCGACCAGTGAACGAATCGCCTTGCCTGTCTGCAGTGCGCGCAGGTTCGGAGTGTTAGGTGAGCTGACGTTTACGGCGACGTAAAAGAGATACTCCGCCATCACGTCACCCGCGAGGTGTTCGAGGCACCAGGTGTAGTCGTCCTGTGCAGCTTCTACGGGGGTCTCTTTGCCTTTACCCAGGCTCAGCGCGATCAGGTATTCATGTGGTAACACGGCTAACCTGCTGCGCAGGCGCTTCCAGCCTGAAATAAACCCTGGGTTGTTGAATCCCATCTTGTTGATCAGCACCTCTTGATCGGGCAGGCGGGCGAGGCGCGGTTTGGGGTTGCCATTCTGCGCCTTCGGTGTAAGGCTGCCACTTTCGAGAAACCCGAAGCCTAGTTTATGCAGATAAAGTGGTGCCGCAGCGGCTTTGTCGAAGCCCGCAGCGATTCCGATGCGTGAGTAGACCTTGCGGTCAAAGATGACACGCGGTGTCCTGCTTTCAGTTTCTGTCGTGCGGATACAAGGCGTGAGTACCCGCATGGTTGCGGAGGCAAAAACATGCGCGCGTTCCGCATCGGTTTTGAATAGCAGCGGCTTTGTCAGCTGATAAAGTTTCTGCAGATAGGAACTATTCATATTGCCCGATTATAATCATTGTCATAGTGAGCCTGTCGAACTATGACTCTGTACGACCGCGCCTCACGGCGCGGTATTTCCATTTGCCGGTGCTGTACCGCCATTGGCAGCGGGCGGTACACCGGGTGCCGGCAAATCTCCGCCCAGCTGTTTTAAGAGTTTGTCGCCTTCGGTGAGATCGTATGCCTTGTTGCTGTCCCGCCCGACTTCTTCGTTACTCAGGCTATGGTCTGCCTGCAGCAGATCGAGAAAGCTCTTCGATTCAGCGTGGTGGCAATTGCACATCTCGCCCCCCACACCGCGGCGTTTGCCGTTCACTGTGATGACGTCAGGTATCAGGGTGCCGGTCATATTCTCTGGCTTATCACATTCGGGGTTCGGCCACTTACCGGTGTAGCGGCAGACACCGCCCTGTCGAACACCCTTTGGCAGCGCCTGGTCGAAAGGTTCGGGCAGTTTGCCGCGCGCGTTGTAGATATCGCGCATGAAACTACCCCAGACCGGTGCCACCACATTACCGCCCGAAATACCGCGGCCGAGTGTCATGTTGCCGTTATCCATGCCAAACCAAATGACGGCCGCCATGTCGGTGGTGTAACCGCCAAACCATGCATCGTTAAACGAGTTACTCGTACCGGTCTTACCCGCCCCGATTCCTTTATACCCGGCTTCGATGCGTATGGCATGTGTGGGAGTTCCCGCGTTGACGACGTTTTCCATCATCTTGCGGAGTATGAACGCCGGGCCTTCTTCGATAACCTGTATCTGACCGGTTCTGCGCTTATAGTTCAGCGCCTGTATGACGTCGTTCTCGGGGTGCGCGATGACATTACCTTCGCGGTCGGCGATATACATGATCGCGTGCGGAATGATATCCTGCCCTTTGTTACCGATGATTGCATAGCCGAGCAGAAGCTCCGCCGGGGTCAGTTCTGAAGCCCCCAGTGACAGCGCCGGGTTGGGTTGAAAGCGTGACTCGGGAGCCTTGGTAAGGCGGCTCAGGTAGTTGATGATTGCATCAGGTCCCACCAGGTCATAGATCTGCACCGAGACGAGGTTAAGTGAAGCCGAGAGCGCACGGTACGCGAGCACATAGCCACTGAAGCTAGAGTCGAAGTTCGCCGGCGCCCACTGTTCGCCGTTGGGCTGTATGTTCACGATCGGTGAGTCGACAAAGCCCATTGCATAGTGTATCGCCCGCGATTCGAGTGCCGCGCCGTAGACGAACGGTTTCACTGCCGAACCAGGCTGGCGCTTCGCCATCGTCGCCCGGTTGAACTGGTCCGACGACTTGAACTCCCGGCCACCAATCATGGCGGTATAGCGGCCATTCTTCATGTCGAGGCCAAGAAATGCCCCCTGCACGTGCAGGTCCGAGCGAAATTCGCGGTTGGCCGACATGAACTCCGCAGAGGTGTCGTTTACCTGTGCAGATGGCAATGCCAGCGAGACGAGTTCAAACGCGTCTGCAGTCTCTTCTTTGAATTTCTTGCGGAAGTCATTGCGCAGGGAATACTCGCGCTTAATGCCAGGCAAAGGCACGATGTTTGAAAGCGCATAATATGTGCCGAGTAACTGACCATCGATACCGCCGGTCATAAACTGGTTATAGCGCCGGGCGATGGGGTCCATCTTTTCGAGCTGCGGCAGAAGCGCACGTTCTGCAGCTTTCTGGTGGTCGAGGTCCAGCGTTGTATAGACCTGCAGGCCCTTCGAGTAGACGACTTCTTCACCATAAAGCGCGATGAGTTCCTGCCGCACGTGTTCGGTGAAGTAGGGGGCGTTATTGACTTTTTCCCCGAAGATCGTCTTGGTCGGCGGTGTGGTAACAATTTTTTTCCAGTAAACCGGCCAGAATGTCTTGTACAGGGTGTCGGCTTCTTCCTTGGTTATGAATCCCACTTCGACGAGGCGGTTGAGCGAGACTTTGTTCTTTTTGTATGCATCGTGTGGTGCGCGAAACGGCGAGTAGTTGTGCGGTGACTTGGGAAGCGCCGCAAGTATCGAGGCTTCCATGAAGTTTAGCTTCGAGACGGGTTTGTCAAAATAGAACTGCGCGGCAGCGGCAATACCGTATGCGCCGTGGCCAAAGTACGTCTGGTTGAAATACATCTCGAGTATTTCATCTTTAGTGAAGGCCTTTTCGACCTGCAGTGCAAGCACTGCTTCGTAGATCTTGCGGTAGAGCGTGCGTTCGCTCTCGGTGTAGAGTCCCTTCACCAGCTGCTGCGTGATGGTCGAACCACCGGCAACTACCCGCATCGCCCGGATATTCTTGAACGTCGCGCGCAGAATGCCCTTGAAGTCGATACCAAAGTGTTCGTAGAAGTTGGAATCTTCAATCGCGAGAAATGCGGCAATCACCGGGCGGGGAATCTCGTCGAGCGGAACGAGCTGCCGCTGGTGCCGAAAGAGCTCGGCAATGAGGCGGCCTTTCTGGTCATAGAGCCGGGTGGGTATGGTGGGGCGAAATGAAGCGAGACGGTCAAGGTCGCCGGTTTTCGAGTGGATACGAAAGTGCAGGAACCCCAGGAAAAGCCCGCCGAAAAAGGCCGATAAAAAGAAGCTATAAAGAATAATCTTTTCGAGCTTTTGCCACCACGGCAGGTCTTTGAGGGGGGGATTAAGCTCTGAACCGGTACCTGACATGCGGGTGAAACTTTTGCCCCTCAGTCAGGCCGAAAAGCGGGATTTCACCCTCAGTCGCGATTCTGGTTGACTTTCCGTGCGCGCGGGCGCTCATTAACAATGAAGCTGGCTTTTACCTACTGGCAGGAAAATGACGGCAAGTACCTGGGCTATTTGAATGATTTTCCTGACCATTGGACGCAGGGTGAAGACCTGGATGACCTGAAGGTACACCTAAATGACCTATATCAGGATTTCACTAATCACCAAACCCCGGGTATCAAACGCGTCGGTGAGCTCGAAGTGGTGTGAAGCGAACGGACCTCATCAGACAACTCGAGGAGGCCGGGTGCTTGCTGTTGCGCCATGGTGGCAAACACGACATATACCATAATCCCAAATCGGGGTGACGCAGCCTATACCGCGTCATCGCGAAATCAATGAATACCTTGCACGAAAGATTCTGCGGGATTTGACAAAGGAGTAAACTCAAACCATGCGCTTAAATATGTTTTTTCCCATTCTTATGCTTGTGTCCTGTGCCTCGCTGCCCGACAAACCCCGCCTGCAGACAATCGAGCTGCAGGGGCACCGCGGTGCCCGCGGGCTTGCCCCCGAAAATACCTGGCCCGCCTTCGAGATCGCGCTCGCGAAGGGTATGAATGTGCTCGAGCTCGATACGGTGCTCACCGCCGAGGGTGAGCTGATCGTCCACCACGACACCGAAACAAACCCGAAAATCTGCCAGAACGATGGCGGCAGCGCTATCGAACGCAAACCCATCCGGCAGCTCACTGTTGCACAGCTGAAGCAACTCGACTGCGGCGGCCTGAAGCACCCCGATTTTTCTGAACAGGTACCCCGTCCGGGCACAAGGCTCATGACCCTGGCGGAGTTCTTCGGTGCTGTGAAAGATTACGAGAAAAAGAATAAATCCACCGTACCGGTTATGTTCAACGTCGAGGCAAAATTCCCGAAAGGTGCTGCGCCCGACGCCGCAGAGGTGCGGCTCTTTGCCGCGACGCTGCTCAAGCAGATCAAAGAAGCTGGCGTCGAAAAGCGCACGACGCTGCAATCGTTTCGTATGGAGATTCTGCCGGTAATCAAAGAACTGAACCCGGCGATGCGCACTTCGGCGCTCTTTGAGCCGACGAAGTGGCAGGGGCTGCGCATGTATCTCGGCCTCGGCTCTGGTATTCGCAGCGACATTATTGAAGCCGCAGTGGCGGTGCGAGCCGATATCATTTCTCCGTACAAGCTTTATGCAAATGCGAACTTCGTCCGCGACGCCCATGCCCGTGGCCTCGCGGTAATTCCCTGGACAGTGAATGACTCGTCAGAGATGGAAGCCCTGCTCGCGCGTGGCGTCGACGGCATCATCTCTGATTATCCCGACCGCCTTGCGGCGGTGTGGCAGAGGCATAAACAATGAAGCTCCGCCTGGTGCTTTTCATCTTTGCTTCGGGTGCCCTGGCCGCAGAGAGCCCGCGCAGTGCGAAGTTTCCTGCTGCGCTGAAACCCGAAAAGGGTAGGGCTGTGCGCATCGTGCTCGAAAAGACTGCGGTGCACGCGATACTGCCTTCGGGTAAGAAGCAGCGCCTGAGCGACTACGACACAGCCGATGTCGGCACCGAAGCGGCGCCGTTGCTCGTTGCCGATTTCAACTTTGACGGGTATGACGATGTCGCCGTGCTCGAAGGTAATGGTTACGGCGGTGTTAACCTGTTCTACCGCGTTTGGCTCTGGAACAGCGCAGCGCTGGAATACCGTGAATTTCCGACGAGCATCAGCAATCCTTCGCTCAGTGCGAAGAACCGTACGGTTGTGAGTGCACAGCGTTCAGGGCCGCGCTGGTACCAGACGGTTTTTCGCGCGGGCGGTGGTGAGCTGAAAGTGTTTCTTGAATCTCAGATGTTGAATTCCGGGACGCATTGGGGCGTTACTTTTGCCGACGGTACCCGTGCTGTGGCCGATACGCAATGGTTTGACGGCGATATGAAGGCCCGACCGCAGGCAACGGGAATCTATGCACCCGGTCTTTGCGCCGGCGATAAGAAATCTTCCAGCGCTCAGCGCCAGCGGGTTAAGCTGATTGACTTTCGCGAAGAAGGCGCTGAGGTTCTGATTGCCGGCGAAAAGGCGGGTAGCCAGCGCTGGATCAGCGCCGATTGCCTGGCGGAAAACTAGTTACTTCACAACGAGGTAGTTCACGCGCCCGTAAACCGGGTGCATGCGACTCTTGGTCGTAGCCACCTTCTGGCTCAGCTTACCGTCGATGCGGTAGAGGAAAGTGTATTCGCCCGGTGGTATAATCTTGCGCAGTTCGAAGTACCCGTCTTCGCTGCGGTTCAGGTAGTCGCGCTGCGGATTCCACTTGTTGAAGTCGCCGGCAATACTTGCCGACTCGGCGTCACCCGCCGGAATACGAAACAGTACTTCCCGCCCATGGTTGACCGGTGTGTCGAGCACGAAAACGCCTGTGCTCGCGGCAAAGTGGTCGTGCAGCAGGTGAAAGACCGAGGCCACGTGGCCGGCAGAATCTTTTTCGTGCTGCTCATGTGTGTCATCGACAGTATAAAGGCCATCCACCTGGAATTTGTACCGTATTTTTTTCGCCGGCGAAGCGTGCACGATCTCGGGTGGCATGTAATAATAGATCCACACGCCGTACTTGTTGCGGCGCATCGGCTGCGGGGCAAAACCGGGTATGTCAGCCACAAAACGCACTTCGCGTGCGGCCCGGTTATGGTAAGAGAAGAGCACTCCACGCGAGTTGAGACCTGCACCCCGCGCATACTGAAACGCATCAATCAGGGTCACAAAGCGGGGCTTTTCTGCCGTCCGCATGTTTTCCAGGTAGTTGCCGTAAACAGGCTTTTCCTGCACGGCCGCACCCTGTTCGAGCTGTTCTGACGTGAGGTCGAAATCGTCGGCCGCCTGCACTCCCGTGGCGAACACCACAAACAGCGCCGCCGGGGCGAATTTGGTTGCTATTTTGACCATTGCGGTGAGACGCGACATAAATCCCTCAAATTATTTTCGGAACCTCCGATAAATACTTGAGGGGTAAAACCTCAAGATCCGAGCCATGGCGGAAGAACAGGAAAAACCAGAGGTCACTTATACCCCTGATGAACTCAATACCATCAGGGAGCTGACGGGCTTTTTTAATAAGGCCCCCGGCCAGGTTGCGCTCGATGAAACGGGTGATGAGCCTGCCGGTGGCGAAGCACCGGCAGGCGATGAAGCTATTCTGCCTGGTGAGCCGGGCGAAGCTGCCACCGACGCGGCCGCGCCCAAACGGCCGATAGCCGATCTCTCAAAATTCGATGACGTCCTCAACATGGATCTGGACAACTTCGATGCCGCACCGCCTGCCGAAGTACAGGATGTCCCCCTAAGCGACGACACCGCTGGTACGGATGTCGGCATGGATTTTGGCGCGCCGGAAATGGCACCGGCAGATGATAGTCCACTCTCTACTGAGCCTTCTGATTTCAATTTTGATCTGCCCGCCGAGCCAGCAGCGGAAACACCGTCGATGGCTGAGTTTGACCTCGGCGATGGTGCGGGCATGGATCTCGCACCTGCTACGGCCGAAGCGCCCTCTGACATACCCGCAGACGATTTTACGTTGCCCGCTACAGATACCGATTTTGGCACAGCTGCACCGGCGGACGATTTTAGTTTTGATGCGCCGGCGGCTGAAGCTCCGGCAGATTTTGACCTCGGGGCTGCGCCAGCAGATGCATCCGGCGATCTGGATTTTGGCGTGGCAGAAGGTGCCCCCGCTGCCGATTTCGACTTCGAAACAACACCTCCTGCAGGAGCTGACGACCTCGGTGCCGGCTTTGATTTACCTGCTGAGCCTTCCATTGCCGAACCAGCGTTTGACCTGCCTGCAGATAGCGGTCAAGACTTCGCCGCAGCGCCTGATCTCGGCGATGCCGGTGGGGATTTCAACTTTGATGCGCCTGCAGCAGATTTAGGCGCAGCGCCGGCCGGGGATTTCGATTTTGCAGCTGGCTCCGAAGCTGCGGCGCCCGATATGGGTGACTTCTCGTCTGCGCCTGCGGCGCAGGACGATTCCTTCAACTTTGACTCATCAGCTCCCTCTTTAGATGATCTTTCACCCGAGGTGACACTCGGCGGCACGGGCGCTTCGCTTTCATCAGATCTCAGTTCACTCGCGGCTGAAGAATCTGCCACCGTAGACCCCGCGACGTTGCGCCGTGTGCGTGAGACGCTGCGGTCTTTTCCAGCCCCGCTACGTCGCCGCCTGAGCAAGGCGCTGCTCGACGAAAACATGAAGCCGGCAGATTCTGCCGAGCTGATGCGTCTGCTTTCTGAAGGCGCAGCGGCTGGCGAAATCAGCGCCTGGCTCGATACGCGCAATATTACCGAGGTACACGAAGAAGATGGCGGCGACAGTTCACAGCCACGCATCATCATGGCGCGCCCCGAATATACCGACGAAGGGCTCGCGCGGCAAGAACGTATTATCAAGCTCACGCGGTTCGGTGCAATTGCCGCCTTCGTGGCTATTGCGCTTGTGGGTGGGCTGTATTTTTCCATTCTGAAGCCGATGTTCTACCGCCAGGCAGTCGCGAAGGGTCGCGATATGATTCTGAAATCGGGTAGCACCGCGATTACCGACGCCGAGCGACAGTTTGAGAAGGCGCTTAGCTATTATAGCAACGATACGTATGCATACCTGCAGTATGCAGACGCGTACCGCTACAAAGGTCTTTATAACGAGGCATTTGCCAAACTCTTTGCAGAGGTAAAGCTGCCCGGTAACCTGCCAGCCGTCAAAGCGGGGGACCGCGAGGTGCGTTCGAGCGCAGAGCTTTTTGGTGCACTGAAGCGGGTGCCGGTTGTGAACTATGGCGGCGGCGAAGGCTGGTTGAGTGTCAACGGGACGCAGCTTGCCCTCAGCAAGAAAGGCGCGTATGTCATTTCGCACCTGGATAACAAGCGCGACGAGGCACAGGTACTTCTGGCGCTCGGCAGTTTTCACGGCAACCCTTCGCGGCGCTTCGCGCGCGAGCCTTACAAGAACAACTACCTGGCGGCTGACTATTACCGCAGGGTGCTGATGGCAAATCCTGCGACACCGGCGTTCAAGAAAGAAGAGATGCTCGACCGCGCGGTCATGGGTATCGGCGACCTGTTTTACCATGAAAAGGACTACGATCGTGCGCTGGATTACTACAAGAAGATAATCGACAAAGAACCCAATAATGTGGTCGCGCACGCCGGCATATTGAAGGCACTGCTCAAACTGTTTCAGCTGAACAATGACCCGCGAATGGTAATTCAGCACCATACGCTTGTGCGCAACAAGAAGCTTGAGCCAAAGTTGCCCATGTACATCAAGGCGAGGCTTGCCGCTTTTTACATCGATCTGCCCGCAGAAAACGAGTTGCGCGTGAAATACAACATTTCGCCCTCGAATATGCTGACCGGGCAGCAGCTGAAGACGCGTTCAGATGACCTGTTAACTTCGATTTTCAACTCAACAGAGACAGACAATTTCGGCCAGAAAATAGAGGGTTCGCGTTTTGCTGAAGGTTACTACCAGCGCGCCCGGTCGTATGCGAAAGACAAGAACCAGGTGCGCATGGCGCTCAAGCAGTTTGAATACGCGTATCACTATGACCCGCGACATTTTCTTGCTCTGAACGATCGCGCAGAGCTCCTGATGGCGATGAATGATTTTTCCGGGGCCATGGAGCTGCTCAGGCTGGCGAAGAATCTCAGTGCGCCCGAGAAGCTGGCTGAGCTGGGCGAGAATGAGCAGGATGAAACCCTTGCCGAAGCCCCCGTGGGGATGATTGCCTTCAACATGGGCAAAGCCATGTACCTCGACGCGATTCGCGATCTTTCTGATTCGGCAACCTGGTTCAGGCTCAAAGAAGTGCAGAAATACCGCTCGCAGACCGACCAGGGTGCCGGTGCGCTGCTTGCGCAACTCGATCGTATCGAGAATGAATTCAACGAAGCGCGCGAAAAGGGTATGGGCGGCAGCAAGGCAGAAAGCGAACTGCTGTATTTTTCCGGCTGGACCAAGTACGTGCGCAACGACCACCGGGGAGCGCTGGCCGACTGGGAGAAGATCGACGTGGAAAAAGCGGCGTCGCTGCCGAACCTGAGCCTCGCGCAGTCGCACTGCTATTTTCGTCTCGCTGTCGAAGAATCTTCGCAGGCGCAGCGCGAGAAGTACCTCGACAGTGCACTAGGGCTCTTGTTCTACTCACAGGACCGCTTTACCGCGAAGATGAATACGGTGACGCGCATTGATGCCGCCAACGACAAGCACGCGCGTCTGGTCTCGAACCTTGCCATTATTGAAAACAACATCGGGGCCATCTACGAGATGCTCGATGACGAACAAAAATCGCTGATGCACTACTGGAAGTCTGTCGAGAACAGTAAGCGCATTGGCAAAGAGAACGAAATCGCCAACCTGAACATACGGCTAAGCTTCAAGCGCAAAGCACTCGGTGAAGGCGAAAATGTGCCCGTGATCATGGACTACGTTCCGCCTCAGTTCACGGACGAACTCTGAGCTCTGCGAATGTTTTTTCGAGTACACCGATTAGTGCGCTTTCATGTGGTCTTTGCCTCACGCGCGAAGTAGATCAATGCCAGCGCAAATGCCACGAACTGCAACAGCGCACTGCCGAAGAAGGGAGTTCCGGCCTGCAGGGTCTGCAGTGCTCCTGGTGCGTGCGAATACTTTGAAAGTAGTGTGAGGCCCATGAAGGGGGCGAGCACCTGCGCGATGCTGCCGATGGAAGAGAGTGAACCCATCGCGATGCCCTGTTTATGTGCGGGTACGCAGCGCGAGACGTGTGCCTGCAGCGCGGGGCCTGCGGCGTTCGCAAGAATGCAGACTGCCATGATAATGTACATGTAGAACCCCTGCGGTGCGAGGCCGAAGAGCAGAAATTCGAGCGTGGCAAAAAACAATCCCACTTTGGCAATGCTCACTTCGCCGAATTTTTTGATCAGGACACCGAGCAGGCCACCCTGCACGATTGCCGCCGACATGCCCACGGCAAAGAGTGCAACGCCGTTGTCTTTTGGCGTCCAGAGAAAGCGCGTTTCTGTGTAACGTACCCAGACTGAATGCATCATGAACTGCGCGAGGTTGGTCAGCGCTATTGCGAGAATGAAGATGCCAAGGCCCTTGAGTTCGGCAAGGCCCTTGAGCGCCGAGAAAGCGTTTGCCTTTCTGAGAGAGAACGGCGTGCGCAGGTGGCGCGGCAGGGATTCGGGCAGTACAAACAAGCCATAGAGTGCGTTCAAGAGCGAGAACGCTGCTGCGGCGAAGAAGGGCAGTTCAGGCCGGTAGTCGCCCAGGAAACCGCCGAGCATGGGACCAAGAATGAAGCCGATGCCAAATGCCATGCCGATCATGCCGAAACCTTTTGCGCGTTCTTCGGGCGCAGTCACGTCGGCGATGTAGGCGCTACCGACAGAAAAAGAAGCACCGGTTATGCCGCCAAGCAGGCGCGCAGCGAACAGCACCGGTATCGACCATGCGATGCCCTGCAGGATGAAATCGATGCCGAGACCAATGATCGAAATCAGGATCACAGGCCTGCGGCCAAACTTATCGCTCAGCGCTCCCAATATGGGAGAGAAGAAGAACTGCATGATACCGTAGCTGGCTGTCATCACCATGTACCAGTAGTTGGTTTCGACATCGCTCGTGGTAAATTTTGAGACCATTTTCGGCATCACCGGAATGATCAGGCCAAAACCGATGACGTCGAGAAGTATAGTGATGAATATGAACGATGAACTCGCGCGCGTTGCAGCCATTCGCCATCGGCGGAGGTCCTGATATACGGTCGAACCGTTGGTCTGCTCCAGGTCTCAGGGAGTCAGCAGCTGCCACGGATCTTTGGTACCTGTGTGCGTATATGCCCCGGCAGCCGAGGCCTGGCTGCTGGCCTGCAGTCCCGCAAGAAGAGGAAAAAGCAGTCCCGGGGGAGCTTGCAGCATGGATGCGGAAGCTCCCCCGGAACCAGGGTTTATTGCGCTAAAACGCGTGCGCAACCAAGCCGGTCGGTTAATCAGTTAGGCAGACTATGGAAGCGCACACATAATATACTGACACCGGTGTCAGTATAGTGCCAAAAATCTGCGCTTTTCTGCCAATGGGCTTAGCCCGCTGATTCACCCTTGACGTTATGATCGGCCGCGCGACCCTGCGGCACACTGCATGCGCAAGTGGCTGACCATATTTTTGCTACTGGCTGCGTGGCCGCTTGCCGCAGCGCAGAAAATCAACTGGGAAGAAATCGAATGGCAGCTGCTGAAAACCCAACATTTTGATATCTATTTTCCCGAAGGTTATAACCATCTTGCGCAAAAAACCGCTGAGTATGCAGAGGCGGCGAACATCCTGCTCAGCGAAAAACTGAAACACCGCCTGTCGATGGTCACGCCGATCTTTGTCTACCCGTCGCACGGGCATTTCCAGTCGACCAATATCATTCCGTTTGCAATCGACGAGGGTACCGGCGGTTTCACGGAGCGCATCAAGCGCCGCGTGGTTGTGCCCTACCTGGGCAGCAACGACGAGTTTCGCCACGTGGTAGTGCATGAACTGGTGCATGCGTTCCAGTACGACATTCTGCTGGGGCAGACGATGGGCAGCAGCTTCTCGATCGTGCAGGGCGGCCAGCCGCCGCTGTGGTTCGTCGAGGGTATGGCGGAGTACTTTTCGCTCGGCTGGGACCACACTGCGGACATGCAGATGCGCGACGCGGCACTGACCGATACTTTTCCCACGCTCGAGATGATGACCGAATACCGTGTGCAGACAGGTTTTATTTTTTACAAGGGTGGCCAGTCGGTCATGCAGTACATTGCTGAGACGTACGGAGAAAACAAGATCGGCGAAATGCTGCGCGACCTGCGTGACCTGCGCGGCATCGAAGATGCGGTCAAGACCAACCTGGGTATCAGCTTCGAGGATTTTGACGCGGGCTGGCGGCGCTGGGTGAAGCGAAAATACTTTCCGCTGGTGAACAAGAAATACGACGACGAAGAAGGTCCGCTGCTTACCCGTCACCTGAACGATGAATCGCTGATTAACCTGCACCCGGCAATCTCACCTGACGGCAGCAAGGCTGTATACCTCACCGCGCGCGGATTTTATCCTGTGATGGTAATGCGTGATATAAAGGATCTCAAAGTTGAACGCGACTATACGCTCAATAAAAAGAAAGATCCCGCTGAAGATGAGAAGATACTGCTCAAGAGCTCTGACAACCCGACTTTTTTTCAGCTGCACCTGATGACGAACCGCATCACTTTCACGCCCGATTCTAAGCGTATCTTTTTTTCGGCGCGTAGCCAGGGTAAAGACCGCCTGGTTCTCTTCGATATTGAGAAGCGCGAAATCGTGCAGCGCCTGACGCCGCCTGTCGACATGGTGATGCAACCGAGGCTTTCGCCCGATGGCAAGCACGCGGTATTTGTGGGAGTCACCCTTGGCGTCACCGACATCTACCGTGTTGAGCTGGCGACGCAGAAGGTCGAGAAGCTGACACATGACGCCTTCTCAGAGAAAGATCCCGCGCTTTCGGGAGATAATCGCCTGGTCGTCTATTCTTCTAACCGCAATGGAGAAAACAACCTCGAGAGCCCCGACTATCATCTCTACGAGCTCGACCTGAAGACGCGGAAGACCCGGCAGCTGACAACTGATGCCGAAAAGCAGCTGTCAGCGCAGTTCTACGAACGAGGTTCGAATGACCGTATCCTGTACGTCTCGAACCATACAGGGGTGCATAATGTCTACCTGCTCGACCGCAAGACATTGGAAAAGAAAAAACTGACCGATACCGGTGGTGGTGCGCTGGATGCACAAATTACGTACAACGAAGAAAAGAATACAAAAGGCGAGTTACAGAACCGGCGCATCATCTACACACAGTTTCGCCAGCAGGGGTTTGATATTGCCCTGCGCGAGGTAAAACCGGGCGACGAAAAATTCTACAGCGACGACACAACCGTCCATAGCTACAAGGCCTTTGCCCTGCCTCGCTATGATGCGAGCGGTAAGCCGATGAGCCTTGAACCGTACCGTGCCCGGGTTGGGCCGGATTTCCTGTTCTTTCTGCTGGGTTATGGTGCGTACTCGGGTGGCAGCTATTTCGCCGGGATGGTTGCCATGACCGGCTCGGACCTTACGGGAAACCACAACTTCAGTATCATCGCCAACTTTCTGACCAATGGCCTGGGTATGTTCAACTTTGACTACGGCTACCTGAAAAAACGCGTCAAGCTGCACTGGGGAGCCTATCGCACGACGTTTGCCATCTCTCCCGTGAACCTCATTGATCTGACTTCGCTCAACGGTCTGTTTTACTACCCGCCCTACATTGGTTCGGTCATGAAAATTGGCGGCTACTTCGGCATGGAATACCCCATGACGCCCTTCGATTCGCTGCTGCTGCAATTTAATATGGCACGCGCTGAAGAGACTTTTCTTTACCCGCGCAGCGTACCCGACGAGCGCATCAGGCCCGATACGTTCACCAACATGTACAGCGTGCAGTATGGCGTGCGGCACAACAATGTCCTGTATTCAATCATCGGCCCCCTCAAGGGCTGGCATGCGTCTTATGTGGGTGAGCAGAGCATGAACGTCTCGGGTCGCGATTACATTTTTAATCGCAATACTGTCGACGCACGGCTGTACATACACATCTGGCAGCGCTATATTTTTGCCGGCCGTGTGTATGCGGCAACCACCAACGGTCCCGACCAGCAGTTCTTTCCGTGGATTCTCGGTGGCTTCAACACGATTCGCGGTTACGACTTCATGTCGTTGCGCGGCTACCACGCCTTCTTCTTCAACCTTGAAATGCGCTTTCCGATGCTCGATGCACTGGCTTTTGGCTTTCCTGCCCCCTGGGTGATTCGCGGCTTTTCGATGGTCATGTTTGTCGACGGCGGCAGTACCTTCGACAGCACGCGAACCTGGCGCGGCTTCAACTACGGACGCAATGAATTCGACGACCTGAAGATGTCTTACGGCCTCGGCGCGCGCATGATACTCTTCCCCGGCCTGATGCTCAAGATCGACTGGGCCACACCCTGGACCTGGCGCAGTTCACGCCCGATCGGCGACTGGCAGGGTGTGTTCTCCATTGGTTACGAGTACTGATTCACGAGGCGCTGCGTAGCCTTTGTGCTCGTGCGCAGATCTGCACGCGAGAAAATTCCGGTTTCGTTTTTCTGCCAATGGCTGAAAGCCAGCGCAAAATCTTCTGTTGCAGGCGCAATAAGGTAGCGGCGCCAGCGTTGGGTCACATCGAGATGGAAGAGCCGCCACAGGCCGCCTTCGTATTCGAGTCTGCCCGAATCGTAACGCAGCAGCTTGCCCGATGCAGTCGCGACCGTCTCAGTCAGGATGATCGCATTGCCCCGGCGGCGCCATGCCAGTCCGTAAGACGAAATGCCGGAATTTCGGCGCTGTTGCGTGATATCGCTGCAGTATTGATCGAGTTTACTGCTGACTTCGGTCAGAACGTCGCGGGGTATTGACCCCAGAATCAGCGCCAGCACGGGGAGAACACTCCTGTGCATTGGTTGTTTTGATAAGCAGACATGATAGGTAACCTCGCTATGTGTATTCTCTGGCACCAGCCGGGCGATGGTGCGGCCACGCGTCAAGACATTGTGCCTTTCGTGATTACCGTACACCATCGACCGATTTCGGCATGGTCGCCAGTCTGCATACGGTATATATTTGCGTTTAATGAAGCAGGTAATGCGCTGGAATCCTGTCGCTATCATATTATGTCTCGTCATGACGGTGCATATTGGTGTGCCAGTCCATGCGCAGAGTGATCGATTCTTCGATGCGATGCTTTCTTCACTGCTGCGGCATTCAGTCCGTGAGCTGCGAGCACGCGATTCGCAGCCTTTGGAAAAATATGTTCTGCTCGATGCGCGTGAAAGGGAAGAATTCGACGTGAGCCATTTGTCCCGCGCACGCTGGATTGGTTACAAAGATTTTGCTCTGCAGCGGTTAAACGGCATAAGCAAGCGGACGCCTATAGTCGTCTATTGTTCTGTGGGTTACCGCAGTGAAAAGATTGCCGAACGGCTGCAGGCTGCTGGTTATCTTCACGTCTACAATTTGGTTGGCGGCATCTTCGAATGGGCGAACCATGAGAAACCTTTGGTCGACAATAATGGCAAGCCAACTCGTGCCGTGCATCCCTACGACGAGGTATGGGGACGCTGGTTGAAGAAGTAATCTGCCCGCAGTTTCAAAAACACTTTCTGCGCACTCTGCGAAATGTTTTCTGACATCCCGTGCTTGTTCGCGCAGACCACCGCACCGTAAGACTCATTTCAGGTGAACGCGAGCAGTCTGTCTGGCGCAAGGACCAACCCGATTACCTTGTGCATTCGTACGCGCAGCTCGTCGCGCTCGCAGCTCTCACCTGGCCAGGATTTGTTCAGAAGAAGCCAGGCCGCACTCTGATCGCGGGCCTGGGGGGCGGCGTGCTCTGCCGCTGGTTCATGCGCCACTTTGCGGGCATGCAGGTCGATGTTGTCGAACCAGACCAAAACGTGATTGAGATTGCCCGCGAGTATTTCGATCTCGATAAACGCGTGTGCGTCTTTGAGCGTGATGGCCGCAGCCATTTTGAGAAGCATAACGCCAAATACGACATCATCATGCTCGATGCTTTCGACAATACGTACATTCCTGCAGACATGCTTTCGATCGAGTTTTTGCGGCTTGTGCAGAAACGCCTTCAGCCGGGCGGTGTGCTGATCGCCAACGGCTGGGTCTCGGCAGATTTTAACCTGCACGAAGATGCGACCTATGTCGCTGGTTTTGGCAGCGTGTGGGAGCTCAGGCGTTCTCCCAATATTGACGGTAATCGTATACTTGTCTGCAACGACGATCTTAAACACATGGAAGACCTGCGTCCTATGCTGCGTGAGCGTGCACTAATGCTCGACGAAAGGCTTGGGCACCCGACGCAAAACCCGATTCCCGGTGCTCGCCGCATGCTCTCTTACCTGGAAATGACGAATCGCCTCAGGCTGACAAAGATCACTGAATCACCTGCGGCAATCATACTGACCGATGGCAATGCCGATCGCATGCGCAGGCGTGCGACATTTGACTACGCGACGGATTAACAGGCCGACCATGCCAGCTCAGTTTCTTGCAGGGGTAGTGGCGATTGTCTGGCGGGCCGATACAGATTCATACCTGCTGGTGCGCCGGTCGCCGACGAAAGGTTATGCGGCCGGTAAGTGGTGGGTAGTCACCGGTACGGTAGAGAGTAACGAAGGGTTTCCCGGCGCGCTGGTGCGCGAAGTACGTGAAGAGCTCGGTACAGCGGTGAGACGGCTACTGTTGCTCGAAACCACACATTTTAGCCGCGATGGCGCCGAATGGCTGAGTGCTGCGTTCTTATGCACACTGGCTGACCCCGACCGGCTCGTGCTCGATGACGAGCACGATGCCTTCGAGTGGGTAAAGGCCAGTGAAGTGGAGCAGAGAGTTGTGAACGAAGAATATCCCACTGACTGGATATTGTCGGCGCTGCACCTGGCCGAGCAGCGCAAAGCCGAATGCCGGTAACGCCGCGCGCGATTAAAGAAGGGTGCGAATCCAGATACCGAAGCGGCTGGTGTAACCGACCATCACATGCGCAACGCTGCCGTCGCCGTTTAGGATGTAAGCTGTCGGGTAGCGGTCGACTTTGAAATGCCGCTGCAGCTGTAAGTCACCCGCGTAGATGGGCGTGCTGAGCTTTTCCTGAAAGGGTTTGAGCTCGGCGATAGTATCATAGTCGAGACCCACGGCCAGAGTCTGCACGCGTTCGCTACCCTCAAAAAAATTGAGGGCATCCATGCTGACCTTACAGACGGCGCACCACGGCGCAAAGAAGTAGATGACGGTCTTTTTGCCTGAAGCGACAGGGACCTGCAGCTTTTCTCCGGACATGCTGGTCAGCGGCAATGATTGCAGAGGCGCAAGATTGCCGGTGCCCGGCGACTGGAAGTAGTTCACGACGGCCGCGAAAATAAAAAACCCAGCCAGGTAGATGAGGCCACGGCCTGCCTTTCTCAGCAGCTCGCGTGGAGAAGGTAGGGTCATGGGTATATGATATGCAGGAAACTATCGGTTGGCCATTATCTTTGGTATGGAGAAATTTTAGATCCGGCAGCTGCTTACTGGCGTCTAATTCCCATGCGAAAAGTGTTGCTTTTGGTATTCAGCAGCATCGTGATACTAGCTCCCCTTATGGGGCAGGCACAGAAGGCTAAAGCTCCCACGTATTCTTGTTACTGGATGGAAAATGCTTCGGGTCGTTTCGAGTGGGTGCCCGCCGAAGTTGGCGGTATGTATGGCGGTGAGGGTTACGAGCGCTGCTTTGCGCTCGACTCGTGCAGCGGTGGCCTAGGCGAGTCGTCGGGTGGTTGTTACAAGTGGGCGCGCGCGGCGAATGCCCCGGCGGTGAACTGGGTGAATGCAGCGCCGCAGCAGAACCAAAAAGATCAACCGGTCAGATAATGCGCGGCCAGCCAAAGAGCCACGCGAGTTCAAGCGCCATGAGGCCCGCACCCAAAAGTGAACCGGTAATCACTTCGATGGTGCTGTGTTCGTTCATGCGCACACGGCTCCATGCAGTGAGTAGTAGGGCAGCTGTGCCTGCGGTGAGTCCCGGCATACCGAACGGGTAGGCAACCGCCGGTAGCATACCGCCGATGCCTGCACAGTGCAGGCTCACCTTGAGGCGCAGAGAAATCAGCGCGATCAGAATCACGTTGGGCAGACCGAACGCGAGTGTCGCGACGACGAGGCGACCGATTGCCGGGTCACGCCAAAGCAGGTAGATAGTCACCGCAAAGCAGAGTATGAGTACCGGGAACAGGTACTTGCGCTGCCGCCGGTCAGAGACGTGAAAGTTCTCGAACACGCCGCGCCTCATGAGCACAATCACGTAAACCGTCGGTACCACCGTCATGACAAAGATCGCCGCGAGCACCGTGGGCGTGGCCTCCCACCGGATACCGGTTTCGGCAATGCCGATTGCGAGCATCACGGGTATGCCGACGAAGAGCGGGTTGAAGATGGCAGAGACCCAGTAGGCGAACCGGTTCATATTTTCAGTATCTTCAGCTTCAGCGGTTTGGCCATCATATCAAAATCGCGATCACGATGCAAAACAGGTATTCGTGCCTGCAGGGCATACCAGGCTATCAGGCAGTCAGTGCTCTTGCGGATAGTGAGACCGCGCTTGCGCAAAGAGCGGTAGATCTCGGTTGCCCCATGGGCGGCATGGTATGGCTCGGCTTCCAATTTTTCCATATCATCGAGGAAAAACCGCGCGGCATTGTAGTCGGTATCAGAACGAAAGCCCTGCAGCACCTCTTGCATGATCGGCGGGCAAATCGCAATACGCGCATCGCCTTTCAGTAAGTTCGCCAGTATGTCACTCTGTGGAGAATGACTGCCCAGAAAGTGGTCAATCCAGACTGAGCTGTCGACAAGTACGCTTTTCACTTCAGCGGGTGGCCTTCATTGCGTCGAGATCACCTTCCCATTTGAGTTTGCCCCGCAAGTCGAGCAGCGCGAGGCGCTTTTGTCGTTTCACCAGTTCGTGCAGGGCATAGTCGATGAGTTCGCGCTTCGTCTTCTTACCCGTCAGTTTCATGGCCTCTTTCACCAGCTTTTCATCGAGTACCACGTTGGTGCGCATACACATAAAGTAGCAAAAATATACACATAGTCAAGATTTAATCATGACCCAAGGCAATCGCCGCCACAGCTGCCGCCAGAGCATCAGCAGCGTTGCCTTCAGCCCCATGAACCGCGCCAGCGGTTTGATAATGCCCGCACGCAGCAGTGCCTGCCGGTCGCTGAAGTGCTGCAGCTTGTCGGGGTTTCTGATCACATACGAACCCTGCAGGTCATTTGCGCCGAATTCAAACAGCTGCAGCGCATAGGGAGTTTCTTCGCTGTAGCTCAACACCCCGAAGGTGTTGTTGAGCCGCAATGCATAATAAGACTTTTTGCCGTCGCGGTCACGCACCGCGAAGATAAATTTCGCGATGCGGCGGGCGCCGCGTATCGGTATCGAAGAAGCGGTTACTTTGCCGCCGCCGTCGTTCAGCATGACTGCGTCGTCGCGCAGCATTGCCACGAGCTGCTGCAGATCGTTACCCGTGCAGGCAGCCAGAAAAGCAGAAAGCAGCTGCTGTTCACGCGCGCCGGGTGTCGAGCGCGCAGTATATTCTTTGCGCAGGGCATTCTTCGCCCGGTGAAAAATCTGCCGGCAGTGCTCACCGCTCTTGCGCACGATCGTGGCAATCTCGGCATAGTCGTAGTCGAAGATCTCGCGCAGCACGAAGACCGCACGCTCGACCGGGTTTAATTTTTCGAGCAGCAGCAGAAACGCATAGCTCACGGTCTCGCGCTGCGTAACATCTTCGTGCGCGAGGTAGAGGTCGGGCAGTGGTTCGGGCAACCACGGCCCGACGTAGAGTTCGCGCTTCTTGCGTGCGCTGCGCATCAGGTCGAGGCAGAGCCGCGTGACAATGGTTGTGAGCAGCGCAGCCAGGCATCTTGCAGAATGTCTTCGCTGTCGCTGAGGCTGCCCGTCATGCGGTAGGCGAGCGAAAGCAGGCGCGGGCGCGTTTCGGTATAGAGTTGCAGGTGGCTCGTGCTCATGGAAAACCGTAGCCGGCAGGCAGGCGGATTTCATAGAATGCACCGGCGAAGCAAAGCACTATTGCCAATGCAAGCAGCAGCCCCGTCACGATGATCGCCGCTGCCCACCACGCGCGCCGCCGCACACCCGGCAGACGAAGATAGAGAACCGCGGCGAGGTGCACGAAAATCGAGGTAGCTCCCACAAAGTAATAAGGAAGAAAGTAGTACTTGTGTATGCCACCCTGCAGAACGGCCGCGGCGAAATAGAAGTTCGTGTCGAGGCCCTGCAGAAGCCGGCCAAAAAGCACCGCGGGCACGTGCTGCAGCAGAAAAAATGCGATCGCCAGGCCTGAGTACGCGCGCAGGCGGGGCCAGAAGCCACGCAGGCTGCGGCGTGTGCGCCAGAAGAGCAGGCTGCCGGTGATTACCTGCGCCAGCACCGCGATCAGCAGCAACCCTTCAGCGAAGGGATGGCGGTAACAGGCGCGCAGCTGCTTCATTAGGGCGATATGCGCTTCAATGCCCTTCAGCGCGAGCAGGTGGTTGGCAAGGTGCGCGGTAATGAAAACGAGCAGAACAACCGCGCTGGTTCTGTGAATTTTTCTCAGCATACCTACCTGACGGGGTGGGATCGGCGTTTGTGACAGGGAGTGTGATTTTTCAGAGGCCAAACCATAATTCTGTTTGCCATATCATATGGCAGACTGTATATTGCATATATGAAAACAACGATGATTCTGCCTGACCAGCTGCTGCAAAAGGCGAAGTTGCACGCGCAGAAGAATCATACGACGATGACCCGACTGATGGAAGACGCGCTGCGTGCATACCTTGCGGCGGAAAGTCATGCGACGCCGAAGAAAAACTGGCGCATCGAACCTGTTGGCAAAGGTGGTTTTGTGTCGCCAGACCTTGAAGCGAATTGGCCTAAAATCCGCGAGCTGCTCTACGAGCGTGAAAAGTGAAGGCAATCGACACCAACATACTGGTCTACGCCCACCGTGCTGACAATGTATGGCATGCGCGTGCGAAAGAATTTATTGAATTGGTGCTCACTGGTGAAGAAAAAATTTGCATACCCTACCATGCACTCGTCGAGTTCTATGGTATCGTAACGAACACACGCATTTTTAAGAATCCGACGGCGGCCGAAGTGGCAATCAAACAATGCAAAAATCTTATCGCCGCACCCGCAGCCGAAATTCTTACGGAATCAAGTGCGAGCTTCGAGATACTTGCCCCGCTGATCACAAAAAGCCGTGTGATTGGCTCAGCAGTGCACGACGCGCGCATCGCCGCAGTATGTCTCGAGCATGGTGTGCGGCTCATCTACACGCTCGACCGTGATTTCAGTCGGTTCGCAGGGCTGAAGGCACAGAATCCGTTAACTTAGAGCCGCCTCACCCAAAAAAACGCTGCAGGTGCAGCGCGAATTCTTTGGGTCGTTCCAGGTGCGGGCAGTGGCCGCACTGTTCGATAAATTCGAGCTGCGCGTTGGGTATGTTCGCGTGCGTGAGCCGCGCGAACGTTTCAGGAAACAGCGAGTCTTCGCGGCCCCACAGCACGAGCGTCGGGCGCTGCAGTTTTGTTATCTTGTGGTCGAGCGAGTACTGGTTGATCACGTCTTTTGCGAGGTCGGCGTCGCTGTTCAGGAAGCCGTGCGTCAGGTCTTGCATCACCTTGTGAAAGTGGCCGGCGTAACGGCGAAAGCGCCGGTACTGGAACGCCTTGATGGGAAAAGGCACCGCGACGAGGTTGTGGTAGATGCGTCGTAAGAAACGGTTGAAGTCTGGCCAATCGGAAACCAAAAACAGGTTATTGCCCTGCTGCACCTCTTCATAGACCGCCGTGATCTTGTCGCCGACCACGCCGGCGCTGTTGACCGCCGCCACGGCTTTGACATCTTCGGGATAATGCACGGCGTGTTGCAGAGCGATACCTCCGCCTAAGGAATTTCCTGCCAGGTAGAAATTTTTCAAACCGAGCTTGGCACAGAATTCACGAAACCAATCACCATAATATTCCATGTTGTACGTATGGTGCTCGCGGTACGTGCGCTCTTCAAAGCCGGGCACATCGGGCACGATGAGGTGGTATTTCTGCCGCAGCCAGAAAGACGAGAGCGCAAACGAATGGCGGCTGTCAGAGAAGCCATGCAGCCACACGAGCGTTTCGCCGTTGGGGTTGCCGCCTTCGAGGTAGAGCGATTCGAAGCCCCCGGCATGCGTGCGCTTGGTTCTCAGCCCCGAAACATTTTCAGCGGCAAACAAGAACGAACGAAAGAACGCGGTCTCAAATGCTTCGGTGATGAACCTGGGCAACTTCCGGTACTGGTCAAAGAAGTTCGCTTCGGCCGACAGGTATGCTTCGGATGCTACCATGTCCCCTGAAGTTGAAAAGTGAACAGGGTGTCAAGATGTAGGATGGGGCGGTCAGAGCGACCCGTCTTCGGGTCTCCTTCTTAGGAGCGGAGTCGAACCGCGGCGGGGGTGGGGTGGTGATGTGAGAATGGCTAAAGAGTCGTGATGCCCAATTCCCGCAAATACTCAAATGTCGAATCATAGTACTCAGATTTTCTGGTATGGTCTTCGGAGTCTCCCCGCGGCACAACTATGACCATTCCCTGACGCGCCCGCGTTAGCAAGACTCGGTAAGCGTTCTTCAAGTAGTCTTGTCGCTCAGCTTTATGGATTCGACCCCACCGATCACCGCGAAATGACCAATGTTCCCAACCATTCCCAGCGTGTCGAAAATCTGCGTCCCACGTGACACAGGCCCAATCTAACTCCAGACCTTGGGCCTGAAATTCTGTCGCCACATCTTCAAGATAGTAGGAGGAGCGCACATCGTTCTTGTCATTCAAGAACCAATGAACTGGATCTATTTGTGGGCGCACGTCGATGCCATGAGGCTTAAGACGATAAGCTTGCGAAGAAACCAGCATGCCGTATCGCTCTGATCCTCTTGCTCTCTCTTTCAGCCACTCCTTGGCTGTGGTTATCTCTCTCGTTAGAACAATCGGGTATTTGTGGCTGATATCTTTTATGAGGCTCTTGGCTTCTTGGATTTCTTGATCCAGCAGTGCCTTCACCAGGTGCGAGACTTTCTCTGCTCGAAACGATCGCATTGATACACCCAAGTGCAGATCAGGGTTCCAAAAAATGCGAGCGTGTCTCTTCAATTTTTCAATGTTCTCACTTGCCCGATATTCAGAGTCATGCAGTTTTGGTGAAATATGGACATCCCAATGACCATATTTTCTTAAGATCGCGTCTATCCACTCAGAAATACCGGCTTCGCCTGTGTTTATCTCTTGCCCACCACCAACGAGGCAGACAACGACTGCCCAATCAGGGTGACGATCAAGACATGAAATAAGAAATTCGGGCTCTGATTGGTTGAAGTTCATGACACCCTTCTTCTGGTTCATGAATGCACTCGTTTGCTTCAGGTTCCATGCGCGTTGTGCCTCGTCAAATAGTGCAACGTGTTCCCTCGGTGCCATGGTCATATCTTGTAAACAGTCGTCCCGAAAATGGTGCACATTCTGGATAAATGCTTTCACCTCGCTCATCGCTGTGCCCTTTTTTGTTTGTTTGCCCAGGTTTTTTCCTTGTGCGACTTTGTCGCGCGCGAGAGCCTCTCTGAGAATTGCGACCAGAGGGCCGTTACCCGATAGAAAAACACTGTAGGTGTCACCGATGCTCTCTGTATGTTGCGTAGCAATATTCAGTCCAATAAGCGTCTTGCCTGCTCCTGGGACTCCAGTCAAAAAGCAAATGGCCTTGCGACCTTTGTTTCTGGCAGCATCGATGATGTTCGATATGGCATTCGAGGTTGTAGCCAAACTGTTGGCGGTGCTATCGCTTCGTGAAATTTCGGTAACATTGTGGCCACGGTAGAGAGCCTGTGCTGCTTCAATGATGGTCGGGGTTGGGCTGTATCGCCCAGCTAACCATGCCGCGCCATCAATGTGTGCCACTTTCGATCCTTTCTGCGTGTAATCAATGTACTCTCTGAGATTTGTTGGTGTGCACACGATAGGCGCAATGATTTCCCCTCTTGTCGCTGACGATTTCCATTCATACACGGAGTCACTCAGATTGCTGGGAATCAGGATGGGCACTATGAAAGCGTCGTGGCTCGGTTCATGGAAATTTTTGAGGTCAAGTGCATAATCCCACACCTGATCGAGATCTGTACGCTTTACTTCTGATTCACCAATCTTAAATTCTACAATGTATAGAGCTGCACCAATAATTACCACGGCATCGATTCGGCGACCCATCCGAGGGATTGTGTATTCTAGGCAAATATGTCCCGTGAAATTTTTCAAAGCAGCTTTGAGTATAGGTGTTTGATGGACCCATGCATCACGCTGTGTCTTTAATAGAGAATATTCATTTGCGGCAGCTAGTTTGCCTAGAATACGGTCCTCATCTTCTGCTAGGAACTCTGTAATTGTTGAAGCGTAATAGTACCTTTCCATGATTCGGTTTGCGTAACTCCTATGACGAACTCGCCGTGAGCGAGGCAATAAATTCGTAGATGTCTAGAGAAACCGTCGGTGTCTCGTCAACCTCCTCAAAGCTATCAAATTCCAGCCAAGTATGGTCGAGTTCTGGATCGTACGAGTCAGGGTATTCAAAAGGAATGGGTGCGCGGCCCTGATCGAAAAATTGGCCAGAAATCAGGCGCTGCTTGATCTCGTCGCTGAGTTGCTCTGCGGTTTTTCCCGAGTGATTTGTGAAGACTACTTCCTGCCAAGTCTTGTAATTACCTCCATCCCGGTAGAGGTACGCCATCTTGATGTTCATCACCTGGCTGAATGCGTCGGTGCAGCCTGTCAAACAAAAGAGCCGCCCAGTAACCGCTGAAACTCCGCCGCAGGCACTGGTTTTGCAAACAGGTAGCCCTGGCCCAGGGTACAACCCTGCTGCAAGAGGTAGTCGCGCTGCGCCGTGGTCTCGATACCTTCGGCGATCACCTGCAGGCCGAGACTCTTGCACATCGCGATGATTGCGTTCACCATCGCGCGCGTCTGCGCGGTTTCAGTCAGGTCGTGAATGAATGAGCGGTCAATCTTGAGCAGGTCGAAAGAAAACTGGCGGAGGTTCAGCAGCGACGAATAGCCGGTACCAAAATCGTCCATTGCGACACCGACACCCATACTCTTGATCTGGTTGAGCACTTCGACCGGGTTGTCATACGGGTGCAGCAGCAGCCCTTCGGTGACCTCGAGCTTGATGCGGCCGGGTTCGAGCGCGTAACGCGCGAGTAGTTCTTTCAGGTCGGCGATGATCTTGCCCTGCCGAAACTGGCGCGGCGAGATGTTGACGCTCATCTGGAACTGCGTGGCGGTGAGCTTCTGCCACTGCTGCGCCTGCGCGGTGGCCGTTTCGAGCACGAAGCGACCGATACTTTCGATCAGGCCGGTCTGTTCAGCCACGGGAATAAAATCGTTCGGCGAGACTGCACCCAGCCTGGGGTTTTGCCAGCGCAGCAGGGCTTCAGCTCCCACTATTTTGCCAGAGGCCAGGTCGATGAACGGCTGGTAATAGACTGTGAGCTCGTGCTGCTCGAGTGCGGTGCGCAGTTCGCGTTCGAGGTTAAAGCGGCTTTTGGCTGAGTCGCTGATGCGCGCGTCGAAAAAGTGGAACGTATTGCGGCCGCGCTCTTTCGCATGGTACATCGCCGAGTCGGCATACCGTATCAGCTCGTCGGGGTCTGTGCCGTCGTTGGGAGCAACCGCGATTCCGCTGCTGAGCGTGACATGTATTTCAATGCCGTCGACCGTGAAGGCGGTGGCAAACTGCTGGTAGATTTTGCCGATCTTCGCCTCGGCTTCGGCGACACTGGCGATGCCGTCGAGTATCACGAGAAATTCGTCGCCGCCGAAGCGCGCCAGTGTGTCGTTTGGGGCGAGCAGCGTGCGCAGGCGTCCGGCAGCTTCAATCAGAATCAGGTCGCCGGTGCGGTGGCCCAGGTTGTCGTTGATGTACTTGAAGTTGTCGAGGTCGAGAAACAGAAGTATGGTCAGCAGGCCGGCTGCCTGTGACCGGGCGATACTCTCGCGTAGCTGTTCGATGCCCAGGAAGCGGTTGGCGATACCCGTCAGCTGGTCGTAACGCGCCTGGTGCTGCAGCGCGAGTTCCTGCTGGCGAATTTCAGTGATGTCCTGTGAGATCGACATGTAGTGCGTCGTGCGCCCCTGCTTGTCGCGCACGAACGACACGTGTTCGCGCGCCCAGTAGAGTGTGCCGTCTTTACGCCTGTTGCACACGTCGAAGCGCCAGTCGCGTCCGTTTTTCAGGTTATCCCACAGCTCGTTGTAGAAACTCCCTGGCATTTCACCCGAGCGCAAAATTGCGGGAGTTTTACCGAGGTAGTCGGCGCGGGTGAAGCCGTTGAGCTGTTCGAATTTTTCGTTGGCATATTCGATTCTGCCGTCCAGATCGGTAATGAAGATCGAGTTGGGCGAGTGCTCCACGACCTTGAGCAGTTTGTTCACCTGTTCTTGCGCGATCATACGCTCGGTAATATCGAGTACACTGGCCACGAGTGCGGGTTTTCCCTGGAAGTTGGTGAGCTGAACCCGTGCCTCAACATCGTACAGCGTCTTGTCCTTGCGCTGGTGCATGGCCTGCAGCGTCAGGTTGGGTGTCTGCCCTTCGTTCAGCGCTTTGATCTCACCGAGTATTTTTGCTTTGTCGCCGTCAGGAATAATATCGAGCGGTGACATGGTGAGCAATTCTTCCATGCTGTAGCCGATATTGGCCTGCGCCGATTTGTTCGCGTACCTGAAGCGCAGCGATTCGCTATCGACAACGTAAATTTCGTTCAGGGATTCTTCGATAATCTTGCCGAGGTTCGCTTCAGCGGCACGCGCGCGCTCTTGTTCAGTCATGTCGGCGACGATAGAGAAGATGTATTCTTCACCCTGCGCGTCGGTGGTTTTGACACCGCGCAGCATCACGGGTTTTAGCTCGCCACTCTTGTGTATGTATTCTTTATAGTAGGGCCCGTACTCGCCACGGTTTTTCAGCTGCTCGAGCGCGACCTGCTCCTGCTCGGCATATTTAGGGGGAGTGATGTCCCAATACGACAGGCGCCTGAACTCTTCCTGTGTATAACCGACAATATCGAACAGCGCCTGGTTGCCCTGCAAAAACTCGCCATTCGAAAGCCGGTTGAGGGCAAAACCGACAGGGCTGATATCAAACAGCGCACGAAAATCGAGCGCGTTGGCAATTTTGTCGTACAGAGAGTCAGACATATACTGTTCTGTCGGTCATTCATGGCCCAATGGCGGCCACACGGCAAAGGCAAACCGCACGCTGGTTATGCAAGATATTTGTCAGGCCGGCGATTTGTTGCAGTTTATTGTCGTACCGACGCCGCGCGGCTTTGGCGGCTGATTTTTTGACGCCGCGCCTTCGCGCGTGCCGTGCGCGCGGCGATCTGCGCGAGGTACTCATCGAGCGCTTCTTGCGTAATGACCCAGTTGCGGCGCAGCTTGATGGCGCCAAGCCTGCCCTTGCGCGCCAGTAACGACAGGTACTCGAAAGAGTATTCAGTCTGTTCCGCCGCCTCTTTTAATGGTATAAATCCCCGCTTTTCTGATTTTTTTCCCGTCGACAGGGCGCTCAGCCAGATCGAGAGCGAGCGATCGACCGCGCGTGCGACAAAAGCGTAGAAGTTCTTTGGTCGCCCCGCGTCGGCTTCGCGCAGCACACGGTAGTACTTCTTGCGGTCGACGTGCAGAATCACCGCCGGTGGATACCCCTTTTGCAGCAGCACCAGGTTCATCAGCAGGCGCGCCGTGCGTCCATTGCCGTCGGCAAACGGGTGAATGTGCGCAATCTTAAAGTGCACGGTTGCCGCAAGTAGCCACGCCGGTACCCGGTTCTCGTTGGCGTAGTACCATTCGACGAGCTGGTCGATCAGCTTTTCAACCTTCAGGTGGTTAGGCGGAATATGGTTTGTGCCTAATATGCGTACCTGCGTGCGCCTGAAAAGGCCCGCATCAGTATCAATTTCGCGCATAATTTCGTGGTGCAGCTGTAGAATCAGTTCTTTGCTGAACTTCTGCCGTTTCGCAATGACACTGCGCAGAAATACCAGCGCCTTTTCATGGTTACGCGCCTCATAATGTTCGCGCAACGTCTTGTTGCCGATCGTGATGCCCCGCCGCAGCACCATGTCGGTTTCGTGCAGCGTCAGGGTATTGCCCTCGATCGCGTTGCTGTTGAAGGTCATCTCGAGGTTAAAATCGGCCTCAAGCCTCTTGACTACTGCCGACGACAGGGGGCGGCAGCGATCGAGCGCGCGTTTTTTGCCCTCGATAGCACGGGTTTCTTCGGCCATGTCTTCAATATCCGTATCTATCGGATAGATCATAATCAAGTATATCCGATATAACGTAAGCCGACAAGTAAAATATATCGGATACAAAAAATTACACATATCCGATATATTGTCCGGGGTTCGTTGACGCTTTTCTTTGCAATCCGACGGTTTTTTTGTACTTTAGGCGCGAAAGTAAGCCTGTGACCCCGCAAAAACGCAATACCGCCATCTACATCGGCAAAATTACCACCGCCATTCTGCTCTGTTATGTGCTCTCGCACGCTGTCAGTCGCATCGACTACATCTGGGCGCTGATTTCAGCGATACTGGTGATGTCGCCCGAGGGTAAAGACGCTGTCGAACTTTCTGTGATTCGTATCAAGGGCAATATCGTCGGCGTTTTAGTGGGAGTTTTTTTTCTTCTCGTCGCGCTCGAAAACCCGGTGAACATCATTGCCGGCGCCGCCGTGGCCCTTTTCGTCTGCCACCGGTTAAAGCTGATGCCTGGCGCGCGCGCGACCCTGGTCGCACTGGTGATAACACTGATGCAGACAGACCCCACCGACCACTGGGGTTCGGCGGCAACCCGCGTCGCTGCAGTCGTCGCCGGCTGCGCAATTGCCCTTGTCGCCACAGAGCTCTTCCACAACGTATTGAAATTGCGGTATACCGAACCCACTAATTGAGATGAGCGAGCCAGAATTCCGCGACCGTGAAGAAGCCTGGGAGTACTATGCGCAGCAGCAGAAAAAAGCCTGGGAAAGCCTGAGTGAAGAGGAGTTGATTGCGCAGGTCGAGCGCGGCAACTACGACCTGTTCTTCACACTGCCCGATGTCGTGGCGGCAAAACTACCCCGCGAAAAGGCAATATTCACCCTGTTCAAAAAGGTGCTGCGGCAAGAGACCGACTATCTCGTGAACTACCACACGCTCGACCAGCTCATCAAGCTGCTCGGTGAGCCGAAAGGAATCGAAGATGCAGCCTTTGACGATCTCTATACGCGGGTGAACCGTGGTTTCTACGGTGAAGAGAAGCGGCTCGCGGCCTGCCGCGAACTCTGGCAGAAGATTGTTGCTCAATACCCGAAGCTCGCAGCAGAGGAGCCCGATTTTCGCGTGCCCGAAAGTTTTCTGAACCACCGCTTCGAGATTGTCTACCGGCATGTCGGCAGCAACTTCTCTTTCTACCATAAAGATAGACCGTTCAGCGTCGCGACATTCGAAGAAGTCCTGCGTGCGAAGTTCGAAAAGTTCCGTACCTGGGCATACACTGCAGACGACGCGCAGCTGACCTTTCCTGAAGACGACACAAGCCGCTGGGCCGTGATCACGGGGTTTAATTTCAACTGCAAGGTCACCATCGGCCACGCGTCGAAGCAGCGCCGGCTTGAGCAAGACCAGTCACCGGGACCGTGGTACCTCAATAACCCGATCGTGCTCGTCAAAGAAGGCGAGCGCAACTACGATCTCGAGAATACGCTGGCCGATGCTATCACGAATCCGCTGGGTATCGGCGAACTCGATTATTCACGGTTTAATACGTGACTATGCCCGTCAGCGAGTTGGCGTACCGGCTACAAGCTGGTCTATTACCTGGCTATAGCGCTGCGCTATTTCTTCTGCGCTGCAGCGACCGAGAATTTCCCGCTGCAGTTCGATACTGAAAGCAATCTGTATGATGGCGTTGACGCAGAACATTGCCGTTGCCTGCGTTGTGGGGTCGTCACTGCCCGCCAGGTGTTTTAGCAGCGGACGCCAGTAGCGCCGTGCGGCCATGCCGGCGCTCTTGGGGTTGTCCATGAAGACGCGGTTCAGCAATTTGGCGTGCATGGGTTCGGCGACTAATTGTCCGAGCAGGTATTTTAACCGTTCGGCCAGGCTGACCGACTGCCTTTCAGCGCCCGGCATGCGGGAGAAAAAATCGATACTCTCTGCGACGACCTGCTCGTAGAGTTTTTGTTTGTTCGCGTAGTGGTGCAGTACCGTCGACTTGGCGATTCTCGCGCGGGTCGCAATGTCAGCAATGCTCACACCGGCGTAGCCGCGCGCTGCGAACAGCTCCTGCGAAACGAGGTAAATCCGCCTTTGTATGTCAGTCATCAGGCAGTTGCCCCTGCGCCCTGGTCAGGCTTCTGTGTTGCGAGGCGAAGAATTTCTGCATAACCGCGCGCCAGCGGAGCGTCTTTGAATACGCCGCGCTCTTTCAGTATCTTATGCATCTGCGGCAGGCGGTACGAAGGTACTGCCATCAGAAAATGGTGCTCAAGGTGATAGTTCACGTGGTGTGGCGCGAACGTCAGACGCTCCCACCACGCAACTTCTGTGGTGCGCGTATTCCTGAGCATATCGGCGACACGCGGCAGCATGCCGTGTTCGGCAATGGAGCGAACGCGTACGAAAAACTGGAAGGTCGTGAAGCCGGCAGCGAGCCACAGCAGGTAGAGCCAGCCATGCCCCAGCAGTATCAAGACGGTCAGCATCGCCGCATTGGTCAGCAAGAAAGGGAAGAGGCTCACTGTGCCGTGCTTTAACCAACCGAGCACGCTGCGCCGCTCTCGCCGTTCCATCACGACGCGGCCCGAAAGGTCAAAGCGGATGAGGCCGAGGTTCATCGCCAGTAGCCCGAGGTAAAGCCGAGGTGCCGAGCGGCCGGTCAGATCGCGCAGCAGCCACCTGCGCAGGCTTTTTTTCGATATGGGGTAGTTGCGCGTGAGAATAATATCCGGGTCGCCTTTTTCGCCCTGGTAGTCCTGCCCGGTGTAACGATGGTGCTGCAGGTGGTACTTGCGGTAACCTTCGAGGTTCTGCAGTACCGGTGCCGCGGCAAACCACTTGCCCATGAAATCATTGAGCCAGCGCGTTTTGAACAGCGCATGGTGGCTGGCATCGTGCACCAGGATTGCGAGCGCCAGGTGCCGGTTGCCCAGGATAACCAGCGCGATCAGTGCCGGCACGATAAGTGTCGGCGCATGCGGCCACAGCGCCACGATCGCAAACGAAAAGGCGATCAAGGCCCAGGTGGTGCCGACTTCGGCAAAACCGCGCAGGTCAGATTTTTTCAGTAGCTGGGCCATTTCTTCGCTGCTCAGAATGTCCTTTGGTTTCAGTTCCACAATACCTCCGCTGTGCCGATACCGACCGAACGATCGGTCAGTATTGTGGTGTCAAGCGTTTGCCGGGCGAAATTCTGCGGCCGGGGCGGGCAGGGCGAAATCGCCCCGGCTGCCCGTCGCCTTGAGTCAGACCACTTTACTGTCGATAATATACCCACAGGCCCGTCCTATATGCTGATCATGCGCCCCCTATGGAAATACGCCGCCCTTGCCACTGCGCTCTGGTTGATCACCCCGCTGGGGGCGACGCTCAATTTTAATATTCCGCTGGCTGCCGACCTGACCGAAGCGCAGGAATTCGACGCCAAGTACACGAAGCTTGCGCAATCTTTTTCGAAATACTATGGCGAAGCGATGGCTTTTTCTTCGCACCTGTCGGCGCCGATTGCACGCGATAACCTCGGCAAATTTCCGTCGCTCTATGTTGGTATCGGGTTGGGAGCTTCATTCGGTAACGTCAACGGCATGAAGAACGAAGTGGACTCGTCGATTCGCGGCAATGTGCCTTCGTACCTGGCTGCGCCCAACATTTCGTTCAATTTCGGTATGGGCATTACCCGCAAGTGGGACTTTCGCTTTTCGTTCTTTCCGAATGTCCCCATTGCGCTCGACTCAGCGAGCCTCGGCAGCAACACTTCGGCTGAAATCAAGTTCGGTACCTACCGCGCGCGCGCTGGGTATCACATTCTCGAAGGCGGCTTTATGAAGCCAGGCCTGACGCTTGCCGGTTTTGCCTCATACACCACGGGAGCGCTGAACCTGACCCAGCGTTCGCAGAATATTGAATCGGGTGACGTGAAGCTTTCGAACGCAACTTCAACCTTCGCGACAAACTGGCAGTACCTGGGCGTTGGACCCGAAGTGCGGGTATGGTACGACCTGATGTTCTTCCATCCTTTTATCGGTTACTCCCTTGGTTTGCAGATGGGGCAGTACACGACCGGCCTGAACGTTGAAGGCACAATCGAGGTGAATGCAACCTCTTATGGCACAGGTTCGCTCGTCATCTCTGAACGGCAGGCTGCAAGACTCATCTCGCACCGGCTGATGTTCGGTTTTGAAATTGCCCTCTTTGTACTCGACATCGGCGTCGAAGCGCAGGTCGACCTGACGAGCGGCCTTGTCGGCGTTGCCGCCGGAACAGCTTTTAGATTCTAAATCAGCGGCAGTACCATTGCCACGGTGATGCCGGTTGCCATCACCACCAGCAATGTCGCGGCCAGGCGTAAGCCGAATCGGTCCCTGTGCGCAAAAGCCACAATTACCAGCTTAGAGACAAAGGATGCAGCGACTGCTACCATAACTGCGACCGAGCTTGCCTGCAGTGAGACTGCTCCTCGTTTGAGGTCGAGCGCAATCGCCAGGCTCACACCCTGGAGTTCAAACAGACCTGAAATACCGGCGACCAGCCAAAGACCCCTGTCGTCGAAAGCCCGGTGCACCAGGTTTACCATCGCGATCAGGCCGCCGAGTACCAGCGCCAGTTTCAGCACAGAACGAAAATCCACGGGGTCGCGCAACTGTGTCCTGCCGCCCTTGCTGGCGTTGCCGCGGGCCAGCAGAAGTGCAATCGCTCCGCTCGTGAGAACCATCACCAAGAGGGGTAGGGCGAGCGATGCAGCAAGAGCTGGTTCGGCGAGTGTGACCACGAGACCAAGCTGTATCAGCGTCGCGCTGACCGCAAGCAGTGCATGTGACGTTACCAACCATTCTTCGCGCGGGTTAGACCGGCGCGTCTCTGGCAGCGCGACAAAAACCGCCGTGCTGGAAACAAACCCACCCAGGAAACCCGAGAGAGCGAGGCCAGAACGCGCACCGAACAGCCGGTTCGCCGCATAACCCGCAAATTGCAGCAGGGCAATCAACGCAAAGAGCATCAGCAGGCTGCGCGGGTTGACGATGCCCAATGGGTCAATTGTGGCGTCGGGCAGAAACGGGGCAACGCCGAAGAAAAGAATGATCAGTACCGCCGCTGCGGTGAGTTCCTGCTTGCGCAGCTTTTCGCGCACAAACCGGTGCATCCAGCCGCGTGAAATCAACAAGGCAAGGGTGGTGAGACCGATCAGAATACCGAGTTTCACACTGTGAATCAGCACATAGCCAGTGCAGAAAGTAACGATCGCGGCGATTTCTGTCGTTAGTCCCGGGTCTGCATTCTTTTTGTGCCCGCCGGTTGAACGCCAGTAACCGAGCAGAATCAGCGCGAAGATTGCTATACCGAGAACAGCTGCGAGCGCCGGGTTCTTCAGCCACGCCGCGAGAGAGCCTGCGAGTGCGACGAAAGCAAATGTTCTGACGCCGAGAGTCTTCTGCGCGCCGCGTTCATTGTGTTCACGCTCCACGCCGATCAGAAGCCCCAGAATCAGCGACAAAACAAACGGATGGATCTCTTGCAGCACCGCGATTAACTTTGCCTCAGGCGGCAGGCTGTAAAGCCGATGCAGTTTGCAAAGGCTTGCCGCCCGATTTTGCCGCCCTGTCACGGCGCATGCTGGCATTTTTGGGTACAGGGCTTCTCGGTTCGGGTTTTGTCCGCGCGGCGCTCAAGCGTGGCGAACGCGTGGCGGTTTACAACCGCACGCTCGAGAAAGCGGCGGCACTCGGAAAAGAAGGCGCGCAGGTTTTTCCCCTCGCAGCCGATGCGGTGAAGAATGCTGTGGCCGTGCACCTCGTGTTGTCTGACGACGCAGCAGTCGAAGCAGTTCTCAAAGATATTTTGCCGGCGCTACCAAAAGAAACTCCGCTTTTTGACCACACCACGACTTCGATTGAAGGCGCTCGCCGTCGCACCGCTGATCTGTCGGCGATCGGTGTCACGTACCAGCACGCGCCAGTCTTTATGTCACCGCAGAATGCGCTCGATGGGGCCGGAGTGATGCTGTTCTCGGGCGACAAAAGCCGCTATCAAAAATATCAATCCCACCTTGCAGCAATGACGGGCAAGCTCATTTACCTTGCAGAAGACACTGGCCGGGCTGCGGCGATGAAGCTGGGCGGCAACCTGATGCTCATGGCGATAACGGCAGGTCTTACCGACATGGCGCGCTTTCTGAAGGGGGCGGATGTGCCCCGCGAGGCGATCAACCAATTGTTTGAGAGTTTCAAC
Organism: Spirochaetota bacterium; assembly: GCA_049323535.1. Lineage (GTDB taxonomy): Bacteria > Spirochaetota > Leptospiria > Turneriellales > Turneriellaceae > Turneriella. The sequence goes on along the minus strand of JBMOPL010000017.1, from coordinate 249,601 downwards.
CCTGGTTTAAGCGTGCAGCCGCGTGCGAAGCGCATGTTCAGCGGCGAATACGAAAACCCTTCGTGGGAACTCAAAATGGCGCGCAAAGACGCGCGGCTGATTCTCGAAGCGGCGGATCAGAATAACCTGCCGCTGAAGTTTTTGCCCGCGATAGCGACCGAGATGGACCGCTTCATTGCAGCAGGCGACGGCGAGCGCGACTGGACGGTGCTCGGCCGCGAATTGTTATAGCAGCATCTGCAGCAGGCGCTGGCGCTCTGCTGTGAGCTCGAGATGCTTGCGCCGAATTTCGTTCAGAGGCGTGAACACAATCTGGTCGCCCTGGATGCCGACCATGATATTCGTCTTGCCGGCAGCAAGTGCATCGACCGCCGCGACACCAAAGCGCGAGGCGAGAATGCGATCTGCGGCACTCGGTGATCCACCGCGCTGTGTATGCCCCAGCACACAGACGCCCACCTTTTCATTGGGGAATTCCTGCGCGAGCTTTTTGCCCAGTTTTTCTGCGCCACCCGATTCATCGCCTTCGGCGACAACGATCAGCAGTGATCCGGTGCGCCCCTCGTGGCGTTCGTGCAGCACCTGCGTCAGCTGGTTCCAGTCGGTCGTGGTCTCGGGAATCAATATACCATCTGCGGCACCGGCAATACCTGCGGCGTAAGCAATATAACCCGAATCACGGCCCATGACTTCGATGACAAACATACGCTCGTGCGAGTCGGCGGTGTCGCGGATTCGGTCGAGTGCTTCCATTGCCGTGTTGACCGCGGTATCGTAGCCGATGCAGATATCTGTACCGGTGACATCGTTATCGATGGTCTTGGGAATTCCGACGATGTGCAGACCGTGTTCGGTGGCGAAAAGGCCAGCGCCGGTCAAAGAACCGTCGCCGCCAATCACGATCATGTTGGTGATGCCGTGCTGCGCGAGCGTTTTGGCGGCGGCTTCGCGGCCGTCTGTGGTTTCGAATCTCTTGCTGCGTGCCGAGTGCAGTATCGTGCCGCCGCGCTGCATGATGTCGTGTACCGAGTCGATCGTGAGCGGGGTGAGCTCACCGGAGATCAATCCGTCGTAGCCATGGCGCACGCCCGTGACCTCGATTTTATGGTGTGCCGCGGTGTGCACGATTGCCCTGATACATGCATTGAGGCCAGGCACATCGCCCCCGGAAGTGATTAAGGCAATTTTCTGCGGCATGATAAAATCTTTAAACTGAACAGAGCGCGTCCAGAAGTTTGTCAGTTGTTGAGCGCGCGCGCTTCGAGTTCGGCAATGCGGCGGATGTCGGTGGTGTGGTCGAGGTACTCCCCCGATTTGAGCCATTCGCGCACCGCGATGCGGTCGCCGATCTTCAGCTGATCGAACAGCGATTCGTCGATGGTGAAGCGGCGATCGCCGATGTAGATCTGGTGCGCATATCCCGTGTCGGTCGCTTCAACGTGCTTGCGGCTAACCGAGCCAGTGAACATGACCGACCTGCCGTCGGCGAGGCTGCGCCAGACTTTGGTGGCCTGCGCCAGGTATAACCAAAAGAAACCCGCAAAAGCTGTCATGAGCACACCGAAAAGCATCCAGCGAAACGATTCAATATTTTCAAAGGGCCATATCACCACCACTGCAGCTACTGCGAAAGGGGCGCCAAAGACTGCGAAGAACGCCAGGTGCGACCGCGCTTCTGAGCGCAGCGCCGCTTCTTCAGCGCTGCTCATCGGTATGACCAGGCGCTTCAGATCGCTCATGCCGCTGCGCTGGTGGTTGCTGCAACAAGGTCTGCAGGTGTCACCCAGTCGCGCGCACAGGTACGTTCGCGCAAGCTGGCATCGTCGGTGACCGCGAAGACGTGCTGGCAGCGCGTGCAGCGAATTTCTACTTTTATGGGCCGCCGCGTGGCGCCGAGCGACAGCAGTACGCGATCGTGGCGGCGGTAGATGCCCCGGGCGTAGACATTGGCTTCGCTGGCCAGCTTACCGCACTCACAGGTTTGCCTCAAGTCAGTCATATTAATTCAATAATATGCAAGAACCAGAGCTGGCGGCAATATTCAAGGGGGTATGCCTGGCTTCGCCAATATTGCCTGCGCTGCGACATGCCCCTGCGAGACGCAGGCCTGGATCAGAAATCCGCCCGTGGGTGCACTCCAGTCGAGCATCTCGCCGACTGCGTACACGCCGGGCAGCTTGCGCAGTTGAAAATCCTGGTCTATTTCAGTAAGCGACAGCCCGCCGGCAGAAGAGATAGCCTCGGTCAGCGGGCGTGGCGCTAACAGTTCAAGCGGGAATGCCTTGATGAGCCTGGCGAGGCCTGTGCTCTCAGACGGCAGATCTCCAGGTGCGTGGTGGTAGAGCAGTGCCAGCGCCACGGGTGAAAGATTGAGCGTCTGCTTGATGCGTCGCATCGGTGAAAGATTTTCTTTGGCGGAGTTCAGGCGTTCGATTACCTGCGCCTCTGCGAGGTCGGGTTTCAGGTCAATCGCACACGGGCCCGTCTGCCCGCAGGTATAGACCGGAGTGCCCTCGATGCCGTATGAGGTAATGAGCAGGTCGCCCTTCTTGCCGCCGCGCGCGCTGCTGAAGATGACATTTTTCAGAGGCTGCTGCTCTACTTCGGCGAGAAATTCCGGTTTCCAGTTAACTCCGAAGCCGCAGTTTGCTGCGCGAAAGGGTGTAAGCTTAAGACCTAGCTCCGCCAGGATTTCTGGCCAACGCAGTGTATCACTGTCGGCGAGCCAGCTTGCACCGCCCAGCGCCAGCACGACGGCATCGAAGCTGTCCTCAATACCTGCAGAGAACCTGAGGTTGAGACTCCCGTCTCTATTCGTCTCCAATCCCTGCCATTCGGCATCGTAGTGAAATGCCACGCCCTGGCTCTCTAGAGCGGTGAGCCAGGCGCGCAGTAAACCCGAGGCCTTCATCTCGCGCACGAAGTACCGGCCGCTGGTGCCCTCAAAGGTTTCGAGACCGAGCTGGTGAATGAACGCGAGCCAGTCTTCGGGAGAGAATGCCTGCAACAGCCGCGGCCAGTCAATGCCCGGGCCCTCGTACTGCGCTGCGAACTCGCGCAGTGGCAGTGAATTGCTGATGTTGAGCCCTGAGCCGCCGGCGATCAGCAGTTTGCGGCCAGCGCCCTTGTTCTTTTCGTAGAGATGCACTTCAACGCCGTTCTCGGCCAGGACGGACGCGGCCATGAGGCCCGCCGGTCCCGTGCCGATAACTGCAAACTTTCTTGCGCGCCCTTGCGTCACAGTCAGTTGTTTTGATCGGCAAACGCCGGGTAAAGTTTATCGGCTCTTTTTGCCAAAGTCGGCCAGCAAGATCGCGCGTTTGGGAAACGCTTTGACCAGCTTGCGGTCGCCTGAAACCAGCTTGCAGCTGAACTCGTCGGCCAGTGCCACATATTCACAGTCGTAAGCCGACATGTTTGAACTGAAGGCAAGATCGAGTGCGGCGCGTCCTGTCACCGCATATTCGCGACCGCGCAGCATGTCTTCGGCGCTGGCATAGATGCTCTGTGCATCGTTCGCTGCAAGGCGTTTTGCCCTGACGTAGGTTGCCAGGATATTGCGAAATTCAGAGCGCCAAAGGTAAGGGACTATCCAGTCGGCATCGCGTTCGAGCACCGCTTCTGCCTGCGCAGTGAATTCACCCGGCAGCCAGAAATAGGCAATGACATTGGCGTCGGCGACGATCATGCCCGCCCGGTGCGTTTTGCGGCCTGTAGTTCGGCATCGGTGATAATGCCTGTGAACCGCTCACGCAGCGCACGGGCTTTGCGCAGGTGTTCGTCGGTGTCGATTTTCTGTGATTTGACCGCGGCTTCGAGTATTGCCAGTATCTCGCTGTTCAGGCTGCGGTGGTTTCGCTCTGCGCGCTCTTTGAGCGTGCGGTGCGTTTCGTTGGGCACTTCTTTGAGACTGAGGGTAGCAGGCATGGTGCCAAAATGGTTCCAAAATGATGTTTTGGCAAGCATTTTTACGAGGCGAGAGTGAGTCACAAGAGGTCATCGCGTCCCAAATCCCGTGTCCGGTTTTGCGGGTTTTGCGCTCATAGTATCATGATAAAGCTCAAATACTGGCTCCCGCTACTCATTGCCGGGTATACCGCCTGTGCCCAGCTCAAAGAAGACGACGACCTGGACGAACTGGCGGCGGCCGAACTCAACAAGCTCGCACTCTACCAACCTGAAACCACCGCCGTTCCGGGTGAGTTGCCCGCGCTACCTTCGCCGTATCTTGAACCCGGTGACAACCTGGTCCTCAACGGTTCCTTTGAAATGCCGGAAATCGATTCTGGCTGGTCTGTCTTTGCGACGGGAACAGTACCCGGGTGGCAGGCGACCTGGGTTGACCCAGGCTGCACCAGCACACCCCAAATCGAGCTACAGTCGAAGACACTCTTTAATATCGATGCGGAGTTCAACCAATACGCGGAGCTCGACACAAATTCGGCCTGCAGCAGCGACGCGCGCATTCGTTTAACGCAGAAGTTTGTGACACAGCCCAACCACATCTACCGCCTGACATTCCGGGTGAGGGCGCGCGACGCTGAGCACACGATGGGGCTCAGGGTGAATCTCGGTGACAACTTCGTGCACGAGGTAAATCCGCCTGCTGACAAGTGGATTGCGCTCACGCTGCACTTCGAAGCAACAGCAAACGAGACGACGCTGGCATTTACCGAAACCGGTGACGGTGATACCTACGGCACGTTTCTCGATGCGGTCGAGGTGCGAGAAGTCACTGTGGATACGGAGCGTATGCCCAAGCCAGAAAAAGGCAAAAAGAAGATGCGCGGTAAGAAACGCCACTCGTTCGACGGTGGTCGCCGCCATAAAGATTGCCAGTCTATGCGGCATAAGCCATAGGTCGCGCCAGCGACCCATGGCACTCATCATAGATTCACACGCGCACTTCGAGCCGCGCATGCTCGGTGAAGACGACTGGATTCGCAAGCTCGATGCTGCGGGGGTTGACAAGGTCGCACTCATACCATCCATGAATGACCCGTTGCCACCGGTGCCGGAAATTCTTCTCGGTGGGGCGCGACTACTGATGCAGTCCGGCTTCACGCGCCCCGTCGCGGAACTTCTACACCGCGCGACACTCAGTGGCGAAGGCAACCTGCGGCTTTTGAGCGGGGAATACAAGATCTACCCGCAGCCTGACAATGAATCGGCCTTCGCGCTGGTGCGCCGTCACCCTGGGCGGTTCATGGCATGGCTGTTCCTAAACCCGCGTGCCGATGCGCGCGTGCTGGATACACTGGAGAAATGGAGACATGAGCAAGGTATGGTCGGGGTCAAGCTGCACCCGCACTGGCACGATTACACAACAGACCTGCTGTTTCCGCTTTTTGCGCGACTCGAAGAACTGGGCCTGCCCGCGCTCATCCATCTCGGTTTTGGCAAGCGCGGCGACTACCGTGCCATTGCCGAAAAGTTTCCGCGGCTCAGGCTCATTGCGGCGCATGCCGGTTTTCCGTTTTACCAGGACATGTGGAATTTTGCGCGGCAGCACAACATCTACGTCGATCTCTCCAGCCCCTACATTGACGAAAACCTGGCGCGAGCAGCGGTTAAGGTTTTGGGGGCGGAGCGCTGTCTTTATGGTACAGATGCCCCGTATGGCTTCTCTGACGAACACCACAGCTACGACTACACCGCGATTCGTGGCTGGATCGAGCGTATGCCGGTGAGTACGGCTGATAAAGAGAAAATTTTCGGCGGAAACTTTGAGCGGATTATTGCACGCATTTAGTCAATACGTCGGCAAAAAAGACCGAGCAGGTGTCTTAGTCTCGCAGGAGAAAGAGTAGGCCAGATGGGTTACCTTGTCTTCAAGTACTTGGTCACTGCCGGGCTGATCGTAGTGGCTTCCGAAATTGCAAAGCGCAGCGACCGGCTCGGGGCACTTGTGCTGGCTCTGCCAATTACAACACTGCTGACACTCGTGTGGCTTTTCATCGAGCGGCAGCCTCAGGAAAAAATCGCGAACCATGCCTGGTATACGTTCTGGTACGTGCTGCCGACACTGCCGATGTTTCTCTTTTTTCCCTGGCTGCTGCAGCGCTTTGGCTTTGCCGGCGCATTGGCGGCCTTCGTCGCGGGAACCGCACTCTGTTTCGTACTGTTTGCCCTGGCTTTGCGCCGTTTTGGCATCAGTCTTTGGTGATTTGTTCTCTTCTTCACAGATACTCAAAAGGATTGTGCTGCTGTTCCATCTGCCTAATGTCGCGTATGCACGGGCACACTGATCCATCCAACAGAATTATCCAGTACCTTGACCGGCTGACCGCTTACGCGCAAAGCCGGGTGGCCGACAAAGAGCTCGCTGCCGATGCCGTGCAGGAAGCCATCACCAAAGCAGTGAAGGCCTCGGCCAACCTGCGTGACGAAGAGAAGCTGCTGCCCTGGCTCTATACCATCTTACGCAATACCATCGCAGACCTGACCCGCAAGCAGGCGCGCGAGATCGTTACCGACACTTTGCCCGAAACAGCGAGCAGCCCCGAAGCCGAAGAGCAAACCGCAGTCTGCGCCTGCTTCAAGCCGCTCATTGAAACGCTGCCATCGGATTATGGCCAGGTGATCCAACAGGTCGATCTCGAAGAGCAGCCGCGCGAGGTCGTAGCGTCAAGCCTCGGCATTTCAGTTGCTAACCTCAACGTCAAGCTGCACCGTGCACGCGAAAAGCTGCGGCAGGCCATTGAAAATACCTGTAACCTCTGTGCGAAGCACGGCTGTCTCAATTGCAGTTGCGGGGGATAAACTAAGAAAGGAATGTCTTGCCCGACATGAGTTCGCGGTTCAGGACTTCCTGGATCATGCGCCGGTCGGACTCGTCAATTTTGGTGATTCGCCCGCCGGCTTTTTTGCCTATAAGGTGCGTGATTTCAAGCGTTACGAGAATCATGCGTTTTTCGAGCGTGAATCGGACCTCGAGTTTGTCTCCCGCGTAAAAAGATGTTTTGCCGTCGAGTGACATGCCGTCGGCGCTGAGGTCATTCAGCCGGCAGGGTGTCCAGTCGTCTTTGCCGGCGAAACAGTATTCTCCCGCTACGGCTACTCTCAGCCTGCCTTCATGGCGTTTTTGTTCACGGGGCATATCGTGTCGGGTCGACCTATTGATTATCGGATTTCGTGCCTGCTGACTGAAATGGTCCCGAAATTACCATATCACCGTATTCTCTTCGAAGAATCTCTGGTTTGCGTACTGCACCGGCAGTTCGATGCGTTTCTGGCTTGTCCTGGAAGCATGTTTAGCCTGAAATTCGGCGTGCACCAGCAGTTCAGCGGGCAGCAACTCGTTAAGAAAAAAATCCGCCACTTTGTCTTCTTTCCATTGCAGATGCCACTTTCCCTTGTGGCTCACGAGCTCTGGCTCAAACCGGCGGTAGCGGTTCAGTATGTTGTCGGCAGGTTTCTTTTTCAGCGGCATGAGCATGCTTCTGGGCCACGGGTAAAAGATCAACACGGCGTAGTCGCCGAGCGCAACGTACTCTGCCAGTGGAATGCGCCCGCTGCGAAACTCGCTCGCACGGGGTTTGCGCAGGTGTATATGCGTCAGGCTGGTTTTTTCAGGCACCCGGCTTGCTTCAATGGCCGCAAGTACTTCGTGTTCATCTGCCGGAAAAAAAACATCCTTGGGGATCGCATCACACAGGAAGAGGGGAAGGCGATCATTGGCATGGGGAACCTGCAAAGCTGCGGCCCGGTCAAATACCTTGTCGGCGTCCGCCAGGTGTGACCGGCCACTTTGGTCGAGGTTCGCCGTCTGTACCTTTTGCCAGCGTGCAAGCTTTTCGCGGGGCATGGGGCAGAATTCGAGAGCCTGTGAAGCTGACCACCCCGACGGGGGTTGCGTGGGAATGAAGGCACTAAATGATTGACGAAGCGTCAAAATCTTCGGCTCGTCCTTGCAGCTAATCATTCCCGAATAGCGCTGTAGGCAGAGCTATTCGGGGGTAAGCGGTTGTCGCAAGACGACCTGACACATTCCCGAATAGCACTGTAAGCAGAGCTATTCGGGGTAGACGGTTGTCGCAAGACGACCTGAAATATTCCCGAATAGCTCAGTCGGTAGAGCAGGTGACTGTTAATCACCGTGTCGCAGGTTCGAATCCTGCTTCGGGAGCACTTCTTTCTCGCCTCCTCACTCCCCCTCAATTATCGATTATTTTTTGCTGGGGCGCGTGAACCTGCGGATATTTGCCTGACATGGTTCGCTTTTCCATTCTCGACCTTTCGCCCATCACTGAAGGCAGCGATGCGGCGCAGTCGTTCAAAAACACGCTCGACCTGGCGCGGCACGCAGAGGGCTGGGGTTACAACCGCTTCTGGCTTGCCGAGCACCACGGCATGCCGGGCATTGCGAGTGCTGCGACCTCGGTGCTGATCGGGCATGTTGCCGGCGGTACAGAGACGATTCGCGTCGGCGCCGGGGGCATCATGCTGCCCAACCATTCACCGCTCGTGATTGCTGAGCAATTTGGCACTCTCGAATCGCTATATCCGGGGCGGATTGATCTCGGTTTGGGCAGGGCGCCCGGCTCTGACCAAATTACCGCACAGGCTCTGCGCAGAAATCTTGCCGCAGGCGCAGAATCCTTTCCGCAGGACGTCATGGAGTTGCTGGAGTATTTTTCTGCATCGCCGCAGCAGCCGGTACGCGCGGTACCTGGCGCGGGCCTGAAAGTGCCCGTATGGATTCTGGGCTCGAGCCTCTTCGGCGCGCAGATGGCTGCAGCTTTTGGACTGCCGTATGCATTCGCTTCGCACTTTGCGCCGCAGCAGATGCAAGAGGCAATCCAGCAATACCGCAGGTATTTCAGGCCATCGCAATACCTTACTCAGCCGTACGTGATGCTTGGGTTCAACGTCATTGCGGCGGAAACAGACGAAGAGGCGAGACTGCTCGCAACCTCGGGGCAGCAGGCCTTTGTCAACCTGCGCACCGGCCGGCCGTCAAAACTCAAGCCGCCGGTTAAGGGCTACTTTGAATCGCTTGACCCTATGGCGCAGACGATGCTGCAGCAGGTATTGGCGTGTTCGGCTGTCGGCTCGCGAGATACGGTGGCGGTGGCGCTGGAAAAATTCATCGCCGAAACCGGCGCAGACGAACTGATGATCTCAGGCCATATCTACGACCACGCAGCACGCCTGCAGTCGTATGAAATTGTGGCAGAAATTTTCAGCCGCGCAGCGCAGTCGATCTCCTGATGCCCAGTGACTGGTAGATCTTGAGCGTCGCCTTCGATTTGTTGAGCGTGTAGAAGTGTACCCCGGCGACGCCGTGGTCGATGAGGTCGCGCACCTGCTCGGTCGCCCAGTGGATGCCGACGTTCTCCGCGTACTCGTCGTCTTCAGCGCGTGCTAGCGCACGCAGCAACTTCGCGGGAAACCTTGAACCGAGGGAAAGCTCCGCCATGCGCTGCATGCCCTTGCGCGAGGTGATCGGCATGATACCCGCGATGATCGGCACGTTGATGCCGGCGAGGGCGCAGCGTTCCTGGTAGTCGTAGAAGTCATGGTTGTCGAAGAAGAGCTGCGTGCAGATATAATCGGCGCCGGCGTCGACCTTCGCCTTGAGGTGCTCGATCTCTTTGAGGCGGTTGGGAGTTTCGGGGTGGCCTTCGGGAAAACCCGCGACGCCGACACCCATCTGCGGAAAATATTTCTTGATGAAGGTCACGAGTTCAGCCGCGTAATGGAAGCCGTCGGGGTGTGGCTTAAAAACTCCGGCTGCCTCTTTCGGGGGGTCACCACGCAAAGCCAATATGTTGCTGATGCCGCTTTCCTGGTAGCGTTCCAGGATCTGGCGGATCTCGTCTTTACTCGCGCCGACGCACGTGAGGTGCGAGACAATCGTGAGGCCGAGCTCGCGGCTCAACCGCACCACGAGGTCATGCGTCAGCTGGCGCGTCGAACCGCCGGCGCCGTACGTCACCGACACGTATGCGGGTTCGAGCGGTTTCAGTTCGCTGATCGTCTGGAACAGCGTCTCTGAACCTTCGGGGGTTTTGGGAGGAAAAAATTCAAAGCTGAGCGCGGGTTTGTTCGATTTGAGGACATCCGCGATATGCACTGGCGCATTTGCCGGTTGGGCCATCGTTCCGGGTGGGCATCGCGCATGCCGCGTAAAGGAGAATAGCCTCTTTTATCGTCCGTTATGCTATTGCATCAGATCTCCTGGGTAGCCAGGTTCTCGAAAAGCGGCGCGAGGGTTTCGCCCACCTGCAACAGCGGTTTTTCGCTGCGGTGCGCGCGTGAGAGCAACAGCCCGCCTTCGAATGCTGCGATCGCCGTGGTGATCAACGCATCGGGAACCTGCATGTCAAACCGGCAGAAGTAGGCACGAATTGCTTCATGCCAGCGCTTCCAATGAGTGTCGGCTGCCTGCTGTATTGCCGGTATCGTCGAGGCTACTTCCAGCGTCACGGTGGCAATGGGGCAGCCGTTTTCCCACTTGCTCTCTTTGAGCTGCTTTGCCATTGCCTTGCAGACCATGCGTATCGCCGCCGACGGGTCGGCAGCCTTGTTCATGATGGCACTCAACTGACTGAACCACTCATCGGTCGAAAGAGCCAGTGCTTCGACCGCCAATTGTTCTTTTCCGTCGGGAAAATAGTGATAGAGTGACCCCTTGGGCGCACCGCTTTCGGCAATGATTTCGTTGAGGCCGGTTGCGCTGTAACCTTTGCGTGTCAGCGAATCTGCAGTTGCCTGCAGGATGCGCAACCGTGCCGGAGCTTTTTCTCTTACGCTCCCCATACGCGGGTCAGTGCACCCAGCGCCAACACGAGGGTTCCGCCGAGCTCGCCGGCGATGAGAGCAAACATAGAACCATGAAACAATATCTTTGGCATTTGCCAGCTGCCGATACGGTAAGGCTTTTCGAACTGGTTGTCGGTATCTTTTAGCAGCGCATGCACAAGGTAAGTTGCGTTGGCGAATACGAAGAAGACAACCACGCAAAGAACCGCTGCGGTATTGATGTGATCAGGGTAGACGCTCAGGCCCGCAAGAGCGTACAGAATCATACAGGCGAAAGAATACATCAGGGTCGCCCGGTGCAATATATCCACGTAAACCGGCGCCGCGGCTTTTTCACTGCGCACGATGGCTGCATATTTCCAGATACCCGTGACAAGGCCCACGACGAACAGGGCGACTGCTGAACTAACAGCTGTTTTTTCGGCTAAACTCATATGTGCTCCTTTGCTTTTCCAGGGAAAAGCGACCAATCTAATTATATAGACCGGTCTATTTGTAAAGGTGTTTTCGAGGAGCGTAGTCACCGGGAGAGACTCCCGTAAGCCGTTTGAATGCCTTGTGGAAGTGCGCCTGGTCAAAATAGCCGAGGTCGTGCGCGAGCCGGCCGATGTCGGGCCTGTTTCCGGCCGAGAGCTGCTCGAGCGCCTCGTGCATGCGGTAGCGTTCGATCACCCACTTGGGGCTGACACCGACGTAGTCGGCGAACAGCCGCTGCAGCTGCCGTTTGCCCAGCGCAAACTCGTCGGCCACAGTATCGACGCGCAGTATGCTGCGGTTGTCGCGAATCGTGAACACAATTTCGCGCGCGAGTTCGGCATTGTCGGCCAATGTCGGATTGATACCCGCAAGAAATCTCTCGGCCAGGTTTGCCATGGCTTCGAAGTTTTCGAGCGAAAGTAACTCCGACTCAAGCTTCTCGACGCTCTCACCGAATATGACACCGGGAGCAATACGGCGATCGGTGAACCTGGCGATCGGAGTATTCGTGAGTGCACGAAATGCCCCTGGCAAGAACTTGATGCCGAAGACGCAGCCTTTGCCCTCGATGCGGCGCAAGAACCGGCCGCGCGTCACGCCGACAATCTCTGACCGGTTCGTTTCGAGCACCAGGTGTACCGACGGGTGTGGCAACGTTTCTGAATCATAATGGGCTTTGCCTTCGAGATTCCAGGTGACCGACCAGTAGTGCTCGACCAGCCGGGAAAATTCAGCTGCGGGTAGAGCACGGTGCAGCTCGAACGGTTGCTGTCCATCGAGAACAGCCATCAATCCCCTTGGCTTTGCTGCGACAATCTGCGCCACTGTCGCGTTTTTACAAGCCGCCGCGGCAGTGAAAACCGATATTCTGTGGCACCATGCAAAACAACCTCACCACAACCGTACATATCGATATCGACGCCCCGGCAGAGGCCGTTTGGCAAACGCTGACAGACCCCGATAAGATCGCGCAGTGGCTCTTTGGCACAAAGACGACCTGCGACTGGAAAAAAGGCAGCCCAATCACTTACACCGGCGAATGGCAGGGTAAGCAGTATGTCGACAAGGGCACGATTCTCGAAATTGCTGAGCCGCATCTTCTCGTCATGGATTACTGGAGCAGCTTTGCCGGCATTCCCGATATTCCCGAAAACTACCAAAAGATTACCTATCGTCTCGACGAAGCGGCCGGTCGCACCCGGCTTACCGTAGTCCAGGAAAACCACCGCAGCGAAGAGGCGCGCGCGCAGTCAGAGGGCCACTGGCAACAGGCACTCGGCCTGCTGAAGCGGGTCAGCGAGAGCTGACAGAAAATAGCGTTGGCGACGCCTGCCCGGTTCTGCAGGCAGTCCCATGCAGCGGTTTTTCTTGTTTCTTTCATTGCTCTCAGGCGCCACCGCGACTGCGGCCGCCGGGAAAAAAATCGGCAGTACAAAGGTGCACTTCGTGGCTGAGCTCAGGGACAATGACCTGCACATGACCGAAGAGCACGCACTCGATCTCACCGAGGCCTGGCAGTACCCCTCACGCACTTACTACCGCAGCTTCCTGGCGGGGCGTTTCCCGTGGTCGCAGGACCTCACCGATTTTCACGCGAGCGTCGATGGCCAGCCAATGAAAACTGATCTCTACCGGTACGGCTACGACAAGGTCATGCTGCGCCTGCCAGCTCTCGCGGCGGGCAACTACCGCCTCAAGATCAGTTATACAATCCGCGACATTCGCGGTTTTCCCGAGGCAACTCTGCCCGAGCTGCGCTTCTGGGATCACCCCCTGGATATCGAAGAGGTCACTGCCCAAGTTGCCGGCCTGCCGAATCAGGCGCAGGTGTTACTCATCGAGCGCTACAACCGCGAACAGCTGGCTGCAAAGCGTGCCGATGGCAGCCAGGTATTGGTCTACAGCAAAGACGCCGCAACGACGCCCGCACCCATGCTGCAGATTCGCAGCGAGGCGCTGCAGTATAACGAAGGTATTACCGGTTATGCGCGCTATTTTGTGCAGCAGAGCAGGCTGTTGCCCACTGTGGGAGCTCTGCTTGTACTAATGCTCTTGCTCAGGTTCATGCCGGCGCGCATTGTTCTGGGCTTCGTCAGTATTTATATGTTCATCCCGCTGGGGTTCTATCTCTCGCGTATTCCGGGTTGGCTAAGCTACTTTGCCGCGCGCAAAGAAATTGAACCGCGCGCAGAGTACATCGAACACTTCTACGGCGAACTGGCGGGCGACATTGCTGTCGCAGCCATCTTGTTCTTGCTTGCGCTGCGTGTCGTGCGGGGAATCTGGCGCGGCGAAATCAGCGATTATTACCTGCCTTACGGCGGCCTTGTGAGCTTTTTGGTGCTACTGCTCTTCATGGGGCAGGACCCCGAGGCCTTGCTGATGCTGCCGCTCGCAGCACTTTTTCCGCTGATGTATTCAGGCAAACAGGTCATGCGTTTCTTCGGTGCCGATGCGCACGTGTGGATCGAAAAGGTTATCTCGGTCGGCAAGATGAGTTTCGATGAACTGAGCCAGGCTTCAGGACTTGCGGTTACTCGTCTCAACCGTATCTTTGCGGCTCTGTCTACGCACCCGGTTGCGATCGATCATGACAACCGACAGTACCTTTCGGCTGATGCGCTGGCGGCGCTCGAGCAGAACCAATTTTGCAACAACTGCGGAGGTACTCTCAAGGTTGAACACAGCGACCTTCTACAGTGTCCGTATTGCCGCAGCGATTACGCCGCGGCGCTCGGAAAAAAATCCAAAGCAAAAAACACTCCGCCGCTGGTCGTGAGTACGCTGGCAAATTTTCTCAAGGCAAGCGGAATGATGCTCATGATTGTGTTTGTCTTTCTCGCAGCCTTCGGTGCCATCACCGAACTTTATGCGCGCATGCATCGCAAGGGTGGCACCGGCGGCGACTGGGCAGTGGTCATCACCATTGCCATTCTGGGTGGCGCGGCGTATGGTGGCTTTGCCGCACTCGCAACCCGGCTGCTTTCCGGTAAGGGTTACGCCCTGGTTTCGGCGGTGCTTGCAACTCTCGCCCCTCTCATCTGGCCCATCTTTGCGCTGCGCGCGCTGATGTCGCCGCGCAGCAAATTCTTTTTCGGGCAGTTGGATTTAGCCCGCATACGCGAGTGGCTTGCAGAAAAAAAGTACATCCCCCTTACTGAATTTGCCCGCCGGCTGCGCGCGAGCGAACTCGATGCAATGAACCTCGCGCATTACCTCACGTCCTCGGGTGAGCTCGACGCGGTTTACGACCGGCGCAACAACACGCTGACAGAACGCTCGCTCTTTCGTGCCAAGGCCGGTGCCAATTCATGCCAATCCTGCGGGGGAGTAGTCTCGGTGATGAACGGTGCCCGCGTTTGCCGGTATTGTGGAACCAAGGCCACGTAAGGGTAAATGCCTTCGCCTAACAGGCTCCTGAAAAAGGAGCCAAAAGCAGGTTCCGGAAACCGAACAAGGCTGCAGACAGGCCATTTATGGCCGTTTTGTGAGCGATTTCGGCACGAAATCGCGGCGTCTGCGCCGGCCTTCGGCCGGGCAACGCCCGGTCAGGGAGTATTTCCGGAACCTGCTAAGTGGAAACCCCGGGAACCTGCAGCGGATATCGTGGGTCAATAAGATGTTAACCAAATGGTTAAAAACTGTTCTACGGGGTGTCTAGCCAACCAGCTGCGGTAACGCGTGGCTGTGAGTTTCCCTAGCTGCTATGGAAATCCGTAGCAGTGCGAGAAATCCGCCGCACCGCCGCAAAGGAGAACTATGCATATCATCTCTATGACCAACGTGCGCAAAGATTACCCGCTCGGCGAAACCACGGTCAGCGCGCTCAAAGGTGTTAACTTCGCAGTCGAAGCCGGGGACCTGCTCTCGGTGGTGGGCCCTTCAGGTAGCGGCAAGACGACTCTGCTCAATATCATTGGCTGTATTGACCGGCCGACGAGCGGCGAGGTTTCGATTGCGGGCCAGGACATCACGACGATGAGCGACGATGCGCTCACCGACCTGCGCCTTTACACGGTCGGGTTTATTTTCCAGACGTTCAACCTGATCCCGGTGCTCGATGTGCTCGAGAACGTGGAGTTCCCGATGCTGCTGATGAAAGATAGCAAGTTCTCGAAAGCTGAAATCAAAGAGCGTGCCGAGCACCTGATCGAAGAGGTGGGCCTGACCGCACAGCTGAAGCAGCGCCCGGCGGAGCTCTCGGGTGGGCAGCGGCAGCGCGTCGCTATTGCGCGTGCGCTCGTGACCAACCCCAAGATCGTGCTCGCCGACGAGCCGACGGCCAACCTCGATTCAGACACGGGCCACAAGATTCTCGAACTGATGCGCAAGCTCAACGAGCAGCACAAGACGACGTTTGTATTCTCGACGCACGACCCCGACGTGCTGCAATACGCACGCCATGTCGTGAAAATTCGAGACGGATTAATTGCCGAAGACGCCCCCGTGGCTGAGCGCAAGCCTGCAAAAGCGCGCCCTAAAAAATCCAAATGAAAATCGCGTTCACCATCGCGGCACGCAACCTGCTCCGTCACAAGGGCAAGAGCCTGGTGATCGGGGCGATTCTGTTTTTGGGAGCGCTGATCATGACACTCGGCAATGCCGTGATTGGCGGCATGAACCGTGGCCTGCGCGAGAACATCGTCGAGCGTTTTACCGGGCATATCGTCGTGATTTCCGATACGCAGGAAAATCCGAATATTCTCTTCACCCCGATGGGCAAGGACATCGCGCTGATTAAACATTTCGACCGGGTCAAGGGTGTGCTCACGGGCCAGCAGCAGATTGCGGGCTACGTGCCAGCGGGCCGTGGCTTCAGTCTCGTGCTCACCGAAGAGGGCGACATCGACTTCGCGATGCTGTTGGGCGTCGACTTTCCTGCCTACAACGCGATGTTTAAAGAAAACGTGAAGCTCGTCGAGGGCAAGCTCTTAGGCCCTGAGGAGCGCGGTATGCTGGTGAGCCAGGGGCGCCGCACGCGTTTCTTCAACGACCAGAACATCTGGCTGAAGCCCTCGGGTTTTGCACTCGAAGAAAAGAACTTTTCCGACGAGGCGAAGAAATACCGCGACAAGATGATCGTCAAAGATTCACTCGTGCTCATGGGTGCTTCGGGCGATTCGACGGCGTTCGATGTGCGCGCCGACATCAAGGGTATCGTGCGCTACGAGTTTCTCGACGACTATTGGAAGTTCTTCAACATCATGGACATCGAAACTTTTCGCGAATGTTTCCAGTGGGTGACATCGAGCGATGCTGCGCAGAATATCAAGGCTGATACGAAGGCGCTCATGGCGCAGAACGAGAATCTCGATGCCCTCTTTAATGAGGCAACCGTAGTGTCGTCAAACGTCGGCAAGGCAGAAATCTCGAAGAGTCTGAAGAAGCTCAAACAGAAATCCGCCACGCAGAAGGTGCTCACCGACGCGGGGGCATACAACGTCGTTTTCGTGAAACTCAAAGACGGCTATGACATCGACAAGGGCGTGCGCGAACTCAACGCTGCGTTCAAGGCCGCCGAAGCCCCCGCGCAGGCGGTGACCTGGCAGAAGGCCATTGGCCAGCTGGGCGACATGGCAGGTATCATACGCGGCGCGCTCATTGGTTTTGTCTTCTTTATTTTCTTTGTCGCGATCATCATCATCATGAACACCCTCTCGATGGCGGCGCTCGAGCGCACTGCCGAGCTGGGTATGATGCGCGCGGTGGGGGCGCAAAAGCGCTTTGTGACCTGGATGTTCCTGGTCGAAACCGCCTGCCTGGCACTGCTGTTCGGCGGCGCGGGCATTCTCCTGGGCTCGCTCGCAGTGCCGGTGCTCAAGGCCATGCGCATCACGGCAGAGAACAATATTTTGCAGCTGCTTTTCGGTGGTAAGACCTTTGCCCCTTACCTCAGCGCCGGCGACATTGTCTTCGGCGTGGCGGAGCTTGCCTGGGTTACAGTCATGGCAGCGATTTATCCGATTATTGTCGCGCGGCGCATTACACCGCTCGATGCCATTTCGAGGGATTGATATGCAACGCCTGAAACTCCTCTTCTCGCTCGCGTTTCGCAACCTGGTGCGCCAGCGCCGGCGCAACATGCTGTTGGGTGTCGCCCTTGCTTTCGGGACAATGATCCTTGTGGTCGCCAATGCGTTCTCGAGCGGCATCACCGACACGCTGTTGAACAAGATTGTCGTGCAGATGACCGGCCACCTCGAACTCGCGGTGATCGAGCGTGCGCGGGCGCAGAACCTGCTGATACGCGACCGCGAGTTCTACCTTAACCTGCTCAAGACCAACCTACCCGAAATTCGCGAGGTTGCCGAGAATGTTGCCGTGTTCTCGCGCGCGATCGGTGTGGGCAAGGGCGAAAACGTGATCGTGGTTCCTGTCGATCTCGGTGAGAAAGCTGACCCTGCTACTTCGGCTGATGCCGAGTACCTGGTGAGCCGCGCAGTCGAGGGCAACGTGGCCGACCTGCTTTCGCCGCAGTACGAAAACCCTGTGGCGGTTTTCGCCGATAAGGCCAAGGCGCTCAATATCAAGCTGCTCGATACGCTCAAGATGCGGCTCAAGACCGTGAGCGGGCAGGAGCAGAGCGCGCGGTTCACCATCGTGATGCTGCTCAAATCAGAGAGTATGTTTGAAAGTGGCGCGCTCTTTTTGCCGCTCAAAAATCTCAAGGACCTGCGCGGTATTCGCGCGAATGAAACAGGGTCGCTGCAGGTGACATTCAAGAAGTTCGATTCGCCGCGCTCGGTCATTCGTATGGCCGACAAGTTGCACAGCCTGCTGAAGCCGCAGGTGGCCGCGATCGGCGGTGAACTTGTGGCGGGCAAAAAGACTGCGCCAGTCACAGTTGGCGGATTAACGCAGGATTTCGTAAAATCACCCGTGGTCGCAAATTCTTTCCTTGTCTCTGAAGGAGAATGGTTCAAAGACCGCGATACGGACCGTATTGTTCTCGGCGATAAGCTCGCAGGGGCACTGGCGGTTTCAGAAGGGGGGAGTGTAACCCTGCGCTACCGCTCGGTCCATGGTGCAGAACCGGTCGAACAGAACTTCACCGTCGATGCCATTGTTGCCACAAAGGATGCTCCGCAGGCCGTAAATGCCTGGCTACCCGAGGCGGGGTTTTACCGTGTATATCTTGGAGATTTGCCACAAGTGCGCGTGCTACCGGGTGCTGAAAGTCTCAGTGCCGAATGGAAAGCCGTGCTGGCTCCTGATTTCAAAGTGCTGCCGCGCACTTCGACCGGCGATGATTTGATGAAGAAAAACCAGGAGTTGCGCAAGACAAACTTCTACGGGCCGGCGATCGATGTGCGCACGATGTACGAGAGCGCAAGCCAGGTGCTCGAGCTCGAAGGAGCACTCAACCTCATCACGCTCATCGCCGTGCTCATACTTTTCCTGATCATTTTGACCGGGGTTGTGAACACCCTGCGCATGACCATACGCGAGCGCACGCGCGAAATCGGCACGATGCGCGCGATCGGCGTGCGTTCGGGCGATGTGCGCAACATCTTTTTGATCGAGACTTTCCAGCTCGCGTTCTTTTCGGCGGTGACGGGCGTGGTGCTGGCATTTATCGTGATGGCAGTGCTGTCTTCGTTTCGTATCGAAACACAGAGCGTGCTGGGTATCTTCTTGAGCAAGAAGAAGCTCTACTTTCTGCCGCAGGCCGGTGACATATTGCGGAATATCGTCATGATCTTGGTGGTGTCGACCGCGACCGCATACTTTCCATCACGGCGGGCGGCCAAGCTCGACCCAGCTGAGGCATTGAGACACTTCGAGTAGTCAGGAGAAAAAATGAAAAAATACATTATCATGGCATTGCTTTGCACGCAATATGGCATTCACGCCAAAGGCGTGAATGCCATATTGCAGGAAATCGACAAGCGCATGTCGCAGATCAGCGACTTCTCTGCAAAGGTTGCCCTGACGCAGCAAAAGGTCGGGCAGGGCGTGAAGAACTTTGAAACGCTGTTCTTTCGCCGCGACGAGGGCGACGAGTTCCTCATGGTGACAACGGCGCCGCAGTCAGAGAAGGGTAACGGCTACCTGCGCACCGGCAACAACTTCTGGATGTACCGGCAAAACACGCGCACGTTCCAGCACATCAACCGCGATGAGAGCATCAACGGCACCGACACCAAGGCAGGCGACTTTGAACGCAAGAAAACCACCGAACTCTACAAGCCATACGTCGATGCCAACGGCAAAGAAGATATTACCGAAGAAATGCTCGGCAACAAGAAGGTGTGGAAGTTTACCGTGGTGGCCAAGGTGCGTGACGTCACCTACCCAAAACAGGTCTACTGGGTCGAGCAGGGCACATACCTGCAGCTGAAGGTGCAATCGTATTCACTCTCGGGGACGCTCATGCAGACAGCGTACTTTATCAAGTACACGCAGATCGAGGGAAAGTACATCTTGCTCAAAGGTATGTTCGTCGATGAATTTGAGAAGGGCAACAAGACCGTGCTCGAAATCTCGGGTGTTTCGCTCAAAAAGCTCGATTCGAAGATATTCACGAAGGCTTACCTCGAGAACCTGAGTAAATGATTCTTCGTCATTCTGTAATATTCTTACTTGGCCTACCTCTTTTTGTTGCCTCGGCGGCTCCCCCTCCGCCTGCGGCACCTCCCCCGCTAGCGGGGGAGGCCGGGAGGGGGACATCTGACCAGATCGACGAAAATGAATTATTTTCCCAGGGCGAGACGGTCACTCCCGTTGAGAAGGTGACCGACGACAAACTGCAGGAGTCTACCGACAAAGAGTCGGTTTCGTTTTCGGGCGGGATCAACAGCCGTAATTCGTACGCGATGAACCGCGATTGGGTGACGGGTCGCAAAGATTCTACCGCGCAGAACAGCCTGAACAACCAGATACAGACGAACATGCTGCTCGAAGCTCGCGCGCGTCGCAGCACGAAGGCCGTGGTGAATGTTATCAACAACGTGTACGCACAGGGCCGCAGCGAACAACGCACGTTCCAGGATGTTACAACCGGCGCGACAACGCGGGTGAACGAGACTGTTTACTATGACTTCCGTTTCACTGAGGCCTTCGTCGATACAAATATCGCGCGCGCGGTGTATTTTCGCGCGGGTAAACAGGTGCTCGTGTGGGGACGTGGATTCTTCTGGAATCCCTCTGATGTCATCAACGCCGAGCTGCGCAGTGCCACCGACGCGTTCCAGTTTCGCGAGGGTACGTACGGCCTGCGCGCGCACGTTCCGATCGGCAGCAGTCTCAACTTCTATTCGTTCACCGGTGTCGGTCGCAGTAACCGGGCTGAAGACATGCTGCAGGCGTTCAAAGCCGAAGTCGCCTTCAGGCGTGCCGAGGTTGCGACGGGTGTGATCATGGGCCAGCGCAAGGTGCCGACTTTTCTCGCAGAGGCCAGTACGCGCTTCTTAACGCTCGACTGGCGTGCCGAAGTCACTTACGCTTACGGCGACAACGCGCTGCGCATTGACCCGAATAGCTTTAACCCGCTGTTGCCGGTAACCTACCAGCTACGCGAGCAGCACGTGTTCAAGGGTGTGCTCAGTTTTGGGCGGAGCTTCGAGGTTTTTGACGTCGCCGACCGCCTCGGCGTCAACATCGAGTATTTCTACAACGGCGCCGGTTATCAACAGAATGTCTTTGACCAGAACCCGCTGGTGCGCGCATACTTCGTGCAGAACGGCATCTATCGCCCCAATTTCTACGGCATGCATTACGTGGGGCTCTTTGTCACCTACGCCAGGTTCATCGTGACCGACATGACTCTTGGCCTCAACGCGTTTGGTAACCTGAGCGACAAGACGGTGGTTGCGTCACAGATTCTGACCTACAACCCGCTCTTTAACCTGACACTCACCTGGCAGAACAACATCTTCACGGGGCAGGGCGTCGGGGAGTATACCGTGAGTGGCCTCGGCTGGTACACCGAGGTTTCAGCGCGCGTATCGTTCTGACAGGGTAACGCGACGCAGAACCAGCATCAGTCGGGCTTTTTGCCGCGCTGTTTCAGAAATTCGCTCAGCTTACCGGCCTTCACAGCGGCGGCCATTTCGTCTATGCTCTTGAGCCGAAATTTGTCATTTGCCTGCCGCAGTTTGCCATAGACGGCGAGCACTGCATTTACCCCGGCCAGAGTATCATTTCCCTTCGCGTTGTTTTCGAGTTGTGCCCGCGCATTGCCCGCGATATAGGCGCACAATAACAAGGCGGAGTTTTCTTTGGTATGGTGGCCTTTCTCCATTAACCATACTACTCCGTTCTGCTCACTGACTTCCACCGAGATGTCTTCACTTTCTGTGGCATACTTAAGGGTGTTGACGCAACGGTTTTTCGTTTCCTGCGAAAGGGGATTTGCAACAATATCGCGTGCGTCCCGGAGAAAGCTCTCCCGTTCGGCGGCTTCTTTCTGGTCGGCTGGCATGGCACCGAGGCCGGCGGTACAAACCAGAGCAACGCATAAAGTGAGCCTGAGTCGACGGTGAAGCATGGCCAACCCCTAACTTGTGACGCAGCGCCGTCACGCAAAAATCATGCGGCGAGCAGGAAATCCCGATCGGGAATATAACCTTTGCTGGTAAGCACATCCTCGACAACCTGGTAACCAGCGCGGTTTGAGACGAGCGAAAGCAGAAATAGCTGACCCGGTGCGGGCAGCTGGTCATAGGTCATCGCCTGCAGCTTTTCAAGCCGGCGCGGAATAACATCGACCACGCCGGTTACCTCGATGCCCATCTGCTGCAGGCGGGCAGCCTTGCGCCGTGCATAACGCCCGCCGCAGACCCACAGGGGCCTGCCCGCGCTGAGCTGCGGCAAGACCTGTACCAGGTAACGCAACCGCACCGAGTCGAATGCCGCGCGGGCATAGTTGTCATGGGTGCGCGAGAGCCTGCCCGTGGAGTCAAACCAGTCGAGCACGACCTCGGGGATCTTGGCGAACTTTACGCCGGCAGCTAGCCAGCGCAGCCAAAGCTCATAATCTTCGGGAACATTCTCCGTCGAGTACGCACCGAGCCGATCGACGAGCTCGCGGCGAAACATGACGCTGGGGTGTGCTACGGGCGATTCGACGAAACGGTAACGGTAGATCGTCTCGTGATCGCGCCAGCCATTGATATGCTGCACGTACTGGTCGTAACCTATACCCATGTCGGTGACGAAACGCACCTGCCCGCTCACCAGACCCACGTCACGATTCTGGTCGAGAAAGGCAGACTGCAGAGCGAGTCGGTCTGCCGGCATGGTGTCGTCGGCATCGAGCCTCGCGACGTAGTCGCCTCTACAAAAACTGAGCCCCCTATTGAGTGCATAGGCAATGCCGGGTCCTGGTTCAGTAACGAGGGAAATCCGCCTATCGGCTTTGGCCGCCGCTTCGGCAACTGCTGTCGTTTCGCTGTCGCAATTATTGCAGACCAGGACAAGCTGCCAGTCGGGGTGGGTTTGATGCGCGACCGAATCGAGCGCGCGGTTGAGCAGCGCGCCCTCGCGGTGGCAGGGAATAAGTACCGAAATCAACCGAGCAGTTTCTCGATCTCCAGCGCCATCTGCGCGTCTTTCTTCGTGAGGCCGCCTTTGTCGTGTGTCATGAGTGAGATATGGACGCGGTTGTAGGTGTTGTTCCAGTCAGGGTGGTGATCGAGTTTTTCGGCGATCATGGCGACGCGGGTCATGAAGCCGAATGCCTGGCTGAAATCAGCAAAGACAAAATCTTTGGCCAGCGCGCCGTGGTGCAGGTGCCAGTCGGGCAATTGCTGCATGGCATGGACAAGTTCATCGTTGCTCAAAAGGTGCATGTGGCAGAAATTCTGTTGGGCATCGGTGGTCAATGCGTATGAGGGAGATTTTCCACCACCCCGTCGCTCGCACCAACTTGCCCAACCACCCCGCCCGTCACGGGAGTGACGGGCACCCCTCCTTGGTAAGGAGGGGAGAAAGATTGTTCTGAGGAAGTATCGCATAACACCCATTCTCTCCCCCTGCTAAGGGGGAGTGCCCGAAGGGCGAGGGGGTTTAGTACCCTAACCAAACAAATCCCGTTGCTCGGTACTGCCTTGCTTCTTCTGAGTGCGCCCGTCGCTCTTCGACTGGCCCAGTGCGACGCCGCTGCCGATGATCACACCGGATTTCTTTTCCAGGTCTTTCAAGATCTGCGCCGCGCGTTCGGTCACGGTTTTCGGCATGCCCGCCATTTCGGCGACGTGAATGCCGAAAGATTTTTCGGCGACACCCTCTACGATCTTGCGCATGAACACGACGTGGCCATCTTTTTCGAGCACTGAGACTGTGAGCCCGACGATGCCGCGCTCTTTCGAAATGAGGTGCGCGAGTTCTGAATAATGCGTCGCGAAGAGCGTCTTGGGTCGCCCCTTGCTTTCGTCATTGAGTGACTCGATCATCGCCTGTGCAATCGAAATGCCGTCGTAGGTGGATGTTCCGCGTCCCACTTCATCGAGCAGGATGAGCGAGTCTGCAGTGTAGTTACGAAAGATGCGCGCGCATTCGGCCATTTCGACGAAGAACGTACTTTCACCGTGCGAAAGCCTGTCGTGTGCACCGATGCGCGTGAAGATGCGGTCAACCACCGGCAGTGTCGCCGAACTTGCCGCGACGAAAGCTCCGACCTGTGCCATGATCTGCATGATGCCGATCTGCCGAATGTACGTGCTCTTACCCGCCATGTTGGGCCCGGTGATCAGGGCGAGGTGGCCCGGGGGCATGGATGCCCCGGGGGCGGCGGGCGAAATGACGTCGCTCTGTGCGCCGCCGGCGTTGGGGCTGTTGTCGAGCTCGACATCGTTGGGGATAAAAAGTTCGCTGCGAAAGTAGGCTTCGATGACCGGGTGGCGCAGCGCTTCGGCGTGCAGTCTTTTGCCGGTGTGCATCTGCGGGCGCACGTGCCGGTGCGTGACCGCGGTGTGCGCGAACGCCAACAGCACGTCGAGGCGGGCGAGGCGTTCTGCCCAGAGCTGCAGCGTGCTGGCTGCAGCGAGAATCTGCGAGCGCACATCTTCAAACACACCTTTCTGGATGCGCAGCACTTCTTCTTCAGCCGACAGGATCTTGTTCTCGAGTTCCTTGAGTTCGGCAGTCGTGTAGCGTTCGCCGTTGGTCAGCGTCTGCCGGCGCTGGTAGCCATCGGGTGCCTTGGCAGATTGCCCCTTCGAGATTTCGATGAAGTAGCCGAGCACGTTGTTGTGCTTCACCTTGAGCGTGGTAATGCCGTGTTCGGTCTTCTGCCTCTCTTCGTAATCGGTGAGGTGCTGCACCGCGTTCTGGCTGAGGCCAATGAATTCATCGAGCACTGGCATGTAACCGGGGCGCACGAAACGCCGGCTATCCAGAAGCGGCGGCAGGTTCTCTTCGAGCAAGACGTCACGCAGGTGTGCCGACAATTCATGCGGAAATTCTGCCAAATCCTTCCAGCCACTGTCCAATAGCGCCTGCATGCGATTGTCAGAGATAACTTTTTGCAGGCGCTCGATTGCCGCCAGCGTGGTCGATACCTGGCCCAGGTGCCGTACCGTCGGGTTGTTATTGAGCCCCGTGAGCACGCGCTCGAGATCGGCGACGCGGCTCAGTTCTGCCGCAATGAGCTGGCGGTAAGAACTGTGCTTGCTCAGCGTTTCGACGACGTCGTGGCGACGCGTGACTTCTTCAAGATCGGCCGAAGGGCGCGCGAGCCAGCCGGCAAGCAAGCGTCCGCCGGCGGAGCTCTGGCAGTGCGCGAACAGGCCCATGAGGCTTGGCTGCAATTTGCCGTCGGCGCTGTGCAGAATCTCGAGCGTGCGTAGCGTCGATTCGTCGAGAATAAGTGTCTTGCGGCGGTACTCACGCTGCGGTGACGACCAGTTGAGCTTCAGAAGCGGTGATATTTCGCGCAGGTACGCGAGTGCCAGTGTCAGGGCGCGGCGCTCGTCAGCATCGAGCTCCCACACGCCGAGGTTGCGGCTCTGCAGTGCATCCTTCAGTACACGATCCTGGAACGCTGCATCGCCGACCGGGTAGCGGCGGGTCTGGACAACAGAGTTCGTCGCGGCGCGCCCTTCGACTTCGCCCAGGGACCGCGCCAAATCATCGGAGTCACTGACTACCCATTCGCGAATGCTGAATGCCGACGCAGCTTCACCGAGCGCTTCCATGCTCTTGCGCTCAAGCCAGATTTGCCCGGTGGCGACCTCGATGATTGCAAGTTGGGTGTACTCTTTTCCTCTACTGAGTCCGCATAGCCGGCGTGAGTCTTTCCCGTCGATGAGAGATTCTTCAAAGAGCGAACCCGGTGTGAGAATGCGCGTCACGCCGCGGCGTACAATGCGCCCCTGCGCTTCGGCGGGGTCTTCGAGCTGGTCGCAGATGGCGATGCGGCGGCCCTGCTCAAGAATCGGGTGCACGTATTGGCTCATCGAGTGGTGCGGTACACCGCACATCGGTACCTTGTCTTGCCGGCGCGTCAGCGCAATGTCGAGCACGCGCGAGGCGTAGACCGCGTCTTCGAGGAACATCTCGTAGAAGTCGCCCATTCTAAAGAAGAGAATATCATCGGGGTATTGCTTTTTGATCTCGAGATACTGCCTCATCATGGGCGTATCAAGATTCTTTTGGTCGACCTCGCTCATTGCTGTTGGTCCTGCAGCATCTGTGCGGCCCGTTTGGCGTTCTGGATGAATGCTCTCACTTTCGCGGCATCTTTGTTGCCCGGTAATGCTTCGGTGCCGCTTGCCACGTCCACACCAGGCGGATTCACCTTTGCCACGATGCCCGCCACGTTGTCAGGGTTGAGCCCACCCGCGTAGAGGTATGGCCGCGTAATGCCGGCGACGTTCGCCGGGTCGAAGGTTTTTCCTGTGCCCCCCGCGACCGGTTGCGCGCCCTGAGGTGCTCGAAGGGTGCGCGTTTTTCTATGCGAATCAAACAAGACCAGCGGATGGTTCGCCCAGCGCGTAAGTGATGCAGCCGATATTTTTTCTGCCGCAGAGATCGAAGGCATGATGCGCGTCGTCGGTGCAAGCTTGAGCAGCTGTTCGACCTGTGGGTGGTCGGCCATAATTTGCAGTGCAGTGGCGGAACTCGCGAGCGCGATGAAGGTCTCGCGAATGTAGTCGGCGTCGTCATAACCAAAGACGAGGTAGATGCGCTGGCTGAACCCCGCGTTCAATATCGCGCGTGCGTTTTCGAGCGTTGCCCGGCGCGGGCTCGACTGTGCCATCACGAGACCCAAGAAATCTGCGCCCGCGTCGGCTGCGAGCCGGGCATCGTTCACTGAGGTTAATCCGCAGATTTTGACGAGCATCAAGGCACCACCGGGGCTTTGAGCTTCCACTCGAGCAAATCGAGCCCGAGCGGGTAGACGTTGACGTTGGTGAAGCGTTTGCTCACCGCGATGAGCGCATAACTCGTATAGAGAAACGTGTATGGCTGGTCGTTATACACACGCTCGTGGAATTTATGATAGATCGCGTTGCGCTGCGCGTCGTCGAACGTCAGCCGAGCCTGTTCGATGAGTGCATCGCTCGCCGCGTCTCCGAAGCCGGTGAAGTTGTGCCCCTTCGCCTTCTGCGAGGTATGCCACAGCTGGAACGGGTCTGATTCAATGCCCGACGACCAGCCAAGCATCACTGCCTGGAAGTCGCGTTCATTGATCTTGGTGAGCATGGTCTGGAACTCGAGCTTGCGCGGCTGTACATGGATGCCGACTTTCGAGAAATCTTCTTTAATGACTGAAACCATTTGGTCGGCGAAACCACCGCCCGCAGGGAACATCAGTTCGATTTCCAGCGGCTTGCCGTTTTTCGCGAGCATGCCGTTCGCGTCGCGCTCATAACCCGCCTCTTTGAGCAGCGCTATCGCTTTTTCCGGGTTGAACTGCAGCGGGGGTAGTTTCTTGTTATACTGCAGGCTTTGCGGTAGAAAAGGACCGGTGGTCACTTCGACGAGGCCCTCAAGAATCGTTTTCTTCACGCGCTCGAGGTCCATGAGGTGCGCCATCGCGGTGCGCACCCGGCGGTCGTTAAACGGCTCGCGGCGCATGTTATAGCCGATGTAGCGGTAGCTGGTCGCGAGGTACTTGATCTTTTCGAAGTCTTGCAGAAACTTATCGGAGCTGGTCTGCCGCGTCCATTGCAGTGGCCGCAGGTTGTAGCTGTCGACATCACCCTTCTTGAGTGCCTGCAGCGCCACAGCGTCGTTCTTGATAATGATAAAGTCGAGCTTGCGTATGTCGGGTTTTTCACCCCAGTAGCGGTCAAAGCGTGCCAGGGTCACGCGCTGCCCGGTCTTCCACTCGACGAAGCGGTAGGGCCCGCTGCCGACCGGGCCGCGCAGGTTGCGCTCGTCTTTCATAAAATCGCCCTGCGAGTAGATGTGTTTCGGTATTACCTCGAAGCCACCCAGGTGCTCGAGCGCCATCGCGTACGGCTTCTTCATGCGAAAGACAATCGTGTATGCATCGGGTGCGCTCACCGATTGTACATCTTTGTAGTACACCTTCTTGTGCGCATTGGGTATTTTTTCGCTCATCAGCATTTCATAGCTGTAGAGCACATCAGCGGCGGTGAGTGGTTTGCCGTCATGAAACATAACATTGCGGCGGAGCTTAAAGGTGTACGTGAGTTTGTCAGCCCCGATCGTCCATTTTTCCGCAATCATACCCTTCATCTTCAGCGTCTTGCGGTCACGCTCGAGCAGGCTTTCAAAGATGCGGCTGCACACAACGTTCGAGTATGCATCTTCTGAGATAACGGGGTTGAGCAGAATCGGGTCCTGCGGCATGTGAAAGCGGATTGTATCGGGTTCAATATCGTAGCTGTGTTTGTGGCAGGAGAATAGCGCAACGGCCAGCAGCAGCCTCACCCCCCAGCCCCCTCTCCTTAAGGAGAGGGGGAGGAGCGAAGCGGAGGGGGAGAGGCTGGACGGCTTCTTCATGGATTTTTATACTTCGGCCGGCGTTTGTCGCGCACGGCTGAGAGGCCCTCGACAAAACTTTCTGCGCCGACAAAGTGGCCGAGCGTTTCGAGGCCGTCGCGGCTTTTGAGCGCGGCGATGTTGTCGGCACGCAAGATCTGTTTCACGCTGCGCACCGAGGCGAGCGGCAACTCGAAGAGCCGTTTCATGTATTTCTCTGCTTCTTTGAGCGTGGTGCCGTTGTCGAATACCTCGTCGACGAGGCCCATTCTCTGCGCGTCGGTCGACTTGATGGGGCTACCCAGCATCGCGATTTCGCGCAAGGGCCCGGGTCCCGTCGCCGATTCAATCAGGTTGATAATTGCCTTGGGAATGGTTAATCCGACGGCGACTTCTGAGAACGAAATGCGGCTGCGCTCGCGGCTCATGAAACGCCAGTCAGAGAGTATCGCGATGACGGCACCGCCCGCCATTGCGTGGCCTTCGATCGCCGAGATATGCGGCTTGGGAAACGCATACACGTCGAGCACCATCTTCAGCAGTACTTCGAAGACCTCGATGCGGCCCTTCGCATCGCGCGAAAGCATCATCGCCGGGTCGAGGCCGTTCGAGAAGTAGCCGTCAACCGTCGAATGGCAGATCACTCCCCAGACGTCGTCGTTGGCTGCCAGCTCGCGGTGCGCCTGCGTGAACTCTTCCATGAAGGGGATGTCCATCAGGTTCATGGGGGCGCGGTTCATGGCGAGGTAGCCGATGTGGTTTTCCACGCGGGTCGAGAGAAACTGCATGTTCACGCGTTCAATCGCGAAACAAGCGGGCAATAACGAAAGGAGTTGCTCGGCTAAATTGCCGGCGGCTCCATTGTGCCGGGCCGGCGACGAAAGACGCGCGGTGCGGTTGCAGGTTTTGTCGCCGTCAGGGTTTCACCCGTCAGCTCGAGCAGGCCGAGATCGGGGTGCCGAAGGCGAAAGCCCGCAATACGGAATTCTTTGGGCTTCGGTGCAGCTGAAGCTCCCACTATGATGACTTCGGCCATCTGGTAGTGTTGCCGGATCTGCATCGTATTGCCCTGGTCGTCTACCCAGCTGCCGCTGAAGTTTGCGGGCATAAGCCAATAGTAAACCACGCGCGTGCGGTCCTGCGTGAACACGCGCGCATCGGGCAGCCAGTCACCCATGTGCCAGTTGTGCGAAACGATGCGCGTACCGGGCCTGAGCTCCCGGAAGAATTTGGGCCTGAGCTTCGAGTTGATTCGGTCACTCAGGTAGATGGCGACGATGGTGGCCGATGAGAGGTCTGCCGCGAACAGATCTGCGGAGTGTAGCTCGATCAATCCGGCCACGCCGTTTTTCTGCGCGGAGTTACGGCCTTTCTCGAGCAGTTTCGTATCGAGGTCGTAGCCGACACCGCGGGTGCCATAGCGCCTCGCCGCAGCGATCAGAATCCGGGCATCGCCACAACCGAGGTCGAAGAGTACATCGTCGGCCGTGGGTTTTGTCAGGCGAAACATCGTTTCCATGACTTCGGGGGTAGTAGGGCCCCAGACCACGTCGAGCCGCAGCTTGTTCTTCTGCCTCAGCAGGCGATCCATCTCCGCTTCGCTTTCCGTATAGTGCATCAGCATGCGTTCGCCACCGACTTTCACTTCGACCAGGGGTAATTCGAGTAATTCGCGCGCGTAACGGCCCCGGTAGGTCTTGCGCTCGGTTACAGGCGTCAGGGTCACCCGTCCCGGATTCGGACGAACAAAGCGAATCATCACCTGTTCTCCTGCCGAACTCCACGTGACGCCCTGGCTTTCTGCGCGAACTTTAAATTCCATCGTGAGGCTGGGTAGTCCTTCAACATGGTCCGGGTAGAGTTCGACGCGCAGAAACTGGTACGGAAATTTTTCTGACAGAAACCAGTAACCCTTCGTTGGCTCGGCCAGGTCGGACTTCTTGCGGTTAACCGACGTGCAACCCACTGCAAGGACAGCGGCCAGGGTTAAGGTGAAGATATGCCGTAACATTGGACAGCAACAGGCCGGTGCCTGTCACTCAATGAGGCAACCATAAAGTGGTTTGCGCCCCGATTGGCGCCTAGAATCGGCTCTTAAACAGGGATGTTTCCCCTTCATCAAAAATCTTTGAGGCCCCATGGCAGAAATCACACAAAATAAACCTTTGGAAAAAATTCACGGTGCGACAGTGCGTTTTACCGGCGACTCGGGCGACGGTATGCAGCTCGTCGGCGCTCAGTTCACGCAAGTTACCGGCCTTGCAGGTAACGACGTCATGACCTTCCCTGACTTTCCGGCCGAGATCCGTGCCCCGCAGGGAACGACTGCCGGCGTCTCGGGTTTTCAGGTGCACTTCGGGGACCATCATATCTACACGCCGGGCGACAAGGTTGACGTGCTCGTGGCAATGAACCCGGCGGCGCTGAAGGCAAACCTGAAAGACCTGCGCGAGCGCGGAGTTCTGCTCGTGAACTCCGATGAGTTCGATCAGAAGAACCTTGAGAAAGTGGACTACAAGTCAAACCCGCTCGACGACGATGCGCTCAAGCAGAAGTACAGGGTGATTGCGGCGCCGATTACTGAATCAACGCGCCGCGCGCTTGCCGAGTCGGGGCTCACGACCAAAGAAATCGACCGTTGCAAGAACTTCTTCGCGCTTGGCCTTACCTACTGGATGTTCCACCGTGACATCGAGAAGACGAAAACATGGCTGAATAACCAGTTCGCGAAAAAACCACACCTGGCGAAAGCCAACATCCAGGTGCTCGAAGCGGGCTACCACTTTGCCGAGACCACTGAACTCTTTGATGTCTCTTACGAAATCACCAAGGCGGAGTTTGAACCGGGGGTCTACCGCAACATTACCGGTAACTCGGCATTGGCTCTCGGTCTGGTTGCCGCAACCGACCTTGCGGGTATTCCCGCGCTTTATGCCGGCTACCCGATTACCCCGGCATCGGATATTCTCCACGAACTCGCCAAGTACAAGAACTACAACATCAAGACCTTTCAGACCGAAGACGAAATCGCCGCCTGCTGCGCGGCAATCGGTGCATCGTATGGCGGTACGATTGGTATCACTGCTTCGTCAGGACCCGGCATTGCGCTGAAATCTGAAGCAATTAACCTCGCGGTGATGACTGAGCTGCCGCTGGTTGTGATCGACGTGCAGCGTGCGGGTCCTTCAACAGGTATGCCGACCAAGAACGAGCAGACTGACCTGTTCATGGCGCTTTTTGGCCGTAACGGCGAAAGCCCGGTGCCGGTCGTTGCTGCCGCTTCACCCGCCGACTGCTTCGATGCAGCGATTGAAGCGACACGCATCGCCCTCAAGTTCATGACGCCGGTTTTTCTGCTCTCTGACGCCTACATTGCCAACAGCTCTGAACCGCGGAAAATTCCGCAGGTCGAAAATCTGCCCGAGATCGACGCCGACCAGATAAAGGCCGGTGAATCGCGTGATGGCTACAAGGTCTACGGGCGTTCGGCTGAAACGCTCGCGCGCCGCTGGCCGGTTCCGGGTACGCCGGGTTTCGAGCACCGTATCGGCGGTATTGAAAAAGACGAAAACGGTAACATCAACTACGATCCCGAGAACCATGACAAGATGGTGAAGCTGCGCCAGGCGAAGATCGACAAGATCGCTGACTTCATTCCCGAGCTCGAAGCATACCCGAACAGTAAGGGTGGGTTGCTCGTGCTCGGTTGGGGTTCGACCTACGGGGCGCTCCGCGAAGCGACGCTGCGCGCGCGCAAACAGGGTTATGATGTTTCGCATGCACACCTGAAACACCTCAACCCATTCCCAAAAAATATTGAGAAGGTGCTGCGCTCGTTTGACAAAGTGCTCATTCCTGAACTCAACCTCGGGCAGCTGGCGCTCATTATCCGTGGCAAGTACCTGGTACCAGCGTACACCTATAACAAAGTGCGTGGTCGCCCGTTCGGCATCGAAGAGATGGAACAGGTAATCATCGAAACGATCAAAAAATAAGAGGAATCATGACACAGCAAGTTTTGACCAAAAAAGATTTTGCCTCAGACCAGACAGTGCGCTGGTGCCCCGGCTGCGGCGACTACGGTATCCTGACAGCAGTACAAAAAACCATGCCCGAGCTGGGCGTCGCGAAAGAAGACATCGCGTTCGTCTCAGGAATTGGCTGCTCTTCGCGTTTCCCGTACTACATGAACACCTACGGTTTCCATACAATCCACGGCCGTGCGCCGGCGATTGCGTCGGGACTGAAAATCATGCGTCCCGAACTTTCGGTGTGGATGGTCACCGGTGACGGCGATGCGCTCTCGATCGGTGGAAACCACCTGATCCATATTCTGCGCCGCAACCTTGACATCAATATCCTGCTCTTCAACAACGAGATCTATGGTCTCACCAAGGGACAGTATTCGCCCACGAGTGCGAGAGGTACCGTCGCCAAATCAACTCCCGAAGGTTCCATTGATACGCCCTTTTCACCGCTGCGCCTCGCCATCGGTGCGGGAGCTTCATTTCTTGCGCGCACCTACGACAAAGACATGAAGCACATGGAAAAGACGGTCAAATCTGCGCACCTGCATAAGGGCACGTCGTTTGTAGAAGTGCTGCAGAACTGCGTGATCTTCAACGACGAAGTCTACGAGCCCATTGTCGGCAAAGAGAACCGGCACAATACCATGATCTTCGTCGAGCACGGGCAGAAGATGCTGTTTGGTGAGAACAATTCAAAAGGCCTTAAACTCAACCACGGGACCTTCGAAATTGTCTCAGCAGTCGATAACCCCGACCAGGTCGCAGTGTATAACGTGAACGATCCTCACTTCCTGCAGACCTTTGAAGCCGTCGGTGGTAAGAACGGCATCCCGGTACCGTTCGGCGTGCTCTACCAGGAAAACCGCAGTACGTATGAAGACGACCTGCACGCACAGGTCGAGGCCGTGGTCGCCAAGAAGGGCCGCGGCGAGCTGCGCAAGCTTTTGCATGCGGCAGAAACCTGGGAAGTAAAGTAAGCAAGCCGCGCGGTTGCTGAAGGCAGCCGCGCTCACGAGGTTTTATGGCCAATGACAGCACGGCTGGTTTCAGCTCTGATGAGAAATTTGACCGCTGGCGTGCCCGCATCGGCCTTTTCCTCGGGCCGGTTCTCGCTGCGCTGCTGGCTGCTCTGCCGATGCCGGGTTTGTCAACAGGCGCACACACGCTCGCGGCCATCTTATCGCTCGTCATCGTCTGGTGGATCGCCGAGCCGTTGCCGATTCCGGTCACAGGTCTCATCGGTCTTGCCCTCTGCGTGATGTTCGGCGTTGAAAGTTCGCGCAAGGTGTTTGCTGCCTTTTCTGATCCCGTTATTTTTCTTTTTATTGGCAGCTTCATTCTTGCGCAGGCAATGTCGGTGCACAAGCTCGACGAGCGACTGGCCTATTCGATTCTGTCGTTGCCCGGGGTGGCCAACCGGCCGCTCACTATTCTTTTCGTGTTTGGTTTACTGGCCTGCGTGCTTTCGATGTGGGTGAGCAACACCGCTACGACGGCGATGCTGCTGCCGATCGGCGTGGGTATCATGCACACGGTGCGAGAGCTGGAAATTCGCGAATTCCCCGAGTCTGAGAAAACGCTCCCGCCGGTTTCGCAGCTTAAGTTTTCATCGGCATTGGTGCTCATTGCTGCATTCGGTGCCGGGGTTGGCGGAGTTGCGACACCTGTCGGTAGCCCGCCGAACCTGATAGGCATTGGCCTCATCGACCAGATTCTCGGTATCAAGATCAGCTTCTTCCAGTGGATGCGACTGGGCCTGCCGCTCGCGCTGGTGATGTTTCTCGTGGTCTTTATCGTGCTCGTGGTTCTTTTCCCCCCGGAGTTCAAGGGTATGCGCGGTGCCGCGCAGTGGATAAAGGAAAAGCGCCAGTCGCTCGGGCCGCTCAAGCGCGGTGAAAAGAACGTCCTCTTTGCTTTTGGCATTACAGTTTTTCTCTGGGTGTCGCCTGGGTTGCTCTCGCTTTTCGTGCCGGCGAATCACCCGCTGGCCCTGTGGTATGCCGCGCACATGCCCGAAGCTGTGGCCGCGCTCATCGGTGCAGGCTTGCTGTTCCTGTTGCCCGTCGATTTTTCGCAAAACCAGTTCACCGCGAGCTGGAAAGACGCCGCCGAGATTGACTGGGGTACGGTGATCCTGTTTGGCTGCGGCCTCACGTTTGGAGCCCTCATGTTCACGACCGGCCTCGCAGAATCGCTCGGCACCGGATTGCTGCACGCGCTCGGCCTCAAGAGCCTGTGGAGCATCACGCTCATGTCGATTGTGCTCGCGGTCATCATTACCGACTTTGCCTCGAACACGGCGGCAGCAAACATGGTGATTCCCGTCGTGATCTCGATCTCTAAAGCCGCCGGTGTAGACCCGATTCCGCCGGCGCTG
Organism: Spirochaetota bacterium; assembly: GCA_049323535.1. Taxonomy (GTDB): domain Bacteria; phylum Spirochaetota; class Leptospiria; order Turneriellales; family Turneriellaceae; genus Turneriella. The sequence goes on along the minus strand of JBMOPL010000017.1, from coordinate 215,056 downwards.
GGTGCGTGTATCGGTGCAAGTTTTGCCTTCTTGTTGCCGGTGTCGACTCCGCCTAACGCGATTGCTTATGCTTCTGGTATGCTACCGATTACACGCATGATCAAGAGCGGGGCAATCTTAAGCCTGCTCGGCGTCGGTGTCATCTATGCCGGCGTGAATCTGCTTCTCTGATCTAAGGGTCTCGGTGCAGCAGGTCGTCGTGGTCCTGTGTACTTTCCGCAGGTTTCGCTCCGCCGAAGGCATGTGTCACCCATAATACTGCCGTATGGTAGTGGTTGAACGTTGCTGGCGCAGTTGAGGGCACATAGCGGTACATATAGCCACCCTGCAGAGTTACCTGGCCCGTCTGGTAACCGAGCATCAGCCACGTGCGCGTCTGGTCGAGCTGGTTGCCCGTGATCTGCGGCGCAAAGTTGAGCAGCACTTCGTTGCCGAAGACCGCGAAAGGTGTTTCATCCCAAAGGCGTATGCCGGTGAGTGGCCGGCGAAAGGCAATCATGAAGCGCACCCGGTGGTTAAACGCGAAGCCGCTGTCGGTTGCACCGTTGGTGACATTCTGCCGAAACCGCGCATCGTAGCGCACCCGGTGGCTAAAGGTGTACTTTGTCCCCAGCGGAATATTCATCAGTAATTGTGCCCACGGGCGGTGCTCGAAGCGGTCGAGCTTTTCGCTGCCCGAACCCGGAGTGGTGAGAAAACCCCAGGCATAACCACCCGTGACGCTCACCTGCTGGCTCAGGTGCCGGGTCAAGCCGTGCCGTGAGACGAAGAACGAGCCGGGCACCAGGTGCCAGTCATTCCAGAGAGAGAATTTTTCTGCGAAGCGGTACGAGGTAATGTAGCCGAGCCAGTACTGCCCCGAGACATCATCGGTGCGGGTAACCGCACCGAGTGACGATGCCCCGGAAAGAGCCGCAGCGAAGACTATGGACCTTACGATATGTTTCATGGCAGGATTCGCCACTCGAGATTACCGCCCGCGCGCAGTGGTATCAGATCATTCGGCCCCATCGGAAAGCGGGCCGGTATGGCGGATTGCTCCTTCTTCAGGCGCATCTTCTGTGTGTTGAGCGGCAGGCCGTAAAACCGGGGGCCGGCTTCAGAAAGAAAGAACTCCAGCTTGTCGAGCGCCACGGCATTGTCGAATGCCTCTGCGTAAAGTTCGACAGCGCCAAACGCCGTGTAGATGCCGGCGCAACCGCAGTCATTTTCTTTCGTATGCCGCGCGTGCGGGGCACTGTCGGTCCCGGCGAAAAATTTCGGGTTACCTGATGTTGCTGCTTTCACGAGACGCAGCCGGTGTTCTTCGCGCTTGAGCACCGGCAGGCAGTAGTGGTGTGGCCTGATGCCCCCGGTAAAGAGCGCGTTGCGGTTGAGCAGCAGGTGGTGAGCGGTAATGGTCGCCGCAACGCGCGCCGACTGCGCTTCGACAAAATCTGCCGCATCTGCCGTGGTGATGTGCTCGAAGACAACGCGCAGGTTCGGGAATTTTTGTACGAGCGGTTGCATCTCGCGCTCCATGAAGACCCGCTCGCGGTCAAAGACGTCGACCGCGGGGTCAGTCACTTCACCGTGTACCAGAAGTGGCAGGTCATGTTTCTCCATGATCTCGATGACCGGGTACAGGTTTTTCACAACCCCGACACCGGCTTCGCTGTTGGTCGTCGCACCTGCCGGGTAGAGTTTCACCGCGTGCACAAAGCCGCTGGCCTTTGCCTCTTCGATATCGCGCCCGGTGGTGTTGTTCGTGAGATAGAGCGTCATCAGCGGTTCAAACGCCGCACCCGCAGGCAGTGCGGCAAGTATGCGCTCGCGGTAGGCCGCAGCTTCAGCCACCTTCGTCACGGGTGGTTTGAGGTTGGGCATCACAATTGCCCGCGCAAACTGCGCTGCAGTGTGCGGCAGAACGCTTGCCATGTCGGCACCGTCGCGCAGGTGCAGGTGCCAGTCGTCACCGCGCCTGATTTCAATCGTCGTACCGGGAGCTGCGGGCATGCTGACGCAAGCGGACGTCGAAAGACGCCTGCAAGCGTAAAAGGACTGCCGGGCTGTCTTCTATCAAGGCTCTGGGCGAGTGGCAAAAAAGCTCCTGACCGTTTGTGGCCTGTCTTCGGTGCAGGCCATCGCGCAGCACACACCCGATCGCATTGAACGCCTCTTTTTTGACGCCGAGAATGCGCGGCTCTTCGCAGGCACATGCAAGTACCTCGCGGCAAAACGCAAAACCTACCGTTTGGTTACCGACGAAGAGCTGAGGAAGATCACCGATACGCCGCACCACCAGGGTGTGGCCGCAGTCATCCACCAACCGGCCGCGCTCGAACTGGGTGAGCTAAACCTGTCTTCCGGAACGCTGTGCCTGCATGACGTTTTGAACCCGCACAATGTCGGAGCGATCGCGCGTACGGCAGCTTTTTTCGGGGTGACGAATCTGGTTCTGAGTGAACAGAGTTTTGCCGCCGCGATGACCGCGTCAGCCTGGCGTGTTGCCGAAGGCGGCCTCAGCCACTGCCGGCTCTATGCCTATGCGGCGCCGCGTGTCCTGTTTTCTGAGGCCGAAAAGAAAGGGTGGGTTACTGCCGCCGCTGTCCGGCCGGGAAAAGAAAAACTGGATACGCTCGGTGAATTAATTGAAAAGCACAGGAGGCATGCAATCATATGCCTGGGAAATGAAGAGAACGGCCTGCCACCAGAATTTGTGAAGGGTTGCCGCGCCACCTTCACCATACCCGGTTCGGGTATGGTCGAATCGCTCAATGTCTCGGTGGCGGCGGCGCTGTGTGTCGCGAAGCTCGCAGGCCTGTGAAAGCCTGCTTCAGGCTCCCTTTCAGGAGCCCGTTAGTTCCTGAGGCCGGTTTTTTCCTGCGCGCTGCCGGCAGATTCGCCCTGCGCTGCGCCGCCCGAAACACCCATTTCAATCTTGAACTGTTTCACGAGCTCGGCCGCGCGAATCTTCTCCGCGTCGGCCTCGATCTTTGCCTTGTCTTTGTCGCCCTTGCTGACTGCCATGTCGAGGCGCGCTTCTGACATCGCGCTGTCTTTTTCAATGCGCTTCACCATTTCGTCGTGCGTGTGGTCGACGCCGCCGGCGGTGAACTGTTCCATTGTGTCAGCGACTTCTTTCTGCCACTTGGCACGCTTGGCTGTCTCGATGGCGTCAAGCGCCTCCTTTGTTTTGCGGTCGAGTTCTTTCATAAATGCCGCCTTTGCTTCTTCGCCTTTTTCTGCTGCTGCTTTTGCCTGAACCAGCTGTTGTTCGAGTTTTGCCACCTGCGTCTTGTTGTGCTCGAGCTGCAGAGCGTATTCCGCCGCGATATCTTCGCGGCTCTGGCCGATTGCTGCCTTGATGTTAGCCGTGAGTTTTGCCTGCTCACCTTCGAGTTTGGCCTTTTCTTTTTCGACCATTTTTGCGTTCGCGCGAAGCATCGCGATGTTTTCGTTCATTTTGGGAATTTTGTCGCGCATGTCGCGGATGTTTTGCTCAAGAATCAGTGCGGGATCTTCCATTTCGGAAACCCAACCGCCAAAGATAGAGCGCAGTGCGCGCTTGAAACGTTGCCATAAACTCATGGGTAAGGCTGTGTCGGCCCAGTCGCGGGGCAAGCGTTTTTGTCAGGACAGGAAAAATACCATGTCCGGTAATGCTGGCATCCTGCTCATCGTTCTATGGTGCAGGCAATCTACGGCAGGGGACACGCCCGTAAAATGGTTGTGCCACTTGTGCTTTTACCGGTCTTGGTGGGTCAAGTTTCCGGGTATCGCCGCATGGACCACGATTTACACCAGATTTACAGCACTGAGGCCCCCAGGCTTTATGGCTACCTCGTCAAGCGCACTGATCCCGATTCAGCACAGGACATCGTGCAGGAGTCCTTTACCCGCCTTCATGCCCGCCTGCACAAGATTGCAGATATTTCCAATGCACGGGCGTATCTTTTCCAGATTGCGCGTCACCTGCTTTACCGGGAAACCGACAACAAGCGCCTGCTGGGTGCTGATGCGTTGCTCGAGAATCTGCCTGCACCCGAAACTGCGAACGACAGCGGGCAGCACGAGGAGCGCGAACTCATGCAAACCCTCCAGGGTGCGGTTGGGTCACTTACGCCAAAGGAGAGAGAACTTTTCGAACTCCGCTGGAACCAGGGCCTGACGCAGACAGAGATCGCTGCAGTATTCAGAAAAAGCGAACGACAGATCAGGCGCGATATTGAAAAACTCGTCAACCGGCTGCGCGCTGCCTTTCGTGAGCAGGGTTGGCCCATCGGCGGAGGGACAGCCGTATGAGCAAAGAAAAACTCAGTGAAGAGCTCTTTCGTTTTCTTGAAGAGAAAGAGCCCGGCTCATCCGAACGCCCGCGCATTGAAGAATTGCAAAAGCGTTCACAACTTGCAGCGAACAGGCAACCTCCGGCGGGCACCTGGCCGGCAATTGAGCAATCTCTGGCAGAACAACCGGCTGGCCTTGCGGGATTTCTGCAGGCATTGACGCACAATCCACGCCTGGCTGCTTTTGCCGTGCTCGTTGCAGGCATACTCGTGGGAGCTTTTGTCCTGCTGAACACCGCGACGACGCCCCCGCTCCAGCTGATTGAGCTCACAGAGTCGCGCACGCTGAAGCGCGGGCAGACTATAGTTGCACGCGGCATGCGCATTGAGGCGATTGACGCAGCGGCAGCCAGCCTTGAATCAGGCAGTACTGACAAGATTTACCTGCGCTCAGGCGCTTTTGCGGTCTCACTGCAACATGCGGAGCTCGAGCGGCCCACGCGGTTCGTCTTTCCCGGTGGCAGCCTTGAGCCGCTTGGTACGGCATTCACAGTCAAGATCACAGGGCAGGGCAGTGAGGTGAATCTCACCGAGGGAAAGATTCGCATCATGCGCTTTGACCCCGCTGCCAATAAGTGGCAGAGCAGCGAGGTGGGCTCGCCCTATAGCGGGTTATTTGCCAGCCGGCCAGTAGAAGCCATACCCGACACCCTGCCGGTCATTGAAGACAAGAGGCCATTGGTGAAGCAGCCGCGTTCGCGGTTTAGCTCTTACCTGGGAAAAAACATAACACTAGAACTGAGAAACGGCGATCGCCTCACGGGAACCCTGCGTGCTGTGGGCGGCGAGCGCCTCAGGCTCGTAACTTCTTCGGGTGAATTGAATATTCCCGAAGCACAGGTCCAGAGTGTGGTGAAAAACTGATTTCGATGCGGCGACTATTGCTGTTGATCTGCCTCTCGCCCGTTGCGGCGACCGTCGTGGTAAAAAAGAACGGTGATGTTATTTCCGGGCGTATACTGCAGGAAAAAACCGACCGCTACGTGTTTCGCAGCCCGTACGGGCAGTTGCAGATTCGCAAGAGTGATGTCAGCCGGCTGATTCTCGATGAAAAGACTCTCGAACTCAGGACAATCCGTCACGACAACAAGGCCGTGCAGGCACGGCTCGTTGCCGAAGATAATAACACGAGGGTCTACCTGACAGACGATGGCCGAACAATCCGGCAGGAACAGGCTGAGACGCAGCCGCCTGCGGCCCGGCGACACCGTTACAGCATCGGCATCAACGGTGGCTACGGAGCTTCGACGTTTCAGCAGATAGAGACGGAACCGCCCTCCGCGGGTTCAGGGATGCCGCCGCTGTCGCAGTCCCTGAAGTCAGGTGTACTGCAGTCAGGCGTGTCGGCGCAGTACAATCTTTCAGCTTATTTCGGTTTGGGTCTTTCGGCCGGTTGGCTGATGGCAAAGCACACAGAGACGCTCAACGCGCAGTCCGGCCAGATTTCGTATGACAGTACCGTGCGGTACAACACGCTGACGGCTGCACCGGTGATAACCTTTTCGATCGTGGGTAACCTGGGCCATGCAGGCGGGCATGACCTAAGGCTTGAATTCGCACCTGGTTATGCCTATAGCACTGCGACGATGGACCTGGCGCTGCGCAATACACCTGGTAATTTTCCTACGGCAGCGACTGCAAGTGGTGAAAAACATTCGTTAGCGGGGGAAATCCGCCTTGTTTATCTTGCCCCCTTAAGTGAAAACCTGCACCTGCGAATTGCAGCGGCTTACCTGCGCCTTTTTCAAAGCGGAAGTTATACGAGCGGGCTTACCGGAAATACACCGTTCCCGAACGGAGATGGCTTCAAGCGTGATTTTGATGCGAACCTTGCTGCACCGGCGGCTAACCCGCAGGTTATTACAGCGCAGCTCGGTCTCGAATACGGTTTCTGATTACTTCGGGTAATAGAATGGCAGGGTTACCGTCTGCCCCATGATGGCGAATTCGACTGCCGAGGTAAAACGGTAGTCCGTGGAGTTCAGGTCGCGCAGCTTGGGTACCAGGTCGACAATATTGCGGCCGGAGAGATTCACCGGCACTGCCACCAGCGAATCAGCCTGCGATTTTAGTACCTGGTTAGCGCGGGCGCCCGACACAACATTCGTGCCGGCCGCAGTGAAGGCATACTCGACTTTAGGTATCTTTACCTCGAACGGGTTCGGGTTACGAACGTTGAAACGCAGCGTAAACGTCGCCTGCGGGTTCAGCGGATTACTGAGGTTCATACGCTCAAAGTCGAGGGAGCCAAAGTGCACCTGCGGCAGTTTCGGTACCGGCACGGTCTTGCTCGCTTCAATCGGTACCTCGATCGAGCCGATGAGTTCGTTGACATAGACGCCGACCGCACCGGTCAGCCCGATAACCACCGAATCTTTCTTGGCAAACTCAAATATTGCTTCGACGGTCTCAACGTAGCGGACACGCTGTACGATGGTGAACTCGGTGGTGTCGTTGGCTTTGATCGCAACATTCTTATCATTCTTTACGTCCACCATCCGCTTGCCATCAACAGCAATCTGGAAGGCAAGCTTCGAGAAAGTAATGCTGAAGCCGATTTTGTTTTTGATCGTATAGATGTATTCGAGATCTGCGCCTTCAAAATCAAATCCGCGCAGGTTGACTTCTTTCAGCCGCACTTCGGGGGCGTATTCGCTGAAACGACCCTGCAGCAGCGCGCATGAAACGAGCGGAAGCAGGATTAGCGAGAGGACAACGAGGCGGTAACGGCGTAGCATCGTGCTACGATAGACACGAATTGGCCGTGTCAAGAGAATTCGTTTTGTTTAGTAGCTGCCGACGTTCACGACCTTCGGTTCACCACCGGCGGGAGCAATAATGGTGACAGGGGCAGGCATACCCTTGGCGGGATCGTCCTTTGCGATCCAGATGGTGTAGCGGTCGCCGGCAATTTTCTTCGATCCGTAGCCTTCACCCCGCGAAACGGTCTTGTTGACGCGCGTGATGCGTATGGGCCATGCATAGTGTTTGAAGTTGTTGAGGTCTTTCTTGAGGCCGAACTGTTTGGTGTTGTTCGAAACACTGCCGTTTTCGTTCACCAGTGAGCCGCCTGCAATGCGCGCAAAGGCATTGGCGGCATCTTCGAGTGTCGGGCTTTCTTTGAGTATGTGGGTATATGATACCAGAACTGATTTCACTGCACCAGGCAGTTGCTCAGCGGGAATGTCATCTGCCTTGTTCCACGCAAATATTGCGGCGGGTGCAACGGCGAAAATCACCATACGGGCGAGTCTTTTGGGGTGAAGGTGCATGGCCCTTGCTGCGCGCCGTCTCTGTCCGGGTCAAGCGGAATTAAGGCACTGACGGTAGCGCGAAATTCAACGAGCGGCTCTTTCCAGCACGGTGTTGAATTGTTTCAGCAGCGGTGCTTTTTTGAGCAGCTGCTTGACCAGCATTTTCCCGGTGACCTCTTCATCGCCCAGGTGTGTGTAGACCGAAAAATGGCGGAGCTTCAAAAGTTCTGCATGTGGCGACGCAGCATCGAAACCGCGCGGTACACGCGCCACCTTGTCATCTTCAAGCACCTGGGGAAACGCCGCGCGCACTTTTTTGTCAGCAAAAACAGCAGCGACCTTGCTCATTGGGGTACTGATCTCACGCCTGATCGCCGCAAGCCGGTCTTTGTCGGGCATGTAGAGTCCGCTGCCAAACACCGATTTGCCGCCCGGCTCAATATGCAGATAGTAACCAGGGGTATTGAAACCCTTTCGCCCGGCACGGCTGATGAAGGCACCGAGGTGGTTCTTGTATGGGGCTTTGTTCTTGCTGAAGCGCACGTCACGGTAGATCCGGAAAAGGCAGCTTGCTGGTTCAACGCCCGCAATGCTTTCGTCGATGTCGGCCATGCCAAAAATGAAAGCGCCCACCAGGTGCAGGAAGTTTTCGTTCGCGCGCGTGTATTCGTCCTTATGCGCCTGGAACCACTCACGGTTATTGTTCCTGGAAAGCGCGTTCAGGAATTTCAGGTCTGCGGTCGTCACGGTTTACGCCTCGCAGTTGCGAGCCTGTACTGCAACAGCTTTTTAATCTGCGTGCGCACTTTCTGTGTGCCAGGCATCGGCAGTCAGGCGATAATACCGGTACTGGTTGTTGTCTTCTGTGAGGCGGCAGCGTTCGTCGCGGCTGGCCTCGCGCTCGTGTACGACCAGCAGTGGGCTCCGTTCTGATTTGCTCCAGGAAACTGTATGCCCGGTCGTTTCCCTGCAGCGTGTCCGGGTCGAGGCGCTGAATGTGATCGCGCTGCCTTCAGAGTCGCGTGCCTCACTGACCTCGCCCGTGGGCGTGATGCGCAGCACCGTGTATTCGTATTCGGTATCGGTTGCATTGCCGCTGCTACGGCGCAGGAAAATATACTCAGCCCCGGTAACCTTCAGTGCATCAACAATCTCGCCTTCGCCCTGGTAGGCCACCGTGCACGATTCTCTTCCTGTAAAGAAGACAGTCTCTGTGATCGGTTGCTCCTGCGCGTCGCCTTCGTTCGCCGGCTCGCTGCGCTGGATTTCCATAGCTACTACCCCGGCAGAAATTCTCTTAAAGCGGGGCTTCGCCTGTTCCAGGTGTTCTTCCTCAATGCCTGCCTGTTCCACGAGGTATTTCTTGCCTGCAGCCTCAGCGTCGGGGCAGGCAGAAAGCCAAGATACGGCGATGAGCGAAAGTAGGACCGCCCGGAACATGGTGGTTGGACGACGACGGGGTTAAAGCGGTTCAAAGAAATTTCCCGCCGGTAAATAGCAACCGGCGGGCGATGGCGGCTCTGTCAGTTACAGCGACCGCGCATGATGTCGGTCACTTTCCAGCTGGCACCATCCTGGCGGATGATGAAATCCCAGTCGGTGCAGGTCTGTGAACCGCCGACCTTGAACTCCGCATTGTAGCGGTACGCACCGCCGGCAAAATCAGGGTCTGTCAGCAGAACGCCGTCGACCGGCTTATTCTGGAAGTACTGTGCGCTCACAGCGGCAGCAAACATCTTCTTTACTTCAGCTTTGGCCGGCGCTTGCTGGCCCTGACCGGCGAGTTCTTTTACGGCGCCGACACCGAGTTCAGAGAAGACCCATTTGCCCTTCACGAGCTTGTAGTTGACGCCGATTTCGTACTGGAACTGTTTCTTGCCCTTGGTGGCAGAAACGTTGAACGGGAATTTGCGCTTGATTTCGACGGTTTTGCCCTTGGCATTCTTTTTCTCGAGCAACACACCTTCACCTGCCGAACTCAGTTCGGTGATATTGCTGCCGCGGTACTTGCGCGCGTAGTTTTTGCGCAGATCTTTTTCGACCTGTTCGGCCGGTGGATCGGCGGGCAGCTCTTGCGCCGAAACGGGCAAGAACGTGAAAAAGAGCAGGGCAATGCCCCCTGCAGGAGCCAGGACTTTATGGTGAAGTTTCTTAAGCATAGTGAGTGCACGAAGCCGTCGCAGGTCGCCGGCCGCAAGCCAAAAAAACCGGGCTGGCAAGGCTTCATATACTGGATAAAAATATCCACAATTTGTTGACGCGGTGTTTCACTTGTAGGAAGAATCTGCCAGCCACGGAGGGTGCCAATGACTTCTCTCAAGGTTGACATCGAAGACCTGCACATTATCATCGCTGAAGAAACCCTTAACAGGGTAAGGAAATTCTGGCGCGAGCACGATTTCACTCTCGGCATCGAACTGCTCGATGCACAGCACATGTGGCTGATTGCGCTGGTCTTTCATCTCGAAGCATTAATCAAAGACCCGCAAAAGCGCGATGACAGGCAGGTAGAGGGCGTTTTCCAGGAAGCCCTGCGCTATGCCCGCACGCATTTTGCAGCAGAAGAGATGGTGCTGGCCGAGTATCGTTTCCCCGATGTTGACAAGCATTCTGCGCAGCACCACACTTTCCAGGAAAATATCCGTAACCTTCTGCAATCCCCCGAAAATGATACTGGCGAAAATGCAGGCAAACTGAACCGCTTCTTGCAGAACTGGCTGATTCAGCACATCAAAAAAGAAGATATGGCTTACCGGGATTTTTTCCGCCAGAACAACATCGATGCAAACACCTACTTCCAGCGACTGGTGGCTGGCGGCTCTGAGTTTGCGCTGAACCAGAACCAGCTCGATCTGTACGCAGCAATCTCGCAGCACAATGAAATTATTCCCGGTATCAGCAACGAAGTGCTGCACGAGATACAGCGCATGTGGCGCAGCTTTTCGATCAGGCTTTACGTGCCCCTGATCGATATGCAACACCTCTGGCTCATCAAGATGGTCGTCGAGCTGAGCGAAGCACTCAAGGTCGACTATGACAGGCGCGCCAGCCTGCTCACTGACCTGTTACCCGATGTGAAGCAGTATATCCTCGAGCACTTTGCTGCCGAAGAGGCAATGATGGATGCGCTGGATTATCCCGTGCGCGCGGGACACAAAAACCAGCATGCCGTCTTCGTTCGCACAGTCACCTCGCACGATGCTGACTATGCAACCCGCACACGGCAGGGTGCCTCGGTGCTTGTGCACGACCTGAAAGAATGGCTGCTCTCGCACATCGTCATTGAAGACGCCAAGTTTGCCAAACTGTGTCGCGAAAAAAATGCCGATGCGCTCGCTATTTCGAAAAAGCTGATCCAGGAAAAAAAGTCCAGTTCAAGAAAGCGCAGATACTCCTTTACCAGTACATCGTCGAGCAGACCAAACGCTCCCCCTGAGTCGTGGGAGCTTTCACGGTTACGTGCCGGTAACCTGATTTTTCAGGCGTTCGACCAAATAATAGCTGCCTGGCAATGACCGGTTACCCCGGTGATGAGACATAATGCATCCAGCCATCCCAGGAACCCAATAAAACCAAAAAAATGCTCACGGCTCTCAAAAATTTCGACGAAGAGACCATTAAGGGGAAAAAGACGAAAAAAAAGTTCAATGAGACAAAACTAAGCTAAAAAGCGGCCTTAACTTCGCTCAACTTCGCCTGGTTTAACCTGGGGTGAGTATAGGCGACTTAGCATTGCTAAGCGAATTCTCCGTAGATAGCCGTAAGAGAACATTCTCCTGAGTTTTGCGTAAGGTGCCGCGAGGGCCGTCAGCAGGGCCGGGGGGCGCGCCACGGAAGGTGCGCCGGGTGTTCGGGAAAACAACGGAGGGTTTATGATTATTAACCATAACATGAGTGCGATCAACTCGCACCGTGTGCTGAAGTTCCAGAACGACGAGCTCAGCAAGAACATGGAGAAGCTTTCGAGCGGCATGCGGATTAACCGCGGCGGCGACGACGCTTCCGGGCTTGCGGTCTCTGAAAAGATGCGTACACAGGTGGCGGGTCTTCGCCAGGCTGAGCGCAACACAGAAGACGGTATGAGCCTGATCCAGACGACAGAGGGGTACCTGAATGAGCTGAGCGAACTGCTGCAGCGTGTTCGCGTGCTTTCTGTCCAGTCTTCGAACGGTATCTATACCGCCGAAGACCGCCAGATGATGCAGGTCGAGGTTTCGCAGCTCATCGACGAGATGGATCGTATCGCCTCACAGGCAGAATTCAACACGATGAAGCTGCTGCAGGGCGATTTCGCACGGACTTCAGCGACTGCTTCGATGTGGTTCCACATCGGCGCAAACATGCACCAGCGCGAGCGCGTGTTCATCACCACGATGACAGCTGCGTCGCTCAACATGCGTACACAGGCTGGCGGTATCGAATCGATCTCAACTGCGGCGAAAGCCAATAATATGATCGGCCTTACCGACGAAGCGTTGTACCAGGTGAGCAAGCAGCGCGCAAACCTTGGTGCGTATTTCAACCGCCTCGAGCATGCAGCGAAGGGCCTGATGAATGCCTACGAGAATATCCAGGCATCAGAAAGCCGCATCCGCGATACCGACATGGCAGAAGAGATGACAAAGTTCACCAAGAACCAGATTCTCATCCAGAGCGGTACAGCAATGCTGGCGCAGGCAAATGCCAAGCCACAATCAGTGCTGCAACTCCTGAGGTAACACATTCAGACCCGCGCATAGCGCGGGTCTGAATGCGATTTAAGCGAGGGGCAGCACAGGCTGCCTTTTCGTGTTTGGTCATAATAAACCAATATGGCAGGTCTCTTCAGACCCCGACTCACGTTGTTCACGCGCGTGTGCAGCGGGAGTGGGTGTCTGACTGGGAGAGACCTGTCCTGCGAAGGACGGAACCTTTGCGGCATGGATGCCGTTTGGGTGAAGTCTCGAACACAGATACTCTCTGTAGTGAGCTGCAAAGCGGGGGTGTCGGGGGTGGTGCAACCACCCCTGACAAAAATCTCCCATTTGCGGCGAAGCCGCAAATAAAGACAAAGGAGTGTCTATGATCATTCGCAACAACCTGAGTGCCGTCAATGCACACCGGGTTCTGAAGTTCAACGAATGGGAAACAGACAAGACGATTGCCCGTCTGGCTGCCGGTGAGAGAATCACCAAGTCAGCTGACGACGCGTCTGGTCTGGCCGTTTCGGAGAAAATGAGAACCCAGGTGCAGGGACTGCGCCAGGCAGAAAGAAATACCGAAGACGGTATCAGCTTCGTGCAGACAGCCGATGGTTACCTTAACCAGCTTGGCGACCTGTTGCAGCGGGTACGTGTATTGGCCGTACAGTCGGCCAACGGTATTTACACGGCTGAAGACAGGCAACTGATGCAGGTTGAAATTTCTCAGCTTGTCGACGAGGTGGATCGCATCGCGTCGCAGGCAGAATTCAACCGCTTCAAAGTGCTGTTGGGTGACTATGCAAGAACCTCGAAGACCGCTTCGATGTGGTTCCACATGGGTGCCAACATGCACCAGCGCGAGCGCGTGTTTGTCGGGACGATGACTGCTACCGCCTTCAAACTGAAGGACAACGGTGCCGCAGAATCGCTTTCGACTGCAGCGCAGGCCAATGACCTTATCGGGATCATTGACGACGCGCTGGGCAAGCTGCTGAAACAGCGTGCCGACCTGGGAAGCTACTCTAACCGGCTGGAGATGTCGGCGAAGGGCTTGATGAACGCTTATGAAAACATACAGGCGTCTGAGAGCCGCATTCGCGATGCCGACATGGCCGAAGAAATGGTACGGTACACCACCGGCCAGATTCTTCAACAGAGTGGTACGGCGATGTTAGCCCAGGCGAACCAAAAAGCAGCCAGCGTCATGCGCCTGCTCGGTCGCGAGTAAGTGGATGTTAGCCCGTTCCGGATTGGCCGGAACGGGCTTTTTTGTTTTTGCGGCTATTTCGTTTCGATTTCTGTCATGATGCCATGAGGAGTAAACTGGAACTGCACGCTGAACTCCTGCGTGGCGAAAAAATCACGCAGCAGCGTTTCGACTGCAGAAAAATCGTTGTGGGCCATCGCCGGGGTTCCGAGCTTCGTGTGAGATGGATTTCCGTCCTTAACAACGTAACTTCCACCGACAGGACAAACAGGCCGAAAGCCGTATTGTTTTTCGAATGCGCTTGGCAAATCTTCGCCGGGGAAAACCAGTGAGGTCAGTTTGACCGTACCGAGGTGAGCGAAACAGCTTCGTTGCATCGCTTCGGCGTTACCCTGTACAAGCACACCTTTTTCACGGCGAATCTCGCTCGGGCGGTATATACCGACCACGTTGCCGCGGCGCATCGTCACCTGGGGCTTTGCAGAAAGAAAACGCTCTGCGTAATCGCGGGTCGTTGTCATGTGTATTTGGTTGCCATCAATCCAGGTATGAAAACGAAACGTTACAATTTGCGCGATATTCACGACGAAGACAGTGACTGTCTTGCCTGAATACTGATAATCATAAGCGAATGAAGTCTGCCAGCGCGAATGGTTTCTGCTGACGGAACGCAATCCACGTACCAGGGCTTCGGCACTTGCGCTATCGCGTGCCTCAATGCTCAGGCGCAGCGGGTGAAACAGCGACCACGCGATTGCCCCGGCAAGAATATCGGGCCGGGCACGGCGACGCGTGAATTCTTCAAACAAAACACCCGATTCAAAGTCTACCGTCGGGTTCTCGTCGAGTACATGCAACTGTACGTTACCGGTGAGGTTCTCGACGAATTCCAGACCATCGCCTGCGCTGCGGAAAGGGCGCGTATTGTTCAGTTCGAGCGTCGCCGAGAGCGAGAGTGTTTCACCGGGTATCGTGGTGATGCGGTGCTGCTGCAGTTTCTGCGCCAGTACACGCCTGATGGTATCATAGATCGAGTTTTCAATCAGCGGTAGTATGCAGATTTCGGCTTTCATGCCCGCCTGGGTTTTCTTAAAGCGAATGCCGATCGGGTCGAAGTATTCGCGCCAGAATTCTGAATAGCGGCGTACAAATTCGCGGTAATGGTTGGCTTCGCCGGCAGTGACCGTCTTGAGTTCTGCCTCTAGGTTGGGTTTAAGAAACCCGAGTGAGCCCATCGCCGGGGAATAGGCTCGCAGGCCGCGCAGCTCAAGCCCCGAAAACTGGCGCGTGAGCTTCTGCAGCTGTGCTTTGTCTTTTGCCACGGCTGCGAGCAGTGACCCGGTGTTTTCTGCATTCTTGCCATAGAGGTGCCGGTGGAACAATGCCAGTTTTTCGAGGTTTGCGAGGCGAAACGCGGTGTTCATGCGCCGCGCTTCGGCGATGCGCACCTCGGCCGAGACAAGCCGCCTGATGAACGCATCAGAAAAATAGAGAAATCCATCTTCGCTGCCTGTGTCTGCAGGGTAGACGCTGCGCATGTAGCGGAATTCGTCCATGGCCGCCAGAGCTGGTTCTTTCTTCGCCGCGATTCGGAGCAGGCGTGCGATAGCCGGCAGTGAGTTCGAAATGATCGCCATGTCGCCCTCAAGCACATAGTAGGAGCGCAACCGGTTGTCAGGTGTGGCCAGTGCCTGCACCTGTTTGCCTTCTAGATTGACTACCTCGCTTTTTGCATCGGGCGCAGCAGCCTGGAACTGCTTGCGGTATGTCGCCATTGTGGCTTCGAAAAGCATGCGCTGGCGCAGGCGAAAGACCAGGGAAACATCGGTCCCCATCGAAAAAAAGAAGTCAGAGCTGACCAGTGCCGCCTCTTCGACGACCGCGTCGTAGAAAATACGCGCATCCTTATTTTCCACGATTGCGAGCTGCTGCAGAATTCTTCTCTTGAGTGCAGTATCAACCGGTGCCTCACTCGCGCGGTTATAAAAAGCTCCGCCACGTGTGTTCAGGTAGTCTGCGAAATCCAGCGCCGAAGACAGCGACGAAAAGTGCGCATAGAACCAGTCGGGTGGGACATGGGACGCGAGCGCAAACTGCTGCACCTTGCGGCCCTTGAGCATTGTCTTGAAATCATGCGATTTCGTCTGCGGGCCTTTGAGAGTGCTCACCGGGACATCAGCACCGCGTTCTTCACCCGGTGTGATCGAATCGGTCTGCAGCGATTCACGAATCGCGAGCGCCCCTGAAAACAGGTCGTACGCGCTAACCTCGGGGCGAGTGCGCCGGCTTTCGGCCGTATCCGTGCTGTCTGCGCCGAGAAAGCGCAGCATCGTCTCTGCATAACCCAGCCGGTCACCGCCGAGCCGCTCTATCGCTTCGAGTTCGGCGGTGACTTTCGCGAGTCGTTTGGGGTCGGGTGCGGCCGCAAGGTTTGTGGCACAGGCAAGGGCTGCGAAGGCCAGTAGGCGGAGCTTCATCCGTCACGCTGCCCCGGGCCCGCGGCAGGGCAACCGAATTGCGGCTATGGAATTCCTGAACTAGTGGCCGGCTTGACTTTTATTCACTATGTTACCGTCGGCAGGAGCAACCGCTCAGTAGTTTCACATGCACCCGGCACGCCAGTGCCGGGTGCATGTGTATTAAGAGAGGAAAGTCCGGACACCACGGGGAACGGGGCCAGAGGAATCTGGGCGTCTGATTTCGGTCAGATGACGAAAAGTGCCACAGAGAATATACCGCCCAGAGCGGTTTGCTTGCAAACCGCTCTGGGTAAGGGTGAAAAGGTGCGGTAAGAGCGCACCGCGCGGCCGAGAGGTTTGCGGCAGGGTAAACTCCCCCGGGTGCAATTTCAAGCAGTGGAACGGTCTCATCGGAGTGAAAACTCCGGCCCGCCCCGGGTGAGACTGTGAAGCGGGTAGAAAGCGAAGAGCGACGGGGTATAACCCGGCGACAAGACAAATGGTTGCGGTTGTGGCTTCTCGCGAAGTCGCATGACAGAATCCGGCTTATGAATGCCTTTAATCCCATTGCAGGATCTTCCCGCAATGGGATTTTTTATTTACAGCCCGCGCAGGGCAGGTTTGCTCTACACATGACTTCGTCGCTTATCTGGGTACTGATCGGCGTGTACATCGGCTTCTTTATCTTTCTTAACAAGGTCATGAAGGACGCATAATGGTACTGGGACACTATGCGGCGGCCTTTCTCGCAAGGCCTCACCTGCCCACCGCGCCCTTTTGGTTGCTGCTACTTGCTGCCAACCTTTCGGAGTTCCTGTGGTTATTGCTGGCACTGGCCGGCGTAGAGCCAACAAAACCCGATTCGATACTCGATGCGACATTCAACAACCTCGACGTGCACATGACGTATAGCCACAACGTCGTGCCTAACCTCGTGCTGGGGGCTGCGGTGTTCGGTATTGTGCAGGTCGGCTGGAAGAACGCGCGGCTTGCCCTGGCCTGCATGCTCCTGACCTGGTTGCATGTTTGGTGCGACTTCATTGTCGGATTTCAGCACGAACTGCTGGGGCCCGAGTCGATGAAGGTGGGGCTCAATTCATACGGCAGGTTCCCGTATGCGGCGATTTTCATCGAATGGTTCTTCGCGCTTGCCTGCCTCACGTACTTTGTCTACGCTGAAAAGTCGAAAGGCCGCACTGTGCCGCGCAAGAAAGTCCTTATACTCTATTCAGCGTTCACAGTAGGCATACTCGCATGGTTGCCGAACGCTTACACGCCGATGCGGCAGCTGCTGGGGCTGTAATCATGAGCCACGAACTACAACAGCTCAGGGAGCGTGTCGAGCAGCTTGCCGCTGAACTCGCAGAATTGCGGCAAACCCGCCGTGAACGTTTTGTCGCCTGGGTGCGCCGCAGCCGGCGCACACTGACTGCCCTGGTGCTCTGCTTCGTCGTCGTACCAGTGGCAGTGAGTGCCTTCACCACGCCCAATACCTTCACCGCGGGAAGTCCCGCGGTCGCCTCGCAGATCAACGACAATTTCGCCGCAATCAAGACACGTTTTGACGATATGGAAAACAAGAGCTGGCGGTTGATCAGCGAAGCCGACGTCGGTGCTTCTACAAACCAAGTCGACATCACGGGCCTTAACGGTGACAGCGACTTTGAATACCAGATACGAATCAAGATCATTAGTGGTGCAAACGGTGGATATTATACATTGCAGCCGAATGGTGACAGTGCGGGCGGTAACTTCGCCCTGAAAGGCTGGAGCGGAAATGCTCATAACGACAACGTCGTAATCTCAACCACCGCGCTGGCAGTACCGGGAATATATGTCGGTTTCACCAATGCGATCAGCCAGCAGGCTCTCTCTGAGACCAGTGTCTTTTCTAAAGGCGGAAACTCCCGGGTGTTCTTAACGCAGCGTGCGAACGCGATATCTGCCGCGAGCGTGACCGATTCAATCGGAACGACTTACACAGTCTGGAATAATTCGGCGAGCAATATCACTTCTTTTAGACTGGTGTCGCAGAATATTAACGGCATCGGTGCCGGCACGCACATCGAGATCTGGGCGCGGCGTTAATCCCCCTGGCTTCGGCGCCAGCTCCAGAAACCAGAGTAGCGATCGTCTTTTTCATAACCGCAATTCTTGCACCGGAAGTGATAGACTTCGTCCCAGTGCACGTCGCGTGAGAACAGACCAGGGTCATAGTCTTGTGGATTATCATACGATTTTCCCGTGACAGTCAGTTTGCGTTTTTTGCATTTCGGGCATTTGCTCGTCATCAGCCAGCCGAACAGCATGTAGCCTGCGAACAGGCCGATGAAGGCCAAAATAAGCCACGGGATCATGCCCTTGAATAGGTCACCGAAATGAAAATCTTTTTGTCTTTCGTCGCTGTAGCTCACCACGGTGCGCGTGCCCGACTGGTAAATATTCAGCACATCTGTGAAACGGCCATCTCTGAAATCGCCGTACCATGTCGCCGAACGATCCGCCTTGGCAAAATCGCGGTCATTGGGTACCTGTCGTTCAGCGACAAAGTTGGTATATATTGCCTCGAACTGCGTGCGGGAAAATTCGCAGTGTACCTGGAAGAGGCGATCGTTGTGGTACGTGAGGGTGCACTGCGTTGGCTTGAATTGTTTGAAGAGGGTATAGGGGGGATTGATTACCTCGAAGGCAGTCTCTTCCCAGCTTTGCGGGTTCGACACATCCTTCGCGCTGCTTCGGACTGCATTGGCAGAGCTGCCAGATTCTACTCCCGAAAAAGGGTTCTGTGCCTCAAGTGGATAATGCAAGGCCAACAAGACAAGGAGAAATACGCGACGACCTTTGGTGATGAGCATGGCTCAGGGCACATGAGGATTTCAAATTGTAAAGTGACTTGTGCGATGTAACAGCTGCTACAACATTTTAGGATAGAAGTTTTCTCCAGATTCTTAATCAGCTGGCGGTATTTCACAGATTATATGAATTAGAGTACGGCAGAGTACCTGGTTCTGTTTTTAGAGTCTGAAACTTTCACAACCGGAAAAAATCAAAGAAATTTCTTGCCGCCTAGAGTGGGGGGTATACGCTCCTCGCCCGAACCCGGAGAGAAAAATGAAAACCATAATGTCTTTCAGTAGAAAAATTTGCTTCAGTGCCCTGCTGCTTCTTGCCACACAGACGCTGTATGCGTTGGGGAAAACCGGCGCTGATCCTGGAGCGCCTGCGGGTGGCGGCGACTTCGTCGCGGGAAATGCAGCTGTCGCAGCAGATGTCAATCGGCAAATCAATCTTCTCTATAAGGCGTTCAATGATGGGGCAAACAGCATCAACATCGATGGCTGGACGAACACGACAAGTAACCTGGGGTACACAGGTGGCAACATCGGTATCGGTATTGCTTCACCGCTGGCCAAGTTCCAGGTCAATGGTGGCTCCGCAGTAACGCTCGCAGGTGCGACCGGATTCGGTGTTTTTGGCGCAACGACCGGTAACCACGTCGCCATCGATTCGACGCAGATTCAGGCAAAGGCGAATGCGACGACGGCGAGCGCATTGAACCTAAATCCATTCGGTGGGAGCATTATTACAGGCAGCGGAAATCTCGGTGTTGCCACGACGCCCGCCGTGAAGCTGCATGTAGACGGTGGCTCTGCCGTCGCGCTCACGGCAGGTACTGGGTATACAATCATCGGTGCCAGCGCTGGTGTACATTTGGCGCTGTCGACCACACAAATTCAGGGCAAGGCCACAGCGACGACTGCCAGTGATATCACGCTGAACGAATTGGGGGGCGGGATCGGCGCCGGTCGAGCCGCACTGGCCGGCTCACGCTTGGCAGTCAATGGCGATGTCAACCTGAATGGAAGCAATTGGCTTAAATGGAATAATGACACGGGCACCGGCATAAATTGTTTTAGTGGCGGTTCGTGCAATTTCAACTCATCAGGCCACATGGACCATAAGATTGGTGCCAGCAGCTTCCATAGATTCTACGCATCAGACAACGATATTGTATTTCGGGTTACAGAGGCTGGTACGGCGGGTTTTTATGATAGTGCGGGTGCTATACAGTGCACCATAACAGCTGGTGTACATAATTGTACATCGGACAAGCGTTTAAAATCCGAAATCCGCACGTTAACGGGGGTTCTCAGTAAGTTCTCGCAGATTCGCGGGGTTTCATTTCGTAAAAAGAATGCACCGGGAATTTTTTTGGGTGTCATCGCACAGGAGATACTATCGGTTTTTCCAGAATTGGTCACGACGAACGAAGATGGTTATTTGATGGTTCAGCACACAGGGCTCTTCGGGCCGATCATTCAGGGCATCAAAGAACTCAAATCCGAAAAAGACACGCAGGTTCTCGCATTAGAGAAACGCGCGGCTGAAGCGGAGCAAAAATACGCCGCACTTCTGAAACAGGTGCAGCAAGAAAAAGCGCAGGCCGATGCGCGGACGGCGAAGCTCGAACTACGGTTAGCACGGCTTGAGGCCAGTCTTGAGAAAAACCGGGTGGTGGCGAGAAGGTGATGAAGATCGGCCTTAACCCCCCAACCCTCTTTACCCAGGTATGCGGAAAGGGGGCGCGCCCTGCTTCCCCTCCCCACAATTGGGTAGGGGCGAAGCTTTTATGTTTTGCTGTGTTCTTTACTCTTCCGCTCGTAGCTGCCCCGCTCAAAAGTGCGCCGGTTGTGGTCGGTGAAGCGCCTGCTCCTATTGGAGTAAAAAAGTTGATTTTTCTCGACTTCTACAACGAATCAAACGATAAGAACCTGCAGTACGTCGCCAACTCGATTGGTGATGCGGTGCATGACGCAATAAAAGAAAAATACCGCTACGAACGCATTAGCTCCGCCGCATGGAAAAAGTACGCGACAGAACAAAAATGGGAACAGAAGGATTTCTACGACCGCAAGAAGATTCGCGAGATGGGCAAGGCGCTCGGCGCCGATGGTGTGATCTTCGGCAAGTACAACACGGCAGAGCAGCGGCTCGAGCTGCACGGGATTATTTTTTCGGTGATCGACGGCGAGGTGGTCGAAGAGCAGCATGCGAGTGCGCCCCTTTCGGCCGAGATGTTTGGCACGATCAACGAGGTTTCTGACAACCTCGCCAAGAAGATCAAAGACCTGTTCGTGCCGTCTGACCGCGGCGCGCTCACGCGCTCGCTGCTGTTTCCCGGTTGGGGGCACTATTACAAGCAGCGCAATAGCTGGGGCAATTTCTGGGCGATCTCGGGCGGCACTGCGATTGCGTTTACGGCGACGATGGGTACCATGTACTTTGTGAAGAAAAACCAGTACGACACGTACAACCCGCAGCACTACAGAAATGGTACGGGCGGTACCGGGCTCTACGACCAGGCAGCTGCGCAGGCAGAGTTCGATCGACTGGAAGCCTCGGCCAACCAGTTCGGCCAGCTGGCACTCATCGGCGGGGCGGTCACGGCCGGCATTTGGCTTGGAGCGGTGCTGCACGCGTATTTTATCGAACCCGATATGGGCAATGCCGCGCCGCCAAAGCAAGCACAGGCATCGCCACTGCAGTGGCAGCTCGGCGCTGACCATAGCGCGCTACCCGGCATGCGTGCAACATTTTCGTACACGGAGAAGTTCTGATGCGATCGGCGTATTACTGCAAAGATTCAAAGGGGGATCTATGAACTTACGAGGTCTTCTCGCTGTGCTCACAGCCTGCGCACTCACCTTTACTGCGGCCTGCAAGCTGAATAGAGACGGCAACTGCCTTAATCCCAAGGCGGGGTGCTTTGTGAAAGATACCGAGGCCCCGCGGGTGGTTGTGACCGACCCGCCCTCAACGGAAACAACTCCCGCTGCGCCGAATCAACCCTCTTTGTCTCAGGTTGTCATCACTTTCAGCGAGCCGATGAAAAATGCCGACGATAAAGGCAACTATAGTGTTACACCGCTCGCCGCGACAATCGGATCAATCGACAAGTTGAGTGATACCAGTTACCGGGTAAATTTTAGCAATCCGCCGACCGGGGTATCTCAGGCCGTGCTGAATATTGCACCGCTGACCGATTTGGCAGGCAATACCATGGCGGTTGCCACCAGTACGATAACGGTGCCGCTCGCACCCATCCAGGCGACGCATACTTTCGTCAGCAACCAGGCAGGTTCATTTCAGAGCACAGATTTGACGTGGAAGAATGGCAACCTTGTTGCGGTTGATTATACAGTGAAGAAAGGTGGTACAAATTGTGCTACGGCAACGGCCCTTTCTGGAACGAATGTCTCTGGCACAGGGTTGGCTGCGAATGCGCAGGTTGTGACTACTCTCGACCGCCTGCAGTTCACCGATCAGGTCGCCACCAAGGTTTGGGTTTGCCAGGTGAATGCAGGTGCAGGAGTCAATGTTGAACTGGAAATCACGATCACGCGCGATGATACATCGCCAACCGTGGGCACCATTACGGCAGGTATTTTTGCCCGCCCGCATACCATTACGCTAACCTGCTCGGACAATTCAGAGCGCATCGCGTACCGAACTGACGGCATTGCGCCTGCTTACACGGTCGCACGCCTTGAGGTTAGCCCCGCGGTGCAATATGTGACAGCGACAGGCTATGCCCTGCCCATGGGAGAGATCAATCTGATCTATAGTTGTGTTGATCGGGCAGGTAATGTCAGCGCGGCGAGTGCGGTCTATAATCTGAAGTCAGCCATGGTCTGGGATACAAGCACCTGGTCTTCAGCGGGGCCGACTCCGCCGTTTGACCACTGGAAATAGGGCGGAGCCGTCGCCCCGCCGGAAAATTTACTCCACCTGTGCGGGCGCAGTGAGTGCTGCTTTGCAGCCTTCGCTGAGCTGCGACTCGTTCTGTTTGAGGCACTGGATGATACGGCCCTGGCCTGCCTTCACCTGCTTGCAGAGTTTTTTGTAATCGGCCTTGCAGGCCTTCTTGATCTCGCGGCTTTTTTCGCGAACCTGTGCAATGTGGTTCTTGCACGTTTCAGAGAGCTCGTTTTCGTGCTCTTTCATGCATTGCCACATGCCCTTGTGGTTGCCTTTGATCACATTGCCGCAGAACTTTTCGCGGTCGATGCGGCATTCGCCTTTGGCAGAAATCGCCGTCACGCTGACGATTGTTGCTACTGCAAAGAACAGATATTGTTTCATTCATAACTCCTTGGGGCTTTGAGGGCCGTGTCTATACGACGTACGACCCTGGCAATTCGGCCGCGTTTCGTTTTTTGATTTTCGCGCTGTCGCAAATTGGCGGTGATTTTGTGTACCATGCACAAGTTTGTCGATGAAGTATTGATCCGCGTACAGGCCGGTAAGGGCGGTGCGGGCGAAATCTCGTTCTTACGCGAGAAATTCATCGAATTTGGCGGTCCCGACGGCGGTGATGGTGGCGACGGTGGTGACGTCATTTTCACCACCTCTGAGCAGCTGCTCGCGCTTTCTCACATTCGCCCCGAGCAGATCTACCGGGCTCGTAACGGCTTTCCCGGCGAGGGTTCTAACTGCCATGGAAAAAAAGGCTCGGACCTGGTTATTCGTGTTCCGTTCGGAACGCAGATCATTGATCCCCATACTGGTGCGCTGTTGCATGATTTTACCGAGCCTGGTACCTTTGTGGCGGCGCGAGGTGGTCGCGGGGGCAAGGGCAACGCTTTTTTCCGCACGGCACGGCGCCAGGCTCCGCGCTTTGCGCAGCCGGGTGAAGATACCGAAGAAAAAGAATTCCTGCTATCGCTCAAGATGATCGCCGATGTCGGCCTTGTCGGTTTTCCCAATGCCGGCAAGTCGACGCTGCTCAAGGCACTGACGCATGCCAACCCGAAGATTGCGAACTATCCGTTCACGACGCTGTCGCCCAATATCGGCGTCATTGAAGACCTGCTGCATCGCCCGGTGATTGTCGCTGACATTCCGGGCATTCTTGAGGGGGCATCGAAGGGTTATGGCCTTGGGCTTTCGTTTCTGAAGCACATCGAGCGCGTGCGCATTATCATCTTCGTCATCGATCTCGAGAATGCATTCGTCGAAGACGAGATGCATATTCTCAGGTCGGAGCTCGTGAGTTACAGCCCTGAGCTACTGAACAAGCCGGCTCTCGTTGTGCTGAACAAGATTGACCGGTTTGAAGACAAAAAATTTCTCAAAGAGTTTATCGCTTCTTACCAGGCACAGGGTCTCGAGCCGATTCCGATTTCTGCGCAGACCGGCGAAGGCATGGAAAAGCTGCGCCGCGAACTGGCGCGGCTGATCAAACAGGCAATGAAGCCCGCGAAAGATGCGGTCGCAAAAGGCAAGCCCGTGTCAAAGACCCGCAAGCTTACCAGGAAACCAGTCGCACCTGCGAAGAAAAAATCTGCGCAAAAGAAACCCGCTGCGGTAAAAAAGTCCGTAAAGAAGAAAGCAAGCACCACGGCAAAAAAAGCTACAAGCAAGAAAGCTCCCACAAAAAAGGCACCTGACAGAAAGCGCTGATCAGTTTTTACCTGGCTTTGCGCCTCGATGTGATCATCAGGGTATCGACCAGGCAATGCCGTCGCGTGTTCTCCGGAAATGGGCATCAAAATTCTCCCGGTTTACTCTCTCGTTACCGGCAGCAATCTCTTCTATATTGAACCGGCGCTGGTTGATGAATTCCTGCGTTGCAGTCCGGTAAGTCTCGTTGCGCAGGACTGCCAGGCTGAGTGCAGACCGCGCGGGCAATTCGATGGTCACGGTGTTTGCCTGATTTAAAGGCATGGGCTGTGGATGCGAAAAGTCAACCGTGTCGCCTGCTTCCAGCTGATGCAATACGAAACGACCCGGTACAAAAAGCGGAGTACCCTCGTCCGGTCTGCTGAAGCGGATATAGACAGTGCGAGGTGAGTTGTGCACATTAATGAGCAGTATATGCGTTTGGTAAGAGCAGCCGAAGCCTATCGCCGCGAAGGCTGGCACGAGAATAAGCCTGCAGAGACTATTTCTTATCGCCATTAGCCTTTATCCGCCACGCGACCGAGAATTCAAACAAAAGCCGGTCGCCAAAACTGACGCGTGCGTTTTCAAAACCTTGTTTCGAATTCAGGACAAAACCCAGCCTTGCGCCAAGTTTCAGATCACCGAGTTTATAGGCGTAACCCATGTTGAAAGCCCCGGGAGGCTGCACAAAATTTGGCATTCCCTTGCCAAAACTCGCGTGGTTCAGGACCTCGAATGCAGGCATGAAAATATGGTCTTCGGTCTCAAATTCTGCCTGCAGTCGCAGCCAGCCATAGAGCAGGTTGGCGTCACCGTTCAAAAAAATCATGCTAAATCGAATCGGCGCCAGCGGGAACAGGGTAAATCCC
The DNA here is from genome assembly GCA_049323535.1 of Spirochaetota bacterium. GTDB lineage: Bacteria > Spirochaetota > Leptospiria > Turneriellales > Turneriellaceae > Turneriella. The sequence goes on along the minus strand of JBMOPL010000017.1, from coordinate 189,815 downwards.
CCCGCGGGGTATGCCTGCGAAAGACGCGTGTCGATCGCACGGTCACTGAGCACATTGCCGGCTGAGTCGGTAAAATTGCGATAGCCAAATGTCACGAGCGCGGCAAAACCATAGTGCCAGCGGAGCAGGCGAGTATCGGTAGATGCCATCGCGCCCAGGTACGACGAGAAATAGCCGTTGACCTGGTAGCTGTTGCCCTGCCTCAACTCACGCGCAGAGCTCACCGACAGCGCCTGGTACGAGATTGTGAGCTGTGGCAGATAGAATCCTGTGAAATGTACCACGGTTCTTACCTGGTCAGCACCGCTCGAAAGGTAATCGGTTTCACCGACATAAAGCGCATCGGGAAACGTCTCGACGTATCGTGCCCTCTGGTATGCGGCAGAGATTTCCAGTTCTTTCTCCGCCACCACGGGATGGCCCAGGAAACTTGCCGCGGTCAGTAAGTAGATAGGGGCTGCGCGCGCCACAATCAGGTTATGTGCGCTTCGAGATCAAAAACGTCCCGAGGCTGAAAGGGCGAAGTACAGTGCATCGTTAACCGACACCCGCCGCAGTTCGCTTTCGTAGTAATTGAGGCTGATGCCGCCGCGCACGCCAACCATAACAGTGCCGACGACAACGTTGGGCTGCAGAAACAGCGTGGCATTCGGAAACAGGCCAACACCAAAATCCATTTTCAGGAACGGTGCGAGCGGTATTCTGAAATAGGTCTGCAGGTAGTCGCGCTGGTATTCAAAAGTTTCACGCCCGGCAGAGATAAAGAATTGCAGGTCGTCGCGGGCACCCCACGCCAGGCGGAATGTCGGCAAGACGAATGCATTGGCGATGAAGAGCCCACGGCCCGCAACTTCTTCGGTTGCCCCTGTGACGTTGCCGTTTGCATCGACGACGCGCCGGGTCCGGTTGCCTTCATACTCAAAGGCGAGCGCCGTGGTGATTCCGAAATCAACTTCGAAATCACGTTTGCCAAAACCAAAAAAGAAACCTACTCCCGGGCGCGTCGTAGCACTGAGGTTTGCGTTGACTGCATCGGCGTTGATGGGCGCACCTGTTTTCGGTATCGCGACGCTGCTGCTGTTCAGTATGCTCCAGCCCGTCAGCTGTCCACCGATACGCAGGTATTCGGTGCCCGCGAAAATATCCTGCAGGGCTGAATCGGTCGGGCTGCCCTTGATGCGGTAAGGTATTTTGCCTGAAAATTCGAGGTTCGCCGTCATTGCCGGCGATTCCAGGTAATCGGTTTTGTCATTGGCGACGTAGCGCGGGTCCGTGTAACCTAAGAGGCGCGTGCCTTGCGAAAACGAAGCGAAAATTTCAAAGCGTTCGGTGTAGGGTGGCGGTGCGGTGGGGGTAGCCGGGGTGTTATCGGGTACCGTCTGCGTTATGGGTTGTTCTGCAGCGACAGGTGGATTAACTCTTGCCGGAGTGGTAGTGTTCTTCAGGGGTATTTTCCCCTTGTTTTGGGCGGAGACCGAGAGCGGCAGTACGAGGGCAACGATCAGCAGGTTCTTCAGCATAAATCCCTGTAGATGTTCGTATGCCTTGTGGCAAGAGATTTTTTCCGGTCGCTATTTTCGTGGACGTAATCCTGTTTCGTAAATCTCAATCCACTTCTTCACAGAGATTTTTTTCAGCAGCTGGCCAATGAGCTTCAGCGGAATTTCCTCCGCGCTCTTGAAGCGAACACAGCTCTTGCCCATGTCGAGTTTCCGCTCAGAGTGCCGCGGGAATTCACTGGTAAACCACTCCCTCAGCTTGCTGTCGGCGTAGAGGCCCATATGGTACAAGGCGAAAAAATTCTTCTGGGCCGCAATATTCACGAACGGCAGTGGTAGTTTCGGGTCGCAATGGTACCCATTGGGATAAAGTTTGTGCGGCACGACGTAGCCGATCATGCCGTACGAGACCGTTTCTTCGAAACCTTTAGGCAGATTCTTCCTGATCACTGAGCGCAGCGATTCAATCGCAGCCCGTTTGCCTGCGGGCAGCGACTTCACATAGTCGTCAGGGCTCTTTGGCCTCTGTGGCATAACCTACTTTCGTTTTGCCGCAGCCGGTTTAACCGGTTTCTTTACGGCCTTGATGCTGATTACCTTCTTGTTTTTGGGTATCAGCGACATTGCGCGTTCAGTCAGGGCCATGATGGTCAGCGATGGGTTGACGCCGATATTGGCGGAGATCATTGAACCGTCGCAGATGTACATGTTTTCATAACCGAAAACACGGTTCTGGCTGTCGATCACGCCCGTTTCAGGTGAATCGCCCATACAAGAGCCGCCCAGGATGTGTGCGGTACTCGCGAGACCCGTCAGGGCTTCGGTCGCAAGCGCATGCACCGAACCCTGCGTTTTTGCAGCAAACTTCTGGGCCAGCTCGTGTGCCATTGGTATGTCAGAAGTGGGAGCTTCCCCTTTGTCGAGTGCCGTCTTCATGCGCAGCCAGCCCCGGGTCAGGCGCATCGTTGAGTCCAGGCTCTGCATGAACAGCATGATCTGTGTATACTTTGCCCAGTCAGGTACTGCGATGGCCTTCAGGTATTTCAGCGGGTGGCGAATATACTGCCAGAGTATGCGTCCGATGCGCACGAAGATGTTCGAGCCCAGCACTGCGGGTACCATCGACATGCGAAAAAAACCCGACCCTTCCGGGTAGCGTACCACTTCAAGGTGTGTGTGGTCGTCGACGTGCAATATCGAACCGATGGCGATACCCTTGGCGAAGTTGAGGTCGCGTCTTTCCGTGGTAACACCCAAAAGGCTTTCCGAATTCGTGCGAATGCCGTAACCGAGACGATCAGAAATTTTGGGGAGCGACTTCTTTGCCTTGAGCTTGAGCAAGAGCTGGATAGTGCCGAGTACACCGCCCGCAAATATCACTCCCCCGGCGCGGACTTTTTCACTGCGAGAGAAATAGCTGGTAGAACTTCTGAAGGTGATTTCGTAGCGTGATTCCGCATCTGCAACTGGCTTCACATCAACGACTTCGCGTTCGGCGAGTATTTCTGCACCGTTCTGTTGCGCCAGGTAGAGATAGTTTTTATCGAGTGTATTCTTGGCATTGTGGCTGCAGCCAAGCATGCAACCGCCGCAGTAGATACAGCCCGTGCGGTCTGGCCCCTTGCCTTTGAAAAATGGATCCTTGACCGTAACGCCGGGTTTGCCGAAGTAGACTGCGACGTTGGTGTGCTGGTAGTTCTTCTCTTTGCCGAGATCCTGCGCAATACCTTTCAGAACATCGTCGCCGTCGAATACCTTGGGCGTTTCAGCTGCACCGATCATGCGCAGCGCGGTGGCGTAGTGGGGTTTGAGTTCCTTTTCCCAGTCGGCCAGGTGTGCCCAGCTGGGCGATTTGAAGAACGGCCGCTTGGGTACCGGCAGCGTGTTCGCGTAGACCAGCGAACCGCCACCAACTCCTACACCCGAAAAAATCGTCACGTGGCGAAAGATAGTCATCTTGAAGAGGCCGAACATCTTGAGCGACGGTAACCACAGCCATTTGCGCAGCTGCCAGTTTGACTTGGGAAAGTCCTCGGGTTTGAACCACTTACCCTTTTCAATGACCAGCACCTTATAGCCTTTTTCAGACAGGCGGTGTGCCGAAACCGAGCCGCCGAAACCAGAGCCGATGATCACGTAGTCATATACGTCGCGAGAGAGTGCCATACGCCAACGGTTGCCGGCAAGTTAGGGCTGCGAGTGATTTTCCTTTTGCTTTTTTCTGATAGGGAATCTGTTCCCTGCCTGATAAAGGGGAATTGTTGTTCCATTTGACGCCGTGTCGTCGAAGGCCGGCCTTACGCCATGGCAGGCGCACAACTCAACCTGCGCGGCACTTATACCGCGCTCATTACCCCCTTTACCGCCGACGGCGAAAAGGTCGATTGGGCTGCGCTCAAGAAGATTGTCGAACACCAGGTAGAAGAGGGCGTTGAGGGCCTTGTGCCCTGTGGCACCACGGGTGAATCCCCGACGCTGAGCCACGAAGAGCACGCCGAGGTCATCGCGAAAGTCATTGAATGGGCAAAGGCGAAAAAACCTTCAACAGTGGTCATAGCAGGTACCGGCAGCAACTCCACCGCGGAGGCGGTTGCGCTGACACGCCACGCCGCTGCCGCCGGCGCCGATGCAGTGCTTTCCGTGAACCCATACTACAACAAGCCTGTGCAGGCGGGGCTCGTGGCACATTTTGAGCGCATCGCCGACGCCTCGACTGTGCCGGTTGTTCTCTACAATATTCCGGGTCGCTCAGCAGTCGGCATGACGCTCGATACCGTGGTGCAGCTGGCGAAGCACAAAAATATTATCGGTATTAAAGAGGCCACAGGCGACCTGGGCTTCATGGCGCAGATTATCCAGGCGACCGAAAGCAATTTCACCCTGCTTTCCGGAGACGATAACCTGTTGCTGCCGGTACTCTCGATCGGCGGCAAGGGAGTGATCAGTGTGATCTCGAATGTGTACCCGCGCGAGACCGGGGCTATCACGCGCCAATACGAGGCCGGTAACCTGCACGAAGCGCACCAGAAATTCATGCGCCTTTTGCCGCTGTGCAAGGCAATGTTCCTCGAAACGAATCCGATTCCGGTCAAGTATGCCGCTTCACGCAAAGAGCTGTGCCAGAATTCACTGCGCCTGCCCATGACACCGCTGTCGCACCACCTGCAGGCGGTCGTCGCCGGTGCGATGGATACATTTGAAAAGGCGGTTGGGTAGAGGCGGATCATGATCCACCCATACAACGCGAAGAGCATATGATGGAATTTGGAATAGTAGGTGCGCTGGGCCGCATGGGCCGCGCGATTGCCACGCGTGCTGCACAATCCGTAGTAGAGACGGGATTAATCCCGTCTCTACAGTTAACAATGCCCATTGAATTCGCGCAGCACCCCGATCTCGGCAAGAGCTACCGCACAGTCACCGGCATCGGTTTTGAGGCAGAGATCGTGCCGTTGGCAAAGGCAAAAATCCCTTCAGGCGGATTGATAGATTTTTCGCACGCTTCGACCGTCATTGAGACTTTGCGCAAAGCGGCCGAGACCGGTTCACCGGTAGTCGTTGGCACGACCGGGTTTACTCCCGAACAGCGCAAGGCGCTCGAAGCGATGTCTGACAAGATTCCGCTCATCATTGCATCGAATATGGCGATCGGGGTCAATGTGCTTTTCGCGCTGGTCGAGCAGGCCGCGCGTGCACTCGCGCCGCACGGTTTTGATCCGGAAGTGATGGAAATCCACCACAACCTCAAAAAAGATTCACCGTCGGGCACGGCAGTGACAATTAAAGAAGCATTGTTGCGCGGCTATGGCTTTAGCGAAGAGAACGTGCTCTATGGCCGCGAGGGCATGATCGGTGAGCGTAAAAAGCACGAGCTGGGTGTTATGGCTCTGCGTGGCGGCGACGTTGTCGGTGACCACACGGCGTATTTTTTAGGAATGGGCGAGCGTATCGAAATCAAGCACCAGGCGACGAACCGCGATACGTTCGCGGCTGGCGCACTGGCAGCACTGAAGTTTTTGCAGGGGAAAAAGCCCGGTCTCTATTCTATGAAAGACGTGCTCGGCCTCGGCTGATGCCTTATCTGCGCTGGCTGCTCCTCTTACTAGTCACCGCAGTCGCCTGGGCGATTTCCTGCAGTGGTAGCAAAAGCGTCTATGAAATGAAAGCCGTCGGTGGCGTGCTGGATCTTTCGCAGCATGATTTTCAGAGTGGTCCTGTCGTCACGTTAGGCGGCGAGTGGCTGTATTATTCGGGCCAGCTTGTCAAAAGCACCGCAGAGGCGAAAAACCTGGTCGCGACGCCCGTCAGGGTACCGCAGACGTGGCCGGGGGATGGCTTTGGTACGTTTCACCTGCACCTGAAACTGCCCGATGCGCACGAAATCTTCAAATTGCACATGGAAGCGCAGCTATCGGCATACGATGTCTATATTTCGGGAGTGCGGCGCGCTGCTTCGGGAAATCCCGGCAGGTCATTGGCTGAGACGAAGCCCGCGACCGAACCTCTAAGCGCCGTGCTCGGTGCGGCGGGCGAATACGACATCTTCGTTCGCGTTGCCAACTTTCACCACCGTAAGGGTGGTCTGTTCAAAAAGATCCAGGCAGGCAGGGCCGCAGCGCTCGATCACCTCGTATACCAGAAACGTTTTCTCGACATCCTGCTTGTGGGTGTCCTGCTCATGACCGGCATCTACTATTTTATCGTTTTTCTTTTTCGACCCGGCAATAAGGCGGAGCTCTACTTTGCGGCAGTCTGCCTGATGATCATGGGACGGACTGTTACCACGGGTGAAAAAATCCTGTTGCTGTCATGGCCTGATGCACCGTTTGCCTTCTATACCATAGTGGAGTATCTTTCCTATTTCTGGGGCATTCCCTTTGCGCTGAGCTTCTTTTCTGCATTGTATCCGCGTCTGCTGCACCTTTATGTGCTGCGCGCTTTTTATCTTTCTTCGATTTTGTTCTCACTTCCCGTGCTGCTGTTGCCGTTGCGGCTCTACAGCCATACGGCATACCTGTATGTTCCGGTACTTGTTGCCGGCCTGATAGTTGTGGTAATTATTCTCGGACGTGCGCTTCTGCAGAGGTTGCGTAGCGCAGGCCTTTTAGCCGGCGGTTTTTCTGTGCTTGCCCTGGCCGTAATGAATGATGCCTTTGTTACTCTCGAGCTGCTGCGCACTGGTTACCTTGTGCAGTACGGCTTCATGGCAATCGTAGTCTGTTATTCTGCAGTGCTCGCCGCGCGGTTTGCGAAGGCTTTGGAATCGAGCGAGCATGCAGAACAGGCGCTGCGCGAGGCCAATGAAACGCTCGAGGCCCGTGTGAAAGAAAGGACGCAACAGCTTGAATCAGCCAAGGACATCGCCGAAGAGGCCAACCGGCAGAAAGACAACTTTCTCGCCGTTGTCTCACACGACCTGCGCTCACCGCTGTCGGGCATCTTGAGCGCCCTGCAGGCTATGCGCCTTGCGCCGCAGTCCAATGCACAGGAGAGCGAATTGGTCATTGCGGCGGAAAAAAGCGCAGTGCGTATGCTGAAGACCATCGATAGCCTGCTGGCCGTGCGGCGAATCAGCAATGCCCCGCGCCAGGCGGATGATCAGCTTTTTCCTGCACGCATTGCCGGCGAAATTCTGGCCGAAATGGAAGCCGAAGCAGTAAAAAAGAAAATCCGCCTGCTCAATGAACTGCCAACACACTGGGTGATACCGTCGAACGCAGAACTATTGCGCCATGTGCTGCGCAACCTGCTTTCCAATGCCCTCAAATTCACACCTGCAGGGGGTAGTGTGCTCATCTACCGTCCCGAGGGGGACAGGGCCGCCATTACCGTACGTGACGAGGGTATTGGCATCGGTCCTGAAGATATTGCTGCAATTCTCGGCAGCAAAAAGATTACTCCCCGCGCCGGGCTATCGGGCGAAAAGGGCAGCGGTCTTGGCCTTAACCTTTGCCGGGAGCTTCTGGCGCGCGAGGGTGCCCGGCTGGAAATTGTCTCTGAACCCGGCAAGGGCAGCGCATTTACCGTTGTTTGGCCCTATTAAACGATTTACACGTCTTCGCCGGCTAAGTGTTCACCCTGTAAGGGACTGCGTTGCAGGTCAAAGGCAACTGCAGCTGCCGCGCAGCCCCGCAATCTTAGCCAAGTCAGTGTAACTATGTCAGAATTCCATATCGAAGGCGGCCACAAGATTGGCGGCACCATTACTGCCCAGGGAAACAAGAATGAGGCCCTGCCTGTACTCTGCGCCGCCCTGATGAATCCACAAGGCGTTATCATACGCAACGTGCCGCAGATTGAAGACATTAAAAACCTGCTCAGGATTGTCGAAGCGGTTGGCGCAAATATAAAGCCGCTGGAAGACGGTCATTCGTACGAAATCACTACCGCCGAAATCAGGATGAGCGAGTTGCCAACCGAACTGGTCGCTGGCCTGCGCGGTTCGATCACACTGCTGGGGCCGCTGCTGGCGCGGGCGAAGAAAGTTTTCCTTCCACGGCCAGGTGGCGACAAGATCGGCCGCCGCCGTGTTGACACGCACCTGTTGGCGCTCTCGGCACTGGGCGCCAAGGTTGAAGTTTTTAACGACGGGTATATGCTCGAGGCCGAAAAACTCAAGGGCACTGCAATACTGCTCGATGAAGCTTCTGTCACCGGCACCGAAAATGCCGTCATGGCTGCCGCCTGTGCGGAAGGTGTGACGCTCATTGAAAATGCGGCATCTGAACCCCACGTACAGGGCCTTTGCCGCTTTCTCGTGGCTCAAGGTGTAAAGATCGAGGGCATCGGCAGCAACATGCTGAAGATTCATGGCGTGGGCGGATTTGAAAACCTGAAAGCCGCGGACCACACTATCGGCCCTGACTACCTGGAAATCGGTTCTTTCGTCGCGATGTCGGCTATGACCGGCGGCGATCTCATTGTGCAGGATATCAACCCGATTGACCTGCGCATGATCAAGTTCGTCTTTGAACGCGTCGGTATCAACTGGCGCTACCATGAGCGAGAAGGCAAGGGTGCTGCAGGCAACGATCATATTGTAGACCTGGTCATGAAGTCGCCGTACTCTCTCAAGATACAGACGGATGTGCATGGCGAAATACCCAAAATAGACGATGCGCCGTGGCCGATGTTTCCTGCTGACCTGATTTCCATTATCCTCACCGTTGCAACGCAGTGTACGGGCACGGTACTGATTCACGAAAAACTTTTTGAAAGCCGTCTTTATTTTACCGACAAGCTGATGGGTATGGGAGCCCAGATTGTACTCTGTGACCCACACCGTGCGGTCATTATTGGTCCTTCGAAATTATATGGCAGCCGCATGACGTCGCCTGACATCCGCGCCGGTATGGCGCTGGTCATTGCCGCCCTGGCGGCCGAGGGCACTTCGGTCATCCAGAATATCGTGCAGGTAGACCGCGGCTATGAGAATATCGATGCGCGGCTAAAAACCCTGGGGGCAAAGATTGAACGCGTGGGTTAACGTACATTTTGTGTACCCGCGCAACGGGCACACAAAATGTGCCACTAGAGGCATTTGTGCAGTTGTTTGATGAAGAGGCAGAACAGGTCGTCCTGGGCTCTGTCATGCAGACTCCTTCGCTGTTCGAAGAGGTCGCGCAGGTACTGAAACCCGAGGACTTTTACTATGAGGGGCACCGCATTGTCTATGAGGCAATTGCCGCTGAGATCGACCGCGGTGAGCAACCCAACGCAATACTAATCATTAACGCCCTCAAAAACCAGAATATGCTCGAGCGCGCCGGCAACCGGGCCGGCATCATGAATATCGCCTCGCTGGGTGTCCTCGTGGGAGTGAACACGTTTGCGGAAAAAATCCGCGAGCTTTCGCTGCGCCGGCGTCTGATTATCAGCTTTCGCGAGCTCGAGAAAAAGGCCGGCGATACCGGCTTCAAACTCGATACTGTGCTCACTGACACAGAAGGAGCGCTTACACACCTCGCCGACCGCTACAGCAGCTACAACGTCCGCCACATCAAAGATACCAATAAAGAGTTCCTTGAATTTCTCAAGCACGTGCGTGAATCGCATGACGGTATCACCGGCACGGCGAGCGGTTTTAAAAAACTCGATGAACTTACCGGTGGCTTTAAGCCCGGGCAAATGATTGTCATTGCGGCGCGGCCTGGTATGGGAAAAACGACCTTTGCACTCAATATTGCTCTCAACGTCTGCATGAACAAGACGCGTCCTATGGCTGTCGCATTCTTCTCACTGGAGATGACACGCCTCGAGCTTTTGCTGCGCCTGCTTTCAGCCCGTGCATTTCTCGATTCGCAGAAGGTACAGAAGGGCCGCATCAACGAAAAAGAAATGGCGCGCCTTGCACACACCGCAAAAGAAATTTACGAGTCTGAGTTCTATATTGATGACAGTGCCGACCTGACAACCTGGGAATTCAAGCAGCGGGCGCGGCGGCTTGGCCGGACAATCAAACAACAGGGAAAAGAGCTGGGGCTAATCGTGGTCGATTACCTGCAGCTCATGACCGACCGCGACCGCGCGCAGGATGGCAGGCAAAACGAGGTCGCCGCGATTTCACGCGCGATCAAGCTGATTGCCAAGGACCTCGGTGTGCCGATTCTCGCGCTTTCACAGATGAATCGCTCGATCGAGCAGCGCGGCAAAGACCCACGCCCGCAACTTTCAGACCTGCGCGAATCGGGCGCGATTGAACAGGATGCCGACATGGTCGTATTTATCCACCGTGAGCAGGGTAAGGATATTCCGGAGGATATGAAGAATATTGCCGAGATAATTATCGGCAAAAACCGCGGTGGCCCACGCGATGATGTTAAACTCGCGTTCCTTTCGGACAAAAGCCTCTTTACGGATTACGAGCCCGCGGCCCCCCGGGAATAGACTGGGCAGCCGGCGGTTGGCAGGCTGCTGCTGAAGCAGCCCGCTAGAACAACCAGAGCTGCTCGCCGGGTTTGGCTGTATACAGGTTAGAGAGCTGTATTCCCAGCAGGCGTACCTTTTCCTTGGCGAGGTTTTGCTCACTGATGTTCTGAGAAAATAAACGCCACGCCGTCTCGAACAGAGTCTGGCCGCCACGTGCCGGTACGGGTATTGTCTGTGCGCGGGTAATCGTGTGAAAGTCCGCAAAGCGCACCTTGATCGCAATTGTGCGTCCCGAAGTGTTCTTGCTGTTGAGCCGACGCGCAAGGTCGTCGGCGATTTCTGTCAATGCAGCCCGTATTTCCGCCAGAGTTGCAAGGTCTGTCTGGTAGGTGCGCTCTTCGCCAAACGATTTGCGCTCGTGCGTAGTTTCTACTTCATCGTCGTCGATTCCGTTGGCAATAGCCATTAGCCGCTGTGCCCATTTACCGAGTTCTGCGCCAAGTTGTTCTGCCTGGGCGTCCTGCAGGTCGCCAATTTTGCGGATCCCCAGCCGGTTAAGCGCTTCTTTAGCGCGTGGTCCTACGCCGGGTATTGCTTCTACGGGAAGAGGCGCCAGGAACTCCCGCTCGCGACCGGGGTGAACCAGGGTCAGGCCGTCGGGTTTCTTGATCTCGGTGGCCATCTTCGCGAGCGTTTTGCCCGAGGCGATCCCGATGGTGCAGGTGAGACCCACCCTGGTCCGCACCGCTGCTTTAATCGCGAGGCCGAGGCTCTTCCACGTACCGTAAGGTTTACCGCTCTCGGAACAATCGAGTACCGCTTCGTCGATCGACATGCGCAGCAGACGATCGCTGAATTCAGCGAGCACTTCCATGACTGCATCAGAAACTGCCCGGTAGCGATCAAAGCGGTGCGGCATAAAAATTGCATCGGGGCACAGCTTGTATGCGGTGCTCACGGGCTGCGCTGACCGAACTCCGAATTTGCGGGCCTCGTAACTCGCAGCACTGACCACACCCCTCAGGTGACCTGCCTTTGGGTCGGCACCGACAACTACCGGCTTGCCGCGCAGCTCAGGATGATCGAGCACTTCGACACTGGTAAAGAAAGCATCCATATCGACGTGAACGATGGTGCGAAAACCTGTGCTCATGAGCCTGTTGCCAATTGTCGAGTGGCACGCGGGAGATAAATCCAATAAAGGTTTACGCTCTGCGCACGGTTCAAAGACGAAAGTCATGAAAAGCGGAAGCATATACAGTGGTTTGGTCGTGTTGCTGTTTATGGCGGCGTGTAGCAGCGCGCCGAAGACAATCCCCCTTGTGCAGACACGCGCCCTGACAGCCGCAAACCCAGGGCTCGGGGCACTTGAACAACAGATTGCTACAAAAAAAACCGAACAGGACGTACTCGAACAGCGGCAGTCTGAGCTTGCTGAAAAAAGTGCGCAATCGCCGAAAGACGAAAACCTGAAGCGGCAGCTTGACCGAATCGAAAGAGAAAATGCGCTCTGCCAGGCTGAGCTTGCTGCGCTCATTGGCCGTCACCAGCTGCAGTCGGCGCGCATCCTGCAGCGCGCTGATGTCGCTGCACACGAGAAAGCAGTCGCAAAACTTGATGAAACGGTCGCAGAGCGCCGCGCCGCTCTGCAGGGAGGCAAATAATGCGCTGGCTGGTAATCCTGCTCATTGCAGGTATAGCTCCCCTCTCCGCCGATCTGTTCTATTACCCATCTGAATACACCAAGCTGCAAAACGATATCTATGCGCTCGGTATACAGAAGAGCATTCTCGAGGGGCAGTTGGCCAACGAAAAAAAAGACGCGGCGTTCCAGAAGAACCGTTTCGAAGAAAAGATCCGCAACCTCGAAAGCCGCATCGCAGGCCTTGAAGATAAACTGCGCTCAACGGAGAATGCGCTGCGCGACGAACGGCGTGGCCGCGTAGAAGACAATGCATACAGTACTTTACGGCTCGACGAAAAAGACCGGCAGATACGGGCGCTCCGGCGCGAAAGCAGCGATACCCAGGAAAAGATGGCCGCAGAAGCTGCAGCACAGGAAAAAAAATACCTCGCTGAAATTCAAAAACTCAAGGCGGAGCTTGAACAGAACCGCGAAGAATTCCGCAGGCAGCTGGCAGAACTCACAGAACAAAAGAATAAACGCATCGCCGAGCTTGAGACCGCGTTGAGCGAAAAATCGCGCTCACTCGCAGAGTGTATCGACCTGGCGCAGCAGCAGAAACAGACCGTTTCAGAGCTCGAAAACCAGGCCAAGGAGCTCGAAGATAAACTGCAGAAAGAAATCGCCGAAGGAAACCTGCGCATCAAGCGTTTCAAAGACCGCATCGTCATCAATATTGACGATAAGATTCTTTTTCCTTCTGGCTCTGCACAGTTGAGGCGCGAAGTGAAGAAGACGCTCGACACAGTTGCCGAAATGCTGGCGAAGAATAAGGGATCGCGCGTGCTGATTGAGGGCCACACTGACAACGTACCGATCAAGACACCGCGTTTCCCCGATAACTGGGAGCTTTCTTCAGCAAGGGCACTTTCCGTACTGCGCCACCTGCTGGAGACTAAGCACCTCGAACCCGCACGCTTTGGCGCAGCCGGTTATGGCGAATACCGCCCGGTGGCACCGAACGATACTGCTGCCAACCGGCAGCTCAACCGCAGGGTTGATATTGTGCTGCAGCTGACCGAAGCACAGGGGAGCGCAAAATGAGACGCCTCATATTCGCTGCACTGGTGAGCTCTTTGCTCTTTGCCGGCTGTAATGAGAAGACCGGCAAAACCGGTAATTCGCTGCGCCTGAATGTAGATGCAGATATCGCCGCGTTATTGCCCGGTCTCGAGGCGCTGGAGTATGAGGGTGCCGCCGCAGCCGATGCTTTAGCAAAGCTCACCGGTGGTTACCAGAAATGGTGCGCAGCGCCCGGAAAAGCCACCGGCCTCAGACGCGACCTGACCGCACAGGAACAGAAGTCGCTCAAGGCAGATGACTTTGCCCTGCGTACGCGGCTTGGCTGCAGTGCGTGGTATGCGCTCAGCGACCAGTCGGCCGAGCGTGACATGGCCTATGTTCGCAACCACTTTGATGCAGGCCTGCAGCAGGGCGCAAACTGTGTTTCTGTCGGCTTTATGCAGCCGTACCTCATGGGGGTGCAGCTTGACTGCGCACAGATTACCGTTGTCGATCTCAGCTTTCGCACGCTGTACCTTCATTCAGTACTGCTGCCTCTCCTGACTGCAGCTGAATTTCCGGGTATCGATGCGGTCTTATTGCAGTTTGAAAAAACAACTGGTGTGAGCCTGAATGCAGTCTGCGAGAGTACCGGCGCTGCCCGCTGCAAAATTGCCCTGATGGCTTTTGCTGAAAAGTACCGCGGGCGGCTTTACTCAACCTTGCTGCTTTCGCCCCTGGCGAAGTTCAGGGCAGCTGTCGGACCAAAACCAACAATAGTTTATATGAGTAACGTGCCCGACCCACATTTTACCAGCGCTGAAGAATTCACCGAACTGCGCCGGAATTTGTCGGGTAGCGGTGATAAGTTATATGCGATCTACCACCAGGCCGAGAGCAGCAACTTCGGTCTCTATGAATTAGCTTCGGGGAAAATCCGCACGGTATGTGCCGACGCGTTCGTCGTCGCGCAGGCGGGCCGCTACTCCAAAGACCGTTGCACTTACTACCCGCCGAGCAGGCGCAGCTTTACCACTTACTTTGACGACGCATCAGAAAACCGGGGCGAGAAGAAATCCTGCCAGTTCTGAGAGCAGTCAGATCTTTGCCAGGTGAAAATTTGGTCGCTCGGGTTGCCCCTGCCTGCGCACTTCAAAGTGCAGGTGAGGGCCGGTCGCGCGACCGGTCATGCCTGAGAGCGCAATCTTTTGTCCCTGTTTGACTTTCGCACCCGCTTTTACGCTGTACCTGCTGAGGTGTCCGTAAAGGGTGCGATAGCCGTTGCGATGCTCGATGATAATCGTTTTTCCGTAGCCTTTCTTGCTGCCGGCAAATACCACGGTACCTTCAGCTGAAGCCACAACCGGGGTGCCGACGGAACAGGCGATATCAATCCCCTTGTGGAATTTGTGTTTTTCTGTAAACGGATCTCTGCGCACGCCAAAGCCCGAGGTGATGCGGCCCTCGACGGGGTGGATAAAGGCCTTTAGGTTAAAGAATTCTTTTTCTGTCGCGTCGAAATGCAGGCCGGTGATGAACCAGAAGTTTTCCTGCCCCGGTACGGCAATCAGCTCATCGAGATCTCGATTAAATTTTTTTGCCACCGTAACGCGTTCGCCGTAAACAGCGATGCCGCGCACATTGGGCAAAAGCCACTCGTCTCCATTGTTGAGATCCCACAGCGAAGCCAGGCGGTTGACGCTTGAGATGGTGTCATGGTTCAGCACGGTGCGCGCCATGATTTTGAAGAAGGTATCCTTGTCCGAAAGGCGGTAACGGCGCCACTTGATTTCTGGCGCATAGCCGTCGGCGATCGCGCGCAGGTTTTCCGTAACCTCGCTGCGCATCTGCTTGATTTCGGGGTCGTTGTGCGAAAGGGAGCGGATGTAGAGCTGGCCGCGCGTTGCCCCGGCCGCGTAAGCGGAAAAAAGCAGGCAGGTAGTGAATGTCAGTCGAAACCGTGGCATCTGCGTAGCAGGAATAGGGCAGTCTTCTACCGCCCTTATAAAACCAATCGGCATTTACCGCGGGTCGTTTTAGCAGATTATGTCGCATAAGAGCTGCAAAAAGGGGCCGGTCAGGCCTTACCATTCTGCACCAGGACCACACTTGAGCAATCCGCCGCCGACCCTCATCGAAACCCTGCGCAAGGCCGAAGAGTACTTTGCCGCCAGAAAAATCCCCTCGCCGCGCCTCGAGGCGCAGCTCTTGTTCGCGCACTTCCTGGGCTTAAGGCGCATTGACCTCTTTACCCAGCCTGAACGCCCGCTTGTCGCGACCGAGCTCGAGACCCTGCGCGAGGCAATGCGCCGCAAGGTAGCGGGTGCGCCGACCGCGTACATTCTCGGCAGCCGCGATTTTTTCGGTCGCTCTTTTGCCGTCAGCCCGGCGGTGCTGATCCCGCGGCCCGAAACCGAAGAGCTCGCCGAGCATGTGCTTTCGCTCAAGCCCGGCGCGCGCCACGTGGTCGATGCCGGTACGGGCAGCGGCTGCATCGGCATCACGCTCGCCGCCGAACTGGGTGCCGCCCAGCTCACACTCATTGATATTTCACCCGAAGCGCTGCAGGTCGCGGCCGCGAATGCAGGGCAGTTGCTCAAAGACACAGCCACGCAGGTGCACACGCTCTGCGCCAATTTTTGTGAGGCGGAGCTATCCCTCACATCCCCGGCTGAGCTCATCGTGAGCAATCCACCGTATGTTCTGCCCGAAGAATTTGCCGGGCTCGATCACTCGGTGCGTGACCACGAGCCCAGGGTTGCGCTCGTGGTTGAAAAATTCGAAGACCTGCACCGCGGCCTCATCGCCTTTGCCTGGCGTAACCTGACCGCGGGGGGAATCTTTGCGCTTGAAACACACCCGCAGAAGAGCACCGACGTGGCCGCATGGGTACGCGAGGCCGGTTTTGTCAGTGTCGAAATCCGTAATGACTTGGCCGCACGTCCTCACTTTGTACTAGCGCAGAAATGAGCAACGCTCATTTCTGCGCAAAACAACTATGAAATCCCGCCACATCATCACTTTTATTGTGATACTCACCTTCCTGACGTTCTACTTCATTTTCGACAACGTTTTTTCGATCTGGGAGCAGGCGTCGTACACGCGTTTTCGCCCGGTCACAACCGGGCTGCCCTCGGCGCAGATTTTTCGCGACGTGCAGGTGGGTGATTCCACGGCCGATTTTTTCACCGCGCCTGCCGGTGGCACGCGCCGGCCGCTTTTGATCGTGATGCACGGCGGTTTCTTGCAGGGCGGCAACAAGAAGAACTACGCCTACCTCGGTGGACTGGGGGTGCGGCAGGGTTTCGTGGTCGCCGTACTGCAGCTGCCGAACTTTCCCGGTATCCTCAGCCGGCCATTCTTCTCTGCCGAAACCACGCGTGCCCGTGCGTTGCCCGAGCAGGCGAAGCGGTTCGCGCGCTTTGTCACGAGTGTGCGCGCCATGGCCGATCGCTTTAATTTCGACGCGCAGAAGCTCCACGTCATGGCGCATGCCTCTGGCGCGCTCTTGATCGGCGAGGCCGACCTTACGCAGTTCAAGAGCGTGACGCTTGTTTCTCCGCTACTTTCGCTCAAGGACAACGTTGCGCAGATAGCACCGATGCAGTTGCGTGCTATGGATGGTTTTATCAATGACGCCGACGCGATCAGGCTTTCCCCTGCCGAGTGGCTACCGAAGACCAGGATGCCGGTATTCCTGCTCTGTACCGAGCGTGATTTACCCTACATCAAAGATGCCTGCAAGAAATTGCCCGTCGCGCGCCCTGGTGCATCCACGATCGAGCGCGTGATGGTCGAGAAACCCTCTCACTTCGAGCTGATGTTCCACCTCGGCAGCAAGATTGAAGAAGCGACTGACCCGCTGAAAAAGTTTTGGTTTAATAATTCCCGGTTATAAACCGCCGCAGGCGGTTTATAACCTAAACGCCTCGGGCAGAATTTTGTCGATCAGGATCTTCTTCATGCCCTTTTTACCGTCGAAGTAGACAATCCCACCCTTGCCGAATTCGAACAGTACCTGCCTGCAGGCACCGCAGGGGGGAATCTCGGGCAGCTTGTTGTTCACCACGTAGATCGCGCGAATCATTTCACCGCGCTTGTCGCTGATCGCCTGCATCGCCGCCGAAACCGCCGAGCGCTCGGCGCAGATCGTGAGGCCGTACGAAGCGTTCTCGACATTGCAGCCGAGGTAGATATTGCCATCGCTCGCCAATAGCGCTGCCCCGACCTGGATCTGCGAGTAGGGCGCATATGCCTGCCGCGAGGCCCTGATTGCCTGCTTGCGCAGGTGCGTGATGGTTTGTGCTGTGATGCGCATTCGGACGCCTGCCGCGCAATTCAGCAGGCGTAAACGTAAAATGCTGGGCTCCGACAAAAGAACTGGACGGCAAAACCAATGATGACTATAATAGTCATATGTATCAGTCTACAATATCCCATTCTAAGGCAGCCTTCAGTTCGCTCATCGACCAGGTTAAGGCAGGTGAAACGGTCATGATCACTGATCGCGATGTGCCGGTGGCGCTGCTGACGCCGATACCGCGCGAACATTTTCACGGGGCTGAACTGCTCGCAGACCTCGAGCGCCAGGGGCTGCTGCGCCGCGCCGCCACCCAACCCTGCGCAGTACTCGAAGACCTGCCGCCGAAGACGGCGCTCACCGGGGCGCTGGCTGCGCTCATTGAAGAGCGCCGCGAAGGCCGATGATCTTTTGGGATAGCTCTGCAGTCGTGCCGCTCATTGTGCGCGAGAGCGCGTCAGAGCAGATGCTCAAGCTCTATACTGCAGACCCCGAGATGCTGGTGTGGTGGGCGACGGAGCTCGAATGTGTTTCGGCGATTTGCCGCCGCGAGCGCGACGCTCATGTACACGCGGGTCACGCCAGCTCGGCGTTTGGTCGATTGAAAAGACTGGCTGAAACCTGGCACGAGGTGCAGGCAGGCGACCGCGTCAAAGCGACCGCGCGGCGCTTGCTTAGAACGCACAACCTGCGCACGGCTGACGCGTTACAGCTTGCGGCAGCGATTACGATCTCCCAGGGCGACGCCTCGCGCATCACGTTTCTGACGCTAGACGACCGTCTGCGCGTGGCTGCGGAGAAAGAGGGGCTGCACTTAAGGCAATAGTCGCGCGATAGCGCGACTATTGTACATTACAGCAACGCCGCGATCTGTACCGCGTTCAGCGCAGCGCCCTTCAACAGCTGGTCGCCCGCGATGAAGATGTTCAGCCCCTTGTCGGGCAGGCTTACATCTTTGCGAATGCGGCCGACGAGGCAGTCGAATTCGCCCGACGCTTCGAGTGGCATCGGGAAATGATTCTTCGCGCGGTCGTCGACGACACGCACTCCGGGAAACTCCGCATAGAGTTTGCGCGCTTCATCTTCTGAAGGTGCATTGCCCTCGAATTCGATGTTGATCGATTCGGCGTGCGCGCGCAAGATCGGTACGCGAATGCAGGTGGGGCTGATTGAAATTTTGTCGGTCGAAAGAATCTTCTTCGTTTCTTTCACCATTTTCATCTCTTCTTCATTATAGCCCACTGCGTCGATCGCGGTGTTGTGCGAGAAGAGGTTGAAGCCGTACGGGTAGGGCATTTTCTGCGGCGTGAACGGTTTACCGTCGAGAACTGCGCGGGTGGAATCTTTGAGCTCTTCCATCGCCGCCCAGCCCGCGCCCGAAGCCGCCTGGTAAGTCGAGACGACCAGCCGGCGCACGGGGTACTTGCGGTGCAGGGGGTAAACTCCCATCAGCATGATAATGGTGGAGCAGTTGGGGTTAGCGATTACACCTGAATGTTTCTTCGCGTCTTCGGGGTTGATCTCGGGCACGACGAGTGGCGTGCCCTCGCGCATGCGAAAGGCGGAGCTATTGTCGACCATGACGCAGTTGGCGTCGGTAACGGCCTTTTCGAATTCACGGCTTACAGAGCTGCCGGCCGAGAAGAGCGCGACATCCGCACCCTTGAACGAGTCTTTGGTCATCTCGTCGATGGTAATATCTTCACCCTTGAATTTGAGTTTCTTGCCGGCGCTGCGTTTCGTGGCGAGCAGGCGCAGCGAGGCTACCGGGAAATTCAGCTTTTCCAGGACGCTCATGAACTCAATACCCACCGCGCCGGATGCCCCGGCGATTACCACATGTTTTCCTGCCATGCGACGAGAGTTTTTTCGCACGACACCTTGAAAATCGAAAGAAGATTTGCCGTGCGGTTTGGTGTCAATGCTCTACGAGGTACAATGCGGCTACTACCCTGACCGAACGGCGCGCAACCACGACTTATCTGACCCCGAACATGAACTTTCCCCGGGTGAGCTGACCCGGGTGCTCAACAAGGGCTACCGGCGCTTTGCAACCGACTACTACCGCCCCTTTTGCAGGGGCTGCCACGAGTGCACACCCTACCGCGTTTTGGTGAACGAGTTTCACCCTAATCGAAGCATGCGCCGGGTGCGCACGCGCAACGCGGCCGTCACAGCCGAATGGGCTGCGCCACAGCCGACGCAGGAAAAATTCGAGCTCTACGTGCGCTACCAGCTCGGCAGGCATAAAGAGGCCACTCTGTCGCTGAACGACCTGCGCCGGCAGTTTGCCGCGGCGATGATACGGCAGATGTACAGCAACCCGCCGACGACGCTGGAGCTCACCACGCGCGAAAATGGGCTTCTTGTCGGTTTTGCGATCTTCGACCGCTCGCTCGATTCACTGTCGGCGGTGTACTCGGTCTACGAACCCGATCTGCCAGGACGTTCTTTCGGCACGCTCAACATCTTGCTCGCGATCGAAAAAGCAAAGGCGGAGTGTTTGCCGTACCTGAACCTCGGGCTGTGGCTGGAGCACCACCCGAAGATGGCGTACAAGAAAAATTTCCAACCGGCAGAAATCTACCGGCAGTACCGGTGGCGTAGCTTCGTCAATTCTCCAGGTAATCCCGGTCAAACGTAGTGCGCTCTTTGAGCCGCTGCAGCAGGTTCGAGGCCATGCGCTTCATCGTGCGCTGCGGTATGCCGAGAATTTTTTCGAGATCGTTGTATTTCACCTGCTCGATTTTCTGCAGAATGAACAGGTTACGTTCCTGGTCGTTGAGCGAAACGAGAAAATTATCGATGTGCTTCTCGAGTTCTTTTTGGTAGATCTTGCCGACCTGGTCGTCTTTTTCCCAGGTGTCGCTTTCCTGCGTGTTCTGCAGGTCGCGTGTGAGCCTGCGGTGTGTGTCGCGCACATAGGTGAGAATCACGTTACGCGCGGTCTTTACCAGCCACGACTCGATGCGGTCGGTCGAGACATCGAGCTCCGGCAGTTTATCATAGAAGGTGATAAAAACTTCCTGTAGCAGGTCGAGCGCCTCGTCGCGGTCGCGTACCGAACGCTGGATATAGTTGAGCACGCGGGTTTTGCTCTTGTTGTAGATGCGCTGGAACTCGGCCTCAAGGGCAGGTGTGAGCGGCTTTTGGGTGGGAGCTTTTGGATCGGTTGACTCAGAGCTCATCAGTGGTCATTATTTATTCGTAAAGGCATCGGTAAACTCTGTAAAGAGAACGATCGTTTATCCGTCAGCTAAGCCGCGGGCTGCGAGGTCAGGCGGCGGGCCGATTCGACCAGTAAGTCTTCAGAAATCGGCTTGTGCAGAAAATCCGCCGCGCCGGCTTCGAGCGCCTGGAGCATGAGGCTCTTGTCGTGGATGGCTGAAACCACCATCACCCGCGTTGCCGGGCTGACTTCTTTCAGTTTCTGCAATACAGCAAGGCCGCCCATGTGTGGCAGGCCGATGTCCAGGGTCATGAGGTCTGGCTTGAGCTCTTCAGCAAGTTTCAGCGCCTCGAGGCCATCGCGCGCCTCGCCTGCAATGGCAAAACCGTTTGCCGAGAGAAACCCGGCGATGATCTGTCGCATCAGTTGTGAGTCGTCTACCACGAGGACGCCCTGTGCCATGCCAGACGGGTCCGGTGATTTTGACAGGCTGCAAAGCAAAAGGCTGGCTAACCCAACCCAGCCGCCGAAAAAAAGCTTTGGCAAGCATTTGACCGCGGCGTTGTGCTCTGGCGGTTGACAGTCATGCGTTCACGGGAAGTCGCGGTTGGCAGGCTCAAATTCGCCTACGAGCGATATGAAGGGGGAAAAGAAATTTTCGTCCTCATCCATGGCTGGTGTTCAGTTCGCGGTTTTTGGTCTCCGGTACTCAACGATTTTCGTCAGCTGGGCACCTGCATCAACCTCGATCTCGCGGGTCATTATCCTGCAACCACGGCCCATGATTTCGGTGGAGTGGACCTCGTGAAGGCAACGGCGTTGCAAGCGGCTGCAATACAGCAGCTGGTCGGTAAGAAGAAGGTCACCGTGGTCGGCCATTCTACAGGGGGCTTACTTGCGCTTTCTCTTGCGCTTCACTATCCGCAACTGGTGAAGCGCGTCGTCGCGATTGGCCCGGTCATTCATGGCCCCGTGCAGGGGCCGCTGGGTTTTGCCCGCGACCTCTACAAACTGAACCTGCACGCGGCGCTGCACCTGCCATTCCATTTCATCCGTTCGGTGCCCGACGCCTTCCAGAACATCTTTGAGACCGGCGTACATCGTCCGAAGACGTTCTTTCGCCGGGCCGATGCCGCGGACTATGTGAGTGCTTACCGCGAGCAGCTGCTGCGTCTGCCTCCTGAAGTTATGGGTGCATGGCTCACGATTATTGACAGCGCCGATCTGCGCCCGGCGCTTGTGGGCAGTAACGTACCCACTCTCTTTATCACCGGGGCGCACGACAAGGTAGTGTCCCCTGTACAGGCACGCGAAATTGCGCGCCGCATGCCCCGGGCTGCGTACCATGAATATGCGCAGTCAGGTCACATTCCGATACTCGAAGAAGAAGCGGAGTGTTTTGAGAACCTGAGGCTCTGGCTGCGTGAGAACTAGCACGCTGCCCTGGCACCGGAAGATTTCCTCGACCTTGCCTCATCGGGCGCAGGGCGATAGTGCATTTGCCAGCGAAACAAAAATGGCAATGGGAGTTTTTTTTTGTACCTTTAGATAAAGGGTGGCGGCTATGCCCGAAAAAGTAATCATCTACACCAAGGACTACTGTCCTTACTGCGATCGCGCCAAAGAATATTTTAGCACGCGCGGTATTGCCTTTGAAGAGATCGATGTGACCCGCGACCCGCAGGTGTACATGGACCTTAAACAGCGCACTGGCCACATGACAGTACCGCAGATCTTCATCGACGACGAATTTGTGGGCGGTTACACCGACATGATAGACAAGATCCGCCGCGGCGAACTGGCGATCGCGACCCAGAAGTAACTAGCAAAAGAGCGCGACGCCCGGTTGGGCTTCCGGCCGTAGGCGTTATGCAGGTTAACGGCGAATGGGACAAACGTTTTGATCCGCTGGTCTCGGCTTTTCGCCAGAACTTCGCGGACAAGCATGAAACCGGTGCCGCAGTCTGCGTCTACTACCGCGGGGCGAAAGTTGTTGATATCTGGGCAGGCCTCAAGAACCGCACAAGCTCCGACCCATGGCTTGAAGACACCCTGGTGCCGGTGTTTTCGGTAACGAAGGCGCTGGCATCGCTCTGCTTTCTGATTCTGGCAAAGCGCGGTAAATTCGATTACGACAAGCCAGTTGCGCACTACTGGCCCGATTTTGCCATTGCGGGCAAAAAAGAAATTACCTGCCGGCAGCTGCTCGAACACCGCGCGGGCCTCTACGCGCTCGACAAGCAGCTGCAGCTCACCGACTTTCGCGACAACTACCCCGCGGTCTACCGTGCGCTGATCATGCAGAAGCCGCTGTTCGTGCCGGGCAGCAGCCAGGCTTACGGCGCGCAGATATGGGGTGCCTATGCAGGGGAGCTATTCAGGCACGCTGCACACGAGAGCCTGGGGCAATTTTTTTACCGCGAAGTGGCAGGCAGGCTTGATACCGATGCCTTCATCGGCCTGCCTCCCGAGCACGACCACCAGGTAGCCAAGGTCTACCCGGTGTCGACATTCGATCGCCTGGCATCGCTCGTGCCCGATTTGATGCTGGGCAATACTACCGAAGGGCGGGTTGCCCGTGCCTTCATTGCGGGTGACCGTTCGATTGAGCGCGCATACATGAACCCTGCGCTTGGCCCCCGTGCTCTTGAAATTTTCAACGAAACCTGGGTTCACAGGCTCGAGTTGCCGTGGGCGAACGGCATAGCCAACGCACGCTCGCTCGCAACAATCATGAACGTGCTCGCGCTGGGCGGTCGTGCAGGCAAGCTGCAGTTTGCCGATAGTGAGCTGATGCGACAACTGAGCAGGGCCAACCCACTGCGCTATGACCTTGTACTGCAGAAGCGACTGGGCTGGAATCTCGGTTTCCTTAAAGAAGAGCCTGAGCTCTACTCGCCCAACAGCGAGGCATTTGGCCATTCGGGAATGGGTGGCCCGGTCACATTTGCCGATCCCAACACCCGCACAGCATTCGCCTACGTCTGCAACAAGATGGATTACAAGATACGCCCCGATAAGACCCTAAGGCTGTGCCATGCGCTCTATGATTGCATTTAATGGCGGTCACCCGTGACGCGCAGCGTTGCGCTGCTTGCCCTTGCGCAGGCAATCGTGCAGTCTGGCAGCATACACCTGACGACGACCGGTGCGCTGATTGGCGTCGCCCTGGCTGGCTCTGAGGCCTTTTCGACCTGGCCAGCGTCGCTGCACGTGATCGTCGCGCTCGCTATGACAATGCCTGCCTCGTTCGTGATGGCGCGGCTGGGCCGCAAGGCAGGTTTCTTTATCGCGTTCGCTTTGGGGCTTGGTGGCGTTCTGGTTGCTGCGCAGGGTATTTACACCCAGGCGTTCTGGCTTTTTGCCGCAGGTGCTGCGATCATGGGTGTGCTGACCGCGTTCGGCAACTACTTCCGCTTTGCGGCGGTTGAAGCGGTCGATAAAGCGCGCAAGCCGCAGGCGATTTCGCTCGTGCTGACTGGTGGTGTGCTCGCGGCTTTTGTCGGGCCCTACCTATCGAACTGGGGCGCGGCATTTTTTCCGCAGGCGATCTTTACCGGCGGGTATTTGCTGTTACTGCCGCTCTATGCCGTCGCGATCGTCATCGTGTCCGGGCTGAAATTTCCGCGGCCGATTGCGGTACAGGTCTCTATCCGCCGGTCATTCAGAGACATTGTGCACGAACCGAAATTCCTGGGTGTGGTTTTTGTGGGAGCTTCGGCTTATCTGATCATGGTGCTCATCATGACGGCCACTCCGCTCGCGATGCACCGTGAGCACATGGGTCTCGAAGCCACGACACAGGTGATTCGCGGTCACCTGCTCGGCATGTTTGTACCATCTTTCTTTACCGGCAGCCTGATTGCCCGCTTCGGAGCGCGCACTATCATTCTAACCGGTACGCTGCTTTTTGCAGCGTGCATTGGTATCAATTTTCACGGAGTCACGTACTGGCACTATTTCGTTTCGCTTGTACTGCTGGGTGTCGGCTGGAACTTTCTTTTTGTTTCAGCAAGCCAGATGCTCACCACGCTGGTGCGGGCCGATCATATGAGCGCGGCACAGGCATTGAACGACTTTGTGATCGCGCTGGGGCAGGCCTCGGCAATCGCCGTTACCGGAAAGCTGCATGCCCTTGTGGGCTGGCAGTGGCTTAATGTACTCACTGTGCCGTTGCTACCGCTGGTCGTGTGGGTGGGCTACCGGTTGACCCGCGCGCAGGACCCGTCGTAAGCCGTATTGGCTATTTGACAACCAGCAGCCGTACCTCGGTCATGTCTTCAATCGCCGAGCGAATTCCCTCGCGACCGAGTCCGGAATCTTTTACACCGCCGTACGGCATATTGTCGACGCGAAAGCTTGGCAAGTCGCCCACAACAACCCCGCCCACTTCGAGCGTATCCCAGGCCTGCATAGCCTTGTTTATATCCCGCGTGAATATACCTGCCTGCAGGCCATAGCGGCCACCGTTGACTCTTTCGAGTGCTTCACCAAAATCTGAGAATTTTTCAAGGACCGCCGCGGGCCCAAAGGCTTCTTCGGCATAGACTGCGTCTGTCGCCTTCGCATTCTCGAGCAGCGTCGGTTCAAGCATCGCCCCGGACAGGCCGCCACCGCACAAAACATGAGCTCCGCCCTGCACCGCTGCATCGATCCAACCCTTGAGCCGCTTCGCCTCGGTTTCAGAAATCATCGGGCCAATAAAAACATTCTCGTCATGCGGATCGCCCGATCTGAGCGCCGCCGTCGCCGCTACAAGATGGCTGCGGAATTTTTCGTAGATCGTTTCGTGGATGAGAATACGCTGCACGCTGATGCAGCTCTGCCCCGACTGGTAGAAAGCGCCGAAGACGATGCGCCTCACCGCGTGATCGATATCTGCGTCGGCATCGACGATCACCGCGGCGTTACCGCCAAGCTCGAGTGTGACCTTTTTCTTGCCAGCACGCGCTTTCATTTTCCAGCCGACTTCAGCTGAGCCCGTGAAGCTCAGAAGCTTCAGGCGCTCGTCGGTGACGAACAGGTCTGCAGCATCGCGCGTGCACGGTAGAACGGAAAAAGCACCTGCCGGAAGTTGCGTCTCGGCAAGAATTTCGCCCAGCACCAACGCACCCAACGGGGTCAGGCTCGCGGGCTTAAGAATGAACGGGCAACCGGCGGCGATCGCAGGCGCAATCTTGTGTGCGGCGAGATTGAGCGGAAAGTTGAATGGGCTGATGAATGAGCAGGCTCCAATCGGTACGCGCTTGGTGAACCCGCGGTAGCCTTTCGTACGTGCGGTAATGTCCAGCGGCAAAACTTCGCCGCCGATGCGAGTCGATTCTTCCATCGCGATACGAAACGTATCCATGAGCCGCGTGACCTCACCCCGCGCATCTTTGATGGGCTTGCCGGCTTCGATGCAGAGCAGGTGCGCGAGTTCTTCCTGCCGCTCGGCAACACGGGTCAGCACGTGCTCGAGCACGGCGCGCCGTTCGAACGCCGCCATGGCAGCCATGGGCTTTTCTGCACCGACTGCCGCCGCGATTGCCCGGTCGATGACTTCGGGCGTCGCGAGCGCAGTCTCAGCGTACAACTCTCCGGAATACTTGTCGATGACCTTCAGAGTATCGGCGCTTTCTTGTACGGGCCGGTTAGCGAGGTAGTAGGGATATTTCTTGCTCACGAAGCCAGAATGCAGGACGAGCATCGCGAGACGAGCAGTTCACGCAGGGTAAATCTTCTTCCCGTTGGGGGGAGTACCTGTGGGCTGGCCTATGCGTATCCGCTGGTTGTATTTTTCCTTTTTGCCGATGCTGGTTTCTGCCTGCCTGACGAGCCGAAATGCAAAGGCGATCGAAGAATACCGGTCACCCATTAACGAATTCGACCGGCAGCTCGATGGAACTGGCAATCACCGAATCCTGGCTGGTAAGATGACGGTCCAGGATGGCAAGGCCCGGTTGCAGTTTGATACGGTGTTACTGGGCAGCGGGCGCTACCTGAATGTCGAGTCGACTGTCCAGGGTATGCGTTTCTTCGAGACCCGGGATCGCCTCGATGGCGGAAAGACGGTTTTCCTGGTGCAGCAGAATGCCTGCTGCATGGACGACGGAGCCTTCAGGCGAATCCTGTTTCTCAAGCCGGGTGAGAAGGCCTCTGCGAGTGAAATTCTCAACCAGTACTATGGCTACAAAGCGCAGCCACAGGATTATCCTTCAGCGCTGCTGGTCATGGATTTTACCAACATCTATACCTTCACGGCAATGCAGGCTTTCTGGCAATCGCCTGAAGGGGTGGGTTACTTTGTCCAGGCGCCGTCGACGGACTATAATGTTGTGATGGAGCAGATCGAATGGCGGCAGCGTAGCCGTTTGACTCTCGCGGCAATGTACGGCTGGTACGCGATAACCGTGCCTGTAGATATTGTTACGTCACCCTTTCAGCTGATTGGCATGTATCTCTTGGGTAAAGGGAGCGTTCGCTAGTCTTGTTTTGAGTGTATTGTTTCGAGCGCAGCGCGGATATCGTCGGGAATACGTACCGGCTTGCCCGTCGTGCGATCGACGAACACGTGCGTAAAGAAGCCGTCCGCCACGGCGAGCTCTTCACCTGTGCGAAAGATGGCGATGCCATATTCCACTGACGAGCCACTGATCCGGTTCGCACGCAATCCGCCTTCGAGTTTTTCCGGGTAAGCGACCGGCGCGTGGTAGTTGCAGCCAGAACTGACGACGAAGCCGACCACATTGTCGCTGTGGATTTTGAGACCGGCGCTTTCTATCAGGTAAAGGTTGGCGACGCTGTCAAAGTATGAATAGTAGACAACGTTATTGACATGGCCGTAAATATCATTGTCTGACCAGCGCGTCGTGATGGGGGCGAAGAAGCGATAATCCGGGCGCCGGGGGCGCTGCACTTTGGGCATATGCGTGCTTTGTCAAAAAGCATGCTGTGTCAAACAGATTGGGCGGGTTTTGCGAGATGATTCGGCAATGCCTGTGGGGATGGATTTGCGATTTACCGGCAGATGGGTTAATGGTGTTTGTGGATGGCCAGACCATGAAGAAGCATCTCCCCCTCACAGCAAGTTCACTCTACCGCAAGTGCGACCCGCAGCTGATACCCTTTGCCAATACAGGCGAAGTGACTGTCAGCAATGAAATCTTCGGTCAGAAACGCGCGCTCGATGCGATTGAGTTTGGTACCAGCATCGACCGCGCGGGTTACAACATTTTCGTACTCGGTGAAAATGGCAGTGGCAGGCATTCTGCTGTGCAGCGGATACTGGTCGAGCGTGCGCGCCTGAACGCATCGCCGCAGGATGTGTGTTACGTTCACAATTTTGCCGATGCCAACCAGCCCAAGCTGCTCCTGCTTCCGGCCGGGCGTGGAGTGGAATTCAGAAACGGCATGCAGCAATTTGTTTCTGAGCTTCCGAAGGCAATTACAGCAGCCTTTGAGAGTGAAGAGCACCGCCGGGAGCTCGAAGCGATAATAGAAGAATTTCGCCAGCGCGAAGAAGATGCGCTGACTGCGCTCGGCAAAGAAACCTCGGAGCAGGGTATTGCACTCCTGCGTACCCAGCAGGGATTTCTGTTTTCGCCGATTAAAGGTGATAACACGCTGACCGCCGAGGAGTTTGAAAAACTGCCCGAAGAAGAGCGCGACCGGCTCGAAAAACTCATGCAGCAGGGCACTGAAAAGCTGCACGAACTGATGCATAAGTTTCCGCGCTGGCGCCGCGAGCAGCAGGCACGCCTGAAAGAAGTGGCGCGCAAAACGATGAGCTACGCGGTTTCACACCTCGTCGAAGAGCTGCGCGATAAGTTTCATGACCTGCCGGATGTGCTTTCGTATCTCGATGCGGTGCTCAAGGATCTCATCGAAACCGGCGAAGCACTGCGTGAACAGCCGAAATCAGAGGGTGACCTCAGCTCGCTGATTATCGGCGAGAGTACGCCGATCATGCGCTACCATGTGAACCTGCTGATCGACCATTCATCGACCCAGGGGTCACCCGTTATTTACGAAGACAATCCCACTTTGCAGAACCTGATGGGGCGGGTCGACTACCTTGCACAGTTTGGTATGATGATCACGAACCTGACGCTGATCAAACCGGGTTCGCTGCATAAGGCCAACGGCGGTTATCTCATTCTCGATGCAGTGAAACTTCTGACGCAGCCCTTTTCGTGGGATTCACTGAAGCGGGCGCTGCGCTCGAACCAAATTCGTATTGAATCGCTCAGCCAGATGTACGGTTTTGCGAATTCGGTGGCGCTGGAGCCCGAGCCGGTACCTCTGCACCTCAAAGTCATACTGATCGGTGAACGCATGCACTATTACCTGCTGCGCGAACTCGATCCGGAATTTGCGGAGTTATTCAAGGTCGCGGCGGATTTTGACGACGAAATTGACCGCGATAACGGCAATGCGGGTACTTACGCGCGCTTTCTGGCTTCGCTGGCGCAGGGAAACAAGCTGCGGCCATTCGACCGTGGCGCGGTTGCGCGTCTGGTTGAAGAGAGCGCGCGCATTGCCGGTGATTCGGGCAAACTCAGCATTTCAGCGCGCAAGATGCTTGATGTGATGCAAGAGGCCGAGCATTCCGCTGCGGCCGCCGGCAAGGCAATGGTGACGGCCGATGATGTGAGGCTCGCTCTCGAAGCGCAGCTCAACCGTGCGGCGCGCATTCGTGAGACGATCAAAGACCAGATCATGCGCAACCTGATCTTCATTACCCTCGATGAGAAGCGTATCGGCCAGGTAAATGCGCTGGTAATTATCGAAATAGGCGATCGTATGTTCGGCCACCCGGTGCGTGTGACCGCGACGGCGCGCTTAGGCGACGGCCAGGTGATCGACATTGAGCGTGAAACTGACCTGGGTGGTTCCATACACTCAAAAGGGGTGCTGATCCTTTCGGCTTTTCTGGCATCACGCTACTCGCGCGACATTCCGCTGTCGCTCACGGCGAGCCTTGTCTTCGAGCAGTCATACGGGCCGGTCGAAGGTGACAGCGCTTCTCTGGCTGAGCTCTGCGCGCTACTCTCGGCTCTTTCTGAAGTGCCGATTTTACAGAACCTCGCGATCACTGGTTCGGTTAACCAGCACGGCGAGGTGCAGCCGATCGGTGGTGTGAATGAAAAGATCGAAGGCTTTTTTGACATCTGTAAAGCGCGCGGGCTGACGGGTAAACAGGGCGTGATCATTCCGCAGGCCAACGTGCAGCATCTGATGCTGCGCGAAGACATTGTGCGCGCCTGCGCGGAGAAACGTTTCGCCGTCTTCGCGGTCAAGACTGTCGATGAAGCGATCGAACTGCTCACCGGGCGTACCTCGGGCGATGTGGCAACCCCCGGAAAGAAGGGGCAGGAAAATGTGAACTACCTGGTTGCGCGCCGGCTGAGTGAACTCTCGCAGTTACGCCGGCATTTCAAAGCGGGTAAGCCCGGAAAAAAGAAGAAATAGCGCAAGATGCGCGATGAGGGTGTTACCAAATACGAATGCCGCTTCAGCAAGTCTGAGCCACCGCACCACCCGCAGCTTGCAGAGCTGATCAGCTGCCGCAACCGGCTTTTTGCGCTGGGCTTAATCGGCGTATATCCTGATGGTATCGGTTTTGGAAATGTCAGTTTCCGGCCGGGCGGTATGCAGAATTTTTTTATTACCGGTACGCAAACGGGCCATAAGCCGGTGCTCAGCGACGCCGATATCAGCCTGGTTACCGGTTACGACATCGGGCAAAACCGTGTTACCTGCGAAGGCTCCATCCCGGCTTCATCCGAATCCATGACGCACGCTGCGGTCTACGAGTTTTCGCCGGCGATCAGTGCGGTGATCCATGTGCACCACCGCGCGCTTTGGCTATCTGGGCGAGGGCGGCTGTCGACGACAGAACCGCAGGTGCCTTACGGCACACCGCAGATGGCGTATGAAATGTGGCGTCTCTGGAGCACGTCGTCGCTGAGCTCTGAGCAGATTCTGGTGATGGCCGGCCACGAAGAGGGAGTGATCACTTTCGGCGCTTCACTCGCCGCTGCGGAAAATATTCTGCTCAAGGCACTCAGGCAGTACACAGACACAATTCTACCTGAACGCTTATAAATCCTCTTTACAATTACAGGCGATAGTCCGGCTATGCGGCATGTCACAGGAATTTCAGGGTAGCTGTCTCTGCGGCGCAGTGAAGTATAACGTTAAGGGGCCGTTTATTAGGTTCTTTTTTTGTCACTGCTCGCGCTGCCGCCGCTCAACCGGCACGGAACACGCAGCTAATATTTTTACGCGTTCGGGTAATGTAACTTTTTTGTCTGGTGAAGACAAAATCAAACGGTTTGACCTGCCCGAAGCGGCTCAGTTTTCGCGCGCGTTCTGTACCGAATGCGGTTCACCCGTGCCGTATGTCAGCCGCGATGGCAAAGTCCATGTCGTGCCTGCCGGTTCTCTGACGCATTTTGACGGCAGACAGGTTGATGCGAATGTGCACTGGGATGCGCGCGCTGACTGGTACGAAGAGGGTTTGCTGGCTCCGAGAAAGACAGAAGAAGATTTGAAAAAGAAATAATTTCAGCACTTAAGCCCGGTGCCAAGTCGTAGCCGCACGGATTTGCCGCGCAGTCCCGCCGGGTATGGATATTCGTGCAAGAAATTCAGAAAATCCTGCTGGAGTTTTTCACTGAATTTGCCGCCGCACGCCTTTGTACGCTCAATGCTGTGCACTGAAATATTTCCGGTGAGGTTAACGGAGAAGGCAACATCCATGTACACGGTTGTGCAGGTACCGCAATTCAGCCTGAGCGAATGCTTCTTTAGAATCTGCGGATAACGGTGCTTGAGAAAGCTTTCCCGCACCTGGTGCCAGAGGTGGCGCTCGGGCAAACCCTTAGCGTAATCTGGTTCATAGGGAGCATCGACAATTCCCTCGGGTGCCGCGATCAGGCAGATCGGCAAAAGAAGTACGCATATGAGTAGTTTCATCGGTTTACCCCCATGCCTCTTCGTATAGCCTGAGCGCATCGGTTTCGGACACCTCACGTGGGTTGTTGACGAGTAGCCGCTGCTGCAGCATCGCGTCGCGCGCGAGCATTGGCAGGTCTGCGCGCGGCACATCGACCGCCTTAAGGGAGAGCGGAATGCCCATTTGGGCAATAAGCGCCAGCAGTGTATCGGCAAATTTTTCGCCAGAAGGAGCAATACCATTGGCCGCAGGGATAACTCCGCAGAGTTCAGCATAGAGCGTTTCGGCGGCGGGCATATTGAAACGCAGTACATGCGGCAGCATCAGTGCGTTCGAAAGCCCATGCGATATATGGTAGTGACCGCCTAAGGGGTAAGCCAGGGCGTGCACGGCCGCAACCGGCGCGTTCGCAAAAGCCTGACCCGCAAGCATCGCTCCGTAGAGCATGGCCTGCCTGGCTTCGAGGTTGTCACCGTGCTTTACTGCAGTGAGCAGATTTGCGGAGAGCAGGCGCAGGGCTTCGCGCGCCAGCATGTCAGAATAACTGTTCTTGCGCAGCTTGCTCGTGTATGCCTCGATTGCATGCACCATCGCGTCGATGCCGGTGGCTGCTGTGACGTGCGGTGGCAGGCCGAGCGTCAGCTCTGCATCGAGCAGTGCGACGTCGGGTAAAAGTTGTGGCGAAACAATACCCGTCTTGGTCGTCTCGCCGGTGGTGATAATCGCAATCGGAGTGACTTCAGAACCCGTGCCGGCGGTGGTGGGGATCTGGATCAACGGAAGGCGGTTGCCGCGCACATTGCCGACGCCATAAATTTCCTGCATCGATTGCTGTGACGGCACCAGGGCGGCAATAACCTTGGCGACGTCCATCGAGCTGCCGCCGCCGAAGCCGATTACACCGTCGACCTTGAGCGCGCGCGCTTTTGTTACCGCGTCGAGCACAACCGTCTCAGGGGGATCAGCAACCACATGGTGCTCAACGACAAAATCGACATCGCCGTTTCTCAGCGCATCGGTGCAGCGTTCGTGCAGCCCAGAACGAAAAATTCCCTGGTCGGTAACCACCAGTGCGCGGTTGACACCCAATTCGCGAGCGAGCGCCGGCAATTTTCTGATCGCGCCTGTTTCACACAGAATGCGGCGTGTAGTTTGGAAGTCGAGCGTCACCGTTTCAAAAGAACACGGGATAAATCTGCGCGTCAAGAAGAATGGCTTTCTCAACAGACGGGTATTTGGGCAAGGCTCTGAATATGGTCAGTGGCGCTACCAGTTCAAAGCGACGCCGATATTAAGTCCGGTATGGATCGGAAACGTAAATTCGTTCAGAACCGGATCTTTTAGAGATTCGGTCAGTTGTTGTTCATTAATGGTCTGGCCGTTGATTTCCTGATAGACTGTACGGTAGAAATCTATTCTGCTATTCAGCGAAGCCAAAACCTGAACGCGCGGCGTCAGTCGATAGGCATAACTGAGTACAATTTCTCCGTAAGGCGCAAATTTTTTCCCTTGCAGATTCTGGCGCAGCGAGGTCGTTGCACCCGCCTCAGTGTCTGGATAATTTAGATCGAGTTCAATGCGGTTGAAAGCGATACCGCCGCCGATGCCTGCACTCGCTTCATGCCTGGTAGAACGGTAGAACACGACCTCGCCAATGAGTCCCGCCGAGATGCCCAGATACTTGCCGGTGCGCGAAAATTTGAATGAGCTGATCTCGTCGATCTGTGAATTATACCCGTACTGCCCCCCTGCCTGCACCCCGGCGCGCCATACCGATGCCCATTGCCTCTTGTAGGCAGCGGTTAGGGAGAAGTTTTGTTCCAGACTGCCCCCCGTTGCCAGTTTCTCTTTGCCTTCTTTAAACTCGCTCAGATTAATGTAGGGCAAAGTGGAGAAAAAACTGCCTGTCCGGATTTCTAATCGGTTGGCGGGTGAAGACGCTGTGCTTTGAGTTGCACCGGCATCTGGAGCCTTTGCGGTTCTGGGAATGCGTATGATCTGATAATCTTCTGATATATAGATGCGCGCAACAGCGGTTTCGTCTACAAACCGGGCAGCAATGGTTTTCCCGTTCTGTTCGATCTGCTCTACGGGTATTTTTTTCTCTTCACGAATAATGAATTTTATCTCATTGGGCTTGATACGAATTTCGCCGTAGGCGCTTTTCATTACAATGAGCGCCGGTGTTTCCTTAATAATTTTTCCCGAAAAAATGTCCCCGTCTTTCAGCAGAATTACTTCAGCATGCAGCATCCCGCATGAGAAGAGCGTCAGACTGAGGGCCAGGCGCCTGATTTTTTTCACTCTAGAGGCCTTCTTTAATTGTATTCTTCTCAATCGTCAGTAATCCGTGCTTGCTCTGAATCTGCACGTGCGAGGCATTGGATTTCACAATGATACCGGTAACGCTGTCACCGTTTTTTAACAACAGCGTGACTTTGCGCGGGGCCACGGCTGTATGGGGAGTAACTTTTTTTCCCAGAGAACTGATATTCCGTT
Organism: Spirochaetota bacterium; assembly: GCA_049323535.1. GTDB lineage: Bacteria > Spirochaetota > Leptospiria > Turneriellales > Turneriellaceae > Turneriella. The sequence continues at coordinate 155,852 of JBMOPL010000017.1, read as the reverse complement.
CCATGGCTGAAAAATCCGGTGCGCTTTCGGGAGGAAACGTTGGTTTAGCGAATTCAATTGTTGCCGGCGCCTGAAAAACCTGCTTGCTGAGTTCTTTTCCCATTCCCGAATACACGGCAATGCGGCCTTCGTGCAGAATCACCTGGGTTGCGGCTGGCAGCGCCCGGACTGTGAAAGAAGTGCCTTCAGTGATGATCGTGGAGTGCGGTGTGTGTATCCAGGCGTCGGTGCGTAACCTGGCGTGATCGAGCGAAACGCGAATTTCTCCTGATGGAATGAAAAAATGGTTCTTCTCACTGCGTTCGACGTCAAGCGCAACTGTTCCGCTGGTTGCGGTGATTTCGAGCGCATTGTCATAGAGCTTTTGCCCGGCTTGCAGTGCAATCTTGCCCCTGCTCGCCTGCGCTGCCAGCTGAAGTGCAGTTGGTGCGACCTGCAGGTTGCGCAGGTAGATACCCACAAAAACACCGGTTACTGCAATAGCGGCAACAGTGCCCAGCCATTTCCAAGCGTTACTTTTTGGGCGTTGCCCGGATAAAAGTTGCAGGTTAGTTTTTCTTTGCGCAATCTTCTGTCGCAATGCTTCTTTGATATGCGGCGGTGGAACTTTTGCCTGCAAATACTGGTTATCGGCTGCAAGGCCGCTCTCACTCTTTGGCGTCTCAGCCCGAAGATAGGTCAGCAAATCGTGCAGCTCTGTTTTCTTATGCTGAGAGGACATGTTGAGGCTCCCAGCCTTTTTTTCTAAAAAGGTCTTCAATTTTATGTGCAACTTTGTCCAGAATGCGCCTTACATGGCGGTCGCTGGTATTGATGATTAAAGCAATTTCTTCAGTGGACATTCCCTGATTCCAGCGCAGGTCGAATACCTCGGCCTCGCGTGTATCGAGCAGCCTGACAGCTTCTTGCAGTACTTCCACAATTTCCTTTTTTACGAGTTGGGTTTCGCCGGTTTCGCGGTTTTGGAAGACAGGATCTCTATCGTCGGCAACATACTGCACATCAGGAGCGTGCCCAAGGTCGGAAATCAGATTCCGGGCAATCTGGAACAGGTAGGCTCTTAGGTTTTGCGGCGAACCTTTACGTTCCGCGAGGTCGATCAGTCGCATAAAGCTCTCCTGCAGAATATCCTGAGCTGCTTCTGTTCCTACCTTTTTCACCAGGTAACCGTAGAGCACCGGGCTTTCCTTCTCATAGGTCTCTTCCCAGTTGAAAATATCCTGCGATCCTCCTTTAGGCACGTATCCTATTTCATAGTTTTTAACGCCCGGGCAATTCATTTCGCCCTGAAAAAAAGGAAAAAACTCAGAAGCAGGCACGATGATTACCTCCGTGTTGAATCCGGCCTCTGCAGGTGCAGAGGCCGGGAGTTTTCAGATACCTATGGCATACGACGCGCTCAGGGTGATTTGCCAGTTATTCAGCAATACGCTGGTTGGACTTGCAAGATCATAGTTATTGGTGCCGGCATTCTTTGCCTGTTCGGCAGTCCGATCTGCTGCAGAAAAACTGTCTTTGATGGTTGTAGTCGTTGTGGTTCCTGCATTATTTACACGGGTGTCGGTCGTCACCTTCGTGTTTCCGTTGTTGCTGGTTGAGGCCATATTTAGGCGCATACCCAGACCGACGGCCACAGCGCCTATGTGATATTTAGCGCCAATTTCGGCATATCCCCCCAGGGCAAGATTGTATTTATCTTTGGTCAGTCGTGAAGTTCTTGCGCCAGTTACCGTCTCGCCCGGAGTTTGCTCGTCGGTCGTGACTGTGAACGGAAGCATGACTAACAACCCACCACCGCCGTAGATGCTGAAATTGCCGAATTTTTTTTCCGGACGAATACCCAGATTCACTGATGTCGTGGTCAGGCTCGTTTTGGTAGTTCTCGTGACGTCAAATGTACCACCATTATCGACCCTGATTTCTTTCGTGGTGGAGCTTTGCCCAATCAGCTGGAAACCCAGCACACCGCTCAGGCCATCGAGAAACTCGTAGCCAACGTTCAGGCCGCCGCCGAAACCGGTCGCTGCTTCTCCGGGAATGTAGGTTCTGACTGTTGCGGCAGCGGGTTGGTTAATGGCATTGGTATTGATCGATGGGTCTGTATTCCAGGCGCCGCCGAATGGCGTGGCACTGTAGATGCCGTATCCTTCGAACCAAAGAGTCTTGCGTGGCGCTGCGGCTTGTTCCGCTGGCTTAGCGGGCTCAGCCTTAACCGGTCCACGTACCTGCGCGTACAGTGAACCAGTGAAGATAGGCATGGGTGATATACCCACTACGAGTATTAGTTTAATCATTTTCATACGATTTTCCTCCTGTGAAAAACCATGATGCCTGCGGTGCCGTTTGTTGACCGGTAACCGGGCTCATGGCACAAGAAGACTGACGCGGCAAAGAATCGGACCTCTTTTTTGTTGCTCGTACTTCACATGCCAATCATGCTCCACGATATTTTGCTGCATTCTTGACGACGCTGTTGAGTTTTTGGCTTCATTCAGGCAGTGAAAAAAATTCTCTGCTTTTCAGGAAGCACCCGAAAAGAATCGACCTGCATGACGATTCTGCAAAACATCGCAAGCCGCCACAGTCAGCAGGCGGATTTTATCATTTACCCGGATCTGGCGAAGCTGCCACATTTTGATCCGAATGCCGAAGACGAGGCCGTACCGGAAATCGTGCAGGATCTCCGCTCTGTCGTGAGCGCAGCTGACGCGGTCATATTCTGTACTCCGGAGTACGTGTTCAGCGTGCCGGCTATCCTGAAGAATGCGATCGAGTGGTGTGTTGCTGCAACGGCGTTCAGCGACAAACCGACAGCGATGATTGTGGCTTCGGGGGCCGGCGAAGCGACGTTCGAATCTTTGGGCGTCATCCTGAAGACAATCCAGTGCCGGCTCTTGCCTGCGGCGATGCTGCACCTCAAAGGTGCGCGCGCAAAAGTGGTGGCGGGCCAGCTGAGTGACGAAATTGCCCTGGAGAAACTCGATACCCTGGTTTCAGCTTTGCTCCTGCAGGTATGATTCGAACCGTTGCTGGCTAAAGAAATTCGGCGCTCCGCAGGGCCAGTGTGTCTTGGCCGTCGCGGAACAGAATTGGATAACCATTCTGCTTCAGCATCGTGAGGCATTTCCTGTAGGTGTCACTGCTGAGATGTTCGCTTTCGAAGAGAATTGCGGATGGTTGAAACCGGTCAAAATCAAGCATCCGTAAAATTTCCGCGTCATAGCCCTCGGCGTCTATGTGCAGCAGATCGATGTTTTCTATGGCATGCTTCGCCAGGAGTTCATTCATGGTCATGGAGTTTACATACCGTAACGTGAACCGATCTGCAAAATCCGGCATATGCTCTTTCTGCTTGGAGATGACTTCAAAAACGAGGGAGCTCACCTGGCTGCAGTTGTGCCCGTTGAAATCCTGCAAGGTGTAGAGCGGTGTTTTGCCGGACTTGGCCGAGATGACGCTGTTTTCAAAGGCCAGCCCTGGTGCTCCGGAATAATTCGCCTGCAAATCGGCGAATATTTCGGGCAGGGGTTCGACGAGCAGGCCCCGCCACTCGTGGTTCCTGATGAGCGAATGCAGCGGGTCACCCGTCATCCCGTCGTTTGAGCCGATTTGGACAAAGAAGACATTCCGCCTTTTTTGAGCGAAGTTGCGCAGAATGACCTGCGAGTTGACCGACGACGGGCGCCAGTTGAGCAGCCTCAGTTTGGACAGAATCAGCGCGAGGCGTGGGTGGTTCTTGATGAATTCTTTCACCGGCATGAAGACAGATGACGGATTTTCTGAACCTCCGGACCTGTTTTTTTTGCCAGCCCAGCCTGGTGGTGGCGGTTATGGCCCGAATCAGCCTACAATTTCAGCAGCAATCCCAGCGAAAAAACCCACTCGGCCGGCAGGCGGTATCTTTTGCCCTGCAGGAAAAAACGTTCCGCAAGCAGTATGATTCCCGGCGTGGCGCACAGGCAGGCCAGAATAGCTGACGCTGCCATGCGCGGCGGCTGACCTGTGCTCTGAAACAGCAGCGGCAGACTTGCAGCCACAAGCGCGCTGATGAAAGCCGCAACGATGACGTACCTGCGTACCGCACCGCGCCGCAGGTTTTCCATTGCAAACAACTGGCCGTCGGCCCGATCGGTGTCGAATTCCAGAACCGCATTCATAAACAGGTTCAGCCAGGCCGCACAGAGAAACAGCGCCACAAAAATGGGTTCATACGTGATCGGCTGTGCACCGCGGTTTAGCCATGGTGCAAACCAGACGCCGCAGGTGTAGATGATGCCGACGGAGAGCTCTTTGCCAAAGCGAATCTTGCCCCAGAAAGCCAGCAGAATATGCAGCAGTGCCAGTGCCGCCACCAGCAGGCCTCCCGTGAACACAATTTCGCGAAAAAAAACCAGCGCCCCGACGAGGCAAACGGCTGCGATCATGGCAGCCATGAAGCTGAGCAGACGAAAATGGTGATAGTGGAACAGATGCCGTTCATTGCGCGCCTGCCCGCCACTCTTGCGAGCGTCCATCAGGTGGTCTGCCGTGTATATCACCCAGACGCTGGCAGGCAAAAGAAACCACCAGGCAAAGGGCATACGTGCATTGAGTGTTACTTGCGCCAAAGCGCCTGACCCCAGAACGCCGGCGCAGATATCCAGGCTGAGCATTTCGGTGTAGTAGCGAAATCGCTGCCACAAAGTCATACTCTGCAGCCCAATGGAATCTGGCCTCACCACGACACATCCGGTGGCGGCAACTCATCTGCTTCGTCGCCGAGACAGTAGGCGGTGAAGTTCATACATTCCTTCTTGCCGAATTTTTTGGCAAATCCGGTTCCCAACTGGCCGTCAAAGCCCTGACCCCAGCAACGTACTTTTCCTGTCTGCAGCAACGCGCAGGTGTGCCCTGCACCTGCAGCCAGCGAAACCACGGTATCGACTTCGCTGGCGCGCAACAGGGGTACGGCCTTTGGCGGCATTTGCCCGTCATTCTCTGTGCTGCTGATGGCCGGGTCACCCAGTTGGCCGTTTGCATTGCTGCCCCAGCAATACACGGCGCCCGAGCGTGCCAGCGCGCAGCTGTGCACCTGACTCATGACGATGGCGGCAATGTCACCCGCCAGCGGGATATCGCCCATTTCTGCGGGTGGTTTGACCAGTGAGACCTTTGGGTATTTCTCGTTGGTATAGCCGAGCTTCTGCCAGCGGTTCTCACCCCAGCAGCGTACCCGGCCATTGCTGAATGCTGCGCAGCTGCGATCTCCCGCTGCAGCAACGAATTGGGCCCTCAGGCCCTGCGCTTGCTCGGCTGCGCTCAAGAGTGGGAGATTTCCCTTCTGCGACGGTGCTACGCCCACGCGTGCGGCTGCATCGGCGTCACCGTCATTTCGTGCTATGGCGATGTGGCCGAGTTGGCCGAAGCCGTTGTCTCCCCAGCAGCGCACAAAGCCGTCTGAAAGCAGCGCGCAGGTATGGTTACTGCCGGCCGCGAGCTGCATTGCGCGCAAGCCACGCGCGGCTTCATCGCGCGTGACCACAGATACCGGAATAGGGGTGGATGACTGCTCTATTAATGCCTTTCCGGGAAACCTCTCCTGCCCGAGCTGATAAAAAATATTATCCCCCCAGCAAAAAACCGATCCTGAGACCGTCAGCGCGCAAGAATGGGCGTAGCCCGTGACCACGGCCGCTGCTTTTTCCGGCAGCATAAGCTCCGCCGCCAATGACACCGGTCGCAGTCGCGCCAGTTTCTTTAGGGGAATGCCTGACTTCGCGGCCAGCTCAGCCAGGGCTTGTGATTCAGCAGGTGGCCCTGCCTGCCCGCGCGGGTTATCGCCCCAGCAAAACACCCTGCCATCTTTCGATAATGCGCAGCCATGCATCCCGCGCTGGTTTTGCGCAATCGCCAGCGAACTGATGGCAAAGGGCAATGGCAGTTCTGGCGCGGCAGATGCCGTTGAGCTATCGGCGAATATGCCGGAGTGGCCCGTTAATGAACCAGTTTTGCCGACACAGGCGGCTTTACCATTCTCAAAAACGGCGCACGTTACCGCTTCTGCTGCGGCGATCGAGATTACCTTTCTGGCGGTGCGCTGTTCGTTGCTGCCAGAAAACGATTTGCAGTGCGGCAGACTGGCGATCAGAGTCAGAGACAACACAAAGCGGTGCATGCTGACCTGCAAGACTTGTGCGTTTTGGGTGTAAAGTGGTTAGTGGGTTATAGATATTTCTGCCGGATCATTTTTCGCAGGTAGGGCAGAAAATCCCTGAAGGGCATGCCAAACTCTCGCTTGGCCTTGTCGTTGCGATAAAATGAGAATCGGCTCGAAGCGCGTACCATTTCGCTGGTAAAGGGCGGCTCTTTGCCCAGAATGCTGAATCCCTTTTCAGCAATGCCGGCAAAGATCGAGGTGATATCTTCGACAAGCGGAATCGCCGGCGCGGGTACGCCGAGTTCGGCCGCAATAAATTCGAACAGCGCCTTGTAGGTGAGGTTCTCGGCACCGAGAATATAGCGCTCGCCGTGCCGTCCTTTCTTGAAGGCCAGCACGTGTCCCTCGACAACATCTTCAATGGCGACGCAGTTGGTACCGCCCGTTGGATAAGCTGGCATCTGGCGCGCCCGAATGAGTTCGATGTAGCGGTTGGCATTCATCGCAGCCGGGCCGCTGCCGCCGAAAATCGTAGCGGGATTCACGATCGTGGCCGGTAGGTTTTGTTTGCGCACCATATTTATCACCAGCTGTTCCGCTTCATACTTCGTCTCCATATAGCTGACGTCGAGCGGAGCCCAGTTATATGGAGTTTCTTCATCACCGACATCGCTCTCTGTCGGCGCATAACCGAGCGTGTTGATGGTACTGGTGTAGACGATTTTTGGTATGCCATGGCGCAACGCGGCTGCCATCACATTGCGCGTACCTTCGACGTTCACGAGACGCTGCCATTCCCGTTTGCCTTTCCAGAAGCCAACGACCGCGGCGACATGAAAGACGGCGTCGATATCTCGCATCGCGCGGTCGACATCGGTTTCAGAAAGAATATCGCCTTCGATGTATTCGCAGAACAAATCCCCTTTGCGGATATCCATGATTCTCACGCGGTTGCCGTCTTGTTGCAGACGCTCAGCGAGCGCACGGCCGAGATAGCCGGTGCCACCGGTAACGAGAACACGCATCACCAGCTCCACTCCGCAAGGTCAGCGAGTGCTTCTGCTCTTTCCCGCTCCGGTGTCATTACCGGCCAGAGCGTCGCGCTGCAGGCGTTATGTAAAGCGGGTTTTACGTGCGGTGAAAAGGCACGCACGAAGCAGACAGAATGCTTCGTGCGCAGGTTTGTCAGATTATTTGTAAGCCAGCGTGCCGACGAGCTTGCCGACGGTGACGAAGTCACCCGACATGGCTGAGTACGTACCGTCTGCTTTTTGGTAGTGCCCCGACAGCGCCTGACCGACGACGCCCGTCACACGGCCTGTGCCCGGTGGGGCAATGCCACCGAAGTCTGATGACGCCACCAGGCCTTCATAACCAATCAGCGAAGGTTCATTGATTTTGAAAAGCGTGCGGCCAAAAGCTTCGACGGTGAAATGGGCACCGGCTTCGAAGCCCAGCCATACCTGCCATCTCTGCAGCTGGTTGGTAACTGAGTTCCAGTCAGCTTTGACGTGCGAGTAGATGTACAGATTGGCGCCCGGGCCGGCAACTCCATAGAAGAGAAAGGTTGCTTCGGGGCCGGCGTATATCATCGCATCGATGCTGCCAGAAATTACCGGCGGTACGATGTTATAGGTGCTGCTCTTTTCGCGAATCGGCGTCCAGGCTTTATTGGCATACATGATGCCGGCTTTCGCCGAAGCAGCAAACTCGATAGAGGTGGTGAGCGAGGCTGTGACCTTGCCATCAACGCCGAGCACAATCTTGATGCGCGGAATCACGACCACCGGTACATAACCGATCATAAACGTAATCGGCTGCAGGTTGAAGGTGGTGAGCGTAATTTGTGCGCGCGAAATCTGGAACGTTGCGCCGGTGAGCGCGGTGCTCAGCTTTGTGGTAATCGACGGGTTAATCGAGAACTCGGCCGATTTCAGTTCGAACCACTTGATCCTCATCTCCATCACAAACTTGAGGTCGAGACCGACGCAGCCGTTGATTGTGCCAGCGTCTTGAATGTTGACGTTATTGAACTCGACATACCAGCGCTTCGATTTGCACTCAGGCACGGCATTGGTGGGCTGCGTAATTCCATACACAGTCACGCCCGGCTGCGGAGTGAGCGTCTCAATCTGGCCATTCAGCGGATTGTAGGTCGCTCCGGTGAGCAGCGAGTTATCACCCGCCGGGTTTAGCGTACCTTCGGCGCGCGACTGCCCCTCTTCGACGGCATCGGTGATTTCAGCGGGCGCGGTTTGGATGGTTTTGGTATCTGCGGTTTCGGTAACTGAGGTGACCTTCTTTATATAACCAGCAGGAGATTTCGCGTTGACATCAGAAACAACGACGTCGCCGGCCTTCACCTCTTTAACGAGCGGGTCTTGTTTGCTGAACTGGATAGTGCTGGTATTCGGAGTGACAATGTATTTGGCCTGCACTGGCGTCAGGTCGCGCACATTTTCAGCACGCTTGCTGCCGATGATTTCGTCGGAGCCATTCTCGAGTGCGCAGTGGGAAACCAAGAAGGGAACGCTGATCAGAATTAAGGTGGATATTATTCGCTTCATTATTTTGATTCCTGTAAAAAGAGCTATTGAATTAGATGGTCTGCCGTAGCTGTGCGATGCCAAAAAATATCTGGCTTGTGAGATACAAGTGTTTACTAAAGTGCATCCCCCGAGCCGTTGCCCGAAAGTACACGCGTCTGGAAAGGGTATCGACGGCATGAGGTTTATTTGACCGTCTTCCGCTGACGAACGTCAAAGTACAGTCGGGCACAAGCCTGTAGGGAGTGATAATTGCAGAAGAGCATCTTGATTATTCTGGCCTTTCTCGCCGCGCTGTTTCCATTGCTGCTCGCATCAGAGTGGGAAGAAAAAGACCGTTACCATTATCTGCCCGACGGCAAGCCTGCGCTCTTGCCCGGCTACAAAGGTAAGGCTCTGCAGCAACTGCGCCGAACGCTTGAACCTTCGCGCAGCATCATCGAAGTCGAACCTGCCCTTGAAAGCCGGGTGACGGCGGGCCGGGGGACGCAGTTGACGATCCCCGTAAATGCATTTGCCGACGAGCGTGGCCGCCCGGTCGCCGCCCGCGTGCGGCTCAAGGTCACCGAAGTCATCGATCCGCTCGATTTTGTCGGCGCCGGCGTTGATCTCACCTTTACCAACGACCGCGGCAAACTCGAATTTTTCCAGTCGGCCGGCATGTTCAAAATCGATGCCGAAACGGTTTCGGGCCAGCGTGTGCAGATGGCGGCCGGCAAAAAAATCGAGGTGCAGTTTCCCAACATCGAACCGGGCGACGACTTCTGGGTCTATCGGCACAGTAAAGATAAACAGTGGAAGTTGCATGGCCACAACCAGGCATTTCAGGGTGAAGGGGGATTTCGCGTTGGCACCCGGGTTTACCAGATCGACGCACTGAACACGTGGTGGAATTTTGACAAGCCTGTGCCCGAAGCGACCTGCGCCAAAGGCAGCGTCAGGCGCAAAGACGGTGCTCCGGTCGCTGCCTTTGCCGTATATTCTGTCGGGGTGAGCTACAAAGGCGCGTTTGCCAGGTATGTGAACAAGAGCTCCGCATTTAAAGTGAACGTGCACAAATCATCTGATGCCCGCTTTATTGTCTTCGATAACAAGGGTGATGTGGGTATTTCGCCGGTGGTACGCACGAGCGATAAGTCAGGCTTTGATCAGTACGAAGAGGGACCAAAAAATTTCTGTCAGGATATCGGTACCATCGAAATCGCACCGATTGATCCGGCGATACTGGCTGACAAGAAACGGTTATCCGAGTTCTTGGGCTTGTCCGTGACAGAGTATCAGGTCGACTACCAGAACACGACTGGTGGCGTGCCTCCCTGAGCGACTGCATTTCGAAAGCCTTGGCCGGTTTTTTCGATCGCCGCTCCATCGCAGGCAGGTTGGCTGGCGCATGGTAAACCAGTACGATGTTATCTTTGTCGGCTCGGGTATCGGCTCGCTCGCAGCCGCGAGCCTGCTTGCACAGTGGGAAAACAAGCGCTGCCTGATTATTGAGAAGCACTGGCAGGCGGGTGGTTACACGCATGCCTTTAAGCGAAAGAAAAAATATGTGTGGGATGTCGGGCTCCACTACGTCGGGCAGATTGGCGAGGGCGAGCAGATTCGCCGCGTGTTCGACACTATCACACAGGGTAAGCTCAAATGGAACCGCATGCCCGACGCTTTTGACAAGTTTGTTTATCCCGGAAAAACTTTTGATCATCGCACCGGAGTCGAGAATTACCGCGCCGATCTCGAGGCGATGTTTCCAGCAGAAAAAGATAACATCGCGGGCTACTTTCAGGACGTCGACGATGTGCTGATCTGGTTCCAGCGCAACGAAATGGGCAAGAACCTGCCGATGCTGCTCAAGTGGCTGGTGCCGCTGATCAAAAAGGAAAATCCTTATGCGCTGATGACCACGCGTGACTACCTCGCGCAGCGCTTCGACGACGAGAAGCTGCGCGCGATTGTCGCCAGCCAGTGGGGGGATTACGGTCTGCCGCCGTCGCAGAGTGCTTTCTGTATACACGCAATTCTCGTGAACCACTTCTTCAACGGCGCGGCATACCCCGTGGGTTCGGCCGAAGCGATTGCCGAAAATATTATTCCGATCATTGAAGCAGCCGGCGGCAAGGTCATCACCAGCCATGCAGTTGAAGAGATCATTGTTGAGAACGGTAAAGCAACCGGAGTGCGGGTGAAGAACCTGCGCCCGGCTGAAGGCATGCCCGACATTGTTTCTGAACTGCACGCGCCGATCATCATCTCGTGCGCGGGAGCTTACAACACCTACGTGAAATTGCTCAAAACCGAAGAGACCGCAGACTACAAACAGAGAATTGTCGACTTTAACAGACGAAATCCCCCTGTGTCGCACATCAGTGTTTACCTCGCGTTAAAAGATTCGCCCAAGAAGCTGGGACTCAAAGGTGAAAACCACTGGATCTATGACTCGTGGGACCACGAAGAAACCTTTCGCCGTGGGACAGATTGGGTAAAGGCGGGACGTCCCCCGATGGCATACCTTTCAACGCCTTCCCTCAAGGATCCCAAAGCCGAAGGCCACACCGCTGAGATCATCAGCTTCGCGCCCTATGAAGAGTATGCACAGTGGAAAGAACAGCCATGGCATAAGCGTGACGAGGCATACAAGGCGCTCAAAGAGAACGCTGCGCAGCTTTTGATTGCCTATGTCAGCGAACGGGTGCCCGGTTTTGCAGACCTGGTCGATTTTTACGAGATCTCAACGCCGATTACGACCGAGTACATGACGAGCCACGACCAGGGTGCGATCTACGGGCTCGCCTGTGTGCCCGAGCGCTTTGACATCGACAAGTCGCCGTGGTGCCAGGTGCACACGCCGGTGAAGAACCTGTACCTAACAGGTGCAGATTCGACGTCGCTGGGCATTGCCGGTGCAATGATGGGTGGGGTTGCGACCTGTGCGCACATCGTGAAACCGTGGCATCTGCCGAAGCTCCTGAAGCTGGTCTAAAGCTGCGAAGAATTTGGCCTTTTCCGTATATGCTGCGTATAATAACGGGAAATAAAATTCACGATATAAAAGTGAGGAGTCATATGAAAAAAACATGGATACTTTTTGCGGGCGCAGCAATGCTGCTGGCTGCCTGCAGTTCAACAGAGAAAAAAACTGAGCAGCCGGTAGTCGAACAGCCCAAGAAAGAAGAGCAGCCAGCAGTGCAGGCTCGTTCAGTGGACCTCGGAGCGCAGCTGGGTTCTGCGAATGAAAAACTGGCAGCCGCAGCGATGCTCTCCCTGCCGGCGTTCAAAGCCTCGGCCGGTGATGAGGCTTTTCAGTCAGGTGCCGCCAAGGCGCTCGAAACTGCCAAATCTGTCGAGGGCGACATTCCTGAGGGGCATGTGCTGCAGATTACCGGGCATGGCAACAGGCACCCGGACGAGTCAAAGCGCAGCGGCGTTCAGCTGTCTGTGCAGCGTGCGAAACTCGTCTACAACTACTTCGTAAAAAATGGCTTTCCGAAAGAGAAGCTGGCATACCGTGGAGTAGGTTCTGCGCAGAACGATGAAAAACTCTCGCGTGCACAAAACCGCCGCGTGACGTTCAGCATCGTCAAAGCCGGCGCTGCGGCAGAGTAATCGTTCAAACATCGCCGTGCAATGCGGCCTGGTGCGGGCCTCTCAGACGAGGGGTCTGCTAGTCCAATATACTCTTCAGCAGGTCACCCACGGTCTTATGCTGTTCTACAGGGTGGCGAAGATGAATCTGCGGATTCACCCGGTACATGTTTCTGCGACCGTTTTTGCTCACCGATAGCACCTTTGCCAGTGTCAGGTCCTTAACAATCGCCAGCACGGCTCGTTCGGTAATGCCCACCCGCATCGCGACCTCGCGCAGGGTGATGTCTTCCCCTTTAGCCAGGCAGACCAGTACATGCGAATGATTGGTCAAAAAGGTGAATTCATGGACTGTCGGGTTTTTTTGTTTGCGGCGCTGTACCTTGCTGCCCGCTGCGGTATTTTTCATCCAGTGCCAACTTAAGGGAAAGCAGATACCCGCTCAATATTTTTTTAGCCGGTCGGTTATTCGTAATATAAATTACATGAAGAATTATTCATGTAAAGAAATGCATAAAAGGAGCGGGATATGAAGCAGGTAGTGGCAGAGCAGGGTGCATTAGGGCAAAACGTCCATGAGCTGGAGTTTTTGCTTTCGGAGGGTGACGGAATCGGGCCTGAAATCACCGCCGCGGTGATGCAGGTACTCGGTGCAGCCGGAATAAAGCTGCGCGCCATTCCCGTCCAAATCGGCGAAAAGAGTTACCTGGCCGGCCACAGCAGTGGCATATCTCCCCAGGCGTGGCAGCAACTGCAGGCAGGCAAGATACTGCTCAAGGCGCCCATCACGACTCCCCGCGGGGGCGGTTACAAAAGCCTCAATGTTACGCTGCGCAAGGCGTTTGGCCTTTTTGCAAATATCCGGCCGGTGAAGTCATACCCCGGTATACTGCCCGGCAGGCCCATGGACATGGTGATCGTGCGGGAAAACGAAGAAGACACCTATGCGGGCATCGAACACCGCCAGACGCGTGAAGTGACACAGTGCCTCAAGCTGATTACTTCACCGGGAACCGATCGGATACTGCACTACGCCTACCGGCTGGCAGCGCTGCGCGCCCGCAAAGAGCTGACGCTGATGGCCAAGGACAATATCATGAAGATCACCGACGGTGTCTTCACCAACCGCTTCGAGGCACTGAAGCCTGCTTTTCCGACTGTGAATACGCGCAGCATCATCATCGACATCGGCACGGCAAAACTCGCGGTCGCGCCAGAGACCTTTGACGTGGTGGTTGCTCCCAACCTTTACGGTGATATTCTCTCTGACGTCGCGGCCGAAGCATCGGGGTCGGTTGGGCTTGCGGGTTCGGCGAACCTCGGAACGAATTTCGCGATGTTCGAGGCCGTGCACGGTTCGGCACCTGACATTGCAGGCAAGGGCGTGGCGAACCCATCGGGAATGCTTCAGGCTGCGTGCATGATGCTGGCCTACTCAGGTTTTAAAGGCGAGGCGGAGCTCATTGAGAATGCATGGCTTTGTGTACTCGAAGATGGTTATCGCACTGCCGATATAGCGACCGGAGCCGATCACGAAATTACCGTTGGTACAGAAGCCTTTGCACGGGCGATCATTGACCGGCTGGGAAACAAACCAACGAGGCTTGCGCCGGCGCAGGCATTTGAGCTTCCGCCAGTGGCGCCTTCGCTTGAGTTTGCTTCTGCTGCTGCGCGCGCGCTGCAGGCATCTGTCACAAAAGAATTGCGCGGCATCGACATCTTCGTCGACTGGGACGAAGCGGACAGGGACCCGAATGTGCTCGGGCTCAAGATCGCTGCCCAGGGCAGCGAAAAACTGCAGCTGCGGATGATTTCTAACCGGGGAGTCAAAGTGTTTCCGCAGGGGAACTCCGCCACAAGCTGCGCCGACCACTGGCGCTGCCGCTTTACAGCAGAGGCAAAAATTTCTCACGCCGACCTGCTCACCCTGCAGTGGACAATTGCAAAGGCCGGGTTTGATATCATCAAGACTGAGAACCTGTACTGGTTTGACGGAAAACCAGGCTACTCGCTCGGGCAGGGTGAATAGCGCAGCGTTGCATCCGGGTATACCGGTTTTCCCCCGCGACCGGGTGGTGATTGCCACCCGGCACGCAAAGGCCAAAGCGATCAGGCCGGCGTTCAGGCGTCTGGGCCTCTCGGTACAGACGGTTCGTGCTGATACCGATGCACTCGGTACGTTCAGCGGCGAGGTCGAACGCAGGGGAACTCCGCTTGAGTGCGCGCTCGAAAAATGCCGCATGGCCCACGCATTAAGCGGAGAACCCTGTTGTTTGGGCAGCGAGGGCAGTTTTGGGCCGCATCCTCATTTGCCATTTGCTGCTTCTGGCTTTGAAATACTCGCCTTCACAGATTTCGCCCGCGGCTATAGTGTTCATGAGCAGTTGATTACTTTTGAAACGAATTTCGCTTCAGAGATCATCTCTTCTGTTTCGATGCTGGAAGACTTTGCAACCCGTGCCGGTTTTCCTTCGCACGCTCTCGTCTTGTACGCCGGTTCCCGCTCTGAAAGACCTGCAAAAGGCATAAAATCGTGGGACAGGTTATTGGAATTGTTTCAGCTATCTGCTAAAGCTGCACCGGTGCGGGTAGAAACGGATATGCGTGCGCACGTCAACCCGACCAGGATGAAGGTGATCGCCGCGCTTGCGAAGAAGCTCGCGCGCAGGCTGCAACGGGTTTGTCCTGCCTGCGGTGTTCCGGGTTACGGACTGGTAGATACAGAAACGGGATTACCGTGTGACTGGTGCCGACGCCCGACACAGCTCGTGCAGAAAGAGATACACGGTTGCGCCCTCTGTGGTCACCTCAGCCACGCTCTGCGTCAGGATGGGCTTATCCACGCAGACCCGGCACAATGCGACTACTGCAATCCATAGATAACCGGTTCTTTCCGATCAGTTGGTAAATGACCAAACCGGCGGCCTGCTAATCACGCCAGTGCAGGGCGAAGTGGCTGCCTTTCGTTGCATCAAACCGGAATTCAGCTGAGTTCTTGAATTCTTCACGAACGGCGGGCGTGACGAGAATTTCGTAGGCCTCAGCGGTGTCTTCGCCGAGCTTACTCGCGCTGTTGACTTCGTGACCGAAGACGTCGACATCGCCGATGCGCAGTACCTTGCCGTAACCGATGCCGACGCACAGCAGTACCTGTTCTTCTTCAGGGCGTTCTTTGTTATACCACTCAAGACTGCGCTGCATCGCGACACCGGCCTGCAATGCCTTGCCGGCGTTGCGAAAAATGACGAGCAGGCTGTCGCCTTCGGCCTTGAGCAAAATGCCGTCGTGATCTTCGATGATGGGTATCAGCAGGCGCTCCGACTCATAGATCGTCTGCAAAAAGTGGATGATGCCGAACTTCGCCACGTTGCGCGAAAAGCCCGACAGGTCGGTGAACATGATCGCCCAGGTCTCGCCAAACAGGTCCCAGATGCGGCTGTCAATCTTCTCTTTGTCTGCGCCGGGTTTTAGCCGGTCTTCAATCAGGCGTTCGAGCCTGTCTTCACTCGCGCTTGCGCCAATCACTCTGCGGTATGCCATAATTTGCAGCTGACAGAAGCCGTTCGCGTCGTCAAGAGCTTGCGGCCCGGCAAACGGGTCCATTTTTATAAAAATGGTCGATTCTGCACCGAAAGTGCGGTAAAAAAACACAACCAAATGCGGAGCTCCCGCTTTCCAGGTGCGCGGCGCCATAAACAACCCGCTTGCCCGCCTGATCGGCGCAATCTTCGTAACCGGAGAAATATGTACGATAAGAAAGAAATGCCGCAGGGCGCGGCGGTAAACTACAAGCTCGACGCCGACGTGATCGTGATTGGCGGTGGCTTCTCAGGCATCGGTGCGGGCATCAAGCTCCGGGAAGCGGGCTTTTCCTTCCTGGTACTCGAGAAAGCAGGTGACCTTGGGGGAACCTGGCGAGACAACACGTATCCGGGAATTGCGGTCGATATTACGTCTTTTACCTATTCATTTTCCTTTGAACAAAACCCGCACTGGTCACGGCTTTTTGCTCCCGGCAACGAACTGCGCGCCTATGCACACCATTGTGTCGACAAGTACGGCATACGCAGCGCATTCCGCTTTGGGATCGAAGTCGAAAAGGCAGTCTTTGACGAAGTGAATAGTACCTGGCAGGTAGAGGCAAAGGGTGGTAAGACGTGGCGGGCGAAATACCTGATTGCAGCGACCGGGGGGCTGACGCAACCCAAGTTGCCCGATATTCCAGGCGTGAGCGATTTTGCGGGTAAAATGATGCACACCGCCCGGTGGGACCACGGTTATGACCTGAAAAACAAGCGGGTAGCCGTTATCGGCACAGGAGCAACTTCGGTGCAGCTGGTGCCATCGATTGCACCAGCCGTGAAGCACCTGCACGTCTTCCAGCGCACCCCCATCTGGATACTCCCGAAGCCTGACCGTGAAATCCCGCAGTGGCTACAGTGGGTCTTTGCCCATGTTCCGCTGGCGCAACAGTCGGTGCGTAATGTGACAACCTTCTTCACTGAGATTGTGATGATGCTCGGCATCGTCTACAATAAGCAGACACCCCAGCTGATCCGTGCACTCGAAGCGCTCTGCATGAAGCACCTCGAAGAACAGGTGCAAGACCCTGCTGTGCGCGAGAAGCTGCGGCCCAACTACGGCTTCGGCTGCAAGCGGCCGAGTATTTCCAACGACTACCTGAAAACGTTCAACCGGGAAAATGTCGAACTAGTGACCGAGCACATCGAAAGAATAACTCCCACTGGTATCGTCACAGCTGACGGCCGCGAGCGCGGTATAGATACGCTGGTGCTTAGTACCGGGTTCAAGGTGTACGAGAAGGGCAATACACCGCCGTTCGAAATGGTTGGCCGCGGCGGTGTTGAGCTCGGCGACTTTTGGGAAAAGAACCGGTACCAGGCCTACGAGGGCGCGAGTGTACCTGGGTTTCCCAACATGTTCCTGATCTGGGGCCCATACAGTGCATCGGGTTCATCGTGGTTTGCCATGATAGAAGCGAACGTGCATCATGCGCTGCGCTGCCTGAAAGAGGCGCGGGCAAAAAAAGCCCGCTCGGTTGAAGTGTCTGCAGAAGCAAACGCGGCATATTTCGCCGATATTCTTAGTCGCCAGCGGAACACGGTATTCTATAACCAGGATTGCAGCCGCTCGAACAGCTACTATTTTGACAAGCACGGCGATGCGCCGTTCTACCGGCCGTCATCGGGCATCGAGATGTGGCTGCGTGCGCGCACCTTTCCGCTTTCAGATTACCGGTTCGCCTGATCATACGGGCAAATCGCGCACGACGCCACAGCGCTGTTTCGGTAACTGGTGGCAATGAAGCGGCAGATAACGGCAGTGCTGCGCCTTTTACTGACCCTCGTGGTATCAGGTGTCTGCCTCTACTTCGCGGCGCGCAGTATTGAGCTCGAGGCCCTGCGCACAGAAATAGGCAGTTTCAACTGGGTTTTCAGTATTCCTGCCGCCGTAGCTTCGGTGCTCGCACTGAGCCTGCGCAGTGTCCGCTGGCACATCGTTCTTGTGCGCGAGAAAAAATTTGCCTTCAGTAACACCTTCTGGGCGAATGGCATGGGATACCTCGGCAACAGCGTGCTGCCGGCGCGTGCGGGGGAGCTCATCCGTTCTGTAGTACTGGCCCTCAGTACAGGCATACGAAAATCCCTGGTGCTGGCAACCGCGCTGACTGAACGCATGCTCGACGCGGGAATTCTTCTGGCGCTTGCCTTTGTGATGCTGCAGTTCACGCAGGCGCTGCCACCCTCGGTCCAGGGGCTCTGGTCGCTGGTGCTGCCGCTGGTGTTGGTGTTACTCACCGTGGCATTCGCCGCGCCACTGTTACAGAACTTTTGGCTCAGGATACTCGAATCCCTGCCGCTGCCAGAATCTATCCAGCACAAACTTCAGCACATGCTCCTGGGGTTACTCGACGGTATTCGGGTATTCCATCATGTGCGGCTGCTCATTTCGTTCCTGTTGCTGACCTGCATTATCTGGGCGATCGACGCGGCGGTGTATGTCGCGCTGGCCCGGGCATTCGGCGCACAGCTGACACTGCCACAGGCAATTGTTTTCGCAGCCGCGCTGGGTTTTGCGAGCAGTATACCCTCTACGCCGGGTTTCGTTGGAGTATTCCAGGCCGTGGCGGTACTTGTGCTGCCTGTCTTCGGCGTCAGCGCCAGTAAGGCATTCCTGATGGTTTCTTCCTTCCAGGTTATGTTTCTCGTGATCATTGTGCTGGTCGGTGGCTACGGCTGGTTGGTTATGCGCCGCCGTATAGACCACGCTCGGCTGAAAGAAGAACTAAAGGCAGAGAGCTAGCAGGCTGCGCAGAGCTTAGACGTAGCGCAGCAAAAATTCCCGGTACCAGGAGCGTGAGCGGTTCTCTTCAAGCGCGCTCTGCAGCAGGCCGATAAAGGCCTGCGCATCCATTTCTTTCAGATCTGCTGCCGAGCGAAAAATAAAGGGGATTGCCGTCCGTACCGAATTGGTCTCCCAGAAAAGTTCCTCTTTTAGTTTTTCACCTGGGCGAATACCTGAGTAGGTGATGGGAATTTCGCTGCCTGGCTTTTTACCCGCCAGAAGAATGAGCCGCTCTGCGAGTTCGGTGATACGGACGGGTTTGCCCATGTCGAGCGCCAGGATGCAGTCCGTTTCTTCTTCGAGGGCTGCGGCCTGCAGAACCAGCCGCACGGCCTCAGGTATGGTCATAAAGAAGCGCTCCATCTCAGGGTGCGTTACGGTGACCGGCCCGCCGCGCTGTATCTGATCCCAGAAAAGGGGCACCACGGAACCGGATGAGCCGAGCACATTACCAAACCTCACGCTCGTGGTTTCCAGGCGCCCCTGGGATAATCGTGCTGCATTAAAGACCAGTAGCTCAGCCATCCGTTTGCTTATACCCATGATGTTTTCGGGCTGTACTGCTTTGTCGGTTGAAATGTTGACCATCCGTACCCTTCGCCCGTCCGGCAAAGTGGACGCATACCGTAGCGCCGCCGAGAGCAGGTGCCAGGTACCCATGATGTTTGTATCGATTGCCTGCAGGTGGTTCGTTTCCATCAGCGGCACATGCTTGTAGGCCGCGGCATGAAAGATCAGCTCTGGCTTTTCTTGCGTAATAATATCCGCGAGGCGTTTTTCGTTTCGGACGTCGGCAATGGCACAGAAGACATTTTCGCCGCTGAATTCCTGCTCGAGCTGGTAGACTCCGTGCTCCCACTGGTCAATAAGCGTCAGCCGGGCCGGGCCCAGCGCGGCGACTTGCCGTGAAAGTTCACGCCCAATCGAACCGGCCGCGCCGGTAACCAGCACACGGCGCCCCGAAATTGCCCGCTCTACCGGCGCAGGATCAAGGCGTATTTCGGGGCGGCGTATCAGGTCTTCAATGCGCAGGTTGCGGATATCCGGGGCAAACTGCGCCAGCTTGCGGGGAATCACCTTGTACGCAATGCTCAGGCCCGTCAGCTGGTCCATCACGCCCTTGAGAAAATCTGGCGCAGCCGGCATCGTGAACCAGATTTCTTTTACCTGGTACTTCTGCGCCAGCGCAGGCAATTGCCTGCCGGCGTGGATGCGGTACGGGCCCAGGTGAGCTCCCTCTTTTTGCGGATCATTGTCGACGACTGCGGCTATCTGGTATTTGCCCAAAAGATCTTCAGCTGACAGGTCTTGCAGCAGGTGGTATGCAACCGTACCCGCGCCGTAGATCACGATGGGCGTCAGGCCCTGCTTTTTAAGCCTTGCTTCGGGGTTCAGGCGAAAATACCAGAACAGGCGGTGGAACAGCGTCAGTGTATTCTGCCCGAACCACAGCAGCGCGGCTTCAAAAATGAAGAACTTTCCATCAGCCAGGGTAGTGAGCTGCGTTGCCGCGCTGCCCAGAAACGAAACCAGCGCGAGTGTTCTTAAAGAGAAGAGATTGAGGTACTTCAGGTTCGCCCGGTAAAGCCTGAGCCACGCCAGTAGGGCTGTCTGTATGCCGCCATACACCGCCGCGAGCACCAGGTTTTGCCCCGTCGTATGAAAATACCAGGCGTACGCGAGCGAAACCAGCACCCAGTCGTTCAGCAGTGTCAGCAGGTAGGGCGTTACAAGCGAACGCATCGGGTCATTTTCTTGTGTGGCTCGCAGCGCACCACAGAAAAATGACCTCATGAAGAAACCACCGCAGTCAATTGATCCGGTTGCAGACCTGCTACAGGTTGCCCGTGACCTGCGCGACAAAGATGGCGGCTGCCCGTGGGATCTCGAACAGACTCACGAGAGTCTCGCCAAGCACCTGCTCGAAGAAGCGAGTGAGCTCATCGAGGTGATTGAGCAGGGCTTAAACCCCGGTACCTACGAAGGGTTTAAAGAAGAGCTGGGGGATGTACTTTTTCAGGTGGTTATACACGCCCAGCTGGCAGCAGAAGAGGGCAGGTTCACTTTTGCTGATGTTGCCCGGGTAATTGCCGACAAGTTGATCACCCGTCATCCGCATGTTTATGGCGAACTGCAGGTTGCCGACTCGGCCCAGGTTTTAAGAAACTGGGAGGCGATTAAGGCACGCGAACGTGCCCGCAAACAGAAGCGAACTTCCTACCTGGATGGCGTGCCGAAAATTCTGCCAGCATTGCAGAGAGCCGAACGGCTGGGAGAAAAAGCTGCGAGAACAGGTTTCGACTGGGTCGATGATCGCCAGCTTTGGGAAAAAATTCACGAAGAGATCCGTGAGTTTGAGGCAGCCGCAAACGAGAGTAAGCAGCGGCGCGAAGAAGAACTCGGCGACCTGCTATTCGCGGTTGCGCAGTATTCGCGCCGGCAGGGAATCGACGCCGAGGGAGCGCTTCGTAAGGCGTGTGTAAAGTTTGAAACCCGCTTCCGTCATATGGAACTCACCGCTGCTGAAAGGGTCGCTGCAGGAGAGCAGATTTCAGCTGAAGAATGGGACAGGCTCTGGCAACGGGCTAAGCATGAGTCCCATGCGTAGTCAGCGGCCGGCAGCAGGCGCCTTTTCCGGGGTTACAGCGTCGTCGTAACGGTACAGGGTTACAATCAGCCGGTAACCCGAAGTATCGAACGAATCGTTGACATTCTTATCGGCCCATTTCCACTTGCTGTCGACGCGCGAAAAAGACCCAAGCAGAATGCCATCCGCACCGCACTGCGCCGCTTCGACGCGCAACCTGCGCAGAATTTCGCTGCGCTCGTAGCCAGAACCATACTGTATGGTAATTTCACCCAGGTAATGGTGTTTTTGCAGCGGCAGCGCATAACCGATCGCAATCTCGCGCTCGCTGCGGCGCGGTGGAGCGCAGCCCGGTTCGAAAATCTTGCGGTCAATTGACATGCAGCCCAAAAGCAAACAGGAGACAACGACCGCGATGTGCCAAAGGTGCATATTAAGCTACGACTTTTACTTTGCACATCTGCTCTGCGCCACAGCCTGACAATATGAATAGCGGCCCCGTGCCCGATGACAGGTTGCAGAACGCGTGGGACCGCCTTTCGCAGATTGTCGCAAAAAGCCGGCAGGTCTGGCCGTCAGAAGGCGAAAAATTTTCGCGATACCTGAAAGACGCGACGTTTCTCACCGGGCAGGCTGCGCTTGTTTTGCAGCCGCAGAATACAGAAGAGCTCCGCTCCATTGTGCTCGAAGCGCAGGCATTGCGCGAGGCCTTGCCGCAGCATCGCCATGCCCTGGCACTCACGCTGCGGGGCGGTGGCAGCGGACTTTCGGGAGCCTGTGTTCCGGACGGCGGTGTAGTGCTCGATCTCACGCGCATAAACCGTGTGGTGCATATCGATGAACAGAACCAGTCAATCAGTGCAGAATGCGGTGTGATACTTGCTGATCTGAACACTGCGCTTGCAGGAACACGCCTTCGTTACGCGGTTGATCCGTCGTCGTCGGCGCTCTGCACTGTCGGCGGCAGCATTGCGACGAACGCAGCAGGCCCTTCATCGCTCAAGTATGGTACAACGCGCGCGAATCTTGCTTCGGTCACGGTTTTGACTCCGGCGGGAAACCTGGTCCGGGCAGGCGCCTTACCAGTCAAAACCTCGATGGGTTTTTCGCTGCCCGATCTGTTCTGTGGCAGCGAGGGCCGGCTTGGAATCATTACTGAAGCAGAGCTGCGTTTACAGCCGCAGTGCGAAGAGTCGGCCCTTCTGGTCGCCGCTATGCCTGGTGAAACTGAAGCGGCGGAGTTTATTCTCAAACTCCGGCAGTCATCGATCAGGCCGGCGGCCATCGAAATTCTCGATTACCGTAGCAGCTCGCTCGTCGATTTTCCTCCTGGTTGCCCTGCCGGCGGAGCGTTGGTGCTGGTGGAGCTCGACGGTACGGCAGACGAAGTCTCTTATGACCTCGGCCGGCTGCAGGTGCTCGCCGCGGATTGCGAGTTTATTGCCGCGCGCGACGAGAAAAATCGCCAGGCACTCTGGAACCGGCGCAAGGCGGTAAGCCTCGAAGTCGCAAAACTTGCCCCGCACCGCATCGGCGAAGATGTCGCGGTACCGGTATCGGCACTCCCGCGTGCGATGGCGTTCGCGCGTTCTCAGGCTGCCCTGCAGCAGGTTGAGACGGCCATCTGGGGGCATGCCGGCGACGGAAACCTGCACATTAACTACCTGCTCGAAACGGGCGACAGGCTGGGTGTTGTACTGGGGCTGATGCGGGAGCTTGCGGCCGAGGTGACCCGTCTCGGCGGAGCGATGTCGGGCGAACACGGTCTCGGCCGTCTGAAGCGCGGCATTGCGCGGCAGGTATTACCCCACGAATATTTCGCCGCGCAGGATAAAATCAAGAATGCGTTTGATCCGCAGTATTTGCTGAATCCGGCGCTCGAAACGGAGTTCAGATAAATGCAGAATTATTCACCGGAACACGACGCACTTCTGCCTGTCGTTCGTGAGGCAGGTCATGCAGTAATGCGGTATTTTACGCACGGCAATTACGAAGTACAGCACAAAGACCCGGAAAATCCTGTCACCGAAGCAGACTTCGCCGCTAACCGCATACTGGTACGCGCAATTCGCGAAATGTTTCCGGGCGATGCGCTGCTCAGCGAAGAAATTGAGCACCCGCATGAACGCGGCGCGATGAATACAGAACGCTCTGGGCGCAGCCGTGTCTGGGTAATCGACCCGATTGATGGCACGCGGGAGTTTATCAAAGGCCGGCCGCAGTTTGCTGTCTCGGTGGGCCTGGTCGAAGCAGGCAAGGCTGTACTGGGGTTTATCTGCAATCCGGCGGCCGACTATCTGCTGAGCGGCGGACCGGGTCTGGGGCTCTTTCGCGATGGCAAGAAGTTCAACCCACCGTCGCGGCCTGCGTTCGGTCCGCCAGCAAGCTATCCGCGTATAGTGGTTTCGCGCAGCGAATTCAAACAGAACCAGCTGGTGCACCTGCAGAAATACTACAGCGACCTCGAAAGCCACGCCATGGGTTCAATCGCGTACAAGCTCGCCCTGGTCGCCGATGGCACGTTTGATCTCGTTGTGTCAGTTAAGCCGAAGAATGAATGGGATCTCGCGGGTGGCGCGGCGCTACTCGCGGCTGAGAAGCTCGAGCTGCGTGACGGCAGCTACACCCCGCTGGTCTTTAATAAGGCCGAAACTGAAACACTCGGCCTTATCGCCGGAACCACCGATGCCTGCCTCTGGTACAGGGATACTCTGTAACGGACAAGCTCCCACTAACCCGTAACAACTCGAGCGGTATGGTGATCGGTTCGCTTACTTCTTCTTCGAAAAGCGGTAATATGTGACTTCGAAGAACCAGTAGATCACCAGGAAAAACCGGTGCCAGCGGTATGGCTTATTGATCGTGCGCCACAGCCAGGTATAACCCGCCGACGCCATGAAGGCCGGTGCTTTCTGCCGGGTGCCCGCGAGGGTGTCAAAGGCGCCACCAACGTTGACGACAATCAGGTCACCGAGCTGGCTGCGGTTCTGTTCGATCCATTTCATGCCACGATGGTAGCCCATGCCAACGAACAGTATATGCGGATCAGTCTTGCGGACTGCCTCGAGCACGCGCGAGCCCGCTTCGCCTTTCAAATAGCCGTGGTGCCTGCCGACGATTCTCAGTCCGGTAAACGAACGGCGGAAATTCGTGTAGAGCTTTTCGAGCACCTCGTCGCGTGAGCCGAGCAGGAACACCGTATACTCTTTGGCATGCGCGATGCGGATGAGATTCATTGCGTAGCTCACGGTAGAGATCAGCTCGGGCAATGGCTGGCCGAGTGCGCGCGACATGTAGAGCATGCCAGAACCGTCGGGCAGGTTGATGAATGACTGGTTTGCCATCTCGAGCATCCGCTTACGAAACCTGACCCAGACATAGCGGTAGGGGTCAAAAGGAAAGACGAGTTGTGGCCCAAACTGCCCGGTCGATTTGCTCTTTTTCTCACGCATACGGTCGAGCGTGTGTATGGAGTGCGCCACGAGGTCGGCGGAGGTTGCCTGGTAAAAGGGTATCTTGCCCAAAAGCACCTTGCGCGCCGGCAACGACGAGGTGTCGATATTCTTGTATTCGAGAATAGGGTCAGAATCGTCTTTGTTGGTCAGGACAGGATCAAGGGCGAAGTCGTTTCTCATGGGCATACCCCATATAAAGAAGATTCTTTGCTGGCTGCTCTAGAAAAGTCCATGATTATGTCGCCTGTTTGAAGGCCGGCTGTCGGAACAGCCTGTCAATACTTAAGTCCCCCCGGCTGAAAAATGCTTTAGCATTTTTCAGCCGGGGACGATCATAAACCTGAGGCCAAGGATGGCCTGACAATGGCCCAGCCATGCCCCTGAGGGGAATGGCTGGCAAACACGTTACAAGGAAGTAACTATGGCTCGCAGACTCGCGAATAAGGGCAGGCGTAATTTGCCCAAAACTACAGAACTCGGCCGGCGGTCGTTTTCTTCTACTGAAGCACGCATACATGAATACAAGGTCCGTATACGTGACCGGGATTACCTCGAATTTGCCATCGACCGCATTGCGATCGAGCTGACGCATTTTCTCACGAAGTAATGCCCTCAGCTTTATTTGAAAAAGTGCGTGCGCGGAGCACGCTGTTTCGGCCTTCCCTTCCGTCCAAGGACGACGCCGGACAATTTATTGCCGAATTGCTCGACCTTCTTTTTGCCGGCAGCCACCTGACCCAGCAGGATGACCCGGCCGGCTGGAACGCAGAGCTTGCGAAGCTTGAGCAGAAGCTGCAACTGCTGCTCCTCCCCTTTGTAGAAACTCCGGGGCGTGCCAGCGAAATCAGTGAAGATTTTTTTCAGGTCCAGTTACCCGAAATCTACGAGGTACTTTGGCAAGACGCAGAAGCAGCTTATGCCGGCGACCCTGCAGCGCAGAACCTCCAGGAAGTCGTACTGGCTTACCCGGGTTTTTATGGCGTGGCGGCCTACCGCATTGCGCACCACCTGCATGGCCTGGCGATTCCTACACTGCCAAGGCTTCTCAGCGAGCATGCACATGAAAAAACCGGAATCGACATCCATCCTGGGGCAAAAATTGGAAGGTCATTCTTCATGGACCACGGGACGGGAATCGTCATCGGTGGTACTTCGGTAATCGCCGATAACGTAAAAATTTACCAGGGTGTGACACTGGGAGCGCTTTCCGTGGACAAGAGCCTTGCCAGTACCAAGAGACATCCCACGATTGAAGAGGGTGTTGTCATCTACGCCGGGTCAACCATACTGGGTGGTGAAACAGTTATCGGCCGCAACTCGGTTATCGGTGGCAACACCTGGATTGTCGAGAGCGTGCAGCCCTATTCGGTTGTTTACAATAAGAGTTCGAGCCGGGTGAGGCCGTCAAAAGAAGTCTCTGACGTCATCGACTTCTCGATCTGATCAGACGCGTTTGGCAATCACGACCAGGGCGGTTCTGCCCTTGAAAGGCAGGGTGCCCGTGATAGTCTCGATCATGATGACGCGCCCGTTTCTCAGAACCATGCGTTGCCTGATGGGGGTAAGAACTCCCCCTTGTCGTTCTGCAACAGTTGCTTCATGCGCTCGATGATAACCGGCTGTTCGTCGGGATGCGCAAAATTCAGCGAATTCATTCCTACCAGCGATGCGGCATTTTTCTCCCCCAGCAATTCAGCTGCTGCAGGGTTGGCAAAGAGTATAATGCCCGATTGGTGGATGAGTACTGCGTCTGAAACCCGGTTTATCACCTTGTCGTAGCGTTCTTCGCATTCACGCAACCGTGATTCAATTTCTTTGCGCGATGACATGTCTGTTACCAGGGCAAGCGCACCGGTAACATTGCCCTCGATGTCGGTGATGGGACTAGTGCTCATCCAAACTTCAATGGCATGTCCGTCCTGGTGCAAGAGTATACCTTCATGTCCTTCTGCGATACCTGCCTTGCGGCGCTCAAGTTGCCTGCGGCCGAAATCGAACTCCGATTGGCGCATAAAATCAAAGAACGACTTACCGAGCATATCTTTTGGGCTACAGCCCAACATTTCCGCCATGCGCCCATTGACAAATGTGGTTATCCCGGTAGAATCTATCGTCCAAACCCCTTCGCTCGCGGTTTCTACAAGCCGCTCAAAATCAATCGCGCTCTTACGGGCCGCCTGGTCTGAGGCCGTGCGGCGCATCTCTTCAGTACGATATGCCTCGAGCAATTGTGCGTTTTTGAGCAGCGCGGCCCGGCGCTCATTGAACACCGTAGCCAGCGCCATACCGACCGTTGACAGCGTTACCATGAAGAGCCAGATGTTGGCGAAGTTGATCGCCTGACCATCGGGCGTTTTGCCGTTTGCCGTACTGCCCGCGAGCGCGAAGGCAATCACGATGCTTGTCACCAGCAGGGTTGCATGCCTGCCAAAGCGCGTTGCAGCCCACGCGACAAAGATAAAGAAGAGAAACGCCCGTGGATATGAAGCCGCACTTTCTCCCGGGGTGCCCAGGAACAGGTAGCTTGCCAGAACGGTCAGCGCAAGGCCGACAATGGCCTCGATCAGTCGTTCGCGGAAAAACCAGCCGCGCGGCAGTCGGCGCCATATCAGCAGTAGGGGTGTCAGTGAAAGAATGCCGAGAGAGTCACTCATCCACCATTCCTGCGCATTGAACCAGAAGGGCGAAGGACTCTGCGCAACAAACTGCAGCGTTGTTGCGGCGACGAGCGCGGCTGGAACAGGCAATAGTATTCCCGCAAACAGGATGAACCGGATATAATCGTGCGATTTGTCGAATGCGATGTCCACCCGGGCAAGGCGCAGGATAACCAGGCGCGCCAGGAAAATTTCCAGCACATTTGCTGCAGTAAAAAATATCTGCGCCCAGCCTTTTCCCGGGTCGAGCACCGCGGCCAGGGTGCACGAGGCCAGGGTAGCCCACGCATAACCGTAGCCGCCCGCCAGCACGGCAGCCAGTGCGATGCCCGTTGCCGGCCAGAACAGTGTGACGAGGCCAGCAGAAGAAAAATAATACGGAGCAAGCAGGGTGGCCGACAGGTGTACGGTGATGAAAATAAGGTACGCCGCAGCCTGCGACAGCAGTGATGAACGGCTGAACGGCATTTCCATGCACACACTTAACGGGTATGCGTGCTAAGTAAAGGCAAAAGTGGCAGCAGTGTCGAATTGCTTGTCGTGTATGCGTGGCTAGTCAGTCTGACCCGATGAAAATCCATCACCTGCAGACGGGTACTTTTTGCCCCTTTGGCGGGCCGTTGATGCACGACCGCGGCATCGGCGGCGGCGAGGCACACCTGTTGTGTCATTCACTGCTCGTCGAGACGAATGACGGCCTGGTGCTCATCGATACCGGTTTCGGAACCGAGGACATTGAAAATCCGCATGAACGTCTTGGCACGGCCTTTGTCACACTGGTGAATGCGCAGCTAAAGCCCGAACTCACGGCCGTGAAGCAGATTGAGGCGCTCGGCTTCAACCGCAACGATGTCAGGCACATCATACCCACACACCTCGACCTGGACCACGTCGGTGGTCTGCCCGATTTTCCCCGGGCTAAAGTGCACGTGTACGAAGACGAATACCTCGCTGCCATGGAGCCGCGTACATTCAACGAGAAACAGCGCTACCGCGCAGCGCACTGGAAGCATGGCGTCGACTGGCAGCGGTATACCCTCGAAGGCGAAGCCTGGTATGGCTTTCCCGCGGTTCGTTCGCTTCTCGGTGCCGGCAACGATGAAATTCTGATTGTCCCGGTCACCGGGCACACACGCGGGCATTCGGCGATTGCCGTGCGCAGCGAAACCGGCTGGCTTCTGCACTGCGGCGATGCATACTTTCATAAGGGCCAGGTGGACATTGCCCACCCGCATTGCCCGATCGGTCTGGAAGTCTTCCAGCGGCTCATGGCGGTCGACAACGATGCACGCTCAGAGAACGTTGAGCGCCTGCGTACGCTGCGCATGGAACACGGGCATGACGTGACGCTTTTCAGCGCGCACGACAAAGACGAATTTGAACAGCTGGCTGCCAAGACGGCAATATGAGTGCATTCGGCGCCACTCTGCAGCGGTCGGTAAACGCTTTCTTCAGGCGTTACCTGCCGAACGCCGGGTTCACGAAATTCCTGCTCGGCGTCAGTGAGTATTACTGGTTCACGCGGCAGGTTTTTCTCTCTGGCATGCAGCTGCGCGGAAAGCACCTCGATACGTTTGTCCGCGTCGTCATCAACCAGGTACGATTCACCGGCGCGCAGGCACTGCCGATGCTTTCGCTCATTGCACTTTCTATTGGCGGAACCACAATCATACAGGCTACAACCTTCTTGCCCAAACTCGGGCAGGACAACTTCATCGGTAACCTGCTCAAGCTGGTGATTGTACGCGAAGTGGGGCCTCTGATTACCGCGATCATCGTTCTGGCGCGTTCGGGTTCGGCGATTACGGCCGAAATGTGTACGCAGAAGATGCACCGCGAGATTGATGCGATGGAGATGATGGGTATCAATCCGCACCTGATCATGGTGCTGCCACGGCTTGCCGGTGGGGTAATTTCTGTCGTGCTGCTGATTATCTATTTTGACGTGATTGCGATCATGGGTGGTTACCTGATCTCGATGACGGTGACTTCGTTTCCTTTCTCGACTTTCGTCGATCACCTCGCACGTTCGATTTCGATGACTGACCTGTTATCGACGCTGATGAAATCGATACTCTCGGGAATTGTGATACCACTGACCTGCACTTTCTACGGGTTCAAGCCGCAGTCGCTGTTCCAGATACCAATCTTTGTTTCGAAGGCGGTTATCCGGTCGCTGTTTATCGTCTTCATTCTGAACGCTTTCGTCTCGGTACTCTTTTACCTGTAATAGCCCATGCGTTACGTTGTCTGCCTGCTGCTTCTCGCTTCGCTCGCAGGGCCGGCAGCCGCCGCATCGCCTGCGCGTTTTGTCCCGGCAGAAGCGGTGCAGCCCGCATCTGCATGGCAGCTTGCAGCTGTGGATTTTCTGCTACCGGGTTATGGCACGTTTCGGCAGGGGCAGACAGGCTATGCTGCGTTCTATTTTGCCAGCAATGTCGTTAACCTGTCGCTAATCTATCTCGCGTGGCGTAACTGGCGCTTTTATGAATCTGCCTACGACGCGGCATTCGTGCGCCAGGCATCAGAGCCCGATACCCTGTACTTCCGAGATCCCACTGGTGGCAGCGACTACCTTTCGCTGCAGGATATTCGTAACCGCGCCGAACGCGGGCAGTTATTTTTTGCCGTTTCGATTGCCGCAAACATCGCGCTGCGCCTTCTGAGCGCCACGCATACCTGGAGTCTTGCCGACACAGCGCGCCGGCAGGCGGGCCCGCGCTATGAATTTTATCCCGATACGAGTGGTGGCTTCCAGGCCAGGGGTGGGTACTATTTTTATTTTTAGTGATCCCGCTCGCTAAAGAATTAATTAACGGGCACTTCGGGTGATTTGTATATCGTCGCGTCACCCTTCGATAGGCTCAGGATGACGCTGGATTGTTTTCGTCGCACTGAGCCTGTCGAAGTGCGCGTCGAGCCACCCTTCGATAGACTCAGGGTGACGGTGAATTTTTTTCGTCGCACTGAGCTTGTCGAAGTGCGCGACGCGTCACCCTTCGATACACTCAGGGTGACGGTAGATTCTGTCCTTGTATTAACCCGTGATTCCTGCGGGCAGTACTTGTCGAACCGCAGCGCGCGAATATTTTGGTCTACCCAGTGTGGCTATGCGTCGATTTAGCGTCTACGTATTGAGATGTTCAGATGGAAGTTTCTACACGGGGGTCACGAGCAACCTTGCTTTACGCTATCAGCAACATATGTCTGGTACTGCTGGCGCTGGTTATACGGCGAAGAGATTGCCTGTCGCGCTGGTATATAGTCAGGAATTTGTTACGGCTCATGCCGCAATTGCAGCTGAAAAAAAGATTAAAGGTTGGCGCCGTGAAAAGAAGCAGGCTTTGATTGAAGGTCGGCTAAGTGATTTGCCGGTGCTTTCAAAGCGCGGGTCACGTCACTCTTCGACTAGCTCAGGGTGACGGTGGACTGTTTTTGTCGTGCTGAGCTTGCCAAAGCGCGCGAGGTGTCACCCTTCGACCGGCTCTGTGTGACTGTGGATTATTCTCGTCGTGCTGAGCTCGTCGAAGCACGCGAGGCGTCACCCTTCGACTAGCTCAGGGTGACGGTGGATTGTTTTTGTCGTGCTGAGCTTGTCGAAGCACGCGACGTGTCACCCTTCGACGGGCTCAGGGTGGCGGAAATTTATTGATTATTCTTCGCGTTTGTCGCCATCTTCGTGTAGTACGCCTTCACGTCGTACCACGGCTGGCCCATGTAAGAGAAGTTCGTCGCCTGTATATGGTCGACGCCCGTTGTGAGAATGCTATACGAAGGGCCGCCCATCCACGTGCCCCACTTTTGCGAAGAGAGCGGCACAACGCCGTCGTTCTCGCCACCCTGGCCGTTAAAGAGCCCGCCCGTCCATGTGATCGGAAAGACCAGCCCCATCAGCGGGTGTTGTATCAGGTCGGGTAGGGTGACCCGCGAGCCATAAGAATAGTACTTCACTCCCGACATATTCGGGTTTGCGGCATTGAGTGCGTTCACGCTCGAACGAGTGAGCGAGGCCGTCATGGCCTTGAGATCCTGCTGCGTCTTGCCGTAGACCAGCTTCGAGAGCGCATTGACCAGGACATTGACGGTAGGTTGTAGCCATGAAGGAATCACAGCAAGGGTGAAATCCGCCACGGGCGTACCACGGTTGACCCCGTTGATCGAAGTCATCGTCGCCACCTTGGGGGCCATACCGAGCGAACTGATCATGTAACGTGACACCAGGGCGCCCTGCGAGTGCGCAATAATATGGACCTTGGTGTAGCCGTTCGCCGCCATCCACATGTTGATGAGGTTTTTCTGGTCATTGGCCCGGTTGACCACAGAATGAATGGGGTTAGTGCCCGGCGTCAATACTGCAGCCCCCTGGCTGCGCAGGTGTTCGTCCATGCCGCCCCAGTACTTGATCAGGCCGCCAAACAGCCCCTGGGTGTCGTCAAAGCCGAGTATGCCGTGCGAGAGCACGATGGGGTAGCTGCCGGCCAGCGGTTTCGAGGTACTGCCCGACCCGGCGAACAGCGGTGAAAGTAGGAGTGATATCGATATTAAAGAAGGAACTGCAAATTTCATGAATTCTCCGGTGGATAGTAATTAAGGCATTAGCCGCCAGGAATACTCTGAAAACGTCGCCCGTCGCGTGAAAACGCCGCGATTTCGTGTCGAAATCGCCGCCGAGATGGCCATAAATGGCCTGTTTTCACCCGCCGTCCGGGCCAGTGCAGCACGCTGCGCGACCTTTTCAGGTATTCCTTAGTAGTTACTAAACGCCGCCGGTTTGTTTGCGGTGCCAAAAAAGTCAGCTTTCTGACAAAAATGTCAGAAAGCGCGGAATTGTTGGGGGCGCGAACATTTAATCAGAGCATCATTTGCATGCGGAAAAAACGACGGCTTGTTCACTTTGTCTCTGCAGGATTCTTGTTCTCTACTGTACTCTGGAGGCAAATCTCAGAGCGTGGACACTCGTTCACAATTTTAGTCGATCTTAGGAGGAGTAAATGAAATCTATTTCCAGAGTCTCTCTGGTTGCGCTCTGCTGTGCAACCGTCTTTCACTGTAGTGGAAAATCCAACATGCAGGTGGCAACACCTGGCAACAACGACATCAAGGCACCCAATGAAGCGACCAGCGTGCAGGCACGCGTGCTCGCCGACACGGGTGCAACGCTCGCGATTGGCAACAGCCTGCAACTGACGGTTCCCGCCGGTGCACTGTCGCAGGACACCGATATCACTGTCGAAAAAAAATCCGTCGCACCGGCGCAGGGCATCGTGGTGCCCGTGGCGAAATCAATTGAACTCGGCGCACACGGCACACAGTTTAACAAAACCGTCGCGCTCAATGTCTGCTACGACCCGCAGGTTCTCGCGAGCCAGGGTCTCTACGAAGAGACGCTGGCGGTCTATTACGTCGATGCACAGACCGGCGAATACGGTTCAGTGGGAGGTTCGGTCAACAAGACGACACACTGCGTGTCGGCAAATATCGAGCACTTCTCAACGTACCTGGTCGCAGCACAAAATCTTTCGGTTAACCTGCCGGTTGCCGAACAGCTGCCGCAGATCAGCGTCACTTACCTGCCGGGCACACCGATCGCGGGCTTGCCCGTGAAAGTGCGCGCAGCCATCACCGACTTCAAGCTCACCCCGGTTTCAAACGGCACCGGCGTGCAGGTTGGTTTCGGCCAAATCGCCACCGTCCGTTACTGCTACTACACCGCACCGGCCACTGCGTGTTCGGGTGGATTGCAAAACCTGGCGCCTGACTATGACGACGAAGCAAATAATTTTTACAGCTTTGTGATTCCTGCAAGCCAGGTCACAACGCAGGGCTTCACCGTTTCATACGAAGTCTACAACAGCCTGGGCTTCAAGCGCACGCGCACGGTGAACTATGTTCCCACGCGCACAGCCACCGGCATCCAGTTCACCAGCAATGCTGTCGTGAACCTCGCCGCAGGTTTCAAGCGCTCGTACACCGTGCAGGGTTTGAGCGACACCGGCACGCCGCAGAACATTCCCGTTGATTCATTCACGCTCAACGGCGGCATCGGCACCGCAACGCAGACCGGTGTCTCTGTCATTCGTGTCACCGGAACAACAGCTAATCCGCAGGCGATGCGCACTGGTTCACTCACCGCCACCGCGGGAGCTTTCTCTGTGACCTCGGCCGACATCAACGTGCACGCAGGCCTGCTCGACCACATCTCGCTGCTGTCACCGACCGGCGTCGTACTGGGCAACACGATCACGATCAACGCCAACACGACGTACGATTTTGACATCCTGGGCTACGACGCATTCGGCAATACGTCGAATGTGCTGCCACAGTTTGTCCTGGTGCCCGTAACTGGCGCAGGTACGATGAGCTCTACCGGTCTCTACACAGCACCCGCAACCGCCCAGAGCGCGACACTCGTTGCCACGCTCAATGGCGTATCGGATAGTATTTTGATCAATGTGGTGGTGCCGGCCGGCGTTGTGTCGACCGCACCGTTGAGTGTGGGGCGTTACCTGCACACGGCAACGCGGCTAAATGATGGTAGGATCCTGATCGTTGGTGGTGTCGGAAACTCAGGCTTTCTTGCCAGCGCCGAGATCTATGATCATACTATGAATGCGGGATCAGGTGGATATGTGTCCACGGGCAATATGGCCTCACCGCGACAAGTTCACACAGCGTCGCTTCTGAATGATGGGCGTGTATTGGTTGTGGGCGGGCATGATGGCAGTGGTCCGGTGGCTACGGCAGAGATATTCGATCCAGCCGGGAATGGCGGCTTGGGGGCATTCAGTGCCATCGGTAATCTGCAATTTGCACGATATAATCACACAGCTGCCGTGCTGCAAAATGGCAAGGTATTGGTTGCTGGTGGCAATGGTACTTCCGGCTTTGTTGCGACGGCAGAATTGTTTGACCCAACTGCAAATGGTGGCTTGGGTGGCTTCGTGCCCTCCGGCAACATGACAAACCCTAGCCAAGGGGCTGCCGTCGCAGGACTAGCCGACGGCCGTGTATTGATCACTGGCGGTATTGGGAACGCAGGCTACCTCAATTCCTCAGAGATTTTTGATCCAACTCTAAACGGCGGAAATGGCGGCTTCGTCGCGACTGCACCAATGTCGACGGCCCGCGAAT
The DNA here is from genome assembly GCA_049323535.1 of Spirochaetota bacterium. Classification (GTDB taxonomy): domain Bacteria; phylum Spirochaetota; class Leptospiria; order Turneriellales; family Turneriellaceae; genus Turneriella. The sequence continues at coordinate 121,395 of JBMOPL010000017.1, read as the reverse complement.
ATCACACGGCTACCCGCCTGGCGGATGGACGCGTGCTCCTCGCTGGTGGACGCATATCAAATATTTCCATCGCCACGGCTGATATCTTTGATCCCGCAGGGAATGGTGGGTTGGGTGCAATCATTTCGACCGGGAATCTTGGTCTTGCGCGAGATTTACACACCGCGACTCTGCTGGCTGATGGGCGCGTGCTTCTGACCAGCGGGCAAAACAATTCTACAATAACATCTTCCACTGAGATTTTTAATCCAGCAGGAAATGCAGGCGCGGGGCAGTTTACTCCTGGATTGGCGTTATCTAATGCGCGACTCTGGCACACAGCCATTAGACTATTGAACGGCAATGTGGTAATATCCGGCGGTTTCGACTACTCGTCCGCCTTATCTTCATCAGAGCGGTATAGCCCGTAATAGTGTTGGCCTTAGTTCGTCACTCCATCAAAGAAAGACTAGATGGAGTGAAGGGACGTTTCACAGGGTGGCAGCCCCTTCTTCCCATCGGAGAAGGGGCTTTTTTCTCATGCTCGCGGCAGTCCATTTTCCCATCCCAAGGCGCGATTCACAATTCGTCCTGCATTCACGTTTAGGGAAAGGGCTTTTGTAGGTGCGCCATCTATGGCGCACCTGCAAAAGCCCCCGGCCCTCTTCAGAAGACAAAAATTGATTGTCAAAGTAAATGGTCAGCATTACATTAGGCCCGTGGCTATTGCGTATCATGAGGTTGTCGATGAGATCAAGCGCCTTGATCTAAAAGGCAAGATAATGATTAAAGAATATTGTGAGCAACTGATACATGATGAGCGCCGTGCCGAATTGGTGCGCAATGTTGAATCCGGCATGCAAGAACTTGCAGCCGGAAAAATGAAGACCTATAATAGCATGAAAGAATTGCGCGCAGCACTCGATGCAGATTAACCATTCCGCAGAATTCAAGCGCGCTTATAAAGATCGCATCCAAAAAAATCCCCAGCTAAAAGAGCTTTTCTGGGAAGCGAATGACATTTTTGAGCAGAATCCTTATGATTCAGCTCTTCGTACGCATAGATTGTCTGGCCCGCTAGAGGGAAAGTACGCGTTTTCCGTTGACCATGATTGTCGCGTGGTTTTTCACTTTATCAACGAGAACCACGTAGTTTTTCTAGATATTGGCTCGCATGACCAGGTCTACTAGAGTCTGAATTTTCTTCCTGAGGCAGTGGCGCACCGCACCAAATTCAGCACCGCACAAATCATTTACACTTGTTTACTTTTTTTGGCACCGTAAACTTCCGATGGATATATAGTTGTATACAGGGCTGGTGTGGCCCGGGGTATGCGCATGCGCAGAGTAAACGAATGTCGTGCGTTTACCCCGGTCTACGTCTAAACCCACAAGCGACAAATGCTGCAGGAGACAACAATGAGCAAATTTAAGAGGCACCTGAAGGTCGGTCTGTTACTGGTAGTAGCGGCTGCTTTCGCGCTGAATTGCGCAAGGTCATCAAAGACCAAATTCGCGCAAAATATGGAAAACGACGCCGGTAAAGCCGCGCCCACCTATGAAGAATGGGTCGCGCTGGTTGGCCAGGACAAAACCGACAAACTATATGCCGGTATTGGTCAGGATAGCCTGAACCTGCTCGCCTACGGCATCGGCCAGTCAAACATGGTGCAGCTCATTAACGGTATTACAGAAGGTGCAAAACTGGTGACGCTGGTTGGAAACGACGGCATCGCTGGTACAGGGCCAGGCTCAGCCTCGGGTCTCGGTGCAGTCGTGACAGTCTACCTGCTCAAGTCTGTCGACACACAGATGCAGGCTAACATTTCTTCTAACCTTGTCGGTGGTGGCGTCGCTCCAACCGATCAGGACACTGTGACGAACCTCGTAAACGTGATCAACGGACTGACAGCGACCGAAATTCAGCAAAAGCTCATTGATCTCTTTGGGCCATCGGGCTTTGACCTGTCGCGCAGTATGTCTGCTGCGACCACTCTGTCGGCTGCCGAGCAGCAGCTGGTGGTCGACCGTATGGCGCGGACCGTAGCACACGTCGACAATACTGTCGCAACCTGTACCAAGATTTGTACGCTTATGACCAGCCTCACTGCAGCAGAGGTTACGGGTAAGCTCGCCCCGATGATCAAGTACAACCTCGGTTCTGGTATGACGCTGGCTAACAAGCTGGTGGAGACTATCGAGAGCACCACAAACATCGCCAACCTGGTCACTGTGGTTCAGGGTGTGACAATCGCCAACGTTACGGGCAAGATGATGCCGATTCTCGATGGTGTGAATGACTGTACCAAGATGGGCTACACCATCAACAACGTAACTGCTCTCACTACCCTGATCAACCTGATCAACAATGTTCAGGTTCCCGCGCGCATGGGTCAGCTGATCAACCTCAGCGAAGATGGCGGTACATGGGCGGGGCAGGTTAGTCCTGCTGAAACCTGGGGCGTGCCGGTCAAGGCAGCGCCATTTGGTACTGCCGGTGCAGGTGCGACTATTACGGCTAACGTGCCGGTTGCCGGCCCTATGCCTGCGGGCGCTATTGCCGTATCTGCAGGCGGGACTAACTATCTACCTGGTACCACGGTAACTTTTGCTGGCTGTGCGCCTCAGCCTACGGTTCATTTGAATATAGTGGGGGGCATCATCCAAAATACAGGAAACTTTGTGGTCGCGGGCGGTAACTGCTCCGCGGGAGTTGCTCTGCCCGGCACGATTGTCTCGCCAGTCGCACCCAACCGCACTGCAATGGAGCGACTTGTAGCCGTGATCAACGGTATTGCACCTGCATCGGATTACTACAAGCTGCTCAACCTCGTCGATAACGTCGGCGACATGAACAAGATGGTACGCCTCGTGCAAGATCTGAATACAGTCACCGATATCACCGACCTGTTGAACAACATGGCGGGTGTTGTGGGTGCGACCTGTGCCGTTGCGAACGGCACTGATACGGGTGTTTCTATTGTCGGCGGCGGTGGTGCCGGCGCGACTGCTACTTCTTTCAACGTGTCCAGCGGTGTCGCTTATATCCGCGTAACTGCAGGTGGCGCAGGTTATACGTCGCCGCCGACGATCACCGTACCGGGTTGCACTCTGGTCTCTTACACGGCTACCATTTCTGGCGGGGCAATTACAGCAATTACCGCCAACACCAACTCGATGAACAACATGGCCCTGGTGGTTGACCTGATGACGCTCGCGAACATCAACCGCTTGCAGCAGGTAGTCGATGGCCAGCGGGCGTTTGATAACACGAACGAATCACAGCAGACCAACGCCTCGCTCACAACCACCTACCTCGGTAAGCTGCGCGTGCTGATGGTCAACCTGTCGCAGCCGCAAGAAGGCCCTGTAAAGGTGCGTGACCTGCTCGACGGGGTCACCAATACCGACAAAATCATCGATCTCATCTGGGGTGTAACAACTACTACGAACCTGTCGACCGTGATTAACGGTATTTTCAAGGCATCCGAAGTTCCTGGCTGCTCAGATGGGTCGGCTGGCACTTTCGCAGGCCCTTCGACCACAACCGCATCCGATACAGGAACCTGTGAGAGCTCAGGTAATGGCTTCTTTTTCGGCGAGCGCGATACTGCGGTTACGACGCTCGTCTACCTCGTTGAAAACGTTGCATCTTCCGCGAAGCTGATTACGATGATCGACAACATCACACCGGCTAACGTGATTGCGCTGGTCAACCACACAGCAACATACAGCCAGCACGCTGATCACCCGACACCGGGATCAAGCTACCATGTTTACCCTCGTGGTGCAACAAACCTTGATCCTCAGGCTGCTGGCAAGCGCCTTGCCAAGATCGTCGACAATACAACAGACATCAACCAGCTCGTCTATGTAACCAACAACGTCAGCGCGATCATCAAGATGGCAAAACTCGTTTCATTCATGGATATCGGCACGCTGGCGACCAACGGTACGGGCAAACTGGCGGTTCTGATCAATGCAGTAACCGGCACCAACGCCTTCCTCGCGACAACGGTACCTGGTCGTGGTAACCCGACAGGCAATGCGACCGGTATGGGTAAGATGGTCAACGTCATCGAGTTCATCTCTGGTGCAACGACGTCTGCTGCGATGGTACAGCTGAAAGACCTGATGAACGATGTCACCGATATCAACAAGATGGCAGACCTGATCAACCAGACTGTCAACTCGTCGAACATTGTCGGTCTGCTGAACGGTGTCACCGACCCGCGTTATGGCACTTCGACAGCTGACCTTGTCACGCTGATGAACAACCTGCCGCGCGGTGAAATCGGTAAGCTTGTTTCACTCATCGGTGAAATTGGTAACGCGACCGGTACCACGACAGCGACCTTCCCGGGTGCCGACCACGTGCTGATTGCACAGCTGATGTCGGCGTACAACGCAGGTAACATTGCGACCACCTCGGGTGTCGGCGTCTCTGACATGAGTGCGCTCATTGGCACGCTGTCTTATGCCGGTGGCCAGAACTACACGACTGCACCTACCGTGGGCGGTTTGAACGCTGGTGGTGGTGCGGGTGCAACCGCGACCGCGTCGATCTCTGCATCACTCGGTGCAGTGACCCGCGTGACACTCACGAACGAAGGGTCGTGCGACACGGCACCAACGGGCGCAACTGTTGGCGGCGGTGGTACGGGCGCGACAGTGGCATTTGTCACTGCGCCTGAGAGCGCGAGCGCGACAAAATCCAAAGTGAAGGCCATTTATCTGACCAATGGCGGTTCAGGCTACTCTGCTTCGACGATCACTTTCACGGGCGGCGTGAACTGTACGCCATCGCCTGCAGCTACGACAGCCGTTAACGGCGTGATCGGTGCGTCAGTCACCGCAGGCGGCGCTGGCTATACAGACAGCTTCACCGGTGTAACTTTCACTGGTGGTGGCGGTACAGGTGCGACAGCCTCAGCCCTGGTTGCAGGCCCAATCAACACGCTGACCAGCTACTACGGTGGTTCAGGTTATACAACTGGTAACATCTGCCCCATTAACGGTGCGGGCGGCGACGGTACCGCAACCTGTACAGTTACCGCTGCCGCAGGAGTCCTGACCGGTTGCTCGGCGATCGCGGGTGGCACGGGCTACATCGACGGCCAGATCGTCTCTATTGGCGGTGCAGCGACAGTGCGTGGCACGGTCGACGGCTCGGGTAACCTTACCGGCATGACAGTCATCAACAGCGGCTGCGGCTATGGTGCTGCACCCGTTGTAACAGTTCTCACTGGTGCCAATGAGTGCACGACTGCAGGTAGTTATACTGCGGTACTCACCGCGGGCCGCGTAACTTCAGTGACTGTGACAACCCAGGCGACCGGCTGCCCTGCAAACCCGACAATCGTGTTGGGCCAGACTCCTTACGCTGCTCACGGCGATGGTGCCACCGCGATTGTGGGTTCCGTCACCGGTGGTCAGGTTGTGGCTATCAGCTTCTCACCTGCCTCAGACAACCTCGCGCAGCTGCTGACCAACACAGAGAAAGCTCCGCGTGGTGCAGCGATCAACTACAATGGTACGACCACCCCGAACGTCTCGGCGCGTGAAGGTATGGTGCGTATGCTGCGCCACGGCGTGAACCACGTGAGTGCAGGTTATACCGGCTTCTTCGGTGTGAACAACGTGAACCACCCTGGTATCGGGCCGGTACATATTGCACAAAACGTGCTCAACAACCTGAGCGGTGCTGGTTCGGTCATGACGGTCGTGAACCTGCTCAACAGCGATTCGACCAGCCTGACAGACATGGTGGTGTTGATCGGTTGCGGCGATCATGTAGAATATGGTACAAGCACAACGACCGACTTCCACTACTTCTGCTCAAACCACAGCCCAAGCCTCTGGTAAGAGGTTGGGGCTAAGCGTCGCAAAAGCGGCGCCGGGCAGTCAAAAAGGCCGCGCGAGCGGCCTTTTTGATTTTAAACATTCGTTGCAAACTTCAGCTAAATGACGTCCGATAATAACATAATGCAGCGCCGGCGCGTATGGGGTTCTTCGATGCGTGCAGCGTTAATCGTGGCATGTTCGGTGTTGTTTGTGCAGCCGGTTTTGGCCGCGACGCGTATTTCACTCGGTTACGGCCTGCAGGCGAACAGCATGCTCAACGGTGTGCTGGCTGAAAACATGAACAAACAATTGCTCAACAATGGCGGGGTGTCGCTGGTGGGGCAGAGCGCTGGTACCAATTACAGCTCACGCTGGGCGGGCGCTTTGGCCGAAGACCTGGCGCCGTACACGCTGTTGAGTTTACCTGAAATACGTGTAACATCCGACTGGCAGGTGGGGGCAAATACCTGGGGCATCTTTACCTCGCTCAGCGGCATTGTGCCGCAGACCTCGATGTACTACGCCGGCGGTTACCAGGTGAAAGAGTCACGCACCTGCGCGGGCATTGACTATGCCAACTGCCCGCTCGCAGCGGTGAATTTTGTCTCCGCTTCGGGTACGGGTACCTACGACATCGAGGTGCGCACCGCGACGCGCTTTTACAGTTTTTCGGGTGGCATGACCTGGGGTCGCACGATCGGCCAGGTATGGGGTGGCGAGTTTGCGTTTGCGACGGAACTGGGTTTGAATCTGCAGTCATTCACCGCGTATTCGCAGTTTGCCGCTCTGCGCTGTTCAAACGGAGCTTCGGCACCCTGCGCGCAGACTGCGCAGGTGCGCACCGTGCAGGGTGAGCTGAACAGCCAGGCAGTGTTTGCTATGGGGCCATATCTGGGTGCCGTCCTGCGCTATGAGCGGCCGCAAAACCAGTGGTTTGCCGAGTTGGGTGTCTCTGCCATCTTCCAGTTTACGCGCCTTGCTAATTCAGGTTATACCAATTTTGTCGCGGGTGGTACAGTCGCGTTTTCGCAGACAAGTACAGCTCTCGGTGTTGATGCTGTGCAGGATTTTTTTGCAGTGCTTCCGGCGCTAAGCATCAGGGCAGGAATACGGTTGTGAAAACGCGAACTGCGGCGTCTAACCTTTCGTGCAGCGAGCGGGTGGCAAGGCATCTATTCTGCACGAGCAGGAGCTTCAGCTTATGATGAGCCTCTTGCTGCATGCGATACGTGCGCGCCAGGTTCTTCTGTACGCTGCGGTAGTGTTTGCCTCTGCGACACCGCTTATCGCCGAAGAGAAAGCTCCCCCAGTGCCTGCGGCTCAGCCCGACGAGAAGGGCAGTGTTGCGCGTCCTGATTTTTTTGACGAGGCAACGCAGTTGCCGGCAGAAAAACTGCCGAAGCGGCGGAGCTTTTTCACGGTGGGTTTGGGCTCGCGCTTTGTACTGAATGACACGCAGGGGTTATCGGATACCCGGCAGTTCGCGACGGATAATATTCTGCGCCCGAACGAAGCTATCTACAAGGGCAGTGGGGTCAGCCTCACAGAACACGGCAGTGCCTTTACGCTCGAGCCAGCGTTGCGCGCCGAATGGGAGATCCCGGCCAGCCGCTATAGCTGGCTCAGCATGCTCTGGTCCATGGAAGGTGGCTATTCGCCCGCGCGCGAAGTTCTGTCTGCTGCCGGCAATTTTCGTTACCAGAATGCCCAGGCGGCCAACGTGGCGTTGACTGACCTGACCTATACCGGCAGCCTCAGCGTAACCGAGCGCCGCTTCAACCTGACGCCGATGTTTGGCCTGGGGGCAGAATACACGAATGGCTGGTTACAGGGGCTGAAAGAGACCTACCTGCTCGCCCGTTTCTCTTTCGGCGCCATGTTTGCGAGTGGCCAGCGCCTCTATACGCTCTCCCTGGCCCCACAGTACGTGGGGGCGGTTAGCGATACTTATGCCATCCAGAGTGAGATTACGCAGTCGCACACGCTGTCTGTACTGCCAGCGGCCCGGGCTGAAGTCGGCGCGCGGGCGCGTCTGTCTGCGCGGCTGCACATTGCGCTCCTTGTCTCGGTGACAGCGGTTTATGGCAATATCAGCTGGGAAGGCCAGGGATATTTTGCTGAGCGGGCAGGGGCCAATGCAGATAGAAATATTTACCAGAAAGTAGTTTCCGGCATAGCCGATCAGACCTACCTTGGCCTTGCCCCAGCAGTTTTTTTGGCACTCTCGACTGAGTTATGAACATAGTAAATAAACACGTGTTCACTAATTTGATCCGGCTATTGTCGGCAGCCTTCGCTGCGTCCGCGTTGGTGTGCCTTTTTGTGCCCGGGTCGACCTATGCCCAGGACGGCGGAACGATTCAATTAAAGAAGAAGACCGTGAAAAAGCGTATCGACGCCAAGGGTAACCTGATCACCGAAGAAGCGCTCGTCGAAGACCTCTACAACGAAACGAACATTGGCTCTATCGCGCAGCTCGACCCTCGTGCGAACCGTGCCTTCTTTACGCATACCTGGTACATCAAGGCATCGACCACCGTGAACTACTTTAATCTCGGTTCTGAATTCCAGGGTGTCATTAAGCAGATCGAAGGCGCTTTCGGCGGAGATGCGCTGAACATGAAGCTGCTCAACGTGAATGCCGATTTTTCGATGAGTACCGGGCAGAAGGTGCAGCGTGCGCCAACTTACTTTCTGCCGACCGGTAACCTGGCGCTCGGTTTTTATTTCGGCAAGCACCAGGTCGAGCTCGAATTCGGCCTCGCGGGTCTCGTTCCGCTGAAAACCATTGACCTTGATACAACGATGACACTGCGCGACCAGACAGGCGGCTGTTCGGGCACGGCCTGCCAGTTAGCAAACCTGGGTTTCGTTGACCCGACTTCGCGCACCGGTCAATATTCGTTCAGAATGACAATGAACGAAGACGTCTGGATACTCACTCCTTCGCTTGCATACGATTATGTGTTTTTGACACGCAAGTGGGGACGCATGAGTCTCGGTGGTGCGGCTGGTGCAATGATACTGTCGACTTCGCAGCAGATCGCGTTCAAAGCTGTCCGCACCGACCCGATCACACCAACGCCACCCGAACAACCACTTGCGGCGCGCGTCTTGCAGGGCAGTGCGAACTCGACAAACGTCACTGATATAGGCCCGATATTTCGTATGCACGTCACATACCGGCCGCCGCCGATGACGAAGTTCTGGAACACGCAGATGGAAGTGCGTCTCGGCGCGAACTATGGTTTCGTATACCTCAACCGCGACGTTGACGGCGTCGGGCAGGCAGTGCTTGGCGATACACTCTACGGCACTTTTCCTCTCACATCTCTCGGCTTTAAGAGCAAAGAGACAAACAAATTTGAAATGCTGGGTGGTTTCATCCAGGTGGGGATTGTCTTCTGATGAAACGACCGGTGACAGCGAGCCGCCAGCTTGCCACCGAATTCATTCGGTGGCAAGCTGGCGTATTGTTGCTCATTGTGTTTGTCATGCTCAGCCCGTCGAAGCATGACCAGTTATTTTCGCAGACACTCAAGCCCGCAGCAGAGGGCAACGCTCCAGCTGAGGCCGGCCCTGCCGGACCGATGGATTTTCCTGCTCCCGGCGAAGCGCAGGGAATCGGCAAGATGCCCAAGGGTGACGGCGCGCTGGCACAGCTGCGCAAGAAATATTTCTACCTGGGTGAGCTTACCTGGCGCGGCGGTATTGTGCTGGCGAACGAGACGACCGACTGGGCAGAGGGAAGAAAAAATTCCATCGAACAGGATATATTTCGGCAGGCCAGTACGTCCAATAACTCGAGGAATGTGAGCGTGCCCATGGCGCAGAACAGCGCAATGAACTACATGGTCGGTATTGAAGGCCTGCTCGGCGTCAACATTGACCAGCTGCCAGGTTTGCGCAATGCACAATGGGCGAAGGACAAGAAATTCCTGCGCATAGGCTTTCATGGCTATATAGCGCCCCTCTACAAAAACACCACGCAGACTGTTGCGGGAGATTTTGCTTATTATGATGCGCTGGCGCTTACGCCCACGCGCACGTATCCGGGTTCGGTCCAGGTTGACGAGAGCCTGCTGACGTTCTCGCCCGGCATGAGCTTCTTTTACTGGTATGAGCGTGGTTTTTTCGATCACAAGCTGATGCCCTATGCTGGTTTTGAAGTGGGACTTTCGATTGTTTACGGTAAGCGCAAGTATGCGATGAATGCCGGCACTTTCACGACCACAGAAATAGAGGGGGGGACTCCCACTCAAAAAACCTATTCTGTTGAGGCGAACCTGCAGGAAAGTATCATCAATGACTTTGGCTTTCGCTTTATGCCGGCTATCGGTTTTCAGTACCACATTAAGAGCGGGCATTACCTGGATCTGCGCATCGGTTACCAGCTGCAGGAGTACAATGTCACCCTTAACCGCAGGGGTTCTCTGACCGAGACAAAAAAAGACGCGAACGGCAATTTTGCCGTGACATGGAGCGAAGACTTTCTGGTTAAGACTGAAAGCCGTAAACTTTCGCAGAGTGGTATCGTGATACTTTTGGGTTATACAGCGGGGTTATTTTAATGGTTCGGCTGCGCTCACCACAAGTGCGATTACTGAATCGTTTACGCTCGTCACTACTTGCGATGGCGCTGCTGCCAATTCTCACGGCATGCCTTGGTCGCGCGACGCCGCCTGACCAGGTCAAGCTCACGCAGGCGCAGAACGAAGTTCTTGGCAAGTTTGCGCGCCAGGTTGGCGAGCGCGAGCTGAACATTCTGCTCAAAGACCCGAACGATACGACGCTGCCGGGTCTTCCGGTCGGTGATCTGCTCTATATTCTCTCGAAGGTCAACGAAGACAAGCTGATCAGGCTGGTGAAGGGCATCACAGCGACGACAACGCTGGAACTGATACTGACGATCAAGCGCGTCGCCTGCACGCGGTACGAAGCCATTTTTCCCGGTAATGCATTCGATGCGCGGTCTGTCACAAGCATGAACCAGTGCACCTGGCAGCATTTTCATTTGCCGAATGTGATGGTGCAATTGCTGAACGGGGCGAGTGATCAGGGTTTGCAGACGCTCATCGATACGGTCAACCATAGCTATCCTACTCTTACCTGCGCATCGAGCGGTGGTAACCTTGCAGCGAACCAACCGCTGTGCCCTGCATCGACGATGGTCACGACGCAGCCTGGCACAACTGCTGGTGCCGATACGTTTAACAGCCAGCCGTACAAGGTCACCGTCGACCATTATTCGTACCTGATGAAACTGGCGTACATTGTAGTCGGCTTCGATACGCCGTCGGCGAGCGATCCGAACCTGTCATCGGCAGGTCTCGTCGGCCCCACGAAACTCTACAACCTGATGAACCTGACGCTCGACGGCCGTGACATGGCCTACCTGCTCGATTCGTTTGATTCAAACACGGTGAACCTGAGCCGCGAAACGCCTGCTACCCTTTGCCCCGGTGCGGGAACAACTACTTCGAACTGCGTTTACATTGATACGACAGTACCAACTGCACCTGTCTATAACACATATGATGCGGCAGGCAATCTTTGGCGCGACATCTGCCCCACACTGCTCGCGAGCAATGCCTGCGACCCTGCCGTCCTCGGCTTCCAGCTGCAGGGGTTGCGTAACCTGCTCTCCGTAATGGACAGCGTTACGGATACCTCGAAGATGGGCACCCTGCTGAACGGGCGCCGTACAACCCGCAACGACACGGCGCAGGATACCGGGCAGATTCGCTATTTTACCGACCGGTTGCGGCCGGTCATTGAGCACCGTGCGCCCGCTGCCTGCGTGTTTCCCGGTACGGCGGCTGAACAGACAATGCAGGATTTCCGCGCACCGCACGGTGGTTCCGCAGAATGGAATGCAAAACTCGCAGAAGTCATCAACCGGGTGAATAACGTAGACCGGATGATGGACCTGATCTATAACGTCGACGACGGCTTTACCATCAACCATACGAACGGCAATGCCTGCCCCAACCGGGGTATTGATAACCTCATGGTTCTGCTGAACAACATCAACGGGACAGTTGCACACGACGCACCGGATACGACCAACAACGAAGTGCGCACTGCCGCTTACCTGATCGACAATGTGCAGCTTTTTCCGACCGACGCCGACCCGCGCCGGCGTAACAAAGTAAAATACCTCGTTGAATACATTGGCAGCACTCTCGACGTTCTGCAGCTGGCCTGTTACGATGCGATCACAGACAAGAATGCAGCTGGTGTGCAGACCTGTGACGATCGTGGTCTCGTGAACCTCGTTGCAAACGGTTCAAAACTCGACGACGCATCGGTGACCGATTACAATGCCGGCGGCCGAAAGCTGGCGAACCTCGCAGACCAGATCGACGAAATCGAAGATATGCGCTTCCTGGTGCGTAAGGTTTCGATGGGCAATATGACGCAGATTATCAACGGTCTGCAGATCGCGAGCACAGTCAACGTGGCGAACCTGGTCAACCAGATCCAGGGCCAGGACTGCTGGAACGAGCAGGGCGGTGTCATCGCCGGCTCAACCTTCAATTACGGTCTGGGCTACGCCACTTCGGTGTCGAACCCGGGAGCTCTCAATGCCTATACGGGAAATTTTGTCGTCAACCCGCTGCCCGGCGGCAGCGCCAATGCACAGGTTAAGGCCATCGTCGAGACAGATGCCACAAACCACCCGACGTTTGTTGGCCGCGTGCGCGCGTTCGTGGTGACAGGGTCAGGTACCAATTATGCAGCAGGCACCTACAATGACGGTGGTGGCGCAGCGATGGCCTACACTGCGGGCCAGTGTTATTATAATCCCCCGACTGCCTACCGCGGCTTTCCGACTCTCACAGCCACAGGCGCGACGGGTCTCGGTAAAATGGTCAACGTTATTAACCATATCACCGGTTCACCGGGTACCATTGTCACGCTCATTAATGGCGTCACAGATGGGGCTAAACTGGGTATCCTGATCAACGGCATTAACCGCTCAAGCAACCTTGTGGGAGTGATGAACTCGGTCGTCGACGGCAGCCGCAACAACAATGCAGTCATCAACGACCTGATATCGCTCATTAACTCTATCTCGCGCGAAGACGTTTACAAGATGGTCTACATGCTTGATAACTTCGGCGATTCGCGTGAGGTTACAAACCTGATCACGGTGCCGAGCGGTGACCACGACATGGTCGCACAGCTTTTTGCCGCCTACAACGTGGCGAACATCAGTACAACCTCGGGCATCGGCGTGCCCGCGATGGCCGAACTTGTCGGTTCGCTGCGGCTCGATGGTGGGCAGAACTATACTTATAATCCTTCAACACCGCCTTCTATTCTTGTCACGAACGGTGGCGGCGCGGGAGCAACGGCAACGATCGTGGTGACTCCGTCAGACGTGGTGAGTGCCGTAACGCTCGCTACCCGCGGTTCGGGCTGCACCGCCGCGCCGACTGTTACATTCACAGGCGGAGCTCCCACTACGCCTGCCACGGCTACTGCGGTCGTCGATTCGGCCACGCAACAGGTCGTGCGCATCAATATCACAAATCCTGGTGCAGGCTATACTGCGACACCAACGATCGGTTTTACCGGCGGATGCACCACACAGCCGACCGCGACAGCGCGCATGCGCATTATCGGCGGTGCGACTATCACGAACCCGGGTGCGGGTTATACAGGTGCTAACGGTGCAGGTGCGATTTCGTGTACCTGCCCAACCTGCGGTGGGGCAGGCGCGACGTTGCGCTGTGTTGTCAGCGGTGGTGTAGCGACACTGCGTAGTTTTTACGGCGGTTCGGGGTACAATAGCGGTGACGTGTGTCCGATTGTCGGTGCAGGAGGTTCTGGCGGTACCTGTACGGTTACTGCGACGCCGGCCGTAAACGGCTCGCTGACAGGTTGCTCCGCAATTACTGCGGGATCCAACTATGCAGACGAGCGCATCGTGAAGATTGGCGGCCGCGCTGAAGCTGCGGTCGACGTGAACGGCGTGGGGGCGGTCACTGCAATCACCATAACTAATACGGGCTGCGGCTATTCGGTTATTCCGAGCATTGAGGTAATTGGTTGCACCACTGCCCCGACCTTTAACGTAACGATCCCAGGTGGCCGGGTGAATGCCACCGTAGCAACGGGTGGCACAGGCTGCCCGGTCGGAGCTAAGGTTGTTATCGGTGAAAATCCCTTTGTGACATTTTCAGACGCGGGCAGCGCTATTGTTGATACAATTTCCGGTGGCACGCTGACTTCCGTTAGCGTCTCTGAACCTGCCGTCAACGCAGCGCAGCTCATACAGTTGATTGACCGCGATGCGACGGGGCTCACGAGTGGCACACGCGGTTTTTCCATTACCTACAACGGTACAGCGCCGGCCATATCAGCGCGCGAGGCGATGGTGCGCCTGCTACACCACGGTGTGACTATTCCAGCGGGCAGCGCCAAAGGATATTTTAGTGAAAATTATGGCCTGGGCAGCGTTGTGGATGTCGTCTCTGACGGCTTGTCCGATAACCTGAAAAGCGGCGTGGCGCTGGGTGGTTCTGGCGTCTGGACCAATGCATACGCGGTCAATTTGCCAGGCCTGGGGCCGCAGCACATCGCGGGCTCGATTCTCAATAACCTCGGTGGCGTAGAACCGACGCAAACCCTGATTAATATGGTCAACACCAACACGGTTGACCTGACTGACACGCTGCTGCTACTTGGCTGCGGCGATCGTTCAACCTATTCGAATGCCTCGGTGACCTCGTTCACCTGGCAGCAACTCTGTACGCAATTAGGCCCCGGTATCTGGTAATGAATCGACGCTGCTGCACGCAGCGTCGATTCGCCAACTAGTTTGAACCTGCTCATCGCCTACCTGCCTTTTTTTTCGCTGCTGATTATCAGTAGCTCGGTATTCCATATTGTTTATCTGAACGCCGCTGCGCCACCGGTTGCCTGGTTGATTACCCTGCGGTATGCACTCGCGACCGTTTCGCTGGCATTTTTTCTGCCCGGCCTCGTGTACCTGTTCTCGCCGGCCGGTGGCAGGCTGCGCCGCGCGATGCTGTGGCTGATCGGCATCGTTACGTACTATTGCCTTACCGTGATCGTGGGCGACCTGGTCTATTACGGCCAGGCAGGTAAACATTCAACGGTGGAGCTTCTGCTCTACTACCAGAATATCGTCGATGTGAGCCTGATGGCTTTCACAGATTATACTTACATTCCGATTATCTATCTCATCGCGCTGCTTCTGTTTGTCCGCTTCTGGAAGCGCATTGCAGCACGTGAGCAGGCTAATGCTTCTGCGCGCAGGCCTGCGTACCTGAAGCGTGCCCTGCTCATTGCAGGTTTTGCCCTCGTTTCGCTGGTTCTTGCGCGCGGCGGATTGCAGGGGCGGCCGCTCAGACCGGCCGATGCATTTGTGCACCTGACGCAGGCACAGGGTGACTTTGCGCTCAATGGTGTGTACACGTCATTCTATGCTATGTTTCACCGCAGCAATTTCCCGGTGGCTGGTGAACGAGAGGCGATTGCGCGCGCCCGCGCGCTCATCGCCGAAAAGGGTGATGTATTCATTACCGATGACAATCCCTTCTATCGCATTAACCGTCGCGGTACGGCGCTCAAAAAGAACGTCGTCTTCATTCTGCTTGAGTCGTGGTCGGCGAAGCGCCTGGGCATCTTTGGCGACAAGAGTGGAGCTACCCCGTTTTTTGATTCACTTGCTGCCCGCGGCTGGCTTCTCACGAACACCTACGCCACCGGCAGGCGTTCAATCGCTTCGCTGCCGTCGGCGCTCAGCAGCATACCGACGCTTTACGGCTCTCTCTACATAACCTCGCCTCATGAGCAGAATTTCCAGCGAGGTATGGGAGCGATTTTTCGTGATGCAGGCTATTCAACGTACTTCACCTACGCCGCGAAGGCCGGCTCTATGGGGTTTAATGCGTTTGCCCGGCTTGCAGGTTTCGAAAATATCGTAACGCGCGAGAGTTTTCCTTCTGACGCGGCGCATGACGGCGTTTGGGGTATCTATGATCACGTGATGTTCGAACGCGCGCTGGCTGATATGCGCTCGGCGAAAAAACCTTTTGCCTCGGTAATCTACACTCTGCATCCGCATCCACCGTTTACCCTGCCGCCCGGTTACGACTATTTTTCTGAGACCGGCGCCGGAGTGCGGCGCAATGCGCGCGCGAAATACTTTAACGCGCTGCGCTACTCTGACGAAACCCTGCGGAATTTCTTCGCGGCCGCGGAGAAAGAACCGTGGTTCAGGGATACGCTGTTTGTGCTGATGGCAGACCATGCATTTGAAGAAAAACAGGGTCGTGACTCGTATCACATTCCGTTGTTGTTCTATTCACCCGGGTTGGTGCCAGCCAGGCGCGATGACCGCATTGCCTCTGAACTCGACGTTCTGCCGACGATCATCTCGCTACTGAGGCTGCCGGTAGCGCATGCCTCTATGGGCAGGTCACTGGAGGTCTCGGGGGAGCGCTTTGCCTTTATCGATATCGAACATTCAGGTGGATTTGTGACCGAAAAAAACGGTGAACACCTGGCCTTGCTGTTCGGTGCGGAAAAATACAGCGGCTACTATAACATGACGCATGACCCGACATGGCAGCGGTTGAATTCCGGACAGCCCTTGCCTGCCGACCGGCTGCAGGCGCTCAGGGATTTTATCGGCGTTATGGGGTATGCTGTGGCGCGTAATCGCATCGCCCCTGCAGTGCAGCCAGAACCGATGCCTTAATTGACGCGCTGAGTCGAACCGCAAGTTCATCAGTGATCAATAGGCAAGAAGAGGGGCATGCCCCCAATTTAAGGAGAATTATGCAACACAAACGACCAAAAATTGCGCTAATCGGCGCAGGACAAATCGGCGGTAACCTCGCCCTGATGGCAGTCCAGAAGGGTCTGGGCGACGTCGTGCTTTTCGATGTTGTCGAGGGAGTTCCGCAGGGCAAGGCGCTCGACCTGTATGAGTCAACACCTGTCGATGGCTACTCTAACTCTCTCACCGGTACGAACTCATACGACGATGTCAAAGACGCAGACCTCGTAATCATCACCGCAGGAATTCCCCGCAAGCCGGGCATGAGCCGCGACGATCTGCTGCAGACCAACGCGAAAATCATGACCGACGTGGCGACCAACCTGAAGCGGGTGGCACCGAACGCTTTCGTGATCGTGATTTCAAACCCGCTCGATGCAATGGTTTACCTGTTCCAGAAGGTGTCAGGTTTCGCGAAAAACAAGGTGATGGGTATGGCGGGTGTGCTGGATGCTGCACGCTTCCGCACATTTATCTCGATGGAAACCGGCGTGAGCGTTGCCGATATCAGCGCGTTTGTGCTCGGCGGCCATGGCGACACCATGGTACCTCTGCCACGCTACAGCTATGTCGGCGGCGTTCCCCTGCCTGATTACCCGGGCCTGACAGCGCAAAAGATCGAAGAGATGGTCACGCGCACGCGTAACGGAGGTGGCGAGATCGTCGCGCTGCTCAAGACCGGCTCGGCATTCTATGCACCTGCTGCGTCTGCGATAGCAATGGCAGAGAGCATTCTGCGCGACCAGCGCCGTGTGTTCCCGGTAGCTGTTTACTGCGACGGTGAATACGGCTACAAAGACATGCATATCGGCCTGCCGGTAGTGCTCGGCAAGAACGGTGTTGAAAAGATCATCGAAATCAAGCTGACGGCCGAAGAAAAGGCGGCGCTGGACAAGAGTGCCGAGGCGGTCGAAAGTCTGAAAGCCGACCTGAAGCGCCTGAACTTTATCTGAGAAATTGCTGACAGGCTCCTGAAAAGGGGGCCAGCACGGTAAGGGGGAGAAATCCCCCTTTTTTGTTGTGCAACACAGAGGTGAGGCGTCTCACCGACTGTGCGGCTACACTTGGACTGGTGGATACCCGATAATTAATAGGCATGCGCAGAGCGACGTACCTGATTCTTGCACTTGCAACCTTGCCGTTCAGGCAGGCAGACGCAGAGACCGTCTGTGGTCCTGTGCGCGTCTCGGCTACCTCTGCTCTCACCGAACAGGCTGCGGTCGAAGCAGAGGTCTGCAGCCAGGTAAACTCTAAGTTTCAGACCGGCAACTTCAGCGGTGTGCTTGCTTATATGGCGAAAGCGCAGTCGGTCGCGTCGGCAGGTCGCGTTGCCGACTATGCCAGCAATATGACCGTCTTTTCGCTAGGCGCAGGCACGACCGTTGCGGTAAACAACGTGAGCCTGCCGACCAGCAGCGGCGACCTGGACGCGCTCAACAAGCGCCTGAGCAACTCGACTGTTCCCGACCTCGGTTCAGGATTTTCAGCTTCGGCTACCCTGGGTATCAGCCTGCGCACGACAAGTCTGCGCCGCAGGGGTTTTTTTGATCCAAAGAATCTGAACATCTATGCCTCTTTTTTTGTACTGCCTACGCTTGCGTATTCGGGCTATACGATTAACATGACGTCGGGTAGCCTGTATCTACAGTACAAGCTGCTGCAGCCGCGGCGCGTTCCACTGGCGCTCCTGACCTGGGGAGGACTTGACCTGGGACTGGGCTATACGTATGCCGCGAGCAAGTTCGTTGCCTCCAGCACGGACAAACTGGCGAGCATTAGTTTCGTTTACAACAGTCTCAACATACTCTATGAACCCACCGGCAGTCTTGCCATTTCTTATGCTACGCACGTCGTGCCGCTCGAACTCTCAACGAATTTTTCCATTCTGCATTTTCTCTCACTGGTTATTGGTGGTGCTGCCGATTTCCACCTGCTCGCGCAGGCAGATCTGACCGCAGATGTTGCAGGGGCAGTGAAAGTAAACGGCGCTTCATCGGCCGGCGACTACGCGCGGTTCAGCTCTACCGAATCGGGCCGCGCCGAGACTGTTGTGTTGCGCGCGTTTGGTGGCCCCCAGTTTAACATCTGGAAGGTGCGCGTGTTCACCCTGGTGCATGCAACCAACAACCAGACTTACGGCCTGACCCTGGGGGCTCGCTTCACATGGTAAAGCCTGCACTCCTCACGGTAGTCGCTCTGACTGCCTGTTCGAAGCCCTTTGTGATGAAGCCGAAGGAGTTCCAGAAGCCGGTGATGGTGGGGCCTGTGCGGCAGATAGGCGGTGAAAAGGTTGCAGGTGACAGCACACAGTCCTATCCGTTTGCGACGGAGATCGAAATTCTCGATACGCCGGTGTATCCTTCGCACGACTGGCATGTGAAGCAGGAGCGTAAGCTCGACGACAAGCTGACCGCCGCTTCGGTTTACGGCAGCCGCGATACTGTGATCGATGAAATGCGTCTCGGCAGCTACGTGTTCAATGCGGTTCTGTTCTACCTGGACAAAGACTGGATACAGGTTCGCGGGCATTCAGAAACAGCACTCTATACCGAACCCGAGCGGCGTTATATTCTGAATGTGACAACGGGGCCTAGCGGCCGGAAGTCACGCTTTGAGCGCACTCAGAAAAAGGCGCGCCCCGAACGCAGGCCGACCCGTCGGAGGCGCCGGTGACGCGTTTTGTCTCGTTCGCCATCGTGGTTGTCCTGTTGCAGGCCTGTATTGGCAGCCGTCACACGGTGAAATTCCAGGAGCTTGAGTACCCGGTTTCGATGACGGGACAGATCTATGGCAGCGACAAGCGCGTCAAAGCAGATGGCGCGGGGTTGGAGGTCATTGGTGATATCGAAGTAACGCGGCGCTACTGGTCGCTTGTCTATAGCTTTGTACCGCTCGGTGACACGACCCAGCAGGTGCGCGAACTCAACCGGGTAATTGCCGCGCGGGGCGCCCAAGGTGTAGTCCACTTTGAGGTTGAGAATGAAGGGTGCGATATGAATAACTTCGCACTGCTCGTCGCCCCCGCAGTCCTGCCTTTTTTCCCAGGTTGCAGCAAAATTACCCTGCGGGGAAAACTGGTGCGCGAGTCGCGATAGGCTACCGGGCGGCAAGAACGGCTGAAACCTATTGACGGCGCCCCTCGGGGCCACTCTTCTGCTCTGTAGATGGCTAAACCGACCAAACGCCAGGCCAAGCCCGTGAAAAAGAAGGCCAAGGCCGTACCGCACAGAAAACCCGCGCCCGGTAAAAGGAAATCCACCCCCAAAGATGCGCGCACTATCGTGCACGAACGCCGGCTCGAATCGCGCAAGCTGATTACCCGGGCTACTTTCGTAGGCTTTTCCTTTGACCTGTCATACCTCGAAATACCCGGGGCACTTTTTGTGCCTCAGCTGAATGCGCTGATCGTCGACCAGTCAGAACAGGGTTGTAGTCTCGTGTTTCTGAAGGGTAACCCGCTGACCGCAAACCTGATTGTGGGGGCGCACTGCCTGGTACAGATTGAACCTGACCGGACGCTCAAGGCCGCCATACGCTGGGTGAAAGAGCTGGATAACCGGCTGGTCAATGCCGGTTTCGAGTTCGTCTAGTCTCTGCAGCAGCCCGCTGCGCTGAGGTGCTTTACGTCGGGTCTTGCGCTTAGTATTAGCTCCCATGTTATCTGAGCTCGCCCGCGACCTTGCCGCAGGAAAAACCACCGCAGTGGCCCTGCTCGAAGCAGCGCTGGCAAAAATTGATAAGCACGACGGCGAAATCAAGGCCTTTCTGGCAGTCGAGCGTGAGCAGGCGCTGGCAGCCGCCCAGGCTTCTGACGCGCGCCGCGCGCAGGGCAAGTCCCTGTCGCCCTACGACGGTATTCCGATTGGTATCAAGGACAATATAGTAACGAAGGGCAGAGTGACGCAGTGCGCGTCCAGGATTCTCGACGGTTTTGTTTCACCCTACACTGCCACGGTCATTGAAAAGTTACAGGCGCAGGGTTTTGTCACCCTCGGTCGCCTGAACATGGACGAGTTCGCGATGGGGTCATCGACCGAGAACTCCGCGTTCCAGGTGACGCGCAATCCTTTTGATACTAGTCGCGCACCGGGTGGTTCATCAGGCGGTTCTGCAGCCGCAGTTGCTGCAGGTTTCTTACCGGTAACCCTCGGCTCAGACACCGGTGGATCTATTCGCCAACCAGCGGCCTTTTGCGGCCTCGCGGGTCTGAAGCCTACCTACGGAACCGTTTCACGGTACGGCCTCGTTGCCTTTGCTTCGAGCCTCGACCAGATCGGCCCGCTCGCGCACACTGTCAGCGATGTTGAGATCATCCACAACATCATGAAGGGCCATGATCCAAAAGATTCAACCACGATGCCTGATTCGGCGTACACAAAATGGACCGGCAAGCTCGGCGATGTGCGGCTTGGCGTGGATGAAAAAATGCTCGAAGGTTTAACACCTGAGGTGCGCGCTTCATTTGACAAGACGCTGGCGTTTCTCAAAGGCAAAGTGAAGTCGGTCGAATCGGTTTCACTGCCGAACCAGAAATTCGGCATTCCTGTTTACTACCTGACCGCGACGAGTGAGGCCTCTGCAAACCTGGCGCGCTTCGATGGCATTCGTTATGGCCACCGCACCGAGAATGCAAAAAACCTGAACGAGGTTTATGAAAAGTCGCGTACCGAAGGTTTCGGCCCCGAAGTCAAGCGCCGAATCCTGTTGGGTACGTACGCGCTCTCCAGTGGCTACTATGATGCCTTCTATGGTAAAGCACAGGCAGTACGTGCCCTGATCCAACACGACTACAATGAAGCATTCAAAAAGGTCGATGCGATTCTCATGCCTTCTACACCCTCACCGGCATTCAAGATAGGTGAAAAAACTTCTGACCCGGTGCAGATGTACCTGTCAGATGTGCTCACCGTAGGCGCAAGCCTCGCGGGAATACCGGCGCTCGCGGTGCCAGGGCCTGCAGAAGGCCTTCCGATTGGTATGCAGCTGCAGGGTCCGAATTTTTCTGAAGAGCTGCTGTTCGAGCTGGGCAAAGCAATTGAGGCGGAGTTTCCGCAGAAGCGCGCCGAACTGAAGTAGCGCAGCCATGGCCTACCTTTCTACCCAGCCCTACAAGGGGACGCGCGATTTTTTTCCCGAAGACATGCGCTTTCGAGAAGCCATGTTTTCGGTGATGCACCGTGTGGTGCGGCAGTATGGTTATGACCAGATTGATGCACCGATTGTAGAGCCCATCGACGTCTACCTTGCGAAAACATCAGAAGAGATCGTCGGGCAGCAGATCTATTCATTCACCGACCGCGGCGACCGCAAGGTAGCCATACGGCCCGAGATGACGCCGACGGTGGCGCGTATGGTGGCCGCGCGCTTTCACGAAACCCCGAAACCGATACGCTGGTATTCGATACCCAACGTGTGGCGCTACGAACAGCCGGGTAAGGGTAGATTGCGCGAGCACTGGCAACTCAACTGCGACCTATTCGGCGCGGCTTCAGAGAAGCTCGGCGACCTCGAGATACTCTCGCTGGCAGTTGACCTGCTGCGCGGCTATGGCGCCAACGCCTCACAGTTCAGGCTATATCTCTCGCACCGCTCGATTCTGAATGGGGTGTTGGGCGGTGAGCTGAAACTGCCGCAGGATAAATGGCCTGCTATAGCGCGCATTATGGATAAAAAGGCCAAGGTGAAGCCTGAAGCCTACGTGGCGATGCTGGAAGCCGAAGGTGTGACTGCTTTGCAGCGCGCCGAACTCGATTTTTTCCTCATTGAAAAGCTCGACTACCTGAAGAAAAAGTACCACCTCGAAGGCGCCAGCTATGTGCTCGAAATCATTGAAGAGCTAAAAACGCTGGGGCTCGATGAGTTTGTCGAATACGACCCGTCTGTCGTGCGCGGTTTTGATTATTATACGGGCCTCGTGTTTGAGGTTTTTGATACACATCCTGAAAACCGGCGTTCGCTTTTTGGCGGCGGGCGCTATAACAACCTCGTCGGAGCCTTTGGTAAAGAGACGCTCAATGCTGTCGGCTTCGGTATGGGTGACGTGACGCTGGAGGATTTCCTTCGCACGCACCAGCTGCTCACCGACCAGCCACGCAAGGTTGATGTGTACATCGCGCTGCTCGACGACAAGCTAGGAGGACACGCGCTGGCACTTGCGCGTACCCTGCGGGCCCGCGGCCTTTCAGTCGAAGTTTCGCTGGGCGCCGGAAAACTGGGCAAGCAGTTCCAGGAAGCCGAAAAAAAGCAGATTGCCCGGGTCATCATTCTTGGCGAAGACGAAGCTGCTTCAGGCGTATACGCGGTGAAAACCCTGGCAACCGGTGAGCAGGCGAAGCTGACGGCAGAGCAGATCTGAGGCGTAGAGAATTTCACTGTTCGCAGGCAATGTGAAATAAGTCGCCTGTCGCGTGGCATGAAACGCCAGAGCAACGCGCATCGCCGGACGCCGGCCGCTTTTTGGCCGCGCGGTTCGTTACCTGTCAGAGATTCCCTAACTGGATAACCTTTGTAGAAAGCCCTGCCTTCTTGCGCGCTTCGAGAATCTCGCGCGCGCGTGAAAACGGTGCAGATTCCTGTTCGGGCAGGCGGTCGAACGGGGCAATAAGACAAAGGTTTGTCGCAGATTCAAGGCGAGCGCGCACAGCGGCTGCGTGAGCTTTTTCATTTTCAGCGAAATGGCGCGCGGCGTTGCTGAATACAAACTCCCCCTTTTCATCTTTCATCGTGAGGAATCGGTAGTTCATTTCAACGATCTTGAGGTCGAGCAGAATGACCGCTTCAAAATTAGCCAGCGACGAGCGCGACAGAAGTTCGGTACTCTGCACGCCGCGCAGGTCATCAGGGTTGAGCACAGCTAGGCAGTTCTCGTGCAGTTCAATGGCGGGGCGACGCAGCTGAGGCTTTAGTATGTCAAAGTGGGACTTGCCCCCGAGCACACGCTGCCGGGTCACCGAGCGTGCGGGATTGCCCATTACCCAGGCCAGTTCGATTGTGCCGAGAAAGCCTGCCAGGGCGCCGAGTGTGGCCAGGACGGCCGGTAGGTTGCGGGGTGCGGCGATTCTACCGAATACATGAACCAGGAAGGTGAAAAGCAAATTCCATACGAGCAGTGCTTCACCCCAGAGTAATGCCGCAACCAGCAGCGCGCCGGAGGAGAATTTGATTTTCAGAGATTTCTGGCGCAGCAGAACCACCTGCAAGACGATAGTGAGAGACCAGGTAGCGCGTACTCCTATCAGGGAGCAGACACCGAGAAATATCCCTAAGCCCGGACCTCCCCATGAGCCGTCGGTAACGATGGTACTGTCGCGAAAGCGGTAGAAAAGGGAGAGCCCGAGATCTACTTTGCCCGTTGCGGCCAACCAAAGAGTATTTTCGTACGGTGTACCTGCCACGAGAAGCCAGGCGATGCCGAGTGCGCAGACGGCAAACCACAGCAAATTTGTGATGCGTGCAGATTTCAGTCGCCTGCTCCGAGGTTGCGGCGGATTTTTTCCTTTAGGGGGTCAGGCATGGTGACCGCAGGCGGCTCTCGCCGCAGCGTTTCGCGAATGGAAAGCCACTGTCGCGCGAGCCGTCTGCAGTAGACACACAACAGGTGGTGCCAGGCCATGCGCAAACGTACCCATAACCCTGCGGGATGATCGTGCGTTGCACTCGTATGCTCACTGAATTCCCGGCATGACATACCCATGATGATTCGTGCAAAATTCATGAAGAAATCCCCTTAAAGCCAAACTGTTCGAGGCAGGTACGCAGGTGCATGCGGGCACGGTAGAGAATCACGTGCAGATGGGTCGAAGTAACCACCAGCTGCTTACAGATTTCTGCCGTTTCACAGGCTTCGAGTTCGCGCAGGGTTATCGCTGCGCGCATCACTTTAGGCAGCCGCCCTATGCAGCGGTGGAGGTGCTCGCGCAATTCACTTTGCTCGAGCTGTTCGAGCGGCGATTTTTCCCACGCCCGCGGGGCCCGTTGCAGCTCCCAGTGGCCAGCCTCGTCAAAATAGGTGTCATTCTCGGCCGCATCGATAGAATCATAATCTGCTTCACGTGCCTGTTTTCGGTATATATCGATGATCTTGAACCGGAGTATACCGATGAGCCAGGTGCGTACCGAAGAATTACCCGAAAAGGTATCGGCATTGCGTATTGCGGCCAGCAGGGTTTCCTGTATGCAGTCGGCAATGTCGTCATCACTCGTAAGCCGGGTGCGTGCATAGGCATAGAGGGCGTCACCATGGTCATTGAGCAGGTCGGCGGCTTTCATGCGAGCACACCTTCGAGGCCGAGTATTTCGAACAGCTGCTTAATTTCGCTTGCTGTCATCGTCCCTTTTGCTTCTGCCTGTGCAACAAGTACAGGAATACGCGCGCCACTTTCGAGCGCTGTAACCAAATCATATTGCGCGGTCGAAAGCATACGCTCGTGAACGGCAAACGCCTTGCGGTAGACAATGGCGTACTGCGCCTTCTTTTGTGGCTTACCCGGTGCCTTGTGCAGGCGACCATTACGCGCACCGGCAAACAGAGTATAATTGCTCTGCCACAGGCATGCTCCCTGCAGCTTTACTTTCTGCCGCAGAATATCTTTTTTTGCGGGCCTGACAGTGCGATGGAATAGCTCATAGCGCAGAAGGTCTAGCCGGGCAGCGTCAGCGAGGTAAGACCTTTGTGGAAGCTTCTTCTTCAGGAAGTGAGGCAGCGAGGCGCCGTAGGCGCCGAGATCTTCATGCACCGATGGAGTGTCCTGAACATAGGCCGCAAAGAGTCGCCCGAGAGCCGGCTCTGGCAGAAAATCGGCGAGGTGCTTAAACTTGTCGCGCAGTGCGCCGGTGAAGCGTATATCGTATGCATTGCGATAGACCTTGCGCGCTGCCTTGACCGTCAGGCTGCCGGCGCTGCGTTCGGCTCTTGAGCCTTCTTTATCATAAATGCGGCGTTGCCAGTCTGTCTCACGCTGTAAGCCTCTGCGCGTTCGAAAATCCCCCGCTGGCAAATGGCCCGGCGCAGGGGATAAAAAACGTTTGGGCATTTGTTGTGGTGAAAGCGCTGCCAGCGACAGAGTCTCGCGCTCGAGTCGGCCAAAGGTAGGTATCTTGTCGTCGCGTTCAACGCTGAAGCGGCGCTCACCCAGGTGGTAACGCGTTTCGCGGAACAGTTGCCGTACCGGCGCATGCACTGCTTCGGCGTGCGTATCAAACAGGTGCGTATCCAGGTCAGTGAAGCCGGCGAGGTGGTACTGTACGACATGTTTTGGGTCGAATGCCAGAATCGCGCGCCGTGCATTGTAACGAAAGTTGGCCGCGTTCACGTAAACATTGTTGATATCGAGAAGGACTCCGCAGCCGCTTTTTTCTGCGATGTAGTTGATGAACTCTGCCTCGCTCATATCGTTGTGTGGATATTCGAGGTACGCCGAGATATTTTCCAGTACCAGCTGCCGCTTCAGGTATTCCTGTACCCTGCTGATGTTACGGATGACGCGCTCTGCCATTGCCTGTGTTCTTGGCAGTGGCAGCAGTTCGTGGTACTGGCGATCACCAAAACGCGCGAAGCAGAAGTGGTCAGATACCTGGAAAGGTTCGATGCGCTCTGACAGCTCACGAATGCGGTGCAGGTGCTTGAGGCTGACGCCGTTGACGCTGCCGATCGAGAGCGCTACCCCGTGAAATGCGACAGGATAATCTTTGCGCAGCTGTTCCAGGACATAGAGGGGAGCTCCCCCGGTATCGGTAAAATTTTCTGTGATGATCTCAAACCAGCCGATGCCGGTTTTCGGTTTTTTCAGCAGGTAGTTAAAATGCTCGGTCCGCAGACCGAGCCCGATAAGATTCTTTTGCATGTGGGTTCAGCCCTTTCAGGGTGAACTCACATCTCCATAGACATTGGCTTGAATTTACCTTTCTTCGCCTTGCACTGGGCCTCGGTCATCTTTTTCCAGCCCTGGCCTTTGCAGGCGTTTTGCCCGCCGCAGCCGTGGTCCTTGTTGCCACAGTCTCCTTGTCCTTTGCAGCCGTTAATGCCGTGGCATTCACCTTCTTTTGCCGCCTTTTTGCTTTCTTTAGCCTGTGCTGCACCCGCAAGTGCGAGCCCCGCCAGTGCGGCACCCATCAATAGGTTTGCTTTCTTCATAATGGTTTCTCCTTCGGGGCGGTGTGTCTTAGGCACTGGCCAGCCCGCGCTTCTGTCTGCCGGAAGCTGATAGTTAGTCAGATGAGCCGTCAAAAAATTACACACAATCGTTGGTTTCCCAGGGAGGGCCAGCGGTAACAGCCAGCTGTATTCCGATTGACGATTTGTGCGGCGCGCAATAAGAGCCCGTATGGACACCCTAGAGTCCATCGACACTGAAAGTGCGCACGAGCCGCCCGATTATATTTTTGACCTGATCCAGGTTTCGCTGTTGGCGGCAGCGCATGACATTCCGGGGCTGATCGCCGCGGTCGATAAAGCACGCGCTGCTGGCGCAGATAACCGCGAAATTCTGCGAGCCATGTTTCGCAGCGACGACGCCTTCGTGGCGGGCATCGAGAATGCCGAGTTTCTGCGCCTGGCCGAATCATTACAGGCGGGCCAGGTGCCAGTCCTTTCGGCCTGATGCGCCGGCTTCTGTTACTTCCGTTTATTCTGCTGGCTTGCCGTGAAAAGGCTGCGCAGCTCGTGGGGGCCCATGATTCTCCGGCGAGCGCCTTCGTGCTCGAGGCAGACCGGCAGGTAACCGGTAAGCTCCGCAGTGGCGAGAGCCAGGTTTACTTCAGCGTTCGTCTCGCCGAAATGTCCATGTTCAGGGCTCAGCTTTCAGCGGTACGAGGGGCAGACACGCGGCTCGAAGTGCTTAACAGCAGCGGCGATTTGCTGCATACCGCGAACGATCACGGTTCATCGATCGCTGAAGAAATTCACCCGGTCTTTCTGGCGGCCGGCGACTACCTGCTGCGCCTGTCGGCAACTGCAGAACTGGCAGAAGATTTCACTTTGTTCTATCGTTTGTTTAAGGCGCCGGCCGATGTAGAGCGCGAGCCGAACAATACGCCAGAGACAGCGACTGCTGTCACCACCACGCATGCGAGTGGTTTTTATGGGGCGGAGTTTTCCTTCAGCGGCAAAGAAAAAGCCCGCGAGCAGGACTGTTTCCGTTTTATGGCTGCAGCCGAGGGTAAGAGCCGCGCCGAATTCAAACTGAGCGGTGTCGATGGTTATACGACAGCCATACAGATTTTCGATAAGGCCGGTGAAGTGCTGGTGGCAGGCGAATCGGACAAGCCCGGGCAGCTCTTGTCGCTGGGCCCGCTTGCGGTACCCAAAGAGGGCCAGCTCACAGCCTGCATCCGGGCCACCCGCAGGCAGGCGAATGTGAGCCGCGATTATTACGACCTCGAGATGCGCCTCAGCGATGTGCAGCTTAAATCGGAGAGCGAGCCCAATAACAGTGCGCAGACGGCCGGCGAGATTGCTGCCGACAGTATGGAAGGTGGCATCGCAACGCTCAGTGATGCAGACTATTTTTATTGGCAGAACCGCCGGGATTACCCGGTAATTCTGCGCATTGAGCTGACAGCGGCTGTGCCGCAACTTCTGAAACTCGAAACGGTTACAGGTTCTGCAACGCGGGTCTTTGAAGGCAGCGCAGAGAAGGTTGAGGTCGCAGATAACCTGCGCGTCGAAGCAGGCGAACGCGTGACATTGCTCGTTCGCTGTGGCAAAAAATGTAACCGCAAGAGCTTCAAACCCGTTGCCTACCAGCTGCATCTCGACGAAAGCCAGGCGACTGACGAGAATGAGACCGAACCCAACGACAACCCCGACCGCGCAGAAGCCCTGGTCGATCTCACGCAGAAATGGGGATTCATCAACCCGCCAGGCGACACTGACTATTACCGACTTTCGCTCTCGCAGGCTGCGGTGCGTGACGTTATCGTTGAATCAAAGCTCGGCTGCCGCCTGCGGCTCGAACACCTGCGCGGTGGCAAATCACTTGCGATCAGTGCGGGCTCGGGCAAAGTCATCTATAACGCCGAACTGCTCCAGGGTGATCTTCTGCGCCTGCAGTGTGCCGGCGATCGCCCCTCAGCTGACCGGTCATACCGTCTTTCGGTGAATGAGCCGTAGTGGCCCAGCGGTTCGTTCAATGACTTGGCAGCCCATAGCGGCTTGCGCTACCGACCCGGGTGCGCGTCATTTCTACGGTTAACCTTGCCCTGCCGATGCTGCTGGGCGGCTTTGTCCAGTTTGTCATTTCACAGTTCTACCAGAAATATGCGACCGATACCCTGCTCCTGGACAGTGCGCTGGTCGGCAGTATTTTCTTCATCAGCCGCGCGACTGATGCGGTGCTCGACCCCATTTGCGGTTACCTGAGCGACAAGACGGGGCGGCGCCGTATCTTCATCGGTTTCGGCATCCTGGCGCTCGTGCTGGGTGCAGTGCTTTCTTTTTTACCGGCGCTGCCGCAGGTTGGGCAGGGCAGTTTTGCCGCGTATGCGTGCGCCGCTTCAGGCATCTTCACCATCTACCTCGGTGTGACCCTGGTCTACATACCGCACTATGCCTGGCTCGCGGAGTTCCAGAAGACGCAGACAAAATTGCCGTTCTTCGCCTCGCGCGCAGTCGTTGAAAATTTCGGCACGATATTGGGTGGTATCGCTCTTGCCGCACTGGTGCCGCTGCAGCAGAGCGGTAGCTCCCTCTTGCTCGCAGTGGCTGGCATGACGCTGCTGTTGGCGCTCGCGGGCAGCGTACCGCTCTTCAGCTACCGCGAAACCGGCCGCGCGGTTTTAAGCCACGACTATTCGTTCGTGCGTTCGCTGAAGACGCTCGGCGTTAACCGGCGCTTTGCCCTCGTTTGCCTCATGAGCTTCGCCAACCAGTTTGCGGCGACGACTCTCCTGGGAGCTTCGCTCTTTTACACCGAATACGTGCTGCAGAAAAAAGAGCTCGGCGTTACGCTCGCCGTGGTCTTCTTACTGAGTGCCACCTTTGGCGTGCCCCTCTGGTCTTACCTTGCGGGTCGTACTGACCGCTATAAGCTCTGGCGCTATGCACTCTGGGCAATCATTCTCGTATTTCCTACAATGCTGTTCACGCAGACGGGACACCTGTGGTACCTGACCGTGTTCGCGATTTTGGTCGGTGGCATGGCGGGTGCAGTGATACTCTTTGTGCCGCAGGAAGTTTCGCTCACCACGCACCACGTGGGCAGCGATGAAGGACTTTACTTTGCGGCGTTTACGTTCGTGAACAAATCGGCGATGGCGCTGCCACCACTCGTGATCGGTGTGGGCCTTAAGTCAGTCGGTTATTCTGCTGCTGTGCGCAACGAGGCTTCAGTCGTGATGATTTCACTGCTCTTTATCGCGCTGCCTGCGGTGGCCTTCTTTGTGTCGGCTGTGACGCTCGCTTTCTACTCGCGGCTCATGCGGCCTGCGCAGTGAGCGTGATGATCGGCGCGACACCCACAGGCACCGGCAGGCCGTAGTTGGCCGTGAAGGTCGCGTGGGCAAAGCCGGCAGCCGCGACAGCCTGTGCAATCTCTGCTTGAGTAAAGATCCGCTGGCGGTGAATTTCGCTCCGTGGGGCGGAGCTTTCACTCAACACGGTCACCCGGCTCGTCAGCAAATATCGCTCCGCCTCAAATTCGTGAAAAAACACCGCCGCGCCCGGCGCCTCGAACCTGCGCCTGTTGAGCGCCCAGGCGCGTTCGACGGGACAGAAGTCGATCGCGAGCAAACCACCCACATTGAGTACACGGCGGCATTCGGCCAGGAAATCTGACAGGTCGCTCAATGATTGCAGGTGGTTGATCGAACAGTTTGTCGCCGTGCAGGCAGAGGCTATGCCGGTAGCAAGGGGTAGTGCTACTGCCGTGGCTTGCACACGCAAACCAGCGGCGCGGCGCAGCATCGCATGGCTCTGGTCAAGGCTGATAGCCGTGAATCCACGCTCGGCAGCAACTCTGGCGATGGCACCCGTGCCGCTGAAAAGATCGATCAGAAGACCAGGAGTCTGAAGGTGTTGCTGAATAAAGGAAAACCAGTATGCGTAAGGCACGTCATGCATGACGCCGTCGTAGACGGCAGAGAGCGCCGAGTAGGGTTCGCAGGCCAGGGTTTCTGCGGGCAAGAGCTACTGCAGCTTAAAGTCAGAGATGGCTTCGCGTACCCCGCGTGTCAGGTCGTCGAGTTTCAGCAGCTGCTCTTTTTTCTCGGGCGGCGCTTCTTCGAGCATCGTTTCGAGTGTGTCGTGCATGAAACGCGACATCTGGTCGATGCGGCGAATGCGACCCTGCAGCGCATCGAGCATGTGGTTCAGCTGGTCTGCCGTAGACTTGAGCTCGTCGTGCTCGCGTAGTGTAATGCGCTGGGTGAGGTCACCGTGCAGCGCATCTTCAAATGTGCGGCCGATGCGCATGACGGGCCCGGCAATGCGGTGCGAGAACAATACAAACAAAATGCTGAGCGAAAGTATCATGACGATCGCGAGACCGCCCAGGGCCAGCAGCCCGTAGAATTTGACCTTCTGAAAGACGATACCCGATGTCGCATCGTTGCCGAGCGTCATCGACAGTTTCTGTATGAGCTCCGCCGTGTTTTCAAACTGGTATTCGCGCGCGATGCTGTTGACCGCGTACATAAAGCCAAACGCCAGTATCAGCACAAAAACAAGCAACGGCAGCACCGCCGTCACAATAAACTTGCCCTGGAATTTGAGGTCGATCAGGTATTTACGCTTCAGGGGTGAGGGGCGGCGTGATTCGCTCATACCGCAGCAGTCAGCGGGCGGTTGCGGATGTCAACAGCTTACCATTATATACCCAGAAAATGAAAAAGGCTGCCGAAGGCAGCCCTTGCGTCATATGGTTTGCCCCGTCGCATGCCGTGCGCCGCAGGCCTCGCGATTCGCAAGGCGAATCGCTGCTAAAGCGCTTCGCTGCCCGCGTCGCACATGAAAGGCATGCTTTGGGGGCAAACCTATTGCTGGGCCGGAAGGGGTCGAACCTTCGCATGGCGGAATCAAAATCCGCTGCCTTACCACTTGGCTACGGCCCAATTTGCATCACCTCAGCGGCGATGGCTTCTGATCGGATAAACCTGCCAGAGTGCCCCCAGCCTGTGCGTAAGCACCGCAGAGAGCCTCTTGAGGTCGGCAGACGAAACAGGACCATCTGTCACCGCATAGAGTGCGGGGCCAGAGCCCGTCAGGCCTGCCAGCCAGGTACCAGGAAAAATCTGCCGCACAGCCTGTGCGACCTTCGCCTGCGCTGCAGACAGCAACTGCGCTTCTTTCGGAAACACGGCCGCCGCAGCCTGCTCGAAGTCGTTTTGCGCGACCCGAACACCCGGAAATCGTTCGTCCGAATAGCGAATTTCGTTGAGGCGTAAAGCAGATTTGCTTTGTAATGCCTCAGGGGGATTGTCTTCGGTTACGGCAGGCAGATCACGCGTGCGAAAATAGCCAAACATCGCGGCGGTAGAAAAACCGAAAGAGGGCACGGCGACGACGCCCGCAAGCCCGGGTAAATCGACCGGCTGCAATTGAGCTCCCACACCGTTCAGCTGCGCCGCAGAGCCCCAGAGCCCGTACTGCAGAAAATACGGAATGTCAGCACCAAGCTGGCTGACCTCTGCCAGAAGTTGTGTAGATGTCTCACCGGGGCCAGTCAGACCGATGAGGTATGCGATGAGTGCCGCGGCATCGGCTGATGCGCCTCCCAGGCCAGAGGGGGAGGGTATGCGTTTTTCCACAGTGACCCGCAGATGCGAAAGCTTCGCCCCTGGTGCCGTTTGTCTTGCGCGGGCAAAGGTTATTGCTTTCGCCAGCAGCGGATTTTTTACCGCCCCCTGTGCCAGCTGCCTCACCTGCGAGGCGTACGCAGCGAAACGCCAATCATGGCGCACCTCGTCACCCGCTGCGGGCAGCAGCGTGATGCGGTCGTAGAGTGTCACCGGCACAAACAGCGATTCGAGGTGGTGGTAGCCGTTAGCGTAGCGCCCGGTGACGCGCAGGCCCAGGTTGAGTTTTGCCGGTGCAAAGAGAATCGCCGGGCGCATACTATTCGCCGAGCTTCTTCGCGATGAAGATCAGCCGGTAGAGCGCGATGCTGAAACCAAGGCAGATGCCCACGAGCACGAGCCAGGGTTTGGTGCCCCATCGCTCGTCGAGGTAGCGGCCAGCCCAGACAAAACCAAAGAAGACCGCGGCGAATTCAAGCCCCAGCCCGGCATAACGCATTGCGCGCGAATTGGACTGCGGTTCACCGGTGCTCTGGTTTTCTTTTTTGACTGAACGCTCGAGCTGCTGCTCGCGTTTTTTGAGCTCGGCGAGTTCTTTGCGAAAGCGTTGGTCGTCCATGGGTTATGCAAACTTTCCGTTAAATAACGTCAGTCTCTGAAATCGCAAGGATTTGCTTGCGAATCGCTGGTGTCAGTTCAGTTCTCGAACATTTCCTGGGTTTCCGTTGCGGCATGCAAAACCTTTGCATCACTACCCAACGGCATGCACGTCGCGGCGAGCAAAATCTATGAAAAATGGATCGTTATTGACGACTTGTCTCGAATACGAGACATAAGACTGTGAAGCAAGTCATTGTGGAGGCCCACGCCAGGCAAACCATAAAGGCCTTCGCGCGCTCTGTCAGAATGGAACTGGGAAAGTACATTTACCAGCTTCAAATGGGGCACAAGCTGAGCATGCCTGTCTCACGGCCGATGCCAAGTGTTGGGCTCGGGGCACATGAAATCAGGCTTAAAGATGAGGCAGGAATCTATCGGGTCTTCTACTATTTAAAAGTGAAGGAAAAGGTTCTGGTTTTTCATGCCTTTACGAAGAAAACGCAGGCTACACCGAAAGATGAAATCCGATTAGGTAAAAGTCGGTTGAGTGCATTATTACAGGAGGAGAAAAATGGGCATTAAGACTAAGTATGTAGCAAACAATGCTTCGGAACTTGCAGGTCTCTTAGGGCTATCGAGCCTTGATGCTGCAGAACTGGAGTTTCGTGCTGAGCTGAACACAGCCATTATCCAGAAATTTAAGACTGCAAAGATGACACATGCTGAGCTTGCCAAGAAGGCACAGCTATCCAGAACCAGACTTACAGCACTGCTAAATAACAACAGCCACGGTCTTTCTACAGATTTTATGCTGAGAGTTCTGCGCGCCCTGGGTTACCGAGCAGATCTGAAGCTGTCCAAGATTGCGTAGAGCCTATTTCTAGCCGACGGCCTCAACTACAGCCGCAACAATCGTATCCTGATCTTTTTCGCCCAGGTACGGGTGCATCGGCAGGCTGATCACCTGTTCGGCAATGCGCTCAGCAATGGGAAAGCTTCCCTTGGGTTTGTTCAGGTAAGCGAAGACCGGCTGCAGGTTCAGTGGGATAGGGTAGTGTACTGCGGTGGGAATTCCCTTTTCCTGCAGTTTCTTCTGCACGGTATCGCGGTCGTTGACGAGGATCGTGTACTGTGCATAGACGCTCAGGTTGTGCGGTTCGACGTATGGCGTCTTGATGCCCTTCGCTGACAAGAGCGCCGAGTAGCGCTGACCGATCTTCTCGCGCAGCTCCACTTCTTCTGGAAAGATCGCTAGCTTAGGCAGCAAAATCGCCGCCTGCAGCGTATCCATGCGGCCGTTGATGCCGACGATCGGGTGGTGGTAACGCCGGTCCTGCCCGTGCAGGCGCACATAGCCCATCACCTTCGCGAGCTCGTCATCGTTGGTGAAAACCGCACCGCCGTCGCCGTAGCAGCCGAGCGGTTTTGACGGGAAAAAACTCGTGCAGCCAATAAGGCTCAGGTTGCATGATTTCTTACCCTTGTAGGCCGCGCCGAAACTCTGCGCGCCGTCTTCGATCACCGGCAGGTTGTGCTTCGCCGCAATCGCATTGATCGCGTCAAAGTCGGCGCACTGGCCATAGAGACTCACCGGCATGATCGCCTTCGTCTTCGGCGTGATTGCCGCCTCGATCTTTGCCGGGTCGATATTGTACGTGCGCTCGTCGATGTCGACGAAGACGGGCTTTGCACCAATCAGTGCAATCATCTCGCCTGTCGCGATAAAAGTAAAGGGAGAGGTGATAATTTCGTCGCCGGCTTTGACTCCCAGCGCCATGAGTGCCACCAGCAGCGCGTCAGTGCCATTGGCGACGGTGAGGCAATGTTTCGCGCCCGTGTAGGCAGCGAGTTGCTTTTCGAGCTCCGCAATTTCGGGGCCCATGATGTACTGCCCGTGCGCGAGAACTTTCGCGATGTTAGCGTCCAGTTGCGGCTTGATGCGGGCTTGTTGTGTTTTGAGGTCGATAAAGTCCATGGATTTAAGTGGTCTGACTTCAGACCGCTGGCGTATCGTATAGTCTTATCGTGAAGGTTCAGGATAAGCTATAAGTTCTCACCGCAACTTTTCCCGAAGACGACGTGCTGCAACAATAGCGCTGCAGAAAAACTTCCCAGGGAGAGATTGTCGGAATTTGTCGTGCCGCAAGATGCGAACAAGAAGCCTGCCGAAAAACGAATAACGTTTCTTTAGGTCTTGATCATCATACTGATAACTCAGGTATTTGATCGTAGAATTTGCCACTAGAAGCGTCGTAAACAATCGTTCGAATATGAACGGGATATGCGAGCAGTTGCTGACCTTATCCGCAATCGAGTAGACGTAATGTGCCTCCGCATCGGTTAGTTTGTTTCGGATATATTTCGCCACCGGAAGGGTGAAGTCCATGTAGGCGCGCCAGAACTTTGCGTTTCCAACCCAGTAGTTCGAAAAACCGGCTTGTTCTGGCGAATTTCGGAAGGCATCGAGATCTATGCGATGCCCCGTCTTCAGCAAGAGCATTGCCGAAAAATCCGTCAACCTCGGATGATATTGTTCACCGTGCCTCCACACGCTGTCGAATAACAGAGCATCAAGCGGAAAGGGGTTGAGAAAATATAGGTCATAGCCAGGATTATTCTCAATAAACTTCAGGAACTTCTTCGGTGAAACACCTGATTTGCTCTCAAACTTCCATGAGACAAATCCCGTTAGTCCTTTGGATGCAATTGCATCCCTTGAATTCTTCTGAAAAGTCCAGTATTCACGCCATTCTTTCTCTTCCTCTTCTGGCTTGAAGTAAGGAATAAATTCAGCGGCCAGCCCGGCCTTTTGTTCAGCACGGAAATAGATTTGATAGATTCGATTTGATGATCGCCTGGCTTTTGCTTTCATATTAATTTTTGGTGTTTAAGGATGTGTTCTATAGGGTATTTTGTTTCTGCCACGATTTCTTTCCAGTCGCTGAATTTTCCATTCTTGATAAACCGTGAAAACAGGTCCACCTTCATGATAGGGCAACGCTCATTACGAATGAGTTCTCGCCACAGCATATGCACAGAGTTGAACTTATTCAGGTCTAAGGGCAGATCGTATTTTTCTTTCAGTGTATCTACCGGAATCCATGCAGCGAGACTGTGGCCCGAGGCTTTGAAATACTGGCTCATGCCAATTTCGTAAAGTTCGATAATGAGACCCTTGAGACTGTTCGGCAGCATGCGCACAGCACGCCATTTTTGAATGAAATTCTCCGAGTGAAAAACAGCTTTCTTATACAGGACAAAATAGCTCATAATATGGTAGTTGATCTCGTAAGAATCTGTAATGCCATTCATGTCAGCCTTCAGGCCGGCCAGGACGGTATTGAGCGGGAACATCGGAGCATACACGCTATCGTTGGTCAGAAGAAGCTCGTCAAAGTCTCTTAGGTTTATACCTGAGTAGAGCAAGCCACATTTCCAAGAGCCAAAGTCGTACCCAATATTTTCTCGCAACATGATCTTATAGCACAATGGCCGAATAAGATGGATAGCTTCGGGACTAAGTTTATCTGATGTGGACACAAATACAATGCAGAACTGTTCGTCTCGCAATGCTCTTAGATAGTGCAGTACATAATCAGCTACAGACTTGTCCCGCGAAAAATGAGCGAATATGCAGAGCCGACGAGTCCGTAGAGAGACCCCGTCTTCAATCGTCTTGAGGCGCGGGTTTTTCGTCAGGAACAGGTAAAGCCGCAAGTATTTGATAATATTTAGAGCAAGAATGTAGACAAGTCGCCTGATGTTGGTCAATGCCGGAGAAAAAATCGTGCTGCATACTCTTTGTTGGTTTCAGGCGAGAGGCTTGCCTTTGGTTATGGGCAGGCATAAGTGATTTCAGACCGGAGTGCGTCAGATATGGCAATTGACAAAGTGTCGTGCGTACCGGGATGGTGGTCGGAAACAATTCTGACGAACATGAAAGCAGTGATATTGGCAGGTGGGCTTGGTACTCGTATAAGCGAAGAATCAGAAAGAAAGCCAAAGCCCATGATTGAAATCGGTGGCAAGCCGATTCTTTGGCATATTTTAAAGATGTATTCTCACCACGGAGTGAACGAATTTGTCATCTGTTGTGGCTACAAGGGATATGTCATAAAGGAATTTTTTGCGAACTACTTCTTGCATACTTCCGATGTTACGATAGACCTGCAGAATAACACAGTGGATGTGCATCACGCCAGGGGGGAGCCATGGAAGGTGACCTTGGTTGATACAGGGGAAAATACCATGACAGGCGGGCGGATAAAGCGCATCCAGAAATATGTCGATGGTGATTTCTGCCTGACCTACGGCGACGGGGTCAGTGATGTCAACATAACCCAGTTAATCGAGGCTCACCGGGCCTCGGGGCGGAAAGCGACTGTCACTGCCGTCAAGCCCCCCGGGCGTTTTGGCATCTTGGGGTGCGAAGGAGATTTGGTTACTGAATTTGTTGAAAAGCCCATGGGCGACGGTGGTTTCATCAACGGCGGCTTCTTTGTGCTGCAGCCTTCGGTGTTTGATTTGATTGAGGGTGATGAAACAGTCTGGGAGCGAGAGCCGCTGGAGACTTTGGCGCGGGAGAAGCAGCTCGGGGCATATTTTCACCACGGATTCTGGCAGCCGATGGACACTTTGCGTGATAAGAAGCAGCTCGAAGAGTTGTGGCAAAAAAGCCAGGCCCCTTGGAAGACATGGGCATAGGCGATTTTTCGGCAGCGTATCGCGGTAAGCGAGTTCTTGTGACCGGTCACTCCGGCTTTAAGGGTAGCTGGCTAACCCTGTGGCTGCATCAAATGGGTGCAACCGTTGCTGGTCTCTCGCTGCCGGAGGGGCAAAATACACAGCACTGGCATAGTCTCAGTTTATCAATCCGCGAGAAGGGAGCAGATATCCGACGGCTCAGCGAAATAGAAACATTTATCAGGGATTTTGATCCCGAAATTGTGTTTCACCTGGCGGCACAGCCCCTTGTGCGACTTTCCTATGCCCAACCGCTGGAAACGTGGGAAACGAATGTCTTGGGCACAGCTAACGTTCTTGAAGCGTGCAGGTCATGCAAGAATCTTCGGGCGATTGTGGCCATCACGACGGACAAGTGTTATCGCAATAATGAATGGGTCTGGGGATATCGCGAGACCGATCACCTCGGTGGGCACGATCCCTATAGCGCGTCAAAGGCTGGGTCCGAGCTCGTCTGCGCTTCTTACCGGGCCTCGTTTTATGGATCATCGCAAGGCGTTGCATTGGCGACTGCACGGGCGGGAAATGTCATCGGTGGAGGTGATTGGTCAATTGACCGTCTTATCCCAGATTTGGCTCGGGCTGCCGAAAAAAGTAAGCCTTTGGTAATACGCTCACCCCACGCAACCCGACCATGGCAGCATGTATTGGATTGCCTGAGCGGCTATTTGTTGCTTGGAGCAAAGCTTATGGTCCACGGGCGTGAATTCGGTGAAGCCTGGAATTTTGGGCCGGCTGACGACGGAAATTTGACTGTGCAAGAGGTCCTTACGAGAATGCGATCCAGTTGGCCTTCCATAAGCTGGTCGGTTGAATCTACGACAAATCTGCATGAAGCAAAGCTGCTCATGCTTGATACATCTAAAGCAAAGAGAATGCTAAGTTGGAAACCCATATGGGATGTCAATCTGGCCATAGAAAAGACCGCGCAATGGTATAGGAGATATATAGAGAACCGAGAGGTCGTGACACTGAGCCAAATTGAGGATTATGTGACTGAAGCCCGCCGATTGGGAGCAGTCTGGGCTCAATAGCTGCAAAGGATTGTTCGTAAAATGAAGTTTATTTCGACTCCAATCGCTGGTTGCTTTGAAATCCTGCTGGAACCTTTCTCTGACGATCGCGGCAGCTTTTTCAGGCAGTACTGCGCGAGGGAGTTTGCTGATAACGGTATCAAATTCTCACCGCTGCAGTCGAATTATTCCATTACGAAGCGACTTGGTACCGTGCGGGGTTTACATTACCAGGTTGCACCAATGTTTGAGGCAAAGCTTCTGCGCGCTGTGAAAGGCCGGGTTTTCGACGTCTGTGTCGATTTGCGTGCCGGGTCGGCCTCATTCGGGAAATGGCATGCTGTTGAGCTATCGGGCGAAATTCCCACGATGTTCTTTTTGCCAAAAGGGTGTGCGCATGGTTTTCAGACTTTGAGTGACAATGTAGAAATGATCTATTTCCACGATGAGTATTACTCGAAAGAACACGACCGCACAGCCCACCATGCCGACCCATTCTTTTCAATTCCTTGGCCGTTGCAGGTAAGCAGTATTTCTGAGAAAGACCAGACTGCGCCTTTTTTTCCGGAAGATTTTGGAGGATTAACTACATGAATTGCAGATTTGACAAGAAACCCATTGAAACCGTGATGCTCGATTTGGGACACTGCCCGCCCTCGAATTCATACTTAACGTCTGAGCAGCTTCTGCAGCCTGAGGTGACTTATCCCCTGAAGGTATACGTCAGTGAACGTACTTTTTACGCGCAGGTTCCGGAGTTTAAGCGGGCCACGGAAATTTTTAACGAAGAATATGCGTATTTTTCCTCTTTTTCAACCTCCTGGTTAGCTCACTGCCAACGTTATGTTGTCGAAATGATATCCAGACTTCAGTTGGGAAGCGAGAGCCTGGTGGTAGAGGTCGCTTCGAACGATGGCTACCTACTTCAATACTTTAAGGAAAAGCACATACCTTGCCTGGGTGTCGAACCATCGCTCAGCGTGGCCAAAGTAGCACGCGACAAAGGCATCGAGACAGTTGTGGATTTTTTCGGCGAAAGACTCGCCTCGAAGCTAGTCGCAGAACGCCGTAGGCCCAACCTGATTCTTGGCAATAACGTGTTTGCTCACGTTCCCGACATCAATGATTTTATTCGGGGGTTGAAACTTCTCCTCGCGGATGATGGAGTTGTGACGCTCGAATTTCCTCATCTGCTAAAGCTCATTGAAGAAAATCAGTTTGATACCATTTATCATGAACACTACTCATATTTTTCACTGTATACAGTCCAGCTGCTGGTGCAGGCTCACGGCCTTGCGGTTTTCGATGTCGATGAGTTGCCGACGCATGGTGGTTCACTGCGTGTCTATCTCAAACATGCAGAAAACGCGAGTCACGCAGTGAATATCCGCGTTTCACAAGTCATTGGCCGCGAAATTGCCGCAGGACTTACAGACCTCGAAACATACCGCAATTTCTCCAGGAAGGCCGAAAGTGTGAAAGTACAGTTTCTGAAATTTCTGCTAAATGCAAAAGAGCAGGGTAAGAAAGTTGCGGCATATGGAGCTGCAGCAAAAGGCAATACCTTGCTCAATTATTGTGGCGTAAAACCCGACCTTCTGCAATTTGTAGTGGACGCTTCGCCATTCAAGCAGGGAAAATACATGCCAGGCAGCCACATTCCAATTACCGCCGAGTCTGCCCTGCGCGCAGAGAAGCCAGATTTTATCGTGATATTGCCCTGGAATTTGCGCGATGAAATCTGCACTCAGCTGGCGTATGCAAAAGAGTGGGGGGCCAGACTGGTGGTTGCAATACCCGAATTGACTTTTCTTACGTGAATATTCTCCTCACAGGAGCGACATCCCTCACGGGATTCTGGTTCGCGTCTGCACTGCGCGATGCAGGACATTCAGTTCTCTGTCTGTTGACCCGGCCCGATGCCCGCGCTTACGACGGCAAACAGCGAGAGCGCTTTCGCTTGCTTCAAAATAATTTCCAGCTGGTTTTTGACGCGTCATTCGGTTCACCCCGCTTCATCGACGAACTGTCCCGCAACCCGGTTGATTTGCTGTGCCTGCATGGCGCCCATATTCCCGATTACCGCAGCCAGGAGTTTGATATTGCCAGTAGCCTCGGGCAAAACCTTCGCGCAATCGCACAAGTTTTCAAAGTCGTGGCTGAACGCCGGTTACCTGTAATGCTGACGGGCACTGTTTTCGAGCCCGGACAAGGTGGCGCAGGTCAGAATCCGCCGGGTTCGCCTTACGGTCTGGCTAAAGGGATCATAACTCAGGTATTCCGGTTTTACAGTGATCGCGCAGGCACAAGCCTAGGTCATTTTGTGGTGCCAAATCCCTTTGGCCCGTTCGAAGACCCGAAGTTCACGCACTACCTTGCTAAATCATGGTTTCATGGAGAAGTGCCCGAGGTCAAAACACCAGACTATGTGCGTGACAATATTCCCGCGCCCTTGTTGGCAATGGCCTACCAGGATGCTTGTGAGCAGCTAATGCAATTGAACGGCAAGTTTATCGTTTTCAAGCCATCAGGATATCGTGAGAAGCAGGGGGAGTTTGCTCTTCGGGTTGCCAGGGAATTCGCAGCCCGAACATCTTTTTCTTGTTCGGCAAAGCTCAATGAGCAGAAGGATTTTACCGAGCCTATGGCACGGTACAATGATGACAGTATTCTTGAAAGATATCCCCAGTTCTCTGAGAAAAAATTCTGGGATCAGTACGTTGATTATTACAGGACTGCCCTTGCCGGTTCATAGCGCCTCGCAGACCCCGCCATGCGCAAAGAAGCTCACAAGGTATTTTCAAGCAATTCTAACGATAGGGAATGAACTGATGCAAATTAGGATTGTAGTACGGGTCATGAGGATATTTCTGAGCCCATCGGGCCCGAAACTTTACCAATTCATGACTTAGATCCTGCTTGGTTGTTCCTTTGGAAACACCTTCGTAATGATACATCGAGACATTGGCTAGGTAGACAGATCTATATCCAAGCTCGCGCGCTCGAAGGCAGTAGTCGACATCATTGTAGTTCATTGGAAATGCCGAGTCGTATCCATTCAGGCGATGGAATAATTTTGCAGGAGTGATCTTGCAGGCGCCCGTCACTGCGATACAATTTCGCGTCGCCCTAATCCCCAACCCATAACCATTGCCATCAGGCTCGCCATAAAATGGATGGCCTGGCATTCCTTGCAGCAAGACAATGCCCGCGTGCTGCACGCGGCCGTTATGGAATAGGAGCTTGGGAGCGACAGCGCCCACACCTTTTCGTTGTGCCATACCTAGCATTCTTTCGAGCCAATTTTTCGAAATGACGCGAATATCGTCATTTAGCAGGAGCAAGTAGTTTCCGTTGCACTCAGACGCAGCTTTATTGATTTTTTCAGCAAGATTGAACGTGACAGATTGATAATGGTAGAGCTTCACCTTCTGCTGATCCTCAAAGAATGCCAATTGATCACCGGTCAAATTGCCGTTATGCGCGATGACAATCTCAAACTTCTGGTAGCTTGATTCGTCTAGTATTTGTCTGATGAGCGTGTCAATGTGATTTTCTAGGCGATTTCCAATAGTAATGCCACCATTTGCCGTGGGGATTACAATGGATATCAGATCCGCTCGCCTGGGCAGAAATGTCACATCGTGGTGACCCGGCAGTTTACTGGGCTGCAACTCAAACTGCTCTG
This sequence comes from Spirochaetota bacterium, assembly GCA_049323535.1. Taxonomy (GTDB): domain Bacteria; phylum Spirochaetota; class Leptospiria; order Turneriellales; family Turneriellaceae; genus Turneriella. The sequence goes on along the minus strand of JBMOPL010000017.1, from coordinate 78,980 downwards.
CGGTTCGCGTGAGGTGATTTCTGAGCGCCTTATGCGCTCTCTCAAACGCGTAGGGTTTGGCATCAGTGCCTGATGCCGTTGATTGTGCCCAAATACGCCAATGATACAGGACATGAGGTATATGAAAAATCCTCTGGCTCTTCTCGGTGAAGCGCAGAAAATAATCGAAGTCCTGTGCACCATCAAACCGTGAATCAAACGACCCGACCGTCAGCGCCTTTCTTGTGCGGTAAGCGAGCAAATGGCATGTATACATGAAGGTATGGATATACTCAGGCGACCAGTCAGGTTTGAAAAAAGCGCCTGTTCGCACTGTGCCATCGGCGCTTAATTTATCCTCGTCACTATAGATGATATCAACTTTTGGCTGCTCAATGATCGCTTTTGCGACGTAATAAAGTGCATTTCGGCTGAGGCGATCGTCGTGATCAAGAATCGTGAAGAATGTGCCACGGCAGCGTTTTAGGCCGTCGTTAATAGCCCGCGAGATGTTTCCATTACGCAGGCGAAAATAGACGTTAACGCGCGGATCCTGCTGCGAGAGATTTTTCAACAACGCAAGCAATTCGGCTGATTCCGAGGCGTCATCGACAACAATAAGCTCCCAGTTCGTATAGACTTGGTCAAAGACCGAAGCAACGGCATCACGGAAGAGCTTTATCGGCGTATTGTACGTTGGCAAAATAACCGAGATTAGAGGCTTTTTGCCACCGAGTTTCGCTACCTCGGTCGGCGAAACGGTTTGTTCCTCGATCACTCTCGGCAAGATTGCTTTGGCCCGCTGCAAAACGGCAGCTGGGCCAAAGCGCACTGTTACCTTGACAACACTCCACACTAACCTTGGCCAATCACGCCATATGCTGAGTAGATATTTCAGCTGTTTTGGGGTATGCTTCATACACCTCCTACTGCACTATCTGCATGATCTATCTCTGTGTAGCTGCGAATTTGAACCCAGGTACTATAGTTCATTCAAAATGCCATGCAGAGTCTCGCGCCAGAGTTTAGCCTGGCGTGAAAGCTCGAACTGTTGTGCGGTCTTCTTTATGCGTTCCGGTACAAAGGTGTTGCGTCTGAGAACCATACTTTTGGCTGCCCGAAAAAATGCCTGGTAATCATAGTTCTCAACGACAACACCGTTTGTCCGTGTCATATATTCCATATGGCCACCATTTTTGAAGGTCAAGATAGGCTTTCCGAGAGCGAGCGCTTCAAGGGCCACAAGGGAAAAGGATTCACGAAACGAAGTGATCATAACTGCATCCGCCAGGCTCAAATGTTCCGTGTACTCTGCGGGGTTCGTGATTCGCGGCAAAAGCCGCAGTCTTCCCTGTAAACCTAGGGTGTTAGCGTAATTCTCAAGCCATGCGGTCCTTAGATTATCCATGCCGATGCCAAGCCATACAAAATGACAATTTACGCCTGCCTTGTGTAAAAACCCAGCCGTATCAATGAAAAGGCGTATATTCTTGTTGACGTCATCCGTGCCCGCGCCGAACCAAAGGAACGGTCTCGCCAATGCTGCAGGCCGCCTCTTGACAGTAGGGCTTTTGGTGTCGGGTATTGATATTCCTGGCGAGATGATGCTGGAACTCGGTAAGGGCCCAAGCACTTTCATGGCTTGTTCCGCAGCACGTGAGGTAAAAATGAGATGAGCCGGTAGCTGTGAGAGCTCAGCAACGCTTCGCTGTGGGTAGATGCCGTACATATGCTCCAACTCATGCACATGCACGCAGTATTTGATCTTGAGTTGAGCGCATATTGTTATGAGATCAGGAAATACTATCGTATTGAAGTACACCAGATCATATTGATTCTTCCTCAGGATGCTTTCGAAACGAATGCTGCGTCCGTTCATAGCACGGGGTTTCATACCCATGATGCGGCGCAGTATTGCGCCCATCCTATGGCGAATAATGTCGATAGCTCGAACGCCATATACGTAGGCAAGCTGACCGTGAATTGGCAATTCAGGCTTTAGCGACGCGGTCAGAAAAGCATCAAATCTGATTTGGCTATGCGTAGATCCTTGCAGCAGGCGGTATAAAGCAATCTCTGAGCCAGTCGCAGCAAAGTTCTGGCTTACCAGAAGTACCAACCTTTTCTTCATGTCCATTGGCAGCATATTTTATGGTACCATGGCAAAAGAACGTGATTCGAACATGCGCAACGCGGAATTATCGAAATCGATTGCGTAAGCGGACATAGCTCTTATCGAAAACCTTAGAAATTAGTAGCCTGACCTTAGACGGGTAATCGGCAATTGGAATTCTCAAAAATTCCCGGATTTTTTGGCTTCGGGGCATTTTTGTCAGTCCCAAGATCTTAACGTAATACTGCAACAAGAGCCTGCCAAATACCCTACGGTTCAGCAGATCTTGACGCTGCGGTGCGGTGCGCCAAAATTTAATCAGCAGGAGCCTTATGATAGCAAGATACTGACTGGAATTTGTCTGGCTCAGCTTGTCAAAAAAAATTTCATATGCTAAAGAAATCTCGTTCTCGGAGAATTTATCGCCAAATACTTCCTGAATGTTATTCCTGCAGATGGCTCTCTCTGCCGACTGCAGGACTTTAGGTACCGAAAGGCTTGTATTGTTTTGATGGATTCGATAGGCTACGAACGAAATTCTTTCGTTGTGGATTCGCCAGTTGCGGCTGATTCTTATCCAAAGATCATAATCCTCAGCGGGTGCATAACCTTCTCTATACGCTGGCGATGGTATCGCATTTCGGCGCATCATGACTGTCGAATGCGCAACATGGTTGTGAAAAAAAAGGATAGTCGGCATCTCTTCATCTGGCGCGAATACATCCCAACGGCTCCCTGTGGGCTTGCCAGACTCATCAATATGGTCAATGCTACTGCCCGTTACCGCGCAGTCAGGATTCTCTTCTAGAAATTCAACTTGTCGTGCGAACCTTTCTGGGTAAGCTACATCGTCACTATCCAGAACTGCAATATACTCACCCCGTGACAAGTCAAGCATGCGATTTCTAGTGTAAGTTAAGCCCATGTTTTTTGGATTTTCGAAATACTTGATTCGTGAATCATTGAAATCCAGGACAATAGTTTTAGTTGCATCGGTAGAGCCGTCGTTCAGTATAACTAATTCCCAATTCTCATATGTTTGGGATCTGACGCTCTCAATCGAGGTCCCGATAAATTTCGCTGCATTATATGCAGCCATCAACACTGAAACGATAGGTTTTGACTCAGCCACGCCTAACCAATGGCAATTCATACTCGATATGGACGGAGTCAAAACTATGCGAAGCTATCGACGCAAAGTCGATCACATAACCCTCGTTAAACTTCTCCAACAGATATCCGGGAGATACTTGGCCCGCCCGATTGAAAAATTCATCTTGGACGCGATTGGCGGCGATGTTGATTAGTTTTGGCTTGTCGTAACAAGCGCCAGGCATCAACTTCCTGATACAGGCAGCAAATTTTTGAAGCATGGCTTCGAGTGAATTTGGGGCACGAAATTGAGTCTTTCTGATCATGAAAAGTGCCAACTGGCGCGCAAATATATTGCCATCTAGGGATATTGGATATGACCAGTCCGGCCCTTGTTCCGGCCATCGAAAAATCTTTAGCCCGGTGATCTGTTCGGACACCCATTGGGGTGGCCTTTGCTGTGAATCCGTTGTGTAACTGTAGGTGACACGAGGATGAAGCCTTAACGAAGGTATTACCTTCCTTGAAGCGATCGCCTCAAGGTTATGGTAGTCTACGTGGTCAAGGAATATGTCGTCATCTACCAGAAACTGCACGAAACCAGCTGAGATCTCTTGCAAGAGACAAATCAAATCCTTTCGAAATTCCTTCTCCTTACGAAAATTAACGTTTGGGTATTTGGCGAAAAGCTGGGCATATGCGGTTTCGTACCGGTCGTCACTCGATCTATAGAGGACGGTAATCGACTTAACGTTAGAACTATAATACCCCAAACTGCCAAGAGTTGCATCTAATTGCAGTGGCCTGTCTTTAGAAAAAATGCAGACAGCAATTCCTCTGGCGGGTCGCAGGTAGGCGAAAAGGATGCGCAGATGCAATGAGATACATTGCATCCGACTGCAGAATCTTGCTATTAACATGTAAACCTTTGTCTATTGAGCCGGAAAGAGCAATCGTCTAATTTCAGAAATCAGTGCATCCAAGAACGATGCCATTGAAAATGATTTACCTAAATCTGAGGCCCGGAATGCATTCACGGAATCGAGCCATTGGGAATATCGAGCCTGATCCCAGGAAATGAGTTCCGCCCAAAGTTGTTCATGAGTGCGGTAAGCGCGCCGATCAATGAAGCAACCGGCGGGAATATGGTCATGAATATCTGGCGGACCGTAGTAAACCGGTACAGAGCCAGCGGTGATTGCATCGAAAATTTTTTCCGTAATCCAACCGCGTATATTTCCTGCATTCTCATATACTATCGAAAATCTTGTTTTAGAAAGAATTTCTCTCTTGATGTTGATTTCACCTTTAAAAACGGAGTTGCCTACCTGTTTTTGCGCTTGCGGGATGAGTCTCCACAAAATTGAACACTTACTGCGCGCCGTTACCCAAACCGTTTGATCGCTCCAGCCGCGCCCATAGAGCGAAAAATCTGCTGGGTGGTGCCGTTCAAACCATCGGATAGTTTCGATTCTGGCCGAATAGAGTTCGCCCTTCGCGTTCATGCGTTTGTTTGCTGCTATCATTACTGCAAACAGAGGCCGTTCGAAAGTACCGGTAATTTGGTCGGGCCATGCCACCGGATACTTCAGTCTGGAATACGGCAGACCTTGCTCAATCGCATGCTCATCATAAGTGAATATTCGTGCGAAATTGTCATGAAACGCGGATCTTTGATTCCAAGGGTTTATTCTGGGATGTTCGTTCAGCACTGCTATTAGCGGCACGCCAGATTGTACGGCAGTGGTAAATTCGGCACTGTGCGGTGCCGGCATATTTATGAATATGTACAGGTCAGGCCTTTCCGTGACCATGTCGCGCGTGGCCAAGACAACATTCAGATCTGTTAACGCTTTTCGCAGATCGATCCAAGGCCGGAGACAGTCGTCGCGATTAGCCAGAAGATCTTCGGTTGCGAATAGTCGGTTCTTGTTGAAGAAAGGATCCGTCACGACCGCAATATGCTTTTTCATCAGATGAGCCCTTCGGATTTTTTGGGCCTACTCAATAGTTCAATGATTTTCTGACGGTCTCTTTGCAGTTCGTTTTGTTTTGTGTCGAACTCCCACTGAGTGCGCCTGAAATGAGCAAGAACGCCAGCCTTTTCGGCTGCGACCGTGTCGGAGAGATTGCCATGATCAATATCTAGATCGACATCTCTGAAAACACCCAAATCCTGAAGCATAAAGTAAAGATAACCATCATAAAATACTGATTCCGAGACATGCCCGATTTCTTCCAAAATTGATCGGGCAATAATGGGGAAATACCATTTGTCATTGTGCGGTGCTGCCGGATTATGGTGAAGGCAGACATCCTGTCCGATAAACTTGTGAGTCAACGTATCAAAGTTCTTTGTTTTTACGACAGCATCATCGTTCAGGCAGAAAATGAATTTTCCGGACGAGTGTTTGAATAGTTCATTGTAAAATTCGTGCAGTGAGGCATAACCGCCCTTCCGATCTGAGTTTACAACGATTAGATCAATTTTGCTTTTGTATGATTGGAGAAAGTCCGTTGTTTTTTGGTCGTCAGTATCAACTTTGACCAGTATTTCGACTTCGTTCGGGTGTTTTACTTTCTTGTTTAAGGCATCTAGACACTTCTTCAGATTTTTTTCTCTGGCACGTGTCGGGATCAGAATGCTTAGGTTCTTTGACATTGGGATGAGACCTCCATTTTCTTATTCTCGCATATCTATCACCATGTGCATTATATAATCATAAACTCTGCCACAATGTTCGTGGCGCACAAACGCCGGGCCGCTTGTCATACCAGTACGGCGATTGGCTTAGACCACCTTCAATCTTCAGTGTTAATGCTGGTCCGTCCGCAAGGTGCGGGTTTATGAAGTATTTAACAAAATGAAGAGATGCAACAAGCCTCAGTTCGTATGTACCCTCATTAAGTAAGTTCTTTGGCAGTTCAGAACGTAGGCAATTGCGCCCTAGCCGGAGTTTTGGCCATGCGATTGGTTCTGAGTCAGTGCTGAGCGACCAGTAGCAAGGCGTTTCATCAGATCCGTACAGCACGTATCCAATGTTAAAGCGAATATCAAGTGCGCTAAGGCTGAATTCTATCTCGACAAATGCTGAATCATCGTTGGCTATATGGCCAGGGATTTCTAAACCGTCCCTATTGACAAACCTAAACGCATGAATCTCGAGCATTGAGTCTTTGAATAAATATGTTTGGGCTTCGTGATGATTCGTTTTTGGTCTTGTTAAACTTAGATAGGCATGGATACCGAGATCCGCTGAAACGTGGTCGGCAATGCATTTGCCCTGATGAAGTACAATTACCCGGTTGCATAGTTGCCGGATTGCTGTCATATTGTGATTAACAAAGAGCACAGTTCTGCCGTTCTGACTTACATCACCGAGTTTGCCTAAGCACTTTTTTTGGAATTCTACATCGCCTACCGCGAGAATCTCATCAACTATGACCAATTCAGATTCCAAATGTGCTGCTATTGCAAAAGCCAGACGAACGTACATACCAGATGAGTATCTCTTAACCGGTGTATCAATATGGTCGTCAATTCCCGCAAAGGCGACAATCTCGTCAAATTTCCGCTGAATTTCGTGCCGGCGCATGCCCAAAATGGAACCATTGAGAAATACATTCTCACGGCCTGTGAGTTCAGGGTGAAATCCAGTGCCCACTTCGAGCAGGCTGGCGACTCTTCCGCGAATGCGAATCGAGCCCGTCGTCGGTGTTGTAAGCCGCGATATAATTTTGAGTAGGGTAGACTTTCCGGCGCCATTACGACCGATAACCCCCACGATGTCGCCACGCTGCACGTCAAAGCTGACATCGTCCAGTGCCCAAAAATCGCCGTTTTCAACACGCTTGTGTTCATGGCCAATCACTGAGTGTGGGTCCTCTTTGCCCCTGAGGCGCGCCCACCAGCTCTGCAGGTCTTTATAGAGCATACCGTGGTTCACAACACCCAGCCGGTATTTCTTCGAAAGATTACGAACTTCGATTACTGTATCGCTCATGTTACACCGTGTCGACGAAAGATCGCTCCATGCGCTTGAAGAGCAGCATGCCGAGAAGCAGTATGCCGATCGAAACTGCGCAGCTGCGCAGCAACCCGGCTATGTCAGGCGAGCCAACACCCAGAAAGCCAAAGCGCATGCAGTTGATGACGCTACTCATTGGGTTCAGGTCGATAAACCATCTGTACTGCTCTGGCACCAGGCTTGAAGGATAAACCACGGGGGTTGCGTACATCCAGAGCTGCAGGCCGAAGCCAATGAGGTAGGAAAAATCGCGGTACTTGGTGGTGAGCGAAGCCAGTATTATGCCAAAACCCAGCGCCATGATTATCATCTGGAACACCAGTACGGGTAAGAGTAGCGCAAACAGGTTGATGCGCTCAAAAAAACCTTGCGTAAAACCAAAATAGGCCAGAATGCCCGCAAACAATACAAATTGAATCGCAAAGGTAATCAGGCCGGTCAGTGAAACAGAGATCGGGATTGTCATCCGTGGAAAATACACCTTTGAGAACAGATTGATATTTGAAGTAAATGTATTCGAGATTGCACCCACAGCACTTGAAAAATAATTCCAACAGACCAGTCCCGACAGGTAAAAGAGGATATGCGGTATGCCATCCGTTGAGATACGCGCGATGTTACCAAAGACAATCGTAAAGATGACGGTTGACAACAGAGGCTGCAGCAAGAACCACAGCGGACCGAGTATTGTTTGTTTGTAGACTGCTGTGAAGTCGCGTTTGACAAACATGAAAATCAACTCGCGATAGGCAAACAGTTCCCGCAGGTTGAGAGAGAATACCCTGCCTTTGGCAGAAATTTCCGTCAGTGTTTCGTTTTCTACTGTCATTGAAATAATTAGCCGAGCTTGGCGATCGTCTCCGCCAGATAATCCAGCTCTTTGCCCAGATCAATCTGGTGATTACCTACGAAAAGGCCATTCTGGTCGGCGATCTCGGCATTTTTCATCGTGCCGTGAAGTTCGTGATCAAAGAAGCGCATTACTTCGTTCTTCGTGAAGTTGCCGGTAACAATCGGGCGGCATTCAATGCCTGCGGCGGTCAGGTGTTTGACAACATCGGCTCTTTTGAGTGGGCTTTCGGGTCTGAGTACAAGGCTAAATCCGAACCAGCTGCTGCTGCCGGTTTCTTTCTGGATGATGAAGCGTTTGTTGTCTTTGAAAAGCCGGTAGAACTGCTCGGCATTTTTGCGCCGCATGGCGAGAAAACCCGGCAGTTTTTTGAGCTGCTCGATGCCAATCGCACCGCTCATCTCAACCGGGCGCAGGTTGTAACCGGGCAAAATGAAACGGAACGATTCGACAAACCAGTCGTCGCTCTTTGGGGTAATCTTGTTTTCCTTCGGCAAGTGTCGCGTCCAGCCGTGAGAGCGCAGGCACAGCAGTACATGGTAGAGCTCCTCATCGTCTGTCGCCACGAGACCGCCTTCCATGGTGGCCATGTGGTGCGAGAAGAAAGTGCTGTAGGTACCCATGAGACCGAATGTGCCGGCCTGGCGACCGCCCAGTTCTGCGCCGAGTGATTCGCAGTTGTCTTCGAGCAGTAAAATGTTCCGAGAGCCGATGATCTTTTTGATGCGGTTGAAGTCATTAGGGTTGCCCAAAAGATTGACCGCGAAAATCATGCGCGTCTTGTCGGTGATTGCGCTCTCTAGTGCATTGAGATCCATATTGAGCGTTTCGAGGTCGATATCGACAAATTTCAGTTTCAGGCCATACTGGTAAAGCGGGTAGAAGGTGGTCGACCAGGAGACCGCGGGTACGATCACCTCGTCGCCTTTTTTTAAGTAGGGCGTTTTCGTGTAGAAGAGGGCAGCAATAGCCAGCAGGTTAGCCGATGAACCGGAGTTCACCATCACCGCGTGTTTGGCACCGACGAAACGGGCGAAATCCTGTTCAAACTGGGCCACCGACGTGCCCATGGTATACATGTCGCGCGCGATAACCGACTGAATCGCTGCGATTTCTTTTTCGTCCCAGGTGCTCGTCGCGAGCGGAAAGCGTACTGCATTATTGGTTTGCATGATTCTCCTGATAAAACTGGCAGGCCTCTTTCAGGCCCTGTTCAAGTGATACGGGTGGCTTCCATCCAAAAGCGCTGAGTTTGGTTGTATCGACTAATTTGCGGCGCATACCGACGGGTTTAGTCAAATCATGCCTAAAGCCGCCCGCGTAGCCGGTCACAGCGCTGATTTTCTCGTAGTATTCATTGATTGAGTAGTCGGTCCCGGGCCCGACATTGAGGTATGCAGGCATCTTGTCGAGACGCTCTATCGCATAGAAGATGAAATCCACGAGGTTGCCGGTGTACATGAACTCGCGCCGCGCAGTGCCATCACCCCAGATTTCAACTTCGGTTGAACCTTGTGCTTTGGCAGTCATCACCTTGCGAATGGCGGCCGGTATCATGTGCGATGTCCTCGCGTCGAAATTATCCCACTTGCCGAAAAGGTTACAGGGTATTATTGTCTTGTACTGCAGTGTCTTGTCTTCGCGGCCCAGGTATTCAGCAAGTCGCGCGACGAGAATTTTTGCCAGCGCGTAGCCTTCATTGGTTGGCTCAAGCTCCCCCCGCAAAATCAGCTCTTCTTTCAGGGGATTTTCGGCCTCACGCGGGTACATGCACGAGCTGCCCAGGTTCAGAATATTTTTCACCTTTGCATCGCGCGCCGCGAGCAGCACGTGTTTTCCCATATCGAGATTTTCCACCAGAAACCGCACCGGGTTCTCGATGTTTGCCTGAATGCCCCCGACCTTGCCTGCGGCATGAATTATCAGGTCGGGTCTGAGATCGGCTATATAAGCTGTTACCGCGGCGCCATCGAGCAAATTGAGTTCTTTGCTGGTGGGAGCAAAAAATGTGTGACTGTGCTGTGGCGCTGCGGCAAGAATGTTGCGGCCAACGAGGCCACTGCCGCCAGTGAGAAGAATTTTCATTTTACTCGTAAAATAATCGGTTTATTCAAAATACCGTTTAATGCGGTAGCCGCCATCCTGCAGGTACTTCTGCTTACGCATCAGATTCAGGTCGCTTTGCATCATGTCTTTGACAAGCCCCTGCAAATCGTACTCCGGTTTCCAGCCCAGCTTTGTGTGCGCCTTGGTTGCATCACCAAGAAGCAGGTCTACTTCTGTCGGGCGAAAGTACTTCGGGTCTACGGCTACAATCTCTTTGCCTTCGGGCAGCTGAAATTCAGGGTTTGAGCACTTTGCGATGAAGCCAATCTCATCCTTTCCCTGGCCCTTAAAGCCCAGTTCAATGCCGAGCTCCGCAAAGGACATGCGCAAAAAATCACGCACTGCTGTGGTCACACCGGTTGCTATGACCCAGTCTTCTGCTTCAGGCGCCTGCAGAATCAGCCACATCATTTTAATATAGTCTTTTGCATGTCCCCAGTCACGCTTGGCATCGAGATTGCCCAGGTAGAGCTTGTCTTGCAGACCGAGCGCGATTTTGGCTGCCGCGCGCGTGATCTTGCGCGAGACAAAGGTCTCGCCGCGAATCGGTGATTCGTGGTTGAACAATATGCCATTGCAGGCAAACATGTTATAGGCTTCGCGGTAGTTCACTGTAATCCAGTATGCGTACATTTTTGCTACTGCGTAAGGGCTGCGCGGGTAAAAGGGAGTTTTTTCGGTTTGTGGTGTTTCCTGCACCTTGCCATAGAGCTCAGACGTTGAAGCCTGGTAAATGCGCGTCTTCTGCGTCATGCCCAGAAGCCGAATCGCCTCAAGTATGCGCAGCGTGCCAATGCCGTCTGCGTTCGCCGTGTATTCAGGGGTCTCGAAGCTGACATGCACGTGGCTCATCGCGGCAAGGTTATAGATTTCGTCGGGCTGCACTTCCTGGATGATGCGTGTCAGGTTCATGCTGTCGGTCATGTCGCCGAAATGGAGGCGGTACTTGACCTCTTTGTCGTGCGGATCCTGGTACAGGTGATCAATACGATCGGTGTTAAAGAGAGAACTACGGCGCTTGATGCCGTGGACTTCGTAGCCTTTTTTGAGCAAGAACTCGCTCAGGTAGGCTCCGTCCTGGCCGGTAACGCCCGTAATCAGTGCGACTTTTTTCTTGCTCATATCGTTGTCCCCGCGATGTTAGGATATTTGCTCACGCAATCTCCTCCATCGCCACTTCTTTTTTTAACTCTTCCACCGCCTGCTTCAGTTGGTCATACTCTTCCATCTTGCGTTTGAGATACCGAATAGTCACAGTTGCCTTTTGCTCAATGCCGCTCGGGGTGAGCAGGTACGCGTAGGAAAGTTTATTCTTGTTGTTTTTGAAGTTCTGCGCCTTGACCCAGCCTTTTTCCACGAGTGCCTTCAGGCAGTAGTTGGCCTTACCGAGGCTGATACCCAGGATTTTCGACAGCTCACGCTGGTTGATCTGCGGGTGCTCCGCGATCGTCTTAAAAAGTCTATGTTGTAGTTCGTCCGTCATGGCTACGCAATCACAGGCGGCTATGCCGCCTGTGATTGCGAGAATACAGCTTCGCCGGGTCAGTCACAGCTGACAAATTGAAAACCGGGGGGTGAACACGGATGTGTTCAACAGTTGAACAGATGGTGGATTTCAGACGTTCTGGCAAGCCAATTTAATCCGCTCGCCGAGCCAGCCGGGCAAATTGGCTTGGCTGAGCGTACACCATGACTTCAAAGAATAATAAAGAAAATACCTATTACTCCAATGTCCGTAGTGATTTACTAGCTATGCTGCAGGGTAGCGGCTTGCGCCTGCTCGAAATTGGCTGTGGTGCCGGTTCTACCCTGTTGCACGCGAAGCAGCAAGGTGTCGCTTCGGCAATCGTAGGTGCTGAGTACGTAACCGAGGTTGCCGCAATTGCCAAAAAGCGGGGGGTCTCAAAAGTCTACACGGGCGATTTTGCAGATGCCGCCGCGAAAATCAGGCGCGCCGAAAAGCCCTTTGATGCCATTATCATGGGGGATGTGCTCGAGCATATGGTTGATCCTTGGTCTGCTCTCGCCCTCGCTGAACAGCTTCTTGTCCCAGGGGGGCAAATAGTGGTCAGCATACCGAATTTTCGCTATTGGCGGGTTATGTATAACGTCTTTCTGCGCGGTGATTTTCGCTATGCCAGTGACGGTATTATGGATAAGACACACCTCCGCTTTTTTTGTCGGCGAAACATTGTCGAGCTGGTCAGTGAAAACTTCGAGATCAGCGAAATCCGGAGCACCCTGCCCAAATCAGGGCGTATTCTCAAAGCGGCCAGTCTTGGTCTGCTCACAGAGTTCGGTACACTGCAATACCTGGTCAGAGCGACGAAGGTACTGGCTCGCTAACCTGACTTGCGGCCAAGGTTGTGCTGGTGTCGTTCAATCAAGGTTGTGTCATATCCGGTTTTTTCCAGCACCTGTTTCCAGCTCGAATCGCCGGAAAAGACCCGCCAGAAGGTATCGACTTTGAGTATCGGGCAGCGTAACTGCTCGATCAGTTTCCGCCAATAGCGATGGACGGTAATGGTCTGGCCGAAAAGATACTGGTCCTGCGGTATTCGGGCAAAAAGCTCGCGTTCAGGACACCAGGCAGATACTGAGTAGCCTGCCCTCTGAAATTTCTGGCTCATGCCCACTTCGTATGCATAGATGATTAGGGTTTTCAGGAGCGTAGGTATCATTCGTACCCCGCGCCAGTACCGCAAAAACTCCGTCGAATGCAGAACTTTCTGGTTGTAGAGCACAAAATAGCTCATCAGGTGGTAGGCAATGCCATAGGAATCGGTGATGCCATAGAGGTCCGTCCTGGCGTTTGCCAGAACTTCAGTCCACGGAACTAGTGGCCCATAATAGCTGTCATTGGTTAGTAGCAGCTGCTCATAATGTCGGTAGTCGATACCTGCCGAAAAAATACCCGCCTTCCACGAGCCGAAATCGTACCCCGTGTTTCTGCGGCGTAGAGTGCGCAGGCATAACTTGTTGAGCGCAACCAAATCGCTCGCATGCAGGTGAGGTGCGGTGGTAACAAAAATGATTTCGAACCCGGCCTCTTTGAGGGCGGCGAGATTGTGCAGCACATAGTCTTCAACGCGGCTGCTGCGCGAGTAACTGGCAAAGACGCAGAGTCGACGGCTGCCTGCAGCAGGCAGGCCATTGTGTATCTCGATAACCTTTGGGTTACCGGGAAAAATCCACAACAGGCGAAACTTTACCATCATGCGCATGGCGAACCTGGCTGCTGCTTTGAGTCGTTCTTTCATCAGGGTGTGTCTACCAGAGGCACAACCTGATTCTGAATGCCAAATAATCGCGCCAGCGGATTCTGACGATTCAGCGTGTGAAACCGGTTTACACCCGGCATGAATCCATACCTGCTACCGCTCACAGAAAATGGCGTGGAAAATTGAGGCTGTTCTGGGCACCTTTCGCCACCGTGACATGACGGCGGAGCTCATGCGTTCTGTGCCTGGCACCGAAACCCTGCGCTATACACCGAATCTTCTGACTAAAACTCTCCAGCCTGCCCGAGTAAGGTACCTGCGCATCAGCAATAGCGAATTGCCCCACTGGCGGCCGATGCTGGTATCTCCTGATTGCAGCTTCGAGTTGCGACTGAGTAACCCCACCGATCTGCGGCAAATACCGGTGCGCATGGTCTATTTCGTGAATTGCTATATCAATCCCCGCTACCTTTATATGGTCAGCTCACAGCTGAAGGAATTGCGGCGAACCGGTTTGTTTGAGGGCACTCGTGCCATCCTGTATGTCATTTCTTCGGGTACTGAAGGCGATAGGCTGCGCCTGGGGAATGAACTGAAGCAGATCTTTGGCGAGTCACCCGCGGTGCAGCACGAGCATACGACTGAGAACCAGTTCGAATACCCGGGCATCCACAAGGTCTGGCAACTGGGGCAACCGGACCGCGATGGGTACATTTTGTATTTTCATGCGCGGGGCATCAGCCACCTGAAGCTCGGGCGCTTTCGCCGTAACCGCCAGCGCCAGGAAAAGCGCCTGTTTCGCCGCGTGATTGGCGAGTGGCGGCAGAATCTGACGTGGCTACAGAATCTCGCTTCGGCCGCAAAGCTGGGCATCAATTGCGGCGGTAATGGCTGGGTCTGGTTCAATTTCTGGTGGGCGCGCGCGTCGTACGTGCACAACCTCGAACAGCCTGTCGTCACCGACCGCCGCCACTATTACGAAGACTGGCTTGGCCGCTACCAGCCACCGGGCACGACTCCCGGCGAATATGCCAGCAACCTGAGCCAGTGCCTGTCGATTGCGTCAGCTCCGGGGCTGAAGAAATACCATCTCGGTTCCGATTTTAATCCGCATCGCGGCGAAACGCATTTGGGTTTGCCCTGGGGCGCCTTGAAGGCGCTGCTGGTTCGCTGGCGGGACTAACAGGCTGTTGAAAAACAGCCAAAAAGCAGGGTGTTGAAAACGCGCGCAGCTGCAGACAGGCCATTTATGGCCGTTTTGCCGTCGGCCAAAGCGCCGCCGGCCCCGCCGCGATGCACGCCGCTTTGGCGAGCGGTTCGCACAGCGAATCGCGGCGTCTGCAGCGAGCACGGGACTCTTTCAACACCCTGCTAAATTCGCGTTAGCTGCTCTACTGGCAGCTCCACCTGCACCGATTTATTGAGCGCGGGAAACGCGACCACGACGAGCGTCTTGCCCTGAATGCGCTCGATGACCGCTTCTTTGCCGGCGAACGGGCCGTCTTTGATGCGCACCGTTTCGCCCGCGGCCAAAGACGAAGTATCGCGAATCACGAGCGATTCGGCGTAATTGTCGACTGCGAGACGCAGCAGCTCCAGATCCCCTGGCTCTATAACAGTGGGAGATCCCTCGGTGCTGACAAAATACACGGCCTGCG
Source organism: Spirochaetota bacterium (assembly GCA_049323535.1). GTDB lineage: Bacteria > Spirochaetota > Leptospiria > Turneriellales > Turneriellaceae > Turneriella. Next base: position 63,933 of record JBMOPL010000017.1, on the reverse strand, counting down.
GCAGTTTCAACACGCGTAACGAATCGCGCTCGAACTCGATGTGGACAAACAGGTACGAGGCGAATACCGGCTCTTCGACCCACTTGTAGCGGTCAGACCATTTCTTGCGTGTGCGCAGCAGCGGCAGGTAGTGTTCGATGCCGAGTTTTTGCAGGCCCTCAGCAAGCTTCTTCTCTGAGCGGGGGCGGGTGTAGACGGCATACCAGTTTGCCCCGTTAGCTCGGCCCATTGAGTCTCTAATACCGGTCATGGCAAATCTGCCGTCAATGAAAACTAATGGCTCAGCCCTCGTCTGCTTGAAACGATTTACCCCGCATCCCAAAAAGCCGTTTGAGCCCCATGTCCACCCCCCGCAAGATCGTCTGCCTCGGAGCAGGTTACGTCGGCGGCCCAACCATGGCCGTGATGGCGTCGAACAACCCCGACATCCAGTTCTTCGTGACCGACCAGAACGAAGCGCGCATTGCGGCCTGGAATACTGACAAACTCCCTGTGTTCGAACCTGGTCTCGACGAGGTGGTCAGGCAGATTCGCGGCAAAAACCTGCACTTCAAAGTGATCACTCCGCAATTGCTTGCCGAAGCCGATATTGTCTTCGTCTGCGTCGGTACTCCGACGAAGGAATACGGCGAAGGCAAGGGCATGGCCGCAGACCTGCAGTTCACCGAGCTCGCGGTGCGTGATATCGAAAAGCACTGCAAGAGCGGCACCATCATCGTCGAAAAGAGCACCGTACCGGTGAAGACCGCCGAGGCGATTCTGAACATCGTCAACACGCAGGATAACAACAAGCGCTTTGAAGTACTCTCGAACCCTGAATTTCTCGCCGAAGGCACAGCTATCAAAGATCTGCAGAACCCCGACCGCGTGCTGATCGGCCACGCCGAAACCGAGGGGGGCAGGGCAGCGGCCGAAACAGTGAAGGCGCTCTACACCGCGTGGGTTAAACCCGAGCGTGTACTGCTCACCAATGTGTGGTCGAGCGAGCTCTCGAAACTGGTGGCGAATGCCTTTCTCGCACAGCGCGTTTCCTCAATCAACAGCATTTCTGCACTCTGTGAGAAAACCAATGCCTCGGTGAAACAGATCAGCCGTGCGATCGGCACCGATGCGCGTATCGGCTCGCGCTTTATCGAGGCGAGCGTCGGCTTTGGTGGGTCGTGCTTCAAGAAAGATATTCTAAACCTGGTTTACATCTGCCGACAGAACGGCCTCGCTGAAGTGGCCAACTACTGGCAGGCGGTCATCGACATGAACGACTACCAGATGCGGCGCTTCGTCTCGCAGGTCATTGAAACGCAGTTCAACAGCGTCTCGGGCAAAAAAATTGCGATTCTCGGGTTCGCCTTCAAACCCGACACCAACGACACGCGTGAGTCACCCGCAATCTATGTCTGCAAGCGCCTCATCGAAGAAAAGGCGAAGCTGTTCATCCACGACCCGCAAGCGCTCGACCACGCGAAACAGGATCTCAAAGGTATCGATAGTACCGTCACCTACACCGAGAGCATCGACGAAGCGGTTGAGGGAGCTCATGCGATTGTCATACTGACGCAGTGGAAACAGTACAGCGAGCTCGACTATGCGGCCATTTACGCCAGGATGCAAAAACCCGCGTTTATGTTTGACGGGCGTTCAATTGTTGATGCGCAGGCGCTGCACAAGATTGGGTACAATGTCACCCAGATCGGTATCGCCCCGCTGACTTACTTTTAAACTACCACGCCGAGCGTGGCAGATTAAAAAAATTCGTTTTTTTCTTGCCGCCTACCACGTCTAACTATATTATGTCACATAGACTGGCTGGAAAAGCTTCAAGTTTTTCTCACAGGCGTCGACATTTAAATGGTTTTCGAATGGGTGTCTCTGCGGAGACTATGAAAACCACAACAGTAAACACCCATTCGATTGCTCCGGCAATTGCAGGCAGCTCGCAGAGGGGCGCCCGCGAATACCAGCGAAAGTCACAGCCCTTTCTGGTATACACATACCAAAAAGGGAATCAGCCCCCCAAAGGGCCGAGCTTTCGTGAAATTCTCGAAAGAGAGTTGGGCCCTTCGACGGGGCTCCGAAACGGAGACCCTGTGAAGGGTCACAGGGCGAGTGGCGAAGTTCAGGCAGGGCAGGCGGCGAAAGCCTCAGGTTCGGCGGACAACGAAACTACTCAATTTTTAACAGGATACTGGGCGTAGGTTCGCCCGCCCAGTATCCCTGTCATTGCCCACAACACTGCCACCAGCTGAAACACGTAAAAGCTCCATGCAAAGGTGGCTTCTTTTGTCGCGGCAATGCGCTGCGGGAAAATCCAGTTCAAGAGCGCAAAACCCAGAACGAGTATAGCTCCCCCTAAACGAAAAATATTGGAGCGGGGGAGCTTCTGCGGTTCTGCAGGCAAAATATACCAGACGAGGGGCAGAGCCGCCAGAAGGCAGCCGAGTAAAATGAGCGCGAAGTCGTCGCTGTAGATGCCGTGGCGGCGTGCCGGGTCGTCGCCGAAACGAATCTGGTAGGCACGCCAGGGCAAAAAGGTGAAGATAATGACGATAGCAGTGAGCAGGGTGAATGCCTGCTCACTGGCCGGCAGCGCACGAAAGCGTTGCCAGCGGTTAGAAAAAAAACCGGCCGCGATGCGGCCGATTTCCTGGGTTACCTCGCCGTAGAGCACGAGGTAACCGGCAAGCGTCGAAGTGAGTTTGCGAAGCAACCCCACTTTATTTCAGCTGGCCAGCGTCCTTGATGCAGTACGCACCGATCTCGTTTTTCTGGATCTGGCTGGTACCTTCGTAGATCGTGAGGATCTTCGCATCGCGGTACATCTTTTCAACCGGGTAGTCCTTGGTGAAGCCGTAGCCGCCGTGCAGCTGCAGTGCGTCGTTGCACACCTGGACCGCTGTCTCAGACGAGATCAGCTTTGCCATCGCAGAGTAGCGCGCTGACTCGGGATGGTTGTTGAGCGAGTACTTCGCCGCGCGGTAAGCGAGCAGGCGTGATGCTTCGATCTTGGTCACCATTTCGGCGAGCATGTGCTGCACAGCCTGGAAGTTGATGATGTTTTTGCCGAACTGCTCGCGCTGGCGTGCGTACTTGAGCGCTTCTTTATATGCGCCTGTTGCAAGGCCCGTACCCATTGTTGCGATAAACGGGCGCGAAGAGATCAGCGTCTTGATCGCGTGGATAAAGCCTGCGTTTGGCTTCAGCCCCACGAGGTTTTCTGCCGGTACTTCAACGTCTTCGAGAATGACCTGGCGGGTGTGCGAGCAGCGGATACCCATCTTCTGCTCGAGTTTACCGAACGAGAGGCCCTTGGTGCCTTTTTCGACGATAAAGCAAGAGATACCGCGTGGGCCCTTGGTCTTATCAGTCAGGGCGAACACGGTGTAGATGTCGGCCACGCCTGCATTGGTGATCCACTGCTTGGTACCGTTCAGCACGTAGCGGTCACCTTTCTTTTCTGCGAAGGTCTTGAGGTTCGGCACGTCTGATCCAGCGCCTGGCTCAGTGAGTGCAAAAGCAGCGATCTTTTCGCCTTTCGCCAGCGGGGTGAGGTATTTCATCTTTTGTTCTTCTGTGCCGCCGTGTTCAATCGGCAGCGCACCGAGCTTGATCGCACCGGCGCTGGTGGCAACGCCGAGGCAGTATTCGCTCATGACTTCAATCGCGAGAACTGTCAAAAAAGGAGAAAGACCCAGGCCGCCATATTTTTCTTCGAACATGATGCCAAAGAGGCCTGCCTGTGCAAATTTCTGGAAGATCTCGTGAGGAAACTTCTCGTGTTCGTCCATCTCGGCGCGGCGGGGAACCACTTCGTTGCGGCACAGTTCGTGCGCCATCTCGAGCATTTCCTGCATTTCGTCGGTAATTGTAAAATCCATCAAGCCTTCGTATTGAGCCATTTGTTTCTCCTTTAATTCAAGGGGATTTTCCAGAGATGGCTTTGCCATTCCTGGAAAATCCCCAACATTCGATTCGACAGAATCGAATAAATAGTCACTCAGACAAGCCGATTTGAACCATTGTTCATTATTGTCAGATTCTACCCGGACATTGGTAATCGCAATGTCCGTTCTCAGGTTTCGGTTCAAATCTGCGCCTGAAAATGAACGGGAAGAAAAAGGCGAAAAATATTTGACGCTTTGTTCAACTTTCTTTATCTTTTCAAAGTTGACGGATTGTTCAGTTATTTGAGCCGTTCGTCCTACTGGAAACAAATCCTGCGGAGGAAACATGTTTAACGAAAGAGCGATGCGCACAGCACCGACAAAACGCCCGGAAAAAATCCTGGTGCGTAAGCCCCAGTGGACATTTAAAGAACTCGTAGGGCAAAAACCCCGCTCTGAGTTCGGGCGCCTGCTCTTTGGCGCGATGAGTCTCGTTTTTCCCGAAGGGGAGCGCTTTTTCATTCGCAGCGTAAAACAATTCGCGAGCCAGATTGACGACTCAGCGCTCAGCCAGGACATCAAGGACTTCATTGGCCAGGAAGCACAGCACGGCAAAGTGCATGAGACTTTCAACAAGGCAGTACTCGGTCACGACTATGATATCGAACCTTTTCTGCGCTGGTACAGGACGACCATGTTCGACTTTGTCGAACAGAAAGCGACGGAAATCCTGGGGCCAAAACTCGCGCTATCTATCACTGCTGCTGCAGAGCATTTCACCGCCACATGGGCTGCGCATGGCTTAAGCTCTGGCTATCTTGAAGAGCATATCACGAACCAGAACATGCTCGACTTCATGCAGTGGCATGCGGTCGAAGAGATTGAACATAAACATGTCGCCTTTGACGTGCTGCAGCAGGTCGATGACTCGTATGCGCTGCGCGCTGCGGGTATGCTGTTCTGTGCTGCACTGTTGCCGTTTGTGATCAGCGTAGCCTTCGTCTCGCTGGTAAGACAGGCGAAGAATACCGATATCTTTACGTTCTTTCGCGATGCGCTCTCTGAAGGTGCCAATGGTGGCATCGCTTCATCTTTTCTCCCTGCAATCATCGAATACCTGAAACCGGGTTTTCATCCCTCTGACCATGACGACTACGAGATGGCCCAGCGCGTCGCGCAGGGTATTGAGCAGCGCATGGAAAAAGTCGCCTGATAGGAGAAACCAATGCCAACACGTTTACCCGCAATGCAACTCAGCGCAGCAGAACGCGTGAACCGCATCTCGCGCTCCATTCGTATGTCTGACCGCTACCTGCGCCGGCACTTTCCGATTCTGAACCAGCAGAACCTGCTGGGCTTCTCGATCTGGCTGGGTTCGATCGCCGGCATGATCGGTATGGCCGCCCTTTACTTCCTGGGTATAGCGCCGGCCTGGTCGGTGATTGTGGTGAATGGCATACTCGCTTCATTCCTGCACGAACTCGAGCACGACCTGATCCACTCGCTCTACTTCAAAGAAACATGGATCGAAAAGATGATGATGTGGGGCGTCTGGATTTTCCGGCTGAACACGCCAAGTCCGTTCTACCGCAAGAAGATTCACCTGCTACACCACAAAGAGTCAGGCCAGCCGGCCGACATCGAAGAACAGATGATCGGGAACGGAATGAAGTGGGGCCTCAAGCGCATCATCACCATGCTCGACCAGGGGCTCGCCTTTCTGATCAATGCGCGCCGCGTCGGCAAAACCGCGCTGAAGCTAGACATGAAAGAAATGGCTCGTGCCGCGTTTCCGTTCACCTATATGTACCAGAGCACATCGCTACTGTTCTTGTTTGGCAATGCATACCTGCTCGCCATGCCGCACCTTGAACCGGGCTTTGTGGCCAACGCAGATTTTGTGCGGCTGATGGCGCTGGTGAACTTTATGGCGGTGGTGATCGGCCTGCCCAACTTCATTCGCCAGGGCTGCCTGCAAATCGTCTCGTCCAGCATGCACTATTTCGGCGATGTTAACCCCGATGCGAGTGTCGGCCTGCTTGAACAATGCCAGGTCATGACATGGCGCTCGTGGTACATGCTGCCCTTTCAGCTTTTCTGCTTCAACTTCGGCAGTACGCACGGCATTCACCACTTCATCGTCAACCAGCCATTTTACCTGCGGCAGCTCGGTGCGGCTTATTCGCATGCGGCGATGAAAAAGTATGGCGTCCGTTTTGACGATCACGGCAGCTTTGCCCGCGCGAACCGGTATGGTTCGACTGCGCTCACCACAGGTCACTCTTCTCTGCGCACCCCCTCTCCTGCAGGAGAGGGGGTTGGGGGGTGAAGCTGCAAGTCGTCCGCCGGCGTGTTGAGGTGAACGCTCCGCTTGAAGCGGTGCTCAGCCTCACGCTCGATGCGGAACGCTACCCCGAGTTTGCTCCCTCTATTCAGGCGACGGAGCTTCTCTGGCACGACCAGCAGAACCGCAAGTACCTGATTCGCTACACTTCGACGATACCTGTGATCAACAAAACGGCGGTCTCAGAGCAGGAAGTTGAATACGACCTGGCGGAAACGGTCTTTCGCTTTCGCGAAACCACCGGCACTTTCGGCCGTTTTGAGGGATACCGGCGACTGCACCACCTGGGCGAGGGCCGTTCGGCAATCGAGTCAGAAGTACGCTATTCGTTCGGGGGCAACAAGTTGATAGCGCAGCTCGTCAACAAGGCGACGCAGGGAGTTGTGCAGTCGAACCTCGAGCATATTCAGGACGGCATCAAGCGCCTTGCGGAAGAAGGTAGGGCTGACCCGCTCCAAACAGTACTGGGCCGGCTCAATGTGACGCCCCAGATGCTGGTCGCGCAGGGCGTTACCGAAGCACTTTCCGGGCGGTACGGTATCCACCTGGTGCCTGCCTGAAGTACCAGCCAAAATCCTGCAAAAATTGGCCGCGAGTCGCTGGCTGAGGATATACTACTAGCATGGAGATACAGGAAACCAGGGATACCGCCCAGGCCCAGCGTCTCTACGAGGCGCAGCAGGCGGCCCAGAGCGAAGCACAGAACCGCGTGGAGCCGGTGCAGAAAGACCAGCCCGCGCAGGCAACCGGCACTGCCGCAACGATCGACACATACGCTTAGCAGGCTAATTTTGCGCGCGTTGCGGGAAAAACTGGCCGAAAATATCTTATGGCCGTAGACCAGGCAACCAAGAAGCTCTATAACGAGCGCATCGGGCAGCAGAAGCTGCAAATTGCCGAATACGAAAAGGAGCTGGCTGCCTATAAAAAGGCGATGATGAGCGATAAGAAGCTCAAGCCTTTCTTTCACCTCGGCAACGTGGCGCAGCTGCTGCAGATCGTCAACCTGCAGATGGAGATGAACGAGATCTCTGAGCAGATGATGCAGGTGAAGAATAACTCGTTTTTGGACAATGCCCGTAAGAATATCTATAAAATCCTTTCTGATCTGGATATCGTGGTTAAGGGTGATGTCGACGAACCCCTCGACTTCAACCGCGACGAACTCGATAAAATTGGGCCGTTCACGCCCAAGCAGCGGCTAAACCTCTACCGGCACATACGCCGGGCGATAGATAAGCTGATACAGGCTTATGGGCCCAATACCAAGTGGCTGTGGTCGTTTCCCGAGCTCTACGCGAAAAGTGCCAACCTGGGAAAAAACATGATCGATTTCCGTGAGGTGCAGTCAAAGCGTGACCCCCGCGAAGAATTCTTCTACGACCGCAAGGAAATGGTACGCATGGTGATCGACGACCTGCTCGATGCTTCGAACCGCTACCGGGACAAATTCGAAATTTCGACGAAGGCGACGGGCGACATGATCATGGCGATCAAGCTGCTTGAGGGTATGCGCCGCGTTGCCGTAGCCATCAAAGACGATGCTATGGCAGCAAAGGCCAAGACAGGTATCGAAGCATACAAAGCCCGTATCGAAGCTGAAAAAGAAGAGAAAAAAGTGCCGGCGAAAAAATAAGGCCGCCGCGCAGCACATACCCGAAAACGCTTGACGTAAGCGAAAACAATGCCGGTGACACAGCAGTGTCATCCATGAACAGATTATTGTCTTTTTGCCTGCTGGCATTTTTCGCCACCGCGTCGCTCAGCGGCAACACCGCACCCGGGGCCGGTGACATTACCGAGATCAGCTGGAAGACCCTGCGCGGCTTTAACCTCAAGACCGGCAAGATGTCAGACATGCTCGCCAAACTCAACGGCAAGCCGATCAAGATACCAGGCTTTATGGTACCGCTCGACGATATGGAATACGAGTCGGTAGGACGTTTTCTCCTGGTGCCAGACCCCCAGGCGTGCATCCATGTTCCCCCGCCACCGGCCAACCAGATGATCTTCGTCGTCATGAAGGGCAAAAAAAAAGCTCCTGTTGCCTGGGGAATGCCCGTCATGCTGACCGGTGACCTGAAGGTCAAATCGATCAGGTCGCAGTTCGGTGTGGTTTCGTTCCAGGTTGCCGGTGAATCAGTAAAACCATATACGGGAAAATGAAACGCGCGGTTATCGAAGCAGAAAACCTGGCATTCGCCTATGGTGTGAAACCCATTCTCGAGATTGCGCGGTTGCGCATTCCTGCAGGCAGTCATACTCTCATTTGCGGCGACAGTGGCTGTGGCAAAAGTACCCTGATGAACCTCGTCTCAGGTGTGCTTGCCGGCTATACAGGGAGCCTGCACGTACTGGCACAAGACCTGTCGGCGCTGTCGCCCGCTGCTCGCGATCGGTTTCGCGCGCAGCACATCGCCGTCATCTTCCAGCAGTTTAACCTTATACCATACCTGACCGTTACGGAGAACATCCAGCTGGCGCTCAGCGTCGCCGGTCAGAGAACCCCACCTGAGCGTATCTCGGCAATTCTCGACCACCTGCAGATCGCACACGTGGCGCAGCAGCGCGCGAGCGAACTTAGCCATGGCCAGCAGCAGCGAGCTGCGGCCGCGCGGGCCCTTGCACTCAATGCAGAACTTATCCTGGCCGACGAACCCACATCGGCGCTCGACGACACCAATGCGAAGTTGTTTCTCGAGCTGCTCTTTCGTGAAGCTGCAGCAAACAACCGCACGATCGTGGTTGTCTCGCATGATCTGCGATACCGCAAGCGCTTTGACCAGGTGATTGACCTTGCAGAAATGAACAAGGCAGTGCAAAAAAATACTGCCCGAACAAGGAAGAGTGCATGATCCGCCTGATTTTTGCCTCGCTCATCAACCGGCGCGTGATCGTTTTTCTGACGGCGCTCTCTGTTGCCCTCAGCGTGTTTCTCTTCTCTTCGGTCGAGAAACTGCGCGACGGGGCACGCGCGAGCTTTACGCACACGGTCAGCGGCACACACATTGTCGCCGGCGCGCGTTCAGGGCAGATACCGCTGTTGCTGTTCTCGCTCTTTCATCTCGGGTCGCCCACAAGTAACGTGTCTTACGCGAGCTACCAAAAGTACCGCAAGCATCCGGCGGTTGCCTGGGCCTTGCCACTCTCGATTGGCGACAGCCACCGTGGCTTTCGTGTTGTGGGTACCAGTCCAAACCTCATGAAGTACTACCGCTACCGCAATGCGCAGCAGCTAAAATTAGCCGACGGCAGCTATTCACTGGGGCGCTTCAAAGCTGTACTCGGCAGTACGGCCGCGCGCGAGCTTGGGTATAAAGTGGGAGCTCCCCTGGTGCTGACGCATGGCATCAGCGACGTGCAGGGAATCCATGATCACGAGGAAAACCCGTTCAAGGTAGAAGGTATTTTCGAACCAACCGGCACCCCGTTTGATAAAGGTATCTATATTTCGCTCGAAAGTGCAGAGCTGATGCACGACGAGCATGCGGCAGGTGAAGCCGAAGGGCATGACCGGAAAGCTGGCGCTGTCGTGCCGATAGAAAAGATCACGAGCTTCATGATCGGCGTGAAACAGCCGGTCGACATACTGCCGCTGATGCGGGCAATCAACGAAGATACCGCTGAACCCCTGACGGCGATTCTGCCTGGCGTGGTTTTGAGCGAAATCTGGAACATGATGGGCTATGCCGAAAACATCCTGAAGCTGGTTTCGTACCTGGTTATGCTCACTGCACTCTGCGGGCTCTTTATCGCGCTCTATGCATCGCTTGCGGAACGCTACCGGGAAATGGCGATTCTGCGGGCGCTGGGTGCGCATCCGGGCAGTATTGCCGCGCTGCTGGTTGCCGAAAGCGTTTTGCTCGCGACTGCAGGAATTCTGGTGGGGTACGGCCTGCTGGCGCTCGTGACGACCGCGCTGCATTCGGCGTTGCTGCGCTATTTTTCGGTTTCGCTCGGGGTTTTTCCGCTCACCGGGCAGGAATTAATTTTTGTTGCCATACTGATCGTCATGAGTGTGCTTGTTGCCATGGTGCCTGCCTATCTTGTCTACCGCCGGGCGCTCGCAGACGGTCTGCAGGTCAGGCATTAATGGGACGCAAGACACTCGACAAAGAGCGCGACCTCGACCCGAAAGTTCGTAGCGAATACCTGGCGCGGCTGATGCCTTTCTTTATCGAGAAAGGCATGAGTGTCCACAGTATGGACGATATTGTCCAGTTTCTCGAGATCAGCAAGGCCACCTTCTACCGGCACTTTCGCTCGCGCGACGAACTGTTTGAGCTGTTTATTGAGTACGTGGTTGACCAGATCCTGTCGTCCCGGTATTTTTTGCACGACCAGAACCTGCGCTACGAAGAGCGCCTGCTGACGACCTTTGGTGCCATTCTGCAGCAGATCAACGGGATTGGCTTTCTGCTGCTTGCAGACCTGCGCACCAACCTGCCACACCTGTGGGAGAAAGTGCGCGAGACCTATGCTGTTTGGGAAAAAGAACTGCACCAGTTTTTCGTCGAAGGTATTGAACGCGGCTACGTGCACGACGTGAACCCGGCCATACTCGCGCACATGGTGGTGGTGTTCTCGCGCGAACTGATGCGCCCCGAATACCTGCAGAGCCTCAATATGACGCTTGCCGAAGCATTCGGCGAAATGTTCAAGATACAGGTGCGCAGCATTGTGCGTAACCCCGAGTTTTCACCGCAGGCACTGGACGAACGTATGTCCACGATGCTACCCGAGATTAAAGCGCACCTGCTGAAAGAGTGAGACACTCCGCAGGGCAAAGGCCGGGCAGGTAACTGAACCTGCCAAAAATCCTGGATAAGCAACGAAGCAGCGGCTGAAAAAAGACTGGAGCTTGAAGGTGCTCTCTATCACCCTCAAACTCCAGTCAAATCGTCTTGTAAGGAGGAAATTTACGAAAAAGAAAATTACGGGCGGCCCTGGCGGGCCGCTTGGGAAAAGCCGTTACGCCGCTTTTGCGACGCGTACGACTTCTTTGAAAGCTGCTGGATCATTCAGCGCGAGTTCGCTGAGGCTTTTGCGGTTGAGACCCACTTTCGCCTTGAGCACACCAGCAATGAACCTGCTGTAGCTAATGCCTTCTTCGCGGCAGGCAGCATTAATACGTGAGATCCAGAGCGCGCGGAAGTGGCGTTTCCTCTGTTTACGGTCGCGAAACGCCCACATGTCTGCCTTAAGCGCAGCATCTTTCGCTGTGCGGTACAGGCGACGGCGGCCGGCGCGAAAGCCTTTCGTCCGTTTCAGGATCTTTTTTCTGCGGTTCTTGTGTATGGTTCCGTTTGTCGAGCGCATGGTGTTCCCTTACTTAATGCCGAGCAGGCGCTCAACGCGCCCCATGTCAGCTTCGTGCACGTAACCGGCCTTTGCGAGGTCGTTCTTGCGCTTTGCTGTCTTTTTTGTCAGGATGTGGTTTTTTCCCGCTTTGGTACGCTTGATTTTACCAGTAGCGGTAACGCGAAAACGCTTCTTCGCGGCCTTGTTGGTCTTTTTGCCGTGCATTGTCCAGACTAGGTTTTTCAGACATAGCGTCAAACCGAATGGCATAGAGCGGCCCTCAGCCGGTCTCTGCAGGCGAGAAAATCCCCTCGCTGCTTATGCCTTGACGCAGCGTCTCAAAAATCGTGCATTGCACCAGAAAATCGCAGTTTTGGGGCAATTATCGGCCGCGCTGCACCAAGGGACTACATGAAACTCATTAAACGCTACGCAAACCGCCGGCTCTATGACCCCGAAACTTCAAGGACCATTACCCTCGACGAGGTGGCGCAGTATGTCCGGGATGGCATCGACATCAAGGTGATAGACAATACCAATGGCGAAGACATCACCCGTAAAGTACTGGGCCAGACCTTTCTGAAACTGAACGAAAACGATCACGTGGCCAACCCCGTGCTGCAAAACCAGATGCTCAAGCTGCTAATCCGCGAAAGCAAAGGGGGAGTTCTCGAAGTTCTGAAAAAACTCGTCCTTGCCGGCGTGGGTATGACGCAGAGTACTTCAGAAGAGCGCAAGACACTGCTTGAAATGCTGATGAACCCTTCAGAGGCGCACGAGCAGGAGCAGCGTGCTTTCCTCAAGGGTCTTGCTGACAAAGGCCAGCAGGAAGCCGACCGTGTGCTGCAGAGCATCTCGGGCCTGGTTTCCAACATCTCACAGTCAATTCAGGATAACATGGTATCGGTGCTCGACCCCAATGAACGGGCACGCAAGCTCGATACCCTCCTGGGGCAAATCGAATCGATACAAAAGTCGATCAGCAAGTTCAGCAAGACTGGCGAAAAAGGCGAAGAAACCAAGAACGGCGCCAAGGTCGGGTAGGCCACGGCTAGATGCCGGTCGTCATACCACCGCCACGGCAGAGCCTCGGCAGTCGCCTGCTACGGCTCAGCCTGGTATTGGTCCTGGTGGCAGGCAGCGCCCTCTTTGTCTGTTACCGGTTCGGGGAAACTCCCACTGAGAAAGCTGAACGCCTTTTCGCGGAGCGACGGCTCACAGAACTGAAGAACTTCACGCAGAAGCGGCTAGGGGCTGGCGAAGCAAGCCCGCTGCTCATGAGCTACTATATTGCTGCGGAATTCAGTACGAATGCGCAGGCAAACCTTGAGTCGTTACTCTCAAACCTGCGTGCTCTCGACGACCGGCCGATCTTTCGCCGCGAGACCCTGCAGCGCCTGATACAGATTCCCGATAACCGCAAACGGTTGGCGGAAATACTCTCTGCTGCAGTGCAGACCGAAAAACCAGCAAGCAATGAAACCCTGGCGCTGGTACGCAGTATTCTTGAGTCAGGTGCAGACCTCTCGGGTGGCAATGCAGATTTTGCGGTACTCGCGGAACTTTTTCCGCGGCAGCTACGCCTGGTATCAGCCGAAAAGCTGCAGCTGCGCTCGGGGCCGACGACAGATTCCGAAGTCCTGCGGCGCCTGGAAAACGGCGAAAGACTGCTGCTGAGGCATTCGGGGCCGGCGGTACTGGTTTCGGGCAAGCGCAGCCGTTGGGTGTACGCACTGGATACACAGATGGCCTCTGGCTGGGTTTTCGATGCCTACCTGGCTGTAGAAAAATAGTGCGCTGCACCACGAAAGTGCGAGTGCCACTTTTTTTGCTTGCCGCCGCTTGGCTTCGGCCCTGAATACACTATGCATCCGTTCACGCGCCTGATGACCGAGCGCAAGAAGCAAAAGGGGTACCTGTTTATTCCTTACATTGCGTATGGCGATCCGGACAGCAAGATCACATTCGAAATTATTTCCAAGATGATCGAAGGCGGCGCGGCGACTGTCGAGATTGGCCTGCCGTTTACCGACCCCGTGGCGGATGGGCCTGCGCTCGAGCGTGCGTTCAAGCGTTCGCTGAAACATGAGTTCCATGTGGCGGATGTTCTCGCAATGCTGCAGAAGCTGCATAAGAAATATCCGGCGTTTCCGTTCACGATCATGAGCTACGCCAACATCTTCTACCAGGCAGGCTTCAGGAACCTGCTCGAGAAACTCTATGAATGTAATGTCCAGGGAGTCATTATTCCCGATATCCCGTTTGACGAAAAAAAGCACATCATCGAAAAAGAAGGGCTCGCAGATATCCTGGGACGCGTCGCGTGGATCGACTTCATCACTCCCACGACCAGCCTGAAACGCGTGCAGGAAGTTGCGCGTGAGGCCAACGGTTTTATTTACCTTGTTTCTTACAAGGGAGTTACAGGGCAGAAAAATTTTACGCTCAAGCCGCTCAAACCGCTGATCAAGGGCCTGCGCAAGGCGACCAAGGTGCCGGTGGTTGTTGGCTTCGGCATTCGCGACAAGTCGCATGCGACAGAGGCCGTGCGTATGGCCGACGGTTTTATCATGGGTACAGTGTTTCACGAGATGATTGAACACAATATCGAACGTGCACCCGCAATACCCCATGAAATCGGCTGGGCTTTGCCGGGCATGTTGCCGTAAGTTTCGCTAAGGAATGTCTGAAAAAGTCGCCCGTTGCGCAATAACGCCGCGATTTCGTGCCGAAATCGCTCGCGAAACGGCCATAAATGGCCTGTTCTCGCGCAACGTCCGCGCCTGTTCAGCGCGGTTCGCAACTTTTTCAGACATTCCCTAAAGATCGACGCGCTGTCGTTGCCTTGACATTGGACCTCAATGAAAGAAGTCCGCAAATTCAGCCTGAGCAACCGCGATATCAATGTCCATATATTTCGTGGCAGTGACGGAAACCTGCCCGCCGTGGTTTTTTTACCCGATCTGACCGGAGTGGGGGATGTGCAGCTTGAGTCAGCGCGGCTTATGGCACTCGACGGCTTTCATGTTTTTGTCCCTGATCTCTTTAGTGAAGAAGGTACTGCGCGGTATTGCCTGCGCATGTTCTTCAACATGGCTTTTGTTACCAACGAGGCCAATAATCCGGGTGTGCGTGAAGTTTTTGAAATCATCGACCAGGTTAAGACCATGCCGGGTGTCGATGCGGCGCGCATTGGCCTGATTGGCCAGTGCCTGACGGGCGGTTTTGCGCTGCACGCGGCACTGCGCGACGATGTCAAGGCACCGGTGGTCTTCCACCACAGCCTCGGTATGACAGGCAGCGGCATGCCGGCCGATAGCGCGCGGGCAATCTGTAAGCACGTTCAGGGGCACTTTGTGCAGATAGATCCGATGTGCCCGAAAAGCCGCGTTGACCAGCTCAAAGAGCAGGTGGGCCCGTATCTCGAGGTCAATTATTATGACTGGTTGCCGCACGGCATACCGCACTTTTTCCGCCGCACCGACGAAGGCCGCCGCGCCTACATCAACATGATGCGTTTTCTCAAAATGCAGCTGTCAGCATCGCCGTAATGTGGATACCTGCGACTCGTGCTTCGTTTGACGTGACATTTCCTCCTCCATTTCCTCCGAAGTATGGAACGCGCAGCGCACAAAATCTACAATAAAGAAGGTAACCCGGTACGCGAAGAACCGTGGATTTTCCGCACCTACGGTGGTCACTCGAATGCGCGGGCCACAAACGAGCTATACCGCACGGGTCTTGCCCGAGGCCAGACAGGGCTTTCGATTGCCTTTGACCTTGCGACGCAGTGTGGTTACGATTCAGACCACGCTATGGCGCGTCCCGAGGTCGGCAAAGTGGGAGTTCCCATTAATTCGCTGGCCGATTTCCGCATCCTGTTCGACCAGATTCCGATCGAGAAAATGAACACCTCGATGACCATCAACGGCACGGCGATGTGGCTGCTCTCGCTCTACATTGCGCTCGCAGAAGAACGCGGCGTCAACCCTGCGCTGCTGCAGGGTACTACCCAGAACGACATCATCAAAGAATATCTGGCCCGGGGAACCTATATCTTTCCACCCGAATCGTCGATCAGGCTGATCGTCGACATGTACGAGTACTGCGTCCGCGCCATACCAAAGTGGAATCCCTCCAACATCTGCTCCTACCACCTGCAGGAAGCCGGGGCAACACCGGTGCAGGAGCTCTCCTTTGCGCTGGTGACTGCGATTGGCATTCTCGATGCCATCAAAGCGCGTAACTGCTTCAGTGAGGCAGAGTTTGAGCAGGCCGTCGGGCGCATTTCATTCTTTGTCAACTCGGGCATGCGCTTCGTTGAAGAAATGTGCAAGATGCGGGCATTCGGTGAAATGTGGGATGAAATCACCAAAGAGCGGTACGGGGTAAAAACCGAGAAGTTCCGTCGCTTTCGCTACGGCGTGCAGGTAAACTCGCTCGGCCTTACCGAAGAGCAGCCCGAGAACAATGCGTGGCGTATCCTGATCGAGGCGCTCGGCGTGACCATGTCGCAGAAGGCACGTTGCCGCGCGCTGCAGCTGCCCGCCTGGAACGAAGCGCTGTCGTTGCCGCGGCCGTGGGACCAGCAATGGTCGCTGCGCCTGCAGCAGATTCTCGCTTACGAAACCGACCTGCTCGAATACCCCGATCTGTTTGACGGTTCGCCCGTTATCCAGTCCAAAGTTCACTCGCTGATCACCGAGGCGAAGGCCGAGATCGACAAGGTGCTGGCGCAGGGCGGGGCCGTCGAGGCGATCAAGTCGGGTTACATGAAATCACAGCTGGTCAAGAGCCAGGCCGACCGCATGAGCCGCATCATGACCGGGGAGCTCAAGGTTGTCGGTCGCAATATCTATGCAGACGGTCTGCCGTCGCCGCTCCTGGGCGGTGCCGATTCAGGTATTTTTAAGGTAGATCACTCCGCCGCGGACGAGACACTGGATAACCTGAAGAAGGTGCGCGACACCCGCAATGCTGCGGAAGCCGAAGCTGCGCTGAAGCAGCTCGAAGACGACGCGCGCGGCAATGTCAACCTGATGCCTGCATCGATTCGCTGCGCGAAGGCAATGGTCACGACTGGCGAGTGGGCGAATACGCTCCGCAAAGTTTTCGGCGAATACCGGCCGCTGACCGGCGTCGAAGGACAAAAGCTTTCACTCTCTGAAGACCGCGTGGCGAACGTGCGCAAGAAAATTGAAGCCTTCAAGGAAAAACACGGTCATCGCCCGCGCTTTGTGATCGGCAAACCCGGACTCGACGGTCATTCAAACGGCGCCGAGATGATTGCTGTGGCAGCGCGCCACGTCGGCTTTGATGTCATCTACTCGGGTATTCGCCTGACACCGGAAGAAATCGGCCGGGCTGCAGTCGAAGAAAATGCAGACCTCGTTTCCATGTCTATCTTGTCGGGTTCGCACATGGAGCTGGTCGAAGCATTGATGAAAACCCTCGCACAGCACAAAGCCGACAAAGAAATACCCCTGGTTGTGGGTGGTATTATTCCCGAGTCAGACTTTGCGCGGCTCAAGCAGATGGGGGCTCAGCACATCTTCACACCCAAGGACTATGATCTGGTCGCCATCATGGAGACCAATCTGGAAATCGCCGAAAAATTTGCGTGAAATCTGCCGCAGTGACTCGCTGAAGCAAGTCACTGCGCTTTATCATACACAAAAACGCTTGTCGTTGGGGGTACCTTACCGGGCACGAAAGACCGGAGCCTCATGCCCGCCGCGCCGATCCATGGTCTCGCCGAAGCGTACGTACCCCGTCGACTGCTGAGCCTCTACGCACGCGTTCTGCGCCTGTTATCGCCGGGTGCCTTTCTTGTGCTCGTTACACTGCCTGTTGTCCCCGTACTCAATTACTACGGCTACCTGTTTCTTTCAGGCTGGCAGGCGCAGCCTATGGACCAGCTTTACGGGACTGAGCTGGCGAGCTGCTGGCCGGTCTATGCGGTGAGCGCCGCCGTCTTCGTCATTTTTGGCGGCGGTTTAGCACGCCTGGGACTACCCTCGGTGCTGCCGGTAATCCGTCGCCTTTCGAAATCGGTCTATTCACTGGGTGGCGATGCGCCGGCAGATGAGCTGCGGCAGTTGCTGCGCGACCTGGTCAGGGCTCCTGCGGCATTCACCTGGCTTGCGGTCGGCGCCTATACCCTGCAGGAGGCCCTGTTCTACTGGCAGAGCTCCCTTGTGTCTGGTTGGGCGCACCTGGGCCTCTTTCTGACGGTTGACCTGTTTCTCTACGTTATTCTCGTGGGCCTGGTCTATTCTATCACCGATTTCGCACTCGCATTTCTGCGGATGCAGGTAAAGCAGCACCTCGCGGCTTATGGCGAATCTTCGAACGACCTGGTTTCGGGAGGCGCAGGGTTTTACCGGTTGCTCTACCTGTTTTTCGTCGGGGCAGTGGCGACTTTTGCATTGGTAGCCTTTTTGCAGAGCCGCAACAACCATGTTGTAGAAGAAGCCATCCAGTTTGCTGCGATTACTTTCATTATTTGTGGCTCGCTGGCGTTTGTCTATTTCTTTACCTGGAGCTATTCGCTGAAGCAGCTGAATGCTGCGACGTACAGCGTTGCGATGGGTGGGCGCGGCCATCTGCCCATGCTCTCTAACGACCGCGAGATGGTCGAACTGGCAGTCAATTTCGATGCAGCTACGTATGAAATAAACACCATCAGGAACTACCTGACCGAGCTGGTCGATGAAAAGACCCGCACGCTTTCAGAAGCCTACAATGAACTGAAGCAGCTTAAATCACGGCAGGACGGCGATTATTATCTGACCTCAAACCTGATTGAATCCCTGACGGAAATACGGCCTGAAAGCGAAACCGTGGTCATCGATTCGCTCGTGAAACAGTTTAAAGTTTTCGAGTTCATGGGCCACAACAAAGAGATCGGTGGCGACATGAATGCCGGCTACGCGTTGCGCCTGCAGGGCGAAAAATATACGTTAGTGCTGAATGCAGACGCCATGGGCAAGTCATTGCAGGGAGCAGGAGGTGTGCTCGTGCTGGGCTCGGCACTGCGATCGCTGATTGAGCGCACCGCTATCACCGAAGGGTTGCGTAACCTTTCGCCTGAACGGTGGCTGAAAAATTCATTTCTTGAACTGCACCGCCTCTTTTCCAGCTTTAACGGGAGCATGATGGCTTCTATGGCCTGCCTGCTGATACACGACAATTCGGGTTACGCGGTCATGGTCAATGCAGAACACCCGCACGGAATTCTGGTGCGTGGCCGCGATGTGCAGTTTATCTCCAATCACGAGGGCCTGAGAAAACTCGGCAACAATGCGGTGAAGGGCCGGTTATGGGTTGATACGCTGCACCTGCGCCCGGGCGATGTCATTATTCTGGGCTCTGACGGCCGCGATGACATCATCGTCGGTTACGATGGCGATGGCCAGCCGATTATCAACGACGACGAAAGTCGCATCCTGCAACTCGTGAAATCGGGCGAAGGTGACCTGCCGCGCATCTACATGGCACTCAAACAATCCGGCGAAATTGTCGATGACGTTTCTTTTCTACGCGTTGAATATACGGGCCGGCAATCACGGTCTGACCAGCAGCTAATCGCCGAACTCTGGCGCCAGTTCAGCCTAGCGAAGGACAATGCCGGCCGGCTCGGCATTCTGCGGCGCGTGCTCCAGGAAGATGCCGACAACATGAAGGCCTGGCGGCAGCTGCTGCGCATACATCTGCACAATAAAAATCTCGTCGATGCCGCCTTCATTGCAGAATGTATGGTCCGCATCCGGCCCGAAAGGGATTTCCTGATGTACTCCTGCGCGCTCCTGTATTTTCGCAATGGAAACCTCGAAAAAGCCCTGAATTTTGCCGATCGCCTGACGTTGCGCAACTGGCAGGTAGAACGCTACCTTGTACTGCTCGGTCGCATCTATGAAGCCCGGCAGGACGCGGCTGGAATGCGCGAAGCTGGCCTCTTGCTCACGGAGCTGGATGAAAGCCATCCTTACGGCAGGAAGTTGCTGAACTTGCCTTAGGTCGCAAGGTCGGGTAGCATCAGCAAAAGGCGTTCAAGTCCCACGGCGATGCCGCAGACCCCCTGCAGGGTATTTGCCAGCCCGAGCAATTGTTCATCGATCGGATGTTCGGCCACACCCCGCAGCCGGCGGATTTCGTTGTAAGCCTGCCAGCGCTGCCGTATCAGGGCTGCTTCATACTCTTCAGAGTACGCATTCGCCAATTCGACGCCTGAGACAAAAAGTTCGGTGCGGGCGGCAGTCTGTCCGTCACTGCGCGCGAGTGCCGCAAGACAGTCAGGAAAACCCTCTACGGCGACGATTCCGGGCATGTCGCGAATGACCGGCTGCACGACTTCGTCAAAAAGCAGGTTAAAGCAGGCGATCTCTCCGTCGAGCTGATTGTAGTGTTGGGGTACTCTGCCGAAGTGTGTCGCGTATGATTGGGTATAGGGCTGAGGTTGGTCAAATGCCGGTGAAAAACCACGTTCGGCAAGAATCTCGCGCAGGTCGACAGTCGTCAATTGAGGGGGAGTGATGGCTTTGCCCACGGCAGCAGCGACATAGCTTATGAGCTCCACCGCCATGGTCAAAATTTCATGCCGCCCGGTGTTTTGTGCGTACCACTCTATCATCGTAAATTCAGGCAGGTGCAGCGAACCTGCGCGGTCGTCGCGAAACACCGGGGCTATTTCATAGATACCCACTGCAGCCGGGTTCTGCCGCAGTTCGGCCGCAATAATTTTCTTCATGGCAAATTCAGGGGAGCTCGCCAGGTACCCGGCATGACCAGTGAGGCTGCTCTGCAGCGCAAAGGTATCGATATACGGTTCCATTGCACCCGCCGACACGCATTTCGCCGTGCGTACCTCGAGCAGTCGGCGCTCATGGAAGAAAGTGCGCGCAGCCCTGATGGCCTGGTTGCGCGTGAGCGGCTCTATCATAACTCGGGTGGTTCTTTGTGCAGTACGTCCAGCGCGTGGGCGAGATTTTCGTAGCCCTGGTAACCCTGGCAGAGAGGAAAGAATTGCCCGTCGCGACCGTAGACAATGGTCGGAAAAGCCTCTGCACCGATGTCGCGCGCAAAAGCAAACTGTTGTTCTGCCGCCGGCAGATACGATTTTTCAGCAAGTGCTGCTATTGTTGCAGCGGCATCGAGGCCATATGACCCGATGAGCCCTGCGTATTCCTCGTAGCGCGATATATCGCGGCCCTCGGTAAAGTTGAGGGTAAGGATATCGTGCGCGAGGCGAATTGTATCTGTATCTGGTTTTGACGCGAGCACTGCGGCAAACACTGCCGCGGGTATGCGCGAATCCTGCTGGGTAGTGCGGTCGCGAATGCGCGCGACATAAGCTTCGCTAAAGTGTGCGCCGGTCATCTGGCTAACACGCGGAATCGCCTGTTCGATGTACGAACTGAAATCCCCCAGCGGCCCGATACGCTCGCCCGTGATGAGTCCCCCGCTGAGCGCGCTGAAGCGGAACCTGTCACCGAACTCGCGCGAGAGACGGCCGATCACGTCTGAAATACCCCAGCACCAGCCGCAGTAGCCATCGAAGACGTAGATAATTTCGGGCTGGGCCGGGTTCAGGTCGTCAGTCATGGGCAAGGGTG
This sequence comes from Spirochaetota bacterium, assembly GCA_049323535.1. Classification (GTDB taxonomy): domain Bacteria; phylum Spirochaetota; class Leptospiria; order Turneriellales; family Turneriellaceae; genus Turneriella. The sequence goes on along the minus strand of JBMOPL010000017.1, from coordinate 42,796 downwards.
GGGTGGTGAGTCAGGGCGAAAACAAAGGGAGAATATTTGGGCACACCAGGACTTGAACCTGGGACCAACGGATTATGAGTCCGCCGCTCTAACCAACTGAGCTATGTGCCCTTGTGGCACATAGCATCCTCTAACCAACTGTGAGTCGGGCGATTCGTTCCGAATCGCCTGGCTCTCCGTCTTCGGTGCTATGTGCCCTTGTGGCTCACAGCACCGGTGCCATGCGCCGCCGCTGAGGTGATATAAAAAAAAGACACGCCGTCAAGCCGGTATTATTTATCCTTAGCTTATGGAAATCGACAGCAAGAACGGCACCTACCTCATCGGTTGCGGTATCTACGACGTCACCGGGCCTGCAGCCGAAGTCGGTATGATGGGTTTCGCCGAAGTCGCGCAGACGACGCAGGGAATTTACATGCGCCTCTGGTCGCGCGCATTTATCGTGGGCGATGAGCAGCGTCGCGTTGTCTATGTGACCGCAGATCTCTGCATGATCTACCAGGCCGTCAAGCAGGCCGTGGTCGAAAAAGTGAAAAATGACGCAGAATTACGCGACTGGTACGATGACCGCAATATTCTGCTCAGCGCGACGCACACACACAGCGGGCCCGGCGGCTATTCACACCATTTTCTCTATAACGTTACGACAAAGGGTTTCATTCCGCAAAACTTCGATGCGATCGTTGAAGGCATTTACCAGTCGATTCGCCGCGCTCACCGCAACCTCGAACCGGGTACGATACGCATGGCCCGTGGGCCGGTAGAAGGCTACGGCTTTAACCGCGCTACCCGCCCTTATGCCATGAACCCGCAGGCAGAGCGTGACAAATATGCCAGTGATTTGGACAACGAGATGACATTGCTGCGCTTTGATGCGTCCGATGGCAGGGCGCTCGGCATGGTGAACTGGCTGGGTGTGCATCCCACTTCGATAGGCCCCGCTAATCGCCTCATCGGCGGCGACCACAAGGGTCTCGCTGCCTACTGGTTCGAACGTGACCACGGTACAGACATCAAACAGCCGAAAACCTTCGTAGGAGCGTTCGCCCTGGCGCCGGCCGGCGACGTTTCACCGAATCTGTGGGGCGTTGCGGATGGCATACACGACTACGAACACATGGAAATTATCGCCCGTAAGCAGTACGATGCGGCGGTGGAACTCTACCGTTCAGCTTCTGAGGTCATTAAAGGGCCTGTTGACGCGCGCCACCGTTACGTTGATTTTTCCAGGCTGCACATCGATGCCCTCGACGTCGACACCGTGCCTGCCGCGATGGGCGCGAGCTTTCTTGCCGGCAGCACTGAAGATAATGAATCGCAGGTAAAAATATTTCAGGACGGAGCAACCGTCGATTCTCTGCAAGGCCACCAGAGGGCTCTGACCTCTGTCATCGATTCGGCCTTTGGCGCCGTCTGGCCAAAAACCCTCTCAGAAGATTACATTAAGGGACAGGCGCCCAAAAAAATCCTGGTGCCAACGGGACTGGCAACGTGGGATGGCAATCCCTGGACTCCGCAGGTTCTTCCCGTGCAGGTGGTGCGTATCGGCCAGCTGGCGCTCGCTGCACAGCCGACGGAAATCACGACGATGGCTGGCCGCAGGGTCAGGGAGACTGTCGTGCAGTCCCTGTCGCAGGCCGGCGTCAGACATGCGGTGGTTGCCTCGCATTCGAACGCGTACTCTTCTTATGTGACTACGCCAGAAGAATACAATGCGCAGGAGTACGAGGGTGCCTCGACTCACTTCGGACCGCATACGCTCGATGGTTTTCTGCAGGAATTCAGGCGGCTGGGCGAGGCGATCGCCTCCGGTTCGGCAGTCGCGCAGGGGCTCTATCCGAAAGATTACAAGCTGACACAACTGACCCTGCAGCCCGGTGTGGTCTATGACGCTGCGCCGCGCGGAAAAGAGTTTGGCGAAGTCCTAGCTGATGCTGAGGCGACCTACCGCGCTGGCGCGAAGGTCACCGTCGAATTCGTCGGAGCTCATCCGCGTAACGACCTGCTGACGATGTCCGATTTTGCTGTGGTAGAGAAGAAAAGCGGTGCCGGATTTTCACAGATACTGGGAGACCGTGATCCGCAACTAACCTTTCATTGGCAGCGCACACGCGGTGCAGAATCAAGGGTCACCATTGCGTGGGATACGAAAAATGCCGAACCCGGTGAATACCGCATTCGTTATCGCGGTGTGGCCAAATCGTTCTGGTTCGGCAGGAAAACACGGTTTGAAGGCGTAAGCCGCGTTTTTCAGCTGCTCTGAAAATTTTTCCGCGGATGCGCATGCAGCATCCTGGCAGAAAAAAATGGATTGTCCGGGCATAAACCGGGGTCTGCACGGTACCCGTATGAAAACCCGAGTCCTCCTCCTTTTCGCCTGCGTGCTTGCGACCCTCAGCGCCAACAGCGATGAGCAGATTCGCTGCGACGGTAAACTTCTCGGGGTAGGTAGGTCGCGTCTTGAGGTGCTGCGCTATTGTGGCGAGCCACAGGATAAAGTTGCCTTTCTCGATGAACGGGTAATACACCGACGGTTTTCAGACGTGCTTGTCGGTTCATCCAGGGAGACCCGGCGGACCGGCACGTACACGGACACATCACGAAGTGCCGTCAGCACGGAGCCAAGTCAGCGCGACAAAGAACCGCCGGTGCTCGCAGGGCAGCAGCCGTACCAGTCCGTGCCGCCGCAACAATCGGTACCTGCGCATCAGCACGACGAACGCCGCATTATCACTGACACGACGTTTGTGAGCCAGAGCTCCTATACGCATTTATCTTCTTACTGGGAATGTCAGAAGCAGTCGGTTTATGTGGACGAATACACTTACAATTTCGGCACCGGCAAGTTCATGACTTTTGTCCGGTTTGAGAATGGCCGCGTGAAGAATATCCGATTCGGCGAATACGGATTTTAAGGGGAATGCAGCGTGACCTGCGGGTCACGCTGCATTGCTGCTACTTGTAACTGCGCTGGCTCGGGTGAACCACGTCGAACTTGAGGTCTTCTTTGTGTAACTCTTGTGGCGTGTTTTCGCCCTTGTATTCCCACGCTGCCACATATGCGTAGTTTGAGTCATCGCGTTTTGCTTCGCCGTCTTCGGTCTGGTATTCTTCACGAAAGTGGCCGCCGCAGGATTCGTTTCGGTTCAGCGCATCGCGTGCCATCAGCTCGCCCAGTTCAATAAAGTCTTTCACGCGGCCCGCTTTTTCCAGCGAGTCGTTGAGTGAGCCTGCACTGCCAGGAACATTGACGTCTTTCTTGAAATCTTCTTTAATCTGCTGTATTTCACCGATAGCTTTTTTCAAACCTGCTTCGGTACGGGCCATGCCGACGTATTCCCACATAACGTGGCCAAGGCGCCTGTGCAGTTCGTCCACGGTCTTCTTGCCCTTGGTCGCAAGCATCGAAGAAGTTTGTGTTTTTACGTTTTCTTCTGCCTCGTCGAATTCTTTACCGGCAGTTGACGGACGATCAAAGCCCACACCCGCCAGGTAATCACCGATGGTGGCCGGGAGAACAAAGTAACCGTCGGCAAGACCCTGCATGAGCGCCGAGGCTCCCAGGCGGTTTGCACCGTGGTCAGAGAAATTCGCTTCGCCACCGACGTAGAGCCCGGGGATTGTAGACATGAGGTTGTAGTCTACCCAAAGACCACCCATAGTGTAGTGAACCGCGGGGTAGATCTTCATCGGCATCTTGTAAGGGTTTTCGCCCGAGATCTTTTCGTACATCTCAAACAGGTTGCCGTAACGTTCAGCGATCGTCTTTTCTCCGAGCCGTTCGATAGATGACTTGAAATCGAGAAAGACCGAGAGACCCGTTGCGTTTACGCCGAAGCCGTGGTCGCAGCGCTCTTTCGCTGCGCGCGAGGCAACGTCGCGTGGAACGAGATTTCCGAAAGAAGGGTAACGGCGCTCAAGAAAGTAGTCGCGGTCACCTTCGGCAATATCATTTGCCGTGATCTCGCCGCGCTGCAGTTTTTCTGCTACGGCCTTATCTTTGGGTACCCAGACGCGGCCGTCGTTACGCAGCGACTCGCTCATCAGGGTCAGTTTTGACTGGTAGTCTCCGCTCTGCGGTATGCATGTGGGGTGGATCTGCGTGTAGCAGGGGTTCGCAAAGTATGCACCGCGCTTGTGCGCACGCCATGAGGCAGTCACATTCGAGAGCATCGCATTGGTTGAAAGGAAGTAGACGTTACCGTAACCGCCGGTCGCGAGAATGACGGCATGCGCTGCGTGGCGCTTGATTTCACCGGTGACGAGGTTGCGCGTGATAATACCTTTAGCATGGCCATTGACCACAACGAGGTCGAGCATCTCGTGACGGTTGTACATTTTGACTGTACCTTCGTGGATCTGGCGGTTGAGCGCGCTGTAGGCGCCGAGCAGCAGCTGCTGGCCTGTCTGTCCCTTCGCGTAAAAGGTACGTGAAACCTGGGCTCCGCCAAACGAACGGTTATCGAGCATGCCGCCGTATTCGCGCGCAAACGGCACACCCTGCGCCACGGCCTGGTCGATGATGTTGACCGACAGTTCGGCGAGGCGATAGACGTTGCCTTCGCGTGCGCGGTAGTCGCCGCCTTTCACGGTATCATAAAAAAGGCGGTAGACCGAGTCACCGTCGTTATGGTAGTTCTTTGCTGCGTTGATACCACCCTGCGCGGCGATCGAGTGCGCGCGGCGCGGACTGTCATGGAACGAAAAGCAGTGCACATTGTAGCCCAGCTCACCCAGAGAAGCCGCGGCGGCCGAACCGGCAAGTCCCGTGCCGACGACGATGACGTCGAGTTTACGTTTATTGGCCGGGTTCACCAGCTTGAGCTTTGCTTTGTAGTCGCGCCACTTGGTTTCCAGTGGCCCTTGCGGAATTTTTGCGTCGAGTTTCATATGGCAGTTGTCCTTATAGAATATTCAGGTAGCGCAGCTGGAAATACACCGGAATTGCTGCAAACCCGAGGGGAATCGCGATGGAGTAGAGTAGACCGATTTTCTGGATCAGCGGAGTGTATTTCTTGTGGTTCAGCCCGAGCGACTGGAAAGCACTTTGGAAGCCGTGGTTCAGGTGCAGCGCCATGAGGAACATTGCCAGCACATAGAACCATGGGTATAGACCACCCCAGCCCGTTTCAAAGGCACTTTTGACTGTGTGGTAGAAGGCCACATTGCCCGGCTCGTAAACACGGTGCTTCAGGGTAAACGAGTTGATGTGGATAATCAGGTAGATCAGGATGATGGTGCCCGTCAGGCTCATATACTTGGAAAAGAGCGACAGTGGTTTGCCGCCTGAACCGCCCTTGTAGCCGACAGGGCGCGCAGCGCGGTTCTTCAGGGTGAGCAGAATGCCATCTATGATATGGACCAGAAAGCCTGCAACCAGAGTTACTTCGAGCACCCGGATCAGCGGTGAAGTCGACATAAACTGTGAATAGACGTCAAAAGCCGCGCCACCGTCCTGCTTGAGCAGCAGGAGGTTGCCCGCCAGGTGAACAGGCAAAAAGCTGATCAGAAACAGCCCCGAAAGGGCCATGAGATACTTTTTTCCAAGTGAAGTTGCGAGCAGGTACGGATTGCCGGTTGCGGACTGAGCCATGCGGTAAACACGAACAATTTGCATAGTGCGAAAACAAAAAAAGCCTCCGGAGTTGCCCGGCGGCTCCTTTTGCAATGCCCTGGGGCAAGATTTCAGTTACTTGTTCTGCTGCAGAATTTCAAAAAGCTGATCTTTCAGTTGCAGACGCTTCTTTTTGAGCCCTTCCATAAAGGCATCGGATTCAGGGCTTCCCCTGTGTTCCAGGCCCTCAATTTCACCCGTAACCTTGCTGTACTCATCTGCAAGGTGCTGGAAGTGATGGTTGGAGGTCTTTAGTTTGATAATGAGGTCGCGGTGTTCCGGGAACTCGTGGTTGATGTCGTGGTGTTTTTCAGACATATTTCCTCTTAAAATATTGTAAACTGCCTGTCGGTTTGGGGCACGCAGACACGGCGTAAGTCTTTTTTCCCGACACCACCAGGTGTCATGAAAGCATTTGCCGGCTAAACCACAATGGAAAACGCTTTTTGCCCTGCCACCGCTGCTTTGTCTGCCGGTATGCTAATGCGCTCTGCGGGACAGAATCTGCGTTATCCCCTGCTGCTCGTCCACGGCCTGTTTTCGAGCAGCCGCACCTGGCGCAAGACCGTGCGTACCTTTGTCGATGACTACGACCTGCGTTACGGGGGGGAGATCAGTATGCGCCCCGCAAAAGAACCGCTGCCGGTCAAACCGGGCGATTTTTACACCTGGAATTTCTCGAGCAACTATAACCTATCCTATCGCCAGCAAGCCGAAGAGCTCGCGCGGGGAATACAACAGATTCGTGAACTTAATGCCTGTGATAAGGTAGTGCTGGCAGGGCACAGCATGGGTGGCCTGGCGGCGCGCGCACTGGTTCAGCTTTATGGCGCGCAGGATGTTTTTGCCCTGATCACGCTCGGCACGCCTCACTATGGCAGCCCGCTGGCGCTGCTGCGCGAAGCAACGCAAAAGGATGCGCAGCGTTTACTCAGCCGCCTCGGCCGGCTAATGGGCCGCGCCGATAACCGCAGTGAGAATAATCCCGGGATCGTGCGGCGTGCACTCATGAAGTTGTTTCGCGTGACTACCGAGGCCGAAGCCGAGGTGGATCGTTTTTTTTCCAGTGAAGCATTTATTGAACTGGCACCGGGCAGCGAGGCGCTGGAAGAGCTCAACCGCGCAGAGCTACCCGAGTCGCTGCGCTATGTTTTTATCACGGGAAGTCTGACCGACTTTGCCGCGTTTCCCGACGCACAATTTATTGCGCGCTACCGCAAGCTGAACAGTTTCTGGAAGCGCATGGCAACGAAGGCGGTCAACAGTGTGAGCAATCGCTACCTGCTGGCTCCGTACGAGCAATTTCGCAGCTATCTCAGTCGCTACCAGAACGCTGCAGCAGATTTTCCGATTGAGCAGTTGATGGATTTCGACGGAGCCGTTCCGGTTATGAGCCAGATTATCCATCACTTCCGCAATCCCCCTGTTCTCAAGGTCGCTCTGCCGGTCTTTGCCAGCCACAACCGGCTTACCAAGCGACCGCATAAACTGTTTCACGCGCTTGCCGTATGCGGAGCAGTGGGAGCTTCGTCGTCTGCTGATTAGCCGCAAGGCCCAAAAACCGGATTCAGGCAAATGGCCGGCAACCGTCTCATGCTCACCATCCACGATCTGCATCCCTGGGGTGCAGGAGTGGGGCAACATTCGACCTATGGACGCGTCTATACACCGTTTAGCTTTCCCGGCGAACAGATCGAAGTGGAACTTTCTGACCAGGCTCGCGCGGGTCAGTGGAATGCGCGGCGCATTACTCCTTTGCAGGGTGACTGCAGGCTTGCCGGAGAGTGCGGCGGCTGCGCGTGGCCGGCAACATCTTATGGAGAGCAGCTGCGCTGGAAAGAGCTGCTCTTCGCGCGCGCAGTAGATATTATTCCGCAAATCGCGCGTGTTGAGCGGCAGGTCCATGCAAATGGCGGAAACCTGGGCTTTCGCAGCCGCGTTCACCTGCACGCCAATTTTTTCCAGGGCAGGCTCAACTTCGGCCTCTATGCCCGCGGTGAGCGACGGCTGGTTACAATGGATGACTGCCCGGTGGCGGAAGAGCCGATACGCCGGGTCATCGCCGAAATGGCTGCAGACAGAGATAAGGATTGGCCGCACGAGAATTTTGGCTTCGGCATTGAGCTGACAAACCTGGTGGAAGATGGTTGTGTGCTCCTGGTGCTCTACAGTCCACCGCAGCGCCACGCAGCCCTGAGAGCGGTTCTTCAACGTTTCGCCGCGTTGCCGTCGCGCCCCCGCGTGGTCATCGCTTATGCCGAAGACAATCCCACTTTTGTCTGGCAGCGCTTGCCTGATGCGACGATGTATACGCGCCCCGGGTGCTTCCAGCAGGTGAACCGACGGCAGAGTGATGTGGTGCGCCAGCTGGTTGCCGATCGCTTAAGGCAATATTCAGGGGGAGTTTTTTTCGATCTCTACAGCGGCAGCGGTAACTACTCGCTGCCGCTGCACCCGTTGGCAGAAACTATCTTTGGTTGTGACGATAACCCGGTCGGCATTGCGCTCGCGCATCATAACGTGCAGCAGAATGCTGTTTCCCATGCGCAATACCTCTGTGCCGATGCCAGCCAGGTCATGGCAGATCCGGAACATTTTGGCTGGCCGGGCCGGGCTGATTTCATCGTCTGCGATCCTGCACGATTTGGTATGGCCAAAGAGATGCCAGAACAGATCAGGCAGACCATGCCCCGGGAGCTGGTACTGGTGTCGAACAATACGGCTGCGTTTGTGCGTGATGCGAAAGGTCTGTTGCGGGCCGGCTTCCGGGCTGAAAAGCTGCACCTCGTCGATTTTTTTCCCAACACCCCGCACTGGAACATTGTGAGTGTCTGGAGCCCTTGAAGTCAGTTGACGCGCTGTTTCGGGGCTATGATTAGCCCTCACCCAAGCGCCCGTAGCACAGTAAGCTGAGCTACGATCGCTGAAGCAGCGCCCGTAGCTCAGCTGGATAGAGTGTCAGACTACGAATCTGAAGGTCAATGGTTCGACTCCATTCGGGCGCGCAAAGCATGCACCTAGTGTGCACGCGTGCCCGGCGACTTTGTATCGCCTCAGCTCGCAAATTTCTCATCGTTGCAGGCGCCCGTAGCGCCGAAGACGGAGACCTCAGCGATTCGAAGGCGAATCGCCGAGGTCACAGCTGGATAGAGTGTCAGACTACGAATCTGAAGGTCAATGGTTTGAGGCGACAGGATGTCGCCAGGTCTGCGCGGCCACGGAGGGCAGCGCGCAGACCGACTCCATTCGGGCGCGCAGCAATAAGAATCCATAAACAAAACGAGCCGCCTATGCGGCTCGTTTTGTTTATGGATAACATAATCATGGGAACGCCGCTCACATCCGGGGCTACACGCGTGATGCTGCTCGGGTCTGGTGAACTGGGCCGTGAGGTCGTGATCGAGCTGATGCGCCTCGGTTGCGAAGTTATCGCCGTCGACCGTTACGACAATGCGCCTGCGCACCAGGTCGCCCACCGCGCTTACACAATACCGATGCTGGATGCCGGGAAATTGCGAGCGCTCATTAAAGAAGTAAACCCACATTTTATTGTGCCCGAAATCGAGGCAATTGCAACGGAAGTGCTGGTTGAGTTTGAATCGGCCGGAGTTCGTGTGGTACCGACGGCACGCGCCGCGCAACTCACCATGAACCGTGAAGGCATTCGCCGGCTTGCGGCCGAAGAGCTCAAGGTCAGGACCTCACCCTATTTTTTTGTCGAGTCGCTTGAAGAACTCAAAGCTGCGGCTGACAAACTCGGATTTCCCTTTGTGCTCAAGCCGATCATGAGTTCTTCGGGCAAGGGCCAGAGCGTTGTCAAGACTGCAACAGATATCGAGCCGGCTTTTCACTACGCTATCGAAGGCGGGCGGGGCAAGTCGGGCCGGATGATCGCTGAGGGCTTTATCGATTTTGATTATGAGATAACTCTTCTCACCATTCGTTCTTCGGGGGGCACGACATTCTGCGAACCGATTGGCCACCGGCAGGTGCACGGAGATTACCACGAGTCGTGGCAGCCGCACCCCATGAGCCCCGTGGCTCTGGCTGAATCGAAGCGCATCGCCGAAGGGGTGACAGCAGCGCTGGGAGGTTATGGCATATTCGGGGTCGAACTCTTTATCAAGGGAGATACCGTCTGGTTTAGTGAAGTTTCTCCGCGGCCACACGACACCGGCATGGTGACGATGATTTCGCAGACTTACTCAGAATTTGCGTTGCACGCGCGGGCGCTGCTGGGTCTGCCGCTACCCGAGATCCAGCTGCTCGCACCCTCTGCTTCTTACGTAATCCTCGGCGAGGGGCACTCGCAGAATCTCAGCTATAGCGGACTTGAAGGGGCCCTGGCTGATCCAAAGGTCTCGCTCCGCCTGTTCTCAAAACCTGAAATTGCCGGGGAGCGCCGGCTTGGCGTTGTGCTGGCAAGCGGGGATAGCATCGACGAAGCCCGCCGCAGGGCCAGGGCAGCCAAAGACCAGATTCAGATACACTATGGGTAGCAGGGGTAACCCGGATTAGCCCTTTGCGTGACGCCCTGTCTTGCCGGCCAGATTTGACGCAGATTTTTCCCTGAACTGCAGCGGCCATGAGCAAAATACTTGTACAAAAATTCGGCGGTACATCCGTTGGCGACCCGGAGCGTATACAGCGTGTTGCGAATCGCATCAAGAGCTATTACGAAAAAGGTTACCAGCTCGTTGTGGTTGTCTCGGCCATGGGTCATACGACCGATGAGCTGATCGACCTGGCGGGCAAGATCTCAAAAAATCCTCCGAAGCGCGAAATGGACATGCTGCTCTCAACGGGCGAGCAGGTTTCTATTGCGCTGCTGGCGATGGCGCTGCATGAGGTTCAGGTACCTGCACGCAGCTTCACCGGCGGCCAGGTGAACATTGTCACCGACGGTAACTTTTCCAATGCCCGTATCGAAAGTATTGATACCAAGCGACTCAGTTCACACCTTGAGCAGGGCCACGTCTGCATCGTTGCCGGTTTCCAGGGCATTGACCAGGACCAAAACATCACGACACTCGGCCGTGGTGGATCAGATACCACTGCGGTAGCGCTGGCGGCCGCACTCAAGGCGAAAGAGTGCGAAATTTATACGGATGTCGACGGCGTTTATACCACCGACCCCAATAAGGTTGAAGGTGCACGTAAACTGAAGCAGATCAGCTACGATGAGATGCTCGAACTCGCCTCACTGGGAGCAGGGGTTCTGCACAGCCGCTCGGTCGAGTTTGCAAAAAAATACGGCGTTGTTATTCATGTGAAATCCAGCTTTAACTATAACGAAGGAACCAAGGTAGTCAGCGAGAACGAAATTATGGAAAAGATCACAGTTACCGGAGTCACACTCAAAACCGACGATGCGCGTATGACCGTGGCGGATATTCCCGACAAGCCAGGCATTGCGGCTGAAATCTTCCAGGTCCTCGCCGACAAGAAGATCAACATCGACGTGATTGTGCAGTCCACCGGAAAAGACCGGCTCAATACCATATCATTCACTCTGCCGGTCGCCTCCATCGGCGAAGCGAAAAAAGCGGTTGAGACGCTGACGGGAAAATGGGGGGCCGGCACCATTTCAACAGACGAAAATATCGCGATCGTTTCTGCGGTAGGGGTTGGCATGAAATCCCACACTGGCGTTGCTGCCGGCATGTTCAAGGCGCTTGCCGACAACAATATTAACATCGAAATGATTTCCACCAGCGAGATAAAAATTTCGTGCGTGATCGCGAAAGACCGCGGTAAAGATGCGCTGCGCCTTGTGCACGCGGTCTTTGGCCTCGACAAGGTTTCGTAAGGCCTCCATGCCCATAGGTTCACGTGTAGGGAGCACATCCTGTGCCGCGTGAACCCCAGGCTTCCATGCCTATCGGTTCGCACGAAGATGCACCTCGTGTGCAGCGTGAACCTATGGCCTCCATGCCGATCGGAGTCTTTGATTCAGGCCTCGGTGGCCTGACGGTACTGCGCGAAATTCATCGCCAGCTGCCACACGAGAATCTGGTCTATTTTGGTGACACGGCGCGAGTCCCCTATGGAAACAAATCCGCTACAACTATTGTCCGGTATGCCCGCGAGATAGTCAGGTTTCTTCTGTTGCGTGACGTCAAAGCGATCGTCGTTGCCTGCAATACCGCCTCCTCTTATGCGCTCGAGGCGATTCGCGAAATGACCGACATTCCTGTCCTCGGCGTGATTGATCCCGCAGTGCGTAGTCTCACGCAGCGTGCGCGGCACCAAGCAGTCGCGGGTCTCATCGCAACCAAAGGAACCATTGCGAGCCACGCCTACGATGCATCACTGCAGCGCCACCATGGCCATCAGACACTCATCAGCCAGGCCTGTCCGCTGCTTGTTCCGCTGATCGAAGAAGGTTATGCCGATAGCCAGGCGGCGGAGCTTATCCTGCGTGATTACCTTGCGCCGCTGGCCCGGCAGGGTACCGAATATCTCATTCTCGGTTGCACTCACTACCCGCTGATCGCGGGCGCCATCAAGCGCCTTTACCCGCAATTTAATCTCATCGACAGCGCTGAAGAAACAGCGCGCGAACTGCAGCAGCTACTGGAAGCGAAGGCTTTGCTGCGGCCTGCAGCGGCAGCGCGCATCGAGTTGTTTGTTTCTGACATGACAGAAAGTATGCAAAAACTGCGCGAGCTGTTTTTTTCCGGACGTGTCGATCGCTTTGAGATTGCGCAGCTGGCTGAAGAAGTGTAGCAGGTAATTCCTACCCGGGCCCTTTACAATGCTTTGAGCAGGTCGCGCAGGTCGAAGTCGACAATGTCTGCAGCGGTCACCAGGTCGCGTGAGTCAATTGCTGCTGTCAGCTGGCCCAGCAGGTCGACGAGTTTTTCGCCGGCGCTTGAGCCCTTATCTTTGGCGATGCGCATGAGAACCACCGCATCGACAAGGGTCTGTGAAACCGTCTCGAGCAGCTGCAGCGCCTCTTGTTCGCGCCCCTGGGTAAAGCGCGCCGCGATTTTTTCGAGTTCTTCCTGGATACCGGGAATCTGCGCGCGGAACCGTGCGACGCGCTCGGCGGCCTCTTCAGGGCTGACGCGCGAGAATTCAGTCTGCCGCAGCCAGATCTTGAGCTGGTTCTGGATGAGTGCCAGTGCGTTAATTTTCTCAATCAGGTCGGGATTGCTATTGAGCTCCTGGACTGCACGCGCAAGCGAATCAGGATTGTCAGGGCGCAGATATGTTTGCAGAGTCTGCAGCGACTCCGCGAGGAAAACTCCACCGGTAGTGAGATCCTGTTCTTCCTGAGCACCCAGGGCGTTACCCGCCTGTATGACACCGGCCAGGTGAAAGCCCGCACGGTCAGTGTAGTCGATCAGCTCGCGCAGGTTCGATTCAATAAGCTCACGCTGGTCGCCCAGTTGAAGGTTGATGACGGCGATTTCTTCAGAATTGAGATCTTCTTTGCTTTCAAATCCGGGTTTAGCTGCAACGCGGTAGTCGACGATGAAGAGGTTCTGGCTCTCTGCCCAGGCCTGGAGCTTTTGCATTACTGCGGAAAAGGGCAGGGTCTCGGTCAGCTCGAATTGCAGGCGTTCATCACCGACGTAGATTTCCATATTTAAGTTACGTCCAAAATTGCCCTTCAGCGCATAAAAAAAGCCCGAACTTTTCAGTTCAGGCTTCAGAGTCGTACGGCGATGTACTTTTTTCATGCGGCCAGGGGTCGCATGAAAAAAGTACCCAACCTCGCGGTTGGGTACTTTAGTCCGTTTAGCGGAGCAGCTGCAGTACGCTCTGCGGGCGTTGGTTCGCCTGCGCGAGCATCGCGGTACCAGCTTGTGTAAGAATCTGGTAACGTGTGTAGCTCGACATGGTTTCTGCCATATCGGTGTCGCGGATGCGGCTTTCTGACGCCTGGATATTCTCGTAAGCGTTCATGAGGCCCTTTGCTGCATGCTCGAGGCGGTTAAAGTACGCACCGAGGTCAGCACGCTGCTTGCTGATAATGCGCAGCGCTTCGTCCGAGAGACCGATCACAGAGTTTGCCTTGCCCGGTGTTGAAATCGAGATGAATGTCAACACTGTCGGGTTTCTCAGCTTCAGTGCGGCAGATGTCATCGTTTCGATGAACACGCGCTCGCGCTGGTGCATGTTGGCGCCCATGTGGAACCACATTGAAGCAGTTGGGTTGAGACGTGCAAACGAACCTGTAAGCAGTTTCATTTTGTTGAACTCGGCCTGAGATGCGATACGATCGATCTCGTCGATGAGTTCAGAAATCTCTACCTGGATCTGCTGGCGGTCTTCGTCGGTATAGATACCGTTCGCAGCCTGTACTGCGAGAACGCGGATACGCTGAACGAGCTCTGCAGTTTCCTGCAGGTATCCTTCAGTCGTCTGGATGAAGCTCATACCGTCTTCGGTGTTCTGTTCAGCGCGGCGCAGGCCGTGGACCTGTGTACGCATCTTTTCAGATACCGCGAGACCGGATGCATCGTCACCACCGCGGTTGATTCGCATACCGCTCGACAACTTCTCCATGTCTTTGTCCAGAGACCAGTTCTGGAATTTCAATACGCGGTGCGTATTGATGGCGGACATGTTGTGATTGATAATCATTGTGTTTCCTCCGTGAAACCTTTTCTGCCCGGGCCACTGTAGTTTGCGTTGAACAAACCGTCGTTGGCGCGAGACCTCCTGTCTCGCCGTCCCGCTGCTTGCGCAGAAGAACTGCCCAGTCTTACCATTAATGTCGGCGGCTGGATATTTTACTTGATGAATTTCGGGAAAAAAGCGCTGCACTTTTTTCAGATTTGGCAAAAAAAGACTCAAGGTTTTTCATTAGTTGCCGACCGCGTGCAGGCAATCGTCTGTGGTTGATGCCCATAATCCTTTACAGTACAAGAAAAGGTGAAGAATAGATCATGATTTAGTATATTGAAGGACAACTTATGGCGGCCAAAGCGGAGACACTGATATTCGAGTTGCGCCGGCTGCTCCAGCTGGAGCGGCGCGAATTCATCAGGATTATAGGGTTCGGTATAGTGCAGGGGGTGCTGGCCCTGATTGTGCCCATTGCCGTTGGCAACCTTATCAATGCGGTTTCTTTTGGTACGCTGGTACAGCCCGTGGTGGTGCTGACCATCCTTGTGCTGGTTTTCCTTATTGCCAGTGCAGTCATTCGGCTGCTGCAATTCTGGTTCATTGAAATACTCCAGCGCCGGCTCTACGCGCGCGTGGTGATTGCCTCGGCCGAAAGCTCCAGGGTGACCACAGCTGACGAACGCGAAAAGATGAACTATTTCATGGAGGTTTTCACCCTGCAGAAAAACCTCGTCTCACTGTTGACCGACGGTTCTACGGCGTTGATCGGCATCGTGATCGGGATGGCTGTCATCTCGCTCTATCACCCGTACTTTATCTACTACAATCTGGTGCTGATTCTGGCGGGCGGTTATTTCATCGGCTTTACCCTGTTCAAAGGAGGCTTTCTGCCGAGTTTTGCCGAGTCCGACAGCAAGTACAGGATGCTTGCCTGGTTACAGGGAAACATCGGGCGCAAGAAACCGAGCGAAGAAGATGCAGAGAGTCTGGGGCGTGACTACCTCGAGAAGCGCAGCGTGCTGTTCCGCGTGCTCTTCAGGCAGCACATCAGCCTTGCTGCGCTTTTCGTTCTGGGCAACGGCATTGTCCTTATTCTCGGCGGAGTTCTCGTCCTGCGCAAAGAGATGAGCCTGGGGCAGCTGGTTGCTGCCGAAATCATCGTTTCGCGCATGCTCGACACGATTTCGCGCTTTGGGAAATATTTTGAGAATTTCTATCGCATCAGCGTTTCGCTCGTCAAATTGCACCAGCTTGGCCCCGAGCAGACTCACCGGGAGCTTGAAGCCTATGAAGGACAGGCCAGCCGCACCTTCACGGATTTTTTGCATCCGCATTGGCAGCGCATGAATTTCCGCTGGGTATTTTTCGCTGCCGGTGCGGTTCTGCTGACGATTCTGTTCTTACCCTGGCAGCAGACCTCTTACGGTGAAGGCCGGGTCGTCGCTTTTTCTCCAACAGACAGGCAGCAGACCATCGAAGCGCCGGTTTCCGGGCGAATCGTGCACTGGCATGTCCATGAAGGCTCGCTGGTCAAAAAGGGCGACAAGCTTGTCACCATTTCTGACCTTGACCCGCAGTTGACCGAACGATTGGAGCAGGAGCGTGCAGCCCTTACTGACCGGATGCGCGCAGCCCGTAGCCGGGTTGAGTCGATTGAATCGCGCGTTACCTCGTTGCAGCTTGCGCGTAGCGAAGCCGTCAGCGCGGCAGAAAACCGGGTCGCGATGGCGAGCGAAAGAGTCAGGCAGTCCCAGCAGGCTGTTACGGCGGCAGAGGCTGCGCTGGAAACCGCGAAGCTCAACTACGAGCGGCAAAAATCGCTGATGGAGCAGGGGTTGACTTCTCAGCGCAATGTTGAACTGGCAGAGCTTGAACTGAAACGTACCCGCACCGAAGAACAACGGGCTGTTGCTGGCCTGAAGGCTGCTGAAGAAGAAAAGAAAGCGATGCAGCGAGACGCCCGTCGCCTTGCGCGCGATGCCGATGCGGCAATCAACGATGCGCGGGCAACAGTGCAGAGTGCACGATCTGAGCTTGCGCGCAGCAATGAAGACCTGCCCCGCGTGGAGCAACGGCTGTCGCGGCAAAAAACCCAGGAAGTACTCGCTCCCAAAGATGGAATTATCACACGACTCCTGGTTTCTCACGAGGCAGAGTTTGTCCGTGAAGGCAAAGGACTGTGCATTCTTATTCCTGAATCGGGCCGCCGGGCTGTTGAACTCTGGCTCGAAGGCAATGATATCACCCTGGTGCGCGATGGCCGGGAGGCGCGTATCATGTTCCAGGGCTGGCCCGCGCTGCAGATTTCCGGCTGGCCTGAAGGCGCGTTCGGCACTTTTCCGGCGCGCGTGAAGTTCGTGGACAATGCAGATGACGGGCACGGCAAATTTCGTGTACTGCTAATACCCGATGAAAAACCCGACGAACCCTGGCCCGATACCTCGATGCTGCGCCAGGGTATTCGCGCGCGCGGCTGGGTCTTCCTGAACCGCGTGTCGATCGGTTACGAGCTGTGGCGGAAGTTCAACGATTTTCCACCGGAAATACCCGAGGACATGCGGAGTAAGAAGTGATGCAATGGCGCTTGTTGCTGGTTTTGCTCTTCGCTGTTGTCGTGTCAGGGATTGGGGCCCAGGCTAAACCTGAAGCACCCGTGAAGACGGTTGTGCTCGAAGACGTACTCGGCAATATCGAAAAGACCTTTCCTGTCATACTGCTCTCAACGCGCGAAATACGCAAAGCCGAATTTGACATTCTGGCAGCGCAGGGGGCCTTTGACCTCGCGCTCAGGGGCTCGGTCAATAACACAACCGGTTACTATGACACGAACCGGGCCGAGATGAATATAGTGAAGCCCACGCCCCTGTGGGGGACTTCATTTTTTGCCGGTTACCGCGTCAGTAATGGCGATTTTCCCGATTACTATACGCCGCGGCGAACGACTCCGGGCGGTGAGATACGTTTTGGTGGTCGCATTCCCCTTTGGCGCGACCGCAGCATCGACAGCGATCGCCTCGAGCTGAAGCAAAGCCAGATAAACAAAGATATTGCAGGAAATGTTCTGGACGAGCAACGCCTCGGTGTTTACCGCGATGCTGCAGCCAGTTACTGGAACTGGGTAGCAGCGGGCAAAAGGAAGCGCATCGTCCAGGAACTGCTCAAAATAGCAGAGCTCCGCAAAGACCAGCTGCAGCGGCGTGTAAAGCTGGGCGACATTCCGGCGATCGAAGAGAAAGAGAACGAGCGCGCGATACTTGCCCGCAAAGAGCAGATTGCGGCTGCCGACAGGCTGCTGCAGAAATCAGCTTTGTACCTTTCGCTCTATTTTCGTGAGATCGATGGCAAGATGATCGTGCCTGGCGCCGGCCAACTGCCACCTGAATTTCCCGTTGAAAAACCCCTCGCGAAAGAAATTTTTGAAGCGGATAAGGCATTCGCGCTCAAACACCGGCCGGAACTCAAGCGCATCGAGAGTGAAATTGAACTCGAACAGAACGCACTGCGCTTCCACGAAAACCAGCGGGGTGCACAAATCGATCTGATCGTAGCCGGTTCACGTTCGGTGCAGGAGCCGCAGACGCAGGGGGCGTTGCGCCGCGATCCGTGGGAAGCTGAATTTGGTGTTGTCTTCAATGTGCCGCTTCAGACGCGGAAGCAGGACGGAAAAATCGGTGGCACGGAGCAAAAGATCGAAATCCTGCGCCAGAAGTATGGTTACCAGAAGGACAAGATCGTCATCGAAGCCAACGATGCACTGATTGCGCTGGAGAACTCGCTGCGCCGGCTCGAAATAATAAAGGAAGAACTCGTCGTTGCGGAAAGTCTCGCAAAGGCCGAAAAGTCCCGGTTCGATCTTGGCGATTCGACGCTGCTGATCGTCAACCTGCGTGAACAGGCTGCGGCAGAGGTTGCGCTGCGCATGGTCGCCGCCGAACTCGATTACTGGGTGGCTACAGCCGACTATGAGGCTGTGCTCATGAAATACCTGAAACGCGCCGGCCAGTCCTGATATTCACGGACAACTACCGGCGGCGGCTGGCATCTCGCTCCTGAGACGATTTTCCCTTTACCCTTGCTGACAACCCGGCAAAAATTACTTGTCCACGATTCTGCAATACAGAAACGCGAATCATGGAGAATACCCTTGAACGTATGGTCGACCGGATCTACCAGGAGGGTATCAGCAAGGCCGAAGATCGGGCGCGGCAGATTGTATCGGCAGCCGAAACCCGGGCAGAAGAAATTACTGGCAAAGCCCGCAGCGAAGCCGGGGAAATTCTGCGGCAGGCACGTGCTGAAGCCGAAAAAATTCTCAAGACGGCGGATTCAGACCTGCGGTTGCTCAGTTCACGCGCGCTCAGCCAGCTGAAGAGCGATATCAGCAGGCTAATTTCCGCGAAGGCAATCGCCCAGCCGGTTGCCGCAGCTGCTTCTGACGTAACCTTCATCAGCGAAATAGTCACACAATTGCTCAAGACCAGCTCCGGCGGCAACTTTTCGCTCGTGGTACCCGAGGTGCTGCGCGAGAGAATTACCTCAGAACTATCTTCAAAACTGGGTGGCAGCCTTAAAGGCCTCGAAATTGCTGCGGGTAGCGCCCGGTCAGGCTTTATTGTCATGCAAAAGGATGCAGGTTATGAGCTCGAGTTCAGCGAGGCCTCGCTCATGGAATTCCTCGAGCCGTACCTGAAACCGGCAATCGCTGCGTTGTTCAGGGAAAAGAATGTCTGATACCAATTTCCATTTTCTCGTCAATGCGCTGCCAGAAGTGGCAACGCTCGCGGCAGACGAAATTGACGAAGTCCGTGACCTTATTGAATCGAATCTTGATGCCGAATCACTGCAGGCCTTTCGATTCTTGCTGCACCGCAATGACAACAAGAACCTGCTGAAGCTGATGCGCAAGCGGGACGGCATTCTGCCCAAAATGGCAGACAGGTTCAATACTCCTGCTGTGTTCTCGTTCGAAGACCTGGACGATATGCTGATCGATGCCTATGAAGATGAAGCGGAGATTCCCGGTTATCTGGCAGAATTCCTGCAGGAAGAACGTCATTCCAGCTGGTCAGTGCGCGAGCGGGAAAACCGGCTGATCGACCTGTACTACGAGGCCGGTACGCGCTATCCGCAGGAATTTATCGCGTCAATGTTCCGCTTCAAGCGCGATCTGAAAAATATACTGCTGGCGCTTAACGCGCGCATGCAGGGATTCAAAGTAGCCCGGATTACCGTCGGTGACTATGACCTGCCTGCTGCGCTTGCCCTATCGACGCAGGCAGATTTCGGGCTCTCGGGTGTGTACGAGTATATTCCGCAGCTGGTAGCCTTGCTGTCAGAAGGCCAGTTGGTTGAGCTGGAGCACCAGCTCGACGATCTGCTGCTCGCACATTGCAGAACCCTGGTCGGTGAGAATATCTTCACGCTCAACTATGTGCTCTGTTATTTTCTCGATCTGACGCTCAGGCACCGGTGGCATGAGCTGACACCCGAAAAAGGTGCGCGTGCGCTGTCTGAGACAGTGCAGGAAATTATTCGTACGGCGGGCCGGCCTGCAAAAGCGGAGTTGAACTGATATGGAAAATAAAGCGCAGACACGGGGCAGAATTACGGGTGTGCTCTCGAACCTGGTGAGCATTGAAGCCGATGGTCCTGTAGGCCAGAACGAAATCTGTTATATTGAAATGGGAAATGTAAGGCTGATGGCAGAAGTTATCCGCGTTGCGGGCAACGTGGCACAGGCGCAGGTCTTTGAATCAACCCGGGGAATCCGCAGCGGAGACAGCGTTGAATTTACCGGGCATATGCTCGAAATATCCCTCGGCCCTGGCATCCTGTCCCGTAAATACGACGGCCTGCAGAATGACCTCGATCGCCTCACCGGCCTTTACCTGAGCCGGGGAGAGCAGGTTGACCCGCTGGATACTGCTGCGCTCTACGACTTTACCCCGCTGGTATCTGCCGGGGCATCGGTCGAATCGGGTGACTGGCTGGGCGAAGTACCCGAAGGATTCCTCTCGCACAAGATCATGGTGCCGTTTGCGCTGCAGGGTAGCCACAAGGTTGAAAGTGTCGTCAGCGCCGGCAAGTACCGCGTCGACGATACGATTGCTTACCTGACGAACCCTGCCGGCGAAAATATAAAAGTCACCATGCGGCAGAAATGGCCGGTTAAGCGCGCCATTACCTGTTACCGCGAAAAGCCCAGGCCATTTCGCCTTCTTGAGACAGGCATTCGTGCGGTCGACACACTCAACCCGATGCCCGAGGGCGGCAGTGGCTTCATTCCGGGACCATTCGGCTGCGGAAAAACGGTATTGCAGCACGCGATGAGCAAGAATGCGAACGCCGATCTCATCATCATTACGGCCTGTGGTGAACGTGCAAACGAAGTCGTCGAAATCTTCAAAGAGTTTCCTCAATTGGATGACCCGCGTACAGGGCGTAAGCTAATGGAGCGCACGACCATCGTCTGCAATACGTCGAATATGCCGGTCGCTGCGCGCGAGGCTTCGGTCTACACGGGAATGACCATAGCCGAGTATTACCGCGCGATGGGTCTAAAGGTACTGCTTCTTGCCGACTCAACTTCGCGTTGGGCACAGGCCTTGCGTGAAATGTCAAACCGGCTTGAAGAGCTGCCTGGCCCCGATGCATTTCCGATGGACCTTTCTGCGGTAATTTCAGCCTTCTATGCGCGTGCGGGCTACGTGGTGCTGCGCAACGGTAAAACTGGTTCCGTAACTTTCATTGGCACCGTGTCCCCTGCTGGCGGCAACATGAACGAACCCGTAACCGAGAGCACACGCAAGGCCGCTCGCTGTTATTATGCCCTTGCACAGAAACGCGCTGACTCAAAGCGTTATCCAGCTATTGACCCGCTCGATTCCTATTCAAAGTACCTGGATTATCCTGAATTCCGCGAAAACCTGGCGCACGAGCTGATGCCAGGGTGGGCAGATCTTGTCGAACGCATGCGCGACTACCTGCGGCGCAGCGTCGAGGTAAGCGACCAGATTTCTATTCTCGGCGACGACAGCGTGCCGATCAGCTACCACATAACCCTGTGGAAAGGGGAGCTGATTGATTTCACGATTCTGCAGCAGGATGCCTTCGACAGCATCGACCAGAATACCCCGATGGAAAGGCAGAAATACATGCTGAACCTTGTGGCGCAAATCTGCGAGCAGGAGTTCACTTTTTCTCATTTTGAGGATGTCGGAGTCTATTTCAAGAAGCTCATCAACACTATGAAGCAGATGAATTATTCACCGTTTCACGACGCGGCGTTTAACCGTTACGAAACTGAGCTGAAGGCATTGCTCGAAAGCAAGAAGCCGGCAGGGGCAGGCAAATGAAAAAGGTTTATACCCGGCTCACGCGCATCACCAAGGCAACGATCACGCTGAGCGCAGAAGGTGTTGGTAATGAAGAGATGGCGATCGTCGACGGCAGGCGGGCGCAGGTTGTGAAGATCAGCGGCAATGATGTGACATTGCAGGTCTTCGCCGGTACCGATGGCCTGGCGACAAATTCGCGGGTGCATTTTTTGGGAGTACCTCCACAGCTGACGGTTGGCCCCGACCTTTCCGGCCGCTACCTGAATTCGTATGGCGAACCGATCGACGGAGGACCTGCCCTGACCGGCATACCGGTTGAAATCGGCGGGCCAACGGTGAATCCGGTGAAGCGCCAGCAGCCTTTCCAGATGATTGCAACCGGTATCGCGGGCATTGACCTGAACAATTCACTGGTCGCGGGCCAGAAAATTCCCTTCTTTGCGGATCCCGACCAACCGTACAACCAGGTCATGGCAACAGTTGCATTGCGGGCCGATGCCGATCGCATTATCCTCGGCGGAATCGGGCTGACAAACGACGACTACCTGTACTATCGCAACGTGTTCGCCAACGCTGGAGTTGAAAGCCGCATTACCGCTTTCATCAACACCACGGATAACCCTCCCGTTGAACGCCTGCTCGTACCAGACATGTGTCTGACGGCAGCTGAATTTTTTGCTGTCGAACGCAAAGAGAAAGTGCTCGTGCTGCTCTCTGACATGACACTCTATGCTGATGCACTTTCGATTGTTTCTAACAAGATGGACCAGATTCCGTCAAAAGACTCAATGCCGGGATCTCTGTACAGCGACCTTGCACGCATCTACGAAAAGGCAGCGCAGTTTCCCGACGGCGGGTCAATTACCATCATTGCGGTGACGACTCTTAACGACGGCGATATCACGCATGCGATACCCGACAACACGGGGTATATTACCGAGGGACAGCTTTTCCTCCGCCGCGATACAACCGTGGGCAAGATCATCGTTGATCCTTTCCGTTCGTTGTCGCGGCTCAAGCAGATCGTCATCGGAAAAAAGACGCGCGAAGACCACCCGCAGGTGATGAATGCCCTTGTCCGTCTCTTTGCCGATGCCGCGAATGCCAAGACCAAGCAGGAAAACGGCTTTGATCTCTCGCGTTACGCTGTACGCGCGCTGGATTTTGCGCGCGACTACTCGCGGGAGCTTCTGGCAATCGATGTAAATGTTTCGGTCGAGCAGATGCTCGACACCGGTT
Source organism: Spirochaetota bacterium (assembly GCA_049323535.1). Lineage (GTDB taxonomy): Bacteria > Spirochaetota > Leptospiria > Turneriellales > Turneriellaceae > Turneriella. The sequence continues at coordinate 20,026 of JBMOPL010000017.1, read as the reverse complement.
GGCGCCTCATGGCGACCTATTTTGACAAGAGTGAACTGGGTATAAAGCAGGCAATTCTCGACAAGTACTGGAAAACTGCGCCGAAATGAAGTACCAGCTGAACAAACCGGCCTTGCAGAAATTACGCCGTGACCTGGCAATTCGCGTGCGGGCCCTGCCGATTCTGAAGGCCAAAGAAACAGCATTGCGTCTTGAAGTCATCAAAAGCCAGGCGCTGCAGGCAAAACTTGAAGCCGAAGCAGCGGAGCTCTACAGGGCCAACGAGCATTTTCTCGAGCTATGGACCGAATACCCCGGGCTGCTGCGAATCGACGAAATACACCTTTCGGAGCGCAGTGTCGCGGGCGTACCGGTCAGCATCGTCAGCGAGATCCGGTTTCACGTACTGAAAGCAGGTCTCTTTCACCAGCGCGGCTGGGTTGTGAAAGGCACTGAGATACTGAAAGAAATGGTACGCCTGCGCATCGAGGCAGACCTCGTGCGCAAGAATACCGAGGTGCTGCAGCAGGCACGAAAAAAGGCCACGCAAAAGGTAAACCTCTACGAGAAAGTGCAGATACCGCAATACACCAATGCAATCCGGCGCATTCGCAGCTTCCTGGATGACAAAGAAAACATTTCACGTGCCGCGCAGAAAATCGTCAAAGAGCGGGCACGCCAGGCGGTGGGGTAATGATCGAGCGAATGCACCGGTTGTCGTTGCTGCTCTTTTATTCCGAGAAAAAGCGCATCCTGCGCGGCCTGCAGGAACTCGGTGTCGTCGATCTCGACCTGGTGCAGACTGAATCGGCCCGTATCCGGCGTGCCGCGCAGGATGTGAATGAGCTGAAGAAGAGCCTCGTGCAGATTGAAAAAGTGCGCAGCGCACTGCCCGATGCGGCTGCCCTGCCGCAGATCGAGATGCCGCACGAATCCGGTGCCCAGCTCGAGCTGGTGCGCACTCTGCTCAGGGAGAAAGAACAGCTCGAAAACGCCGTGCGCGAATTATCAGACGAGTACACCCGCTACAGCCACTGGGGTGAGATTCCGGTAGAAGGCATTGCGATGCTGGCGCAGAAGGGGGTTCGCATTCACCTGTTCTCCGGCTCGGAAAAGTTCTTTGATCGGTACGATTTTGGCCAGCAGTGTGTCGAGGTGATAGCGCGCGGCGGCAATACCGTACGCTTTGCACTCATTACCTTTCACGAAGACGCGCCCGTCATTCCCTTCCAGAAATATGCAGTGCCGGGTCGCAGCCTGTCTGAAATGCAGGCAGAGCGGCAATTCCTGGAAAAAAAACTGACGGGGGTGCTTGCCCGCCTCGGTGCGCTCTCTGCCGGAGTCGGCAGACTGCAGAATTCCGCCGCGCACCTCGAAACGCGGCGACTGTTTGAGACCGCGAAGCATAGTCTCGAAGCAGACAGGACTGGTACGGTTTACCGCATCACCGGCTATTTTCCGCAGAGCAGCGCCCCAGTGGTGAAAGGTTTTCTCGAAGCGCATTCGCTGGCGTATGAAATCACTGCGCCGGCTGCTGACGAGCCCGTGCCTGTGCGGCTCAGGAATAACTGGCTGAGCCGGCTCTTTGAACCGATTACCCAGATCTTTTCGCTGCCCGATTACCGTGAACTCGACCCGACACCGCTTTTTGCCCCTTTCTTCACGCTGTTTTTCGGCTTCTGTATGGGCGACGTTGGCTACGGCTTGTTGTTACTGCTTGTTGCTTTCTTTCTCGTCAGTCGGCGCAGCCTGCGCGGTCTTGGTCTACTTGTCCTGATCTTGTCTGCAGCGACAATTGCCAGCGGCGTACTGATGAACTCGTTTTTTGGCGCAAACCTGTTCGTGCGTGACGGGCAGGGCCTGATTGCCGCTGATAAAGATCCCGCGATTTTTGCTGCCTACACCGTCCAGGGCAAGACAGTCTTTCCTGCCATGACACTTTCGCTGCTCGTCGGCTGTGCGCAGATCTTCATCGCCTTTGTGCTGCAGTCCCTCAACGAGACACTCGTGCTGGGCTGGCGTTATGGCATCAAGGCGGCAGCGATGCTGCTGATGGCGACGAGTGCGTTCATGCTCGGCGCGCACGCAGATTTTCTGAGTCTCGGCTTTAACTCCGCTTTTGTCATCGGCCCGCTCGAAGTCGGCCGCTACCTCACAGCAGTGCCGGCGATAGCAGCGCAGCTCATGCTTGTCGTCGCGTTCGTCCTGTTCTTTTTCGTCGCCAACCCCGACCGCAAAATCTGGCTCAGGCCGCTTGCCGCGCTGTGGGATTTCTACGGTTTTTCGACCGGCCTCCTGGGAGATTTTCTTTCTTACATCAGGCTCTTTGCCCTTGCCCTTGCGGGGGGGCTGTTGGGGAATGCGTTTAACCAGATTGCTTTCATGCTGCTGCCCCGCACACCAACCGGGCCGGATTTTGCTTCGCCCTGGCTCGTTGCTACCATCCTCGTGCTGGTCATCGGTCATGGCTTAAATTTTGCGCTCGGGGCGCTTGGCGCCTTCGTGCACCCGCTGCGCCTCACATTTGTGGAGTTTTATAAGAACATGAATTTTCGCGGGGGCGGCAGGCCGTACCGCCCGTTTCGGCGAGTGTCATCGGCAACATAAGGAGAAGAATATGGAAACGATAGTGGCAACAACAGGTCTGGCGCTCATGGTCGGGCTATCAGGCATAGGTTCGGCCATCGGCCTTTCTATGGCCGGATCATCGGTACTTGGCATGATCAAGAAAAAGCCCGAGGCATTCGGCAATGCGCTCGTGCTCTCTGGTCTGCCAGCGACACAGGGCCTATACGGCTTTGTCGCGTTCATACTCTATTCCGGTGATGTCAAAACCGGAATCACCATGTTCCATGCTGCCGTGGTATTTGGGGCAGGTCTGGCTGTGGGGCTGGTCTGTTTCATTTCTGCGATACAGCAGGCGAATGTGTGTTCGAGCGGTATACAGGCGATAGGGGGAGGTCATGATGCTTTCGGTAAGACCATGATACTCGCGGCTTTCCCCGAATTTTACGCGATCCTTTCGCTGGTCGCCGCGATCCTGATGAAGGGCCTGCTCTAAGCGCGGCGATTGACCTTCGGGTGCCCAGCGATGCGCGCCCGGGCGCTGGGCAGTTTCCCCGCGCCTCAGCAACGCCTCATGTGACATAATTCTTGACAGAGCGAAAAGTCAGCGACGCATAGGCTTAATGGAAATTGGTCTTGCGATACTGCTTTTCGTCTGCATGACCGCGCTGCTCTACGTGCTGCTTTCACTGAAGATTACCCGTCAGGTTGATCTGCAAATGAAGGAGTTCTATAAGACACGGATCCATTCTGACATCCAGGAATTTTACCGCGAGATGGAAGGGTATGCGGCGCTGATGGAAAACCGCATCCAGCGCTTTAAGTCACTCGTCGAGCGCAGCGAGGCGCTGCCCGAACGCGGCGCAACGGCGCAGGTTGCAGAACAGCCGGAAATCCCACCAGTGCAGCAGTCGCAACCTGTGGGGCGCAGGCTGAACAAAAAGACAGTACTGCAAAAAGCCGCTCTGCCGGTAACCCCTGAAAAGAAAAGGGCCATCGAGCGCGGCGAAAAGAAAACCCCCAAAGTGACACCTGCAAAATCTGCCAGGGGCAAAGAAGCGAAGCGCCCGGGCACCGAGCCAGCCAGGGCAGCAGTCGCACCGGCAGAGCAGTCACGCCCCGCGAAGCAGCAACTGGTGCCGGTGGTGCCGGCTGCAATGCACGATTACAGCCGCCAGTTTTCTGCGGCTGTATCTGAGCAGGGCATCGACGCCGATACCACGATCGCCGAAGAGTTGATGAAAGATTTGTTTGCGCAAGATGAAATGCAGCTTTCGCGGCGGGTAAATATGCCCCCGGCAAATGACTCACGTCCCGCGCCGGTGCCTGAGCGGGTCAAGGCGGCAGTTCAGGCAGAAGCAGAATCGTCAGGGGTCACCAGCATTTTTGCGCGCATCGGTAAGGCTCTCGAACCCGTTGTCTTTGGTGAACGGCCGCAAGTTACGGGCAGCACAACGAAGGTTACAGCACCGCCGGTGCAAACCCCGTCTAACCTCAAAGAGACCGCGCCCAGTGCCAGCGCCAAAACCACCGACTTTGCCGAAGTGCTGCGACGCGCAGAACAGATCAAAGCCGAGAAAAAGGCCGAGCGCGAGCGTGCAGAGATTGAAGCGCGTGCCGAATTTTATACTGCGGGAGATGCGTTTGTCCCTTCGGGACGCACCGGTAGCGCTGGCTCGGCGCAAGGTTCTGTAAGTCTCGCCGGCAGAAGTGACAGCGCGGCAACAAGGCCATCACTCCCGCGGGAAAGTGACAAAGAGCGCCACGCCATGCCTGCGCGTAATAGCCTTGCGGTGAAAAGCCTTGATGAGCACACGATCAGTTTTCTCATTGATTCGCTCAAGCACGATGCGGGTTACCGCAAACAGGCACTGCGCGCGCTGACCGAAAACAACATCCCGCTCGAAGAGATTGCGCGGCTTAGCCGCATTGATATCGGTGAGCTGCAGCTGATGAGCCAGCTGGGCAAATTCTAAATGAAAGTTGAAGCTGTGCGCTTCGGCGGCGCGCGCTCGCAGGCGGCGCTGCTGCTCTTTTCTGCCTTTCTCATTGCCGCCTGCGGCCTCGTCTACGAGCTCGTGGCGGGCACGGTTTCGAGCTATCTTCTCGGTGACAGCGTGACCCAGTTTTCCCGCACCATTGGTGTTTATCTCTTTGCCATGGGTGTCGGCTCTTACCTGAGCCGGTTCATCGTCACGGACGCGGTAAACAAATTCATCGAGATCGAAATCATCCTTGCCCTGATAGGCGGTCTCGCAGCGCCCTTGCTGTTTCTCGCCTTTACGGTAACCGAGCACTATGCGTGGCTGCTCTATTCCTTGCTAGTGATTATCGGTACTCTTGTAGGGCTCGAGATACCCCTGCTTTTGCGCATATTAAAAGATCGGATGAACTTTCGCGACCTCGTGGCGCGTGTACTCTCGCTCGATTATATCGGCGGCCTTGTTGCTGCCGTGGGCTTTCCGGTGCTGCTGCTGCGCCCTGAAGTAGGGCTGATCCGCGCGTCACTCATTGCAGGCATTTTTAATGTGCTGGTGGCTTTTGTTGCCATCTGGGTGTTCCAGCAACAGGTGCGGTTGCGCTTTCACCTGGTCAGGGCCTGCGCCGTGCTGCTGGTGCTGGTTTCGGCACTGGTCTATTCGCGCCCTTTGCAGAGTTTTCTCGATCACGAGCTGCACACCGACCCGGTTGTATATTCAGAACAATCTCATTACCAGAAGATCGTCATTACCTCGTGGCACGAGCACTTTTCCCTGTTCCTCAACAACAATCTGCAGTTCAATAGCTTCGATGAATACCGCTATCACGAGGCCCTGGTACATGTGCCCGCGCAGATGTTCCTGGATAACCGAAAAGAGGAAAAAGCTTCGCTGCGCGTGCTGGTGATGGGCGGTGGCGATGGTCTCGCTGTGCGGGAGTTCCTGCGCTATCCCAATTTGGTGCGGCTCGACCTGGTTGATATTGACCCGGCGATGACAAATCTCGCAAAAAATAATGCGTGGTTGCGCCAGCTCAACGGCGGCTCTCTGTCTGACCCGCGGGTGCATGTGCACCACGAAGATGCGTTCTTGTTTATTCGCCGCCCGGGATTGCTGTACGACGTCGTCGTGCTGGATTTTCCTGATCCCGGAAATTTTGCCATTGGCAAACTTTATTCAGACCTGTTTTTCCAGCGGCTGAAAAAGGTCATGGCGCCGGGCGCGGTCGCCGTCACACAGTCTACATCACCCTTCATTGCACGCACCGCGTTCTGGTGCATTCATAATACCGTGGCCGCGCAGGGCTATGAAACCCTGCCGTACCATACCTATGTGCCGAGTTTTGGCGAGTGGGGGTTTGTGGCTTTTTCGCGCGACCGGCTTGCGATGTCGCGGCGCCTTGCTGTCGGTAAGAGCCTGCGCTTCCTGACAGCCGAAATACTCGCGAGCCTGACGAATTTTCCCGCCGACATGGCGAAAGTTGAAACAGGTATACAGACGCTCATGACACAGAATCTCGTGCATTACTATGAAAAAGAATGGCACCGGGCCACGCGCTGATCGCGTCGCGATCCACTGGTTTCGGCGTGACCTGAGACTCGACGACAATACGGCTCTTGCCGCTGCCGCAAAAAGTGGCCTGGAAGTCCTGCCGATATTCATCTTTGACACTAATATTCTTTCGCGCCTGCGGCTTAAAGACGACCGGCGCGTGGCATTTATCCATGAAACGCTGATGAATCTGCGGAAGGTGTTGCAGCAACAGGGCGGTGAATTGCTCGTATTGTGCGGCAAACCAGAAGAGATTTTCCCGGTGCTGTTTGAGCGGTTTAGCGTGGCCGCAGTGTACTGCAATGAAGATTACGAGCCTTATGCCCGGGAGCGCGATGCTAAGATTGCGCGCCTCTGCAGCGAGCGCGGCATCGTCTTTACTGCAACGAAAGATCATGTTGTGTTTGCTCCGCACGAGGTGCTCAAAGATGACGGTACTCCCTATCACGTCTTCACTCCTTATTCGCGCCGCTGGCTTGCTGCATTTGAACAGAACCCGCCAGCCGGGCAGAATGGGGCACCCTTATGCCGCTGGCTCAGGGCCAACGATATCGACCCGATGCCCCGGCTGGAAGACCTGGGTTTCTCCCCCGTTGCTTCGCTCGCACCGCCGGCCGCGCTCGACAGCGCGATCATCGAAAACTACGCTGCGACGCGGGATATTCCCGGAATTCGCGGCACCAGCCGCCTGGGCATACACCTGCGTTTCGGCACCATTTCAGTCCGTCGCCTGGCACTGGTTGCCCGTGAACTGAATGCGAAATTTCTCGCTGAACTCATCTGGCGCGAATTCTACCAGATGATCCTGTGGTACTATCCCGATACGGTAAGCAAAGCGTTCCGCTCGCAGTACGCTGCGTTGCGGTTTCCCGGCACCGAAGAGGACTTCAGGCGTTGGCGCAATGCTGAAACCGGTTACGACCTTGTGGATGCCGGGATTCGCGAACTCGTGGAAACGGGCTTCATGCACAACCGGGTGCGGATGGTCGTCGCCTCGTTTCTGACCAAACACCTGCTCTGCGACTGGCGCTGGGGTGAGCATTTCTTCGCGCAATACCTGCTCGACTATGAACTGGCATCGAACGTGGGTGGCTGGCAATGGAGCGCGGGTATCGGGGTCGATGCCGCGCCGTACTTCCGTATCTTTAACCCGTCCGAGCAGCAAAAGAAATACGACCCCGAAGGGGTTTACGTGCAGAAGTGGCTGGGTGCCGATTCGAACTTTTTTGGCACTCCGAGACCGCAACCAATCGTTGATCATCGCTTTGCTCGCGAGCGCTGCCTGAAGTTTTTCTCCTCAGCACGTCCGTAGTTTAGACTCGGGACAAAGAGGAACAAATGTTCAATTTTCGGTCATGGCTTGTTGCAGCCAGTATAGCAATCACTACAATACACGGGGTGGATGGCAAATACCCAATAACTCCCACTGAGGTCGCGGATATCCGCAACCTCGGCGCCGGCGTCAATACACCAGACAGCGAATACACGCCCTTCATTACCCCGGACGAAAGGTTCCTCTTTTTCCAGTCTAACCGCGAGGGGGCAGCGGGTCCCGAAGGGGATTTTGACCTCTGGTACTCGATGAACAAGAATGCCGGCAAGGCCGAAGAACCTCTTTTTGAAAGTTCGGCGAATGTTGGCCTGCCGATCAATTCCGAATCACTCGATGGACATCCCTCGCTGCGCAAGCTGCCCACGGGGGAGTACGAAATGTATTTTTCTTCTTTCGCCTCTGCGTCGCGCCAGGGTCCCCCGCTGACAAACATTTACTACACCGTCTGGCGCGGTGGCAAATGGGCGGTTCCACAGCCGGTTGCCGAGTTGAATTCTGAATACCACGACCGTATGCCGTCAGTGTCGCAGGATGGCCGCTACATGTTTTTTTCCTCTGACCGGCCCGGTGGCCGTGGTGGCGACGATATTTGGTTTAGCGAGCTCGATACGTCGACCGGCAAGTGGAAGAAACCAGAGAACGCAGGGAATATCAATACGTCTGCGTCAGAGGTAACGCCTGCGATCCACTCTGACGGGATAACGCTCTACTATTCGTCTGACCATGCAGGAGGCGTGGGTGGTTATGACATCTACTTTACCCAGTCGGTTGCGCGCCTGGAAAACCCCGAAGAGCCACACATGCTCACAAAGGGCTGGGCGAATCCGCAGAACCTGGGCAAACCATTTAACTCAGAATTCGACGACGAATACCCGACGGTGACAGCGAACGGTCAGCGCGTCTATTTCACCTCGAACCGTGTTGAAGGACGGGGGGCATTTGACATTTACCGTGCGCGGGTGCCCGAATTCGCTCGGCCGACGGCTCGTATGCTGTTTACGGGCAAGACGCTCATCGCGGGCTCGAAGCGGCCCCTGGCGGCAACAGTGAAGCTGACCGCGGGGCCTCTGAGTTCAGGTGCCGAAACCGACGCTGCAAAGGGAGCATCGTTTGAATTCAATATCATTAACCAGCGTGTCTACAATGCAGAGGCACAGGCGCCAGGTTTCAAAGTTGCGCGGGAAGAATTCGATACGCGCGGACTGCACGACGGTAAGGGAATAGAGCGTGACCTCCTCTTGCTCAGGGACATCAAGATACCGAAGACAGTGGCGCTGAAGCTCACTTTTCTCGATGGTGCGGGCAAGAAGGTGTCGCCTGCGGCAAAAGTAAAGGTTGCTCCCCGCGACCCGAAAGCTTCAAAATTCAAGGCCGGGTCGCTGATCTCACTGACTGACCTCACAGATTTCGGCGGTAGCGAAGAGAAGGCTCTGCTGGCTCTCGAAGCGATGGTTGTTGAAGTTGCTGCCGCGAAAAAGGGCTACTTGCCGATCAAAGATGCGATACCCGTAAGCACGCTGCTCGATAAGTATACAGGTGAGCTGCCTGCTGTTATCGACCTGACGATAGCGCTGACACGCAAGGGCGAAGCAGCACCAGCCAAAAGTGAGGCACCAGCGGTTAATGATGAAACTCCCCCGAAAGAAGAAAAACAACAACAGGTCGCTGCGCGCAACTACCTGAAGTTCATCGGCCGCATCTATTTCAGCAGCAACGACGCAGAAAAACCGCTGGCTGGAGCGAATGCAACGGTAAAAAAAGCAGCGCAGGCCTGGAAAAAGAACCCTGAGCGCAGACTGTTCGTCTACGGTCACGGTGACAGCAAAGGCGGCCGCGCCTATAACCTGAAACTCTCGAAAGCCCGCGGCAATCTCATCAGAAAACAGCTGATCGAACTCGGCGTCGCCGCGCGCAAGATTACCGTACAGGGTGCTGGCAAATCACAGCCGCGCGTCCGCAATGACAATACCGAGGCGAAGCGGCAGAAAAACCGCCGGGTAGAAATCTATATCACCGAACCGATCGCAGAATCTCCTGCTGGCGAAGCCGAAGGTGATACGAGGACGAAGCCTGCCGAAAGCAGTAATCCCCCGAACTCCGAAACCCGGCCGGCGGAAGCTGAAGCGACTACCCCTGCGAGCCGGGCCAATGAGCCCGCAGGCGAAACGGGCGAGGGCCCACAGCAGTAGGGTTGTGCAGCTTTAGAGCCCGTCGCGGGCTCTAAAGCCAGAGCGCAGCACAGATGACAAAAAATAGACTGACGCTGAAGATGCTGTTGACGTTGAAGAAGGCTATAGGAATTTTCTCGTAACGTATATTGCCCGCCGTGCCTACGAGCCAATGCTCGGCGCCGAGCAGGCCAGCAAGCACGCATAAGCCACCCAGACCCGCAAGGTTAAGACCGAGCCGCTCTAAGACCAGGTAGATGAGCAACAGGGACGTAATGTGTGACAGCCGTGAAATCCATAGCGCGGCTTTTTCGCCATAGCGTGCGGGAATCGAATACAGACCTGCCTCGCGGTCAAATTCGCGGTCTTGCAACGCGTAGAGTATATCAAAACCCGCAATATAGAGCGCAAGCGCGCCAGACAGCAGAAGTGCTTCGGGAAAAACCTGCTGTAACAGCGCAATATACACAGCCGAAGGAGCCATACCAATCGCGAGTCCCAGCCAGAAATGACACAGAGCGGTGAAGCGCTTTGCCATGCTGTAGGTTGCCACCAGCAGTGCCGCAGGAAGCGCCAGGTACCCGGCGAGCGGCGAAAGCAGCCACGCGCAGGTGACCAGGGCTGCCAGGGAGATTGCTGCAAAGAGCAGTACCGCGCGCGGCGACAGTATACCTGCCGGAATTTCGCGTTGCGCGGTGCGTGGATTGAGCGCATCGATCTTGCGGTCCGCGTACCGGTTAATGGCCATCGCGAAACTGCGCATCGCCGTGAACGCCGCGACTACCAGGACCGTTTTCTGCCAGTTGAGTGTGACGTGCTCACGGTAGCGTGCCGCAATGATGGCAAGTGCCGCGAGCGCGAAGGGCAGGGCGAAAACGGTATGTGAGAACCGTATCATCCGCAGAAAGTGTACAACCATAAAACCTATAACCTGGTAGCGCGTCAGGCTCAGCGCGAGACAGTTTCGGTGATTTCAAGGCCGAATGCTTCGAGCCCAACCACTTTACGCGGGTTGCGCGTCAGCAACCGTATTTTCTTCACGCCAAGCTGGTTCAATATCTGCGCGCCGATGCCGTATTGCCTCAGGCCAGAATCGCCGTCAGTCGATTCTGATCCAAAGATCTGTGACGTCTTTTGTCCCAGGAAAATAAAAACTCCCTTTTTGCTCTTCAGCAGTGTCGCCATAGCATCGTCGATCGGCAGGTAGTTCTTGCGGGTGGGGCTGTGGAACACATCGGCAAATACATCTTCGCGGTGCACGCGTACGGTCACCGGACTGTTACCATCGACCTTACCGAGCACCAGCGCCACATGCACATTGTCGTCAGTCGAAGAGTTGTAGTAGCAGGCAGTGAACTCGCCCCAGCGTGTCTTGAGCTTACCCTTGTGCAGTAGTGTGACTGTCTGCTCAGACTTGCGGCGGTATTCAATAAGCGCCTCGATGGTCAGAATAGGGAGCTTGTGTTCGCGCGCAAATTTCATCAGGTCGGGCATGCGTGCCATCGTGCCGTCGCTGTTCATGATCTCGCAAATGACGCCAACGGGTGCTTTTCCGGTCAGGCGGCAGAGGTCGACCGCTGCCTCGGTATGGCCCGCACGCACGAGTACCCCGCCGTCGCGGGCGACGAGGGGAAAGATGTGGCCCGGCCGCATGAAATCCCTTGCCTTTGATGCTGGGTCAGCGAGTTTCTGTATGGTAAAGAAGCGGTCATGCGCCGAGATTCCGGTTGAAGTTTTTTCTTTGGCGTCGACAGAAACAGTAAACGCGGTGCGGCGCACGTCTTCATTGCGACGGACCATCGGCTGCAGGTTGAGCTCCTTCGCGCGCGAGGTAGTGACCGGAACGCAGATGAGGCCGCGGCCGTATTTAGCCATGAAGTTTACGGCCTCGGGGGTGGTGTCTGTCGCCGCGAGCACGAGGTCGCCCTCATTCTCGCGATCTTCTGAGTCTGTTACGATAAGCATCTTGCCGGCACGAAACGCGGCAAGTGCGGTTGGCACATCTACGATGCCAGATTTGCTCCTGCTGAGCAGGGGCAGGGTCTTGAGCTTTTTTAGCATGTTCGCAGGCCCTTCACCTGCCGGCAGAAATTATTTCGCGCGGTTGTCTTCGGTCTGCTTTTCGGCAATATTCAGGTGCAGGGTTGGCGTGATCAGAACAACCATCACAAGTACCGGCAGCAGCGCCAGGATCGTCGCCATCCACAGCATTGGCGAGAAGGTGACAGTCAGGCCGATAAATGTCACTGCGCCGCCCAGAATGAGCATCTTGTCAATCAGGGGAGTTTTTTTGCCAGAAGATTCCATACCGGGTAAAACCGGCCCTTGAATCAGAACGTCAATTAGAAAGGGCCCCGGAGGCATTTACCGCCGCAGGGCATAAGTTAAAAGGCTTGATTCCATGAGGGTACTCGACAGAATGAGACAGTGAGTCTAAAGAATCTTCTGCAGCTCAGGACTGAGACCGAAAAACTCGGCAGCCGGTCTGTAAACCTGCTGATTTTCAGCGGTAAAATTACCTCTGACAATATCTTTGACCTCAATTCAAAGGTGAAGGCCATTTTTGAAAACGGCGTCTTTGACTGCATTCTCGATATTTCACAGCTCGAGTACATCAACAGCACGGGCATTGCACTACTGCTCACTATCGCGCGCACCGTTGAACAAAACCACGGTAAGATGTTCCTGACCCGGCCCACACAGTTTGTCCAGGAGCTCTTCGACATGACCGACCTGAGCGGCCGTTTCGCGATCGTCGCCGACCTCAATACCGCCCGGGACCAGTTCCGAAATTGATTGCACTTCGCCTGCTTTCGAAAAAAATCCCGCAGCGTTTTGCCCCCCACGTGCGGTCCTTTGCACGCCTTCTGCCCGCTATCGAAAGTGCCGTCGCCTCTGCGCGCTGGCGGCTGAAGCCGCGTAACCTGAAAGGCGTCGTTACCTTTGAAATCCAGCTGGTAAGCGATGCACAAATGGCGAAATTGAATGCGTCGTATCGTGGCAAAGCAGGCACAACCGACGTTTTATCATTTTCTTACATCGAGGGAGCTATCCCGGTTTTTGCGCACGAAACCGCGGGCGAAATCTACATCAGCCTGCCACAGGCAGCCCGACAGGCAAAGGCAGAAAAACACGCACTGTCGCATGAACTCGCGGTCCTCGTGATACACGGTGCGCTGCACCTCATGGGGTACGACCATGAGAAAAATGCAGACGAGGCCGGGCGCATGCACCGCCTGGAAGCGAAGTTGCTCGGCGCCCTGGCGGAGCAGGGGCTCAGGGCGAAGGGTTTGATAGCACGCTAATGGCACGACGCAGAAAAATTACCACGACGATACGCCGGGTTTTTGGCCGGCGCAAGTCGCTCCGCGAAAAGCTGATCCAGTTTTTTCGTACGAACAAGATAGCCGCCCGCAACGAGCAGATGCAGATGATACTCGAGATCATCGAGCTGCACGAAAAGCGGGCCGCCGACGTCAAGACCGCCGAAGTAAATCTTGTGAGCATACCCGTCACTGCGTCGCTCAAAGAAATCGAAAATGTATTTCGCAAGACAGGCCACTCACGCCTGCCGGTATTTGAAGACCGCGACGGTCTCAGGCATTATCCCGGTGTGCTATTCGTCAAAGACCTCGTGAGCCTGACCGCTTCGCAGCGTAAGAATTTCGATCTTCCATCACACCTGCGCAAGCCACTCGTCGTACCCGAATCACAAAGTATCCTTTCGCTCTTGCGTGAAATGAGGCTGAACCGCCACCACCTGGCGCTGACAGTCAACGAACACGGTGATGTCACAGGTATGATCACCCTCGAAGACATTCTCGAAGAGATTGTCGGCGAAATTCAGGACGAATACGACAGTGTCAGCAAACAGGTTATGCAGATCGAGCCGAAGGTCTATCGCGTCGACGCGCGTATGTCGCTCTCTGACCTGAACGATGAACTGGCTCTCAACCTGCCCGAAGAAAAATTCCACTCGGTTGCGGGTTTTGTGCTGCATTCTCTCGCAGGCGAACTGAAAGAAAAAGCGAGCTTCGCCTACGGCAACGCGCGCTTCACCCTGCTCAAGTTCAAACATCGCCAGGTCAAGAGTATCGTGATTGACCTGAGCGGTCGCAATATCGCCTGATGGCGGGCGAAATACGCACTCTGGCGATTATTTTGCGCCGCCGGGCCACCGGCGACGAATCGCTGCTGCTCGAGACGCTCTGCGAGTCCGGTGCACTGCAGGCGTTTCGCCTGCCGGGCATTCTTAAGTCACGCAGGAGATCCGCCTTTCACTATTCGCCCGGGGCGCTCTGCGAGGTGCTCTACCATTCACAGGCCGGCCACGCGATAGTACCGCGGACGTTTGACCTTGTTTATTCGCCTTTCGGCGATAGGCAGGAATACTACCGTCTCAATACGGTAGCCGAAATACTGAAAGCCTCTGAAATTTTTGAACCTGGCGAAGAAGCCATTGCTGTCTTCAGTCTGCTGCGTGCGTTTATCGAAAATTTGCCCGATAGTGCGGCCGCGTCAGAACGGCATGCTGACCGCTTCTACTGGGAGCTGCTCAAGCTGATGGGCCTGGCGCACGAAGCAGAGCAGGACTATACCGCCTATGATCTGACGCACGGGTTTTTGACAGCGCGCGAGGTTTCCGAGCTGCCCGATTCCGGCTATCGGCTGCCACGCTGGTGGCTGATCGGCAGCGAACGTCCGCAGAATGAGCGCAGCGATTCAGCTGCGTACCGCGAGGCAATCCGTCGCTTTCTCAGCGGTCGCTGAAGCCAGTTATTCGGTTTCGCTCTCGACTTCTTTCTTGCGCGATGAGTGAAAGGTATACCCGCGCTTCGACTTTTGCAGCCAGCCAGCGAGATATTCGATGCGCTGGTATTCGGGTGATCCTGCTGGCAGCGAAGGCAAGAGTTCATTGGCGATCGTGTCGATCGCATTCGAGGTCGACAGGCCCTTGAGATAGAATATCTGGAATGCCTGTTTGATCGCCGAGCGTTCGGCCACTGACATACCGGATCGTTTGAGACCCACGACGTTCAGGCCAAATGCCAGCGCGGGATTTCCATTGGTCAGCGTAAAGGGCAGAATATCGCGCGTCGCTTTGCTGACCCCGCCCAGAACCCCAAAAGCTCCCACGCGCACAAACTGGTGCACCATCGAAACGCCGGAAATGAGTACATTATCGCCCAGTTCGACGTGCCCCGCGATACCGGTTTTGTTCACCATGATGACGTTGTTGCCGACGTGGCAGTCGTGCGCGACGTGCGCGTCGGCCATAAAGTAACAGTTATTGCCGATGGTTGTCCTGTTACCTTTTACCGATGGCTGGTGAACCGTGATCTGTTCGCGAAACACATTGTTGTCTCCGATGACGATTTCTGCCTCGGGGTTGTTGAAATGCAGGTCCTGCCCGTTTTCGCCGATGGTTGCCCCGGTGAAGAGCTGGTTGTTCCTGCCGAGCGTTACTTTGTTGACCAGCGTTGCCTTGATGCCAATGACGCAGCCCGGACCAATTTTCACGTCGGGGCCGATATATGCCTGCGGCCCGACGACGACATCATCGGCCAGGTTGGCGGGATTTTCAACGATTGCTGTGGGGTGAATCTTGGGCATGGTTCACGGATGAACCGTGGTTTGCGGCGACAAGGATGTTATTACCAGTACAACCCGGCGCTTAGCGCCGGGTTGTACTGGTCTATTGTGTCGTAACGCTGAACTTGGCTCCGATATTGCAGCCGGTATCGAGGATAGACTTCTTAATACTCAGAACGCCGCGGCGTGTATTCGGATAGACCAAGGCTCCTGGCAATTTTATGCCTGAATTGCCATCTGTACCATTTTGCGGAGGCAGTAAGACACGGGACTCGTACGTGTTTGCCTCTGTCCGTGTAGCCTGTGTGGTGAAATATAGTGTTACATGTTGGTTGTTGCCGGTGCCACCAGAACAGCTAACGTTGCCTGCGGTAGATGAACCGATGGTCTGGCTCGTAGTGCTGTCAGGGCATATGAGCTTGTCGGTAGCCGTTGTACAAACATCACGACCAGTCACATTAATAACCTTCGAAAGTTCAATCATCATGCAATTGTATGTACCACTGGGTATCTTGCCCTTGCCAAAGGTTGGCTTTGAAACCAAGTCGGCCTCAACACCGGCGGCACTCTCAAATACTGTCACGGGTGAGGTGCATTCGGCAGACGTTGATAAAGCCAGTTTGTATACCCGAATCTTAATTGAGCTAGCGACTTCGGGGTAGGTTGGTGGACCGGCAGGTTCAGAATCCTGACCGTAATTTGGTGTCAAGAGTACTCCGACAACAAGCATTCGCAGCACAAAGCTTTTCATATTGCATCTCCTGAAAGGACAAAATCGGTATCCTCCGAAGTGGATGTTGCGCTACCGGTGTCAGACCCGGACGGGGTGCACATTGCGAATGCGATAATGCAGCTGGCGAGCAGTGTAAATGCTGCAATGACAAGATTTTTCGTCATATTTTTCTCCATAGGCTTTTTATCCTTCCGGTCCCGCGTAACACGCAAGGTCAATTCTTTTTCCGTCCCGTTTGCAGGCGGTGTGTCAATCGCTCACGAAATTCTGCGAACAGCTGTTCGCAATCTTTGATCGGCGCCACGGGTGCTCACCGGTTAATGTGGATGCCAAATTCTGAACTAGCTTCGCCGTTAATCACCAAACTTGCAGAGGTGTTAGGTCCGGTCATTACCCCGTCAAAAATGAAAGTGCGCCCGGTCGATGTGCTCCAAAGATTTGCGCCAACCAGCATGTCCATCATGCCGTCTCCGTTGACGTCAGCCACACCAATGGCGCGCCCAAAATTATCACCTGCAGTCTGTCCTGTGTATGTCACGCTGGCTGCTGACGCAGGTCCCGAAGCAATTGCTGCGGCCTGACCAAAGAACAGATAGGCACAACCAGCTGCATTCGCACTGCAACCGTATGAGCCAACCATTAAATCTGCGAAGCCGTTGTTATCCACGTCTGCAATATACATGTTCGTGGTGAAATACGCGTTCGAGTTTGTTCCGGTAATTACCGTGGCAGCGCTCCCAGGGTCTGCTGTCGCACCGGAAGTAATTCCGGAACTATTGACGCCATAGTATATATATGCCTTACCTGAATTCGTCGCAAAACCGTAAGCGCCAACAGCTAAATCACTGATGCCATCGCCGTTCAAATCACCGGAGGATAATCCGCTGCCGAAATAGTCGGTATTATTTTCTCCCGTGCCTATTGCCATTGCGGGCGTTGTCGTGGTGGTCGGAAGTCCGGTACCGCTACCCGACAAAACATAAACTCGGCCTTGGTTCGCACCGGTAGCTGTCGGAGCAGCAATGGCCAAGTCTGTATTTCCATCGTTGTTGAAATCCCCCAAAGCTAGTCCACCTCCAAGATTAAAGTTTGTAACTGCTTCGCCATCGATGATCCGGTTGGCCGACCCAGCAACGCCAGCTGCGATACCTCCACCTCCACCATGAAACACGTACGCGCGACCACGTGCAGAGTTATAGGCGGTAGCTGAGGCGACCAAATCTGCATACCCATCATTATTAGTATCTCCAGCAATAACTAGGGATCCAAATCTACTCGTTGTTGACGGTGTAGTTTCTCCTGTGATATTCGATGTCGACGTGGCCGGAATGCCCGTCAACGATCCATGATAAATCTGCACCAAGCCCCGATTCGTCGTATTGCCGTAAGCCGATACCGCCAAATCACCGAAACCATCTCCATTGAAGTCGGCCATCGCCATCGAACGTCCGAAGAAGTTGTTCGTCGCAGCGCCGGTTAACACCCGTGGCGCTGTCGCTGCAGTCGCAACGGGAATTCCGCCCGCGCCGCCATAAAATACATAGGCTCGCCCGGTAGAACTTGTATACGCCCAAGCACCAATCGCGACATCTTCATACCCATCACCGTTCACATCGCGGTTGTTGCCTTTGCGCACGTTGATGAGCGGCGTCAGCGTCTCGTTGCCGGCCGCGTCGACTGCCCGTACCTGTATCGTATGTGCCGTGCGGTCGCGCCAGGTTGAGGCGCCCATCGGCAATGCAAACTTCCAATTGGGCGCGGTGTAGGTGGCGTTGTTCCAGGTAGTGCTGTCGAGATTGAACTGAACCTGCGTGACGCCCACGGTGTCTGTGGCGGGGCCGATCACGTGGCCGGTATGCACGGTGCTGTTGTTGCGCAGGTTCTGGATGCTCACCGTTGGTGGTGTATTGTCGAAGGTGACGTTCATATTGGTCACAGTCAATGCCGCGTTGCCTGCCGCATCGAGGCAGTTGTAGGCAATGCTGTAAATGCCACCACTGACGAGCGTCGGGTTGTTGGTGATGATCAAACCGCTGTGCGCACCCGCATTGAGTTCGGGGCCGGTCAGCGACTTTACGTGCGGCGAACTGCCGTCAGCGGTTCCACCGGTGTTGGTCCAGGTAATCGTCGCAGAAGCACAGTTTTCCGAGAAGGTGAAACTGACGAGATTGTCTTTGACGAAGGCATTGCCGGCTGGGGCAGTTGCACTGATCATCGGTGCAGTAAAGTCATAGGTGACATTGGTGGCGATAATCGGTGTCGAAGGGTTGGCGGCAAAATCGGTGCAATCAAACTGAACGCTGTAAACCGCGCCATCAACCAGCACCGGATTGTTCGCCAGCGGGGCGGGGCCGTGAGCACCCGGGTCGAGTTCGGCGCCGGCGAGGCTCATGATGTGCGGCGAGCTGGGGTCAGAGTTTCCGCCCGTGCGCGTCCAGGTGACCGTGCCAGAATAGCAGGTCTCGGAAAAATTGTAAGCGACATCGGTCGTATTGCGAAACGAGCTGCTGGTAGGAGTCACCCCTGATATGACCACCGCGCTGGGGTCAAACGTGATGTTGGTGCGCGTGACGGGCGCGGCGGCATTGCCGGCGGCGTCGCTGCACGCAAAGGCAATCGAATACACCGCGCCGTCGACCAGCGTCGGGTTATTCGCAATGATGATATTGGTCTTTGTTCCCGCATTGAGCTCCGCCCCTACCAGTGCTTTGGCATGCGGTGACGCGACGTCAGCACTGCCGCCCGTGCGCGTCCACGTGATCGAAGCGTTCGCGCAGTTTTCGCTCAGCGTATACGATACCGCCGCGGTATTGACGAAGGCGCTGTCGACCGGTGCTACACCGCTGATCACCGGTGCCACGTTATCGAATGTAACGCCCGTGGTCGTTACGGCTGTGGCGGTACGGCCCGCCATGTCGGTGCAGTTCCATGTGATATCGTAGATCGTGCCCGCGACCAGTGCAGGCGGGCTTGCGAGTGTCATATTGGTCTTTGTACCCGCGGTCAGTTCAAGGCCCGTCAGGGCCTGTGTGTGCGGCGAACCCGCATCGGCCGCACCGCCGGTACGGTTCCACGTGATGCTGCCGCTCTGGCAGGTTTCAGAGAGCGTATAGCTTACCTGCGTGTTGGTAACAAAAAGTCCATTGGTGGGAGCTACAGCGCTGATGACCGGTGCTGCTGCATCGTAGGTTACTCCTGTCATCGTTACAGGAGTCGCCGCGTTGCCTGCGGCATCGGTGCAGTCGAACTTCACGCTGTATGTGGCACCGTCGACCAGCGCCGGATTGTTCGTCAGCGTGATGTTAGTCTTTGTTCCGGCCGAAAGCTCTGAACCAACCAGCGCCTGCACGCGCGGGCTACCGGGATCAGCGTTGCCACCGGTCTGTGCCCATGTCACACTACCGCTCGCACAGTTCTCTGATAGTGTGTAGCTTACCTGCGTATTCTGCACATAGATGCCCGAAGCCGGGGCGACACCAGAAATCACCGGTGCGGTCGAATCGATCACGTAAGCGGCAGAACTCACCGGCGAGGTGATCATTCCGGCAACGCACGCAATGGCGGTGATGGTCTGGTCTGCAGGAACAACAATCGCCGCGCCATAGGTTGAACCCGTTGTGCAGGTTGCAGTCGCATCACACACCGGTGTTGTGACGCCGTCGGTAGTATAACAGAAAGTTGCGCCGCCGGTGACGCTGCTCAGTGAGACGTTCTGCGTGGCATTATATGTGCCGGCTGCCGGGGCAAAGGCCGGCGGAGAGACCTGGTTAGGCAGTAGCGGAACCGTGTTGCTGCCTGCAGCTTTTTTATTCCAGAAATCTCCGAAATTGCGGCAGTTGGCCGAGAGAAGGGATACCAGCAAAACCAGCAGTAAGGCAATAGTTTTTTGCCGCCGCCCAGTGGCCGGTGCGCCCGCAGAAATAGAGGTGGCCATGGTCGCTGACACCGTTGTCATTGGACGTCGGCCGCGCCAAAAAGTCAACAGATTCTGGAAAATCTGCTCTTTAGTCCGGGGACATATGTTACAGTGGGATTGCTGAAATAAGCGCCCGCCCTTAAGCGGTTTTTACGACAAAACTGAACTTGAAGGGACGGGCAAATGTACGATTACCAGGAAATCTATCGG
>JBMOPL010000016.1:0-74466 GCA_049323535.1 Spirochaetota bacterium | reverse complement strand
ATCTGAAATGGTACAACAGGCGACGCCCTCACTGGTCATTGAACGGTTTGACACCCCATGAGCGGTTCTATGGCATCCGGCTGGCAAAGATTGCTTAGGTGTACGATATCTCCCCGGACTCTACAGTTGAAGAAAAGCAGAAGAAATCTTTAGCGCTACGACCAGCACATTCTAATCATTGCGCAGACCTAGTGACCAGTCGCCGCATCTGCAGCCTTCAGCAAAAACCGCCGCAGCCAGTGCTCAGCCCCCCACTGCGGGTAGTCCTTGTACTCCGCATGTAAAAAATACAGCGCGTCCGGTTTTTGCGTAACACCAGCGCCCAACCGGTCTGCATTGGCGACGATCTCTTCCAGTTGCTGCGGTGAGATTTTTCCGCGGGCAACATCGAGCAAAGTGCCGGTCAGAATACGAATCATGTTATGCAGAAAGCCCGAGCCGCGTATGTAAAGAAAGATGTAGGGCTGCGATTCAATGACGTCAACGCCGTCAATCCGCCTGATGGTGCGCTCGCCGCTCTTGGCGATTGCCGCACGCGTAAAGGTCGCAAAGTCTTTTTCACCGACCAGGTGCGGTATAGCCGCGCGCACCGGCGACCAGTCGAGTTCGCCGCGCACCCAAAGTGATTTAAACCCAAGATTACCCGGACGATAGGGTGAATTGCAGATGATGTACACGTACTCGCGGCCGAGGCACGAAAAACGCGCATGAAAATCTTCGGGAACGTGCGCGGCATGCCGAATCGCGATGTCTTTCGGCAGCAGGCTGTTGAGCGAATAAACGAGCTCGGGAATAGCCTGCCGGTACTCGCCGGCAAAATGGACTACCTGGCCCAGTGCATTGACCCCGGTGTCTGTTCGGCCTGCACAGTATACCCTCACCCGTTGCCTGAGCACAACAGCGAGCGCCTTTTCCAGTTCTGCCTGTACGGAATTCTGCTGCTTCTGCAGCTGGAAGCCGAAATAAGGTGCCCCGTCGTACTCGATGGTCATCGCCGTTTTCATGTTTTGGCTGCCCGGCGGGCTCAACCCTTACCTTTTTTGCTTTATGTCGTATCAATGCTTTATCAATGTGCAGGTCCTGAGTATGAAATTCCAGACGCACAAAGATTCGATCGACAAGGCGGTTCGGCGCATCGACGCCATTATCCCCCACCGCGACATGGGCACGATGCTTTCCAATCTGCTCGTGGCTGTTGAAGCCAAGCAGGTTTCGATCACCGCGTCAGATATGGAAACTACGGCACGCATCACCGTACCTGTCGAGAGCGGCCAGCCGGGGGAGTTCATCATTCCCGCAAAGCAGTTCCAGGAATACGTCGGCTCTCTTGTCTCAAAAGACCTGATCGTCGAAGTAGAAACAGAAGAAAACCCTGACGAAGGCGCAGCAGCATTCCGGGTTAACCTGCGCGGCACCAGTGACGCGTCGGCACGTTATGTGATGCCGGGTAACTCAGCTAAACATTTCCCGACACTCAACCGCCTGAGTGAAAACAAACTCTTCAGCGTTTCATCTGCGCTGCTTGAAGAGATGATCCGCAAGACGCAGTACGCGATCTCACAGGAAGACAACCGCTACATCTACAATGGCGTCTGCTTTCAGGGTAACGGCGACCAGCTGACGCTCGTTGGCACCGACGGCCGCCGCCTGGCAGCCATTACGCGCAAGCTGGGTGGTCCCGTGAATCTGCCGCAGGGTGCAGACGTGGTTGTCCACGCGAAAGCGATCCGCGAGATGCAGAAGCTGATCGACGTCGCAGACGAAGTGCTGATCGGCGTCGAGCAACGAGACCTCTTCGTGCGGGTCGGCGACGCACAGCTGTCAAGCCGCCTGCTCGAAGGTAAATTTCCCGATTACAAGCGCGTCCTGCCCCAGGAAATTCCCGTTCAACTGGAGCTGAGCCGCGATAAACTCATCGAGGCGCTGCAGCAGATACGCCCGGTGACTGAACCTCCTTCACACCAGTGCCGCATGATTCTTGAAGGCAAGAAGATGCATATTACCGGTCAGTCTTCTGGCCAGGGCAGCCGTGCCGATGTGGCGATCGATGCCGATTACGACGGCGAGCGACTTGAAATTGGTTTCAACATCACTTACCTGCTCGATATACTCAAGGCACTTACCTGCCCTCGCGTCCGCCTCGGCATGAACGATGCAAACAAGCCGCTGGTCGTTCAGGATGTCGACGACCCTGACTTCATAGCCCTCGTCATGCCAATGAAGATCTGACGGCAAACTGGCTATAGCGTCAGTGGCAGACTTGCACAATATCCAGGCCGTAACAATACACGGTCTGTCACTGGCGAACTTTCGCAATGCCGAAAAAGTACAGTATACTTTTGGCACCGGTCTCATCTTCATTACAGGAAACAATGGGGCCGGCAAGACAACCATTCTCGAAGCGATTGGATTGACCTCGTTCTTGAAATCATTTCGCTTTGCGCTCGACCGCGAAATGATCCGCTTCGGTGCGAGCTTCTACCGCGTCGAAGCGGGATTTTCCATCGGAACGAACAAACACCGTATCGCGATCGGGTTTGGCCGCAATCCTGATGACGCAAAGGCTGTGCTCGTAAAGAGGTACACTTTCGACGGGCGCGCAAACACCAAAGCCGCTGAAATCATTGGCCGTATTCCCAGCGTGGTACTTTCGCCGGACGATATGCGCATCATCGCGGGTGACCACGCAGAAAGGCGGCGCTTTCTCGACCTGTTGCTCTCCATGCTCTACCCGGCTTACTTTGCAGCGCTGCAGCAATACCAGCGTGCGCTGAAAATGCGCAGCCAGGCGCTTAAGGCGCGGCCCGATGAAGGTATGCTGGCAGCGATAGACCGCGAACTGGCAACCGCGGGTGTGCAGATACTCGAAAAGCGTCGCCAGTTCATACCTGAATTCACTGCACCCTTCAATGAGAACGTTGCCAGAATCTCGGCAGGCAAAGATGCATGGAAAATCGATTACCACGGTGATACACGAACGGTGAATACCGTAGAGGACTACATGGCGATGTTGCGTGAGCGCCGCGCCAATGACCTTCGCCTGCGGCAGACGACGGCGGGCATACACCGCGATCGCATTTTCTTTCTCGCCGACGGCAGCCTGCGCGACCTGCAGGCCGCCGGTGACTCTGCAACTTCCGCACTGCCAGATATCCGCACTGTCGGTTCACAGGGTCAGAAGCGCACTGCTGCGCTAGCTCTGAAAATGGCGCAATTTAATTATATGCAGGCAAAACTCGGCCTGCGCCCGGTACTGCTCATCGACGATGTACTCAACGAACTCGATCTGGGCAGGCGCGCAAGCTTTGTGGATTTCCTGGGAAACGTGGGTCAGGTCTTCTTCACGACGACCGACCTTGTGGGAATGCAGGATTTTCTGAAGAACCTGCACCAGACAACGCCGGTGCAGAATATAGAACTGTGAACAGACATGCGGGCTACGCCCGCATATCTGTTCGGGTTACTTCATCGTAGAGGATTCTTTGATGATGTACGCGCCAATTTCGTTCTTCTGTATCTGGCTGGTACCTTCGTAGATCGTGAGAATCTTCGCGTCGCGGTACATTTTTTCTACCGGGTAATCTTTGGTGAACCCGTAGCCGCCATGCAGCTGCAGCGCGTCATTCGCAACTGCTACTGCCGTTTCAGAAGCTGCGTATTTCGCCATGGCAGAGAACTTTGCCGCTTCCGGGTGACCTGCCATCGCATACTTAGCTGCGCGGTATGTAATCAGGCGCGCCTGCTCGATGCGGGTTGCCATGTCAGCCAGCATGTGCTGCACTGCCTGAAAGTTGATGATGTTCTTGCCGAACTGCTCACGCTGGCGTGCGTACTTGACAGCTTCTTTGTATGCGCCCACGGCAAGACCAACCGCAGAAGCCGCGACGGCAGGCCGTGATGAGCTGAGAGTCTGGAAAGCGTGGATGAACCCCCGGTTGGGCTTCAGGCCCACGAGGTTCTCTTCGGGAACTTCAACGTCTTCCATGATTACCTGGCGTGTATGTGAGCAACGGATACCCATTTTTTGCTCGAGCTTACCGAACGACAGACCCTTGGTATCCTTTTCAACGATAAAGCAGGACATGCCGCGAGGGCCTTTGCTCTTGTCGGTTAGTGCGAAAATGGTATAGACGTCAGCCACACCCGCATTGGAAATCCACTGTTTTGTCCCGTTGAGGATGTAGCGGTCGCCCTTCTTCACGGCGGTTGTAGAGAGGTTAGGCACATCAGACCCGGCATTGGGTTCTGTCAGGCCAAACGCGCCTATCTTTTCGCCACTGGCAAAGGCAGAAAGGTATTTCTTCTTCTGTTCTTCTGTTCCGCCATGCTCAATGGGCAGCGCGCCCAATTTGGTAGCGGAAATTGCCGTGTTGACCCCAAGGCAATATTCGCTGACAATCTCAGAAAAAACGATCGCGGCGAAAAGACCCACGCCCATGCCGCCGTACTCTGCATCGTACATGATACCGGGCAGGCCTGCTTCTTTGAACTTGGCAAAAATTTCGAACGGGTATTCCTCTTTTTCATCGAGCGCCGCGCGGCGCGGAACTACTTCTTTTTCGCAGATTTCGCGGATCAGCTCGCCGATTTCGACGAGCTCGTCGGAAAGGGTAAAGTCGAGAAGGCTCTTGTCTGTGCTCATAACGCGTCGATATCTATCGACGCGTTACGCGGTAAAGCTTTTCAGCAACGCAAGCTAAGACCGTGCCCTGCGCACCGGGACTGAATCTGGGCGCGGGCACAAAAAGCACAACTGGCCATTTTGCTGCGCATGAAAGTGCTTTGCCGGCCGCCCTGTCTGTACAGACCGAGAAATGATCGACGAAGACGTGTTGGCGCAGATCACAATCGCCCTGCCGTTTATGGCCTCAGCTCCCCCCGGATTCATCGCGGATATGAAGGACCACGCGCTGAAACTGGCCTTCCCCGCGGGAAAACAGATTTTGCACGAGACCGATCGCTGCCAGTATCTTCCTTTGGTCCTGTCGGGCGACCTGCGGGTATACCGGACGCACAGTTCGGGGCGCGAGGTAACCCTTTACCATATCGGGCGCGGGGAGAGCTGTTTTCTTACGATGAACTGTATTTTTCTGAATCAGCTTTTTCCGGCGTCGGCCCGTGCTGAAGAGTACAGTGAAGCACTCATGATTCCGGCGGCAGCCATGCAGCGCTGGCAGGAAAATTATCCCTTTTGGCAAAAATATATTTTCGAGGTGGCGGCCAGCCGCCTGATTTCTGTCATTTCCGTGCTGTCAGATATCGCATTTGCCCGCATGGATGAGCGCGTAGGCCAATACCTGAATCAGCGCTGGCGTGAAACCGGCCAGACTGAACTGCCCGTCACGCACCAGGAAATCGCCAATGAACTGGGCACCGCGCGTGAGGTGGTTACCAGGGTCCTGCGATCGCTGGAAGAACAGGGCACCCTGAGTCTCACCAGGGGGAACATCAGGCTCATTAATCCCGGAAAATTGGCGGGATAAAAATCTCTCTCTGGCGGTGACTAAGTCACAGACAAATGCCCGGGAATGTGCTAATGTATGAACATGGAGACCCGGGCAAAGATTCTCAAGTTGCTTGCAGTCTGCATACTATGCACTGGGATCATCACAGCTGTGGTGCTACTGGCGCAATATTTTTCCTGAAGGAGATAATTATGAAACCAAATATGGGAACAATTGACCGCATTGTCCGGGTGCTCGTCGCAGTCGTCATCGCGGCACTCTACCTGACAGAGCAGATTACGGGGACAGCCGCGATTATTCTCGGGGCCCTGGCGGCGATCTTTGTCGTCACCAGCCTGGTATCATTCTGCCCGCTCTACCTGCCATTCGGCCTGTCAACGCGCGGCAAAACAAACTAAGCACCGAATTCGGCGCATGCAGCCGTTCATGCATGCGCCTCTCTTCTGCATGGGATTTTACCTGCACCGGTTATGCATTGCTGTGGATATCCTGCCGGTAATCGCGCACCTGGAAAAACTCCACTGTATGGAGCATTTCCGTGAAGCGCGAGTAGATACGCCCCTTAAAAAGGTTGCGCACAGCATCCAGGTCAATATTCGAGGTGATGATCGTCGGCAGGTCGTTCTCATAACGCGCATCGATCAGGTCGTAGAGTGTTCTCTGCTCCCATTCTGAGTCAGACTGGATACCGAAGTCATCTATCACCAGCACATCCTGGCGCGCGATTTCGTTGAAAACGGAATCGGTCCGGCCGTAAGTTCCCGAATCGTTGCTGAAAGTCGCCCGCAGCTGCTGGAAAAAATCGCGTGATATCTTAATGTAACGGCAGGACATACGTGCGGTAATGATGAGCTCATTGAGAATCATTGCCGCAAGCAGCGACTTGCCCGTACCCGGCGGGCCAATCAGCAACAACCCTTTCAGGTCGGCAGGCGTCACCTGCTTCGGGTCAGCCAATAGTTTTTTTTGTGCCTCGATAAAAAGTCTCGCCCGGTCAAAGGCGGCGGTCAGCGCAATCGTCGCCTGTCGGCGGGCATTTTCCAGTTCGGGAGATTTTGTCGGGTTAGGGTACTGGGGCTGCAGATTAAACTCCCGCAGGCGGTGCATGCGGTACTTGAGCGGGATATTCGATTGCGCAAAGAGCTCCTTCACTCGGGAAAAGCTGTCGCGTGCCCCCTTGCAGTCACAGGGCAATATCTTGCCACTCTTTTCGTCCAGGTACACATACGGACTTACCTGGTCACCGGGACAAACGCGGCAGAGGGCTTCGACGCAGTCGCAGAGCGCCAGTATCTGGGTGGCACGCGTGCGCGTCAGTTGCGGCTGCGTGCGGTAGCCCAGGCCATCACACTTTTCACATCCCCATTTTTTGCTCACAGGCGCTCCACCGTAAAACCTGCGGACCGCAGGTAATCGAGTATGTTTTTTTCGCCGATCAGGTGCAGGGCACCTGAAATAACAAAATACTGCCCGGGATAACGCGCAACCAGGTCGAGCCGCTCTGCCATGCGCCGGTTGCGGTCGAACAGCAGAACCTTAGCATACGCGTCAGATGCCGACGCATTCTGTTTGTTGTAGTAGTGAAAAATATCAAGCACCTTCGCATCGTCGCCGTTGCGCCAGTGCTCGGCCATTTCGAGCGCGTTACTTTCGCCCACGCGGTCAGAATAGCTTAAGAAAGCGCGAAAGCGTTTCATCTGGTCAGCGAGGGGCAGCCGTGACATGTTGACGATGACTTCATCAAACCGCTCGAGAGTGAAAATGCGCGGGCGCTCTTTTGCCGGCAGTTGCCGGTCAACATAGCGTAACAGGCGGTGCTCTGTCCCGTATTCGAGCACATAACCCTGGTTATAGGCGAGCCGGTAACCAAACATGAATTCAATAAACCAGGGTTGAAAGTGTTCAAACTGCCCCATCGGCACACCCAGCGTGTCGGTCATCTTCTTTAGCCGGGTACGCTCGTCAGCGGTCAGCAGGTCGGTCACCTTCTTCTTGGCCGGCAGGTAGGTCAGAGTCATATCGGGCTGACGCATCTTTTCGCGGCGCACTTCACCCTCGAGTATCAGCATCGAACTGCCGCGCAATGCCTTGTAGATTTTTTCCGGGTAATCAGGATCTGACGGTTTACCCATGTGCATTGAACCCAGCAGGTAGAACGTGGCCTCGTTGCGCGTCGCCTTGTAAAAGAAGTACCGCGGTTCTTTCTTACCTTCGGACCAGAGCCCGCCTGCAGCCAGCAAACAACCAAAAACATAACCCAGGATCAAACGCATGACTAATCGCTCCTGTGCCTCAACTTGTGCTGCAGGGTAAAGTGATTCACTCAATGGCGGCAGATCTTTCGACCTGCAGAAATCTCCACCAGGCAGAGCCGAACCATACCAAAAGCGTTATCCAGAAACCCGCTGAGGCAAACTGCTTCGTGTACCCCAGGTAGCTCAGCGGAGCCAGCAGGCAAAGCAACGCCAGGGGCCATCGCCAGCGCCGGTACAGAAGTATAAAAGGGAAAAGCAAAAAATAATACCAGGGATGCTGCACGGGAAACAGAACCAGCAGCGTACCGATGCCGAGACAGAGCGCATTCGCATAACTCAGCCGCCGGGTGAGGTAGAGGCCGCCAATCGCCAGCAGTGCCAGCAGAATCAGCTGCTGCACCAGCATGACTGCATGCGCGTCGGCAAATCCCTGGCTGCGCAAAAGGTGAACGATACCATTGCCGTGATGCCAGTACGTTGTATAGACAGTCAAACCGCGCTCGGCAAAGCTGGTGTACACATATGCAGGAAGCAGCTGCAGCGCGAAAAAACTAACAGCAAAAATTGTATAGAGATTCGCGACGCGTTTCAACACCTGCAGCAAGTGGGAGCTTTCCCGCTTACGCAACACGAACAGAACGGCGATAACTCCCACGAATTTCCAGGCGATGCTGACTAGCGTGAACAATACGGCGCGCATTCTGCTGCGGCGGTGCCCGAATGCTGCGCGCAAATTGACGATCGCAAAATAAAGAAAGATAACCCCAATATGGTCCAGGTGGCCTTCGCGCCAGATTTCGTGCAGGCTAATCGGATTGAAGAACAGGAAGAGTGTCAGAAACAGCGGGACCGGCCGGCTACGCTTGCGCGCGAAAAACCAGCCGAGAAACACGAGCTCCGCAGCACCGCCGAGCAGGCGAAATATAAACGGATCTCGCATGAGCCACACAGCAAACGCAAAAAAAACTTCCATGAGCGGAGTATAGAACGAGCGCAGGTGGCCGTAGGCAATCGGTAACGCAGGTGGCGCAGTATAAGGATTATGCCCGTCAAGCAGGTTGATGCCGTCAGACAAAAAACGCTGTGTGTCGGTCGTGAACGGGGGTAAGAACAGGAAACACAGGCGCGCAACGATGGCCAGCGCGAGCGCAGCCCTTAAGGTACGTAAGCGTTCCACACGTTCTTGTTCGAACCCGAAGCGAGAATAAATGCAGTAGGGTAAAGACCGCCCTGCGTTCTGAATGCCACCGAACCCTGCGTGATTTCGTAACCCGGTGAAGTTGCGGAGCTGATGAATGGGCCAGCAGTAAATGTATGCGTCGCCGGGTCGTAGATACAAGAGTTGCGAGTACCATTGCCCGCAACGATCACGAATCGACCGCTGTTCGTACCAGAAACGAGCGGTAAAAGTTGCGCTCCCGCGTTAACGCCGCCTGGTGCACAGGTAGTCATAGTGATACCAGCTGATGCGATTGTATTCGTCGATGCATTAAAGAGAAAAGGTGTCGTGACTGAATTTCCCATCAAGACGAACGCCTTACCGCCGTGCAGGACCGAGCTCGAGGGTATAATCGCAGCATGCATACCCGCCCCGCCTGAGAAGAATGTGGTAATCGGGCCGCTAAATGCCTGCGTCGCGTGATCGAAAACGGCGAATTGCGTGCCACTGCAGAAAATAAGCTGCCTCACGTCGGTTGAAGAAGGCACCGGCACCCTGATGCTCATGCGCTCTGAATTAACGTTGCAACTTAAATTCGGGCCCGCCGTGAGGGCGCCGGTTGCCTGGTCTAAGATTTGCGTCGTGTTGGTATTACCACCGTGTACGATCATGATGCTGTTGCCCGAACCAATCTGAAAGGCTGAGGCACCATTGCCCATCGCTGACAGGGTGCCTGAAGTCGGCCAGCCAACAGGTACCGCAAAAGTATTCGTTGCAGGATCGTAAAAGTTCAGATTGTTGGTACCGTTACCGAGAAAAACCACGGTCTTACCTGCGTGCGGGCCTGCAGTCAGCGTAAAGTTGAACGAGTTTGCAGCCGCGGCCCCCGTCAACTGCGGCCCATAGCTGAATTGAAATTCAAGCGGATCAAAAACCGCTGTGTCAATCGTACCGCCTGCAGCGACGACGATAGTCTTGCCCCGATTGATACCCGATGCAACGTAAAATGCATGCGCACCAATATTGGGTACCGAGCGCGGCAGCCGACTGCCATGAAAGCGGTTCGACCCAGGTAGATAGACCGAAGTGTTTGAACCCAGACTCCCGTTGATCAGCAGAAAGAAGTCGGTCGATGCCGCATTCTGCGCGAAAACCGAAGCAGACCCGGCACCGAAAAAGCCCGTTGCGAAAGGGCCAGTAGTAAAATTACCAGAATCAGCATCGTAGGTGCTCGTGACGTGACCGCTGCCGTGCACCACGAGCGGGTTTCTGAGCGGCCGCGCGTCGTCACCCCTGAGTACCAAACCACCCGCCAGAATATTGGAGGCAAGCGAAGGTCCTGCGCTTCCTGCCGCCAGGGTTGCCGTATTAAAGCTGCGCGAGGCGGCACTATTGTTACCCACCATTGTAATGAGTTCACCTGCGCGTACACCGCTGGTAACTTCGAAACTACCGCCGTCGACGCTGATGCCTGCACCGGCCGCCGGGCCCGCTGCGACTCCGAGCGGGTCTTCGGTAGTCAACGTGGTACCGCCAGTCAGGCCAGCGTGAACCACCACGAAGCGGCCTGCATTTGTGCCCGTTGACAGGCGCACTGCGTGACCGCCGGGCCCAACAGTGCCCGTTGCATTTGCCGCAGTACCAAAAGTGCCCGTTGCCCCATCGTAACGCGAGATTTCGTTTGAGTTCGCCCCGCGTACAACGAAAGCATTGCCCAATTCACTACCTGTGCGCGGCACCAATACGTGCGCACCGGCACCCACGTTAAAGGGCAGCGTCGGCCCCGCGACGAACGTATGGCCCACAGGGTCGTAGCGGCAGGTACCGTTGCCCGCACCGAGAACCACCATCTGCTGCTGCGGGTAAAAGCCCGTCGCCATGTAAAAGTTGTGCACACCGGCCCCTGTATTGCCGCAGAGTGTGGGCCCTGCTACAGAAGTACCGGCGGTGAGATCGATCAGCGTTGTCGACGTTGTGCCGCCAGTATACGCGATAAATTTTCCCTGGTGAGTTCCACTGCGTATCAAAAACAAACCCGAGTTGCCGGATGTATTCGTCATCAGCGGGGTCGAATAACTAAAGAAACAATTCTGGTTACCGCACGGGGCTGCTAGTCGAAAGCCAATGGCGGATGTATAAGTTGCCACGGTATTGCCCGCAGGGCTCAGCACACCCGCGACACGAATCTGTAAGCCCAGCCCTTTCGGAAAAACCGTCGGTGTAAAACGAATGCGAGGGTTCGCCGAAACATCGACGGTGCCCGCGAGACAGTTGTTGAAACCGTCGTAGCTTAATTGAAATGAGCCCGAACAGGCCCCGAACGTCGACTGCGCAGAGAAAGAAGCCGCGTCGATGGGGTTTGAAAATACGACATCGACATAAGTCTGCGTTATCGGCGCGAAGGTGTTGTCTGCCGGGTCGGTGCTGCTGACCTGAGGCACAAGACCCGCCTTGAGTTCATAGGCCTTTTCGACGCGGGCGGTTTCGTCGATCAGCGAATTACAGCCGCTGAAACTGACAAGGCAAGTAAGGACGAAAATATTGCGCATACTGTGTACCCTACAGGCGCTGCCCGCAGTGCACCAACTATGGCTATCGTTGACAGCCTGATAAGAAAAAAATGCGGTCACCCTACCATGGGTGAGACTCCGAAGCGCCTGATCAGTGGGCTGATTCTGGCGGGCATTTTCATTTTTACCATTACCTGGCAGCAGATGTACATGTTTCCCTTGTACCTCTTTGTCCTGTTTTTCGCGATTCTGGGTATTGTCGAGTTCTACCGGCTGGCCGAAGCCAAAATACAGGCAAAAGTCCCAAAAACCCTGGGCATTATCAGTACGATCCTGTTGCTCACGATTGTTTACCTTGGCTGGCAGTCGAACTACTATGTACCGGGTGCTCCA
Source organism: Spirochaetota bacterium (assembly GCA_049323535.1). Lineage (GTDB taxonomy): Bacteria > Spirochaetota > Leptospiria > Turneriellales > Turneriellaceae > Turneriella. Next base: position 62,684 of record JBMOPL010000016.1, on the reverse strand, counting down.
CTCTTTTCGCCTGGGGTGAAGCGCTTTCTGAACCTGATCAAATTCAACTATGCGCTGCTCGGCGGCACGATATTTGTATTCGTTTTTTCCCTCTTTAAGATTCAGTTGCTCAAGAACAAGGTCGAGAACTCCCTCTTTATATTGGCCATCTACACTCTTTCGGTCATCTACATCCCATTCACTTTCTCGCACCTCTTCCTGCTCTATAGCCTTGAGAATGGGCTCTTCTACATCTGGCTGGTAGCGTGGGCGACCGCAATGTCCGATGCGGCGGGTTACTTTATGGGCAAGTCATTCGGCCGCAATAAGGTCGGTTTTGCCGTCAGCCCCAATAAAACCTATGAGGGCTACATTCTCGGCTGCTTTCTGCAAATGGCGCTGGTTGCAGGCTTTTACGCGGTGGCGAAGGCCAACTTCACTGTACCGCAGTACAGCTACACCGAAATCGTTGTTTTCGGTTTTGTCGTCTACCTTGCATCGATACTGGGTGATCTTACCGAATCGCTGATCAAGCGTGATGCAGGCATCAAAGATTCCGGTGCGCTGATTCCGGGACATGGCGGTGTACTCGACCTGCTTGACGCCATGCTGATCACGATTCCCGCAGCCTACTATTACTTTTACATCGTTCAGGAACTCAGGGCAGTATAGGTTTCTTTTATGGCCAGGCAGCGCGGGGTTTCTTAGCCCGCCTTGCTGAAAGCCGACGGGCAATATGAAACGCAGGTTCATACTTTTCGGCGCGACAGGCTCGATCGGCGATTCGACGCTCGACGTGCTGCGCCAGCGCAGCGACGAATTTGAACTCGTCGGTTTTACCTGGCATCAGAATGAAACAAAGGCCCAGGCGCTCCAGGCGGAGTTCCCCCGTGCTGTCGCATTCTCGACGGCTGCGGCCGGTGCCGAAGAGCAGACTCGCCGGCTGCTCGACTTGCCCCATGAGTTCGTTATCGTGGCGATTGTTGGTGCTGCCGGCGTGAATACGACCCTCGAGGCTGCGCGGCGCGGTGATACAATATTGCTGGCCAACAAAGAAAGCCTGGTGATTGCGGGCGACGTCGTGATGGCGCAGGTGAAGGCGTCAGGCGCAAAACTCATACCCGTCGATTCAGAGCACTCGAGTCTGTACCGGCTTTTGTACCCCTCCCCGCCTACGGCACCCCTCCCCTTATTAAGGGGAGGGGCTGGGGGTGGGGTTTCGCGCGTTTATCTCACAGCCAGCGGCGGACCACTGCTGCATGTCAATGGCGATGCATTCTTCAACGCGTCAAAAGAAGTAGTACTGAAGCACCCGACATGGGTTATGGGTCAGAAGATCACTGTAGACTCTGCGGGACTCACGAATAAGGCGCTCGAAATCATTGAAGCGCACTATCTCTTCGATCTGCCCTATGACCAGGTACAGGCAGTCATTCACCCACAGAGTTACGTGCACGCGATGGTAGAATTGAGCGACGGGACGGTACTGCAGCACATTAGCCAGCCCGACATGCGCTACCCCATTGCCTGGGCCATGTATTACCCGCAACCTTCACCTGATACGGTTAAAGGCCGTGTGCCTGCAGCCTACCCGGCGCTGGATTTTTTTCCTGTCGACACAGAAAAATTCCGTTCGTACGCCCTCGGTCGCCGGGCGGGCGAAATGGGCAAATACTATCCGGCAGTCTTTAATGCCGCAAACGAAGCGGCAGTTGCCGCGTTTCTCGCCGGCGACATCCGCTTCGGCGAAATCGCTGTTTTGGTAGAACATGCCCTTGAAATGCAATATGCCGGTTACGACTATACTTCGATTGATGGCCTGTTGCAGTATGATAACGCGGCGCGGGAAACCGTAAAGAAGCGGGTATTTTCCACCTGAATTCCATGAACAAGACACTTGCAGCCAGGCTACAGAATGCGACGCACGTGGTGCTGAAATTCGGTACCGGTGTACTCACCGAACACATACAGAAAGGCAGCACCGGCTATTTCAGACAGGTCGCCAAAGAATGCCTCTGGCTGCAGCAACAGGGCAAAAAAGTTATCATCGTTTCCAGCGGGGCAGTAGGCTTCGGGCGTGAGATACTTAAGGTACGCCGCAGGCTGACACTACCCCAGGCTTCAGTCAGCGAAAAACAGGCGCTTGCTTCGCTCGGCCAGAGCCTGCTCATCGACACCTATCGCACGACCTTCGCGAAAGAAAAGCTCGCCGCGGCACAGATTCTGCTCACGCGCACCGACTTTGAAAACAAGCGACACCTGCAAAACCTCAAAGCAACGCTCAACCAGCTGCTCGACTGGGGTGCGGTTCCCGTGATCAACGAAAACGACGCCATCGCCAACGAAGAAATAAAGGTCGGGGATAACGACAACCTGTCGGCCGACATTGCCTTGCTATATCCCAAATCGCTGCTCGTCCTTCTGACAACCGTCGATGGCTTTTACCGCGAAGGCGAACGCGTTCCGCATATTGGCCGCGTCACGGCTGAGGTGAAACGCCATGCGGGCAATGCCGCCGAAGGCGGAACCGGTGGCATGATCACCAAACTGCAGGCAGCAGAGAAGATACTGCGCGCCGACCAGCTGATGGTCATTGCCTCGGGAAAAAAGATCGCCATCGTGCGCAAGATCATGGGCGCACAGGACTCCGGCACCTGGGTATACAGCGCATGACACAGGGCCCGCAACCAGCCGTCGGCAAGATTACCGTCATCCATGGCCCCATGTTCTCGGGAAAAACCGAAGAACTGCTACGCCGCGTGCGACGCGCAAAAATTGCGCGCAAACGCGTTCAGCTGTTCAAGCCCGCCATTGACAACAGGTACCACGCAACGCATGTGCTGCCGCATTTTCTCGCCCATGCCGGCGATGAGAGCGTACAAGTCGGTGAAGCAGCGCATGTCGTCGCGCACGCGCGCGATATTCTGCCGCTGGTCGAAAAGGACACCGACATCGTGGCAATTGAAGAAGCGCAGTTTCTTAACGATTTCCTGTTCGAGGTTATCCGCAGGCTGTCACGCCAGGGCAAAGACCTTATGCTCTCGCTGCTTGACCAGGACTACCGCCGGCTGCCATTCCCGATCCCGGGTTCTGAGCGCAGTGTGGGCGAATACCTTGCCATTGCGCATGAATCGCTGAAGCTCGCTGCGATATGCGTCGTCTGCGGCAATGATGCACACCATAGCCAGAAGCTCACACTCAAGAGTATCGGCGCCGACGGGCAACCGGTCTACGGTCCCGCCTCGTTTTACAGTGAAGTCGTCACAGTAGGTACCTCCCAGGAAATCGCGCAGGAAAAACTCTTCGCGGAAAAGCTGCGTGAATTCCCGGAAAACATTTACGAGGCACGCTGCCGCAATTGCCATGTCGTCGCCGACGAACCGTGACGCCCTGGTGTCCGCTTCTTCGGCAGAACGAAAATGCAGCATTTCCCCACCGTTTACGCCGCCTTTCGTGCAACCGCCGAAAAATATCCCGGCAATATCTGCCTGCAGACGCCACAGGGTCCGCTAACCTACCACGAGCTCGCTCAGCGTGTTGATCGGCTGGCTGCTTTTCTGCAGCACAACCTTCATCTCCGAAAGGGCGCGGCGGTCATCGTCCTGGCAGACAACCATCCGCTCTGGTTACTGACAGCACTTGCCGTGCAGGCAGTCGGTGCGGTGGAGTTTCCGCTGAGCCCGGGTGCAGGCAACAGGGAGATTAAACACCTGCTGAAGGTCACGCGTTGCCGGCACTTTGTCACCGCCGACGCGGCCGTTACCCGCCATATCCGCTTCATGCTCGCCGGTTCGCACTGTATCCAGCTTTCCGGAGCTATACCGCAGCAGCAGAAGAAGATTGTTTCACTCGAGGCTATCCTGGCAGAAACCCGGGTGGTCGGCTTTCACCACGAAGGTTCGGCAGTTTCTGCGGTAATCCGCACTTCCGGAACAACCGGAACTCCCAAACAGGTTCCGGTACTGCATGCTTCATTTCTGCATTCGATGCGCGTGATACCGCGTGTGCTGCACATGGGACCTAAGGACGTCGTGCTCTCGTGCCTTCCCTCATGGCATTTGTATGCGAGGCTCGTCGAGTACACTGCGCTCGCCTGTGGAGCACAGATTGTTTATACGCCGATTTCAGGCCTGCAGCGCGCGCTGAAGACCTCGGGTTGCACAATTTTTCCGAGTTTTCCCGAAATCTGGGAGAAAATTCACCATGAGGTCCTGGTGCAGTTGGGACAAGGTTTTATCGGCAAACTGGTACGCCGCCTCATCAGCCTCTCGGTGCATACCAACCGCATTCTCGAACGCACCTCGAGCCGATCGCGCTACGCCGAAGCAACCCGGAGCATCTTTTCGTGGCTGCGCCTGTCGTACCTGCTGCCTGTACGTATTGTCCTGATGCCGACACTGTTTGCCGCAATACGCCGCAGGGTCAGCCCGACTCTGCGTTATGCGATTATGGGCGATGCCCCGCTGCCGCTGGCCGTCGATGAGACGCTGCGCGCACTTGGCTTTGAAGTCCTCGAAGGATACGGTTCGACTGAACAGTGTGTCACCGCACTTCGCCGACCCGGCCGGCATTTTCCCGGCGTCATCGGCCGTGTGCTGCCCGGGGTAGAGGTGGCGATACACCACACGCTGAGCACCGAATGGAACGGCATTGCGCTCGGCGAAATTGCGGTGAGTGGAGACAATGTCTTTCCGGGGTATTTTACTTCTGTCACAGAACTCGCAGCCGTAACCGCGGGAACTCCGACCTACCTGACCGGCGATATCGGCTACGTCGACAGATCTCGCAACCTGGTTGTTGTGGGTCGCAAGGCAAACGTGCTGCGACTGAGAACCGGTGAATTGGTTTTTCCGGAGCTGGTGGAAAATGTACTGCGCGGCAGCCGTTTCGTGGGCCGCGTGGTAGTACTGGGTGGCGGCAGCGATGCGCTGATGGCACTCGTGGTGCCCGACTTTGCCGCGCTGCTCGCCTGGCTTGAGCCACACGGCGGGCATGACCCAGGGCTCGCCGCAGAACCTGAATCAGACAGGAAATTCTGGCAGCACGTGACGCAGAGCAGTGCCGTGAAGGGACTTTACTCGCGCGAGTTCGCGCGGCTCCTGGGCGACTCGGGGCTGCCGGCATATGCGTGGCCAGTGGGATTTTCCCTCGTACCGCACCTCTTTCACCGGGGTCGCGAGCTTACCCCAACTCTCAAGGTCAGGCGGTCACAGGTGGCGCGGCTTTACCAGAAAGAAATCAGACTCTGGCGTAATCCCGAAAAGATGGATGCCAGCCTGAGGCTAATGTCGTTGAGTCACCGTAGCGGTTAACCGGCTGCAGTCAGTCAGTTCAAATCAGAGCCGATTCAGCCCGTTCAGTGCTGCAACCCGGTACGCTTCAGCCATCGTCGGGTAATTGAAAGTCGTTTCGACAAACCAGGTAATACGATTCTGCGGCGCAGGCTGCGACATGATCGCCTGCCCGATGTGAATGATCTCAGAGGCCTGGTCGCCGAAGCAGTGGATACCAAGAATTTCGAGCGATTCCCGGTGAAAGAGTATCTTCAGCAAGCCCACTGTCTGCCCGGTAATCTGCGCACGAGCGATGTTGCGAAAATGCGCCTGGCCGACTTCATAAGGAATTTTTTGTGCTGTCAGTTCACGCTCCGTCTGGCCGAGCGAACTGATTTCCGGGTTGGTATAGATGCCGGTCGGAATACCGCGCACCAGCCCACCGATCGCCATACCGCGCGTGATGTGCAGCGCGGCAAAACGCCCCTGGCTGAACGCAGCGCTCGCAAGCGCAGGTGGCCCCGAGACATCGCCCACCGCATAGATGTGCGGCAGCGCGGTCTGGAAGTTTTCGTTCTTCACAATCTGCCCGCGGTGGTCGATTTCGATGCCGCTCTCGAAACCAAACAAGCCATTGGTATTACCGCTGCGGCCGTTCGCCCAGAGCAAAGCCTCAGACCTGATGACCTTTCCCGATTTGAGCGTCAGAATAACTTCATCGCCTGCGCGTTCGACCTTTTCATATTCTTCACCGTGCTTGATCACCACGCCCTGCTCGCGCAGGTGATAGCTGAGCGCATCAATTATTTCATCGTCAAGAAACTCGAGCAGTTTGGCGCGGTGGTTAATCAGTGTTACCTTGATACCAAGCCCCTTGAAGATTGAGGCGTACTCGCAGCCGATCACACCCGCGCCATAGATTGTCAGCGAACGCGGCGTATACGCGAGGTCGAGTACGGTATCGCTGTCGAGTATGCGGTCGTCAAACGGCACATTGGCCGGGCGGTATGGCCGTGACCCGGTTCCGATGATGATACTTTTCGCTTCAATAGTCTCGCTGCCTGCGCGGCCGAGGTCAACCTCGATGGTGTGGGGCGAAGTGATGCGCGCGCGGCCACCATAGATCTTCACGCGGTTGCGTTCATAGTAGCCGAGATTATGGTCTGCCTCGCGGTCGATGATGCGGCGGGCTGCGGCCATCACCTGCGGAAACTCGAGATCGCGGCCACTGAAGTGCCCCTTCACCAGTGGGTTCGACATCGCTTCGATGTAGCGCTGTATCGAATGCCTGAGAGCCTTCGAGGGAATAGTGCCGCGATGCAGGCATTCGCCGCCGAGTTGCGCGTTGAGCTCGATGATCGCAACAGATTTGCCGTCTTTGGCGCACTGCATCGCAGCGCCTTCACCGGCCGGGCCTGACCCAATAACGACAACATCGTAGCGCGCAACAGTACTTTCAGGCATCGGGATAAGTTGATTTCCTGTCTACCTGCGAAAAGCGAAACTCAGAAGTTCTTAATGAAGTTTTCCTGTTCCTGGTTTTCGACCGCACGGGGTGAACGCACCTGGCGGACGCGTTCAATTGCCTGTTCTGCACCCAGGCCGGCGAATTGCTTCAGAAAGAGTGCCGCAACAATACCGGTGCGGCCCAGGCCACCGACGCAGTGGATGGCGACCCTCTCACCGCGGTCTGTGCGTTCTTTGATCCAGCCCAGCACCTCTTCCGCCTGTTGCCGGGTGGGTACACCCTGGTCTTTTACCGCGCGGTGGATCACGTCAAAACCGGCTGCTTTGTAAGCTTCAAGCAGGTTGCCGACCCCGTATACACCGAACTCAGCATTGCTGATCAGCGTTGCGATGTGCGATACCTTCTGCTTTCTCATTTCTTCGAGATCCGAAGCAAGATCGCGGCCGCGGTCTTTTCGCCCCGGCAGTATTGTCATACCGATCAGCCCCGCAGACGATGCGTCACCGCTTGCTGCTTCGCCGCTGACGGTCATAAAATCTATACGCAGCCGCGCGGTCCTCGTCAGCGCGTCGCGCACTGCGGCGATCGCCTTCGCCCCTGCGTACAGAGCCCATTTGCGCTGCCACAGATTACATTCATCGAACGAAAGGGTGTGCATCGCATAGCGCGCAGCCGCAACGAAAAACTGGTAAGGATCACGATCGAGATCGATGATGTCCCGGTAAAAGCTGCGCAGGTAGCCAATGATCGCAAGCGACTTGGCAAAACGCGCATCAGCCGCCAATGGTGCAGGCATATGCTGCGGCGGCACCGCGAGATCGTGCAGATAATAGAGCCAATCGGTTGCCTGGCAGGCAAGCGACAGATCGGCTTCTCCCTCGATCTTTGTGAAGATGAAGAGTATGTCGTTCTCGAGCTTGACCAGGTCTTTGAGCGCATGCCCGCGGTGCGTGTGAAAAAAATCGATCAGCCAGACGTTCTGCGACTCGTCGATGATGATATTGGCGCCGTTCAGGTCGCCGTGCAACCACGAAATGTAGCGCGGTACTGCCACGGTCTCGCGCAGGTGCTGCAGATCTTCCGCGTAGAAGCGTGAGACGTCTTCGACATCAATCCCTGGCGCAATCTGCAGCCTGCCGTCAGCGCGGAGCTCTGAAAGTTCTGCGCATTTCTTCCGGACGGAATCGGCATACCTCGGTCTGAAATCGTAGTATTCCAGCAGGTTGAGATTTTCCTGGACAGCCGCTTCGTAAAAGCGGCCGAGTTGCCGCCTGAACACGACGTGCAGGAATTTCTTTAAAAGCTCGATATCTTCAGACTCGCCGAAATACTTCTGGAAGGTCTTTACCTTGCCGTCGGTCATGGCCGCGTAGCGGTACTTGATGCCACCGCGTTCGCCAAATTCGGCAAAGTCAACGACGGCCGGCGCACTGTTGCCGAGTACCTCTTGTATGCGTTCGAAAGAAGCACGCTCACGCGAAATGGGGTCCCGCTGGCCGATTTTGACGACGGTCGGCTGCTGCTTCTGTCCATACGCATCGCGCGATTCGGCCTTAAGCACCACGTTGCCGCTGAAGCCGCCGTCGAGGCAGATAAAATCGGCCGACTTACTCTCGCGAAAGAGGTAGTGCAGTATTTTGTTGTCTGCTTCCTTTAGCTCATAAGGTATGTTAAACCGGAACTTGGCATTGTCGAGCTGCTTGTTCTGCGCATAGGCAGAAGCGGTAAGCCCGTGACCAGAGCCACCCAGGTATTCGGCAAAGCTGGCCACCGAATCAAATACCTTAACGCCGAGAATCTTTTTGAGATGGTCGAGCGCGATGAAGTGCTGGCTACGCGACGAACTTGCCGTGAGCGCACTGCAGGTAATAATCTCTGCCTTCGGGTACCGCGTGGTGAGCTCATACGCAAGGTAAGTAATCTTCGCCTCTGTCCAAACGCCGATCAGGCCAATCTTGCACGGCGCCGCAACGCACCCGGTTAGGTGCCCTGCAAGGTCGGTCTTGTAGAAGTCATTGAGGCCCGAGGCATCGACGATAGCAGCTTTGCGGCCCGGTACAATCTGCCGGTTGAAGACGAAATCTGCCCCGTCGGTATCCCTGAGGCAGTGCGCACCGAACTGGGCAAGGTGAGCCTGCTGCTCGGCATCGGCAGCATCGTGCCAGTCGCGTATGTGAATGATCTTCAACTGCTCTTCGCCCTGCCCGTACGCCCAGCGGATAATCTGCGCAACCGGCCCTTCTTCGACACGTTCGCCGAGCAGGCGGTTGGCTTCGTCGTAGCCGATATGCAGGTAGTTGGGCAGCGGGTCGTATTTGTCCAGCAGCCGCACGAAATCGTTCTGCAGGCACTGCGTGACCAGGTAAGATTGCATACGCACCAACAGGAAATTGACGACGTGCGTCAATTTTCTGTTGGTATCCCATCGTGCCGCAGCAGTACACCGTCGCCGAACTTTGTCGGGTCATAGAATATAAGATTAAGAACTCCCCCGAATTGCAGGATGTCTGGGTGAAGGGCGAGATAACTTCGTACCAGAAGCATGCATCTTCAGGCCACATCTACATGACGCTTTCTGATACCGCAACCAAGGGCACTGCACCGAAGCCGACCATCCGCTGCACGTACTTTCGCTTCGCGCAGACGGCACTCGACTTCGAACTCAAGGCGGGCATCGAAGTTGAGGTACTGGGCTCGACGGGCATCTATGCGCCGCAGTCGACCTACAGCCTGACAGTGAAAAAAGTGCAGAAGATTGGTGCGGGCGACCTGTTGCAGCGCTTACAGCAAATTCGCGAAAAGTTGCTGAAAGAAGGCCTGATCAAAACCGAAAACCGCCGCAACCTGCCGCTACTGCCGCGTCGCGTGGGTATCGTCACTGGTGCTGGTACTGCCGCCTACCGCGACATGCTCAAGCAGGTGCAGGAACGTTACCCCAACGCTGAAATTGTGCTAGCGCCCGCGCAGGTGCAGGGTGAAGCTGCGCCGCAATCAATCGTCGCGGCGCTGAAAGAAATTCAGAAGCCCGAATGGCGCTGTGAAGTCATTATCGTAGGGCGCGGCGGCGGTTCTGCCGAAGATTTGATGGCATTTAACGACGAAGCGGTCTGCCGTGCGATCGCTACCTGCCGCATTCCGGTTGTCTCAGCCGTGGGACACCAGATCGATCACCCCATTTCAGACGATGTCGCCGACTACGCGGCGGCGACCCCAACCGATGCGGCGCGGCAGGTTTTCCCCGTGGTTGATGAGCTCAAGAACCAGTCGGAGCAACTACTCAGACGCGCGTACGCCGCGGTAGAGGCTGAACTCCGCGTTATGCAGGAACGTTTCTTACGCACGGCCGAAAAAGAATTCTGGGAAAAGCCCTACGTCCTGGTCGAAGAACAGTCGCGCTGGCTGGACGAACTCGAATCGAAACTGCATTTTACTTTTCGCAACGCGGTGCACACTGCAGCAAATTCATTGAACCAGCTGACACCACTCGGCGTACTCGTGCAGCAGAAGCTGAAACTCACACGCGCTGAATACGAATCAACCGCAGGCCGGTTCGAAGCATATTCGCCCCTCGCGACGCTGCGCCGCGGTTACTCGGTAGTCTATGCCGGCGACAAAATTGTCACCGATGCAGCGACGCTGAAACACGGCGATGCGATCAGGGTGCGCCTCGCGAAAGGAGAGATTGCGGCGAGTGTGAAATAGTACGGTCACCCTGAGCCAGTCGAAGGGTGACCACCTCGATTCAGTATGTTTGTTGTCGAATAACCTTTACGAAAGGGCAGAATCACAATCTCTTTGCCCATCGCCTGCATCACCGGGTACTCGGGCAGTTTTTCTTTGACGTAGTCGCCGCCCTTGACCTGTATATCGGGTTGGATAATCTTCATCATTTCTACCGGCGTGTCTTCGTCGAATACGACGACCGCATCAATGTAGGGCAACTGCGCGAGTATTCGGCCACGGTCGGTTTCGTTGTTCACCGGCCGCGTTGGACCTTTGAGCGCACTCACGCTGCGGTCAGAATTGAGCCCGAGCACGAGGTAGTCACCGAGAGCGCGTGCCTGCGAAAGCAGCTGAACGTGCCCGCTATGCAACAGGTCAAAGCAGCCGTTGGTGAAAACGATCCGCCGGCCTGCCTCGCGCTGCTTGTGCAATTCGGGCAGAAAAACCTGTACCGATGCAAAAAACTTCTTCTGCGTCTGCTCTTCAAAGATCGTCTCGAGTATGAAGGCAGCTGCCTCGTGCAGGTTATTTGCCTGGAATACAAGATTTTGGGGCCGCTGTGATTCTTCGTTACCGACGAGTATGCCGCGTATACCAAAAGGCTGACCACATTCGAGGTCGCGCGCGCGGTCACCCACGATAAATGTCCGGTCGACATCGATATGGTGCGTTTCGATGATCTGTTTCACGAGACCGGGTTTGGGCTTACGGCAATGGCATTGTTCGTGGTCCTGGTGCGGGCAGATAAAAAAGCCGCCGACATGGGCCCCCCCCTCGCGTAGCAGATCTTCGATGCGCTGGTTTACTGCTTTTAACTGCTGCGGGCTGATCAGGCCGCGCGATACACCTGATTGGTTAGAAGCAACAAAAACCCGGATGCCGAAGTGGTTGAGCAGTGCGATACCTTCGGCTGCACCCGGCATCAGGGCCACGGCTGCAGGGTCGGCAAGATAACCGGGGTCCTGGTTAATGGTTTTGTCGCGATCGAGAATGACGGAATACGACGAAGCAGCGTTCATCGGCTGAGTGCGCGTACCGCACGGCCGCCTTTTACCTGCGCGTCTTGCAGAGCGTGGTTATGGTCGATAACGAGCCTGACCGCCTGGAATTTCTTGCTGAGGCAACTCTTGCACACGCCATTCTGGTAGACGCGTTCAACGATCGAAGTGCATTCGGGGCATTGGTAAAATTTCTGCTGCTTATCTTGCATGAAACGCGCTTGCCCCGACTAAGTCAAAGGACGCGAGAGTGTCTCAATACGCGGCACGCAACGTAAAGACGAAATCAGATTTTTTTACGAAAAAATTCTGCCGCAGAAAATTAATATGTCACTTCCGTGCCAAAAAGTTATGCACAGAATTCCACAATGAGAAAATAATTCTCAGGCACGAAGTGGCACGCGACTTGCAAGGATGTGACTTAATGCGTGAATATTTTTTCGTAACCTCTTAATAAAAGCCGCGAATTGCTGCAGTAATTTTTTCTACCGCCGCTTTATTCAGCATAGGATAAAGAGGCAGCAGTAAGCCACGCTGGTAAATTTTTTCCGCGTTCGGATACTCGAGCGGATTAAGTCCCATGATATGGTGCAGCGGGCCGTTGGGAAAAACACGCCGCGTTTCAATCTGCAGCGAAGCAAAATAACGCTGTATATGGGTAATCTCTGCCTCGCCGATCACGGGAAAGGCGCCACAGACATCAGCTTCGGGAGCAACAAAGTAGGTTTTCAGCCGGCTCGAAGCAATTGCTTCATTGTAGAGTACACCCATGCGCCGGCGGCGCTCGATGATCGCAGCAAGGTTTCCGAGCTGCTCCATACCCATCGCGGCCTGGTAATCGGTAATTGCGTAGTCAAACCGCACGCGGTATGGGCGGTTACCCCCCTGTACGCGCAGGTCTTTAATGAGGGCGAAGAGATTGTGCGAATCGGTCATCACGACACCGCCCTTGCCAATCGTCATCAGGTGGTCTTCGTTGAGGCCAGCGATCGCGATGTCGGCGTCGCTGCCCGCCTGGCGGCCGTTAAAATCATGGCCGACCACATGCGAAATATCCTCGATCACGCGAACACGCTGGTCTTTGCCCTTGCGCAGGCCCGCCGCCTCGAGTTTTTCATAGAGCGGGCGAAAATCTTTGTACGAGCCAAAGGAATACGGCAGGAAGATCGCTTTTGTCCTTTCAGAGACCGCGGCGAAAAGTTGGTCGATATCGCAGTGAAACGAGTCTTTCGCGAGGTCGACCAGAACAACTTTAGCTCCCACATAGTTTACGGCATCAAACAGCGCCAGGGGCGATGAAACCGGCACAATAATTTCGTCTTCTTTGCTGAGTTCGCAGGCAAGCAGCGCAAGGTGAAAGGCGGAGGTATAGGAGTCGACAGCGGCAGCATGCTGAAAGTCAAAAGTGCGCGCGAAGGCCTTCTCGAAGTTGAGCACGCCCTGGCCGAAGCTCACCTCTTCCATCACGAGACTTTCGAGTACAGATTTGAGTTCGTTGCGGGAAAGCGTCGGCCGCAGGTACTGTATCGCGCCTTTTGCCGGTACCCGCGAACCCTTTTCTGCGCCCGTCACAGGAACGTACTGTGTCGAAACTGCCGCTTCTACTGCCATATTATGTCGCATCAGCCTGATGAGACATAACTCGACAAGCCAAAAAAGAAGGATCTCGCTGATTGTCAGGTCTCGCATTAGAAGCCCTAACCGCTTTACGCGCTGAGTTTTTTCCTCTTTTTTACCGCCCTATGGCAAAAAAAGGTGGCCCTTCCCGGAAATCCAGCCCTGCGTCGCCCCGCAGGAGCTCAGGGAAAAAAGCTGAATCACCCCGTTTTAATACGGGTCGCGACTCGAAGGACGCGGCTACTGGGCCAATCATCCGGTCACTGCCGGGTTCGCTTGGCAACGAACGCTCCGTCGAAACCGTAAAACGCCCGCTCTGGAAAAAAGTCCTTATTGCTGTTGCGCTGCTCGCGGTGCTGGGGCTTACCTGGCTTACCTGCAAGGCAAAATTGTCGGTGGCAAACGAAACCGGCACGATAAAAATTGCGGGCATTAGTGGCAATGTCACCATCGCTCGCGATGAATTGGGAGTTCCCTTTGTTAAGGCCGATTCAGAACAGGATGCATTCTTTGGTGCCGGTTACGCCGCAGCCTCTGACCGCCTGTGGCAGATGTACTCCACCAAACTCGCGGTCACCGGCCGCCTCGCCGAAATCGCCGGTTCAAAGATGCTGCCCGTCGACGTCTACATGCGCAGCGTCGGTGTGAAACGCAACGTCGACCGCGCGATTGACAAGATGCCAGCCGAGAACCGCGCACCGCTCGAAGCGTATGCTGCGGGAATCAATGCATACCTGCAGACCCACAAACACCTGCCCATCGAGTTTATCCTGACCGGTTATACTCCCGAACCCTGGACCATCTACGACTGTGGTTACGTGTTCGGTGCGCTTTCGTTCGGTCTCGCGCTCAATATCAACGAAGAACTCTTCTTTATAGAAGCAGCCAAACAAATGGGAGCGGAAAAGGCTGCGTGGCTGGTTCCGACCTACCAGGATGAGCCGATTCCTTTTGCCGAAGCACAGAAGATCGACAAGAAAATTGCCTCGTCTCTCACGCCTGAAACCCAGATGCTGCGCGACACGCTCGAAAACCTCAACCAGATCTTCCGCACCGGCATGCCTGCCTCAAACAACTGGGCGATTGCCGGCAGCAAGACCAAGGGCGGCAAGGCGATTGTCGCCAACGACACGCACCTGCCCATCACGATGCCGGCGCTCTGGTACATGATGAGCATTGAATCACCCACCTACAAGGCTGCAGGCGTCACTATTGCCGGGCAGCCGTTCATACAGCTCGGCTATAACGGCACCCTTGCCTGGGGCGCTACCATGGTCGAAGCCGATTGCCAGGATCTTTTCATCGAGACCATCAAATCAGAAAACGGGCAAACGCTGTATCTCAAAGCCGACAACACGTGGGCGCCGGTGCGCGAGCTCAAAGAAAAATTCAAGGTGCGCTTCGGCCGCGACAAAGAGATCACCCTGCGCTTTACCGGCAACGGACCGCTCGTCAGCGACGCCGTGCGGCAGCTCGGTTCAAAACAGCTGATGCCGCTTGTCCCGGTCGGAGAAGTGAAAACCGAATCACACCTCGCGATGCGCTGGACTCTTCAGGACGGCGACACCGCAGGCATCGGCATCTACGAGATGGGTCGTGCGCAGACGATGGCAGATTTTCGCCGTGCTGCGGCCAAGATACAGTCGATCTACCTGAACCTGGTCTACAGCGATGGTGAAAATATCGCGTGGCAGACTACAGGCCGCATTCCAGTACGCAGCAAGGGCACGGGGCAGCTCCCCTCTATTGCCGCTGAAGGATATCGCTGGAAGGGCTTTCTGCCGTTCAATCGCCAGCCGCGCAAAGAAAACCCCGAAGACGGTTTTTTGGTAACTGCCAACGAACGTACCGTCGCAAAAGGCGATGACCGCAAGATCAGCGGTGCCTGGTACAGCCCCGAACGCGCAGAGCGCATACGTTCGATGCTGACCCCGAAGAACGACTGGACGGGCGCCGACACGCGGCAGATGCAGATGGACCTTTACTCGCGCATGGCAGAAAAAACCATCGCGATCTTTTCTGAGCGGCAGGTAGAAATCAATAACGCCATTGCGCGCCTGCCAGAGAAGAAACAGAAGCGCGCACGTGCCGCGCTCGACATTCTCACCAAGTTTGATAATGTCATGAGCGCCAAGTCACAGGGTGCAGCCGTTATGGGTGCTTTCTACCATGTTTTCACGCGAAACGTGTTCGGCGACGAACTCGTGATCGGCAGCGCGCTGTGGAAGGCTTTTATCGATACCAACCTGCGTTCGTACAGCGCGCCGCAGGACCATATTCTCGGCCGCGATGAAAGCCCGTTTTTCGACAACGTGAAAACACCCGAAAAAGAAACGCGCGCCGACATGCTGGCACTCTCACTCGCCGACGCGTACGAATTCTGCGGCGACGAGATGGGCGCACCCGAAAAGTGGCGCTGGGAAAAGCTGCACAAGATTTACTGGCGCAACGACACCACCAAAGAAGCCGGCATTCTCTCGTGGTACATGAACCACGGCCCGGTCTCGTACCAGGGTGACAGCCACACGATCAATGTCTCACACTACCCCTGGGGCGAAAGCTTCGAAACCTTCGCGATACCCGCGATGCGCTTAGTCGTCGACTTCAACGAAGCCGAACCGGCACAGCTGATGATCCACAGCGGCGTGTCGGGCAACCCGTCGTCAGACCACTACCGCGACCAGATCAAACTCTTCCTCAAGGGCGAGAACAACGCGCTGCCGATGGGTGCAGAGGCGAAGAAGAAGCAGTATTCGAAAGTGCTGGTGCTGGAGAAGTAGCGAGCAAATTCTGAGCGCATGCAGTATTCATCCAGAAAGATCCACCCTTAAGCGGTCAGGTAGTCTATGTTCTCCCTGGGATTGGGCAACCTGTAAATTCTCACAGGCACCTCTGTAGCTGCTGCACAGCATTCAATCTCAAAGCGAGGTGGGTAGACCTCGCAAATCAGTCGCAAATCACACTATTGTCGAGCGGCACCGAATATTTGCTGGAGAGATAGCATTCAGCTATCCGCCTGTCCGCAGAACTCAGAATCGTGTTGAAGTACAGGAAATCTCCAAATAAACCCTCGAAATTATCATATCCGTTTCGGCCGCCAAAGTACAGACCTGTGCTGCATACTTGAGACGCACTGACTGCTGGTGTGCCACTAGTCACGTTACTGCCATTCTTATAGATGGCACCACCTGCAAGTGAATGCGAGACCGCATAGATCATGTTCGGATTCGGCGCAATGAGGTTAATGAAATCGGGTAATGAAGTAATCTTCACTTCATCTGGCGCGAGGCGCACGTAAGACAGAGTCTGGCTCGCTCCACCATTGAGATAGATCAGTTTTTGACCATATTCAAACAGCCCTTTGTTTGCTCCACTATTGCTCGTTTGCCTGATTGCGCTGATAATCGTAGTATTGTCTCCACCGAGGTTGGTATCATTACATCCTCGGGTAAATATGCGATTTGAGATGAAGTTCACAGCGGGTCTATTGTTTATTCCAGATAGCGCATATTGGGGACGACTACCCGGAGTGCCTTGGAATAGGTGCATCGAATGACCTGAAATATCATCCCATTGCGTTATGTCCGCGTTGTTTGCTAAGGGTCCCAATTGCTCAGGAACATAGTGCAACTTCATGCTGCTGCTCGCCGGCGTCGCATTCCAGGTACTCACCTGCATCGGATGATACCCCGCGAGTACTCTCAGCTCAGCGGCACTGAGAACCCGGTTATAGATGCGCACATCATCAATGTCGCCTGTCAGTCGCTGGTTCTGATCGTACCCCGCCCGCCCGATATAAAGACCAGGATTTCCCTGGAGTACGGTATTCCATGTCCTCAAACCCGAGCCCATCGATGCACCATTGACGAAGATTTGTGCAGTTGTGCCGTTGTATGTCCCGCAGATATGCGTCCAGACATGCAAGGGATAGTTGTAAGTGACGTCAAAGTCTGAATTGTAACCGGAAAGCGTGACGGAGTTAGCACTTTTGATTGCAAGACCGAACATGCTGCCATCTGATTGTGTGCCATATTGGGCAATGAAACCCCAGGTACTTGCCGGGTAGGCTGTCGGCCGCACCCACGCACAGAGTGTTCTGGACGCCGAACCGGCAGGCAGCCCGGCGTCTGAACCGGAGAATGAATGCGTATTGGTGGAAAAGTTGTATGACTGGAGCGATGCCATAAGCCTGTTCTGCACCTGAGCCGCGGCATTTCCACCCGTGTTCACTCCCCACCCCGAACTATCGCGCGCCTTGGCGTCGACAAGATCGTCCGTCATATCATAGAGTCGCACCAGCCCAGCAGGCACCTGCGCAGCCAGCTGCCTGACTTGCAGATCTGTCAGCGCGCTGTTATACACCCGCACATCATCGATCGTCCCCTGGTAGATGTTGCCACCGCCGAGGTTGCTGCCAACGGCAAGCTGGTCACCAGCGGTATCGAGTGTGCCCGCAAGCACCTGCGTACCCAGCAGCACGCCGTTCGCGTAGATTCTTCCATTGCCACCTTCGAACGTGCCACAGAGGTGCTGCCAGGTGTTCAGTTGCGGAGTATAGGTATACAGACTGACGGAGTTTCCGTAGCTCCACAGGCTGACAGCATTCGTTTCGAGACTCATTCCGAAGCCGCGGTTGAGTGCTGCCGTGCCATGGGCAACAAGCACCCGATTCGACTGCGATATCTGTGGCTTGATCCAGATGCAGAGCGTTCGGGCCGAATTGCCTGACGGCAAGCCATAACCTGAAGAGCTATTGTTTGTGCTGCCGTCGTAGTAAAATGCACCACCCGCATCGCCATGGACTCCGATAGGTTGAGAGCCCGGCGCAGCCAAATTGCCGCCGATGGGGCCCGAGGGCGCGAGTGACGCGCTCACGTTAAACTCGTAGTGTGCCAGCAAACCCGTGGCACCATTATTGAAACCTGAACCCGTGATCGCCATATCAGACGATGCATCCTGCGCCAGCTCGTTGATTTCACCTTCGCTCAGGCTGCGGTTATAAACACGCACATCGGCAACAGAGCCGGCAAAGAAAAAGTCCGGGCTGCAGCTCGTGACGACACTGTTAACGCGCGATCCGATGCAAAGCTTGCTACCCACTGGCGTAGCCAGGCTATTCATGTTGTACGCGATTAACTTGCCATTAAGATATGAGCGTATCTGACCCGTTGAAGCCTCTCTTAAAATACAGGCATGGCTCCAGATAGCATTTTCCACAGGTCTGTTGAAGGGAGTATCATTACTATGCACGAAAAGTTTCAAATCCAGGCCGGTTTGAGCGGCGAGGCCGAACGCATTGTCAGTCACCCCGCGGCGGCCATAGCCCACGATGCCATCATTGCCGCTCTGTGGACCGTTGAACTTAACCCATGCGCAGAGCGTCCGTGTGCTATTGCCCGTAGGCAAGTTTGTTGCGTTGGCAGAAATCACATCGTTGTTACCGTCGAAAACATAAGCTCCGCTGCTCTCACCATAACGGCCTGTGGTCGGCACCAACGTGGCAGTAAAGTCAGAATCCTGAATGCTTCCGTTCTGTAGCGTCGTCACGTCGCTCGCGTAATCGTTCACCGCACCGTGAAGCGGCCAATACCCCACCAACCCCGAGTCGGTGACGCGAAAGATTCTGCCCGAATCGTAGGCGGCAACAAAGAGCTGCCTGCCGTCAGATACAACTCCAACCGGGCCGCCAAAAGCTGCGGCCGCGCCGATGCCCGCTGCCTCAGTACCCAGGCTATTGCCCGCAATCGTCGACACCCTGCCCTTGCGCAGGTCGATGCGGCGTAAGCGACGGCCCGTTTGCCCGTCGCCGCCATATTCGGTGACAAACAGGTTGTAGCCATCGGTGGTCAGGTGATCGGGATTATAAAACCGGGCAGATGCCAATGGTCCATCGGCGTGTCCCGCAGTGCCTGTACCAGTGACTGCAGTGACAGTAAAGGGAGCTGTCAGACTCACGGCGCGGATTCGGTGACCGTTAAAATCCGCCACATAGAGTTGGTTACCCACGACGGCCGCACCCGTAGCACCGTTGAATGAAGTGCTCGTGCCAGATACGTTGTCTGCACCAGAAGTGGTGGCGCCATCGCCGGCAATCGTGTCGACAACGCCCGTCGCGAGGTTCATGCGGCGAACGCGGTTGTTGCTAAATTCGGTAATGTAAAGAAATCCGTCATGGTAGACGATGCCATTGGCACCATTGAATCTTGTCTGCGCACCGGTACCATCGGTGCAATCAGGCTGAGATGAGCCGGGGCAAGGTGTTCCGCCCGTACCACCACCGGCGAGCGTCGTCACATTGCCCGTGGCAATATTGATCTTCCGCAGATATCCAGTCTGGCCAACAACTGCTGGTGATTCAACGACAAACAGATTTGCCCCATCGGTGCTGATCGCCTGCGGCGCGTTGAAGCGCGCTGTGAGGCGGTTAGTGCTATCGCCGCTAGCGGCGCTGCCATCGCCCGCAAAGGTCGCCGTGACAACCGGCGATACCGTGGTATCGATACTACGAATGCGGTTATTGCTGCGGTCTGCCACATAAATAGTACCCCCGACAATTGTCATGCCGTGCGGATTGGCAAATTGCGCGTTGGTTCCGGTACCATCGTAGCAGGTTGTCGACACTGCACCGGGGCACATTGAACCTGTGTTCCCACCGCCTGCTATGATCGTGGCATTGCCGCGGTACAAGAGGTAGTTGAGCGGCGCAGGTTTATTGACAATGAGCCCTCCACCGCTGCTATAACCCGAGACGCAGGTTACCTGCAGCGTCGCGCTCGCAGTCATGGTGCCATACTGGTTGCCCACAAAGGCGCAGTTCTGTGTCGCCGGTTGGGCGATGATCGGCAGTGTATAGGTATCGCCGCTCAGAAAGACCTGCGAGAAAGTTTGCGTGCCATTGGCGGTGAATGAAAGAATTTCGCCGGCACCGAGCTGTACCCGAAAGGGTCCGTTCAACGCACTGCTGTAGCCGGCGACCGTCACTGAAAGCGCAAACCGTGACTGTACTTCATTGCTATCAGTCGTCGCAACATTGCCCGCGTTATCGACAGCACGCACCACAAAGTGGTAGGTTTCAGTGGGACTTAACCCTGATATGTTGACCGAATTCGTATTAGAGGTATAGAACGTTGTCGGCACATATGCCCCTGCACTGGTCCGCTGGTAGATGCGATAGCCGCCGACGCCCGAAGCCGACGCGCCTGGGTCTGTAGCAGCGGTCCAGCCGAGGGTCACCGAGGTGGTGGTCGCGGCGGTGACCGTAAGGCCGGTCACGGTCGCGGGTGGGCTGTCGTCGCGGGTGATGCCGAGGGAAGTTGTGGAGTAGCCGAGTGCCCCAATGAAATTGGGAACGCAAATTTTCAGGTCATAGCCACCGACATTGCTGAAATGTGTCGGCGGTCCGGCAATTGGCGTATTGAGGCGAATGGTAATGTCCTGGCCAGCGGTGATTACTGTGCCGCTGTCCAGCGTCGTACCGCCCGTACAATTGGCGCTGCCACTCTTGATAGAGTAATTGAGGTTTGCCCGACTTACCTGGAATGTCAGGTCCGTAAAATTGAAAGCTCCCGCCAGGTTGCTCACGAAATTACGAGTGTTGCTGACAACCGTAACCGTCGGCAAGATCGCGTCGACGGTATAGGTTGCTGTACTCGTACCATCGACCACCGAGCGGTTGCCCGACCTGGTAATGCACTGCCATTTGATCGTCGATACCGAAGCATCAGGTGTAGTAAACTGGTCTTGCTGCACGCCAAAAAGAATATTGCCGTTGGTGTCAATATTGGGGTCGAGGGGCGGTGTGGGCGCTGAGGCCCCAGCCAGGGTTGCGCTTGTAATTACCACCTTATCGGCGTTCGGTGAACAGGTAAGGTTAACGACCTGCACGGCGCCATAAGTACCTGTCGTGACACTCGGCGTGACAAAGGGGACAGTATCATCACGAGTAATCTGTAGCGAAGCGGCGCCCCACTTGGTAGCTCCCACATTCGCAACGCACACGCGTATGTTGTTCACCCCGACATCAAGCGCTGAAGCATTGATAACATGCGGGCCGGCAGGTGGTGTCGTGAAGGGGCCGGCGCCGATCACGGAAGTTCCATCAAGCGCAGCGCAGCTCGTGGCGTTTTTGACGATGCGGTACTGTGTGCCCGACTGGTTTGTTGTGAAATTGAGCGTAGTGGTAGTGTAGCCGGTCACCGAAACGAATTGCCTGAAGCTGGTATCCAGATTCACTGCCACCTCGGGCAGCGTCGTGTCGACAAGATATGTTGCCATGCCCACTATACTCTTGTTGCCGGCAATATCAATACAGCGGTAGCGGACCTTGGTGCGCGTCGGGTTGGTCGGGTTCGTGATCGGGTGCCCTGCCGCCAGCAACGTGCCGGCCGATACGGCACCACTGGTATCAAAGTCGGGGTCAGCAGGATTCGCCGGGTTCGCGATATTGCCATCCCAAGGTGACATTTGCGCCTGCTGAATCGCGACTTTGTCAGGGTTATCAGAACACGAGACGGTCATGGTCTTGGTCGCGTTGTAGTCGTCTGAAACGGGAGAATAAATTGCTGTCGGTGGAGTGTCGTCACGGACGATGAGCAGTGAGCCAACACCCTTCTTATTCATCGCGGCATTGGTAATGCAGACGACGATGCGGTAGCTGCCCGCGCCCGCTGCGAAATGGGTCAGCCGGTCAAAGGTCTGCGTCACCGATGCGCCAGCGGCCAGGCCAGTTCCGGTAAAAAAAGACGTACCTGCACTGCAGTCGACCGCGCCCGAAGTAACACGCATATCCCAATTATTGCCCGGATCATCGGTGTAACTGTGTGTCCATTTGATTGCAGTCGTCGTGTAACCGCCACCGTTAGAGACACCTTTGCGATAGCCAGAATTCGAAACCAAAGACTCGTCGAACTGGATTTCAATATCTACATTGCCGGTTAACGCCAGCGCATAGTTCAGCTTGTTGTTATTGTAGTCTGTCAGGTTGGTAAAATCAATCAGTATATTGCCATTCGCAACGGTGTCGGGGGAGAACTGCAATGTATAGGTATTTGCCGCAGATTTTGTGATCGATGCGAGCGTAAGCTGGCCTTTGCCAACACCAGTAATGAAGATGTCGGCGGGTTTGGGGTCTTTCAGTTCTTCCGAAAAAACCACCGTAAGTGTAGTAAGGCGCGAAACAGTCGCTGCTGGCAGTGGGGTCGAGGTGACAAAAGATGGCGCCGTCCTGTCGGCCTTAAAACAACCCGCCTTGTCGTTGAGGCAATTGCCTTCGCGGTCGAGCCGTGAGCACGAAGCGGTGACAATGCCGAATGTTAAGAGCAGCAGCGAACGCAAAATGCCCGCATACACTGGCGGGTAATCTCGACTTCGCATACTGCCGAAAGTTTGCATGCCTCGAGCGGTCGTCGAGCATTTTCGTAGATTCGACGGGCAACTAAAGATGGAAGGATCTGGAAGTTTATCCTACTGTTCGACACAGATTATCCGGAACGAACTGCCGCAGCTCGAGACGGCAGACTGTAAGGCTCCACTACCGATTGCCGTAGTCTGCCCAATAGCACCGTTACCTACTGTGGTACTCCAGTTACCACAGTTCGAACCATCCTGCTGCCAGTCTCCGCTCATGCCGGTCCAGATCCAGTCAGCAGTAGTAGAAATGGGTGCATAAAAATTCGCACCCGTGAAGTCATGTATGCCATTCCAATTTGCGGTGAACACGGCAACCCGTGTCGTATCGCGCAAATAAGTTATATTCGGCCGCAAAACCCAGTCGAGGTGTTCTGTGATACCAGTCATGCAATTAGGGGTCGTGCAGGCCCGACGGGTTGTGTCGTCGGCAATCAGCGCTTTAAAGCCCGCACCACATAGTGAATCACCACCTAAAAGCCCACTGCCACCTTCAAGCGTGCCCGTCACCGCGGAGCCAAGCACCTTGATAGCTTTGTTTGATTGCGTCACCAGCGCGCGCACCTCATTCGCAGACAGCGCGCGGTTGTAGATGCGCACATCGTCGATCGCGCCGTTAAATGCATGCGCCGCAATGTTGTCGTTTCTCGCACCGATCAGCAGCGGGTTGCTGCTGGCATTTCGCCCGGTTGAGTTTGAAACCTGCGATGCTATCAGTGCACCATTCACATAGAACACTGTGCCCGTGCCTGAGCGTACGAAGGCAACGTGCGAAAAAACGCCTGCCGGCACCATGTAAGGTACACTGTAACCTTCACCCGCCGAACCGCCGTTCCAAAAATAGAGGCGCTGGTCACCGCTGCTGTCACGCCACAGCTGCACGGAGAAACCATTGCCGCCCGTGTCCATCTTCGCCGCAATGGTGTAGATGCTTCCGGCAGTAACTGGCAACTCTGTCGGGTTGATCCACGCTGCGACGGTGATGTCACGCGGCGGCGTCAGTATTGCCGCATCAGACACTGAAAGGTACTGCCCCGAAGAACGCTGCAGATTCACTGCACGACCAGTTCGTGCAAAACGATCTGAAATCCCCACTGGCGCACTGGCCGATTGGCCGGTAATCGGGTTGCCCCAACCAGAAAGGTCTTGCCACTCGTCGGCCGAAGTTGCACCGTCGTCGTTATTGAGTTCATAACGCGCTACAAGGCCGGTCGGCACCTGCGTCGCGATCTGCCTTATCTGCGCGGCGCTGAGCGCGTTGTCGTAGAGGCGCACATCGTCGATCGCGGTGCCGTCACCGCCGACATAAAGCTCGGCTGCGAGTGTGCTTATGGCATAGCCATTCACCGTGCCAAGCTGCTGACCGTTTACATAAACGCTGGCATTGTTGCCGTCAAAAGTCGCGCAAAAGTGAGACCACGTATAAAGGGGTAACGCATACTGTGGGTCTACATAATCGTTTGTGACAGTAACAATTCCGACCCGCTGCGTGGTGCCCGGATTATACATGAATATGCCGAAATTGCCCTGCGCGCCTGTACCGTAGCGCACGAACTGTTTGTTGTTCGCGGCAGCCGGGTAATTGAACGGCTGAACCCAGGCACACATCGTCCGCGGTGCCCGGGCCAGCGGTAAACCGGCGGAGCTTGCTGTGCGGTAAGCCTGAGCACCCGTGAACGCGTAAGCTCCACTCGTGTCGCCGTCTTTGTCGAGCGTGGTAAGAACTGCGGGCGCCGAAAGCGGATTCATCAGCAGCTGCAGGGCTCCTGAATCAAAAACCGCTGTACCCGCTGCAGCATTGGTAAATGTGTAGTGACTCAGCAAACCCGTGGCAGCTTTGTTGAGCGACGGCCCGGCCTCTGTCTCGCGCGCAGACTGCGCGAGCTCATTGATCTCTGCTTCATTGAGCGCGCGCGAATAAGCACGTGCATCGGCGAGAAGACCATTGAAGAACTGCGTACCTGCACCACCGATCACCGTATTAGCCGAAGGCGCGATGGCCGTTACCTGGAAACGGTTTACCGGTCTGCCATCGACGTAGAGCGTCCAGCGGTCGCTGTTTGTGCAGGTCGCGGCGAGATGGTGCCACGTGCTGCCGATGCCCGTATAAATCGGTACCGATGATTGGTTTCCATCGGCATAGCTGCCACCAAGAACAAGGTTGGCGTAACCCGATGAGTTCATGAACAGCGAATAACCGTTGCTCCCCGAGTTGCCGACGGTAAAGATATTTGAACCGCTTGCGTTGGTACCATTTGCTTTGGCCCATATGGCGATTGTTACGTTGCAGGCAGCCGTAGTGGGAGCGCTCGCTGAAGAAAGGTTTTGTGCACCGGTAAACCGGTAGGCACCATTGTCTTCGGTGAATCTTCCCGCAGCAGCGACTGGTGATCCACCCGGTGTCAGATTATTCTGGCTGACGAGCAGGCTGTTGTAATCGGTCGTTTGACCGTTGAGCGGCCAATAGCCCGCGAGTCCAGAATCGGTAAGCCGATAAAGAGTGCCCCCGGCATTGTGTGTCATCACATAGAGCCTGCGCCCGTCGTGCGTGATACCCACGGGACCGTGGAATTGCGCAGAAATGCCTGTGCCCACAGAATCTACGGCAGTGCCCTGGCCGGCTATGGTTGAGACTACCCCGCGCGCGAGATCGATCTTGCGTACCACTCCGCCGCCGGTTTCCGTCAGGAAAAGACTCTGCCCATCGCTGGTAAGATGGTTAGGGCTGTTGAAGGTTGCAGTCGCCAGCGGGCCGTCAGCTTTACCCACGGTGCCACTGCCCGCCAAGGTGGTAACATGGTAAGGTGCTACGAGCGACACCTTGCGGATGCGATGACCTGTGTGATCAGAAACATAAAGGTCATCGCCAATGGCCGTTAGGCCGCCGGGATTGGTGAACGTCGCCACCGAACCCACGCCGTTATTCGCCCCCGAGGCCCCCGTACCGGCGATGGTTTCGACAATGCCTGAGGCCAGGTTAAGGCGACGAATACGGTTATGCGAATAATCGGCCAGGTAGAGAAAACCGTTGTGGTAAACGAGCCCATTAATCTGCTCGAAGCGGGCATCAAACGCCGGCCCATCGAGACAGGTTGGCTGGCTCACACCTGGGCACGGCGTACCGCTGACACCACCGCCGGCGATCGTGGTGACAGGATCGCCGGCCGTCAGCGCAATCTTGCGAATGGCAGGACTGCTGAGCTGAGTCACATAGAGATTCACCCCATCGGTCGTGATGGCATTGGGCCGGTTAAACTGTGCAGAGACACCATTGCCATCCGCGCTGCCGCCGGCACCTGTACCAGCAATCGTCGTCACCGCAAAGGTAAGCGTATCCACCTGCCGCACACGATGCGTATCGTATTCGGTGGTGTAGATTCTGCCGTCGAGGTGCACAATACCGTGGCCGAAAGTAAATCCCCCGGCTACAGCAGTCGATTGACCGCGGTAGAGAAAGTATTGTAACGGGACAGGTGCGTTAGAAACCATCGCGCCCCCCGCAAGATGACCGTTCACGCATTGAATATTGATCGTGACGTTGCTGTTCAATGTGCCACTCTGCTGGTTCGTGATCGCGCATAACTGCCCTGCTGGTTGTTGAGTGATGCTGAAACCATATTGTGAACCGGCGGCCAGGCTTGTGGTCCATGAGGTACCCACAGTATTGTTGCTGATTACCTGTGATGCGACGCCGTCACTGAGCGTGAAAGTTTTGCTGTTGGCCGTATCGAGACCAGAAACGGCAATGCTAATCGAAGGCCGGGTGACCACTTCTGTATAACACAGCGTACCTGAATTGGGTACGTTACCAGCCTCATCAAACGGCGTCACGCGCAGGTAATAGGGCGTAAGGTCGGGCATCACGACCGTCGCCGGGTTGGTTGCGACCGTATAGACGGTTGCAGCACCGCACGCGCTGGTTGAAGTCGAGCGTGAAATACGGTAGCCTGCAATTGTGTGGTTGTCGAATGCGGCACCCATCTGCAAAGAGAAAGTTGTCGGGTTTACCTGCGTGATCTGCAGCGTGTTGACGAGAATGGTCGGCGGCGAACTATCGACGCGAATCGTTCTGCTCGTGAAACCCGTCCCACCCGCATAGTTAGTCATGCAAATCTGCAGCGTGTAGACACCATTACCTGGAAAAGCCGACGCCGGAATCGTCGAAACCACTGGCACACCTGCCGCCGGCGGAACGCCGGACGTGTTCGTACCGGTGACAGCCGTGCCATTGCAGTTTGTCCCGCCGCGGTAAATCTGGTATGTCGCACCGGTGCGGTCGGCAACCCACGTCAGCTGAACCGCATTATAGGCACCGGCGAGAGTGCTGATCGCCGTGCGATCCTGGTTTTGCACGGTGATGGTGGGCAATAAGGTATCGATAAGCCAGGTCGCATCCTGCACCGGGCTGATATTGCCTGCCTTGTCGATGCAGCGCCACTTGATGCGTGTCTTTTTTCCGACAAGCTGCGTAGTATCAGATGTAATTGCCACCGGCCCGCTCGCGATAGAGCCAAAGGTCACGCGCCCATCGGCATCAAGCTGCGGGTCCAGCGGGTCAGCAGGTGTTCCCGTCGGTGTCGAATTGCTCTCTGTGTAGATAACACGGTCTTCGTTATCGCTACAACTAAAGACGGCATTCTGCGCCGTGCCATAGGTACCTGCAGGAATGCTGGTCCTGACATCAGCCAGAAGCGGCGGCGTGTCGTCGCGCAGCAGGGTAAACGTCGCTTCACCCCAGTCGGTGCCATTGCTCACGCACAGGCGCAGGCTGTTGGTGCCGACTGCGATACCCGGGCTCGTCGGCAGAATCGTTGTTGTCACCAAAGTGCCGGCCGGTGCTGGCGTGACGGGTGGCGATGCTGCAACGACCGTGCCCCCAGCACCACAGTCGGTTGCGCCAGAACGAATTTCCCATGCCTGGCCGATCTGGTTGCTGCTCCAGGTAAGCGTCGCTGAATTGTACGCACCACCACCGCTGCTGACACCGGTAATGTTCACAGTGGGATTTGCCCCCGTTTTGGTGAGGCTCGCGAGGTTCACGACCGGGTACGAAGTGTTAATGCGGAAAACACCCGAGGTGAAAACAGCGCTGATATTGCCCGCCTGGTCGATGCAGCGGTATTTGTAGATCGTGCGCGTCGTGTTGCCATTGTACGGCGTTACGGGCTTGTTGTTCGGGTTATATTCAGTACCACTCGTCACGGCGCCGGTTGTCGTGTTGAAATCGGGGTCGGCGACCGCAGACGCCAGCGGATCAACTGTCGACGCCGCATTGCTGGCGAACGCATACGCAATGCGCAGCGGGTTGTCGCCGCATGAGAATGTAAGCTCGCGCGCGGAAACAAAGTTACCGCCAGGCGGGTTCACCGAAAGCGCACTCGGTGCCGAATCATCGCGTACAATCGGCACCACGCCGAGGCCACGCTTATTGTTGTTCGCATTTTCGACGCAGACGAGAATTTTCTGAGCACCGCTCGCAACAATCACCGCAGTATCGACACTGAAACTGTGTGTCGTCGCGGCAATCGTCGCAGGCGTGCTGTTGTCATAGGTGGCCACCGCCGTGTTGATCGCCGGCGTCGCAGTTGTGGGAGTAATCGCTGTTCCGGCAGTGCAGTCTTCGGCACCGGTCGTCAGTCGCACGCTGTAGACAGTATTGCCCGCAACGACCGGCACATACTGGTAGTACCAATTAACCGTAATCGAGGGAAATCCCCCTGTGCTTACCCCATTCCGATCAGCCTGCGTCGTTACCGGGATATTGATATTGATAGTATAGGTAATCGAACCGTTCTGAATCAGATTCCCGTTATAATCGCGCAGGTTTGGAAAATTCAGCGTCAGCGGCCCGCCCTGCGTGGGGTTGCGGTTGTTCGTCAGCCGATAGGTGTACTTGTCAATCTGCGTCACGGCAGTTACACTGAGACCAGCTTCACTGTAGGTGAAGTCTGAAGGCTGCGGGTTATTGAGCTCTTCTGAAAAGAGCAGCGTCACTTCAGCCAGCGCCGACACGACCACACCCGGCGCCGGCACAACTGTCTGCACGAGCTGTGGCCGGGTTGTGTCGGTTCTAAAACAGGCAGATTTTTCGTTGAGGCAGTTCGAATCTTTATCAAGATTTAGCGCTGAGCATCCTACCTGTAGCAAGGTCAGAATGGCAATATGCAGTAGTGCTGCAAGTTTGCGCATATGAAATTATTGCTCAACGCAATAGAGCCGCCGCACGGATGCGCACAAGTCGGTAGTCGAATAGGCCGAGCTGCTCGTCACTGAATTGACCTGGCCAATGGCTCCTTGCGTCCCACCGTTCCAGTTGCCACAATCAAGATCGACCCCAAGGCTATTGCCCACCTGCCAGCCCGTTGTGAGTCCAGTCCAGGCGTACACTGCTGCTCCGGAGATGGCATTGGTAAATGTGCCAAACGGGTAAATGGCGCTCGAATTCGCTGTGAAAACCGGTAACTCTCCCGCAGCCTGCACGTAGGTTACCTGCGGCTGCAGCACCCAGTCGATGTTCTCGCTCAAGCCAGAGCTACTGCAGCTTGAAGAACTGCACGCCCGCCGGTTCGACCCGTCGACCAGCATCGCTTTATAGTTCGCCCCAGTGGGCTTTGCCGTATCGCCGTTGCAGGTCGCATCAGCGCCCGTAATTCCACCAAGGTTGCCGTTGGACTGGCTGTCGGTCACGAAGATGCGCTTGTTGGGGTGCTGCACCAGCGCGCGCACCTCGACAGCCGTCAGCGCACGGTTGTAGATGCGCACATCATCGATGCTGCCAGCAAAGAGGTTGTTGTACTTGGCGATCTTCAGGTCATCATTATTCCGGAACTCCGGTTTGCCCGCGCCGACGTTGCAGTTACCAACTTCGGTACCGTTTGCGTAGACGAGTACCTTCAGACTATTGCTGTCTACGGTGGCCGCAACATGCGAGTAGACTTCGCGCGGTGGCACCCAGCTGGTGTAACAATCGCTGTCACTGCCATTGCCTTTCGCAAGAAAGGCCAGGCGGCCGGAAGAGTCGAGAATCAAGCCGCCACCTGACCCGCCGAGTCCGCCACCAATGCCGTTCCAGTTGGAGACAATACCCGTATCGGCGTTCGCCGACACCGGGCTGATCCAGGCGGCCATGGTAATAAAATTGCTGGCGTTGCGCATGGCATTGGCACCCAGCGAGCTCGAACTGCCGTTAAACTTGTACGCGCTGCTGTTGAGGCCAAACCGGTCATCGGTCGGCGATGCATCGTTGTTGGTCAGCGTATGGCTAAAGCCGCTCGCATCGTCCAGGTCACCGGCGAAATCGTAATGGTGCACGAGTCCTGCAGGTACGATCTGGGCCAGCTGGCGGATCTCAAATGCCGACAGGGCTTTGTTGTAGATGCGGACATCATCGATATGGCCGTTAAAGTTATACACATCCGCGTTGTAGACGCGTTTGCCAACGCGCAAGGCGCCGTTTATTGTCTCAAATACCTGCGCGCTGCCCGCAACAGGCGGCACTTCTCTGCCATGCACATACAACCTTGTCGTTGCGCCATCGTTGGTCGCGCACACATGGCTCCAGGTGCGAACAGGCAGCGTGACGCTCGCATCCACAGAATCACCGATTTTAGTCAGCGCAATCCGGTAATCGTTCAAGCCAGGACTGTAGTAAACAAGTTCTGTACCCTTAAAGAGTGTGGTTGTAGATCCAAAGCTCACGATAGGGTAGCGACTGCCAACAGCCGGTTGCCGGTTAGGCTTAACAAATGCACACAGGGTTCGCGGCTGCGTGCCGATCGGTAGCCCAGTCGCAATACTTTGCTCAAGAAAGCTGCCTGAAGTACCATCAAGCCCCACCGCCCCCGGATAATCGCCTTCTTTGCCATCTACTGGTCCCGCAGAGGAGTTCGTAACGGTATGATTTAGCGCTCCGCCATCACCAGAACTCAGGGCATCAAATTCATAGTGACTCAAGAGTTCTGTCGCGCGCCTGTTGTAAGACTTGCCCACCAGGTTTTCGTCGGCATCTTGTGCCAGTTCGCTGACCTCGGCGTCGCTCAGCGCGCGCGTATAGAGCCTCAGGTCTGAGATAGCTCCCGAAAAGAATTCCGTTGCGCCGCCGGCACCCTTGCCGACGAAGATTTGTGAAATTGTATTGGCATTCGGCCGCTGCGTAGGTGTGCCGTTACCGCGCGCCGCAAGATGACCGTTGATGTAAAGAGACCAGATATTTGAACCACGGCAGACAATCGCTGCATGCGTCCATTCGTTAGCGACAGCGTAGGTGCCTGGACCAACACCTCCTGTGCCACCAAAGAGTACGCCCACCGTACCGTTATCAGCCAGAATAATGCCATAACCGCTGGTGCCCGAATTGCCATTGTGAAACACTACCTGCGTGCTCCCGGTCGCTGGGTTTGTCGCCTTGAACCATACCGCTGCAGAAACATTGCAGGCGCTGCCCGCTGTCAACGGACTCGAGGCCTGCAATTGTGTGTTCGTGCCATTGAAGCTCACAGCAGTTTCTTTGCCGTAGCGGTCGGTGACGTACGTTGTCACTCCGCTAACCCAGCTCATGTCATTGACTGTCGCATTCTGCCCATTAAAGTCGCGCAGTTCGGTATTCACATGCAGCGGCCAATAGCCGCGCAGGCCCGATTCTTCGAGCCGAACAATGCGCTTGTCAGCGCCGTGCAGCCCGATGTATAATCTGCGACCATCACTGCCAATACCCACGGGTGATGAGATGCGCGTCGTGGGGCCCGTACCGTTTTGGTAAAGGCCGTTAGTGCCATCCCCCGCAAGTGTTGTCACACGCCCTGTTGAGAGGCGCAGTCGACGCACATAGTGCCCGGTGTACTCGGTGAAGTAAAGGTGATCGTAGCCGTCAAAGAGCAGATCATGCGGCGAACTCAACCGGGCTGCCGTACCCGCGTTGTCTTCATGCCCTGCAGTCGCCGCATTGCCGGCAACAACACTTGCCGAGCCACCGGCTTTGAGAGCGCGGTAGATCGCATGCGCACCGTCGAGAGTTATGTACAGATAGCTACCCACTACGGTGATCCCCGTGGGGCCAGCGGCCAGACCGGTCACCACGTCTGATTTGGTACCAGTCCGCAAATCAATACGGACAATAGCATTGGCACCCTTATCGGCTACATAGGCATAGAAGGAATCGAGCGCCACGCCAAAGGGATTCGAGAAGCCTGAGGCTATTTCGACCGGGGTGGTGCTGCCGATAGTCAGCTTGAAGAGCTTGTTTTCGGGTGCCAACATGGTAAAGTACAGGTTAGTGCCATCGCTGGTAATGCCCCTGATTACTCCTGAAAGCCCGGTAAGAACTGAAGTCACTGTGCTACCGCCGGTCGGCACTGCATAGAGGCAGTATGCAACCCCCGCGCCCGCCAGACAATCCAGGTCGCTGCCGTAATAGATATTGCCGCCGACGACCGCGAGGGAGTTGACATTCCCCATTGAACCACCACCAAAGGATGAAGCCTGCACGGTAGCTGAAGTCCTGTAGAGCATACTTGCCAGCGGCGCCGCAGGTACACTCTGGAACCGGCCCGCAACCATCGCGCCATCGACACAGGTAATCTCCACATTGAGATTCGCCGAGAGAGTCCCAAACTGCCGCTGCCTGATACCACAGACCTGGTCTACGGGTTGTGCATTGATGTTCAGCGCATAGGTCTGCCCCAATGCAAGAGAGGTCGCAAACAGTGTGCCGGGCGCAGAGGAGTTGCTGCTGATTGTCGCAGTCGCACCCGTACCGTCTGTAAAAGTGAAGCTCTTGCCCGCACCCAGGCCACTGACGACGAGACGCACCTCGGGCTTCGTTGCTAATGGCGATGCCGTCACTTTCGTCTCATTACCCGCATTGTCCACTGCACCCGCGGCATAGTAGTATGGCAACAGCGGGTCGGGCACAGTCACGTTAATCGAACCGGCAGGGTGCGCCGCGACATGGTGCACCGTGGTCCACGGTCCCGATGCGCTGTCTGAGCGATAAATATTGTAAGCGGCAACGTTTGAACCTGTGTCGGCTGCCAGCGACCAATTGAGCGTGAATTGTCCTGCCCCGCCTGAGGTGAGCGACGTCAACCCTGCAAAGGTGGGATAACTATTGTCACGCATCACGTTCACACTCGCTGTCTGGTGACTGCTTGCCCCCAGAAGATTGTAAACGCAGATTCGTACGGGATAATTGACGCCGTTACTCGGAAAGGCACTCGCAGGTAAAAGAACAGATTCATTGGCATTGGCTGCAGCAATAGTAGCATCAGGCAGCAAAGTTTCAGCCGGCGTTCCCGAGTGGTCACAATTGGCCACACGGCGAATGCGATAGGTAAGGCCGGCCCGACTCGAAGTGAAAGTCAGCGTCGTGTCGCCATAAGCTCCGGCATTGCCACTGACCGCCGATCGGCTCAGGCTGACGAAATTCACGATAGGCAAAGTTGCATCAATGGTGTACTGCGTGTTGCCAACTGTCGAGACGTTGCCAGCTCGATCAATACAGCTGAAAGCATAGCGTGTCGTCCTGCGGTCAGCGGGAGACAATGGCCCTGACTGCTCGAGGCCCGTGGTGATTACTCCTGTCGCGGTGTTGAACACCGGCGAAGCCGGCGCTGCGGGCACGGTGAGGCCATCGGCCTCGGTCATGCTGTACGCGACACGATGCACACTACCGAAAGTATCGTCGCAGGTAAACTGCACACTCTGCAGAGCACCATAACTGCCTGATACGACTGAGGGAGTTATGATCGGCACGGTATCATCACGCGTAATCTCGAGATACGCCGTGCCCCACTGTATGCCAGTACCCGCGACGCAGATGCGCACCGGGTAGGTTGTATTGGGCGTGGTGAAATGTGTCGTTATATCAAGTGCCACAGATATCGTCTGGCCCGCCGTCGCTGGCGTAGTTCCGGACGCTAACAGCGTGCCGTCGCCACCAGCGTCACAATTTGTACCGTTGCGGCGAATGTTATACGTCTTTACAACCTGGTCAGTCGTAAATGCAAGTGTACTCGTCGGGTTTACCGTCGAGATATATTGCCGGTAACCCGAGGCCAGATTCACCGTTACGCCGGGAATTGTATTATCGATATAGAACTGCACCGGCGTCGCCAGGGCAGTGCTGAGGTTGCCGGCAATATCGATGCAGCGCCAGATGAACTTCGTGTAGGTAGGGTTAGCCGGGTTTTCTGCAGTGATGCCTGTGCCATAAGGGTTACCGGTGACAATGTTACCGGTTGCCGGGTCAAAGGTCGGTGCCGCAGGGTCTGTCGGCACACTACCTTGCTGCGACTGACTCGTGTAAGCAATCTTGTCAGCGTTGTTGCTGCAACTCAACGTGATAGCCTGAGGATCTTTATAGCTCCCACCTGCCGGGGTGTAGGTCAATACCGGCGCAACGTCATCGCGAATAATCGGCCATGATGCGCTGTTGGCTGCGTTGGGATTGTTCGCGTTACTGATACAGACCACCAGCCGGTTCATGCCCGAAGCAAATGAAGCTGCCGGTACATTCCAGGAGATTTCATTTGCCGAGCCGGGTGCGAGATTCGAGCCACTCGTGAGCAACGCACCGCCACTACAATCCACAGCGCCGCTGGTCAGCCGCACCTGGTAGCTGTTCGCATTGGTCACATCAGCGGTGTAGTTGTGATAAAATTTCAGACTGACCGATGCATAACCACCGGTGGTGCTCACGCCGTTATGGTTGACGCTGCTGATGATAGGTATGTTGACATTGCCAGTAAACTCGACGGGTACAATCGTATCCATCAGGTTATTGTTATAATCTTTGAGCGTGGCAATATCGATTTCCACCAGACCTGTATTCTGCAGTGAACCGCCGATATGCAGGCGATACGTGTAGGTCGACAGGCGTTGCACCGAAGTGACGTTAAAAGTGTGCCCGGCGCTGGGTTTAAATTTGTAGGTCTGCGCCAGCTCCCCTTCTTTGATTTCTTCGCTGAAGGTGACGTCGATGTGCTGCAGCTCAGTAAGGCTGTTTGCCCCGTCGAGTGGGGGCTGAGTCGTAAACGTCTGCACTCGCGGCCGCGTCTTGTCTTCTTTGTAACACGCCGCCTTGTCGTTGAGGCAGTTCGACTCTTTGTCCAGCTTCAGGCCCGAGCAGGCAGAGAGCAGCAGCACCAGGACTGACAAGGCTGGCGCGGTAGATAAAGGAGGGAAGTATGGCGGTCTTTTGGCAGGCATAGTTTAGCGTGGGTATCCGGCGGGGCCAAAAAAGTGAGCACCCGGCACAATAACTTGCGGGTACCGGGCAGAATGTCCGGTATTTTTTTCTTCTTTAAAATGCATAATCGAAGCGCACCGACACAGGAGCCCGATCACCGGAAATTCGCACCTTGCCACCGAGCAGACTTTCCCCGCTATGGAAATCCATAGCCTTGGACTTGCCCAGTTCGACATAATTACCCTCAAAGAACCAGGCGTCAAACAGGTGCCAGAGGTAGATGCCGAGGGTAACCCCGGCGCTGATCATGGTGATCTGGTACCACTGGTCGGCCTTGGCTTCGAGGCGGGCAAACTCTGCCTGCGTGGCCGCCGGGTCCTTTATTCCGAACTCCCCCTGTGGAGTCACGACGTGATCAGGGTTGTAGCTCGCGTATTGCTGCTTTGTCGATTGTAGCATGATAAAGGAAAAAAGCGAAAAGGCTGCGCCGGTGCCGATCACACTGCTGTAAATATAACCAGCAGTTTTGCGCTGCTTGTAGAACTGCCCCCAGCCCGGCAAGAGCGCCGAACGCCAGAGAGCTCCGCGGTCTGATGGGTAAAAGAGGTCTTTAATACGGCTGCCGAGTGTTTCAGAGACATCTTGCACGTCTTCGAACATCTGGCTCGAGAATGGCACGGTGATATTTTTTTCGGCGACGATGTCTTTGTCCACGACCGAGAGAATTTTTCCACTGATCTCGATATTTTCGGGCGTGGAGCGAAACTTACCAAAGATGATACCGTCAGCTTTCAGGGCAAATCCCATGGCCTGCAGCTTATCGATGTCGTAGAAATCTTCAGGCTTGAAAGACTGGGATTTTGCATACTCGCGCCAGACCTTACTTTCAATGCGCACGTACTTGTACTTGTTCTTTGTGAGTTCAAAAATCGATTCGCCGATCGAGTCGGTCAGCCACTTAACATTCGGGTCATTCGACTCGTTGTAGAAATCCAAAAAGATCAGCTTCTTGATAACCGGTGCTGCAGGAGAATCTGCGTCAGCTTGTATGACAACGGGTTTGTCCGTCTTGAGCGTCGCTGCGCCTTCAGCGAATACCAGGGAACTGGTCAAAACCATCACGAAAAAGGATTTATTCAGGTACTGCATAGCCGTGATGCTGTGTGCGTCGCATAACGCCAAAACAACCGAGCGTAAAGCAGAATGGCATATCCGTTTTGACACGACGCACAAAAGACATTGAACATTTGTTCATACTTATTTTGGCCCAATACCCCGCGTGGCATCCATATAGACATGGCTTTTGAATAAAGTGTGAAGGAGAAACTATGTAATGAAAAAATTCAATCTGTCACTTCTCTTTGTGGCGGTTGCGGCGCTTAACGGCTCGGCATTCGCGGCGGTTCCTAAGACCACATACCCAGTGGTGTTTGCTCACGGTATGGCAGGGTTCGATGACCTGCTCGGCTATTCGTACTGGGGCGACGACTACGGCGTATTCGTCGGCGATCCATGCGATGAATTTCTGGAAGTTACCTGCAACGGCAACATCAACAGTGGCCAGCGCGCATTCCAGACACAGACTTTTCCCTTCCAGTCATCAGAAGTGCGCGGTCTCGACATCGCAAACCAGATTGAATCTTACATGACATCAGTTGGTGCAAGCTACATCAACCTTGTCGGCCATTCGCAGGGCGGTATGGATATCCGCAAGGCAGCCAAAGTGCTCTACCAGCGCAAAGGTCGCCAGGTGGTACGCGTACTGATTTCCATTTCTTCTCCTCACCGCGGTTCGCCGGTTGCCAAGTACATTCTCGACCTCGGTCCGGGTGTATCGGGTGTGGTTTCTGCTCTCGCGACCATTTACGGTAACTCTGTTTACCGCAGTGGCAATGATGCTTTTGCCGGTGCAAAGCAGCTCGTGTATAACGACTACAGCGCGACCGACGGACTTTCAACGGGAGCCAAGCTGTTTAACACCAACAATCCCATTAGCTCAACTTACGCCATGCGCTACGCATCGCTCATAACAGCGCAGTCGGGAGTCTCCGTCAACCCGGCACTTTTTCTGCTGAAGAACGGATTCTACAATATTGACGGCGACGGTTACTGCCTCGATGATTGCGACAACGATGGTGCTGCAGGCAAAGGCGACGGCACACGCACTGACTGGGATGACGATGGTCTCGTGGGTATTAACTCACAGCAGATGGGCCACCGCCTGAAGTGGAATGAATGCTTCCTCTGCCAGGACTACCTGACAAACGATACTTCGGTCGGCCAGGTGACAAACCTGAACGCACCGACTTCTGCACAGATGACATCTGCTTCAAGCGTCATCAACCAGGATCACCTCGACGTAGTCGGCGTTCCGCCAGACACATTTGACGAAATGGAGTTTTACGCCGCAGTAATCGACTACATCGGTTATTACGACTGATTCCCGGGCAATAGATCCGCAAAAAAACGCAGCCTCTGGCTGCGTTTTTTGTTTGATAACCAGACGATAGTATTCACATAAGGAACCTCAATGGAATTTTTTCGTAACCGCAAAAACCTTACTATCATCGCGGCAATTGCCGCCGCACTCACTCTCATTCTCTGGTGGAGCAACCGCGATTCGGATGCTATTCGCCAGCTAAAAGCACTGGAAAAGCACCCACGCCCGGTCAGGGTCTATGACGAAACTGCGGTTGCGAGAATACAGTATGAAATGACAGAAACCGGGCAGCGACGCATCGTCGGCGAACTGACCTTCGAGCAAAAGATCGCGCTGCTGCGCGAGAAGTGGGGTAAACATATCGGGCGCCCCTACGTACAGATCAAGATGCTCGAAGAGCTGATGCGTTACTGCCAGAAAGATAATGCTGACGACTGGGTGCACTGCGTGAACGAGCTTGCGGGGGCAGCATTTCCGCAGTTGGCCGGTAAATTGTTTGAGCAGCTTTCATCGCTCGTCAAATACAATGACTGGCTGGCCAATAACAAAGACCGCCTCGATAAGATGGACCGAAAAGAGCGGCGCAAACTACTCGCAGAAATGCGCAATTCACTGTTCGGTGAAGACGACGCTAAAGATATCTGGGCAGCAGAAACAAAAGCGGAGAATCTGCGAATCGCTATCGATGAACTGAAAGACATTAAGGGCAAGGACATCAGTACAAAACTGGCTCACTTTAAGAATGCGCTCAACGAAAACTATGGCGCGGAAGCAAAAGCCTATCTCGATCGCCACCAGCAGGAAATCGCGAACTCGCTCCTGACATCCGTACAGGGCGACCTGAAAGCGCTGACGCCGGCACAGCAGAAACACGCGCTCCGCACGATACGCAGTGAGCTTGGTATGGACGCCGCAGCGATCGAACGCTGGGATGCGCTGGATAATGAGCGCGAGAGTCGCTGGAAATCGGGAAAAGACTACCTGGCTGAGCGGGAAAAACTGCTGAAAAACCCGTCGGGAGACACTACCGAAGCTCTGAACGAACTGCGCAAGAAGTATTTCGGCGCAGAAGCAGACAGCATTGCTGCCGAAGAAGCAGAGGGCCACTTGCGCTACCAGGGCGAGCAGCGCATCGGTATCGAATAACAGGGAATTCAGCCGATCTGTCCTTACAACCTCGCACTGTCACTGGCCAAGCCTGGCAGGTTTTGCTATCTTAAGGCCGGTGCGGATTTTTCTTCTACTCTCTCTTCTGGGCGCAGGCTGCGGGAATTTTTCCGGGACTGTTAAGACTTCCAAACCCGCACCGCAGGTTTCAACGCAGCATGGCGATGCCGAGTTCTGGTGGGTTGGTCATGCGACTGTGCTGATGCGCCTGCACGACAAGTGGATCATAACAGACCCGAACTTTTCGCCGCGCACCGGTGGCGTCGTGAAGCGCCTGACAGAGGTCGGCATCGACACCGCCTCACTGAAGCCGGTCGATGCGATCGTGATATCCCACAACCATTTTGACCACCTCGACGTACCTTCGATAGAAATGCTCAAAGGCACCCGACACCTCTTCGCGCCGTCGAGCGGATTCATGTACATACCGGGAGGGTTAGCGCGGAGCGAGCACCGCGTCGCACCGGGTTATTCACTCGAAGAAGACGGTCTTGAAATCTTTGTCGTACCTGTCGCGCATTTTGGCGGCCGTATGCTCGTCGACAATGTCTGGGATGGACAACCGTACAACGGCTATATCATCCGTTACAAGGGAATCACCGTCTTTTTTGCCGGTGATACGGGTTACCATGAAGAATACTTTCGCGAACTGCGCAGGCACTTCAAGATTGACATCGCGTTGATCCCCGTTGGGCCGGCGGGTGGCTTTGGTACTGGCAGCGGTCTCGGCAATGCAGTGCATGTGAACCCGTATGGCGCGCTACAGATTTTTCGCGACTGTGGTGCGCGCTACATGATTCCGATACACCACAGCACGTTCTACAGGCGCGGCGGCCGCGAAATGGAAATGATCAAAGACTCGATTGCAATTTCCGGGGCAGGCGAAAGGATCTTTTTGCTGGAAGCTGGTGAGAGTGTTTCTTTTGGCTATGGGCTTAAGCCCATAGCCAAAAGAAAATAAATCAAACCTTGTAATACGCGTCCATGTAGGTCTTGAGCAGATCGCCCACGACGCTGCGCACCGGCAGTGTGGCTGCCATACCATAGATCGGTGCGGAGCTACCCTTTTCTGACGGGTTTGCCTTCACATGCGCGACGGCTTCTTTCAGGTCTTCAATAAACCGCTCTTTGACACCAGGTTCTGCGTGGCGCAGAGTGAGGGCAATATGCACGCATGCCGGGCGGTGCAGCCCGTTGAGCGAATAACCTTTGTGAGTCATGTGCTCCATTACCTTGTAGATATCAAGGCTGTCTGAAGCAAAGGCGATCACGTAAAGCGGATCACCCAGCAATTTCAGTTCGGATATGTTGGTGATTTCTTTCTTTAAATAGTCTGCCGCGCCGAGAATTTTTTTCGCGGCTTCGATGTACCCCTTTTCGCCAATCGAGGTCAGTGCGGCCCAGCAGGCCGCCGAGAGCCCGCCTGGACGTGAGCCGGCAAATGTGGGCGAGAAGTACATGCCGCCCGGCCAGTTGGTCACGGTAAAGAACTGGTGGTGTCGAATCTGCGGATTGCGATACAGGATAACGGACGTACCTTTCGCGGCATAACCGTACTTGTGCGTATCGACCGAAATCGATGTGACCCCCGGCAGGTTGAAGTCAAACTTTGGTACCGGGTATCCGAGCTTACGCGCAAACGGCAGAACAAAGCCACCGAGGCAGGCGTCGGTATGGAATGGAATTTTTTTCGAGCGCGCGAGCTCTGCCATCTCTTCGATCGGGTCAACCGTGCCGTGGGGAAATGCGGGGGCAGAGCCGATGACAACCACCGTGTTGGAGTTGATGGCCTTTTTCACGGCGTTGAGGTCAGCACGGAACGAACTGTCGACGGGCACTTTCCGTAGCTTGATCTTGAAATACTGCGCCGCCTTGTCGAACGCCGCGTGCGCGGTAACGGGTGCCACCATTTCGGGATTGCGGACTCCGCGCTCGGCGTATGCCATATCACGGTATGTCTTCATCGCGAGCAGGATACTCTCACTGCCGCCTGAAGTTACCGAGCCGCAGAGCTCCCCACGCACTGCTTCGCTCGCGCCGTCGGAGAGCATGCGCCCGGTCATCGAAATGATCTCGGCTTCGAATTTACTGGCACTCGGCCACAGGTCAGTGTGCAGCGGGTTTGACTGTGAATGGATTGCGTACGCCTGGTTGAGGTATTCGATGTGGCTGTCGTCGCCATGGTATACCGCCCCCGAAACATAACCATCTTTCCATTTTTTGATTTCGGCGGCCTGCATCTCTTTGAGCTCTTTGAGAACCTGTTCTTTCGCCCTACCCTCTTTGGGCAGCTCACGGAAGGTCTCGTACTGCTCGCGGTAGGGCTTCATGTCTTTTGCGACAGTCTCTAGCACCTGCTTCGCCTGCGCATCGATCTGGTCTTTGACCAAACCCTGCGACTTCAGCAGCTTATCGAGTTCGGGAAAGCGCTCGAGCACGCCTTCGATCACGGCAAAAACTTCGGGGAATTTTTTCTGGTATTCGGCGAGTACTTCGGGGTCCATTGTTACTCCTGTTTCGCATTGGAATTGCAGCGGCGCGCCGCTGCAATTCTAGTGCGCTTTATTGAGACGTTCATGAATTTTTTTATGAGCCTGGTAGACATTCTTAAACTCAGCGTAGAGCTCAGCGTAGATTTTGCGATGGGCCGGGTTCGGTTGGTAGCTTTTTTGTATGGCCACACGGC
Organism: Spirochaetota bacterium; assembly: GCA_049323535.1. Taxonomy (GTDB): domain Bacteria; phylum Spirochaetota; class Leptospiria; order Turneriellales; family Turneriellaceae; genus Turneriella. The sequence continues at coordinate 21,744 of JBMOPL010000016.1, read as the reverse complement.
TGGAAATATCTTTGAACCTGAACTTGCCCAAAGAGACACCGGCCAGAAGACCCACACCGCGCACATTCGCCTGCACGGCGTCTTTCACCTGGCGCACCTCGCAGTTCAGGATATCTGCGTGTATCTGGCACCACAGGTCGCTGCGGGCACCGCCGCCAATGATGTTGAGCGCCTTGATCTTTCGACCGGCGAAATCTTCGACCGCTTCGAGTAACCAGCGCGAGTTATACGCAACACCTTCAAAAACTGCCCGCACCATGTGAGCGCGCGTGGTGCTGAGCGACATATTAAAGAAGCCGCCGCGAATGGTGTGGTCTTCAACCGGGGTGCGTTCGCCGATCAGCCACGGCGTAAAGATCAGCTTCTCACTGCCTGCAGGAACCGAGGCTGCCAGGTCGTTGAAGCGCTGGTACGCATCAGGGGGAGCTCCCTCTGGTGTGATGGCATCTTTCGGATAAAAAACCTTGTCACGCAGGTACGTGAGGCAATAACCCGCAGTCTCGTGCTCGTTGCCGATAAGGTAGCGGCCCGGAATCGCCGAGGGAATCGTCGCCATGTTGTACTCGGGCGAAGTCTTCTTGAAAGGTACGTGGCAGGTCAGCCACGACGAAGTACCGATGTAGAGGTGTGCCGCAAAGTCATCAACGGCGCCTGAGCCGATCGCGGCGGACTGCACGTCGGGAGTACCAAGTACAACCTTGCAATCGCCGCTGACACCCAGGTCGCGTGCCGCCTCGGGCAGAATCGATCCGAGCACGTCGGTCGAGCTGTAGAGATCGGGGAGCTTCTTCTGGTCTATACCACTCGCCTTGATAAGGGCAGGATGGTAGTACACGCGGTTGAGGTCGCGGTTGTCGGTAACCCAGTGCAGCGCGATGGCATCCTGCGCAGAAGCAAACTTACCCGTCAGTTTCAGGTTAAGGTAGTCCTTGGGCTCGAGAAATTTATGAGTACGCGCATAGAGGTCGGGCATTTCATTCTTGATAAAGAGTATGTGGGCCAGAGGATCTTTGCCCGACAACCCCGGCATACCAGCCGTCAGCATAATCCACTGCGCGAGCTTTACGACGTCGTAGCCCTGGAATTTGACCAGGCCATCCATCATGTTCGAGACGTGCTTTGCGCCACGCGAATCCATCCAGATGATGGAATTATAGAGATGCTTGCCCGCTGCGTCGACCGCAACAGTACCCGACCACTGCGAAGTCACGGCAACACATTCGATCTGCTCTACGGGAACGATGTTCTTGGCGATGAGTTTTTGTGAGGCCCTGCAAATAGCGCTCCACCAATCGACGGGGTCTTGTTCTGCGCCGCCTTCAGGCAAAAGTATCAACTCGGTTGATTCGACCTCACAGTCGAGCACCTCGCCCATTTCGCTGACAATGGCAACCTTGGGGCCCGAAGTGCCGAGGTCGATAGCCAGGACATACTGATGGGCGGACGGCGGTGCTGAACCTTCTCGAAGCATACCTCACAGCACCGAAGCGCAGGAAGCACTGTAAAGCATATTGCGTGGAAAAAACCAGCGACCCGAAAACTATCTGAACTTCATAGTTCAAGAGGCAACAGGCCGCACGAAGGTCGGAGCTACATTGTCTCGACGCTGATTTTTCCGGTGAGTACTTTGTGCACCGGGCAGGCATTGGCCACGGCGAGCAGGCGTTCCCGTTGTTCTGCCGGAAGCTCTTCGGCAAAACGGAGTTCGCGGCGAAATGCCGCTTCGCCCTTGTCGATCACGACCGACACGTCTACGTTGATTTCGCCGGACGTCGTCCGCCACTTTCACTTTACGCGCCGTCTCATGGCACTTTTTTGCTTGCGATGGCTGAGACCCTGCTCTTTGAACTGGCAACGGAAGAAATTCCCGCTGCGTACCAGAAGAACCTTTGGCTCGACTGGGAGCGCCGCCTGCCACAGCTGCTCGCAACGACGGGCCTGAAGCACGGCAAGATCAGCGTTCTTGCCAGCGCGCGCCGCATCGCCTTCAGTGTCGAAGCTATCGACGAGCGCGCCGAAGACAGCAGTGAAACACTGCAGGGCCCGGCAAAGAATGTCGCCCTCGCTGCCGACGGCAAACCCACGCCCGCTCTGATCGGCTTCGCCAAAAAGGCAGGTATCACGCCAGAGCAGGTGACATTCACCGAGTCGCCGAAAGGCGCATACGCGACGGCAACCGTCTTGCGCAAAGGTAAAACACTGCGTGAGGCCCTGCCCCTGCTCTTGCATGAGCTCTGCGGCAACTATCGTTTCCCCCGTTCGATGCGCTGGGCCGACCAGAACAACGTCTACGCACGCCCGATCGCCGGATATTTTCTGCTCTACGGCGATAAGCAGTGGCAGCTGCAACAGGCGGAGCTCAATGGAACAGTCCTCGAATCCATTCCATTCCGGGGCGTACGCGGTCATTTTATTCTCGACAGCGAATCGTTGCAGGTTTCTGCCGCATCAGCATATGCAACTGTGTTGCACAGCCACGGTATCGTTGCCGACCCGCGTGCACGCCGCGAAGGTATTGCAAAACTATTAACCGAAGCCGCAGCCGCCGAAGGACTTTCGCTCATTGCCAACGAATCTCTGCTCGACGAGGTAAATTTCCTGGTTGAGCGCCCGTCGATTGTTGTCGGTTCATTTGCTGCAGATTACCTGCGCCTGCCCGACGGTGTCATATTGTCCGAGATGAACCAGCACCAGCGCTACTTTGGACTGCGCGACAAGCAGGGCAAACTCTCCAACCGCTTCCTGATCGTTTCCAACGCCGACACAAAGAACCCCGCAGCAGTACAGAACATCCGCAGCGGCAACGAACGTGTCTTACGTGCACGCCTTTCTGATGGCGCGTTCTTTTACGACGAAGATCTCAAACGTCCGCTTTCCGATCGCACTCGGGACCTGAAGCAAATCGTCTTTCACGAAGGGCTTGGCACCTACCTCGAAAAGGTCGGTCGCATCGGCGCATTCGCGGCAATCTTTGGTGGCGACAAGGCGGAGCTGCCCCTGCTCACCGAAGCGGCAAACCTTATCAAGGCTGACCTCACAACCCAGCTGGTATACGAATTCGACCACCTGCAGGGTGAAATAGGCGCCGTCTATGCAGCGCGCAGCGGGGTGGCACCCGAAATCTGCACCGCGATTCACGAACACTATCTGCCCCGCTTCCAGGGCGACGCATTGCCATCAACACGACTGGGCACCCTGCTTTCACTGGCCGACAAATGGGATAACACCGCTGCGGCCTTTCTGCTCGGCAAAGAACCCACTGCGTCGCAGGATCCTTTTGCGATTCGGCGCCAGTCGCTCTACATTATCCAGATGCTGGTTGCGCAGAAAATCCGCCTGCCGCTTTCGCGCCTGATCGATGACTCGCTCAGCATTTATGCCAAAGAATACAGCGTGAAAGCAGACGCAAAACAACTGCAGGAAAAAATCGTGCAGTTCTTCAAAACACGCCTTGTAACAATTTTTGAGGGCGAAGGTTTTGACAAGCGCCTTACGCGCGCGGCTATCTTTTCTGGTTCTGATGATGCCTATGACCTCTTTACGCGGGCGGGAGCGCTGCGCGACATCGCCGAAAAGGACCGGGGCAGCTTTGACGCGCTGCTCGCCGCTTTCAAGCGTATGGCCAACATCATTAAAGAAGTAAAAAATGCAGGACCCGTGAACACTGGCCTGTTGTCACAATCCGAAGAGCTCGCGCTGCACGCGTTTGCCCAGAAACTGCACGGTATGGCAGGCGAACCAGTCGCCGACCCGCTGGGACACTACCGGGCAATCTTCAGCGAGTTTGCTGCGGGTAAGCCAATCGTCGATGCCTTCTTTGATAAGGTTATGGTCAACCATGACGACCTGGCCATCAGGACGAATCGCCAGAACCTGATTGCCTATACACTTGCGGCTGTGACCCAACTGCTCGACCTGGAGCAACTCGCATGAGCAATTCTGCAGAATCCAGCGCCGAATTAAAATACCGTAAAGTCTCGTCGCCGTACGGCTTTAGCATGTACGACGTCGAGGCAACAGCGGCGATTGAAAAGGCCAGCCGCGCCGCGCAGGAAATTGTCAAGTCGCACGGTTTTGAGCGTATCATGCCTGCCATGGTTGACTACCCTGAAACTTTTTCCGAGAGCCAGCACAGCGAGATGTTCAGCCTGAAAGACAACAGCGGCGAACGGCTGGCGCTCCGGAACGATATCACGGCACAGGTCATCAAAGGATATGTCAGGCAGATCAAGCGTAAGAGCGGCGTCAACATGCGCAAATTCTACTACGCAGCACCAGTGTATAAAGATGTGCGCAAGAACTACCCGCTGCCGCGTGAAATCTGGCAGATTGGCTGCGAGATTGTGGGTGAAAATGCCGACAGCCATCTCGCCGAGCTCATGACGATCAGCCAGCGCATTCTGCGCGAAGTCTTTGGCCACGAAACCGCCACGCAGATTGCTGACGTCCGCCTGCGCAATGTTTTTGCCGAACTCGCCGGACCAGACTACCCGGCAGCAGAGCGCCGGCGGGATGCACCTTTCCTGGTGCGCATTCTTGTCGAAGAGTTCAGCGTGACCGAAGCAGAAGCTCGCGAACTCGCGCTGTGGTTCTTTTATCCGGCCCCGGAAAAAAAGATTCCGCAGGCCGTAGCTTCGTTGCCCGATATTCTGCAGGCCGCAATAGGCGAAGCTGCCGCCGAAGCCGAAAAGACGATACGCGCGCTGGCATCTGCGGGTATCACCGCGACCTGGCAGCCTCTTTGCGAACCGCGCAGCAGCTATTACAGCGGGTTATTCTTCGAAACTTACGCACGGGGTTTCACTGAACCGCTGGTGCGCGGGGGCGTCTATAACGAACTGGTAAGCCGATACGCGCAGATAGAGGCCGGGGCGTGTGGCTTTGCGCTCGACTTGTTGCAGTTTTCGTAATACCGTCAGAAACTGATACGGAAGCCAAAACCATACTGGCGCGAGGCAAGGCTGAGCTCCCTGAAAAGCAGGTCTTCCGTGAAGGGAAAAGTCCCTAGGTCGAACCAATAGGCGTCCAGCCCCTCCATGAAGATAAAAGGATATGCCGCGTTGCGGATAATCACCTCGTACAGCAACCCGGGAATCGGGTTGAGCCTTTCCCACCGCCGGGCCATACTTTCGTAGAGCCGAACGGTAAAACGCTCGGCGTTGTAGAGGTCGCGGTCGAGCTCCTCTGGGGCCAGGCCTGCGAGGCCAAAGCTTGCCAGGGCGGCAAAGTTGGTGGCAATCTGCAGGTTGGCGAGACTACCCGAACTATTGGCATAACCCGTCTGGCGCACCCTGAACTCCGCGCGAAACAACAGGAAGCGGACATTTTCGCTGAGCAGGCGCTGCGAATAGTCGGGACTTCCCCGGTCGAAGGCAAAAAGCCGGGTGGCAGGGTAATCAAACGAAGGGTGCGCTCCCACGGCGGTGGCGCTGAGCAGCAGCAGCAGGAGAGCGAAAGGTGCTTTACAGGCAATCATCAGCGTATAAGCCTTCGTATCTTTATGAACGGCAGAGTCTTGAAGCACGCGCACCAAAAATTCTGCCTGACGCGCCTTGCCCTCCTGTCCATCGCGCTCCCCCTCGGCTCTACGGCAATTTCTGCCGACGCCGCGTACGACGCGCTCAAAGGCCAGGTTAAGGGGCTTTACTCTTCTTTTCGGGCGACCTTCGCTGTCACCTCGTCTTCGGGACAAATACAGACCGGCAAGATCATGTACCAATACCCGGGTAAACTGCGCGTCGAAACCGGTTCGGGAGTCATTGCCACTAACGGCACACACCTGTGGGTGCACAACAAGAACTCCCCGCTCTGCGCCCGGCAGGATGTTTCGGGCGTCGGCGGCGGCATATTGGGTATACTGTCTTCGTACGAGGGCACCATCCAGGGGAATACCTACATCTTCCGCAAAAAAGGTGCCCACTATGAAGAAATTGTCGTGCAGGTTGCCGGCGGCATGCTGCGGAGCGTTCGGCTGAAACACGGCGATGAGACGACGACCTACTCTTTTTCGGGTATGACGGTTGATACCGGCATCTCGGGGTCCATGTTCAACTACAAACCCGCGGGAGCACAGATCGTCGAAAATCCCCTGAATAACTGAAATGCAGGAATACCCAACGCCAGAGACGCCCCGAAGTTCCACTGCCACCCGCGCCTTCTCAGTCCTGGGGAAAATCTTCTCGGTTACCGGCTATGGTCTGCTCGGTGCTCTGCTGTTAGTCGTCGTCGCCTACAACTTTGTAATGCGGCCGGATTTTTTGCAGCCGCGCATTGTAGAAGAGTTCGCGAAGGCAACGCATGGACGGCTGGAACTCACGCTTGAACAGACGTCTCTTTTTCGTGGATTTCGCATCCGTAATGTTGTACTCCATCCGCCCGAAGGTTATTCGGCGACGCCTGTCTTCAAAGCAGACGAAATCAATATCCTTTATAATGTTTTTGGTTTTTTCCGCGGCTCGTTCGGCGTGCATGAAATACTGCTCCGCAACCCGGAAGTATTCATTGAGCAGCGCAATAACATATTCAACGTGCAGGCGCTCCCCAAACCTTCTGATAAGGTGGTAAAACCCGAAGAAGAGAAAGAGCCTTCTGATCGCAAACCGGGTGGCGATGTCGTTTCCTGGTTTTTTAATGTGCACGTGTTTGCGCACCTTGCTATCGAGAACCTGAACTTCACGCTCGATGCGACGGATAAATCAAATAAGGTGAAGCGCTATGCACACCTGAAAAATTTTCATTTTCGCTTCTCGTTGCTCACACGCAATTTCAGCAGTGTGAACAAAGCTGATCCGGCTCAGCTCGTGCAGCTCTTGAATGCTTTTGTCATTGAACTAAATCCACAAAAGAAGATTCAGCTGGCATACGAAGGGCCCGAGGCACGCGTCCGCACCGATCTCGACATGTTCTGGCTGCTGTTTTACGATGGGGCCAATCAACAGCCTGAATTTATTTCACGAATGCGCATTGGTCAGGACAAGATCCCCGTGGCACTCGGCAAGGGTCGTACGCAGAACCTCGCATTCGTATCAGAGCATGCAATTGACTATGACGCGCGCGCCGACAAGCTCGACATTTCTTCGTTTGCAGTACGCTTCATGGGTGACACCCTGCTCTCCCTAACCGGCAACGGTGAGAAGCTGATCAGGAAAGACCGGCGCATTGCGATTACCACCGGTGATTCGCGGGTTAACCTGGGCAAACTCTACGAGGTGAGCGCGCAGCTTTTAGGCAGGCGCGAGCCTTATTTCTCGGGCTTTTTCTCCATCAAACCGACGAAGGTGAATATCAGCGGTACGACCGTCGACGACAGCGGGGGAGTTAAACTCGATCGCGTGCAGGTACGCATGGGTAAAATCTCCCTCTCGATACCTACGCTCGACCTTGACCACGCTGCATTCGTCGATTCGACACTAGAACCGCTTCCTTTGCGCCAGGCCTCGGCGAAAATGCGCGGCAACTTCAATGGTGCGGGAATCGCACTGGATGCTTCGCTCGCCGAAGATAAAAAAACTTCTGTCAGTTTTTCGCTGCGCGGGTTTGACCTGACGCCGTTTGCTCCGGGTGCCGCGGCTGGCGCTATCAGCACGACCTTCAGCGCAAACGGCCCTTCGCCGCAAGACCTGGCGATTGCGCTGCGCGTTATCTCACCGCAGCTTTTCTACTATGTCGACCGCGGCAAATCGGGTATCAACCGGTTTGAGATGAACATCCGTGGCACGGTCAAGAGCAGCGAAAACTTCAAACAAAATTCCATAAACCTGCCGGTGATCAACCTCACCAATAAGGACAAGGAATACGGAGCGGCGGTCGACCTCAGATCACGGGCGCAGATCGAAAAGTCTGAGTCGATGCGCGTGACATACAACCTCGAAGGGCTGAATGTAGCCTTCAGGGAACTCGCCAATACGATGCCCTCCGCCCTGCAGGAAACCGTGAACGGCCTGCTAAAATCGGTTAAGCCCGGCAAGTCGCTGCGCGCTGATGGTGAAACTCTGCTCACAATCGGGGGTGGAGTCACGCAGGTCGAACACCTGACACAACTGGCCCTGCCCGACGTGCACGTCGACGATATACGCATCAAGGCGAAGGCGCGCCTGGCGCCGCCCATGACCTACCTCGACCAGTTTAGCATAACGGGCCTGCGGCAGGCGCTGCAGGTCAGCGCCAATGGCAGCCTGCGCGACAGCTCCGAAATTATCCAGGATGAAAAAACGGGCAAACAACTGCGCGCAGCGACCAAAGTGCCCGATATCCGTTTTAAGGCAGAGCTCAGCCGCAAAGAAGAGAGTGAAATTCTCGATGACACCTTTCTCGTTGGCAGCTTCTTGCTCGCGGGTCACGCAGAGGGAAACATCGTTGATGGCAAGGTACAGATCGACAACCTGGGCTTCCGCAACCCGCAAAGCCGTGTCCAGAAGGTCAACATGCTCTTTCCATTCAAGCATGACCTGAAGCTGAAAAAAACCCTCAACCTGCGGGCCGGAAACAAAGAACGGATCATCAAAAACTATAACTTCAACCGACCGTACAATTTTTCGATTGAGAATATTGAAATACCTGACCCGAATAAAAAGGGTGAATGGCTGAAGCTCGTCTACGCACGCGGCAGCTATCCTGCCGTAGGGGCATCAATGGAGTACAAAGACAACGTGTTTGTGATGCCAGTGATGCAGCTCTATACGCTCAACGGAGTGGTAACGATTTCCGATACGCTGTTCAATCTCGGCAGGCTCAGACCGAGCGAGATGGAGTATTCGACAACCATCCAGATCAAGGATATCGATCTCAAACCCCTGATGGTAAAGGAGAAAGCCGATACTATCACAGATGGCAAGCTGCGCATTGATATCCTGTTGACCGGAAACCGCCTCGATAAACCCGTAGAAAACCTGAACGGCTATCTCTCCATATTTCGCATCGGCCCCGAATTTGCCGAGGCAGTCATGAAAGCCGTGAAGCCCAAGCAATCAGACATCATCAATACAATCGCAACCAATACGGCAATTCCGAGAAAAATCAATATCGAACTGCGCGATGGCTTCGTCTATTCCGATATTCCGATCAAGAAAGGAGCGGTTGGAGCTCTCCTTTTTTCACCCGACGAAATCAATAACCGCCGCATCAACATTCCCGAATTCTTTCAGCGCATCTCAACCGAAGCCAGCACGTATACATCACCGGCCGCTAACCCCGGCAACTGAGGTTATGAGTGGGAGTATTCTCTTACCAGCCTGAGTTTAACTACGATGCGGTGAACGCCTCTGACTCGGTTGAGACGAGCAAACACCTGCTGCCATTCAAAGGCGGATTTCTGAAAGGCCTTGAGGCTCACCTGGTTAACGCGGATAACGTCCAGAAATTCCTGGCATCAGCGCCGCCTGAAACGCGTAAAGAAATCAACAAGAGCATCAAAGATATCGACTCAGCGCTCGTCGCCATCATGCGACTGTACGGCAATGTCGAGAATGAACTGTCTTCACGCACTCTAGACACAGCAGCGCACCGCGAATACTACAACCATTTCTCTGACGCAGAAATTGAAGAACCCAAGCTGGACTACGTGCGGCTGATCAGAAGTTATGAAGTGATCAAAGAGTTTAACCTTGCCATCATTGAGCACTGGTGGAAAGTCGCCAATATATTCGAATCGTTCTCTGCACCGAGCTCCGAGAAACACTTTCTCGAGCAGCTTCTGGTATACCGCGTCTATCCTCGTATTGACCTCTGCAACCTCACGAACCTGCTGCTACGCCGGATCGCGTATGTTTTGAAAATTGATTCCGAGGAAATGGCTGGTGGCCGCATCACGGTCCGCGGCCACTACAGCAGCCAGATCAGCTATTCTTACTCTGTCGTCTTTCGCGAAGACATTTCAGACATTATCGAGGGTCTTGAAGCCGTCAACCGCAGCCACGACTTCAAAGCCCGTGCCCCCGAAGCCATCAAAGAGACCCGCGACACGGCAGTCAAGTCGCCTTACCTGCTCGATACCCGTGGTACGGAGCCGTTCAACCAGACGCACGCCTACCTGCTCGAGATCAACCAGTCGCGGTTCACACTCGAAGAAGCCAAGGTCGGTCGTTCGATTTACGTCGAGACTCACCTGGGTGCAGAGGATGACGCGCTGCGGCAGGACCTCATCCGTAAATTCATCTCCGCCGCGCGCAACAAAGACCGCGTCGGGGAGTACCGTACTTTTCTGCACAGCTATTTCCAGTTCACGCGCGACACCCTTCTGATGCAGGAACAGCGCATTCCCGAAGCAGACCATACTTTCTTTCTCTACCACTTCGGCCCGGTCTTCTTCGTCAAGGTCTGTACACACTTTATGCGCGTAGGCCGGACGGGTTATGTCCACAGGCACCTGAAGCGCAACCAGATGGTGCGCGAACTGCCCTACGAATACGTGAAATACGTACTGAAGGACTGGTGGGATGAGAATATCTACACGCAGGTGCCACGGGCAGAGCGCAACAGCCACATCGCTTACGAACGGCTGCTCGACACGATCCGGACCGAGTGGCAGGAGCACCAGCTGCGCCTTCTGGTCCGCATAAAAAAAGACCCGACATTACTGCGGGCCCTCAATATCCATGATGTGAAAACGCTCAGCGTGTTCGTGGAAAATGAGATCTCGTACATTTACCATGTCAAGATACTGCGCTTTCTCGGGCAGGATTTCTTCTACCTGCCGCTGCACGTCAAATCTCAGCAGGCCTGACGCCGCCTGGCAAACGGCCCCAATCCTTTACAGCGCGTCAAAAAACCCGGTTTTGGCGTATAATGAGCGACCCCACGCCGTCTGCCGCCACCGAACTTGAACAACAGCGCCTGCAGAAGCTGAATGCTATCCGCGAAAAGGGCATTGACCCATACCCGGTGCGGTTTCCCGGCAAGCAGGACCTGCAGGCCATACGCCTGCAGAATTTCGGTGCCGAAGGTGAGCTAACCCCGCCTGAAGATGCTGCACAGGTCACGACGGCCGGCCGGGTTGTTGCCATTCGCGATATGGGCAAAGCGCAGTTTCTGCAGATTCAGGACCAGAGTGGTCGGATGCAGGTCTATGCCGGCAATAAGACCCTGAGCGAAGAAGACTATTTCGTGCTGCGCCAGCTCGACCTGGGAGACATCATCGGCATTGTGGGAAAACCTTTCCGGACGAAGACGGGAGAGCCGACGATACATGCCGATAGCCTCTCCATACTGGCAAAAAACCTGAATCCCCTGCCCGTCGTGAAAGAAAAGGACGGGGAGACATACGACGGTATCAGCGACATTGAACTGCGGTACCGCCAGCGTTACATCGACCTCGCGGTAAACGCCGATGCGCGCACGACATTTGCACTACGCTCGGCGATTCTGCGCGAGATACGGGACTTCCTGCACCAGCGCGGCTTCATGGAAGTGGAAACCCCGATGATGCAGGCCATTGCCTCAGGTGCTGCGGCGCGTCCATTCACCACTCACCACAATGCGCTGGACATTGACCTGTTTCTGCGCATTGCACCCGAGTTGTACCTCAAACGCCTCATTGTCGGCGGTTACGAGAAAGTGTTCGAAATGAACCGGAACTTCCGCAACGAAGGTATCAGCACCAAGCACAATCCTGAGTTCACGATGATCGAGATCTACCAGGCTTACGCCGACTACAACACGATGATGGAACTCACCGAAGAGATTTTTGAAACGCTGGCGCTTAAGCTGCACGGTAAAACAGAAATCCCTTACGGGCAGCATACCGTATCGCTCAAACGTCCATGGAAGCGAATCAGCTACCTCGATAGCATAGCTGAAGCCACAGGTCTTGACTTCAACAAGTTCCTGGGTGAAGAAAATCCTTCAGCTGCAGAGGCGAAGAAAATGGCGGCCTCGGTCGGGCTCAAAGCAGAAGCTCTGCATACATTCTGGGAAGTCGTCGATCTCGTCTTCTCCGAAAAAGTCGAACCGAACCTTATCCAACCAACTATCGTCATGCATTACCCAAAGGCCATTTCACCGCTGGCAAAGTCGATACCTGGCAATCCGCATCTTGTCGAACGGTTTGAACCGTACATCACAGGGCGCGAAATGGGCAATGCTTTCAGCGAGCTGAACGACCCGCATGAACAGGAACTCCGATTTCGCGAGCAGGCCCGGCAGAAGGACAGTGGGGCCGAAGAAACCATGGCCACTGACGACGACTTCGTCACTGCGCTGAAGGTTGGCATGCCGCCAACCGGCGGGCTTGGTATCGGTATCGATCGGCTCGTGATGCTCTTTGCGAACAAAGCGAGCATTAAAGACGTCATCCTGTTCCCGCTGCTGCGCCCGAACCGGCAGGCATGACGGCTGAAATACAGGAAGGCAGAAAACAAACAGAGGAAACAACATGAAAGCTCATCTCTCGTTCATCAAGACTGCGCGCGACAAGATACAGTTACTCAACCAGAAACTGCTGCCGCACAAGCTCGATTACGTAACCTGCCAGAACGGCACGGATGTCGCAAAGGCAATTAAGGATATGGTGGTTCGCGGTGCACCGGCAATCGGCATCAGTGCCGCGTATGGAATGTACCTCACTGCCTGGGAAGCCTCGAAGAAAAACAAAAAACTCACGCCAGACCTGCTGAAAAAGCAGAAGCAGGCACTCGACGCCGCGCGCCCTACAGCGGTCAACCTTGCCTGGGCGACGGGCGAAATGCTGGCCGTTGCCAATGCTTTTTTTGCCTCAGAGGCATCGAAAGCCAAAGACGCAAACCTGAAACTTCTGCTCAAACTCTACGAAAAAGCCCTCGAGATACACAACGACGATGCCGAGCGCTGCCTCGCGATGTCGAACAACGCGGTAAAGTACCTGCTGACCAAATACCCGAAAGAAAAATACAACATTCTTACGCACTGCAATACGGGTTCGCTGGCCACCGGTGGTATCGGCACTGCCCTTGGCGCTATCAGGGTACTGCATGAAAAGGGCAAAATCAATATGGTCTACGCCGACGAAACCCGGCCATACCTGCAGGGCTCGCGCCTGACAGCGTTCGAGTTACAGAAAGACAAGATTCCCGTGACGCTCACCGTCGATTCTCAGGCCGCTTACCTGATGCAAAAGAGGCTCATCGATGCAGTTTTTGTCGGCGCCGACCGCGTTGCCGCCAATGGCGATGTTGCGAACAAAATCGGCACCTACGGTCTCTCGGTACTGGCGAAGGCACACCGTATTCCCTTCTTCGTTGTTGCCCCTAAATCGACCTTCGACGATTCCATCGAAACGGGAGAAAAAATCGTGGTCGAAGAGCGCTCCCCCGTCGAGGTGCTCGAGATTGCCGGTCGCGTCATTGCGCCGAAAGTGCCGGTAGTCAATTACAGTTTTGACATTACACCGCAGGCCAACATTACGGCCATCTTCTCAGAGGACGACACGCTCGAATAGGCATGGCATTCACCCGCTCACCTCTACTCTTCGGCGCACTCGCGGTCACGGCGCTGGTGGTCTGTGCATGGTCTGCGTGGTTATCGCTCATCGTGGCGCCGGCTGATGCGGCGCAGGGAAATATTCAGCGGGTTTTTTACTTTCACGTGCCTCTCGTCTGGGTCTCGTTTCTTGCCTTCATCGGCGGAGCCATAATGAGCGTGCGGTATCTTCGCTCGCGCCAGGGTCTCGACGATGCCTGGGCACAGGCATTCATCAAAACCGGTTGGATATTCACTTCAACCGTTCTGGTTACTGGTCCGCTCTGGGCGCGGCCCGTCTGGGGAATTTTCTGGAACTGGGGCGACGAGCGACTCGTATCTTTTTTTGTGATGTGGATGATGTATAATGGCTACCTGCTGCTGCGGGCAACAATTGCTGACCAGGAAAAGGCAGCACGCATCGGGGCCGTGCTGGCCGTTCTGGCCCTGATGAACGCCGCACTGGTCGTGGGTGCCATCTACATCTGGAAGACGGCCTCTCACCCGGGCCCCGTGTTTGTAAAGCCGGGCGGTTCAGGACTTGCTGACCCGGCAATGAAACTGGCGTTCTGGTCATCGTTTGCCGGCTTTACGCTGCTCTTTGTGACATTACTCATCACCCGCTTCAGCGTGGAAAAAAAACTGTTGGAGACCAATGAAACAAATAGCTAAGATCAGCGCATTCCTCCTGCTCACGGCACTACCCGCGGCAGCCGACTTCGATACAGAAACACTGCCGGGCGAACTTGCACGGCGTACACAGGAGTTTCTGCGTGCTGAGACAGCTGCAGCGCGCAGCGGAATGGCAAAATTCAGCGACGACGAACTACAGAAGATCACTACCGCTTTCAAAAAAAGCCACAATAGAGAAGAACAGCGCCTTTTCTGGCTCAGTGAAGAACTGTATCGCCGCAACGCCGAACGCGTTTCAGCTGAACGTATCCGTTACCTCTACTTTGCTGTGCTCGCAGCGCTGGGACTCATTACGGCCTTTAGTTTTTTTACTTTTCGCCAGGCAAACAGGCAGCGACGGGCACACATACCGATGAATGATTTTCCTGCGGCAGTACCGATGCCCCAGCATGCGCTGAAGAAACCGCAACCTAAGCGCAGGGCAGCGAAGAAAAAGCCAGGGGGCAAATAAGAACATGAAAGGCATTATACTCGCCGGCGGTTCTGGCACCAGGCTTTACCCGGTGACCCGGGTGGTTTCCAAACAGCTGATGCCGATCTATGACAAGCCGATGATCTATTACCCGCTGTCGGCTCTCATGCTGGCGGGTATCCGCGAAATTCTGATCATCTCAACTCCGAGCGATCTGCCGCGCTTTCGCGAGCTGCTCGGCACAGGCGAAGATCTCGGCATGCAGTTCAGCTATGCCGAGCAGCCTTCGCCCGATGGCTTGGCACAGGCGTTCATCATCGGTGCAGACTTTATCGGCAAAGATTCTGTCGCGCTCGTACTGGGAGACAATATCTTTCACGGGCATGACCTGACCGAACTCGTGATGCGCGCCGTCGAACGCACAGAGAAAGAAGGTGGGGCGGAGGTATTTGCGTACCCGGTACACGACCCTGAGCGCTATGGCGTGGTCGAATTTGACGGTAAATTTAATGCCCTTTCGATCGAAGAAAAACCTGCACAACCCAAGAGCAACTACGCGGTTGTCGGGCTTTACTTCTATGACAATGGTGTCGTTGCGAAAGCACAGAATCTCAAACCCTCGGCACGCGGCGAACTCGAAATTACCGATCTCAACCGCATCTACCTGCAGGAAAAAAAGCTGCGCGTCAGCGTGATGGGCCGTGGATTTGCCTGGCTCGACACCGGTACGCACGACTCACTGCTCGACGCATCGCACTTTGTCAGCCTGATCGAAAAGCGCCAGGGACTGAAAGTCGCGTGTATTGAAGAAATTGCCTACTTCAAGAAATACATCAGCGCAGAGCAGCTTATCCGGCTAGCTAAGCCGCTCGAGAAGATTGAGTACGGCAAATACCTGCTGCGTCTGGCGAAACAACCCGTACCGTGAGCCTCAAGTATCCCACGCCTATTTTGGTCGAGCCCCGCGTCTTTGGCGATGCGCGCGGCTATTTCTTTGAACCTTATAACCGCAATACTTTCGCCGCACAGTGGCAGATCGATGACACTTTTGTACAGGACAATGAGTCATACTCGAGTCGAGGTGTGCTGCGCGGATTGCACTACCAGTCAGGTGACAAGGCGCAGGCAAAACTCGTCAGGGTCGTGACAGGTTCGGTGCTAGACGTCGTGGTTGATATCCGCAAAAGCTCCCCCTTTTTTGGCAAGGTTTACAGCTACCTGCTCGATGACGTAACGAAACACATGCTGTTCGTGCCGCGCGGTTTCGCGCATGGTTTCGCGGTTCTCTCTGAAACCGCCATCTTCCAGTACAAGGTCGATAATTTTTATGCAAAAGAGAGTGAGCGCGGCATCCATTTTGCTGACAAACGCCTTGCCATTGACTGGCAGTTACCTGCAGAGAGCATTCTCGTTTCTGAGAAAGACAAGATTCTGCCTGCATTTGACGATGCGGAGTACTTCGAATAAATATGTCTGAAACCCTGCGCATACTGGTTACGGGCGGAAAGGGTCAGCTGGCACAGTGCCTGCGCAAGCTACAGCCCGAAGCTTACGCAGTAACGTATGCCCCCCGGGCAGCGCTCAACCTCGAGGACCATGCATCTGTCCGGGCGCAGATCGCAGGCATGAAACCCGACGTAGTCATCAATGCAGCGGCATACACGAAAGTCGACCTGGCGGAAAAGGAACCCGAAGCAGCGTTTGCCGCCAATGAACATGCAGTAAAAAACCTGGCTGAAATATGCCGCGACTCCGGCGCGCTGCTGCTGCACATTTCCACAGACTTTCTGTTTCATGGAGCTTTCAACCGCCCGATCGATGAAAACCAGGCACCGGCACCCATCGGTGTCTACGCGCAGAGTAAGCTCGCGGGAGAAAAGGCGATTGCAGCGTCGGGCGTCACGGGAGCCATCGTGCGCACCTCGTGGCTCTATTCAGAGTTTGGTAACAACTTCATGAAGACAATGCTGCGCCTGGCAGAAGAAAAGCCGCGCTTAACAGTGATCGCTGACCAGCACGGTTCACCAACGTATGCAGGCGATCTCGCTGCTGCTCTCTGGCAGATGACCGGGAAACTGGCCGGACACAGCGCAGCCGGCTGCAAGACCTGGCACTTCAGCAACTATGGTGTCACCACATGGTACGATTTTGCGGTCAGTATTCTCGCGCTCGCAGGAAGCAAAACACCGGTTGAGCCGATTCTTACCACCGAATACCCTGTGCCGACGCCACGTCCCGCATACAGCGCTCTCTGGCCACGTGCCTTCGCACAGGAGTTTGCGTTTCCGATCAGGAACTGGCGGCTCGCGCTTGCCGATGCAGTTAAGGCCTACAACAAACAACAGGACGGAGTGTTTCCATGAAAACCATCATCGTAACGGGCGGAGCAGGATTTATCGGCTCAAATTTCATACTGCACATGCTGGAGAAATACCAGGAATACAAGATACTCAATCTCGATAAGCTCACTTATGCAGCTAACAAGGAATACCTTAACCCGGTTGCTGCTGATCCGCGTTATGAGCTCGTGGTCGGCGATATTCTCGATCGCGAACTGGTGATGCGGCTCTTCACCGAGCGGGACGTCGCCGGGGTTGTGCACTTTGCGGCAGAATCGCACGTCGACAATTCGATTAGCGGCCCCGCTGTCTTCATCGAAACCAACATCAAGGGTACACTGACCCTGCTCGAAGCTGCGCGCGCGCACTGGATGGAAGCCCCGTTCAAACCGAAACCAGGAAAAGAGCAGTGCCGTTTCTTGCACGTGAGTACGGACGAGGTTTACGGCTCGCTGGGTGAAACCGGGCTTTTCCGAGAGGATACTCCGTATGCGCCGAACAGCCCTTACAGCGCTTCAAAAGCCGGCAGTGATTTTCTGGCACGTGCATGGCACCATACCTACGGTATGAATACCGTCATCACGAATTGCTCCAACAACTACGGTCCCCACCAGCACGCTGAGAAGCTGATCCCCACCATCATACGCAAGGCACTCGCCGGTGAAAAAATTCCCATTTACGGCGACGGTAAGAACGTGCGCGACTGGCTCTATGTGCGCGACCATTGCTCTGGCATAGACCTCGCCTTCCACAAAGGACAGGCAGGCGAAACCTACAACATTGGTGGACGCAACGAGCGAAACAACCTGCAGATCGTCGGCACCATTACCGAGCTGCTGCAGCAAATGGCACCGCCGCAGTCACGCCAGCTCAGTATCGCACACTACAAAGACCTGATTACCTTTGTCGCTGACCGTCCCGGCCATGACAGGCGCTATGCTATCGACGCGACCAAGATCGAAACACAGCTGAGTTGGAAGGCACAGGAAAATTTTGAAAGTGGCATACGCAAAACGGTAGAGTGGTATCTCGCTCAGGGCCGATAAGCCTGAATTCCGGCAAGCGCCGGGATTAGTTGACCGGGTAGAGCGTATTGCGGTAGTTCAGCCTGAAGTGCCGTTACCAGTACCGAAAATCCCATGAACCACGCCCTTCTCGAATTGATCTTAATTCCGGTTCTGATTGTCCTGAACGGAATTTTCTCCCTGGCAGAAATGGCCGTAGTCTCATCACGCAAGTCGCGACTGCAGGTGCTGGCCACCGAGGGCAGCCACGGAGCAAGGCAGGTTCTGAAGATGCTCGATGACCCCGAGCGGTTCTTCTCGACCATCCAGATAGCGATTACCCTCATTTCCATACTGACCGGTGTCATCAGCGGCGCGGCGGCAACCGACGTACTCGCGGGATACCTGGCGGAAAATTTTCCCGCTTACAGGCAGCATGCCGTGTCGGTGGCGTTTTTCAGCATCGTTTTTTTCGCCACCTATCTTTCGATTGTGTTCGGTGAACTTATTCCCAAGAGCCTGGCGGTCAGGCACGCAGAATCTATCGCGATCCTGATGGCTTATCCGCTGCGGCTGATCATCAGTTTCTTCTCCCCGTTTTCCTACGTGCTGAGCGTCTCGGCCAAGATCATCCTGCGGGCATTTGGAATTCATGGCAACCCCAAGACACAGGTCACAGAAGAAGAAATACGCATTATGCTGCGAGAGGGGCACGAAACCGGGGATGTACTCTCATCGGAAAAAAGCATGGTGGAAAACGTCTTTCGCCTTGATGACATTGCGGTCGTCAGCGTCATGACTCCACGGCCTTCAATGGTCTGGCTTGACATGGCAAACCCCCTTGAGCAGATACTGGAAACTATCCGGGTGCATAACCATTCGTATTATCCCGTCGTAGATGGCTCGCTCGAGAAAGTAGTGGGTGTGCTGCCTGCGCGGCCATTGCTGGCAGACCTGAACCTGAAACAGGCGCGCAGCCTGAAAGACTACCTCGTATCGCCGCTTTTTGTGCCCGAGTCGATGCGAGCCTCACGCCTGCTAGAAACGTTCAAGCAAACACAACGGCATTTTGCGCTCATCACCGACGAATTCGGCGGCATACAGGGAGTAGCGACCCTGCACGATATTCTTGAGGCCATAGTCGGAGACCTGCCGCCGCAAAGCGGGGATACGGAAAAAAAATTCCGGCGCCGCGACGACGGCAGTATTGCGATCACGGGCACCGTCACGATGGCTGAATTCCGCGACGAACTGGGCTTCAGCCTGGTCGCGGGTCTCGAGGACGAGCAGCCCTATTCGACCATAGCAGGTTTTCTTGCCGCTCACATGCAGCGGATTCCCACCGAAGGTGAGCGCATCACAATAGCCGAGGGCAGGTTTGAGATAGTCGATATGGATGGCCCGCGTATCGACAAAGTTCTTTTCTTTCCCACTAAGCCTGGGCAATAGCGGACTGAAGAGACTGCACGATCGCTTCCATCTGCATCGACCGCGAACCCTTCACAAGAATGACACTGCCTTTAGCCTCCTGCAACAGCTGCGCAACAATCGCCGGAACATTGCTACGCTCAAATGCATAACTGCGTCCTTTTTTTCCGGCTGCCTTATGGTAAGCTTTCGCTGCGAGGTGCATATCACGGCCAATGCCGTAAAACGCAGTAATACGCGCTTTCGCCGCTTCTTTGCCGGTCCACTCATGCAGCGATCGGCTGAACTTGCCGAGTTCTTTGAAATCACCGAAAACACAGACAACCGGGCGGCCGTCGGCGTACTGCCTTGCAGCTGCAATTGACGCGATCGCCGAATCGGGATTTGCATTATACCCGTCGTCGATGATGTGAAAGTATCCCTTGCTCACCTGCATGCGCCCGTCAGGCGCCCGAAAAGAACGGACAGCTTTCGCAATCACCTGTTCCGGGAGGCCGGCATCGTGCGCTACGGCTGTCGCAAGCGCAAGATTGGAAAGCCATGCACTGTTGGCGTGTCGAAAAACCACGGGAGTCCTGCCGATCAGGAGTTCATAACCCTTTGGACCTGAGTCACTGATGCCGAGCACACCCGATTTGCCGGCTTGAATTTTTTTCAGCCGAATGCCATTACTGCGCGAACGGGAGGAAAGAGTCGCCAGCTCCGCGACCTGTGCGGGAACATAAAGCACTCCCCCTTTTTGCTGGCCATCAGTGATTTCAGCTTTGGCAAGTGCAATATTGCGCCGGGAACCGAGAAATTCTATATGTGCGTGACCTATACTGCTGATAACCGAAACCTGCGGGCGCGCCATGCGTGAGAGGTATTCAATCTCACCTGCGTGGTTCATACCCATTTCAATTACGGCGACGCGGGTTTCCCTGCCGATACGGAAGAGCGTAAAAGGTACGCCGATATGGTTGTTGTAGTTCTTTTCGGTATAGATCGCCCCACGGCCGAATGCTGTGCGGAATATCTGCCCCAGCATTTCTTTAGTCGTTGTTTTGCCGTTCGACCCGGTAACTGCGATCACGAGGGGAGCAAAGCGATTGCGGTGAAAAGCAGCCAGCCGCCCCAGAGCGAGCAACGGGTCATCGACGACAATCCCCAGCGAACGCTGTTTTTCATCGAGCTTTTTCAGTACTTCATGCCCTTTGCGGACAAAGAACGCTGCAGCCCCGCGGTCCAGGGCATCGGCAATAAACTCGTGTCCATCACGCCGATCGGTGAGCGGCACAAACAGTGAGCCTGGTTCTACCTCAAGCGATGACGTCGTAATCGAACGCAGTGGGAATTTCGGCGAATGAATGGCCGAAACGGCATTGCTGCAGACCGCCGCGACCGTAAAGAAGTCATAGTCCAGACGTGCGAACATGCGTCGAAAAAGGTCTGGGTAATGCAGCGTCACTTTCTTCTCGCTGGCATGTAACGGTTCGCTGGCCTGCCGCGTGCGCATTCTGCTCGCTGGCTATGGCTTTGTCGGTACAGCTGCTGCCGAACTGCTCTCTGCAGCAGGACATGAACTCACAGTGCTGCGCCGGCGGCCGACTTCCCGGCAGATTGGCATCGAATTTGTTGCATGCGATTTGAGAAATGGCCGCCCATGGGATGCAAGGGAAAAATTCGATGCCGTGGTTGTTTCGCTCGCCCCCGATGAGCGTAGCGATGCAGCCTACACCGCCACATACTGCACCGCGCAGGAAAACCTGCAGTCAGCGATCGACACTGAGCGTTACCTCTATGTTTCCAGTACTGCAGTCTACCCTGAGGCCGAAGGCAACTGGCGCGAAGAAGACTCCAGTGCTCATTCGCCGCGGGCGCGTATACTGCTTGAAGCTGAGGCGATTGCCGGTCGGGCACAGAATGCGGCCATCTTGCGGTTTGCCGGTCTCTATAATCGTACCCGAAGAATTTATTACGGCCCACCGGCGACGATCACCGATGACAGGCTCGTCCACTTTCTCCACCGCGATGACGCAGCACGTGCAATCAGCCACGCACTGGCGAACGCACTCACCGGCGTATTCAATGTGCACGATGGCCACCCGCAGTGGCGGTCAGAAGTTCTGCACAGGCTGGGATTTCTCACTTCTGCCTCACCACGCGACGGTGAAAGGCGCATTTCCACAGAGAAGTTTTTTTCTACCGGTTTCCAACCTTCTTTCCGGGATTATTTCTCCGGCCTTGAGTTCTGAACGGTCATCCAGCGCAAATTGGTCAAAAAAAGTTGCCGTCTCAGAACCCGGTGATGGGCAAGTGGCTAATGTTTTGCGAGTTTGTAGAGTCCGGGGAGATATCGTACACCTAAGCAATCTTTGCCAGCCGGATGCCATAGAACCGCTCATGGGGTGTCAAACCGTTCAATGACCAGTGAGGGCGTCGCCTGTTGTACCATTTCAGA
>JBMOPL010000015.1:0-82794 GCA_049323535.1 Spirochaetota bacterium | reverse complement strand
TGCCTTTTTTGGGAACAGGCGGTTTTTCGCCCTGTCAGAAATACTGGGCGTAATGCACGGGGAAAAAGCTGCGCAAGAACTCCATTTAGATCGAAATGGAGTTTTGCGTTGTTTGTATAGTAATTTGTACTCGAGGGGGGACTTGAACCCCCACGCCGTAAAGCATACGCACCTCAAGCGTACGTGTCTACCAATTCCACCACCCGAGCGAGTGTTTTGCCTAAAGGCCGCTTGCGCGGCCTTTAGGCAAAACTGACAAAATTAACACGCCGTCAAGCTATCCTTTACACTCATTCCAGTTGCGGCCGAACGCCCCGTCGACCCGCAGCGGTACCCTGAGCTTGACCACGCTCTCCATCGCGTCTTTGGCCAGGCGCTCGAGCCCGGCCTCTTCGCCCGGTGCCACCTCGAAAAGCAGTTCGTCATGAATCTGCAGCACCATGCGCGACTGCATTTTGGCATGGCGGAGCTTTTCTTCGATTGTGATCATCGCCTTCTTGATCAGGTCTGCCGCAGTCGACTGTACCGGGGTATTGATCGCGAGCCGTTCGGCGGCTTCGCGCACAAAACGGTTCGCATGGCCCAGGTCGCCGATGGGGCGGCGGCGACCGAACAGGTTTTCGGCATAACCCTGTTTGCGCGCCGAATCGATCGCCTGCTGCATATAGGTTTTGATACCCGGAAAAGCAGCAAAGTAGTTCGCCATCAGCTCTTTTGCTTCGGCTCGCGTAATGCTCAGGTTACGTGCCAGGCCAAACTCGGTGACACCGTAGACAATTGAGAAGTTCAAGACCTTCGCCTGCGAGCGAAAGTCACCGAACTTACCGGTCGCTTTCATCTTCTTGAGGTCGGCTGCGTCAACTTCGAACACCACCTCGCGGTTGGGCGCCGAAAAATCGCCTTTGCTTTCGTCGAAGCGCGAGCGAAACAGCATGTAGGCAGCTCGGTCGTGAATGTCTTCGTCGTTCTTGTAGGCGGCAATCAGGTTCTTGTCTTCGCAGTAGTGTGCAAGAATGCGCAGCTCGATCTGGCTATAGTCAAGGCTGAGGAGTTTCTTGCCTTTTGCGGCCACAAACGCGGCACGCAGGTGAGCTCCCTCTTCGCCTTTGACCGGTATATTCTGCAGGTTGGGGTCAATGCTCGAAAGCCTGCCGGTAGCTGCGGTCACCTGCGAAAGCGAGGTATGCACGCGACCGGTGTGCTTGCTCACATGCCCTGGCAGTGCCTCGACATAGGTGCTGAGCAGCTTCGTGTAGAAGCGGTAGTCGAGAATCGGCGCAATGATCGGGTGCGCATCGCGCAGCTCTTCGAGCACACCCTGGTCGGTTGACAGTGCACCCTTCTCGGTCTTGCGCCCCGAGGCAATCTGCAGCTTTTCAAACAGCACGGTCTGCAGCTGCTTCGTCGAGGCGATATTAAATTCTTCGCCCGCGTGTTTGTAGATCAGCTTTTCGGCAGCGGAAATCTTCTTTTTGTACTCTTTGCCCAGCTCGGCCAGGTGCTGCACGTCGATCGCGATGCCGGTGTATTCAATATCGGCAAGCACCCTGGCGAGCGGTACGTCGATCTCGTTGTAGACCTTTTCCAGCGAAGCAGCCTTCACCTTGGGCAGAAGCACATCGCGCAACGCGAGTGTCACCTCGGCATCTTCGCAGGCATAGTGCGAGAGCCGGTCGAGCGGCACCGCGCCAATCGGCAGCCTGCCCTTGCCTTTGCCGACCAGCTCATCAAAGGTGACAGTTTTGTGGTGCAGGTGGTCTTCTGCCATGTCGTCCATGTTGTGGCGGCGGATATTCGGGTTCAGCAGGTACGACATCAGCATTGTGTCGTCGGCATAACCCGCGACCTCGATGCCCGCGCGGCGAAACACCTGGATGTCGAACTTGATATTCTGCCCGATCTTGCGGATCTTTTTGTTTTCGAGAAATTCTTTGAGTAGCGGCAGCAGTCTTGGTGCACCATCGGCGTCGGCGTAGTCGCCGTTCATCGCGGCCTCACCGCCATTGGGCAGCGCGATGTAGGCGCTGTGGAGGTCTTTGCGAACTTGTGGTGAGCTTGTCGAACCAAGCCAGCCGAATGAAACACCGAACATTTCGCTGTCGTGAATGTCGAGGCCGGTAGTTTCGGTGTCGACACAGACCTCGTCGAGTTTCGCGAGCTTAGCCAGCAGCGTCCTGAGGTCGGCTGCCGTGGTAATGGTCTGCGTCTGCTGGCAGAATTTAATCACAGGCTGGCTTTCATGAGCCGCCTCTGCCGCAGCATCTTCTGCATTGCCACCGCCAGCGGCAGCGGCGCCGGTCGATTTGAGTAGCTTTTCCCATTCGTTAGCGACCGTCGTGAAGCCACGCTTACGAAAAATGTTGGCGCCGTCACCATTGAGCTGCAGCACCATGGCATCGGGCTTCACCGCCAGCTCAATGTCTTTGCGCAGGGTCACGAGCTTCTGCGAGGTGTACGCATTGTCGCGGCTCGCCTCGAGCTTGGCGCGCAGGCCGTCGGGTTTGATCTTTTCGAGGTTCTTGTAGATCTTGTCGAGCGACTTGTACTCGCCGATCAGCTTCGCGGCAGTCTTTTCCCCAACGCCCTTCACCCCCGGCACGTTGTCAGAAGTATCGCCGACCAGCGCCATGTAGTCGGGCACCTGCTCGCGGGTGATGCCGATCTCTTTTTTGACCCAGGCCTCGTCGATTTCGACGAACTCTGTTACGCCCTTTTTGGAGCGCAGCAGTACAACATTCTTGTAGAGCATGTTGTACAGGTCTTTATCGCCCGAAACAATTTCTATGGCGTCAAAATCATCTTTGTGCTGCTCGATAATCGAAGCGATCGTGTCGTCGGCCTCTGCCCCTTCGACGATGAGCGGTGGCAGGTGAAGCTCCCCCGCCATTTTTTGTATGTCTTCGATCTGCCGGCGTAACTCGTCTGGCATTGCCGCGCGGTTCGCCTTATAATCGGGATAAAGTTCATAGCGCGGGTTGTGCTCGCGGCCGGGGTCGAAACACAGGACCACGTGCGTCGGCTTGCGATCGGTGATCAGCCGCGCGAGCATGCGGTAAAAACCGAACGTCGTTTCGGTGGCGTTGCCCGCGCTGTCGGTCAGGTTCTGCCCGGCAAAGGCAAAATGTGCCCGGTAGGCCATCGCATGTCCGTCAATAAGAACGAGCTTGGTTTTTTGTTTGGAGCTTTTTTTCGGGGCGGGCATGACCGGGTTAAAAAAGCTCGCCGATCTCACACGGCAAGTGCAAATAGACCATGCGCCGCGCTCTTCTGCTCCTGGCATTTCTCGCCCTCTCGCTGTTTTATGCAGGGGCGTACTGCCGGCAGGCCAACCTGAAGTATACCTATACCCCCCAACCCCTCGCGAGGGATTTCAAAACTTTCTACGAACGCAACCGCAACTTCTCACTGCGCGCAGGCGTACCCGGGCATGCAACCGAGCGGCTGGTCGTCAACAACCCGGAAAACAGTGGCATCGCCATTCTGTATATTCACGGTTTTGGTGCCAGCCGCGCCGAAGGTGAATACACCGTCGATGCGCTCGCCGAAGCGGTGGGAGCGAACGTCTACTACCTGCGGCTACCCGGTCATGGCACAACGGCCGAAGCGCATGCGGCAGCGACCTTCGAACAATACCTCGCTACCGCAGAAGAAGCGCTGCTGCACATGCCCCTGCTCGGCAAGAAGACCGTCGTGATCGGCACAAGCACGGGCGCGCTCGTCGCGACGTACCTCGCCTCACGCCACAGCGACCGCCTGCATGCGCTGATCGTCGCCTCGCCCCTGTGGGATTTCGCCAACAAGACCACGCGGCTTTTGAACTTTCCAGGCGGCCTGTCGCTGGGTCAGATGGTCATGGGTACCGAACGCGACGCCGGCTGGAAAAGTGACCCCGAAAACCGCAAGCATGCGGACTATGAAAAGCACTGGCTGATCAAACAAAAATTTGCCGCGCTGGTGAATCTGAACAACCTGCGGCGTTTCGTGGTTAAGCCCGAGACCTTTGCAGCGATCAAGGTGCCGGTGCTGGCGCTCGTCTATTACAAAGATGAGAAACACCAGGATGAAGCGATCGACGTGGACAAGGTGCGCGAGGTCATGCCGCAACTGGGCAGCGCCGCCGGCGGCAAGAACCGGCTGGTCGAAATAGCCGACGGCAACCACATACTGCTCAGTGAATTCGTGCGCACGGACAAAGCGACCCAGTTGCGCGAAATGCGCACCTGGCTTGCAGGATTATAGAATTCGCCCCGGCCTCATTCTGTTTGACCGCCTGAAACAGGTTTTGCGAGCCTGATGTGTCGATGCGCCGTCTCGCCGTCATCCTTCTCTCAACACTGCTGCTTGTGCGCTGCGGTACCAGCATCCCCTACGACCAGGAGCTCTTTCTCAAACGCCCCACGGGCCTTCAGGTGACCGCGGTCGCAGGACAAAAAATGCTGGTGCAGTACACCGTGCAGAACCAGGAAGAGACCTTCGACGGCTATAACCTTCTGATCTCGCGCGTCAGCATCGGTGACAGCGAAGCATTCAGCATGGAGCCACTCACCATCAACGGCAGCACCCCTACTTTTTTACATTCCAGAAGTGAATTTAATGTGAATACCGTTCGCAGTGTGACGGTAGAGCGGTTTACAAACGTGCTGCCCTTTGAAGTCGGCACGACCTACTACTTTCGCCTGCAGGCACACTCACGTAAGGGAGTGCGCTCTGAGGCTTCGAACGAAGTGACTGCTACGGGAATACCTTAGCAGTTTCCTGAAAAGGAAACTGCGAGCAGTCTGCGGAAACCGTAAAAGCGAAAAGCAGGCCGTTTCGGCCGCTTTAGCAGTCGTTTGCGAGGGCAAACGACGAGGCTTTTCGCTTTTGCGGAATTTTTTCCGAAGACTGCCCGTGCGTTTGTCAGGGGTGATTACCCCCCGGCCATACGGGCCATGCGTTCTGCTGGACCGACGATGTCGGTGACGCGGACGCCGAAGTTTTCGTCGATGACCACAACCTCGCCGCGCGCGATCAGCTTGCCGTTGACCAAGAGGTCAACCGGCTCACCCGCGAGCTTATCGAGCTCGATGATCGAACCTTCACCCAGGGAAAGAATTTCTTTGACGTACTTCTTCGTGCGACCCAGCTCGACCGTGAGAGCCATCTGCACGTCGAGCAGCAGCTCGAGGTTGGGTGGCAACTGTGCTGCGCCGCTACCCTGCTGCAGGCTCGGAAAGTTGATCGGGTTAACCGAAACTCCCCCACCCATGCCGCCGCCACCACCGCCGCCGGAAGGAGCACCGAAATCCATGTCAAATGAAGCGGCTTGAGGAGCTGCTGAGCCCCGGTTGGCTTTTGCCCAGCGCGAAGCCGAGCCGCCGTCGATATAGTGCACGACACGCGAGCCGGGAATTCCCTCGACCGACATGTTATACGAAATTTTAACGATCGAGCCCGGAAACTGCGGCGTATCACCCGGACCGTTAAAGATCTTCATTTCAGGCATCGAGGGCGAAAGCGAATCGTTGAATTTGCCGCCGAGGCCATTCGAGATAGATGAGATGATACTCTGCGAGAGCTCAGACAAGGTAGAGAGGTGAGCATCGTTGATGTCGCCGCCATCGTCTGCAGCGCCCATCATTGTCTGTGCGATGCGCCGGGCCAGGTCTTTAGGGAATGCGAGTACCGTCTGCGTCGGCCCCATCATGATTTCTGCGAGCACACCGCCCTTGGGCAGTTCGCCCGACAGCTGGCCGGGAGAAATTTCGTCGACCTGTGCATTGGTGATCTGCACATTCTTGCCGACCATGGCACCCGCCTGGGCGCCCGCAACCTGCATCGCGTCGTTAAAGGCGTCGGCCAAAAGTTCGCGTTCGGTCGGCGACAGGCCGCCGCCATCTGACGTGGCTACTCCACCGGCTTTGCCGGCAGGAGCCGCCATGTCGTCTGTGCCCATCAATAAGGCGTCTATTTCTTCCTGCGAAAGTGAACCGTCACCCATTTTGCCTCCGTGGTTATTTTCCCTGCGGGAAATTAACCATCAACTTACCACCAACTGCTCGAACATTACTTCAGAAATTTTGCCGTCGCGCAGAATCATGTTGATCTGGTTCTTGATCTCTTCGCCCAGATTCAGTTTCTGCAACGGCGTGAAAAGTTCATCCTTGCGTTTGCCGCCGAGGATAATATTAATGATGTGAATCACCTGCGGCAGGCGTTTTGCCAGTTCTGCGTCGAGCTGCTTATTGACCTCGCCCTCGTAGCCGAGAGTGATGACTGCCTGCGCATAGTGCGCCTCGTCCGTATCTGCCGTGTTCACCCGAAACTCGTGCGCAATCTTGAAGATTGCCGGCGGAGCGCTAGGCGGAGCAATCGTGATGCTCTCTGTCTCCTGGAAATCGGCATTCTTATAATACTTCGCTACCATCACCGAGATGACAAACATCAACGCCAGGGCAATAAGGCCCGCGACCACCCAGATAAGAATTGTTACTATACGCGATCTGCCGCCACCCATCGGGGCGGCGACGGCTTCTTCACCAACATCATCCTGGTCTAAATCTTCTGCGTCTGCCATACATTTCTCCTTTTTTGTGTGATTGCAGGGCAATCACACAAAAAACTATTCTATCCGCGTCTTCTCGGCAAAAATCTGCCGGTTGAACGCAACGATCTTTGCGAGCAGCTCATCGGGTTTCTCGCGCACGATATACTTCGTGCCGTCGGTGAGCTTGATCACTGTGTCGGGCGTCGACTCGAAAATCTCGATCAGGTTATGGTTCAGGTAAAACACCTTGCCATTGAGCCTGCTGAGTTCGATCACTGCCGTTTACCGTTCCAGGTACCCCGGAAATACCGTGCACCCTGCTCATTATGTCGGATTTCCCGGCGCTTCCTTAAAGCGAATAATTCTGTTCCGCCCCGGTCTCTGTGGCGGTTTTACCGTATGGATTTTTCGCTGTTTCGGCTCCCCGTTCTCATGGCGGCACTGGCCAGCCTCTTACCGCTTGCCGCCGGTCAGCAAAAGGTGAGCTCCCCCACCGCTGCCGCCCGCGCGCAGTGCTCTCAGTCTGGTGAAGCGGCAAAGAACTGCCAGCTGCGGCTGCAGGTACAGCCCTATGCCCCGGCAGTCTTTACGCTCGAAGGCAAAGAGCTGAAGGCCCGCTTCTCTAAACACGACAAGACGCTCGCACAGGCGGAGCTCACCCTGCCCAACCGCCCTGCCCGCGAGGACAGTCTCTTGCTCACCGTGACAGATAAGAAGACCGGGGGCAGCCGGCTGGTCACCGTTACGCTGACCGCTGAGAAGGTAGCAGAAACTCCCCTGGTTTTCATCGATAACCCGGCAAACCGCCACCGCCTGGTGACGCGCATTGCCACGGGAAAGCAGCCCAAGAGCGCCATGTTCATTTCAGAACGGCAGGTGATTCTGCCTCTGCTCGATGACAACCACGTCGAAGTGATCGACATCATCACAGGGCAGGCACGCCGCCTCGAACTGCCCGCGCGCTATGCGAAGGCCGGTGGTTTCGTCGAAAGTGTGCGTGTGCCTACCAGGGGGGAGTTCTGGGTGAGCCAGATGAAAGCGGCAGCGATACACCGCTTCGCTGCGGATACGCTCGAGTACCGGGGCACCATTCATGTGTCGGGCGCATGGACCAAGGTACTGGCGTACGACGCCGTGCGCAACCTCGTCTACGCCAGCAACTGGAACAGCGCGGATATTTCGGTAGTCTCGGTACAGGAACTCAAAGAAATAAAGAAGATAAAACTAGGCAGCGTGCCGCGTGGCATGGCCTTCAGCGCAGACGGCAATACCATGGTCGCGGCAATGTTTGGCGGCAAGACCGACTCTGACCAGGCCGGCCGCACCGCACTGATTAACCTGGGCACGCAAAAGATTACCAGCACCATTATTTCAGGCGGTGCACACCGCCACGCCGTACGACTCAGAACCGGGGCAGATGTTTTCGCGGTCTCAGACATGGCGAAGAACCGCGTGTATTTCATCGAAAACTACAAAAAAGTGGCAGAGACAAAAGTTTTTTCGAATCCCAACACGATTGTCGAATCACCCGATGGAAAATACCTCTACGTCTCGTGCCGCGGGCACAACAACCCCAAGTCATTCCTGATTAAGGGGCCTGATTTCGGCAAGGTCATGGTAATTGATCTCACGACGCGCAAAGTCATCGAAGAAATCGAAGGCGGCAACCAGCCCACAGGGCTCGATGTATCGCCCGACGGTAAGTACATCGTCTCGACCGATTTTCTCGATCACGCGATGCGCGTGTACGAGCGCGTCGATTAAATCACGGCGAAGGTTGCGTTCCGGCAGCGACGTACCTTTTCCAGAGTTCTGCCGGCTTCGGCGCCAAAAGCACATAGAGGTCTGACTTATCACCGACTGCGGGTGCAGCAGAAAAAGTAATCAGGTCACCGGCCTCACTCGCCCCCTGCATCACGCTAACTGCAGTCGAGACGAGACCATTGCTCGCGAGACCATCGACCAATACCTGCAGCTGCGGCCCCGAACTCGTTACCGACTGTGCGCTGACCTTGCCCGCGGTGTCGCTCACCACGTAACCGTCAGAAATCCCCGTGCTGCTCTGCCGCATCAGGCTGATATGCGTGCCCGTAGACAGTTTGGGGTTAGCCACGTTCGCCGACATGCACTGGCTCGCCGAGGTATTGGGATTAAAGCGATAGACCTGCGTTCCCGCAGTATTGGCGGCAATCATCTGCCCCGTCGCATCGAGACCGAGCATGTTGTTGGAATAGCACATGTATTCGGTAATGGCCATGTACGATGCTGCGTTAATCAGGACCGATGATACAGGGGATATAGCACCTGTTGAGCTTATCTGCTGACCAGAAATCTGGGAGTAGATAACAATATTGTTTCCAGAAGTTTGTACTGCAAGACGGATTCTTCCGTTGAGATTCAGCGGAGATGCGTTGAAACCGACAACGCGAGGGGCATTGAAAGCGGGCAGCTCACCGGAATCTGAATACACCGAGACCGACGAAGCGACGAAAATATTATGGTAGAGACAACTGTCCGGCAGGCAAGCCCTCGTGGAAGCAAATACCAGGGCAAGATATCCATTTGACAGGCGAACGATAATCGGGCTGTAATCGTCGGTAGCAGCCTGCGAAATGCTGCTGCCGTCCGCGAGTTTCAGTCTGCTCTGTTCGATTCCTTCGAAGGTGACTTCGGAGTTCGAGCAGGCAACCGTATTCAAGGCGACCGCAGCGAGAATGATTAGCAATAATATGCGTAGGTATTTCGGGCTCATGGATATGTGTAGCCCGGTATACCGCGGTCGTCAAGAATAATTGACAATTTTGTCTGTTTTCTGTCAAACCAAGCTGCTTGGGTATCCTGCAGGGTATCGCTGCCCATCGGGTGCCGCGACCTCACGAGAGAGGAAATTTGGGCCGGCGCCCCCGCTAAGGCTTAATTCGGAAAGCTGCACATCAAATCGCGCCACATGCCCGACAGAATATCATCTGACTGGCAATTGAGTGCGACTACTGAATCTTGCGAATCTTGTTATTCGTGCCTTCACTGACAAACAAGCTCTGACCGTCTGTGGTTATTCCAATTGGCCAGTTGAATTTTGCGGCGCTACCCTGCCCGTTATCATCCCCTGAGCCCGAAGAGCCTGGACTTGGACCCGCAATAGTCGTCACGGCCTGTGTTGCAATAGAGATTCTCCTGATCTTGTGAGACCCCCCGTCCGTCACATAGAGATATGTTCCATCGGTAGTAATACCATTCGGTGCATTAAATCTGGCGGTCGTCCCTGTGCCGTCTGCATCACCGGAAGCAACCGAGCCTGCGGCAGGCCCTGCCAGAGTCGTCACGGCACCGTTAGAGATTTCAATCTTTCTGATTTTATGGTTAAGCATATCGGCGACATAAAGGTGTGTTCCGTCGGTCGTAATCGCATTGGGTGCATTGAAACGCGCCGCGTTGCCAGTACCATCGCTATCACCCGAAGTTGTTGTCCCCGCAGCAGGTCCCGCCAGGGTTGAAACGGCTCCTGTGCTTATTACCATCTTGCGTATCTTATTGTTTGATCTGTCGACAATGTACAGGTTCGCGGTGTCCATGGTAATCGCAAAAGGTCCATTAAAACGCGCAAGATTGCCCGTTGCGTCCGTGTCACCTGAAGTAGTTGAGCCCTGCGCTGGCCCAGCGATCGTAGACACATCACCATCGCTAATCCTGTAGCGGCGTATTTTATTGTTGCCGCCATCGGCAATATAGATGTGCGTTCCGTCAGTTGTAATGCCGCGAATCTGATTAAATCTCGCCGCGTTCCCGACGCCATCTGTGTCACCTGTGGTCACCGTGCCCGCGGCAGGGCCGGCAATAGTGGTGACCGTATTATTGGCTATGGTCAATCGACGTATCTTGTGATTACTCAAATCTGCCAGATACAAGAAGCCACCACTTACTGCCATGTGATAGGGCATAGAAAAGCGCGCGCTGTTTTGCACGCCATCTGCATCGCCAGACGTGCTCGCTCCTGCTGCAGGGCCAGCAATCGTCGTCACTGTTGAAGAGAGAGATAAAGCACAGTTGGTCGCACCTCCGAGCAGAGTGACGGAACAGCCAGCAGACGTCCCCGCATTTCCGCCTGACGACGCAGAATCGGCGCCGCTCGAACATGCGAAAAGAAAGATAGGTCCCGCCAACGCAATAAGCTGCGCATAATATCCAAGCCCGATTATTTCCCTCATCGCCGCGAATACGCCATGACCCATTCGCCGTCAACAAAAATTGATAAATCTATCCGTTATTCACTTTTTACTACTGTATCTTCTCAGCCAACAGCGCCTTAGCGTGGCTGAGCGCCGACTCGGTGATGTTCTCGCCTGCGATCATGCGGGCCACTTCCTGCAGCCGTTGTTCTTTCGAAAGCCTGGTGATACGCGTGCCGTCTTCTTTGTGCTTGGATACCTTGAAGTGGCGCACCTCGTTGGGTGAAAGCCCCGCAATCTGGTGCAGGTGCGTGATCACAATCACCTGTGAAGAGAGCGAAAGGCCTGCGACTTTGCGGCCGACAGCTTCGGCGATGCGGCCGCCTACACCCGCATCGACCTCGTCAAATACCATGGTATAAACCGGGTCGGTTTCAATGATAACTTTCTTGAGGGCCAGCATGATGCGGCTCATTTCACCACCCGACGCGATCTTGCGCAGGGGGCGCAGCGTTTCGCGTGACGACGATGCCATCAGAAATTCGACAATATCAAGACCAGTGGGAGCAATCACGTATTTCTTGTCTGGTGACGCGTCTTGTGTCACAGTCCCTTCTTCTGAATATTCCCAGCGGATGGAGACTTTAATCTGTGTCTCTTCCATACCCAGCGCCTTGAGCTCCGCCTGGACTTTTTGCTCGAGCTCAAGCGAAGCGAGACGACGCTTCTCTGACAGGTAAAGCGCCTTGTCTTTCATCTGCGCGTTCAGGCTATCAATTTCTTTGCGCAGGCGCGCCTCTTCGCCAGATGACAGTTCGATACCAGTGAGCTCGTTTCTCGCCTTCTCGAGGTATGCCTTGGCTTTTTCGAGACCAACCGCGTAGTCGCCTTCTTTCGCGCCCGCGGGCCCCCTGCCACCGTACTTGCGCGCCACCGACTGCAAGAGACCGATACGCTCGCGCATCTCTTCAAGCTCGGCGGGGTTCAGTGAATACGACTCGGCCTTCGAGCGCACCTGGCGCGAAATTTCTTCGAGCGCATAATAACTCTCGCGAAACTGCGTCAGGATCGCTGCGAGTGAGTCGTCATACTGCGAGTCGGTTTCAAGAATGCGTTCAATCGAACCGCCCCGCGGTACGAAGCCACCTTCGCCGTTGAGCGCTTCATAGACGGAGTTCAGGTCGCTGACGAGGGTTTCGGCGTTGGCGAGACTTTTTTCGCGCGCAATGAGCTCATCAATTTCGCGCACATCGTCGATGCGCGCGGCTTCGAGCTCGGCGATTTCGTGCTGCAGAATGTCAAGGCGGCGCGCCTTGTCGTCTTCGCTCAGGGTAACGCTCGAGAGTTTCTGGCGTGCTTCTTCGCGCGCGCGGTGGAGCTTCCGCATTTCTGCGACCAGTTCGCCCAGGTGCGCGTAACGATCGAGAATCGAGCGGTGCTGTTCAACAGTCAGGATATTCTGGTGCTCGTTCTGCCCGTGAATATCGACGAGAAAACGGCCAATGTCGCGCAGCACAGATGACGGCACCTGGCGCGCATTCACGAAACTGCGGCCTTTGCCTTCGACACTGATTTCGCGGCGCAGAATGAGCGTACCCTCGTCGTCATCGAGTCCCTGGTCGGCAAGTACCTGGCGCAGGGCACGGGCGCCGCTGCGGGTATCCGGGGGCATCGCAAAAGCCGCCTCGACGATCGCGCGCTTTGAACCGCTGCGTATCATGTCGGTCGTGGCTTTATAGCCCAAAACCAGAGAGAGAGCTCCCAGCATGACCGACTTGCCCGCGCCTGTTTCGCCCGTGATCAGGTTGAGGCCCGGCCCGAACTGGATGTTCAGCTCACGTATCAGTGCGAAATCTTTGACTGTCAGAGACTCGAGCATGGGCCGCTTTGATGAGTGTCTCAGATCACGACGGAGCGAAAAGAGTTTTTCGTTGTGCAGAGTGTGAGCTAACTATGGCATAGCGCCGTGAAGTTTCTCGATATCGACATCCACAAACCCGATTTCCAGACCCTAAAGGCGGCGCTAGAGCTTTTGGCCGATGATTACGTGATTCTCTTTCCTGCAGATATTGGTTTGAGCGCGCTCTGCAGGGCTACCGGCGAATCCCGCAAAAGGCTCTCTGCAATAGTTAGCTCGTCTGGTCTATCCCACCTCGCCGTTTCGGAAGATATGAACCTCGAACCGCTGTCGCAAGGCGACATAACTCCCTATTTGCCTGATTATGAGACCAACCGGGCGTTCCACACGCTGGTACAACTTTGCGACTTCCCGCTCCTGGTGGTACCTGTGCCGAACGACCGTGCAGCCGCAGCGAACGCGTACCCCGAAATCGAATATGGCTTCTGGCCGCTATAGTTAGCTCGTTTTTCCCGAATCGCTTATCTGAAAGGGCTTGGCAAGGTGAGTTTGACACAAGAGTCGCACGCATGAGTTCAGGCTCATCAGAACAGTGGATGGCCGTCGACGCGATGAGCGGTGACCACGGCCCAAGTCCTCTTGTGCAAGGCGCCATCAACGCCGCGCTCGAGCTGAATGCACATGTTCTGCTCGTCGGCGACGAAAAAATCCTCCAGGCAGAGCTCAGGCGCCATGGCTACAACGGCTCAAACATCCGTATTGCGCACGCCAGTGATGTGATAACCATGGAAGATTCGCCGGCCATGGCCGTGCGCCAGAAAAAAGATGCCTCCGTTAATGTAGCCGCCCGCCTTGTTGCCTCTGGTGAGGCACTTGGGTTCTTTTCCCCTGGCAATACCGGAGCATCAATGGCCGCTGCCCTCGCCCACATGGGCCGCCTGCCGGGTGTCAAGCGGCCGGCAATCGCCACCCCGATTCCCCGCGAAGATGGCGGCGCGACGGTGCTGCTCGACTCGGGTGCAAATGTGGACTGCAAACCCGAATATTTAGTACAATTTGCAATAATGGGCGAAGTCTACTCGCGCGAAATCATGGGAGTGATCAATCCCAAAATTGGCCTTATTTCCAACGGTGAAGAAGACACCAAAGGAAACGAGATGACGCTCGCTGCGCTCAATAAGCTCCGCAAGCTGCCCTATGATTTTGTCGGCAACGTCGAAGGTCGCGACCTGTACGGTACGGGTAAACCGGTCAACGTCGTTGTCTGCGACGGCTTCGTCGGCAACGTCATACTGAAGTCGATCGAAGGTCTTGCGAAGACGATCTTCTCCAGTCTGAAAAAAAATATCAATGCCTCTGCCATTGCACAGGGTGGCGCACTGCTGATGAAACCCGCCTTTCTCGCGGTAAAAAACCGCATGGACTACGCGACCTATGGGGGAGCTCCCCTTTTGGGGGTCGCGGGCGTCTGCATTATCGGCCACGGCTCTTCAAGCGCGCGTGCGGTTCGCAACGCCATCCGCGTCGGTCTCGAGTTCGGGCAAAAGAACGTGACCGGCCACATCGCCAGCAATATCAAAAGGTTTGCCTAAATCGGAGCTTAAGCATGCACATTTCACTCCTCAGAGCCAAAGTACACCGGGCCGAAATCACAGACGCGAACCTTTTCTATGAAGGTAGCCTGACGCTTGACGAAGACCTGATGGATGCCGCCGGCCTCATGGAATATGAGAAGGTGCACGTGGTCAACGTCAACAACGGCGCGCGGCTGGAGACCTACCTGATCAAAGGCAAGCGTGGTGGACATGAAGTCTGCCTCAATGGTGCTGCGGCCCGCCTCGGTCACCGTGGGGACAAGATCATCATTATCGCCTACGCGCAGATGACTCCTGAAGAAGCAAAGAGCTTCACGCCAAAGATCGTCTTGCTCGGTGAGGGCAATATTATCCAGAAGATCCTCCCGGCAGTGTGACCGGTCTGCCTGTGGGATTTTCGGGCGTAATGGCCCAGAAAGTCAGGCTCTCCTCGTAGATTCCGCCCTCTGGATTCCACAATATCTGGTTTATGCAATAGTTAGCTCGGTAACGGACCCCATGTGCTCTCCTTTGCGGTTTTTGCCACAGCCGGATAATTCCACAAACAATTGATGAAACACTGACACGCAGTGCTGCCGCGGCGCAATGCAGGGCATCATATTCCGCCCCGGAGAATCTCACATGCACAACATGGAAAGGCTGAATGGAGCGGTTGTAGGTGCGTGTAGTCTCTCGCCGGATATTTCCTTTCATGAGTAAACGAAGGTACCGGTCGCCGAAATCCATTATGGCCCGCCGGTTCTCCCGCCAAACTGGAACCAACCCCTGGGGCAGACTGATGCTCGTTACGCGCGAATTCTTCTTCATAACCCCTCTATTTATTAAATACCAGGAAATCCCATTTTTTTCTCACTCGAAATCCAAAAAAACGAGCTAACTATTGCATCTGGACAATGGGTTGACAGGGCAGCAAAGAAAATGATTTTAGCTAATACTATTAGCCAAACGGAAGTAACCATGAAAATAAAATACCTCACGATCGTGATCGCCACCACCCTGCACTGCGGCACCTACCGCCCGCAAACGCAGACACTCCCCACCCAGAAGTCGCAGCAACTGGGCGAAGCGCAACTGTTCAAACCCGCTACGCGTAACCTGCCACAGCTGTTGAGTCTGAACACTGGCAGCGTCGAAGTCGACACTTCGCTGCTGCTTGACCTAAAGAAACATCCGCAGTTCAAAAACACCAGGACCCATGTAGCTGTGCTAGCCCACCTCGTGCGGCATCCGCAAAAAGGCGATATCCTGATTGATACCGGCTTTGATGCATCATTTGCCAGGTCGGGTCACGGCAATTTTGGTTGCATGGGGGTATTTTTTGATTTTGCCCGGCAGAACCCCGGAAGCGACATCGCCGCTCAACTGCAGGCGCATAACGCAAAACTAACCGCAGTTTACTTCACCCATATGCATGTCGATCACACGGCGGGAGCTCCTGCGCTGACAAAAGGCATACCATACATTGCGGGCAAAGGCACGCTGGGCGATTCTTACGCCGATATTTTTGGCCTGTGCATGAAACATCTCGACGGCATTGAAGCCATCAGCGAAATTGATTTTGCTGCGCAACCCGAAGTTGCTGGTTTAGGCCGGGTATTCGACATTTTCGGTGACGGCACGGTTTGGGCGATTCACACTCCGGGGCATTCTGCAGGCCACATGTCATTCCTGGTAAATACCAAAGAGGGAGCTTACCTCGTTACGGGGGACGCCAGCCACACGGCCTATGGCTTCCGTAACAATATTGCTCCAGGCAAGATGCAGGACCACGCCGCAGGCGAACAGACGCTGGCTACCCTGCGTGCACTCGCGGCACGGCACCCGGAGATGAAGCTGGTATTTGGTCACGACCCTGAGCAGAACTACAGGCCAGAGAAAAAATAACCATGCGGCGCGGGCTCAACAGGGATGCCGTGCTCGATGCGGCAATCAGCATCGGTGACCGTAATGGCTTCAGCGCCATCACGGTTGGCACGCTGGCAACGGCACTCAAGATCAAACCACCGTCTCTCTACAAGCATGTCTCGGGTATAGATGATATCATCGATGGCGTTGGCATTCGCGGGGCAAACCTTCTCGTGACGGAATGGTCCCGACTGCCCGAAGGCAAAAATCCGGAGAAGACCTTCCTGCGGGCATGCGAATCGTACCGCGCATTCGCGATGAAAAATCCTACTTGTTACGCCGCGCTGCAGCCGGCCATGGCAAGGCGATCCCCAGAGTTCCAGCTGGCCGCCGGCGAATTGCTGAAAGCCATCTTCACCATCGTTTCAGATCTGGGCGTCCCGCAGAAAGAACTCGTGCATGCTGTGCGGGCGCTACGCAGCATGCTGCATGGCTTCGTGACACTGCAGCTCGTGGGTGGCTTTGGTATGCCCGAGGACATTGAGACGAGCTTCCGCAAGATGCTGGAAGGCTTTCTCATCGCCCACGCGGCAGGCCGTTAACCGTATCGGATAGTTTTTTCAGCGTACGCCGCTCACAATCAAACGAAAAAAGCCGGAAGCAAAGCGAGTACAATCATGACGGGGGCCAGCAGGTCGTTCCAGCTGAAAGCCGCATGGAATTGGACCACTCCATTACCCTGTAGTTTTGTGTTACCCGGCAGTGCATCGACCAGGCAGGCCACTGCCGGCTTGTGTGCGAAATAGAGAATAGCCTCTTTCTTATCATCAGTGATGCGTTCGGTTTCGTGCGTCCTGTACACAAGGCGGTGTTGCCTGCCCTGGGTATCTTCAAAAACAAAACGGAAGCGTACGACTGTCTCTTCATCGACCGACATGTTGGTATCTTCAGCCTTTTCCAGCCGGCCCTGTGCGACCTGGCCGTAGCGCATTAGCCGTAGCCTGCGAACATTGCCGTATAGGGGAAAGATCACCATGATCAGTCCGAGCAGCGGAAAAATAGCTACCGCCAGCGCGACACCGCCGAAAGGTGCAATGCTCCCACCTTCAATTCGGGCCAGTTGCGGCCTGCCGGCGACATACTCGACCGTGATCGTGCCTGTGGGAGCCGGCCGGTAGCGCAGGTAGCTTTTGCCCTTGAACTCGTTACCCGCAACCAGGTAGGTAAAGCCGACACGATATACCACTTCGTCGTTCACCGCCATATTCGTTTCATCGACCGAAGAGACGATGCCACTGACCGTGTCAGTGCGCCCGGAGAAAACGACCAGCTCGCGAACGGAAGCCGGCACATGGAGAGCCCAGAAGAACAGCATTCCAAAGGCAAAAAAACACCAACCAATGTTGCCGATGACGCCACCGCCGAGAAATTTCAGGTAATACACTGGTGGTATCTTGCGGGCTGCAGTCACTGTGCGCTCCAGGTGCAGCGAAGCCGCTGCGGTTTCTTTTGCAGTTCAATTTCTGCCTGTACGGTTCGCTTACCGTCCTTAGGCTCGCTGAAAATAAGCGATACGGGCATCTCGCGTTCACCCAGAAGTATTACACAGGCGATTTCATCTTTCTTGTAACCGATACCCAGAAAACCAGCCCTCGCGGCAATCTTCAGGTGCAGCCTGGCAGTAATCTTCGCATCCCATTGCCATTCGGCAAGCGGCCAAAGCTCGTAGCTAAATCCCTGCGTCCATTGCCC
This sequence comes from Spirochaetota bacterium, assembly GCA_049323535.1. Taxonomy (GTDB): domain Bacteria; phylum Spirochaetota; class Leptospiria; order Turneriellales; family Turneriellaceae; genus Turneriella. Next base: position 65,052 of record JBMOPL010000015.1, on the reverse strand, counting down.
CGCCCTGAAATAGCCATGCCCACTTTCGTCATAGTCCAGGGCCTGCTGGTAGCGCACCGTGATCTCGCGCAGCGATTTTTTTATATCCGCTTCAGTCTCGGCTACGCGCAATGAACGCATGTCGTCAGGACAGTAGGTGCAGTGAAGTCTGTCAGGGGACTGTACTGCGCGCGAAACAACATTCTGGGGCCCGGTGCCTAAATTCCATTCGACCTGCTCGCTGCCTGAATAGACGAATGACAGCGCCACTCTTTCGTCAGCGGCAGATGATAACTGGTAAGTCACGCGCGCCGCGCATGATTGCTGCGCAAAGAGTGTCGGTTCAGGTTTGCCTGTGTGCGCCGCAGGGCAGTCAAATTCGAGTTTTTCACCACTGAGTCGCAGTTGTGCGGGTTTTGCCAGCAGGCGGCTGTACCCACGCTCAATACGCACCGGCGCACGCATGTTAGCCGACAGCGATGCTGAAATAACCAGGAAGCCAATGCACACCAGTCCATGACGTCGCATGGCACCGCCATAGCGGGTGAGATCAGGCATGCAAGTGAAATTAGCCGAGGCCTATTTGCAGCGGGCGGTAGAGACTGCGTTTCTTGTACTGGTGCTTTTCCATCTTCTTCAGAATATTGGTCAGGGCAGTGGTTGCCTCATGTATGTATGGCCCTTTGTTGAGCATCACGCATTCGGCCCGAACCGACATGGCCGCATCGGTGATTTCAGCGCGTGAGGGTTGCCCGGTTTGGGCAAGGTTCTCAAGCACCTGGGTTGCCCAAACTACCGGCACGTGTGCCGCCTCGCAGACCCAGAGTATCTCTTCCTGGACTTCTGCCAGGCGCTCAAAGCCTGCTTCCACTGCGAGGTCACCGCGCGCAATCATGACTCCTACCGGGCTTTGCACCAACGCCTGTGTCAGAATTTCCGGCAGATTCTGAAAACCCGCCTGCGTTTCAATCTTCAGCAGGATACCGGGTTTTCGCGGTGCGCCTGTAACAATCGACTGCAGTTCCGCAACATCAGCTGCCGAATGAATGAAAGACGCTCCGACCAGGTCGGCCTGCTGCAGGACGAAAACCAGGTCTTGCCTGTCTTTTTCGGTGATCGCGGGTATCCTGAGCTGGCTGTCCGGCAGGTTGATGCCCTTCTCGCCGCGCAGGCGGCTACCCGAATCTTTTGCGCGTACGATACGCAGCAGTGCTTCGCCCGGTTGGCTACTCACGCAAACGGCGCCAATCTTGCCATCGTCAAAGAGCACGCGTTCGCCCGGCCTGATCGCCGCGACGGCTTCGCCCAAAGTGCAACCAATACGCGCGTGGACGGGCGGAACACCCGGCTCGGTCGATTCGGCGGGAAATCCTTCACCTTCACCCGCAAAAAGTACGAGAAGATCGTCGCGTTTCAGCAACAATGAACCGGGAACGAAAGGCAATGCACCGCAGTCTGCCTGCGCAACCTCTTTCTTTCCGCGCCGCAGGGTAAATCGCGTTTCGCGCAGTATACAAGCTCCGCTGTCGCACAGCCCGACAAAGCCTTTCCCTTCTGTGTCAATTCGTATGCGGCGCTTCTTACCCCGGCTGTCGCGAAATTGCAGGGTATCGCCTGCACGCATCTGCGCGCAGAATTCCTTTGGAAAGATCAGATCACTGTTTTCTGAACCCACAGTCACGCGCGCCGGCTTTGCCAGTCGACCAAAGATGTCGCGCTCTACCCGCAACCGCAGGATTTCCGCACCACCGTGCACGGGTCCGGTTCGCAGCTTTGGTCCCGCAATGTCCATAAGAAGGCGGCACGACAACCCGGTCGTTTTCTCTGCTTCGCGCAGCGCCGCGATCAGCTTTTCCCAGTCGCTTTCGGTGCCGTGCGCACAATTGATGCGCAGTACATTCATGCCTGCGCGCAGGCTCTTCTCCATCCAGCTGGCATCGGCTTCGTCAGGCATGGGCGATGTAATCATGATCAGCACATGCCGGTCACTGGGATGCTCACCCAAGAGCGCGCGCGTATTCCGGTGCAGCAGACGCTCCGCCATTGCCCAATCGAGGGAAGTCTCGGGGCCCTCTTCGGCACCGAGATAGTGCAACACCCGGTTAAGGTTATCGAGCACAAAACCTTCGCTGCGGCCGAGCGAAGATAGACCGAGCGCTGCCAGCTGCAGCTGCACTTCATGCAGGTCGCGCCTGCGCATGGCCAGGTAGTGCACCAGGTTGCGAAGGCTCTCGCGGTTTTCCGGGTGCGTACTGGCAATCTGCTCACGCTGCGAACGCTCCGCCTCGATCATACTCTGCCGTAATTTCAGCAAAGCGCGGGTGAGCAGCTGGTGGTTGATTTCGCTATCCATCGGACACCCCGGGTGGTACGCTGCCTCGGGCGTACCTTAACGCGCTGTAAAGAAAAAGACTTTGCAGCAAATCGCTGATCTCTGCCTCATGGGGTATATGCTGTCACCGCTTGTGCCCGGTTGCGGTAACTTGTACCTCATCTGCGATGGCGAAACCTGCGAACGGCATCGCCTGCCAGCGGTGGATTTCATACGTTCTGCAGCCGCTGCGGGTGTGAAGATTTTCCAGTACCGTCACAAGAATATCAGCGCAGCACAGTACGAAGAAAACCTACTGAGCCTGTTGCCTATGGTACGACAGGCGAAGCTCATTGTCAACGACCACGCCGAAATCGCCATACGGCACAATCTGCCGCTGCACCTCGGGCAAGAAGACCTATTGCCCGGTCAGCTTTCGGTGCCGTACGGGCGCTCAACACACAACCTTGCCGAGCTCGACTCTGCGCTGGCATACAAGCCGACGCCCGCGTACGTGGCATTGGGGACAATGTTTGCCAGCGGCACCAAACCCGATGTTGCCACCAATCGTTCGCTCATTGCCGATTACCGCGAGCGCACGGCATTGCCGCTCGTGCTGATCGGGGGTATCACGCTCGATAATGTAAGCGAGCTGCCACACGCAGAAGATATCTACTATGCAGTGATCAGTGATGCATTTCGCTTTGGCGCGACGGCGCAAGGCATAGAGAAATATGTCAGGTCATTTGCGCTCACTTACCGGTGAGCGCAAATGACCATGTGTCGAGCAGCTTGAACAAATTCGTCTTCAATGCCGCAAACGGCATTTCTGGTGACGGCCGCTTTAGCTGATCCATTTTCTCAAACTTGTGCCGCAGGCTATCATACCACATTGTATACCATTCGAGTGAAAGCTCGTTGTGAAACTGCAGTGCCAGCGCGTTCTTGTAAGTAAAGCCCTGGTTGGCAACCGCGGGTCCGGTGAATAAGTGGGCCGCCCCCTGCGGCAGCGAAAAATTTTCTCCATGCCACTGGAAGACATCCCAATCGGCAGTGGCTAATTTGCCCGACGCGAAATACGGGTGTGTCGCGACCGGTTGAACACGGTCGAAACCCAGTTCAAATGCAGAAGGGGCAACGGTACCCCCCGATACCCTGGCAATTGCCTGCGCACCCAGGCACACACCAAGTACCGGCCGCATCGCCTGTACAAAGTCTGCCGTGAGCGCAAGTGAAGTCTTCACGAGGTCTGTGCTGTCATTGACCGACATCGGACCACCCATCGAAATAAGCCCGTCGTATGCCATGAGTGCATTCGCCGGTGGCCTCTGCTGTGCAAAAAGATTCACATAAAAATACGAATGTCCATTCTGCTTCAGCCAATCGGCGATGGTACCGAGGCCCTCTTCTTCCTGGTGGCGCAAGACAATGAACCGCATGCGGAATTTTTGCCAGGGCGCGGTGCGGCGGAAAGGAATATCTTTTCATCAGGCGGGAATTAATTCCCCGCCTAATGCGTGATCTTCCGGCGCAGGCGGTTCAGAAAATTTACCAGCACATGCGCTTCTGCGATGTGGGCCACGTGCGCCAGCGCCAGGTAGACCGCTACCGCTACCGGTACACAGAGAGCCAGCTGCAGCAGCGCCCGGTCGGGCAGAATATACCGGCGCATTGCCAGTAGCAGCAGGGCAAACAGCAAGTTGATAGCTATGATGCGCAGCAGGCCCGCTAAAAGTTTACCCGGTTCACGCAGTACCCGACCGCGCAGCAGAAAGACGGTATAGATCAGCACTCCGCACCAGGCGGCAATCGCCGAACCTGCGGCAAGGCCCCCGTGCAGCATCGTCTGCATCAGGTACAGGCTAAGCAAAAAATTCAGAACCAGGGTCAGAGCAGTGATGACCGCCGGCGTGCGCGTATTCATCTGCGCGTAGAGCGAAATGGTGCTCAACTTCTGCAGTGAATACGCCAGAATGCCCGGTGCATAGCAGAGCAGTGCCAGCGCCGTGACATCGGTCGAGCGGGTTGTGAAGGCACCGCGCTCGAAAATGACACGCACAATGGGCTCGCTGAAGACCATCAGCCCCGCGACTGCCGGCAACAGGAAAAAAAAGTTCAACCGGATCGAAGAAGCCAGGCTTTCCGAAAAGGCGCTGCCTTCTTTGTCAGCCTGGTATATACGCGACAGCTGCGGCAGGCTGGCAGTCGCCACCGCGACGCCGAAAACACCTATCGGGAATTGTATCAGCCGGTGCGAATACGTCAGCGCCGAAATTGCCTCGGGGACCTTCGCCGTTAGCGAGGTCGCGAGATAGACGTCAATGAGCTGGCCGATTTCCTGCATCGAAGCGGCGAAGACAGCCGGCAGCATCATCGAGCCCAGGGCTTTCAGCGCCCCGTGGCGGAGCGAAAAGCTGTAGCGTGGGGCAAGCCCGCGGCGGTGCACGGTATAGATCTGAAAAACCACCTGCGCAACCGCTGCCAGCAGCGTTGCCAGTGAAAAAACATAGATCGACTGCACGTCGAATGCAGCGCCGGTCAGGCGCACCCAGAGGGCATATGCGCCGAAGCAGATCAGGATAACTATATTCAGCAATGCCGGGCCAAAACTCGCCGCCCAGAAGATACGGTGCGAATACTGTATACCCATGTAGAGAGATGCTACGCTCATCATGACCAGGTAGGGAAACAGCAGCTGGCTGAGGTTGATGGTGAGCGCGAGCTGCTCTGCAGGCATGTGGTCTTCTGCCAAAAGCAACGGTAGCAGAACCGGAAGCGTAAAAATAACCAGAACGGTGGTTAATCCCATCGCTATGGCAACGAACACAATCACAACGCCCGCTGCCTCGCGTGCCTTCTCGTCGCTTTCGTGCGCGTAGCGGTTATAAAGGGGCACGAATGCCTGCGAAAGTGCACCTTCGGCAACAAGGTTGCGCAGCATGTTGTTCAGGCGAAAGGCAATATCAAACGCAACACTTAGAGGGCCCGTGCCAAAGGCATATGCCTTGAGCATATCGCGCAATAGCCCGAGCACCCGCGAGAGTGAAGTGAACAAGGAAAAGATCGACGAATTGCGCAGGACCTCTGTGCCCTGCTCCCCCAATTGCGGGGATTTTTTTGTTACGACTGCCATATCTCAGAAACCGGCAGAGCCAGCGCCGACCCCACCCTTGAAGACTGTGCGGCTGAGCGAGCGGTCGGTAATGATACCCCGGGTTCCTGTCAGCACATTGCCCGAACCATCCTGCACGGTGACGGCAACATTCGAATAGAGGGAGTTCTTGCTTTCATCCCAGAAAAGCTCCTCCGTCCGGAGTTTTCGCCCCTGCGGAGCCTCGACGAGAACATTACCCGAAATGGTCATGAACTTGTTCCCCTGTTGCAAAATGCACTTCTTTGCCGTGACAATTGTTGCTTTGCCAAAATCACGCGATTTGCGGTTCGACTCAAAGTATTCAATACGCAGGTCGTAGAGGTGAGTTTCATCTTTAACCTGCACCAGGTAACCCTCAACAGCCGCGAGGCGCCAGAGAATTCCCCCGTTGCGGAAAGCTTCGGCCGTAAAATTGCGCATCGTGGCATCTGCTCCCCTGAGCTGGTCGCTGTGCGTCAGCTCGGGTATAAATGCGGATTCTTTGCGACAGGCATAAGCAAACCCAAAGGCCAGCAGAATGGTAATAAGCCGCCGGGTACGACGCATGTGCGGGAAGAGGCCCAAAGCCGCGCGGCCGGGTAAACCCAAATAAGGGCGGCCGGCGCGGCCCGCCTGGGGCGGTGAGTTAGCGGTTATCTGCCGGTATCATCAGCGGCGCTTTACCATCGGTAATGATCACTTTCGCGTTGGGTGATTTTGCCAGCTCGCGAAAAGCCTCAATGCTGCGCAGCTGTATGATTTCCTTGTTCAGTCCCTGGCTGAGTATCTTCTGCGAATCGCGCACGCCCGCAGCTTCGACCTTACGCCGTTCCGCTTCGCGCCTTTCCTGCTGCAGCACGTACTCCATACGCTGCGCGTCCTGTTCAGCCCTCAGCTTTTCTTCGATGGAAGCATAGAGGCCGGGGGGCAGTTTAATGCTCTTCAGCAGTACCTGCGAGAACATGAAGCCTTTTTCCTCCAGGACCTCGCGCATGCGCTTGAGTATCTCGGTTTCAATTTCTGAACGCTTGCCGCTGTGCATGTCCTTCGCCAGAAAGTTTGCCGAAACATCTGCCGCGGCCGATCTCAGCACATTGAGCACAATACGCTGCTCATCCTGCTGGAATTCCGAACCGCCAAATTCGACGAGCAGCGACGGCACCTTCTCTGATTTCAGCCGGTAGAGAATCGACATCTCGGCTTCGATATTCAGCCCCTCTTTGCTCGGCAATGCCATGCTGACCTCGAGATTTTCGGTCGTGAGCGGCAGCACCAGGATGTCCGTCCAGATCGGGTTGTAGAAATAGAGCCCGGGCCCCAGAAGTTCGTCGTTCTGTTTACCGAATTTGCGCTCCACCCCCATATTGCCCTGCTGTATCGTCTTGCAGGCAGAGACCAATAGGAGCGCCCCTGCCAGCGCGAATAAACCTGCATATCTCTTCATAACTCCCCCGTTTTTTCTGGAAATATGCACGACATGGGCTAAAGTGGCTACATATAAATCATTGTACCGCGGACAGCCGATGGTGGCATAAGGAGTCGCACACCGGGCAAACAGGCACGGAGGTCGCAGGAATTCATGCCTTTCCTGGCTGTCTGAAAAGCGAATTCGCTCCGAAATGCCGGCGCTCTTGCCAACGGGCAATTTATAGAGAAGACTTCTAAAATACTTTTTCGGATATCTGGAGTATACTAACAATCCTCATGAAGTACCTGTTCGCAGTCTGCATTGCCGGCGTTGCCGTGCTCGCACAGGATAACGCTTACAGGAAATACCGGGGTGCCTGGTTTGAGATTCAATACCCGGCGAGCTTCAGGGTAATACCTTCGCTGCAGTCACGTGGCATGCCCGATGAATTTGACAGCGTTTTTTTCGAATCGCCCGACAGATCGGTGCGCTTCTATATTTTTTCACCGCAATGGGCGGGCGAAACCCCCGACATCGCATTGAAAGATACGCAGGAGACTTACCAGCTGGATAAAAAAGAAAGCAAAGACGGATTTCGTAAGGTATGGTACACGATACGCCCGAAGAAGACAGGCCGCACACGTTCATACGTTGAAACCACCAATGATGATGGTACAATCCGCTGGGTCCTTGGTATTGAATACGCCGACCGAAAGGCGTATGAAAAGCATCTGCCACTTTACAACAGGTTCAAAACCTCGCTGCGGCAGTTCAGTGACTGAACGATCGTTCATTTTTTGTTGGCACATTGATTCCGCGCTTATTGCTGGCGTATGCATAAGCCGGGTTTCGCCCCCATCGACATAGACTATTTGCTGCACAGCCTCTATACCCGGCTCGTACCGATGAGTGTGCGCTGGAATATCGGCGAAAACCTGTACAACGCGTACGTGGGAACCCGCCGCCGCCTGAGCTCCGCCCGGCTGGGCAGCGCCTTCCTGGGCGATGTGACGGTAAAATACCTTGAATGGGGCCGGCCACAGCTGCCAAAACTGCTGCTGTTGCACGGCTTCGCCGACAGCAAAGATGGTATTCTGCCTTATGCGCAGGCGCTTTCGCGCCGCTTTCACGTCATTGCGCCTGACCTGCCTGGGTTTGGCGAAAGCGAGAAACCGGCGCGCGTGGCTTACACCCTCGACCAGTTCGAAACCTGGATCACGCGCTTTGCAGACAAGGTGCACTTTGACCGGTTTATTCTCGCCGGGCATTCTTTAGGCGGCGCCATCGCAGCCGAGCTTGCTACCAAGATCCCCCAGCGCATTCAGCGCCTGGTTCTGATCTCTGCCGCTGGCTTAGTACCTACCAACGACGGCGATAATATCTACGAGCGTATTCTGAACGGGCACAACCCGTTTGAAGTCTCGTCGTACGAAGACTTTCGTGACTTCTTTGACCTGATCTTCAGCGACCCCGAAAAGGCCCCGCTACCTGTTAAGAACTATCTCTACATGAAGTTCGCGGCAAACCGTAACTGGTACCACAAGATCTTTCTCGATATGATGGGCGATATCTCTAATGAAGACCTGATTGATGAACGCAAACAGGAGCAGATTAAGAAGTTCGAATCGATACGGACTCCCACCCTGATTGTCTGGGGTCGCTACGATGGCTTTTTTCCTGAATCGATCGGCAGCTGGATGCACCGCACCGTGCGTGACTCACGCTATGCGCTCATCGAAGAGGCCGCACACATGGCTCCCATGGAACAGACGGACAAGCTGGCAAAACTAACGCTGGCCTTTTTGAATAATTAAGACCACCTGTTAGGGGTAGGTTTAAACCTACCCCTAACAGGTGGTGGAAAGCTTTGCACTCCATCAATACCAAAAAAATCAGCCCGTGCTCGTCTACTGGGATGCCAACGCGCTGGCTTCTGAACACGCGACCGGTATCGTTGTCTACGGTGCCAACCTGCTGCGCGCCCTGCAGAAATATGACGACCTCGAGTTCACCGGCCTCATCAAGCTCAGCCGCCTCAAGAGGCGCCACTTTATTCCCCGCCATGCAAACATACGCACGCAGATCTATGTGCCGCCATTCAGCGACTGGTTTCTTGACCGCAAGGCCGTCTACCACGGTATCGACTTCAAAGTCCCCAACACCCGGCGCCTGCCGCGCGTCGTCACAATCCATGACCTGAGCGTTTTCGAACCCAACCTGAGTGAACCGCGCTTCCAGCAGCAGGGAATGGACTATAACCGCTACCTCATCAACCAGCTCAAACCTGAACGCATCATTGTGCCAACAGAATTTGGCAAAGAACATATGCTGCGCCATTTTCCCGAAACACGCGACAAGATACGGGTCATACCGCATGGTGCAGACCAGGTTTTCCTCGGGGCAGGAACAGCAGCGGCAGGCGTACCCCCTGCGCTCGCGGGCAGGCCCTTCATACTCTGTCCCGGTTCGGTCGAAGAACGCAAGAACGGTCAGCGTCTTATTGAAGCCTTCGAAAACTCGCGCGCCTCGAAAGTAATGCCGCTCGTCTTTGCCGGGGGCCGTGGTTATAACCACGAAACGATCTACGCCCGGGCAGCAGCGTCGCCGGCCAAAGATTCGATTGTATTTTTGACCGGGCTGAGCTCGGCGCAGCTGATCGCACTCTACAAGAATGCCACGCTCACAATTTATCCTTCCGTTTTTGAAGGTTTTGGCCTGCCGATCGTCGAAGCTTTTGCATTGGGTAGCCCACTCATTACGAGCAATATCGGTGCGATGGCCGAAGTTGCGGGCTCTGCAGCGATGACCGTTGACCCGTATTCCGTAGCCGCGATGCGCGAGGCGATTGATAGCCTCGCGACAGACGCTGCACGGCGCAGCACGCTTGCAGAAAAAGGAAAACTCCGCGCAGCGCAATTCACCTGGCAGAAGGCGGCAGCGGCGACCCGTGATGTTTACCTGGAACTCGCACCCTGAAGAGAACCACGTGAGGAGAGCGTATGAGCAATGAAAGAAAACCCCGGGTCTACGACATGTTCCCGTTCTTCAACGAGCTGGAACTGCTCGAGATACGCCTGAACGAACTTGATGCTGTTGTCGACATCTTCGTACTTGCTGAGGCCCGGCACACCTTCCAAAAAAAGCCGAAGGAACTCGTCTTCGAAAAGAACAAGGATCGTTTTGCGAAGTTTTTACCCAAGATACGGCACGTGGTTGTCGATGAGCTACCCGGTTTCTTCTACAAGTGGCGGCGGCCAAACGCCTGGGATGTCAGTGACTTCCAGAAGGGCCAGGTGGTGCGTGGTCTCTACGACGCGCTGCCTTTTGATTCGGTAATTTTTTCTGATGTGGACGAGATACCGAAAAGTGCTGCAGTACGGCAATTCGCCGGCTCTGCGGGCATTACCGTCTTCGAACAGCGGCTGTACGCCTACTACCTCAACAATATCTGCACCGATTACGACACGCACGGTTTCGAATGCGTCGCGCAATACAATGCCAACGGCCTCGGCTGGTGGCGCGGTTCAGTGATGATGGATTTTGCGGGTTTCCGCAAGATTGGCAAATCAATAAAGAAGATGCGCCTGCTGCACGACCTGCCAGAATCCAAGGTACAGGGGACAGGAAGTCCCGTGGTCACGCGGCCGCACGGAGGGGGCTTGAGCGTGACAGTTGCGCGCGATGCCGGCTGGCATTTCACCTCGGTCGGAGACGTCGAACGCATCATTCTCAAGATCGAATCGTACGAACACTCAGAAGCGAACACTGACGAGACCAAGAACCGCGATGCCATGAAACAGCGCATACGCGAGGGCAAGAGTATCTTCCCGGACAACAAGAGCCTGCACAAGCTTGTGCCCCTGGACCAGACGTTTCCTCAATACCTGGTGGAAAATCGCAACCGGTTCGCGCACGTACTGGCAACGCCTTAAGAACCATGGATCGTTTCGCGCAGACGCCTGAACCTCCGTATTTCGCGGTTATTTTCTCTAACCAGCACAGCGATCAGCTCGCGGACTACGAACAGGTTGCCCGCCGCATGGTCGAACTGGCAACAACGATGGATGGATTCCTGGGCGTTGAATCCACCCGCGATGCGTCGGGATTTGGCATCACGGTTTCTTACTGGCGCGACGAAGAAGCCATCGCGGCCTGGAAATCGCATGCAGAGCATGCGATCGCGCGGCGGCGGGGTCGCACCGAGTGGTACAAGGACTTTCACCTGCGCGTGGCGAAAGTGGAACGCGCGTATTCGCTGGCTAACGCAGAAACAGGCGCTCGTAAGCTGCTGTAACCTCTTCAACGCTGGTCGATTTTTCTGTGAAGAATTGCGTGTGGTCTGCCTTCTCAGGCCGGTACAGGCGTATATTCTGCGGGAATGTGAACCAGAGCGAAATGATCGGCTTGCCCGAATACGCGGTGACTTCCCAGCACCAGGAGTTTGTACCGATCAAACCTTTGACACGGGTCAGCAATGCAATCGTCGTGCGCAGCGGCAAGCCCTGCGCCGAGACAATTTTCTGGCCATCCACATCCAGGCCATACTCTTCGCCGTGCGCGCCGAACAGCAGCAGGCGCTCACCCTTTCGGTGCAGGTAATCGACCAGCGCATGCCATTTATCCTGCGGCCAGTAGCGTTTTTCATCAAAGGCACCCGCATTGCCGCGCGTGGTGATCGGGTGGATGCCCAGCGCTTCGCCTGCTTTCAGGTTGTTCCTGCGCAAAAACTCATCGGCTGCAGCATGGTCTTCGGGAAACAGTTCGGGCGTAAAAGGGTGCTGCAGCGGGTAGCGCAACGGGTACTCGTCGGGGGTCCAGCTTTCAACGATGTCACCGGGAACCGCGATGCTGCGGATCTTTTTCAGAACCTTTTTTTCGAGCCGCGGTGACTGCCGGTCGTAGCCGTAGAGCAGTCTCACGCCATAAACGCGGCGGTCGGGCAGCAGCAACTCGGCGATCATTTCCGGGATCTTACGAAATCCGCCGACGTGGAAGTAGATGCGCGCATTCGGGTGCACCTTCAGCAGGCTGTCGAGACGCGCGAGGTAAGCCAGCGTGTCACCGATGCCGCAGCGTATGAGAATGTGGATGTCGATCTTGTCTCGCTCGACCTCAGGCTTTGTGAATAATGACATCGTTCGTGTTCTCCTTGCTACCTGCAATCCCCTGGCTGCAATAGTTGTAATCCCGGCCAGGAAGCAAAACCTTGTAGTAATTTTCCACTGCAACGGGGTCAGGGTTCAGCATCTTGTGGTACAGGTGGTACTGTATCGCGATCGAGCGTGACCCGGAAATTTCTGCCCCGCTGTTGCGCGCACGCACGAACAGGTCGCCGTCTTCACCCCAATAGTGTTTGTATTCTTCGTTGTAGCCGTTAACTTTCCTGAGCAGCGTATTGCTGATCGAAAAATTCGAGCCCAAAAGATCGGGCACCTTGTTGCGGCCGAGCACCTGCCGCAGCCAGCGCGGTCCAATACGCACCCCCCGGTTGGGATCTTCGACATCACCTTTCATCGCGGCACGAATCACTCGCCAGGGCAGGCCATAGTTCAGCTGCGTGACGTTTGTTTCGTTGTAGGTTTGGGTCACTTCGGGCCCGAGGTTCACCCGCCGGCCCATGAAGAGTACGTTGTCTGAATCGCTGTGCTGCTCGATATGGTCTTGCACAAAGCGACGGTGCGCCACGGTGTCGTGATCAACGTTGATCACGACCGGGTACTCCGCCGGGTCAAGCGAACGCCAGACATGGTTGACGATCTGCGCTTTGCGGTATCCCCGATCGGGGTGCCAGAAGTGCGTAATCGGTTGCCCCAGGATGCGCCGGTACTCGTCGATCTTCGCCTTCGTTTCGTCACGCGAGCCGTCATCGGCAATGAAGATATCAAAATCCTGGTGGGATTGATTTTTGTACGAAGCCAGGCAAATTCCCAGGAATGCCGGATTGTTATACGTGACGATGACTACGGCTGCGCGCTTCATTGCTCAGGCTTTTTTGCGCCCCACCACGACGAATGAATCAGTACGATCGATGACACGGTCAGCGCTGTACACAACTTCAAAGCCCATATATTCGAGCACCTCTTTCATATCTGCGGCAATCCAAACATGGTGGTGAATTGAACCTGTGCGCGCCAGATCTGCTTTCGGCACATGTTGGTAGTGTGCCGGGATACCCCCAGCCCTGGTGACGTTTGCAATCCACTCGTCAACATGCGTGGTATCGTCATCGGGCACATTTTTTTCGAGATCATCGATGAGGTGTGATAGCGGTGTTCGCGCACGCAAGCGATCATTGGTGCGCTCCTTGTGAGGCAGAAAAAGAATCATGTGACCACCTGCCCTGAGCACGCGCTTCCACTCTGTGAGTGCGCGCAATACGTTTCCTATATGCTCAAGGGTATGCTCGCTGAGCACAAAGTCGAAGGTGCCATCGGCAAACGGAATCGCAGCTGCAGGAAAATACACCTGCGCAATCGATCGGTCGTTGCCATGCGATTCGTAGCCATCCGCAAGCACCGTACGCGAGACTGGTGCTATCGTTCTCGCACCAACGCCTATTTCGAGTCCCCTGCCTTTCGGGGGGGATGAATATCGAGTGACCAGATCACGACTAAACGGGCGCCGGAGGTGTTTCTGGAACTGCTTATAAATGGCCTTGGGCCCGCGCTCACGCCACAATCCCTTAAAATAGAACCAGTATTCGAACCGGGGAAAACTAAAGTCATTCAGCGTCTTTGGATTCGTCATGCCCATTGGGCTTCGGGCAAGCCCTAAGCTTGGGTGGCCTATTTTATTTACGCCACGTCGCAAAGCACATTTAGGGTGGATTACATTATGGCAAAACCGAAGATTCTCATCTCTGACAACCTGGACCAGGACGGCGTCGACATTCTCAATGCCTCCGGTCTATTTGAGGTCGACTACCGCAAGAAGACCAGCCGCGAAGAACTCGAGGCCGTGATCCCCGAAGTCGAAGGCCTCATCATCCGTTCGGCCAGCAAAGTCGACAAGGCGCTCGTCGAAAAAGCGAAGAATCTCAAGGTAGTTATCCGCGCCGGCGTGGGCGTCGACAACATCGATATACCCGCATGCTCGCAGAAGGGGATCGTGGTCATGAATGCCCCGGCCGGCAACTCGATCTCAACAGCCGAACAGGCAATCGCACTCATGTTCGCACTCGCGCGCAAGACGCCGCAGGCGCACGGCTCCATGAAAGAGAAAAAATGGGAAAAGACCAAATTCCAGGGCAGCCAGCTCACCGGCAAAACGCTTGGCGTCGTCGGCCTGGGCCGTATCGGCAAAGAAGTCGTGAAGCGCGCCAAGGGTTTGCAGATGAAAGTACTCGGGTTTGATCCATATATACCCGCAGAAAACCTGACTTCGCTGGAAATCGAGCTCGTGCCGATCGACACTATCCTCAAGCAATCTGACTTTATCACCGTCCACACCCCGCTGACCGATGCAACGAAGGGACTCATCAACGAAAAAAACCTCGCGCTTCTCAAACCAGGCGTGCGCGTCATCAACTGTGCGCGCGGGGGCATCTACGATGAAGCAGCCATTGTAAAAGGCGTCAAAGATGGCATCATTGCGGGCGCAGGTCTCGACGTTTTTGTTGAAGAACCCCTGCCCGCAACATCTGAGCTCTACAACTTCGACGACATCATTCTGACTCCACACCTCGGCGCCTCGACCGATGAAGCACAGATTGAAGTTGCAAAGGAAAGCGCCGAGTCCATGGTTGCCTACTTCAAGAACGGAGTAGCCCGCAATTCGCTGAACTTTCCGACGATTGATCCAGCATCGATGGATACTCTGGCCCCCTGGTTTGACCTGTGCGAGCGCGTTGGCTCTTTTGTCGGCCAGATGATGAAAAATCCGATGAAAGACGTTGAGCTGAGCTTTCGCGGTGAATTCACGTCAGTTAACCTGACTCCGCTCGAGATCGCGCTCACCAAGGGATTACTTACCGTGGCCATGGGAGACGAAGTGAACCTGGTCAATGCCCCCCTTCTGGCGAAAGAGCGTTCGATGCGGATTACGGCGCGCAAAGACGACAGGACCGAAAAAGAGCCTTCGAGCATGACCCTCACGGTGTACGATGAAAAAGAACGCCTCACCCTCAAGGCGGCTGTCGGTGCCACCGGCGGAGTGATTACTGAACTCAATGGCAATGCGCTCAAGCTGCGCCCCGAAGGCAATATTCTCTATATTCTGAACACAGATACCCCGGGCGTCGTCGGCAAACTCGGCACGCTCTTGGGCGAGCACAATATCAATATTTCAAGCATGGAGCTGTCGCGCGGTAAGAAAGGCGGCGAGGCCCGCACGTTCCTTGGCCTCGATGATGAAATGCCGAAGGCACTGCTCGAGACAATCCAGAAAAAAGAATTTATTGTTGAAGCGCGGTTCCTGAAAATCTGACACACCGGCTGTGGCCGATAAGCAGGCGGGTAACGACCGAAGGGACACGGGGCAGCCTGCGCCCCGCACTTCATTCGTCGGTCGTACGCTGCGCCGCCTTGCCGATTTCTTTGATGCCGCCGCGCCGTCGGTTGGCTTCAGGGCATCGCTGGGTGAAGTCAACCTGCTGACACTCTTGCTGACTTCGGCAGGAATTCTCACGATTGGTACGGTGATCCACGGTTCCGGCGCTTTGGGCTGGCTACTACTCTTCAATGCGCTCTTTAATGCCGGAGTGTTTCTGATTTTCAGCAGCAATAGCTGGCCTGCGCGCTCGCGCACATTTGTGGCAACTCTTCTTGCGCTTTCTGCTCTGCCGGCCGCGACCGAGCGGCTGCTGCCCATGTTTCTGATACTGCTGATCAGCTGCTACCTCGTATTGCTTCTGGCAAAAAAGTGGGAGCTCCCCCCCAATTACCTGAATGTCTTACTGGTGTTGCTCTACTGTTACACGAGCTATGGCATTTTCGCCGCGACCTTGGAATGGCGCCGCAACAGTGCTCTTGCGGCAACTGACGGCATCGCGGTCGATTGCAGGTGGCAGGTAGAGCGCGCACTGGTGTGTAGCAGTGGTGCCACTTCGTTCGACGTTCCGGAGTTCTGGAAACCTGCCGCGCATGCCCACCTGATACGCGACCTTGCGGCAATTATTGACCTGGAAACTTTTGCCGATTCGGCCACGGATAACCGCATCGCCCTCGCCGTCTTCTCTTCAGCGCCCGCCGCAACCATGCGAACAATCACCGATTATTTCAACGTGCAGCAGAAGTATCTTGCGAGTAAACCGTCGGGGGGCAAGACCCTTACGCCGCAGGGCATCATGAAAAGCCGTGACGCCGAACTCTACGCGCTCTCGTACCGATCGCCCGAAATGCCAGGTTACCTGGGCACTTACGCCGACCGCAACGCTCTGATCCTGCTGCACCAGCCGCAGATGACCCAGGGCGAGGGGCGTGAAACGACATGGCTCTTTATCATTGATGGTACCGATCTCGCTGCACGCGAATTTTTGTTACACCGGATTATAACGGGCTTTCGCCGCTCGCCCTGAGCAGCACGACCGCCTGGCAAACGACAGCCCGACCTTCGCCAATGGCATCTACTTTTTCGTTTGTGCGTCCTTTGATGCTGACCTGATTGACTGCAATACCCATTAGTGCCGCCAGCGAGCTGCGAATCTCTTCGCGCACAGGTGCTATACGGGGCAGCTCGCAGATAATGTTACAGTCGATGTTGGTGAGCAAATAGCCCCCCTGCTGCATACGCTCCAGGGCAAAGCGCAGGAAATCAGAACTCGGTCGACCGCGGTTACTTTCGTCTGAAGGTGGAAAATGGTGACCGATGTCGTAATCGGCAATGGCGCCCAGGATAGCGTCGGTTATGGCATGCAGCAATACGTCGGCATCGGAATGCCCAACGAGAGAAAAGGGTGCCGCGACGCGCACTCCACCGAGCCAGACGTGGTCACCCTCACCCGTACGATGGATGTCATAGCCGAGTCCAATGCGCATATTTACTCCGAAGGTTTGCCTACGGCAAACCTTCGGAGATAACCTTAACCGTCGGAGCAGTATTGAACTGCGGAGCAGGTGCACTGTCTTCAGGATGTTCAGGTTCCTGGGGCAGCGCGAGCAGGCGCTCGACTTCCTGCACATCCTTGTCGCCGCGGCCTGAGAGGCAGATCAGTATGAGCGGATTCTTTTTGCCTGCCTTGCGCATCTCGTTGACGTAGTTTTTGGCCGCGGCCACCGCGTGCGCCGACTCCAGAGCGGGAATCACTCCCTCTTCCTGCGCAAGTTCCTGGAAGGCATCCAATGCTGCCTTGTCGCGCACAGCCACATACTCCGTGCGCTTCTGTTGTAACAGGAATGCATGTTCGGGACCTACTCCAGGATAATCGAGCCCGGCTGAAATCGAATGGACATCCTGCACCTGGCCGTCGGCGCTCTGGATGATGTACGTCAGCGCCCCCTGCAGCACGCCCGGCTTACCCGCGGTCAGAGAGGCAGAATGGTTGCCAGGTGTCAGGTTGCGGCCACCCGCTTCGGCACCGATCAGTTGCACCTTAGTGTCCTTGAGAAAGCCGTAAAACATCCCGAGCGCATTCGAGCCACCACCCACGCACGCGAAGACTGCCTGTGGCAATTTACCCGTGGCCTTCATGATCTGCGCACGTGCCTCGCGGCCAATAACCGACTGGAAAGTACGCACCATCGTCGGGTACGGGTGCGGACCAATCGCCGAACCGATCAGGTAGTAGGTATCGTCGACATTCTTCGCCCAGTCGCGCAGCGCCTCGTTTACGGCATCGCGCAGTGTACCGTGGTCGCCGCCAACACCCGAGACTGTTGCTCCAAGCAGGCGCATACGAAAACCGTTCAGAGCCTGCCTGCGGAGGTCTTCTGAGCCCATGTAGACGTGTGCGGGAATTTTCATCAGTGCGGCAGCCGTTGCCGTCGCCACACCGTGCTGCCCTGCCCCGGTCTCGGCGATGATGCGTTTCTTTTTCATCTTCGAGGCAAGCAGGGCCTGTCCGAGGGTATTGTTGATCTTGTGCGAACCAGTGTGCAACAGGTCTTCGCGTTTCAGGTAAACCTGGGCGCCCCACTTTGCTGAAAGGTTAGCTGCGTAGGTCAGCAGCGATGGACGACCGGCATAGTCGTTGTAAAGTGCCAGCAGCTCTTTCTGGAATTTCTTATCATTGCTGTATTTTTTCCATGCCGCGTTCAGCTCATCGAGTGCGGGAATCAGCAACTCAGAAACGAACCGCCCGCCGAATTCACCGAAATACCCCTCGGGCGGTTGTTTTACTGCTGCGGCGGGTTTTGCCTTCGCCGGCGATTTTTTCTTTTTGTCAGCCATAGTTGCCTCAGTTTAAAAATCTTCCTCCGCTTCTTCGAGGGAGTTATAAATTTCAAAGACCTTATCGAGCATAGTGACCTGCAACAGGTTGGTAACGCCATTTTCCGTCACGACGAGACGTAACTCGCCATTGTGGCTCCGGCACTCCTCGGCGAATTTTGCCAGTACACCGAGAACAGAGCTCGAAATATGGGCAATACCCGTCAGGTCTGCAATGGCCTTATATTGCCCGGCAGCAGTGAGCGCGGAAAGCTGTTCCTCGATTTCGAACGCCAGTGCCGCTTTTCCGATGCCTGCCAGCGGCATAACCGCAAAAGCCTTGCGCGCGGCAGACTTCACAGCGCAACCCCGGAATGGGAGAAAAACGATCGGGTTGCCTCTCCGTGTTTCATGGACTTCATGGCGGTCGGCCGGCGACATTATGTCACATCTTTAATACAGGTCAAGCATATAATGAAGCGCCTGCCGGCCCGATTATACAAGATTTGACCCCCTGAACCGGGCTCTGCCCCTGACAAAGATGCTTTTACGATCTCTGCCGCGCCGCGCGGCATTCACATTCCTGTTTGGCCTGGCGCTTATTCTGTTGCAGTGTTCATCGACGGAAAAGAGAAACCTCCCCACCCCCGACGCGACCGGGGGCAGCCAGTTCACTTTTACCAGGAATGACCGGCTTGACTGCTCGATGGCGGGCGCGGACAGCCTGTGCCTAGAAACAGGCCGCCTTGCCGCGACAGCCGCCAGCCTTGTACCCGGCAGTAGTGTAACGCCCAATACAGTTTTCATCGACCGGTCGTTCGTTACAAATGGAGAATACTCCCGCTGCGTCGCTGACGGCCAGTGCGTTGCGAACTCCTATCTGAAAGGCAAGAAGGCAGCTGTCAGCGCAGCGACTGCCCCGGCCATCGGCCTGCCCTTTGAATCTGCCATGATGTACTGCGCCTGGGCGGGCAAACGGTTGCCGACCGAAACAGAACTTTATCTTGCCTCAACGCAGCCAGGATTCACGGCGGCAGCCCAGAGCGAGTGGACCAACGACTGGCACGTCAGCGATGAGTCACAGTGTACTGTCACCGATGGAAAAGCCAAAAAGAATATCTGCGCGCCGGCAAACCCGATGGGCATTTGCGGTGGTGCATTTGGCTGCAGCAAATGGCTGCGCGACAAAAAAACCTTCAACGCGGCGGGCAGAACGAGTGCAGTCCAGCCGATCACGAGCAAGACTGACACAGCTTTTCGTTGCGTGGCAGAAAATGTGCCTCCGACTGCGGCTCCGGCGTGGATGATACAGAAAGCCCCCGCACCGCTTGGCGACCCTGCGGCTCCCAGTGAAGCCCAGCTCAAGATCCTGCACGAGATCGGTGAAACCGATGTGCTCAACAAGCCGATCTGTAAGGCAAAATACACTTCGCCAGCGCACTGCAAAGACCCGGTCACCTACTTCACACCGAACGAGTCACAAAACTACCTGTTCGCGCCGTATATCCGTAACCTGGGTGGCGGGTACGCGGGTGTGGCTGCAGACGCCAATTACTCGTACATTGCACTCGCCAGGAGCCGGTTTGTCTGGCTTTTTGACTTTGACGTGAATATCAATGCGTTGCATCGTATCATCCGCGCGATGGTTCTCGAAAGCGAAACGGTTGCACAGTTTCTCGACCGCTTCAGTAAAAAGCAGCAGAAAGCTTCGCTCGAAATTCTCGCGCGCTATTATGCCGACCGCAACGACCTCGATTTTATCCAGCAGGTATTTCGCAATAATTACGAGGCGCTGGGAAAACACTACCGTCGCAGCGCTGCGCCCGACAAAAAACAGGGCGACTTTGGCTGGCTGCGCCACGCCGAGCACTACCGTTACATTCGTCTGCTCTACCAGCAGAACCGTATCGCCATTGTACCCGCTGATATGCTGAAAGAAAAATCGATTCGCGCCATAGGCCGCTCTGCGCGCGCGCTCGGCGTACCCATTCGGGTCTACTACCCCAGTAACGCAGAAGAGTTCTGGGATTACAGCACCAATGACTCGAACTATAAGAAGAATGTGCTCTCGCTGCCTTTCGATGAAGCCTCTATTACGTTTCGCTCAGTACACGAGTACCCATGGCACCCGGCGCACCGGAAAGGCTTTAAGGGATTCTGGCATTACGTTGTGCACGGTGCGTACAACTACCAGAAGCGCCTGCTACTCCCCCACTACGATTACATGGACTATTTTAAGATGCACCGCGTTGTCAGCAAAGACCGCGCGGATTTCAGCACGATTGAAATTCCCGCCGCTATTCCGGCCGGCATACTCGAACAGGGGTATTGAACGTGCAGGCTTGTTCTTCCATTGGCAGAATACTGCGACAGCCGGCTTTGCGGATGCTGCTGGCGGTAATTGCCGTTTGTTTCCTGACCGGCTGCTCCGGCAGTTCGGCTGCCAGCAACGGCTGCGGACCTGAGGTTGCAGGCATGCGCTGTATTCCAGCCGGGAATTTCATTCGTGGCTCGGACACCCACCTCGCAGACGAAAAACCCGCGCAGAAAATTTTTATCTCCGCCTTTTACATGGACACCTACGAGGTGACCAACGCCGATTTTCAGCAGTGCCTCGATGCGGGCAAGTGCCGCGAATGCCTGAAGAACAAGACCTGCGACTACATCGGTGCGCGCTATGGCTGGCGCTACAAGAAGCCCAGGCAACCCGTGTCGGGCGTGAGCTGGTTCACCGCGCGGGAATACTGCGAATTCCGCGGCAAACGTCTGCCAACAGAGGCCGAATGGGAAAAGGCAGCCCGCGGCCCTGACGGAAACCTGTATCCGTGGGGCAATGAAACTGCCGATTGCTCACGCGCGATTATCCAGATCGGTGAGGGAAAGAAGGGCATCAAGGGCTGTTTTGCAAAACGCCTCGAACCCGAGTGGCATATGCATACAGCAGAGGTCGGCAGCCGGCCGGCCGGAGCTTACGGGCTCTATGACATGGCAGGCAACGTGCACGAGTGGGTAAATGACTGGTATGCAAAGAATTACGCCCAGTGCGGCGAAGCCTGCTCGGGCAATAACCCAAAGGGCCCCTGCGGTGGCGCAGAAAAATGCCCTGGTTACACGATGCGCTCAGTGCGCGGCGGGTCGTGGTGGTGGACCGCAGACTACGCCCGAGGCTCAAAGCGGCGCGCCAATGTTCCCGGCAATATGCCCATGTCGGACTACCACCATTTTGGCTTCCGCTGCGCTAAAGACGCTCAGCCCTAAGCCTCTCTAATGGTTTGACAGCCTGTTTAGAGCACAGTCTGTGGACTGTGGAAAAGTGGCGTAAGCCGCTTTTTTTTTGAGGCCCTGGATCTGCGCCTGAACAGGCAGACCACGGTTTACGCAAACCAGAATGAATCTAACCGAGCTAAGGGAAAAGCAGATACGCGAACGCGTGCAGGCAACGCTGCCGGCGGAGCTTTCGCTGCACAAACTGACGTTTTTCCACAGCCGCGGAAACATGCGTGTCGTCATTGAGCTCGACAAACTTTCCGATCCGTACGGGTCGGTCAACATCGGCGAGTGTGAAAGTTTTTCGCGCGCGCTGCGCACGGCACTCGATGAACTCGAAAAAGAGACCGCGATTGACCTGAACTATTCGCTCGAAGTGTCTTCGGCCGGTGCGGAACGCGAGCTGACAAGTATCAGTGACGTGCAGCGCTTCAGTGCCCTTCCACTGCAGGCGACATTTGACAGCTCGGGAAAGGTTCTGACGGAGATTCTGCGCATCAGCAGGATCGAAGGCGAAACTATGGAATGCGCGCTCGCAGACTGCAAGGCAAATCGCAAAAAGTTTGGCCCGGCAAAACTGCGTAAGCAAACGCCGTTCAGCATAGACTGGCATAATATAAAAAAAATCAGGTTGCACCTGGACATCTGAGACTTAACGGGAGAAAAAATGGCAAGAGCAAAAAAAGCAGTGGCAGAAAAGAAGCGCTCCTTCTTTGAAGATATACAGCAGGTGACAGCCGACAAAGGTTTCGACCGCCAGGAAATACTCGAAGTCGTCGAAGCCGGCCTCATTGCAGCGTATAAGCGCAAGTACCGCACGACCGACAACGTCCGCGTGGTGATGGACAAAGATAAAGACGACGTCTACGTCATTGCGCGCCGTGTTGTGGTCGACAATATCGTACTTCCTGGCATGCAGATACTGCTCGAAGACGCCAAAAAAATCAAACCCGATGCAGCGCTCGGAGAAGAAGTCGATGTTGTGGAATATCCACTCGAATTTGGCCGCATCGCAGCACAAACCGCAATGCAAATCGTTTCGCAGCGGCTGCGCCAACTCGAGCAGAACAAAATACGCGAAGCCTACGAAGACAAGATCGGCGAAATCATGAACGCGTACATCCTGCGCAAGCGCGGAGATACAGTCTATGTCGACCTCGGTAAAGTCGAAGCAATCATGCCGGTAAAGCACCAGATACCGAAAGAGCGCTACCGCGTTGAAGATAAGATCAAGGTGCTGCTCCACTCAATTGAACAGGATAAGGGCGGCGGTCCGCTGCGCGTCATTGTTTCGCGTGCCGACCGTATGTTCGTCCAGCGGCTGTTTGAGAAAGAAGTACCAGAAATTTTTGAAAAGATCGTAACGATCAAGACTATCGGTCGTATACCCGGTGAACGTTCTAAAGTCGTGGTAGCCTCTGAGCGCACAAACGTCGACCCCGTTGGTGCCTGCGTCGGTGTGCGTGGAGTGCGCATACAGGCGATTGTCCGTGAACTCGGCACGGAGCGCATCGATATCGTCGAATGGGCATCTGACCCCCGTGAATTCATCACGAACGCACTGACGCCTGCTGCCCCCAGCCTGGTAAAAGTAGACCAGAATGCACGCGAAGCCCTGGCGGTAGTACCCGACAAAGACCTGGCGATTGCGATTGGCCGTGAAGGTACGAACGTGAAGATTGCTTCGTACGTTACGGGGTACAAGATTGATGTAAAATCCGAATCGCAGTTCTCGGCCGAGATGGCATCGCCCGAAGCACGCAAGCGCCTCGACGAGATTTTCGACGTTTCCCCGGCAGAAGAAGCGCCGGTGGAAGACGAAGGTACCCCTCTCTCGGCACTGCCAGGTCTAGCCCCGCGCATTATCCGTATCCTGCAGGAGAACAATATCAAGTACATCGAAGACCTCGTTTCGATGGGCGAAGAAGACCTGATACACATAGAGGGCATCGGTCGGGCAACCGCCAAACGCATCATGGAAATCATCTCAGAGAACGTTGAATTCGAGGCGGGCGAAGAAGAGGCAGAGGGTCAAGAGCTTGACGCTGACGCTAAAGCCTGATAAGAGACTATAGAATAAAGAACAAATAGCGCGCATGGCAGAAAAAATTAAACTCACTCCCAAAAAGATCGTCCTGAAAGGAAGTTCTTCCAAGGACTCAATCGCGGGAAAGATCAGCGCGCAGAAGGTTCAACAAGACCAGCAGCGCGAAGAAGAAAAAAAGCAGCAACCGGTACAGCCGCAGCAGCCGAAGGTTCAGCCCGCTGCACCCCAGCCGCAGAGCGTGGCGCCGGCACCCAAGAAACCTGCCGAGCGCGTGCCACCGCGTGCGCGCACCGTCTTTATCCAGGATGAGCGCCAGCCACGTACAGAGGCCGAAGAGCGCGAGGTCAAGAAGGGCCCTGCGGTCAAACCGGGTGCAGACGCGAATAAGAAAAAATCCAACCTGCGCGAAGATATCCTCAAGAAAGAGGAGCACAAGAAGTTCTTCATCGGCCAGAAACCCCGCGATAAATCCCGGGGAGAATCAGCACCGGCTGCTTCATCGGTACCCTCGCGTGTGAAAATTACGGAATTTGTCCAGGTCGGCGAACTGGCCAAAAAGCTCAATGTCCGCGCGCCGGAGATAATCGCCAAACTCATGCAACTCGGCGTGATGGCGACAATCACCCAGTCGATCGACGCAGAAACCGCTACCCTACTTGCTGCCGAGTACAATTGCCAGGTAGAAGTTATTTCTCTTTATGAAGAAACCCTGATCCAGGAAGAGCAGGATAAATCCGAAGATCTCGTTCACCGTCCGCCGGTTGTAACCATTATGGGTCACGTCGACCACGGTAAGACAAAGTTGCTCGATGCGCTGCGTGAAACAGACGTTGTTGCGACTGAAGCCGGGGGCATTACCCAGCACATTGGCGCCTACCAGGTCACCCGTCCAAAAGGTAAAATCACCTTTCTCGATACACCGGGCCATGCTGCGTTCTCGGCCATGCGCGCCCGCGGTGCGCAGGTTACTGACATTGTCGTGCTGGTGGTTGCGGCTGACGACGGCGTCATGCCGCAGACCGAAGAAGCCATCTCGCACGCGAAAGATGCCAAGGTGCCTATCATCGTGGCAGTCAACAAGATCGACAAACCAACCGCCAACCTCGACCGTATACGCCAGGACCTGGCTAAATTTGACCTGCTCCCCGAAGACTGGGGTGGCACGACTCCTTTTGTTCCTATTTCCGCCCTGCAGAAACTGAACCTCGACAAACTTGAAGATACGATTCTCGCGCAGGCCGAGGTGATGGAAGTCACTGCGAATCCTAAAAAGCGCGCAACAGGTACTGTCGTCGAAGCAAAGCTCGACCAGGGCCGTGGTCCGGTCGCAACGATCCTGGTTCGTAACGGTACGCTGCGTGTCGGTGACCCGTTTGTTGTTGGCCTTGAGGGTGGAAAAATCCGCGCCATGTACAATGACCGTGGCCAGGCAGTCAAAGAAGCTCCCCCTGCCACACCGGTGGAAATTCTCGGCCTTTCCGGGGTACCCAATTCAGGCGATACGCTGAACGTTATGGCGACTGAGCGCGAGGCACGTGAAATTGCCGACAAGCGTCAGGAACTGGCGCGCCACCAGCAGGCGCAGCAGGTCAAGAAAGTTAAACTCGAAAACTTTAACGAGACGATTGAAGACGGCAAGCTCAAAGAGTATAAGGTTATCATTAAGGGTGACGTTAAAGGTTCTGTCGAGGCGCTGACTTCTTCGCTCGAAAAACTCTCGAATGAAGAAGTACGCGTGCGAGTCATTATGGGCTCTACCGGTGAAATCACCGAGAGCGATGTGATGCTGGCGTCGGCAGCCAAGGCAACGATCATTACTTTCAATGCCCGTGCAAATGCTAAAGTCCGCGACGTCGCCTCAAAAGAAGGCGTCGAGATCAAGAACTACAGCATTATATACCAGGCGATCGACGATATGAAGCTCGCAATCGCCGGTCTGCTGTCGCCTGACATTTCTGAAAAAGTTACGGGCGAAGCAGAAGTCCGCCAGGTATTCAAAATTTCGGGAATGGGTACCGTTGCCGGTTGCTCGGTTCGCTCGGGCTTCATCAAGCGCCAGAATCCAGTGCGCGTTATTCGCGATGGCTCTGTCGTGTTCACCGGACAGCTCAAATCGCTCAAGCGTTTCCAGGACGATGCGAGTGAAGTCAAAGAAGGTTTTGAATGCGGTATCCTGGTTGAGAACTACAACGATCTCAAAGTGGGCGATGTGATTGAATCCTTCGAAAAGGTAGAAACGCAGCGTACTTTTGAGGATATCGCTGGCACCCAGCCCTGATTCGGGCTACGGGCTGTAGGCCGTCATGAATGAAATTAAGCGACTGCGGCTGCAGAACCAGATTTTTCGCCATGTAGCGCTGTTTTTCCAGAAAACGACGCCGTCGCAGTCAGCCAAGATGACACTGGCGGAAACGCAGGAACAGGAGAAAATCCCAAACCCGTTCGAACTCGCCGGCATCGAGGATATTACGCGCCAGGTGCAGGATTACGTAACTTTCACGCGCTGTGAACTGTCTGCGGACGGCTCATTTGCCAAACTTTTCGTCAGCGTCTGGGGTAGTCCACGGGAACAAGAGCGGCTGCTGAAAGACATCCGGCAGAAAGTACCTGCGCTGCGCACCAGTATTGCCAAGAACATCCGTATGCGGGCAATTCCGCAGATCGTCATCGTTCAGGATACATCGTTCGAGAAAGCCAGCGAAGTCGACAAACTGATGCGATAGAACCAGGAGCATCCCGCGGTCACAGAAAAATACTGTGCACTGCAACATAAATTCCATAATTGCCTTGAAGCGTCTCTGAATGGAGGACCTATGGCAACGCAAATCAAAGGCTTAATATTTTTCCTGGTACGACGCCCCGCCCTGCTCGTCATCTTGATCCTCGCTTCATGTACCGCGAAAAAAACGCCGATACCGCAGGGCTGGTTTATCGGTGGCCAGCCGCTGGCTTCAACCCACAACGAAATACTTGCTGCAGGGACCACTCTCTACCTGCCCCAGAAATTCATGCTCGAAGCAGCGACCGATAGTGTGGTCCGTCTGACGCAGCAACCCAACGGTGAAACTCTGGTGCATCTGCTCACAGGCACAGCAATTGTCCAGCTCAGCGATCCACAGTTTTCCGTGTCCCTGCTCGCGAACGGAAACACGGTGCGACTGACCGGAAATCGATTGCTGCTGCAGAACCAGGTAGACAACACCCGCATCCTTCTTATCGACGGGCAGGCAGTGGTCAATCACGGGCAGCAAAAGTGGGAGCTCTCTGCCAAAGCTGATAATCTTTTTGAGTTGAAGGCTGGCAAACGCAGTACCAAAAAACTTTCGACCCGTGAAATCGACAGGGTCTTTCCTGAGATTACCCGCGCGCGGTTGCTGCTCGCCGTACGCTGAGAAGGCGCGTCTATCCCGAGCGCCATGGCCGATGACGAAGAGCGGGAATTTTTCTATCGGCTGACGCCCGATGAAATCATCGCGGCCCTGAGCGAGCTGGGACTTGAACCTTCGGGCCATGTTGCTCAGCTGAACAGCATGGAGAACCGCGTGTTCGACCTGCGGCTCGACGATGGCCGTCATGTAGTGGCCAAGTTCTACCGGCCGCAGCGCTGGAGCAAAGAACAAATTCTCGAAGAACACCGCTTTCTGCAGGACCTCGCAGCGGATGAAGTACCTGCCCTGTACCCGATGGCGATCGCAGGCAACACGCTGTTCGAAAAACAGGGAATCTACTTTGCTATCTGGCCGCGTACCGGTGGCCGCGAGCCCGAAGAGCTGAGCACTATTGATCTGCAGATTCTGGGTCGGTTGGTGGCACGGCTGCACAACACAGGTGCCGGCAGCACAATGCAGTGCCGTCCCGCCTTTTCCGCAGAGCGTTATCTCGTTGAACCGCTGCAGTCGCTTCAGGAAAAACGGTTTCTGAAGCCGGGCTTTTCGGAAGAGTATGTAACCCTCGTCTCGGTGCTGGCAGAGGAGTGGAATATCCGGTCGGCCAGCCACCGTATGCAGAGAATTCACGGTGACCTGCACAAAGGCAACATCCTGCAGGGAAGCGAAGGCTGGTTTCTGCTCGACTTCGACGATTCACTCACTGGCCCTCCGCTACAGGATGTCTGGATGATGTTCTCCGGCCGACCGCAGGAAGAGCGCGGGGTATTTCTCGAAGCCTACCGTGAATTCCGCGATTTTGACGAGCGCTGGCTGGCCGATGCAGAGATCCTGCGCGCTATGCGCATTGTGCACTATTCGGGCTGGATTGCACGGCGCTATGAAGATCCGTCGTTTACTGCGGCTTTTCCGGATTTTGCCTCTGACGGCTACTGGGAAGAGGAGATACGTATACTGCGCGGCATCACAGAAACGCTGACCGGCAACGCCGGCGACAGTGCGGAACCGCTCTCCAACAAAGACTTCTTTTTCGACTACGAAGAATAGCGGCTCGCAAACTTTCAGCCGCTTGCGCGCTGGCGCGCTGTACAACCGATATGCAGGAAATATGCGGTGTGCGTGAAAAAATCGAGCATCCGCTCGCGCGAATCGGCGTCAATCGCAGGGATAGCCGCCAGCGCGTTCTGCATGTGATAGACCCAGCGTTCGGTTGCCTTGAGCGACATATTGAATTTTATGTGCCGCGCGATGAGCGCGGGATGCCCTTTACGCTGCGAGTAGAGCGGTTCGCCGCCGAGGCGCTGGAAGAAGAACTCCATCTGGTTCTGAATAGCTTCTTCTATCGTGCTCTGCCTGAAAATATTGCGGAACCACTGCTGCTCGTCGTTAAAGACACGCGTATAGAATTCTGTACTAAGCGCGCGTATGGTTTCAAGACCGAGTCGCTCTGCCAGGTTCACTTCGTCGATGCGCATCGCCCGTTCGCGCGCTATGCCGCTCAGGCGCTCGATTTCTTCGTCCATCTGGTACTATAGGCCGCGTTTCGCGCCCGCGGCGTAAACCGGAATGTAGGGCCGGCTTCACGGCCAAAAGACCATCACCGTGACGTCGTCGCTAAAGACCTTTCTTGTATGGTACCCCACCATTCGGCTTGCCAGTTCAGAGGCCGGCGCTCGCGTTCTGACTGCCTGCGCCAGTGCAACCATCAGGATTGCGAGGTCTTCGTTGTAGCTACTCTGGGAGAAAGGATCTTCAATAAGCCCGTCTGTGTAGACCAGCAAAAACTCCCCCTTTTGCAACTTGAGCTGCACGGGCTCGTAGACAAAATCGGGATTAAGCCCCAGGATCGGCCCGCCGACACCAATTTCATGGCATCCACCCCGCTCGCCCATGCAGAGTATCGGGTACGGATGCCCGGCACTGGCGATCTCGACCTGGTGGTCCTGCGGCTGCCAGCGAATTACCTGCGCACTGACAAACCGGCTGTCCAGGTGAGGCCCGAGATGGCGATTGATGTCGCTAAGAATCTGGGCTGCCGCAGTGTTGCGGGTGACAGACTGCTGAAACGCAATCTTCACCGACGACGCGTCGAGCGCCGCCGGCAGGCCATGCCCCTGCACGTCTGCGATGAAGAACACGACGTCGTTACCCGCGCGCTCTTCAAAAGTATAGAAGTCGCCCCCCAGTCTGCCCAGGGGTGTATAGTGCACGTCAAGAAACGGCTTCAACGGAAGTTTGCCTGGCCGCGGCAAAATTCTACGGTGAATTTCCTGTGCGTGGGTCAATTCTTGTTCGACGAGGTTCAGTGCGGTACGCGTGTTGTGCCCTTCGATCAGTATATCTTTATGCCTCGAACCAATCGCCATTGAGAACAGGACGGCCTGCAGCAGAAACGTTAGGCTGATGTTGTGCCGCACCAGCGCACCAGCGCCGATCACGTTCAGCGTTACGAGTATCGAGGCAAAAGTTGAAACCAGGAATACCAGCCAGGCCAGGCTATACGCCAGCGGATAGCGACTGGTTCTGATCTGTTTCACAAAATAGGCGAAGATAATAACGTCGGCCAGCAGGATAAAGTAGTTCAGCAATCTGATACAGAAAGCGTACGACGAAAACAGGAACAACACCCCGATGGCCAGCGCCGCAAGACACAGGATCTGGAAAACAAGTGAACTCAATGGGGCCAGCGCCTGCAAGAACCGCCTGTGAAAATCGGTAAAGACGGCAAACGTGACCGCGCTGGATATTCCCAGTGCCGTATTGAGATGCGGGCTCGCTAGACCCAGCAAAGCGCCCGGCAAACCGTACTCGATGAAGAAATAGATACAACCGGTGAAAATGCCCAGCGCATAGGGAAAAAAAATTGTGTCCCGACTGTAGACACCAAAAACGCCCGATACGAGCGCCAGAATCAAGAGCGCTCCAAAATAGGCGCCGAAAAAAGCATACTCGCGCCGCGACTCGAGCTCAAAGCGCGGCGCAGTGGTCATGCGCATCGGCAGAACCATCGCTGAACCATTCGCCTGCACCAGGAGTTCTATTGCATTGGTGCCGTTCTTGAGCGGCACGCGAAATGCCGGATTCCGCGAAGGTAACTGCCGCATTTCGGGATCAACCTGCTCGCCCGCCAGTGCAGCGACGCCGTTTTTTCCGGCCAGGAGCTCGATACGGTCGATCCACGGCGAAGCAATCTCCAGCACAACTTCGATTTCAGGCCCGGGGTTGGCGATGCGGCACCGGATAACCACGTTCCCTTCTACCAGGCCCAGGTTGAGCGTCTTACGTGCAGGTAACCAGTCTGTTGCCGCGTTGGTTTTGTACTCGCAGTCAGCCGAAATCGCGGGTGCAGCAGAAATGTCATTTGTAATGGCTGACTCTGCGGCTACGTACGACGGCAAAAACAGAAAAACGCCGAGGGTGACCGTAAGCCTCGCGAGTCGACGCATCGGCAAACAGCGTGAATCGACATGGCCGTGCTGAAAACTCTTTTCTTTTCGCAGCTAAACATTTGACGGCGCGTCACGGGCAAAACGCAGTGCGAGCCTCAAGCTATGCCCTGGCAACAAACAGCGCCGCTCGTTCTGCTCGGCGTGACGCTCGCCGTCACCCTCGAATGGCTGCTGTCCCTTCTGGTACGCCGGCACGTATACAGCTTCACGGGGGCTCTGACCAACATTGCCGATTATACGGTCTACCTGGTCATTGCCGCCGTCTACGGTTACGTCGAATACCTGCTGTTCACTTACCTGCAGCTCAGTTTCCAAACCGCCGCACTGCCTGCCAGTGGGCTCTACTGGTTACTGCTCTTTCTGGCCGACGACTTCTGCTTCTACTGGTTTCACCGCATGAGCCACAGGCTCGGTATTCTGTGGCTCTCGCATGTCGTGCACCACTCGTCAAACGAGTTCAACCTTGCCGTGGGCCTCAGACAGACCTGGCTGCCCTTTTTGGGTATGATGTTCTGGCTGCCGCTCGCTTTCGCGGGCTTCAGGCCTGAACACATCCTGCTCATGCAGGCTGTTTCGCTTACCTACCAGTTTCTGATGCACACACAGCTGATCAGTATGCCCCGCATCTATGGCTGGGTCTTTAACACCCCATCGCATCACCAGGTGCACCACGGGCGCAATGCCGAGTATATCGATAAAAATTTTGGCGGAGTGCTGATCGTATGGGACAGGCTGTTTCGCAGCTTCGCGCCTGAGCGCGCGGCGGTTGACTTCGGTATCGATCAAATTCCTGAGCGCGGCGAGGTTATTTTTGCGCAGCTTTGGGGGCCGTGGCAGTATCTCCGTTCCTGGTTTAGCACAGGCGGAGCTAACCCTGTGAAGGCAAATTACGCAGCGCAGAAAACATCACCCGTTTGGTCTGCGTTGCTGCTCGCTCTTGCACTCGGCATCTTCTTTATGGTCATCAAAAACCCCAGGTGGTTTATATGAAAAAATGCCTCACGATTATCATGACCGTAGCTGCCTGCTGCGCAACGCTCAGTTTTTTTGCCGGCTGCAAAAATCCGGTGCGGGCACTCGAACGAAAAACCATACTCAAGCGCATGTGGTCGCTGACCAGCCTCACGGGCGTATACACAGAGACCGGTATTGCAAACGAACCCCAGCAGACAGAAATTTTCTGGCGCGCCGAGCCGCCGGCGGTGCTGGCGCGCGTAATCTCCCCCGCGCAGAATAAGGGCAACCTGCTGCACTACACTGCCGGAACGCTCTCACTCTATTTTCCCAGGACCAGCTTTGGCATACGCTACAGCCATGTGCCTGAACTCGATGCCACACGACAGGCGCAGTGGCTCGAATCTGAATACGACTGGCACGTCGCTCACTATGACATCACCCAGATCGACGATGGCGCTGTGGCTGGCTACCCGACTGTCGGTGTACGGTATGTACCCAATACAACCTTCGCGCTTTCACCCTTCAGCCATGAATGGCGCGCCGCAGTCTACGGCGAATTTGCGTTTGCGCTTGAAACTACCGCCTATCGCGCCGGGCGTGAGGTGTACCGGCTGCGCTTCGACCGTGCAGAATTTCAACCGGCTGTGAACTCACAAATTTCTGCCTTCCGCTTTCCTGCGGGCACAACGCTTGGCGAATACGAATTCGCGGGGAATAACCTTACCCCCGCGGCGGCAAAAGCCGGGGCGAACTTTGCGCTGCGCATTCCGCAACCGCGGGAGGGTTTTGCACTGAACCGTATAGTGCGGGCAAAGGGGCTGATACCGGCATACACCCTTTATTTCGAGAACCTGCCCTACCAGACCTTCTACACTCAGGTCAGGGATTATGGATTAAAGCTCGTTCCTGAGCAGGGTCTCAGGATCGCGGGTAAAAGACAGTACCACGTGCAGTTTGCCGGCAGCTTTCGCACAATCTGGTTTCTCGAAAAGAATGTCTACCACACGATCGTTTCTTCACGACCATTGAGTGAAGTACTGACGTGGTTAGAGCAGCCGTAAAGCCCCACCAGCATTCGCGACTCTATTTGCACGTCAGGAGAAGAGCCGTGACATCGTCGCTCCATGGTTTGCTGACCCGAAAGCGTGGCATATGATCGGCAAAATGGGCTGCAGTTGGCTGATGTGTTTCCATGGACTCCATGACAGCCATCAGGTTGTGCATATCTTCGTCATACGAGCTTTCAGAAGCAGGGTCTTCAATGAGACCGTCGGTGTAGGCGAGCAGGTAATCACCCGGTGTTAATTGCACCTCAAATTCCCGGTAGTTGGCTTCGCTGTATAGCCCGAGAATAGAACCTTCTGCGCGCAACTCGCGGCTTTTCTGCGCTTCCCTCGTATAGAGCAGCGGATAAGGATGTCCTGCGCTGGCAATCTGCATTTTCCTGTCTGTAGGCAACCACCGCAAAACCTGCGCGCTGATGAACCGGTTGCGCAGGTGCAATGCGAGCAGCCGGTTCATTTCTGAAAGAATACTGCCTGGCTCAGAGTTTTTGCTCACGGCCTCCTGGAAGGCGAGCTTGACGGACGATGCGTCCAGAGCAGCCGGTAAACCATGGCCCTGCACGTCCGCGATAAGAAAAATCCAGGTGCCGTCCCCTTGCGCCTGGAAGGTATAGAAGTCTCCACCCAGCTGCCCCATGGGTATGTAAAGGATGTCAAGGTCAAGCCCGGGAATCTCGGCTTTTTTCTCCGGCAGCAGCCGGCGGTGGATATCGCTCGCCTGGCGGTATTCCTGTTCGATCAGCTTAATCGCGATGCGCGCAGTCTTTTCTTCTTCAAGCAGT
The DNA here is from genome assembly GCA_049323535.1 of Spirochaetota bacterium. GTDB lineage: Bacteria > Spirochaetota > Leptospiria > Turneriellales > Turneriellaceae > Turneriella. The sequence goes on along the minus strand of JBMOPL010000015.1, from coordinate 31,965 downwards.
TCACGGTGCTTTGATCCAAGCGCCAGCGTGAAGAGCAGCGACTGGAAAAGAAAACCGAGGTGAAAGGCTGAGCGCATCAGGCTGTGAGCAGGCAGGACACCGAAGATTGTGAGCAGGTGCAGAAGAACGCTGCTGAGAAAGATGACCCAGCCCGCCAGATAATAGGCCGAATACCTGAATTTTCGGCGTGAGAGCTGCAGAATCAGAAAATAAAGCAGCAACAGATCGACGAGAATCACAAAATAGAGTGATACCTGTACGGCGGGCGGAAAGGGCAGTAGAAAAGGCAGGAGTGAAACTGCAATTCCAGCCAGGCATACCCCGCGCAGAACGAATACGCCATTTCCTTCAGTAATGCGTAGGTACTGCCGGTGGAACTCGGTGAACAAGACGGCTGCGACACCGGTGAGCATGACCGTCAGCGTATTGAGCAGGCTGCCGGCATAACCAAAGATCACGGCTGGCAGGCCAAACTGGATAAAGATCAGGCCAAGGTTCGCCACGAGGCCAAGCGCATAGACGAAGAAGATTGCATCCCTGCTGAATCCACCGAACACGACGGAGACGACTGCCAGGCAGGCGATGAAGCCAAAAAATGCTCCCAGGAGCCACCCCTCCCTGCTGTCGGTGGCGTCAAACGCGGCCTCGTCAGATAGCTCGAGCGGCAACACCATGCGGGAACCCGGCGAATCAACATAGAGAGCCAGCGTATTGATGCCGCGCCGCAGCACTAAAGGAAAGGCCGGTATTCTGGTTTGTGATGATCGCCTACCGGGCTCGACCAGCTCGCCTGCCAGCATTGCCTGTGCAGAGTTTTCCGTACGCAGCTCAATACGGTCAAGCCAGGGGGCAGCGAGCAACAGACGAACAGGTCTTACCTGCTGCTTCGAAACAATATAGCACCGGATTTCGAGCGAACTAAAGCGGAATCCAAGCGTCAGGTTACCCTGAAACGGCTGAAAATTACCCAAATCGCCGGCCGGCCTGTATGCGCATCCGCTCGAAATTTCAAATGAGCCCTGCTGCTCCGGTATTTCAAAAACAGCCTGATCTACCGGTACGTTCGCAGAAATTGCAGTGGTGAGCAATGCTGAGGCGAACAGGATTTTCATGCGAAGCTGCATAGCGCCGGCAAGTTTGCTCTGCTCAGCTCAAATGCATAGCAATTTCTGAGAAAGACCGCCGCAGAGTTTGCGAAACAGGTAAACAGGTGGCGCTATCGGCTTAACCCGCGCTGGCAAGAGTGAAACGAATGGGAGCCCGGAAGATCATCCGGTTATCGCCGCGTTTGCGCAGAACTTCTGAATATTCTGCCGGTGGCGCAGGAAATGGCTGCGCACGCCTCACAATGTCGAGGGCAGTTTCATCCAGTAGCGAAACACCGCTGGTATTCTCTATGGCCAGGTGGGTGATATTGCCCATCGTATCGATTACCATGCGCACTACGGGCTGACCCTCCTGGCGCAATTGGCGCGCACGCTGGGGGTAATAACGCTGCCGCTCAATTCTGGATGCCAGTAACATTTCATAATTCACTTTCTGTACCCGCTGCTCACCGGTCAGATCCATCTCTGCATTGCCAGAGCGCCTGCTGCTGCTCTGCGGCGCGTCTTTGCGCATTGTTGCGTTCGGCATAACAACCGCGCGCTTTTTTTCCAGCTGCACGCTGTACAGGACGACTGGTTTGTCTGCTGGCTTCTCGTTAGTCAACTGTGGCCCAATCGCGAGGGCCAGAACCGGCAGAATGTGGATTGCCAACGAAACCGCGAACGCTCCCCCAACGCGGGGTTTTGCCGGTAAAGTAGCAGCTTTCTGCTCGGGTACGGCCTCTGGGACCGGGAGATAGCGCAGGATGGCAGCAACGGATCGCGGCATGGCTTGATCTATATTGATAATCATTCTCATTATGTCAAGCCTTCCCTGTGCCGCCCGGAAACATTAGCGCATCTAGAATTTCACCGTCACACCCGCCTGGAACAGGCGCGGTGTACCCGGCAGAATACCCCGCGTCCGGTCGGCGATGTAGAGTTTGTCGGTGAGGTTCTTCGCGGTAAAAAACAGCGTGGCGCCCCAGGGTTCGTACGTGTAGTTGATCGCCGCATTGTAGATGGCATATTCGGCAATTCGACCCGCCTGTCCGTTTGCTGTCGGCGTCTCGGTATTGAGCTCATCGGCGAGCATCGAACCGACAAACACCTGCTCCACGCGAACATCCAGGCCCACCGGGTGCGAATACCCGAGGCTCGTCGTGATGCTGTGCTCGGGAGTATAAGGTATACGGTTGCCCGATACTGAAGTCGTGCCGCTAAAACGTGTACCCTCGAACCGCGCTGTTGGCAACCAGGTATATGCGGTCACGAGATAGAAGTTGTGCTTCGACCTGAGCAGTTCTCCGGTACCGAGTCGCAAATCAAACTCCCCACCCTGCTGCAACGTCTGCCCGCCGTTGGTCAGAGTCGCTCCACTACCGCCCGCGACACTGGCTGCTACAATCTGGTTGGAGAAATCCATGCGGAAGTAGGTAGCTTCGGCAGAAAGGCCGCGGATAATCTTTGTGCGCACTCCCGCCTCGTAGTTGACGCTGCGCTCGGGTGACAGTTCGACGGAGAGGCCGGTTGTGTTGTTTAAAATGTCCTCTACGCGCGGCGGAGAAAAACCTTTATGCACGCCGGCAAAGAATGTCGTGCGTTCAAATGGATTATAGTTAAGTCCAACACCAGGGATCACCTCGGTCATGTTGGTGTTTCCCTGAACGCCCTGGCCTCCGTTCTCGACAAATTGTGCCTGGCGATTGGTGCGCGCAAAACGTATATGTTCAACGCGTACACCAGGCGTAACGCTGAGATCTTTGTATTTGAAAACATGGTCCGCAAATCCTGAATAAGCATCAGTCAGTCTTAGGTTATCTTCGCGGAGCCCTGCGTTGGCAGTGGTGCCTGGTGTGCGCGACAGTGGAAAATCACCATTGACCTGCTTGCGATCCTGGATTTCGTAGTGCGCCCGCAGGCCGACATTAAACTCCTGCTTTTCGCCAAGCAGAGTATAGCTGCTCTTGAGACGCGGCTCAACGCCATAGGTGTAATATTGCCGCAGCCGGCCTTCGTTACCGCAGGTCGTATAAAGGTTCGCCATTCCACCACAGGCAGCGTCTGACGAGTCATTGGGACGCTGTCCTGAATTGCTCGATTGCCGCCACCAGTCCCGCGTGAAATAGGCCCCGTAGAGAGAAGTCACGAGCTCGGTTGCGGGGTTGATCTGCCAGGCATGCTGTACAGATGCGCCCAGGCGCTTGGCTTTCATTTCATCGTTCTTGAACGGGTTCTGCCGCGCGTCCTGTTCAAACTCCGCCTGCGTCAGGCCCGAGTAAGTTACCTGTGAATCTTCGGTATAGACGTTGGCCTTGCTGGTCAGAGTGTGCTTCTCACCAAGCAATAGCACCTGCTTCAGGTTGAGGTCGTTGATCGTGCTGAAAGTATTATCGCGCGCGCCCTGCCCCTGCTTGCGGGTGTAGTCGACCATGAAGCCTGCATTGCCCCAGAAGCCGCCATAGTTCAGGTGGCCGTTGAAGTACGAACGGTTTCCGCCCGTGAGGGTGAGTGTACCGCCGGGATCTTTGGGCGGATTGGGCGTAATGTAGTTGATCACACCGCCAACCGTCTGCGGCCCGAAACGCAGCTGGCCTGCGCCCTTCAGCACCTCGATTCGGTCAAAGCGCTCGAGCGGCGGGTGGTAATATGAAGCATTGTCGCCGTACGGAGCATAACTAAGCGGTATACCATCTTCGAGCAACAGGACCTTTGTCGAACGCGTCGGATTAAGCCCCCTGATGCCTATATTCGGCCGCAGGGAAAATCCCTCTTCATCGCGTACATTCAACCCGCTCACCTTGCGCAGCGCTTCGGTTGTCGTGAAGACACGAGCAGATTCAAGATCCTTCTTCTCAACGACCTGGCCGGAACCTGGAATATTTGCCAAATTTTCTTCTTCGCCGATGACCCTGACAGCCGGTAGCTGTTTTGCTGTGGCAGTAGCCTCTACATTGCCAGCCTGGGTGTTCTCCGTCTGGCCGGCGCTCAAGGGAGGTGCCAACGGATTGGCCGATGGCACGGCCGGGATTTTGCCGGGGGGCGTTGCCCGCCTACCCTGCGCGTGAAGTAATGCTGCACCGAGCAGGGGCAGACACAGGATCAGTTTCTTCCGCAAATTCATTCAAAACTCCTTTCAATTGATAATGATTCTCATAATTATAATTAACGCGTACCGTCAAGCGAAACACCCGCCCTTGCCTCCCAATGCCTCACCTACCTAATTCGGCTTGACGCAACATTTCGACTTGATAATCATTCTCATTATCTATATTTCCCTATGCAATACCCCTGAAAGGTCCGCGGGAAAAGCGATAGCGGTCGCTTAAGCGATTCATAAAAAACAAGAAAGTCGGAGCAGATTGATGAATAGAATTCTCACAGTGTGGTTGATTGGGACTAGCCTGGTTTTTGCGCAGGAAAAGCCAGATGTATCCAAGAACGCTGAAAGTACGCAGACAGAACAGGATCGCAAGATTGAGGTTTTATCCCAGGAGGTTGAGAAGCTTAAGGCAGGAAAGGAGCTTTTTCCCGCTGCAAAAGAAACCGGCCGTTACGGCCTTGGTCCCGCCGCGTCCAAGGTTTACGAGGTGAACCAGGGCGTTTCGATAGGCGGTTATGGCGAGTTTCTCTACAACAAGAACGCGCGCACGAACGAAGCGGGTAACGACTCGGGGCAAAACGACAAAATTGATTCTCTGCGCCAGATCGTCTATGTCGGCTACAAGTTCAATGACAAGTGGGTGTTCAACTCAGAGATCGAGTTTGAGCATGCCGGAGCTGCGAATGTCTATACCGAGTTCGCCGCGATTGATTACCTGCATGATCCCCGGCTCAATTTTCGTGCTGGCCTGCTGCTGATTCCCATGGGTATCTATAACGAGATGCACGAAGCTCCGACATTTCTTGCAGCGACCCGCCCTCTCACCGAGACTGTCATCATGCCGAGTACATGGCGCGAGAACGGTGCTGGCATATTTGGCCAGCTGGGCGATTTTGCGTACAAATTGTATGGCGTCACCAGTCTTAACGCAGCGTCAGATGGCTCGAATGATACCAATACTCCCAACTTCACCTCACAGGGGCTGCGCGGTGGACGGCAGCGTGGCAACGAGGCGATTGCCAATGAGTTTTCCGGTGTGCTGCGCGTCGACTATACAGGTTTCACGGGCAGTATTTTTGGAGTTTCAGGTTATTATGGCAAGAGCGGCTCCGCTGACCTGCATGTGCATGAAACCACGATTCTCGATGCGCACGCCGACGTCCGCTTTCGCGGCATTTACTTTCGTTCGGTCGTCACCTTCGCCAATTTGACCGGGGCAGATCGGTTGCGTGCGGTTGGTAATTCGATGATAGGGCCTGCTGACCAGATGTACGGCGCTTACATCGAACTCGGCTACGATGTGTTTCGCCTGCTAAACATCACTGACCAGGAACTCTACCCGCACATCCGCCTGGAAAAAATCGATACGCAATACAAGGTGGCAGCTGGCAATCGTTTCGACGCCCGGTACGAACAGAAGGTCCTGACCATCGGCCTTGCGTACAAGCCCATTCGCCAGATCATCGCAAAAATTGACTACGCGATCACCAGTAACAAGGCCGAATCAGGCTTCAACCAGCTCAATTTTGGCCTCGGCTACCTATTCTGACGGCTCCGGTCAGCCAGGCTATGGAAATCCATAGCCTGCCGATTCTGTCCCGACGGCATAATCCGCCGGGACTGACAAAATCTGGCGGTGCTTGACAGCATGTCTAAATGAGAATCAATCTCACTAAAGGTAAGCCGGCATGCGATGGGGCAAAAGTATTGTTGTTCTCGCCATTTTGGTTACCCAGGCAGAAGCGCGCATCTACCGGACTTTCCCTGAAGCGGTTCAGGCCGTTTTTCCGCAGGCCGACAACCTGAAACGCCGGTCTGTGTACCTGACGCCCGACCAGCTGAAGCGGGCTGTTCAATACGCCAATGAGCCGATCGACACGGCGTTTCTTGTGGTCTACGAGATCACGAAGGCGGGAAAGCTCATTGGTTATGCTTATCTCGATACGCACAGGGTAAGAACTCTCAACGAGACGGTACTCATCTGCATTGATGACAAAGAACGTATTATGCACATAGAGCAGCTGAGTTTTGCCGAGCCGCAGGAATACATGGCCTCTGAAGCATTTCTCAGCCTGTTCCACGGACAAACGCTCTCGCCGTCGCTTTCACTCAAGGGCAATATTCCGACCATTACAGGTTCGACCCTGACCTGCAGCGTGCTGACCTCGGCCGCCCGGCGTGTGCTGGCATTGCACAAGATAGTCCTGGAGCTGAATCGCTGATGTTTACCTCACGTTTCCGGGTTTTTTTTTATGGCACGACCTGGCTCAGCACTGCCACAGGCCTTGCGCTCGTTTACTTCATGCTGCAGCCGGCGGATTTTTTTCCGACACTGCGACAGGCGCTGCTCAAGACACACGTCGCTGGCGTCGTCGCCTGGCTTTTTCTCTGTGGAATGCTGTTTAGTATCCACGTTATACCGCAACTTGTCGCTCGTATGCGCCAGGGCCTGCGTACAGGGGTGTTGCTGATTGGCCTCGTGGCCGCAATGACGCTTTCCGGTTTTGCGCTGCAGGTGATACCGTGGCCGCCGGTACTCGAAACTGCACGCTGGATTCATTTCTACCTGTCGGTTCTTTTCGTACTGTTGCTCATCATACATCTGCTGTTGGTGCGTCCCGAGCTGAAAACCTGGGTGATCGCAATTGCAGTAATCAGCCTGCTGGCACTGCTTCCTCTGATGAGCCTGAAGCAGACCGAAGCATTCCCCGACGAAATTCAGCTTACTCCCCGGTCTGGTGTACTGCCGGAAAAAAAAACTCCTTAACGCGCGACTTACCTTCAATGGGTACGCTGCTCTCGGCAAAGCTGATCTGCGGCCGGCTTGAGCAGTGCGATGCCGGTTTTTCGGCAATATCCGATGTCCTGACAGACGTCGACCAGCGTATGAGCGTTTATCATCCCAGTGAAGTCACAGGACTGAATGACGCGGCGGGAACACCCTCGCTGCTGCAGCCGCTCAGCCCAGGGACCCTCGAGGTACTGCGGGCAGCCCTGCGGATTGCCCGGCAAAGCGAGGGGCGCTTTGATCCGACCATTCTTCCCCTGCTCAAAGCGTATGGGCTGATGCGCGAAGATACTGGAGGTGAGGCGGCAACAGCGAAAGCGCAACTGGCAGAAGCCAGTAGTCTCGTCGACTACCGGCAGGTGGTGATTTCCGGAAGCCGCGCAGGCCTGAAAAAAAAGGGAATGTCGCTGGATTTCGGCGGTATCGCCAAAGGTTATGCCCTCGATAAAATATCTGCAGCCCTGCAGAAGCTGGGTATAGCCGCCTTCGTGCTGAATTTCGGCGGCCATTTGCTGGTGCATGGCACTGATCACACCACAGTGATCTACCATCCTGGCGGTACAGGCCGCGTACTGGTCACTTGCACCATTTCTGAAGGTTCGATTTCTGTCTCTGCCCAGGATAAGCGCTATGTCACTGAGCGCGGCAAAAGACGCGGACACCTGATTAACCCGCTGACCAAAGAGAGCGAGAACGAAACCCTGTTATCGCTGGTTTATCACCATTCGGCGATGCACGCGGATGCCTGGTCGACGGCGCTCTTTTTCACCGGTACCGCTGAATTCAGGGCGCTTTCTGAACAGCAGAAACTGGCGGCACTGCACCTGAATAGTCGCGGCGAATTGTCGGGTTCGACACAGATGCAGAACCTGAAGCTGTGTACTGCCTTATGACCAGGTGCTCATTGTCTGCGCCTTGATTGGCCGGCCACAGAACAGGATACTCTCCCCCTCTTCGCTGAGCAGCATCGCAAAGTCGGGTGAAACGGAAGCAGGCACCGAGGCATAACAGCGCAGCCGCGGGTAATAGACATAGAGCGATTCGTCTTCGCTGTTCTGGACGACCTGTGCTTCTGCTACAGGCAAAATATCGAGACTGTCGAATGTCAGTTTTTCCCGGTCGGCACGAAAAACGTTCAGCAGCGGCCCCTCAACCGTGATATATCCTTTCTCGGCAAACTGCCTGAAGGTCTGGTAGATATAGATACCCTTGTCGTCACGAAACAGGTGTTGCTTGAAGTGGCTTATGACCTTGTAATTGATGATTTCTTTGGCGCCGGTGAACCAGCGGCCCTCGCGCGTTACGCGTATGTTGGTAAATTCTTCGCGGGCACCAGAATGGTCAAATACCTGTGACACGCAGTGTCACAGGTATTTGGGCTTATAGTCAAAGTGGTGGTGCGACTTGATCCAGCGGATAGTGCGCGAACGCGCGCGCATCACAATCGATTCCGTCACTGCACCCTTCGGGTTGAAGCGCACGCCGCGCAGCATTTCGCCGTCGGTTACGCCGGTAGCACAAAAGAGCACACTGTCACCCGACGCCAGCTCTTCCATCGTAAAGACTTTATCAGGATTTGCAATGCCCATCTTGATAGCCCGCTGGCGCTCGTCATCGTTACGGAACTTGAGCTGGCCCTGGAAATCGCCGCCCATGCACTTGAGCGCGGCAGCCGAGAGCACACCTTCAGGAGCACCACCGGTTCCCAGGAGAATATCTACGGGTGAGTCATCCATACAGGTGGCAATCGCACCGGATACGTCGCCGTCACCGATGAGCTTAATGCGGCAACCAACCTCGCGTACCTGCTGAATCAGTTCGTTATGGCGCGGGCGGTCCAGAATGCAGACTGTGACATCCTCGATATACTTGTCGAGGGCCTTCGCGAGGCGCTTGAGCGTCAGGGGAATCGGATCAGTAATGTCGAGTGCCCCCTTGGCAGCAGGGCCAACCGCGAGCTTGTTCATGTAGGTATCGGGGGCATGCAAAAAGCAGCCTTTTTCAGCGACTGCGATAACCGTAGTCGCATTGTAGCCGCCCTTGGCGGTGATCGTCGTCCCTTCGAGCGGGTCGAGCGCAATATCAACGGGAGTTCCGCCTGCGCCGACTTCTTCGCCGATGTAGAGCATCGGGGCTTCATCACGCTCGCCCTCACCGATCACAATCTTGCCTGAAACGAGGACAGAGTCAAAGGCCTTGCGCATTGCATCGACTGCTGCCTGGTCGGCGATCTTTTCATCACCCTTGCCCATCTGGCGGGCAGCAGCAAGTGCGGCGGCTTCGGTAACGCGGACAAATTCGAGGGCTAGGTTACGGTCCATGGCTATTACTTGGGTGCAGCTGGTTTTGCAGCGGGCGCTGCGGTGGGAGCTTTATCTTTTCCGTCGGCGGCTTTTTCAGGCGCCGGGCTGACCACTGCAGGGGTTTCTTTGCCAAGTTCCATCGTGGCAGCCTGGGTCGCACGTGTCGACGACTTCAGTGCCGCAAGGCCAAAGCATATAAGGAGGAAAGCCGCCGCAAAGCCACCGGTAATCTTGGTCAAAACATCAGCCGAACCGGCACCAAACGCGGTCTGGGCACCTGAGCTGAACATGCCGCCGGCAGCCCGGTTCGACTGCAGCAGGATAATGATTATCATGAGAATTGAGACGACGATCAGCATTACGGTCAGAATCGTCGAGAAAATGTCTGCCATGGGGGGTAAAAACCCGCTGCGAGACACCTTGTCGAGCAGATAAGAAGGGATACGGACTGCATCCCCGCGGCCCCAATTGGTTTTCAGCCTGTGCCAGAGCTGCACCACGGCGTATGTCTGAGACGCGCATTTCGCTCCGCCGTATCGGCGAACCTTTTCACTTTGAAGCCACCAACTCTGCCGGCAATACCGTGCACATTGACGCCGGGGCAGCTATTGGGGGTACCGGCAAAGGCGTGCGGCCCATGGAAATGCTGCTGATGGGCCTGGCTGGCTGCGCAGGTATCGACGTGGTCAGCATTCTGCGCAAACAGCGGCAGGAAATTGCAGCAATGGATGTCGAGGTAGTCGGCGAGCGGGGTGAGTCACAGCTGGCGAATCCCTTCACAAAGATCGTCGTGCGCTTTGCGCTGCGCGGGCCAATGGAAGAGAGCCACCTGAAACGCGCGATTGAACTTTCGATGGAAAAATACTGTTCTGTCGCCAAGACGCTCGAAAAAACCGCCACCATTACCTGGGAGTACACCCTCAATGCATAAGCCGGACCAGAACGAAACAACGGGCGCGATACGCGACCAGGCCCCCCGCTCTGCCGAACGCGAGCACTCAGTACCGATATTCATGACATCGAGCTTTGTCTTTGAATCGGCAGAACAGGCACGCGCGCTGTTTGCAGAAGAGCAGCCGGGCAATATCTACACGCGCTTTTCGAACCCGAACACCGACGAGTTTGTGCGCAAAATGGCAGCACTCGAACACCTCGACGACGGCTTTGCCACTGCCTCAGGCATGTCCGCGATTTTCACCAGCATGGCTGCACTACTCAAAAGCGGCGACCACGTCGTCTGCGCGCGTTCGGTTTTTGGCTCAACGCACCAGATTCTGACACAGATATTTCCCCGCTGGGGCATCGACTTTACCTATGTCGACATCGCAGACCAGTACGAGTGGCAAAAGGCCTTCAAGCCGAATACACGCATGCTTTTTCTCGAAACACCGTCAAACCCGGCACTCGACATCATCGACCTCGAACACGTCGGCAAAATCTGCAAAGAACGCGGTGTGCTGCTGAACGTCGACAACTGCTTCTGTACCCCCGCGCTGCAGAAGCCTGCCGACTTCGGCGCCGATATCGTGATCCACTCAGCAACGAAGTACATCGACGGCCAGGGACGTGCCTTAGGGGGAGTCATACTTGCGCGAAAAGATCTCATGAAAGAAATCCGCTTTTTCGCGCGGCACACGGGACCAGCACTTTCGCCGTTCAACGCCTGGATTTTCTCAAAGAGTCTCGAGACGCTCGAGCTGCGCATGGAGAGGCACTCGACAAATGCACTCGCGCTGGCACAGGCACTGCAAAAGAATCCCGAAGTCGAAAAGGTCATCTATCCTTTCCTGCCCGAACATCCGGGTTACGCGCTGGCAAAAAAGCAAATGAAACTCGGCGGCGGTATTGTAACACTGATCGTCAAAGGCGGTATCGACCGCGGTCGCAAATTTCTCGATTCACTCACCATGCTTTCGCACACCGCCAACCTGGGCGACACGCGCACCATTGCCACGCACCCGGCATCGACCACGCACTCAAAGCTAACCGATGCAGAACGGGCTGCAGTCGGCATTTTGCCCGGCATGGTGCGCATTTCGGCAGGCCTGGAGAACGTTCATGACGTGCTTGCCGATATTGAGCAGGCCTTAAAAAAATCGGCTTAGCAGGCTCCTGAAAAGGAGCCAAGAGCCGGTTCCGGAAACCGCGCAAGGCTGCAGACAGCAGAGCGACTGGGTTTACCAAGTCGCGCAGCGTTTTGCGAGCGATTCGCATCGCGAATCGCGGCGTCTGCAGCCGGCGCGGGAGTCTTTCCGGAACCTGCTAAAAAAAAACCGGAGAGCCATATGACCCTCCGGTTAGAGTGAGGAGTAGAAGAGAAAGACTAGAGTGCGCCCTGTATCTGGACAAATGTCATCAGAGCATCGGCTTTAAAATCGTTACCGCGGGCTATGGCAATGGCGTTGCCCGCATGCAAGTAACCCGCGCCGACCCAGATCGAGAGCCAGGTAGAAACACGCTGCATCCAGACCAGGTTCACTTCGTGGTAGAGTAACGAACCAAGGTTTGCACCTGCGGCGTTAGATGCACTTTCGGTGGAAATTCTACCGGACGAATTTGCCGTTGCTGTTCCGGAGTTTGCCAGCCCGCTGATGCCATACCAGGCATCCTGCGGCGTGGCTTTCATTTCATAGAAATAGCTGACGACAAAATCACCCCACTTAGGGCTTTCATAGAGCAGCGAAACCGAGGGAGTAAAAATGTTTTTCATCCCCATATTCTCAGAGATGCCGTTGAAGTTATTCAGGTACGGAAAACCGCCAAAACGCGGCCCCGGGAGCGTCTGAAATGTATCGATTGTCGAACCGGTTCTGTCGCGGGTGCCCGGCGAATAGTAAGCCTGAACTCCCACACGCAGGTCGTCGAGCACCTTGTAGCCGGTTTGCACAAAGAACAGCTGGCCCGCGTAGCGCCGGCCGGTTGCCGAAGTATTGCCAGAGGCATCGGTGAACAACACATCAGGTGCATTACCGGCCTGGATCGCGCTTTCCAGGGTATAATCCCATTTTTGGCCCGCCGGCAATTTGTTGGCATCAGTCCGATTGGTGAGGCGCAGGCCAAAGGTGTAGAGGTTCGAGCGTTGAGCAGCAGTCGTTGCCACCACTATGTCCGGTGTGCACGTTGCACCCACAACCGAACAAACTGAATCGACCGCAGAGTTGCGCAACATACCGATCGCATAAATGTCGAGCAGGGCCAGATCATTTTTCAGCGAGTTATACCAACCCGCCAGATACGAATCGCCCTGAACCGGAGACGAATTACTGACGCCACCGTTCGGCATGTTATTTGTCGCCGACGATGTGCCCTTGATGGCAAAGAGGTGGCTCGAAAGAATATCTGTATCATACCTGAGCAGTATCCCATCGTAAGACAAGCCACCGAAAGTCCAGTTCGCACTGCCTATCATGCGCCCATCGCCGTAAGCGAGTATCTGCCGGCCCAGCTGCAACCCCAGCCCCGTTATACCGATGTTGCGAAATTGTACATATGCCTCACGCACATCAAAACTGTTGCGCTTACCACTGGTATTGTCCCCATTGGTAAAAAAAGCAGCGCGGTCATCACCAGTGGTAACGCCGCCGTCGCCACCCCACAGCCGGGCATCCTGCAGGGTAATTTTGAGCTCTGTATCGCGTGCCGGGTTCACAAAAAAGAAGACCTGGGATTGCTGGCTGAACCGGTTTACTTTTTCGGGATTACTGGCACTGAAATTCACGTTCTCCCTGAATTCACCCCGCAATCGGCTATAGAGACCGATGCGCATGATATCGCCGACCCAGAGTTGCTGACCATTCTTTACGTGCTGCGCCAGCGCCGCATCGAGCAGCATGGGCCGCAGAGCGTCGGCCGGCAGACCGGCTTGCTTGTACGGGCTTATATAAGCCGCAGGCCGCCGCACTTCAGCAGCATTACCATTCTGTGGCTCGACGACTGGCAGCTGCGATGCACGGTCAGCTGGTGTGGAAACCGGCTGCTGCGTCCACCCCCGAGCGGCTGTCAGTAGACCGATGAAAAGGAACTTGCGCGAGGCAGGACCGCCCATTATGCCCTGCGTGCCGCCGCCGGATGACTTGAATAGGGCTTAAGCATGTCGATATTCTTCATCATCCAGCTGCGACCTTCGGCGTCTGCTTCCTGCTTCAAAGTGACCAGCGCCGCCATCGAGGTATGGTCTATGTAGTGTACGGCAGAAAAATCGAGAGTGATCTGCTTATCCTTTGGTAGCGAAGACAACCGGTCTGTGAGCGAGAACAGGTTCGTGAAAATGATCGAACCTTCAGGTCGTACTGAAACCTGCTGTCCGGTTTCGTCGATCGTGGCACGCAGGCTAAAGACCTCGCGTAACTTTACCCCGCGCACTACGAGTATCATCAGCTTCACGGCGAGCCCCGCGGCAATACCCACCAGAAGATCTTCAACCAGTGTGACCACAAGGGTCGTCAGGAAGATCGCGAGCTGTTCGATTCCTGCGTCAAACGCGTGTTTAAATTCTGAGGGGCGCGCAAGGCGAAAGCCCACCAGTATGAGAATACCCGCGAGGGCAGCGTTGGGTATAAGGTGTATAACACCCGGAATCAGGAACAGGAAGAGCGCCAGGAACAGTCCATGAAAGAAGTTCGACCATTGGGTTCTGGCGCCGTTCGAGACGTTCGCAGAAGAACGGACAATTTCGGCGATAATCGGCAGTCCGCCAATTGCCCCGAGTAGCAGGTTTGCAACCCCGTTCGCAATGATTTCCTTATTCAGATTGCTGACCCGCTTTTCGTTATCGAGCTTATCCACGGCGCTTGCGCTGAGCAGAGATTCAAGGCTCGCGACGAAAAACACCGAGAAAATGGTAAGCAGAGATACTGGCGAGGTGATGACGCTGAAATCCGGCCGCGGCAGCGCCGCGAGTACCGAAGCTGGCAGGGTAACCAGGAACTTCTCACCTATGACGTAGTCGCGGCCCATGAAGAAATAATGGTGCTCATGCTGCAGGTCAAAGATCACTCCCAGCACTGCTGCCACAATGACCGCCACCAGCGGCGCCGGAATCTTCTTCAGCAACTTCCATGGCGCAAAAAGAAAGAATACCATGACGACAAATGCGACCAGGCCAATCATGGCAATTTCCGGGTTCATGGCCGAAACGCTGGCCGGCACCTCTGCATACAGGCCCAGCGGGGATTTTGCCTGCGGCGTTACACCCAGCGCAACATGCACCTGCTTGGAAATGATTATGACTCCGATGGCGGCGAGCATACCGTGTATCACGTTGACCGGAAACAGAGCCGCGTATCGTGCCAGCTTCAGCACCCCGGTCAGAATCTGCAGCGCTCCCGCAATGATCATTGCTGCCAGGAACCGCTGAAATCCCACCCGGGCATCACCCGAACCAAGGCTGTCGATGCCATGTTGCACAATGACAATAAGACCCGCGGCCGGGCCATGTATCGCTACATGCGCACCCGAAAGCCGCGAGACCAGGACTCCGCCGACAACGGCGGCAATGAGTCCCGATACAGCCGGGGAGAGCGAGCCATTACCGATGGACGCGCCTGCGATACCGATACAGAGCGGTAGCGCAATCAGCGAGAGAATAAAGCCTGCCGTCAGGTCAGAGCGCCAGTGAGTCTTCAAATCAGTCCATGCTTTCATATTTCCTCCGTTCGGCTACCTGGCGAACGCCAGCTTTACATAACTGCGCAATAACGTTACCGCATTGAGCACAAATGCACCCGCCATAAAAAACGTTTCATAAGCAAACTTTTCTGCCCCCATATGCAGAAGAATATCGTCGCCAAAAAAGGTCGGGCTCAGGGTAAAGCCTGACATCCAGAGTATTCCGAGGAAGTACGCATTCGTCGCCCGCGGGTAAAGCTCGGCTGTACCTGCATACTCGGTAACCTGTACCTCCGCAGGAATAAACCGTAGCCCTGCACGGGCGATCAGGAAGCCGGTGGAAATGCCGGCAAAATACAGCAGGCTGTGGATTGCATTCTCGGGGCTGAGATAGACAACGGACAGTCCTTTGAAGCCAGCGGAGAGTCCGGTGAGCCAGAGCACCCGCGCCGGCTGAACTCCCTGCCCGAGAGCTGAAAGTGCAACAAAAATTGCCGAGAAGCCGAACACAACAGCGCAGATCGTATTGATCAGCCCTTCGGCCAAAAAGGGGCGTCCGAAAGATTCCAGAAGCAGGAGTGCCAGCACCACATTGATGAACACAAAGGGAGAAAATGCCCGCTGTACCACACCCGCGATCTGTTTCAGCTTTCGCCATAAAAAAACCATCAGTGCTTCAGCGTAACCCTCAGAAAAAGAAAATGCGAAGAACCGGCGGCGCCATGCTTCGCTCAGGATGCTCATGGCATAACCGGAAAACCCGCGGCTGAGCACGGCACCCTCTGCCTGCTGCCTCAGGTACAGCACCATGATCGAAGGTGAGGCGAGCAGCTGGTAGCAGCGCAGAATCGCGTTCCCGAGAAAATGCAGCATGGCAATCTCTCGCAGACCGGCTGCAAGTTCGATGAACATCAGCCCCACCTGCGCCACAGAAGCATACCCCACCTGCCCCTTGATGTTCGACTGCGTCTTCAGGGATATATTCGCGGTTATGGCCGTCATGAGCCCCACCCCGCCAACCAGCCAGGGTATCCAATCCACAGCGCGCCAGAGCGGCCACATGCGAATGAGCAGGTAAACTCCAGCATGAATCGACAGCGCGCCGTAAAAGATAGCGCTCGACGGTGTCGGACCTTCCATGGCGCGAGGTACCCAGAAGGAAAAGGGATATTGAGCCGATTTCCCCATGGCCGCAAGCACCGTAAGCAGGCCAATCGCGGTGAAGAACCAGAGATTCAACTGGACAAATTCTGCATCAAGCGCACGGTCAGCGTGCTGCAAGAAAAAATATTCGCTGCCGAGCTTATGAAAGAGCCAGGCCCCCATAAACAGTCCGACATCGCAGACCCGGTAGATGGTGTATGCCCGCAGGCTGTTTCGGCCAGGCTGCAACCGGATGCGATAGAAACCGATCAGTAGAAAAGACGAGATGCCGACGATTTCCCATCCGGCGAAGAGCACGTCAATGGTCGCCGCCAGCGAAACCAGTGAGATACCCGCTACGAACAAAAAAAGCGAGGCGAAAAATCTCTTGTATCCCTTTTCCCGGTGCATGTAGCGCCGTGAAAACATCAGGACCAGTCCGGTAAGTATACCGATGAGCACCTGAAAAGAAACGGAGTATTGATCGACCAGCAGCAGAAAATTGAAATGGTAGTTGCCCGCCTGCACCAGGTGACCACCGGAAATTTCTACCGGGTGAAAACCAGAGGCAATGAACAAGACCAGGAGTGCTGCGGTCAGAAAGCCATTAATAATATTCGCAATAATAACTGCCCGCGAAAGCCAGCTTTCTTTCCATGGCAACACCGCGATAAGCAGAGCTATGACGAGCGGGTAAAGGACAATAGATTCGACAACAATGCGCAGTATCATGTCAGTGCTTCCTGTGCAGAATTGCCGGCGTGATATTGTCGCGCCGGTGGTAATAGGCTGCCCGTGAGTCTGCGTAAACGGGCGGCCTGAGGGAGCCCAGGTTCAATTCTATGAACGCTCCCCCATGCCTGCGGTAGAACTTTTTTGTTTTCAGATCGAAAACAACCATGTGGACCCAACCGTGGTCTACCCATTGGCGCACAGCTTCGTTCTGCTTCAATACACGCTCAACAATCTCACGGCGCTGCTCAATAACGATCAGCAGGCGCACCGGGTCATGTATTTCGATCATCTGCTCGGGTAATCCTGTGCGCAGATCGCCTTCCGCACCGTTACCGACACCCACCAGAGAAAAGACATTGTGGGGTAACTTGGATCCGGCACCATAGACCGAATTATCGAGGCGCGAAAAGAGGTACTCGAGGTTGATACCGCCGCATACAGGAACCAGTGGCGTCAAAATGCCATTCAGAATACTGCCGTCGCGGTCTGCGGCCGGGTCGTATGAGTTAAAGAATGCACGCCGATCAAGAAAAAGATTCTCTGTCAGGGAGCGCCGACCAACGACGGCCAGTGCATTCGTCGCATGGTTGTATTCAGGTCGGGGCTCAAAAAGCATTTCAGTCCGCAGACGGGCTTCTTTGACTGCGGCGCGTTCCGTTTCGGGAAAATTCAAAATGGCAAAGCGGCGGGTCCGCTCCAGCGCATTCAACTCGAGCGCCTGGGTAAAAAGCGCCCTCAGCCTGGTGAGATCGGCAGAATATTCGTCACCGATCAGCTCCACGTCAAGCAAGGCAATCTCATCGCGCGCAGTATCGTGAATTGCACCAACAAAGCGCGTTTTTTCCGGAATGCGTATACCAGACTTTGCCAGTAGCGCGCGGACATCAGCCCGGTTCGCCATCAGCGCAAATGCGCGGGCGTTGACGAGCCCAGGCCTGCCAGAACACGCGCCGCAGTCATAGGCGGCAAAATACGGGTTATTGGTGCTGCTCGAGCCATGGCCTACCACTGCGACGATCGGCGCAAAACTGTGCGTGAGGCCAATCTGCCTCAGGACACGGCCGACCCGCTCTGCCATTTCGCTGACCGTGTAACCCTCGAAAAAACCCTCTTTTGCAGATTCACCCTCTGGCCGCTCGTACTGCAGCCGTGTATGGTCTTCGTGCGCGGCGAAGGAACTCGCCATGGCAAATGTGCGCGTCGGGCGGTGGACAGAGAAAACAAGGCGCACTAGCGAAATAATTCCGAAAAACAGGGAAACAAGCCAGCCAGCTAAGAGCCCGTTCGCATGGCGATGCCAGAGATTCATTTCGAGCCGGCTGAGAGGTACCTTGCGTTTGCTCACGGCGATGCCACGAATGCGGTGCTTCGGTGTGACCGGCACCGGACACTGCTTGATGGAGATGGCATCAAAGGGTCCCTGGTAGACTGCATCGATGCCAAAGAAGCCCGGGGTACCAAATGTTTCTGTTGTCGCTGACAGCTCTTCGAGGTAGCGCCTCACTGAGCATTCGCGGTCATCGATACAGAACAGAGCCTGAAACTCCGCTTTGCCTTCAGCTACCGAACGCGCCCGTTTGAGAGGCGCATTTGCGGCAATTGCAGCAAGGGTTTCGAGGTAGTAACTTGTCTCCATTGCCTCATGCCAGAATCGCAGAACGCGCTCGGCCTCATTTTCGGCAGGGACTGGCTTAGCGAGAAAACTCCTGTGCCGGTTTTCGCCCCCCAGCTCTTCACGCCTGTACCCGGATTGCAGGGCGAGATCGCTCAACAGGGCGAGGTAAAGCGCCACGTACTGCGCAAGGCTTATGCGACGGGGATAGTTCAGGTAGGCCGGATTTTCTTCGATCTGCGCAATGAGGCCTGACCAGCCACGTGCGGCCATCAGCAGTTCGAGCAGGAAGGTTTGTTTGTCCGCAGACGCGGGCAACAGTTTGTCGAGCAGGTGGCTGGTGAGATCCTCTGGCTCGTAACGCAAAATCCAGGCGCAGGCATTCTGCGAAAGACCAAAGGGCCGTGCAGTCCTGATTTGCAGCCGCAGCGCAGTCCAGAAGTCCTGCGCGTGGTGCGCGATCGAGATGGCTGCAATACCCTGGTCGAGGTAATTCGCCACAAGCCGAAACACTGTTGGATGCACCTGCTCTTCCAGCATGATACCAGAACTTTGTGTAAGCGACCTCAGGTAACCTGACGTGCGAAAACCTGCACGCTTCAGCAGGTCCGGATAACGGCCGGTGAGCATCTGCTCCCGCAGGATACCTGCAGAGTCACCAACGGCAGACAACACCTGCGCCAGGGCGGCTTCTGAAATTTTGCCCGCCGCATGCATAGAGCGATACACAGACAGGGGAAGGTATTCTGCAGAGCCATACAGTTCTGAAGCCGAACGTATGGCATCGTGAAATGTCATACCCTGCTCCTGGAACATGTGCAGGGTGTTGTGATGGATAAAGTCTTTGATGGGCCCCTGCGATGGCAGAAAATGCCGCAGGTGCGCGAGCATCTCGCGCACGGCCTGATCACCGGGGGCTGGTTGCTCCTGTATGCCCTTTTTTCCCCGGATATGTGTTTTTCTTTTTGCCATTGAACTCCCCTGAAATCAGTCTGTAGGCCGCGAGAACGCAGCAGCAGTGAACACCAGGCCAGGCAGCCAGAGGCTGCAACCGTGGTTCTCTGCGGTTAGATTACGGGAGGAGCCCGGGAAGAATGCAGAGCACTGATGACAGTTTGCCTGGCTGGCAATTGCCGCATCAATAGCGAAGAACAGATCAGAAGCAGGAAGCCGGTAAAGGTTGCATGCCCGACAATGCCGAGCGTAAGGCGGTACTCGCCTTCACGCGCCTCTTCGAGCACTGCGTCAGACAAGGGTGCCATGTGCAGGGTGTCACTGCTTTGCAGGTGTGCATGCGATGTGTCGGCGGCGGGAAACTGGAAAACCTGCAAACCGGTCAGGAAGACGATGCTGCAGCTCAACAGGCCAAAGCGCTTTAAGAACTGCCGGTAACGTGAGGCCTGCACTCTGTTGCGGATACTACTAATCCACATGGCAGGCGGCAAATAAAATATTTCTTTATCCATATTTGCAACCGACGGTATTTTCGCCTTTACCACGCAATTCTCGCTGCAATTCGTGTGCCATGTCTAACGTAGTCCGGATACTTTTCCGGTGGATTGCCTACTTTTCTTCTTATGGTATAGCGGTTGCCACCTCTGCCGCCATCAGCTCGATACTGGCGATTTCTTTCGGTCTCTATTACGCAAGGGCCACGAATTTTCCGATCAGCGACCTGATGCTCTGGACTATCGCAGGGGGTGCAGCGGTTGCCTGGATAGGGCACTCGGTACAGTTTGGCATTCTGAACAAAGTGGGATTTCCCGGTTTTACGCGTCCGGTGCTCGCTGTGAACAGGTTTATCACCGCCACGCCTGATCTCCAGATACGGCCCGATCTCAAGGAATCTGACTACCAGGAACTGCTGCGTGCGCTGACTGTCATACCGCTCACCAATGCATTCACCGCGGTGCTCTCTGTACAGGTAATTTTCATCGCCATTCTGATTGCGGCTGAGATGTCAGTGAAATTTGAAACATACCACTATATCCAGGGTGTCGTTATGGACATCATGTTTTCGTTTATCCATGGCGGTTTTTGCCTCGTCATCGGCGAAATCGCCACGGGCTCCATGCGCGCCGAATGCAAGCGCATCATGAGCGAAAAGAATATCCCGTTCGCCGACCGCGCCGTCACGACCGTACGGCTGAAACTCGCTTTCTTTATTTTGTTGTTCATGATCACAGTCTATGTGGCGGCCACTCTCGTCTACTACAACCGCGACAATCTTTCGGCGATTCTCGTCTTCACCTTCATGGCGCTAATTGCGGCCATTCTCATGGCCTACATGATATTCTACCTGATCTACAGCGCGCTCAAGGACATTGAGGGAGCGATGGACGATTTGAAGACCGGCGGTTCGGGACTGATTTTCACCAAATCGATAGACAGCGAATTCGTCAAGGTGGCGACCGGTATCTCTGACGCAGCGCGCACCATCAAGGACTACCAGGCGAATCTCGAGCAGAAAATCGAAGAGCGCACGCGCGAACTACAGGAAAGCCTGGGTAACGTGCGCGCGCTGAAAGGCCAGCAGGACGGTGATTACTTTCTGACCTCCCTGTTACTGAAACCCCTCAACGGCAATTATGCCAATAACCGGCAAATCAAAGTCGAGATTTTTGTCCGCCAGAAGAAGAGTTTTGAATTTAAGACCAAGACCAACGAAATTGGCGGCGACATCTGCCTCGCGCACAGCGTTCGCCTGCGAGGCCGGGATTACACTCTTTTCCTGAACGGCGATGCGATGGGTAAATCGATGCAGGGCGCAGGGGGGTCGCTCGTTCTTGGTGCGGTTATGCAGTCCATTGTCGAACGCACTAAACTGTCCCCCAAGGAGCAGGTGCTTTATCCCGAACGCTGGCTTAAGGCAGTGTTTCTCGAGCTGCAGAAAACTTTTGAAAGTTTTGACGGCTCAATGCTCATATCGGTCGTCATGGGCCTTGCCGACGAAAAAAGCGGATTTATCTATTTCATCAACGCGGAACACCCGTGGTCAGCTATCCTGCGCGACAATAAGGCCTTCTTCGTCGAAGACAGCCTCACCCTGCGCAAGCTTGGCACGCTCGGCGTCAATATGGGTATCAAGGTGCAGACCTGCGAGCTGCGACCCGGCGACACATTCGTCGTTGGTTCCGACGGTCGCGACGATCTGATGCTCGGCACCGATGAATCGGGTGCACGCATCATCAACGAAGATGAAACCTTGTTCCTTCGCCTGCTGGAACAGAGTGACGGGGGCCTCGAAACGTTATACGAATCCTGCAAGAAGACCGGCGAAATCACTGACGATTTTTCGCTGATTTCACTGCGCTACCAGCCAGAAGAAGAAACTTCAGAAATGCGCGGTGGCATACGGCAAAAAATCAGCGAAGCGCGCCGCCTGTTGCGCGAAAGAAACTATGCCGCTGCGAGCGAGCTTTTGACAGGAGCGTACGAAATTTCGCAGGATGACGTGCACCTGATGCGCGCGTTAGCGCACCTGGCGATCAAGTCAGACCGCCTGGCAGATGCAGCACAATACCTTGACCGCTACAGCGACGCCTGCCCGGGCGATACGCAGGCCATTGAAACACTGGGCACCATACTCACACGACTGGGCGAATACGACAAAGCGCTCGATGTCCTGAACCGGCTGCGCATACGCGAGCCGCAGGATGAACGGATGCGGCAGGTAGTAGCGCGCGTTCTAAAACTACAGGGCAGGACAAACGCGGCAGAAGAGCTGCTCGCCGGCTAGAGATCAATCCAGCGCACGATTTCCGGCAGAATGTCAGAGGCCAGCGCATCAGAGGCAACCATCATCGTATGGTTGAAATCCGCTGCGTGGCGGTTCATGCGCCCGGGCTGAAGAAAACGCATTTCGGGTGAATTCTTGGTTTCATCGCCTAAAGCCTGCGTATAAAAACGGTAAACGGCTTCTGAGGGGGCAACATTATCGATTTTGCCGGCAGCAATAAACAGCCGGACACCTTTGCCACGCACCAACGCTCCATCTATTGTATCGCGCCAGACCGGCTTGCCCTTTGTATCAAAAAGCGCCGATTTTGGCTGTATCAACAGCGGCGGCATACCCGGCATATAATTTTCACAAAACTTTCCGGAACAAAGGTCGGCAGGCGCCGCTGCCAGGCGGCGCGCGAACGAATCAGGGTAATTGTAGTCGAAACCAGTCCCCAGGAAGAAAGCAGCTTTCACGAGCATACCCGAGACTGTCGCATTGCGCGGCGCTTCAGCGAGGTAGTGCGCGATCGCCTGGCCACCAAGTGAGACTCCCCCCAGTACCCACGCATCGTCGTTGGAGTTCTTGCGAATCGCGGCAGTGACCACCGGCAGCGTATCGCGGCCAAACTGTTCGAGGTTTGCCCGAGGGGGAATACGAACGAGCCATACCGATATGCCACGCGCATTGAACCAGGGAATCACGGAGCTTGTTCCCGAGTTGTAGAGTACCTCGTCCCTGAGCAGGACAGGAGAGACCAGAACCAGGCCGAAAGAAGATCCCGCCAGGGCGCTGTACGTGCGCGGGAAAAGGGTGACCTCGTAACTGCTGCCTGATGCGTCGATCGTAAAGTTGCGCTGGTTGGTTTTGCCGGTGTAATTCGTCGTGCTCGTGGACTGGCACGCGATGAAGAATACCACGAATACCAGCAATACTGGCACACTTCGCAGGCAGAGAGCACGCATGAAGACCTGAACGCCGTGCGCCCCGTTGACGTAAACAGCAATTACAGGGCGCGCCGCAGCTATCGCTAAATCTTTTTCTTTTCGCAGAGGCTCAGCCACCGGACAGGTCACACGAATGCAGGCCATGCGGTTTGCGACCCTAGTGCCGGGCCACGCTTGTCGATCATGATAAAAATATCCACCAGGTAGAGTACATGGAACAGAAAACAATTCCCAAAGGTTTCATCGATTTGCCCGCCAACATTATCCTCTCTGCCGAGGGTTTTCAGGTGCTCTCGGCTTCCAGGACACCTATACGCCGGCTGAGCGCCCGTGGTGGACAGGCACGCGACGGCCTGTTCTCGCAGGCATTTAATGCCGCGACGATCCAGAAAATGATCATGAACTCGTACATTGACGAGATCTACTATGCTTCGGGCGAATTTCTCAGCAGGCGTCCACAGATCATCAGCACGACCAATCTCGTGATCTATGCGATGCTCTACAAAATGCTTTCCCCTACTCTGGCACGGAAGGTAATTGAATCGCCTGTTTTGCGCGAGTACAACCGCCGCAACCCGAAAAACGCGATAGTCGACTTTAAGTCGATTCCACAGAAGGTCATGGACGACTTCCTCGCAAAAAACAAAGCGATTCTTGCACGCATCGAGCACGAGATGATCGACGCGGTACTTACGCGCATTACGACGGATAAGAACCTGCCCGAAGAAGACAAGATAGTGCGCATGCGCAGCCTCGAAAAATTCGTGCGCTGGGTAGATAAGCGCATCTGGTACCTGTACCTGATCATTTACCAGACACCCCTGAAAAGAGAGATCGAGGCCGCATACGTCGACTTGTTTTTCCAGTACCTGGATAACACGCAGGTAGCGGTACACACGGGCAACCTGGTGATGGAATTTATACAGAATGCCGAGAAGGCACACCTCGAATGCGTGATCGTGCGCAACCAGCTCGCCGGCCGCGACCAGGTCGACGCCTATCTCCGGAACAAACTCCACCGGGAACAGGTTGTCGCTATGGCAGAGCGCAGCAAGCAGCAGCTCGAAATCGCCTGGCACTTCCAGACAGACCGCGTGAACGCAGGTAAAATTTATAACGTCAAGATCATCATTTCAAACTTCGGCCTGATCAACGAGAGTACGCGCGATTCGCTGGCGAAAAAACTAAAGACCGACACCTCAGGAATTTCCCTGTCTGATTTTTACGAAGACAGCGGCGAAACCGGCAAGCTGGGTGCCGGCCTGGGACTATTATACAATTCGTACCTCGAAGATGTCTGCCGCGAAAAGGGTATTCGCTATTTCTGCACTATTTTCCCCGAGCCGCGTCTCGAAAAAACGACGGTTACTTTAGATTTGACTTTTTGACGACCGGCTTTTTGAGGCGGATTTTTTCTTTCAGCACCGGGATTTTCGCCGGAACACCGGATCCCGGTGCGGCACCACGCTGCACGCTGTCGAGTATGCCATTGACGAACGCCGCTGACTGCACGTCGTCGTACTTGCGCGACAGCTGTATACACTCGTCGATGACGACAGGAGCATCGGCGTCCTGCGCCAGGTATTTCAATTGCGCTACGCCGGTACGCAGGATCGCCCGGTTCACCGGCGAAAGCCGGGAGAATTCCCAACCGACCAGTCGCTCGGTAATCTGCGCATCGATCTCTTCTATGTGCTCAATGGTTTGCCTGATGATGGACCGCGCGAATTCCTGCTCTTCAGCCGGAACAGCGTAATCCATCCAGTTAAAAGAAAGGAGCTGTTCGAGCGTGGGCCTTTCTGCCCCGCGCGTGTCATACTGGAACAGTGCCTGCATCGCGAGAATGCGCGCCTTGTGGCGGTGCTGCCTGATCGACTTGGCCATGCTAGCGCGCCCCGGAAAACGCGTTGACCAGCTCAACCAGCGAACGCGCAGCCTCGGCACCTTTGTTTGCCGGCCCCGCAACGCAGCGCGCCTGCGCCTGCGCCGTGTTCTCGACGGTCAGGACTGCATTCATTACGGGTCGTGAAAAATCCAGGGAAACACGCATGAGTCCAGAGGCACTTTCACCCGCAACAATATCATAATGACTGGTTTCACCCCGAATCACGCATCCACATGCGATAACGGCATCGGCCCGGTTTTCTTTGAAAAGCCTCCCTGCAGCATAGGGGAGCTCCCACGCACCCGGAACGCGCACCACCTGGATGCGGCCCGTGTCGACGGCTAACGCAGCCAGCTGCTCGAGTGCACCTTTTTCCAGGGCTGTTGTTATTTCTTCATTAAATAGCGCGGTGATCACCGCGACGCGCAGGGTGTGATCCTGAATCGGTTCGTTGTAGTGCCGGTCGGATATCTGCATATTCTCTTTTGGAGGTTAGGGGAGTTGAACCCCTGACCTTCACAATGCCATTGTGACGCTCTCCCAACTGAGCTAAACCCCCGAAAACTCTATGAACTGTTTTGGGGCCAAGCCCCGCATCATTTCAGAGAATTTGGACACGCCGTCAATGCGTTATGAAATTCCTTGACAGGCAGAAAATCAGAGCATCCACTGCCCTATGCGCCCCCGCCTCTTGCTTTTCGCGTTTTTCCTGCTCATGGCTGGTTTCCAGGTTTCAGCAAACGAAAAAGCCGGCCAGGCAAACATCACCGATGAAATGGAAGCTTACCGGGCAATCCAGAACCGGCCCGTGACAACGGTGCAGGATCTCGCAGATCTGTTGCTGATGTACCGCGGCGAATATGCAAAATTTGCTTCTCAGGCAAAAAGACTTGAGCGCGTCCGTGAACTTGGCCTGCTGCAGAAAGAACATGAGGGCGATGAAGAGCTCGACCGCGGCACGCTGGCTTTTGCCCTGATGAAGGTCTACGAACCCGAACAGGGCTGGCTTTACTGGCTGACCGGCTGGGAACGTTACGCACTGCGCGACGTTCAGGAAGCAGGCATCATGCCCGGCAAGTCGACGTCCGCACAAAAGATGTCGGGCGATCAACTACTCGCAATTATGACCGATGCCGAAGAATTCGTGACCAAACGCAGCGAATGGCAAAAAGAGGAGAAATAAAATGAAAACAATTACCATTAAGACAACCCTGCTCACCTTTTTGGCGCTCGCGGCCCTGGCCGATATTCACGCCAAAACTGTGGCAAAATTTGAATCGATTGCGGGGCTTGTGCAGTACCGCGAAAAAGGCGGCAAGTGGCAGAACGCCAAAATCGGTACACCGCTGACCGCCAACACAGAACTACAGACCAGCCCAACCGGAAAGGCAACACTGCTGTTTCCGAACGGCACCAAGGTGACACTGAAGCCAGGTACACTCGCAGCTCTCGACCAGTACACAGCCGGCTCTTACGGCACACAGACCAATATGAGCCTGCGTGTCGGGCGCATGAATGCCGATATCGCGAAAGTCAATGACGCGAACGTGCGCAACCATTTCCGCGTCCGAACTCCCACCGTGGTTGCGGGTGTGCGCGGTTCGAATACCGACATCAGCAATGGTATGTCGACAAACATCAGAATGAACGAGCATAGCATGGATGTCAACAACCGCTTCGGCCAGCAGATTCGTGTTCCACAAGGTGGTGGTACGCAGATTACCGGCAACCAGATGATGCGCCCGGACCAGCTCGAGTCACGGGACAACACGGTGACGATGACCGCGCAGGAAGCTGCAACCATGAATGAATCTGAAATGGCAATGTTTGCAGGCGACTTCCTGTTCTCGAATAACCCTGATGACTTTGCGGACTTTATGGAGTTTGTCGACTTCCTGAACTTTCTTGATTTCCTCAATGGATCGGTGACTTTCGAAAAACTTTGACGACTTCCCAGGAATCCTTTCATGACCAGAAAAAAATTTACGGCGGCGATTGTCGCCGCTTCCTTTCTATTCACTGCATTTTCCGGAGCTCTTGTTGCGCAGGCCGATCCGGACGATGACAAATTTGTCCCGCTTTCAGAAATGAAACCACTGGAAAAGACCGAAGGTTACCGCAACCCGCACAGCTTCCAGTACGGTGTCTCAGCTTCCAACACACTGATCAACGAAAAGCAGGTCCCGCTGCAGGAAGGCAGCACACAGAAAATCAATGACCTGCGCTCGGGGCTATTCCTTGGAAACTACCGTCCTTACCTGAAATATATGTGGAACGAGCAGCACGTCTTCAACGTGCGCGGCCGTATCACCTACAAGAACAACCCGAGCCTCAGCGAAGACGCCAGGAAGAATGGCTCTGTGGTGAGCACCGCTGAATACAGCGTTGAACTTCTGAACGCGGAACTTGATTTTGACCAGCACAAGGTGACGGCAGGACGGTCATTCTACCGTATGGGTCGGGGTCTGCTGTTCGCCAACTTCGCCGATGGTGCCGAGTACACCGGTAACTTTAAGTACTTGCAGGTAAAGGCCCTGGCTCTCTACTCCGGACAGTATGGCGGCTGTACTATTTCGATCTCAGGTTGCGCAACCAACGGCGATGTGGCACTCAAGGGCGCCTTTGACATTGTTCCCGGCCGTCCGATTGACGCGGCAGTACCGGATCCCGGCCGCCGCTTCTTTATTGGTACTGAAATCCAGTCAGCATCACTCTATGGTTCGAATCTTTACCTGATGGCATTGTACTCGCGAGACATGAGCCGCGACCCGGGTATTACCGGGTCAAACCAGGGTCGGATTTTTGCCTTTGATCCGCTTTATATGGGTGCAGGATTGCAGGGTTTTATCGCAACACCTCGCCTGCGGTACCTGGCCGAGGGCGTACTGCAGCAGGGCAAAACCTATAAGAAAAACACGACTACAAATGTCAGCAATAACGAACAGATTTCGATAAACGCCTGGGCAGTTACTGCCGACCTCAACTACTCGCTACCCTACTTCGAAAAACTGTTAAAACCGGGCCTTGTTGCCCAGTACGCTTATGCGACCGGCCGTGACGCGCAAAGCGCTTCGCCCAATAACCCTGCGCAGGAAAGCACAAGCGATGTGGACAACAATTTTTACAGTTTCGGCGTTTATTCGGCGGGTCTCGCGCTCAAACCGAAGCTGGCCAACCTGCATGTGATTCGTGTCGGGGCGCAATTTCGCCCCCTGCACCATTATTACTGGGGTCGCAACCTGATGATCGCAGTGAAATATACGCTCTACCGCAAAGGCAATGCAGAACGCGGCATTTCAGACGTCGATGCAACGGTGAACAAGGCCGATGTCGGCAGCGGTCTCGATATCCAGACAGTCTGGGATATCCGCAGCGACCTGAAGTTTTTCTACGCTTACGGCTATTTCGCACCAGGCGCAGCGTACCTGGAAAAGGACGCCAAGAGCATCCACTCGCACATCGTGAGCTTGAACTTCCTTTTCTGATGATATGCACAGCGGAGACGAAAATCCCGGCTCCGCTGAAATTTACGATACCATCTTCATCGGCTCGGGCATCGGTACGATTCTGTGCGCCTCTCTGCTGGCGCAATTTCGTAACGAACGTGTCCTGATTCTTGAAAAGCACTTCACTCCCGGCGGCTTCACGCACACCTTCAAGCGCAAGAACCGTTTCTTCTGGGACGTCGGTATTCACTACATCGGTGACCTGCAGGAGGGTTCGATACTGCGTAAGCTGTTCGACCTGCTCTCGGGTCATGCACTGCGCTGGCAGAAGATGCCGGCTGTTTTTGAGAAGTTTGTTTACCCGGATCTCGACGGCAAAGGCAATGGCCATTTCACTTTTCCCGTCCAAGACAACCCTGGTAAATTCGTCGCAGACCTGGTGCAACTTTTCCCCGCAGAAGAAGCGGCGATACGCAAATACATCGACGATATCCGCAAGGTGAATACCTGGTTTGGCCGCCACGTCTCGATACGCGGCCGGGCGCCCTTTACCGACCATCTCGACGAGGCCTTTGCGCAGAAAGAAGGCTTCAACCCGCGCCACAGCGTGGGTGAATACCTCGACACGCGCATCATCGACAAGAGGCTCAAAGCGCTGCTGCTTTCTCAGTGGGGCAACTACGGTCTGCCACCCGCACAGGCGTCCTTTATCATACACGCAGCAGTGGCACAGCACTACTTTCACGGCGGCTACTACCCACTGGGCGGTTCGCACCGTATCTTCGAGAGCATCGTTCCTTTTCTCGAAAAGACCGGCAGCAGCGTCAAGACCTCCCACGAAGTTACAGAGGTCCTGGTTGAAAACGGGCGTGCCATTGGCGTAAAGGCGCAGGCACTGCGTGGGAGCGAAAAATCAGAACATACGTTTTACGGTAAGAAGATTATTTCCGATGCCGGAGCGTACAATACTTATCTCCGGCTGCTCAAGGATAAGCCCGTACCTTTCGCAGAAAAACTCGAAGCGTTTTACCGCAAGCATCCTGTCGTCAGCAATGTCACGCTCTACCTGGGACTCAACGGAGACCCGCGGCAGCTCGGTTTCGGCGGGGAAAACCACTGGATCTATTCATCGTACGACCACGATGCCAACTTTCGCGAGGGTGAAACCTGGATACAGAACGGCAAAGCAGCGGGTGCATACCTGTCGTTTCCTTCGCTGAAGAATGCGGAGGCTAAAGACCATACCGCAGAGGTCATTGCCTTCACCGATTACGGATTTTTTGAGCGCTGGAAACACCAGCCGTGGCGCAAACGCGATGAAGAATACCGCCGCCTCAAGGACTCTATCACCGAGTCCCTGTTGCAGTTCATCGAGGCCCGGTATCCGGGCTTTCGTGCGCTCGTCGATTACAGCGAACTCTCGACGCCGATTACAACCGAACACTTCGCCAGTCACCCGCGCGGCAGCATTTACGGTGTCGCCTGTACTCCCGACAGGTTCATCGCCTCTGAAGCCCCGTGGTGCAACCCGGTGTCTCCTTTTGAGAACCTGTACCTGACGGGGGCAGATGTTTCGTCACCCGGCGTTGCGGGGGCAATGATGGGAGCCGTCGCTACCCTATCTCAACTACCCGACGGCTTCAAGCTACTCGATCTTATGCGGTTGTGATTCTCTGTGCGATGCACATAGCGCCATTTGAACCATGAGATTTGCTCATTCCTGAGCGAAAACACTTGACGCACCTGTGGCCGGCGAAGCACGGGTGACATAATGCCCATTGATCCCAAGAAATATGATGAAACCGATGAGCAAGTTCTTTGGGAAGAGTACAAAAGGGCCCGGGAGCCGAAGCTCCGCGAGTATTTCATCAAAAAATATGCCCCGCTCGTCAAATATGTCGCCGGTAAAGTCGCGGTCGGCATGCCCCACAACGTCGAATTCGATGACCTGGTAAGCTATGGCACTTTTGGCCTGCTCGATGCGATCGAAAAATATGACCCGTCGAAAGAGGTGAAATTTAAGACCTATGCCATGACGCGCGTGCGCGGTGGCATCTTTGACGAGCTGCGCAACGTCGACTGGATTCCGCGCTCGATTCGCCAGAAGGCAAAACAGGTGGAGAAAATCATTCTCGAGCTCGAAAACCGCATGGGCCGCACTGCCGAAGACGAGGAAATTGCGCACGAACTCGATATCGACCTGGACGAGTTCCACGATCTGATGTCAAAGATCTCGGGGACCTCACTCATCTCGCTGAACGACGTCTGGCACGGCAATGATGAGAATGAAGAAATGGTCTTCGTGGACACGCTTGAATCACCTGAAGCGCTGAACCCGGACACCATCGTCGAGCGCGAAGAAATCAAGAACATGATTGTCGAGTGCATCAAGAAGCTGCCCGACCGCGAGAAGAAAGTTATCGTCCTCTATTACTATGAAGACCTGACGCTGAAAGAAATCGGTGAAGTGCTCGAAGTCACCGAATCGCGCGTTTCGCAGCTGCATACCAAGGCAATCATGCGCCTGCGCGGTCGTCTTTCACAAATGAAGAGCCTCATGTAATTTTTTGCCGGAGTCACGCTTCGACAAGCTCAGCGTGACACTCGCCGGTCGCCCTGAGCCCGTCGAAGGGCAAATCGCAATAAATGCTCCACCCCTCCAAACTGCTCAAAGAACTTGGCATTTCACCTCTGAAACAGCTGGGGCAGAATTTCCAGGTCGATGTTCATTCGGTGGAAAACGCTGCTGCCCACATTCCTTCAGGGGGGGTGATACTGGAGATCGGCCCGGGACTCGGTGCCTGGACTGAAGTATTCCTTGCGCGCGGCCACCGGATGATCCTGGTCGAGAAAGACCGGACGCTGGCAGCCCGCCTGAAAGAAAAATTTTCCGCCGATGAACGCGTGCAGGTGCATGAGGGCGACGTGCTCGAATTCGACCTGAACTCCCCCGATTTTCAAACCGCTACAGCGGCAGTCGGCAACCTGCCCTTCTACGTGACATCAGAAATTTTGCTGCGCCTGATTGTCGATTGCCCACGGATCACGCACGGGCTGTTCGGAATTCAGCTCGAAGTTGCTGAACGCATCGCGAGCGGCAAAGGATCTTCGCTCGCGATAGCCCTGGGAGCACAGGGTAAACTTTTTATGGCCGGTAAGATCTCGCGCAACAGCTTTTTTCCAGTGCCCAATGTCGATGCGGCGATACTGGGTTTCGAACGCACCACCACCTTGAGCCGACCACACCTGCGTGCTCTGCTTAAGGCTGCTTTCTGGGGTAAGCGCAAAACCCTGGCGAGCGCCCTGCGCAAAAACCCGTTTTGGCCAGAGCAGGCAGAAACTGCAGCCTGGCCCGAGAGACTCGCCAGCGCGCCCGACGAATTGCAGCCCCTGCTGGCGCTGCGGGCTGATGAACTGAACGTCGCGGCATTTCAGCGTCTCTACGACTATCTCGAGTCGGGCGATGTAGAGTCCGGGGAGATATCGTACACCTAAGCAATCTTTGCCAGCCGGATGCCATAGAACCGCTCATGGGGTGTCAAACCGTTCAATGACCAGTGAGGGCGTCGCCTGTTGTACCATTTCAGATA